>DXML01000009.1:235994-247063 GCA_019414205.1 Collinsella sp. | reverse complement strand
ACCTATGACGTTCTGATTCGTAGTCAGACCCTCTATCCAGCTGAGGTAACGCCGCAGCGCAAAACATATAAAACCACTTTAGCTTATTGGAGTCAAGCACAATCTCAAACTTTTTTGTGGAACGCAGTTTTGTCATGCTGCTCCGCATATACCGTCGTTCCCCGTACGATCGATTGGCTTTTCGATCACGCCAAACTTAGCATCAAGTTCCCTCAGGAGCGATCTCACCCGCTGGGCACAATCATAATCGGCAAACGAGATACTCAACATGCGAGCAACCTGATTAGATGTCTGGACCCCATAGAAATGCTCTAGGGCCACAAGCCCCTCGTGCGCCACAAACGTCTCAACCACATGAGGCGACTCCTCGTAGCACCATTGCGTCAACGGCCCCTCGCTCGTCTGTCGAACCACCAGGCCACCCATGCCAGACGGCTCACACGTCACAAGCAGGTACTCCCCGCCCTCGTCGCTCTCAAACAAAACCACCCGATCATCAAACAGCTCCATCGCGTCCCCTTTCTCTCGCTCTTATTTAGCAAAAGCATAGCAGGTAGATGGCTGTATACAGAACAGTTGTTCGTGTGTTTTCTATTGAGCTGTCCGCACAGCATGGTATGGCCGCACACAAAAAGGGCACCCCAAAAAGGAGTGCCCTAGCAAATCGCTTATGCAGCCAATCTACGCGACCGGCTCGATCTTCTCGAGGCCGCCCATGTAGGGACGCAGAACCTCGGGGATCGTGATGGTGCCGTCAGCGTTCTGGTAGTTCTCCAGAATGGCTGCCATGGTACGGCCAGCCGGCAGACCGGAACCGTTGAGGGTGTGCAGATAGCGCGAACCCTTGAAGTTCTCGGGGTCGCGATACTTGATGTTGGCGCGACGGGCCTGGAAGTCACCGCAGTTGGAGCAGGAGCTGATCTCCTTGTAGGCGTTGTAGCTCGGCAGCCAGACCTCGACGTCGTAGGTCTGACGGGCAGAGAAGCCCAGGTCGCCGGTGCACAGGCTAATCACGCGATACGGAAGACCCAGCTGCTGCAGCAGGAACTCGGCCTCGGCGGTCATGCTCTCGAGCTCTTCGTCGGACTCCTCCGGCTTGGCAAACTTTACCATCTCGACCTTGTCGAACTCGTGCTGGCGAATGATGCCGCGGGTATCGCGACCAGCGGAGCCGGCCTCCTCGCGGAAGCAGGGGGTGAAGGCGGTGTAGCGGCGCGGCAGGGTATCGGCGTCGAGGACCTCACCGGCGTGCAGGTTGGTGAGCACGACCTCGGCGGTGGGGATCAGGAAGTTGTCGCCCGAGACGTGATAGGCGTCGTCCTCGAACTTGGGCAGCTGGCCCGTGCCGAACATGGTCTGACGCTTGACGACGATGGGCGGCCACCACTCCTTAAAACCACGGCTGGTGTGCGTATCGAGGAAGAAGTTGATGAGGGCGCGCTCAAGACGGGCGCCGGCGCCACCGAGAACGGTGAAGCGGCTGCCGGAGAGCTTGTTGCCGCGCTCGAAGTCAAGGATGTCGAGGTCGGTGCCCAGATCCCAGTGCGGCTTAAAGTCGAAGTCGAACTCGCGCGGGGTGCCCCAACGACGGCGCTCGATGTTCTCGCCCTCGTCCTTGCCGTACGGCGTGGCCTCGCAAGGAATGTTGGGCAGGTGAGCCATGAAGTCGTACTGCTCCTGCTCGAGGGCGGTGCGGCGCTCGGCCAGACCGTCAATCTTCTCGTTGACGGCGCGCACGGCCTCCTTGGCGGCCTCGGCCTCGTCCTTCTTGCCCTCCTTCATCAGGGCGCCGATCTTCTTGGACTCGGCATTGCGCGTGGCTTGAAGTTCCTCAACCTCGGTGATGACGGCACGACGCTCGTCGTCGAGCTCAAAGAACTTCTCGCGATCCCAAGACGTCTGGCGGTTAGCCATGGCGACATCGATGGCATCGGGGTTCTCGCGAACAAACTTGATATCAAGCATTAGATCCTCCGGCGATATACATTCCATTTAGGTTGCAACCTTGTACATGTATGGGCAAGTATATACTTATGAGCGTTTACGACCCAACTCAACTACGCAAGAAGGCACCCAATGGACGCAGTTTTTTCCTTTTTGTTTGGCACCCGCACCGGTTTTGCCATCCTTTTCGCCGGCGGCATCCTGCTGTTTGCGATTATTGCCTTTGTAATGGAGAAGCGCACCCATAAGATGTATGTCGACCGCGGCCCCAAGTCCGAGGACGAAGAAGACAGCTTCTGGGACTAACCTGCCAAAAAGGGACAGGTTTATTTTGGTCGGTTTTATCTGGGCAAACGCAAGTGCCCCGCAACTGGAATTGAGCCAGTTGCGGGGCACTTTTCGCTAAAAGGACAAAACCGCAGGAAAAACCTGCCAAAATAAACTGTCCCTAAATGGCAGGTTTTACTGGAGGGTTGCGTCGATTGCCTTGACCAGGGCGCTGCGCATGCCGGCGTCCTCGAGTGCAACGACGCCCTTGATGGTGGCACCGCCGGGCGAGCATACGGCATCCTTCATCGCCGCAGGATGCTGGCCAGTTGCAAGCTGCAGCTTTGCCGTACCCAGCACCATCTGGCTCACAATGCGATAAGCATCCGCACGCGGGATACCGTGCTTGACCGCCGCATCGCCCAGGGCCTCGATTGCCATGGCGACAAACGCCGGAGCGCAACCACCCACCGTGCCGCCCACAAACAGCAGGCTTGTGTCGAGCTCGACGACAGCGCCAAGCTTACCGAGCAGGTCGAGCACCACAGCACGCTGCTCGTCGTTAAGCGTCGAAGCCTTCTCGCAGGCGATGACGCCCTCGCCCACCGAAACCGGCGTGTTGGGCACCGTCGAGATATGCGCGACGCCCGGCAGGACCTGCTCCCACTTGGCACTGTCCCAGGTCCAGGCAACCGACAGAACGACCTTTTTGGCAAGAGCATCCTTGAGCGGGGCGAATACCTTCTCGATCATGTACGGTTTGACCGCAGCGACCACGATATCGGATGCGGCGACAACCTCGGCGGCATCGTGGCAGGCGACCATGCCGCGCACCTCGCAACGCTCGACCAAAGCATCGTAGCGGCCTGCGCAGGCGCACATGTCGCCCGCGGCCACGCCGGCGGCAATCCAGCCATCGGCCATAGCACTCGCCATATTGCCAAAACCGACAAATCCGATCTTCATATCACACAGTCCTCTCAGATGCGTTCCTCAAAAACGAAAGTCATTGTCCCACGCTATTGTTTCGTATTGCCGACCTACTTGTGATACGGCTCGCCACGGCTAATCTTGCAGGCGCGGTAGATCTGCTCCAGCAGCACCACGCGCGCCAGGTTGTGCGGCAAGGTAATGCGCCCAAAGCTGAGCATCTCGTCGGCGCGGGCGCGCACCTCATCACTCACGCCGTCCGAACCGCCGATTACAAAGGCAATGTCGCTACTACCTCGCAGCATAAGATCGTCGAGCCTCGCCGAGAGCTCCTCACTCGAACGCTCCTTGCCCTCAATGGCCAGCAAGATCACATGCGCTCGAGACGGCAAGGCAGCAAGAATCGCCGCCCCCTCCTTGTCACGCGCAGCATCCACACCGCCCGCCTTAGCCGGGTCGATATCGGCCACCTCGCGGATATCCACCTTGGCATAGGCACCCAGACGCTTGGTGTACTCAGCGCACGCGTCCTTCCAAAAGCGCTCCTTGAGCTTACCAACACAAACGACGGTGTATTTCACGCGCGCCTACTCCTTCGAATCGTTTTGAACTTTGCCGGCAGCCAGCATCTGCTCGAACATAGAGGCCGACTGCGAGAAGTCGCTCGGCAACACGACCGTCGAGTTTTTGCCCGTACGTGCGAACTCCGTCATCATCTCGGTCCACTGCGTAAACATGAACAGCTGGTTGGCCTCATCGTTGCCAACGCCTGTCTCCTGGATAATCTCGAGCGAATCCTTGATGCCCAACGCGATAGCTTTGCGCTGGTTGGCGATGCCTTCGCCTGCCTTTTCCATCGCCTCAGCCTCGGCGGTCGCCTCGGTGACGCGCTTGATGCGGTCTGCCTCGGCGAGCTCCTGTGCCGCAGCGCGCTTGCGCTGGGCGGCGTTGATGTCGTTCATGGAGTTCTCAACCTCGGTCGGCAGTGCGATTTTGGTGATGAGCGTCGACACGAGGGTGAAGCCGTAGGCGGCCATCTGCTCGGAAACGGTAGCGTTGACATCCTTGGCGATGTCATCCTTCTTGGCAAAGACCTCATCGAGTGTGTAGACAGGAATCGAAGAGCGCAGGGCGTCGGTGATGAAGTCACGCATCTGGTCGACGGGCTCCTGCAGCATGTAGTAGCTCTTGTAGATGCCCGAATCTGCCGGGCCGGCGCCCATGTCGTAGCTCACGTGGTACTGAGCGGAGACCTCAAGGCCGATGGTCACGTTGTCCTGGGTCTTAACGTCGATGCCAAAACCATTTTTCATGGTGCGCAGACTCACCGTGGCGGCCTTGCGGTCAATCACGGGCACCTTCACGTGGAAGCCCGCGTTGACGATACGATTGAACTTACCCAAGCGCTCGATGATCACAGCGTGCTGCTGCTCAACGACGTAGCAGGCGTTGGGGAGCAGCAACAACAGGATGATGATGGGAATCAAAAGGCTGGTAAGGGCGGCGATGATACCGGAAAACAGCATGGTCTCTCCTCTGATAGGCACACGTTGGCATTAGGATACCCGTCCAAGGAGATCGTGCATAACAAAAAAGCCCCCATTGCTGGGAGCTCTTTCAATCAATGGTGCGGGCGAAAGGACGTCCGCGTATCCGCTTCGCGGATCCGCACCGGCATCGGCCGCCTGCCGGCGTCCTCGCCAGCTCGCTAAAAACGCTCCGCGTTTTCTTTACGCTCGCTCCTTCACAGGTTCAAGTCCCTGCGACGGGCCCATAACAAAAAAGCTCCCATTGCTGGGAGCTCTTTCAATCAATGGTGCGGGCGAAAGGACTTGAACCTTCATGGGGTTGCCCCCATACGGACCTGAACCGTACGCGTCTGCCAATTCCGCCACGCCCGCGTGCAGGAATTAGAATAACGGAGCGCCACCGCGAACGCAAGAACTATTTTTGAAAAAGTTTGCAGGCATTTTCCCAAGCGGCATGCGCGATTGTTTCGGCGTCCTCACCAATGCGATCGACACGGTCGTTAACCAGCGCGTTTGCCGTAATGGAGATCATTGCTGGCTCGCATTCAAGACCGCGAATGGGCTCCGGCGCCATATACGGGCAATCCGTCTCGAACAAAATGCGGTCGAGCGGGGTCGCCGCAAATGCCTCGCGCACGTCGTCGTTGCGCTTAAAGGTGGCCGCACCACCATAGGCGATATAGCAGCCCAGTTCCACAAAGCGCTCCATCGTGGCGCGGTCCTCGCCAAAGCAGTGCAGCACGCAACCGGCCTGAGGCACACCCACCTCGCGCAGCACGTTGTACGCATCCATATGCGAGGTGCGCTCCCCATCCGAGTCCTCGTGCCGCAGGTGCAGCTCCACCGGCACATTGCGGCGCACGGCAACTTCGAGCTGACGCGCCATGCAATCAATCTGCACACTGTGGGGCGCCGGCGCGATGTCGTCGTCGTAATCCATGTGGTAGTCCAGACCGATCTCGCCGATACCGGCGCACAAAGGGTCATCGAGCGCAGCAACAACCTGCGCGTGAATGTCATCGGTATAATCCGGCGCGCCATAGGGGTGAACGCCAGCGAGATACTTGATCTGCGGAATATCCCGCATCGGCAGAATTTCGCGCACGAGCCAGTCGCTATAGTCCGTCACGCTGCGCTTGTCGGCGATGGGGTCGAGCATCGTCACCAACAGGTCGACGCCCGCGGCTTTGGCGCGCACGAGCGTCTCGGGCACTTCTTTCCCCCAAAACGAAAGCAGATGCGCATGCGTGTCAGCAAGCGGTGCCAAGGGCACGGGACAAGCAACCGTCTTCTTTTTCTTGGTAAACGTCACGCGTTCGGCATTAGGCATCATGGATGAGCTCCTGAGCCAGGCGGATAAAGTCGGCAACATCAAGCGTTTCTGCGCGCGTGGTGGGTGCGATACCGCAAGCCTCAAAGGCGGCGTCGAGCACGTCCTTGGCAAAGCCGTTGGCGCTCATGGAATTGCGGATGGTCTTGCGGCGCTGAGCAAATGCAGCATCAATCACGCGGGCCACAAACTCGCGATCGAGTCCTTCGGGCGCCACGCCGTCAACACGGTCGATACGCACGACGGCCGAGTCCACGTGCGGTGCCGGCATAAAGCAACGTGGCGGCACCTCAAAGCGACCCGTAACCTGCGCATACAGGCCGAGCTTTGCCGTGTAGCCGCCATAGGTCTTGTTACCCGGCACCGCGGCAATGCGATCGGCAACCTCCTTTTGAACCATGACCACGGCACGCTTGAGCGCGGGCATCGTCTGGAAGAACTGCAGGATGATCGTCGCCGCCACGTTATAGGGCAGGTTCGCGACAAATACCGTCGGCTCACCGCCTGCAGCCTGCTCAATCTGCCCCGTCGTCACCTTGAGCGCGTCGCCCATGATAAAGCGGAAGTTGGCATAGTCGGCGGCATGGGCATCGAGCACCGGTTCGAGTTCGGGATCGGCCTCGATCGACGTAACGCACGCCGCCTCCTGCAGCAGCGCGAGCGTGAGCGTACCAACGCCCGGGCCAACCTCGAGCACGCGCTCATCGCCCGTGAGCTCGGAAAGCTCGCAAATGCGCTCAATTACATGGTTGTCGATCAGGAAGTTCTGGCCCAGGCGATGCTTGGTCGCAAGGCCAAACTCCTCCAGCAGCTCCCTTGTTGCCGTGGGGTTTGCCAAAGGCGAAGTTGTCATAGTTGCCTCCTTAGCATGATGGCGGCGTCTTGAAACAAAAGGGCATGGACCGTTGCGGCCATGCCCTTACATCTAAACAGCAAATTGCCGATATGGCGCGCGGCGTCTTAGCCCAGACGCGGGAACAGCGGCTCACCCTTCTCGACGGGCTGACCACCGGCAAGCAGGCCCCAAGCGCAAATGCCCTTGAGGTCGTCGCTCGCGGCCTCGTCCTCGCAGGACAGGCGGCGCAGGGCTTCGGCAGAGGTCTGAGGCATGAGCGGCATCAGCAGGTGAGCGGCAATGCGGATGGCCTCGAGCAGGTTGTAGATCACAAATGCCAGCTCGTCAGCCTTAGCCTCATCCTTGGCAAGCGCCCAAGGCTCGGAGTCCTCGATGTAGTGGTTGGCGGCGTGGATGAGCTCCATAACCTCGTCCTTGGCTCCGCCGTAATCGAGCACGTCCATCTTGGCCATGTAGCGCTCGACCAGGCCGTCGGCGATCTTTGCCAGCGGGTTGTCGAACGCATCGAACGATGCGGGCTTGGCGGGCGCGCAGCCGTCAAAGTACTTGCCGCTCATGTTGAGCGAACGCGAGATGAGGTTGCCCCAGCTGTTGGCCAGGTCGGCGTTGTAGACCTGCTCCATGCGATCGAAGCTGATGGCGCCGTCGGTGCCGGGGACGACGTCGGTCATAAAGTAGTAGCGATAGCCCTCGACGCCCAACATGTCGATAACGTCCTGCGGAGCGATAGCGTTGCCGCGGCTCTTGGACATCTTCTCGGCCTTGCCGGTCTCGGCATTGCGCACGGTCAGGAAGCCGTGGGCAAAAACGTGCTCGGGCAGGGCCTCGCCGATGGCCATGAGCATGGCGGGCCAAATGACGCAGTGGAAGCGGATGATGTCCTTACCCACGATGTGGAACTGCGCGGGCCAGCGATAGGCCAGCTCGGCACGCGCCTCGTCGGTATCGACACCGTAGCCGACGGCCGTCATATAGTTGAGCAGCGCATCGAACCACACGTAGGTCACGTGGCCCTCGTCAAACGGGACCTGAATGCCCCAGTCAAAGCTCGTGCGGCTCACGGAAAGGTCGTTAAGGCCGCCCTCGACAAAGCTGCGCACCTCGTTCATGCGGAACGCAGGCTCGACAAAGTCAGGATGCTCGTCATAGAGCTTGAGCAGCTTGTCCTGGAAGGCGGAAAGCTTAAAGAAGTAGGACTCCTCCTGCACGCGCTCAAGCGGACGGTGGCAGTCGGGGCACAGGTGCTGGCCGACGCTGCCGTACTCCTCGTCGCCCTTCTGGACCTGCGTATCGGTGAAGTAGGTCTCGTCAGGCACGCAATACCAGCCGTCGTAGCTGCCCTTATACAGGTAACCGGACTCCTTCATGCGCTCCCACAGGTACTGCACGGCATGATGCTGGCGCGGCTCGGTGGTGCGGATGAAGTCGTCGTTGGAAATCTCGAGCTTGCTCCAAAGCTCCTTGAAGTGCGGGGCCTGGCTGTCGGTCCACTCCTGCGGCGTCATACCATGCTTGGCTGCGGCCTCGGCGACCTTCTCGCCGTGCTCGTCCATGCCGGTCAGGAACTTGACGTTATAGCCGGCGGAGCGGCGATAGCGAGCCTGAACGTCGGCGATGATGGTGGAATAAGCCGTGCCCAGGTGCGGATCGGCGTTGACGTAGTAGATGGGCGTCGTGATAAAGAACGAAGGCTTGCTTTGATCCATGGGGTTTGTCCTCCAGAAAAACGTTGCATACAGGGGATGATTCTAGCGCAAGGGCTGGATATCCTCCATCTATTGCATATCGAGCACCATGGCATAGACATCGCGCTTGCGGCGCGAATACTTCTGAGACAGGCGCTTGGCCACCGCAGAGGCGGGCTCCCCCTCCTCGAGTGCGGCGCGGATATCCTCGCGCAGGGCCTCATCGGGATCCGCTGCCGCGGCGCCAACCGGCACGATGCCGACATCCTCGTCCTCGCTCGGCGGCGCGATGACCAGCGCAATCTCGCCCTTTACCTCGCCGCGAGCACGCAGCTCTTCGGCGAGCTGGGCGGCGGGCCCGCGCAAGACCTCCTCGTGCAGCTTGGTGAGTTCGCGGCAGACGGCAAGCTCACGCTGGGGAAAGACCTCCGCCACGGCCTCGAGCGTCGCCACGATGCGATGTGGAGACTCGTAGAAGATGAGTGCGCCGGGCACCACGGCAAGGCGCTGCAAACGGCGCACACGGTCGCCGTGCTTTCGGCCCAAAAAGCCCTCGAAGAAAAAATGCTCGCAGGGAATGCCGGACGAAACGAGTGCCGTGACGCAAGCAGAGGGTCCGGGAATAACTTCGACAGGCACATCGGCCTCACGCGCCGCCTCGACCAGCGCCTGGCCGGGATCGGACACGCTCGGCATGCCGGCGTCCGAGGCAAAGGCGAGGGTCTCCCCCGCCAGCAGACGGTCGACCAGGCCGGCAGCGCGGCTAGCGATCACATTCTCGTCGCAACGGACAAGCGGCTTGGAAATACCCAGGTGCATCAGCAGCTTTGACGTCACACGCGTGTCTTCGCAGCAAATGGCATCGGCGGCGGCAAAAGCCTCGCCAACGCGCGGGGACAGGTCGCCTAGGTTGCCGATGGGCGTGCCGACCACATAGAGTTTGCCCGTATGGGCGCTGTTTTGCGTCATATCAACCTATTCAATCATGCCGCGCTCGAGCGTACCGAGCGCCGCGCGGGCGTCCCATGCTGCAATGCGCTTCTCGGTCTTCCACGTTTGGAAGAACCAACCGGCAGCCGGCGCAAACGAAGCCAGCTGGTTGGCGATAAACACGCGCTCGTAGGCATTGCGGCCCTCGGGCGTAACCGACGAGTTAGCAAAGATCGCCGCGCCCGACCATTCGCCCACCAGCACGGGGAACCCAGTCGAAATCGCCTCTTTAAGCTCGCGCTTGTTACGCGAAATCGCCGTCGTCAGCCCGCGGGGGCTCGTGATGTCGAGCGCATACTCGTCGCGGTAATGGTACAGGTGAAGGTCCATGTAGACGTTCTTGTACTTGGCGCCGCGCATAAAATGCTTCCACTCGCTGGGATGCCCCGACGACGAGAAGACGACGATCTTATCCTCGGGCATATACGAACGGACGAGCTCGTAGGCATCGCGATAGAAATTGCGCAGGTAGTGAGCGGGAATGCCATCCGTCATGGTGAAGAGGCTCTTGCGAACGCTCATCTGCGGCGTGTCCAGCAGCTCAATGCCCAGCAGGCTCTCGGCCTCGCCATAGCGATCGGCCAAGCGCTCGAGCACGTCGAGTGCGACATGACGGCCGTTGGTGGACGAATGCCACTCGGCAACAGCCTCCGGCGTGGTGGGCGAATCGTTGGAATCGCCCTGGCCACCGGGCACGGTTGCCAGATCGAGCAGCACGCGGATGTCGTATTTGGCAGCCCACTCAATTGCGCGGTCGATGTAATCGACAACCGATATGTAGGAGGCATCGGACTCCTGTGAGCCAAAGGCATACCAGGGCACCGGCAGACGCACGGCATTGAGACCGATCTGCGCCATGCGACGAAAATCGTCCTCGCTCACAAACGTCTCGTAATGGCGGCGCATGCGCTCGTTATAGGCGGCGGTACCCATGGCCTCCTGTAGCTCGGCCGCGTTGGATGCACCGGTCGCCGCGTACAGCGACGGGGTCACCCAAGGCTCGGGAATAAACCAGCCAGAGAGATTAACGCCGAGTATCCTCTCCATCACTGCCCCCTTCGGATCATGCAGGTCGAACCCGCATCGTATTGCATAGGATAAGTATCGTTTTGAGTATACCCGCGTGTGCGGACAGGCGACCGAACGGTCTGTAAAGTGACGCGAAAGTGGGAGGAATGTCTGGGGCGGGCGGGCTCGGAATGGTGCGACGAGGTGTGTACGCGCGCCGGAGGCAGGCACCGGAAAGTGTGTCCCGTTCTGAGCCCTTATTCTGGGACGCAGTTTCCGCAGAACCCTACATAAAAGAAAAGGACCCCTTTGCAGAGGTCCTAGTCAATTCAAGGTGGCGGGGAAGGGAATCGCGTCCGCGCGCTGCGCGGACGGACCGCTGCGGCGCTTACGCGCCTTGCGAGCTGCGCTGGCAAACGCTTACGCGTTTACTCAGCTCCGCGCCCTCACGGGGTTCGATTCCATGTGGGAGCTGCATAAAAGAAAAGGACCCCTTTGCAGAGGTCCTAGTCAATTCAAGGTGGCGGGGA
>DXML01000009.1:0-235894 GCA_019414205.1 Collinsella sp. | reverse complement strand
AAAGGACCCCTTTGCAGAGGTCCTAGTCAATTCAAGGTGGCGGGGAAGGGAATCGAACCCCTGACACGAGGATTTTCAGTCCTCTGCTCTACCAACTGAGCTACCCAGCCATTTGAGGTGTGCCTTGTTTCAAGGCTTGATTAGTATAACCAAGGACGCGTTCCGGTCAACCGAGAATTTTAAAAAAGTTTTTGAGCACAGCCTCGGTTCTTTAAATCGGCACGTCAGAGGCATCAGCCGGCAGCAAGAAGTTTTTCGCTCAGAGCCGCACGGGCAAACTCACTTGGAGTCATCCCCTCGGCAGCCGCCCGTCGACGAATGGCCTCCTTCATTCCCAGAGGAATCTTGACCGACAGCGTTGCCGTCCCCTCACCTGAGAGTGGGGGCCGTCCATGCACGATCCCACCAACGGTGTGTTCGCCATCCGGAAACTCTCCGCGCTCGTACGACTCGCACCACGCGTCAATCATTTCATCCGTTACAACCTGACCATTAGCGGCCGTATACGTCTTGCCCATCATCGACCCCTTTGCCGAGCCCGTTCAATCTCCTGCCAAAATTTCTTCTGGACTGGAGACAAGGCATGAATGATAAGCCCCCACGGACAAGCTCGACCGCGACAAGCTCCACGCTTCGTCCGTCTGGGAGCCATCCAATCGCAAGCCATCTCAGCGGCTCGCCCTTCGGCTCGCGACGAATGCACTCAGTAACCGCAAGCCAAGCGCTAAGCACCTGCTTTTCCGTCAGGTGCTTTTTAGCGTTGGGATGGATCTCAACATCCATGCATCTTCTCCTCCATCTTACCCAATTTCGTATGACGAAAGTCCGCTGTCGCCAATTCTTAAGCCGGCACGCGTTGGAGAGCAGGGGTCGAAACAATGATTGAAGGACGCTCTAGTACGGCCCAGGCGCCGGGGCAGGAGCACATACGCCAGGGACGTACGTTTTCGTAGCATACGAGGACATAGCCACGTGCATCGATAAAGGCGATATCGATGGGATAGGCCATAAAACACGTATGGACCGAAGAGCAGCGTGGAAACGCCATGACGAGCGGCAAGCCGTTGGCGGCAACCGGATGCCGTCCCAGCATGCCGCGCAGGCGCACGACAAACGACTCCGCCACCACAAACTCCGCCGGCGTCCAACCCAGCCTATTGAGTGCCCGCGCGTAGGCGATGTAGGACGAGACCGCGGTCACATGACCACCCCCGGACGCCATGGATCGACCGTCACCGCGCGCTCGTGCGACAACGTTGTCGGCGCCCCCAGCGGAACGCCAGCGATGCTGAGAGAAGTCGGCCACGGCTCATAGTGCATGGTGCAGGTGTAGGTCCTAAACGTGCCGGAAAGCGAAAGCAAACCGCCATCCGATGTCGTCGCACCCTGTTCGCTCGAGACCTCGATCAGCAAGTCATAGCCTTCCATGGCATGTTGGATCTGAGCCTGAACGGTCGCGGAAGCATCGATGGAGCTGCCATCGCCCTCCCCGCTCGGCGCCACGGCATGTGCTAGCACGATATCGGGCACCACGCGATCGAAGCGTGCGACCGCACCGGCAAAGACCATGACGTTGTACACGATAAGCGCCAGAACCAGCAGGACGGGCGTGACCACGGCCATCTCGACCGTCGCCTGGGCGCACTCCTCGCACAGGCGCGTGCGGATGCCCATTACGACCCACCGCCCAGGGCACCCGCCAGTGTGGTGACATCGACGGTAAGTGGGATGGAACCGCCGCCGGGCAGCGGAATCTCCGCAAGCGTGAACGTCGTGCCGCTGATGGTGCGCTCGACTTGATATTCCAGCGCTTCGCAAAGCGCCTTGGGATCGGTCACGCCCAACGGAATACTTCGCAGCTTGTCTTGCGCTTGAGAGAGACCGGCAATGTCAGACCCCGGGCTCTTAATGACGTTGGCGGAATCAGTCAGCACCGGCTTTCGCAGGCGCAAGTCGCACGGCTCCAGATCCAACGCCGCCACGGACGCCGAAACGGTATCGCCGAGCCACGATGCGATGGAGCCCAACGCGCCGCTGCCCCCTCCTAGGCCTTTAATCATCTCGTCCATAAGTTCGTCGGCCGAACCTTGGATGTCTCCGTATCCCACAAGCAGCCGTCCCCAGACATCCATGACGCCATCGAGTACGCCGGCAACGCCACCCGAGCGTTCCTTCAATGTCGAGAAAAATCGCGAAAGCACGTTGTTTTGCGCCGTCGCCTCATCGGGCGCCAGCACCGCGGCAGAGATGGCACCGCGATCGCCAAGCCTGACTGCCGTGTTAAACGAAGAGTTGAGCTCATCGGGGCTCGAGATGGCACCCGAAACCGCAAAGGCAACCACGCCGTTGCGACCGGGAGGAGCGATACGCGGACGCTCGCCCGAAAGCGCTTTGATGGCCTGGTCAAACGCATTGCTCGCACGGTCGGTCTCGTCTTCGGTCTGACGTTCGAGCTCGAGCTCTTTGTTGCGGCATTCGACGTAGCCTTCCAGGGCGTCTTTAAACTTGTCAAAGTGATACTCGAAGCCGTTTTCGATAGAGGTTGAAGGCGCCGCAACAGCACCAAGCGACGAAACGCCAAAATGGCATTTGCTGCATTTATCCTGCCCATCGTAATCGGCAACCGAAGCAAATCCGCTCGGCGTCCCTTTCTTATAGTTAGGGCAGGTCGTCCCGTAATGCAGATACGCCTTGTCATCGTTCACGCTCGTCGGCCACACCGCATCGGTATAGAGCTCCGTCGCCCGAACCTCATCAGAGTTGCGCGGCAGCAGCGGAATATAGGAGGAAACCCTGTCTCCGTTCTCGGTTATATGTGCCCGATCGACCTCCGCGCTCGCATAGGTATAAAACGCCTTACGCGCCGCAGACTCTGCCTTCATCTCGACACTCGAGCCGTGGGGCTTCTCATTTGTCAGACGCCAATGGTAGTAGTCCTTCGCGCGATCAAGGGCAACTTGGGGCTCCCACGTAACGCTCGATGAGTAATGCGGATTTTGAACACCGGAGAGATCCGTTAGGCTTTTCGCACGCTCCCACATGCAAGAACAGCTGCCGACCGAGCCCTTGTCAGACCCACCACAATCCGCCAGCCAAGCACGCTCTTTAGCCTTCGCCGTGTCCTCAGAAGCCTTCCGCAGCTCCTCGGCCGCACCCTCTAAATCATCTGATGTGTCTTTAATGGTATCGGTCGAGATCTCTGACCCTTTGAGCGCAGCGAAGTCAGACTCGGATGTCCTGGGCACGGCAAGCGCCGTACCGGTATAGGTCACACTATCGGTATCCTGCGCCGACACCGCCTGCGTGGCACGCGCGGCGATCAGATACGGCAGGGCCGTCTCGATTTTCTGTAAGCCTTCCGATGCGCTTTTGGCAAACTTGTTGCGCGTTTTAATGATCTCGATCCCGGTGTCGACCATATTGCCGGCAACCGGCTCGGCACCCGGGATGAGGATGGCGACCAGGCCCGTCCCGATCGTGGCAAACCCCGCCAGCCCCAGACTCAAGATGCTCGCATCAACCACCGTGGCAGCCGTGTGATAGGACGACACTACGTTGGCACCCGCCAGCGCGCCACTATCAGCCGCCACCTGGGTATCCCCGGCACGCGACATGCTCCATATCGCCGCGGTCGACGAAAACAACAATGTGAGCACCACTAGGATGACCACGGCAGAAGAAAGCGTGGTATAGGCGCCGTCTTCGATAAACAGATCGACACCGGCTCGACCCATAAAGCCGCCTCGCTTGCGATGGCAGCTCGGACGGTGCGTCAAAACGCGTCTAGACCAGAAACGCTTAATCCCATGCAGCAATCCACGAATCATAATCTCCCTCCAGCCATTCGGGACGCGATTGATACGAGACATCGACCTTGAGCTCAACGTAGCCGCCCTCGGCGGTACCACCCATAGCCTGCGCAAACGTACCGATCACAGGCAACGGCTTGACCTCGCCGGAAACGGACACGGACGAGACGCCACCCGCACCGGCCCGGCCAAGCTCGATATCCCACGACAACGGCCCGCCGGCATGAAAGATCGAAACGTTGGGCACTGCGGCAAGTCGGCGGCGGGCGAACTCCTTAAGATCGTCGTCCTCCGCTGTCGTCGTGGTCATGAGCCGCGCGGTCTCGGCGGCGGCAGACTCCATGACCGCGCGCGTATAGAGCAGGCACACCGGTTGCAGCGCGAGAAGGATGAGTGTCAGAAACGTCGGCAGCAAAAAAGCGGCCTCGACCGTAGACTGCGCCCGGTCCTCGCGCGCGGCATCAATACAACGCGATGTCCTTAGCGGCCGCAGCGGCGTCGATAACCGACGTCGAGGCAACGCCATGAGATGCCGCCCGCTCAACCAGCGCCGCCAAGCGCCCATCGGTGCCGGCACGCCAAAGTCCCGCGATCGCCAGCACGATCGATAACAGCGCCACCGTGACGATGGCGTATTCGACCGTCGCCTGGGCAGATTCCTCACGCAGGACATCATGCATTTCACGATCCCTCCTTTGAGTCCGTTGCCTGCGGGCTCAGGCGCACGGCGCGCAGACGACACGAAGCATCGCCAGCATCCGCGGCAATTGTCACCATATCGACCCAGCCGCGTCCGTCGCGCACGATGGCACCCCACACGTTTCCCTTGATGTCGAGATAGCCGCTCAGAGCAAGTTGCGCCGTGGGTACCTCGCGATAGGCACGCAGCATATCCGCCGCCGCTTCGGTCATCGGTCGGTCCTCGGACCATGCAAGCCGGACCGCAATCGCGTTGCCCTCAGGCGAATCCGTCGCAGTGCCAGACCGCTTGTCGAGCGTCCGCAGAAAGGTTTGCGCCGTGACAGCGACATCCGAATCGTCCGCATCTCGCATCTCATCTTTTTGAGACGCCACCGCCGAATCTGAGCCCAAATCGGAGGCGGTCCCAGGACGCTGCTGCCGCGCGGCGTTAAGCCCCCAAAGCACCGCCGCTATCGCCACGGTCAGGCAAGCAAACACCAGCAGCACCCCGATGGGGCGCTCGCCCTCTACAGGCTGTTGATGCCCTCGCTGATCGCATCCCATAGCTCTTTAACCTTGCCTTTAAATGCAACGATGGCAATAATCGCGATCACCACAAGTACGCCCACTAAAATGGCGTACTCGGTGGTACCCTGCGCGCTCTCCTCCTGCAACAGCTCCTTGGCATGCTGGCGAGTGTGAATCGCCCGGCAAAAAGCCCAGCTCCAAGCCTTGTCAGCAACTTCGACCATCGTGTTCATGTATTCCTCCCTACATCATCCCGCCTGCTCCCAGCAGCGGGCCCAATATGGACAGAAGCAACGCCGGCAAGATGAGCGTGCCGGTGGGAATCAACAGCTTGACGGGCGCACGCTCGATCTCGCGCTCGACCGCGGCGCGATGAGCCGCACGGATCTCGCGACTTTGAGCGGCCAGCGTCTCGGCAAGTGGGGCACCCAGGGCGAGCGCCTGCCCCACCGTGATGGCAAAGGTCTCGAGCGCTCGCACGTCCAGGTCGCGCGCGGCGGCCAACAACTCGTCCTCACGCGTGCCCACGCCCACCTGCCACGCCATGCAGGCGCGCTCAAGGCGAAGAGCCAGCACTGACCGGCGGTTGGCGCAGAAAATCTCAAGCGCCGCATCAAACGAAAGACCGGCCGAAAGACCCAAGCGCACAACATCGATCATCTCGGACACTTCGCCGAGCGACACTCGCGCCGGGCCGCCCGCTCCAACCGCGCCCTTCACTCGCGCGGTCAGAGCATCGACCACCGAGCGACCCGCGGCAGCGACCAGCACCGCCTCGCGCTTGCAGGCCCCTGCGATCTTGCGTGCATCCGCCCGATCAAAACCCGTCGCGACAAATACACTCAGGGCGCACAGGCAAGCCGCAACTGCAACCGAGGCGCTCATAGCTCCACCCGCATAATGCGCCGGATAACCACCAGGGCAACGGCGTTGAGGGCAAGACCCAGCACCACAGCGCCCGCGCCGGCAGGCGTCGCAAGACCGCGACGAAAATCTGCCGAAAGCAGCGCCAACACCGCGCACATGCCCGCCGGCATCGCCGCGACCATATGCGCAGACATGCGAGCCTGCGACGTCTTAACATCCAGGCGGCGCTTGAGCTCAATGCGCTCCCCCACCATGCTCGACGCCTCGGACAGTAAGTCGGCAAGCGGAGCGCCGGTGCGCTGAGACACCTTAAGCGCCAAGGTCACAAGCGAAAGACCGGGGGCGTCGATACGTACGAGCAAGTCATCGAGCGCGTCGGTCGCCGAGATGCCGCAATCGATCGCCGCCGCCACCCGCAAAAACTCGGTATGCACTGGCTCTTGCGCATGAGCGCCCACAAAGCGCATGCCCTGGGCCAGCGAATGTCCCGAGGCAAGCGACATGGAAAGTGCGGTAAACGCCTCGGGCATCGCCTCTTCTGCATCGTGTTGCTCGCGCCGGCTCTCAAAGCCATCCCGGGCGGCACCAACGGCAAACGGAGCAACAAGTCCCAAGGCAAATCCGAGGGGCGATAACGACACCATCGTTAGTAAAACGCAGCAGACACCGCTCGATAGCAGCAGAAACGCCAAACGTCCCGAAGCATCTTCGATCACGAGGCCAAGGCGATGCGCCGGAGCCAGCGATGCCCACGAACGGGCGATCTTTTTCAGCAGATCGTTTTCCACCAGCTCACGCGGCAGCTTCTCTGCCACCGTCTCGAGCGCCTGACGTGCCAGCTCCGCCGGCGGTACCTGCGGCACACGAGGTTCCGCCCCGCACGCCGTCGCGACAGAAAGCCCTGCCAAGCCCCCTACGACGAGGGGCACAGTGATCTCCATTCGTCCACCTCCTCTTGTGTGAGCGTCCCCGACCGCAGGCCTTCTGCGATAAACGGCGGCTCGCGGTCAAGCGTCCAGGTGCGCTCGGCGGCATCGAACGTCACATAGCGCTCGAGCTCTACGCCGCCCGATGCGGCGCGTCGCACCCCCGAATACGAGGAGACGAAGCGCCTGCCATCGGCGTGGCGCTCGGACATCACGATACCGTCGAGTGCCATGGCAATCTGCTCCTCGATGAGCTCGCTCGGCAGATCGATGCCATAACGTGCAAGCAACGTCAGACGCACCACGGTCTCCTGTTCTGAACCCGCATGAAGCGTGGTGAGCGACCCGTCGTGGCCCGTGTTCATGGCCTGCAACATGTCGCAGCACTCGGCACCGCGCACCTCGCCCACCACGATGCGGTCGGGGCGCATGCGCAGGGCATTAGTCACCAGGTCGCGGATCGTCACCGCGCCCTCGCCCTCAATTGAAGCCTCGCGCGCCTCTAGGCGCACCACGTGCGGATGATGCGCAAACTTGAGCTCGGCAGAGTCCTCGATCGTCACGATGCGCTCGCCGGTGGAAATCTCACATGACAACGCGTTGAGCAGGGTGGTCTTACCAGATCCCGTGCCTCCCGCAACCGCCAAGTCCTGTCGCAGCGACACCGCACACGACAGCAGCTGCGCATACCAAAGCGGCAGCGATCCCAACCCCACGAGCTCGTCCAGCGAGCAGATACGGTCCGAGAACTTTCGGATGGTGAGAATCGGTCCGTCAATCGCCACAGGCGGAATCACCGCGTTGACGCGATAGCCCGTTTTAAGGCGGGCGTTGACGATGGGGCTGCGCTCGTCGATACGGCGGCCAAGTGGCGAGATAATGCGGTCGATAAGCACACGGATCTGCTCATCATCCTCAAACGCATGCTCGATGGGGTACAAGACGCCGCCGCGTTCAAAGAAAGCCGAGCGGCAGCCGTTGATCATGATCTCGGTAACGGTGTCGTCCTCGATGAGCGGCTGCAACGGCCCCAAGCCCACCACGTCATCCAAAATCTCGTCGATGATGGCCTCGCGCTCGGGCGTCGCGAGATCGGTCGGCTCCTCAACATTGAGCGCCGCCTCCACCGCAGGACGCAATTCCGAGCGGGCAAGTGCCGGGTCGATATAGGCGCTGATACGCGCCACTTCGTCGTAACCCATGCGGTCCATCACGGCGCGCTTGGTGCGTCGTTTCACGGCGCGGCGACGCCCCGCATCTACAGGCGCTGCCGCCGCCGCAGCGCCGGCAGCCTTAATCCTCGTTTGCAGGCTCATCGCTGATCACCCTCGTGCGACCAGGGAAGGCGGATACGCGGGCGTTCGGTGCGCATTGCACGGTCGGCGACCATATCGCTCCAAGGGCCGACGGCGCACCCCAGTTCCACGAGCATCTCGCGCGTGGCCTCGCGCACGCTGGTCGCAAAAGCGCTGGTCTGCCCCACTGCCTCGTCAGCACGCCCAAACGCCATGAGCGCGGCGAGATCCTGCCCGCCATCGGCGATACGAATCTTGGAGCTCAACGCACAGGCAATCTCAAAGCGCATAGCGACGTCCTCGTCTGCCCCGCGCGCACCGAACCGGTTGAACACGGCGCTCACACGCGTGCGCGGCACACCTACTCGACTTGCCAGTTCAATGACGCGCGACGCCGATGCCGCGGACGACACCGCCGCATCGCCAACGACCAGGCAACGGTCGCTCGCCGCCACCGCAGCCGCCACGGCGTCGCCCCAAAAGACCGAGGTATCGATAAGGACCACGTCGGATTCGCGACGCAGGACATCAAGCAGTAGCTCCACCGGACGTGCCATGAGCTCGGCTTGCTCGGGCGCCGCGACGGGACCCCAGAGCGTAACGCCCGGCGCCACGCGCATCGATGTGGCTACGATATCCGGCTCGGTGAGCGCGCCCGCCGCCGATGGCTCGATAAGTGCCGCCATATCGCGCGGAGCATCGACGCCTAACAAGTCGTAAAGGTTTCCAAACATCAGGTCCAGGTCGAGCACGGCGGCACGCAAGCCCAACAGCGACGATGTGTGTGCCATGGCGGCAACGATCGTCGACTTGCCGCAACCGCCCGAACCCGAAATAGCGCAGATGACTGGAGCTCGATGCGGCGGAGCGGTAGCGTCTGCCGGCGGCATCGGAGGCGGCGGGGCGGGCGTCGGTGACAGCGTCCCCGTCTCCCCCGCCGCAACCACGTGCTGCGTCCAAGCCGGCATGGCTGCTTGTTCGGTCTGCGAGGCAGGCTCGTTCTGCGCAATCTGCTCATGCTGCATCAGCGACAACTCGCCGCACCCGGCAAGGCCCTCAACTTCGTCGAGTTCATCCGCCAGATTCACGCCGTGCACGTATCCCATATCTACTGCCGGGGAGTCGCCAGCATGCTGCGCCGGCCCTCCAGCGTCATCGTATACAAGGGGGTTCCGGGGGCGCCGACCATGCTCGGCTTCCGCTTTTCCATAATCATCAACACGCGGGCCTCTTGTAGCGCGAGGCGCCCCGGGTTCCCTATCAACAAAAGCATCGGGCTCAATCGTCATGCGCCGATCGGAATCAACCGCTCCCTCGCCCGCGCGCCCGTTGCCGCATATACTGTGTGCAGCGATGACCTCGGTCGCCCCCGCGCGAAACAGCCCCTCGATATCCGACGGATCGAGCGCTTCTATCAACACGACCACGCGACTCACGCGGCCTTCGGCCGTCAGGCGCGCAACAGTCTTGCGCACATCTTCGGTATCAAACAGAGACGCCGCGATGATGGCAGCCCCGCGGCGCGACGGAAACGCCCGCGCCATGGAAACCAGCCCGTCCAGGTCACCCACGCGAAGCACCTGTGCACCCGCATCACGGCCCTCGACTTCCCGCTGCAACAGCCCGTAATCGCCGCACGCGCAGCACGCAAGCCAGATCGCCTTCATCACTCGTCGCCTCCGCTCTTTTTGCCGCGCGCCGTGGCGGGAATCGTCAAGCTGACCGTTCCCTTGCCCGAGGCTCCCAGCAGTTCCTTGACGTCTTCGGGGTCAGCCGCCAGCGTCACCCATTCGATCTTGCCCTCGCGCGTGGCACCGGAATCCTCACTGGTATCGATCACGTACGCGCCGCACAGCCGATCGGTCACGCCGTCTTTTTGCACATACACATCCACGTAGCTGCCCACGCCCGTAGCACCGCCGACCGAGTGCTCGGCATCGACCGCCACCGAAACGGCGACCTTGCCCTTAGGCACCTCGAGCTTGCGGCTCTCGGCCTTGGTGTAGACATTGCAGATCACGGCGTTTTTGGGAATACGCGAAGTCGTCACGTCGCCGCGCACCTGGCGCAGCTCGGTCGCTGCGTCACGCGGCAGCAGGCTCGTCAGCCATTCCTGGGTTATGACATTGGTCTCATCGAGGGTCTCGCCCACATCGATATCGCGCGCCGCGACGCAAACTTCGACGCGATCGCCACCGTACTTGGCCAAGGTCTCAGCCTGGACCTGTTCGGCTTGCGAGCGGATCGACGAGCCGTAAACCATGCAGAGCAGAGCAGCGAGCACGCCCGCGACCAGACTGATGGCGATGCGCTTGCTCTTGTTCACGGCCGCTCCTCTCATGGCAGTGCCGGGCGAATGCCCGTACCACCATTGTCTGGGCGGTCAGAGTGCAAAGCGGCGCAATCGCAATCTTGGTTTTCGATGTCAAACCAATCGCTGACCAAAAGCTGACCAGCCCGTCAAGCTCGTGGCAAGGTTTTGGTCAGCACGTCAGCAAACTGCATGTTTCGAGGCTTTTCCACAGCAAAAAAGCCGTCTCCCGAACAGTTGGGAGACGGCTGTCATAGGAAAAATCAATTACAGATGGACATCGGGATCGAGCATTTGAGCACTCACGCGCATGGATGACGCCAGGTTTTGGAACGTTTCCAGACGCAGGCTATCGATCTGCCCGGCGTCCTCGGCCTCGCGAACGGCGCAGCCCGGCTCATGGACATGCGTGCAATCGCCAAACCGGCACGCGCGCGATGCCTCGACAATCTCGGGGAAAGCGCGCGCCAGACCCCGCTCGTGACCCACGAGCGGCAGGCTACGCAGGCCCGGGGCATCGGCGATCACGCCGGCGTCGCCCGGCAGTGCCACCATCACGCGCGCGACGGTAGTGTGACGGCCCTGATCGTCGCGTTCGCGCACACCGCCGGTCGCCAACGTATCGTGGCCCAGCAGCGCATTGAGCAGCGTCGACTTGCCGGCACCCGACTCGCCCAGAATCATGGCGCAGCTCCCGGCGGGCACGCAGGCACGGACCTCGTCCAGGCCGCGGCCCTCGGCAGAGGACGTCACGATCACGCGCACGTCCGGACCCACCAGGCGGCGCACGCGGTCCAGATCGCGCTCGAGTTCCTCGGCATCGCAGCGGTCAGCTTTGGTGAGTACCACCACCGGTTCGGCATCGCAGTCGAGCGCCAACACCAGCGAGCGCGCCACGCGGTCGAGCAGCACCTCGCCGGCACCGAGCGCCTGCACGATTAGCACGCTATCCACGTTGGAGCAGAGCACCTGACGCTCCCCGCGGGCACGGCCGCGCCAACGCTCAAAGCTCGTACGGCGCGGCAGCACGCACTCAATCACGCCCATATCGTGCCCGGGAGCGCGGCGCACCGCCACACGATCGCCCACGGCAGGCAGCAGGACCTCGTCCTCGCCGCGTGACTTGGCAAACCCCACAGCATGCTCGGCACGAAACGTGTCATCGGCAGTCGCCACCAGTGGAAACCCGCGATCCAAGCGCACCACGGCGCCAAGCTGCATCTGCTCGGGCTCCTCGGCATGTGCGCAGAAATCATCAAAGGCAGCCTGCTGGGCTTCATCGACCGGCAGGTCATCAAACGCCGGAACATCCTGCAGCGCGTCGAGCCCCGGCACGCTTGCCAGCAGCTCCTCAGCAGGTGCGGGAGCCTCGGTCGCGAGCTTCCGACGACGATCGCGCTTAGCCCGCGCCCCCGTCGTCTTTTTCTTCGCCTTAGCCTTAGCCTTGCCCACAGATGCCTCCCAGCACAAAACCACACAACTGAGCAGGTATTTTAAATCAAAAAGAGCTGGCCGGGCAAAGCCCGACCAGCTCACAAACTTTCCCTCAGCCAATGGTCCCGAGAGGTTATCCGAAGGCCCGCCCGCCGGGAGGGGTTTCTTCCGAGCGATCCCGCAGCGCGAAGCGCGAGGACCAGCGAGGAAGAAACCCCGCAGGCGGTCGGGCCGGTGGGAAGGATGGACTTTCGACCTACTCCTTCTCGACCGCGCGCATGATCGCCTTGTAGATCTCCATCAGCGGGATGATCAGGAAGGCCAGGCCCAGGGCAGCGACAACGCCCTTGAGCTCAAGCGTCACGGGGCCAAAGAACATCTCGGCAAGCGTCGGCTGCACGGTCACGATCACCGTCAGCACCAGTGCCAGCGCGGCGGAAGCCCACAGCCACTTGTTCTGCTTCTTCATGGTGAACAGCGACGCACGACGGCTGCGCATATTGAAGCAGTGGAAAATCTCGACCATGTTGAGCGTGATGAACGCCATCATCACGCCTTCCTCGTCGGCATTGCCGGCGATCATATCGGCGATGTGGATGTAGCCCATGTCAAAGTACACGCCCACAAAGAAGCTCGCCAGCACCAGCGCGGTGATGATTAGGCCCTGGACCACGCAGTCCAGACCCATATGTCCGGCAAAGACACCGTCCTTGGCGTTGCGCGGCTTGCGCTTCATGATGTCGCCCTCGGCATCCTCCATGCCCAGCGCAAGCGCGGGGAAGCAGTCGGTGACCAGGTTCACCCACAGCAGCTGCACCGGCTGGAAGATGGTAAAGCCGATGAGCGTGGCGATAAACACCGAGAACACCTCGGCAAGGTTGGCCGAAAGCAGGAACTGGATGACCTTGCGGATGTTGTCGTAGATGCGACGACCCTCTTCGCAGGCGCCGATGATGGTAGCGAAGTTGTCATCGGCAAGTACCATGTCGGCGACGTTCTTGGTGACGTCGGTACCGGTGATGCCCATACCAACGCCAATGTCGGCGCGCTTGATGGACGGGGCGTCGTTGACGCCATCGCCCGTCATGGCCACGATCTGGTCGCGCGACTTCCAAGCCTCGACGATGCGTGTCTTGTGCTCGGGCTGGACGCGGGCGTACACGCCGTAGTCCTCGATGTGCGCGTCGAGTTCCTCGTCGCTCATGCGATCGAGGTCGGCACCGGTGATGGCCTGGCTGCGATCGGCGACGATGCCCAGCTGCTTGGCGATGGCCACGGCGGTGTCGATGTGGTCGCCCGTGATCATGACGGTGCGGATACCGGCGTCGTGCGCCTCGTGGATAGCGTCGGCCACCTCGGGACGGACCGGGTCGATCATGCCGGACAGGCCACAGAAGACCAGGTCATGCTCGAGCGCAGCGGGGCTGCAGTCGTCGGGAACCTCGGTGTAGGTGCGGCTTGCCAGCGCCAGTACGCGCAGGGCCTCGTCGGCCATGGCCTTGTTGGCCGCCACGAGCTCGGCGCGGCGCTCCTCGGTCAGGGGGACGACCTTATCGCCCTCGTAGATATGGGTGCACAGGCCGATCACCACGTCGGGCGCACCCTTGGTGTACTGCTCGTACTCGCCATCCAGGGTCTCGACGACCACGGACATCATCTTGCGGCCCGAGTCAAACGGGGCCTCGCCCACGCGCGGATGCTCGGCAGTCAGGCCAGTGAGGCCCGCCTTGCCGGCGTCGTTGACGAGCGCGCACTCAGTCGGCTCGCCCACGGCCTCGCCCAGCTCCTCGTCCCACTGAGCATCGGAGCACAGCGCCATGCCGGCCAGGAACTTCTCCTTGGGCGCAGCGAGCTCGTGCTTGACGACGGTCATCTTGTTTTGGGTAAGGGTACCGGTCTTGTCGGAGCAGATGGTCTGCGTGCAGCCGAGAGTCTCGACGGCAGAGAGCTTGCGGATGATTGCCTGGCGCTTAGCCATCTTGGTCACGCCAAGCGATAGCACGATGGTCACGACGGCGACCAGGCCCTCGGGGATGGCAGCGACGGCGAGCGAGACGGCGACCATAAAGGTATCGAGCAGGGCGGTCGGGTCGGTAAGAACGTTGCCCACGCCGTGGCGGATGATATCAACGCCAAAGATGACGACGCAGATGACGATAACCATAATGGTAAGGATGCGGCTGAGCTCGGCGAGCTTCACTTGCAACGGCGTGAGCTCTTCCTTGGCCTCGGCCAGGGCGCCGGCGATCTTGCCCATCTCGGTGTTCATGCCGGTGCCGACCACGACGGCGCGACCACGGCCGTACACGACGGTGGAGCCCATATAGCACATGTTCTTACGGTCGCCGAGCGGCACGTCATCGGTGCCCGCAGCGAGCTCGATCACGTTGGCGTGCTTCTCTACGGGCACGGACTCGCCGGTGAGCGCGGCCTCTTCGATCTTCATCGTGGCGCTCTCGAGCACGCGGCAGTCGGCCGGGACGGAGTCGCCCGCCTCGAGCATGATCACGTCGCCGGGCACGAGCTCGGCGCTCGGCAGGTGCACGAGCTTGCCGTCGCGCAGCACCTTGGACTGCGCCGCACTCATCTCCTGCAGGGCCTCGAGGGCCTCCTCGCTCTTGGCTTCCTGGACCACGCCCAGCACCGAGTTGACGATAACGACGAACATGATGATGGCAACATCGGCAAAGTCGGGCTCGCCCTTGACCATGCCCGTGAGCGCACTGATGACGGCGGCAACGATCAGCATGATGACCATGGGGTCGGCCATCTGCTCAAAGAAACGCTTCCACAGCGGTGTCTTCTCGGCTTCCTCGAGCTTGTTAGGGCCTGTCTTGGCGAGGCGCGAAGACGCCTCGTCGTTGCTCAGGCCGAGGTTCTCATCGACACCTTGGTCGCTGAGCACCTCCGCCGCGGCGGACAGGTATTCCTTTTGCATATAGAGTCCCCTCCTGGGATTCGGGCCACTCAGCAGATTGATGCCCGATCATAATTCCCAGGAGAAGGGCAAGGGCTCATCAAGGCTGCCGTGCTGAGCGGCAGTTGATAGTGGAGCTATGGTACCCCAAAGCGACGCGTCTAGCCAAAACAATCGGTTTGGAAATATGGTCCGCACGCAACGGTGCAGACCGTGTGATGCTCAACATTGGTAAAACGT
The DNA here is from genome assembly GCA_019414205.1 of Collinsella sp. Lineage (GTDB taxonomy): Bacteria > Actinomycetota > Coriobacteriia > Coriobacteriales > Coriobacteriaceae > Collinsella. Next base: position 220,886 of record DXML01000009.1, on the reverse strand, counting down.
TTTTTCTTCGGCACATCGCCAAACTGACATATCTCCCAGATAGCAGCGGTTGGAGTGGTTGGTAAAGATTTTTCATATACCGTTTTTCCCGCAAAAAATGAACTTCCATTTCGGCATACGGTCGATTTTTTGGGGTATTCGGTCGGCATTTCGTTATAATCATCTCGGTTTTATTTCTTATGGTTTATCTATCAGCGCAAGACGATGTCAGATGGAGGTCTGAATGTACAAGCGCACTAAGATTGTATGCACCATGGGTCCCGCCTGCGATAGCGACGAGACCATCCGCGAGATGATCAAGGCGGGCATGAACGTCGCCCGTTTTAACTTCTCGCACGGCTCCTACGACGAGCACCACGGTCGCATCGAGCGCGTCCGCCGTATTTCCAAGGAGCTCGGTCTGCCTGTCGGCATCCTGCTCGACACCAAGGGCCCCGAGGTCCGCACCGGCCTTCTGGTCGACGGCAAGAAGGTTGCCGTCAAGACCGGCGATAAGATCGTCGTCACCGCTCAGCCCACGTCCGAGGATTTCCACGGCACCGCTGAGCACATCTCCCTCGACTACCTGGCTCTGCCTTCCGAGGTCGAGAAGGGCTCCCTCATCCTGATCGATGACGGCCTGGTTGCCCTCGAGGTCGAGTCCGTCAGCGGCCAGGACATGACCTGCGTCGTTAAGAACGACGGCCTGATCGGCGAGCGCAAGGGCGTCAACATGCCCAACGTCAACATCTCGCTGCCCGCCATCACCGAGCGCGATCGTCAGGACATCCTCTTTGGCCTGACCGAGAACATCGACTACATCGCCGCTTCCTTCATCCGTGACGGCGAGTCCGTCCGCGGCATCCGCAAACTTTGCCGCGAGAACGATGGCGAGCACGTGACGATCTTCCCGAAGATCGAGTGCGCCCTGGGCGTCGAGAACTTCGACGAGATCCTCGAGGCTTCCGACGGCATCATGGTCGCCCGTGGCGACCTGGGTATCGAGATCAAGCCCGAGCTCGTTCCGCACATCCAGAAGGAGATCATCGCCAAGTGCAACGCGGCCTACAAGCCCGTTATCACCGCTACGCAGATGCTCGACTCCATGCAGCAGAACCCGCGCCCGACGCGCGCCGAGGTTGCCGACGTTGCTAACGCCATCTACGACGGCACCGACGCCGTTATGCTCTCTGGCGAGTCCGCTGCCGGTAAGTACCCGGTCGAGGCCGTTAAGATGCAGGCCAGCATTGCTCTCGAGACCGAGAAGTACCTCCCGGCCCACGCTCCGCTCGAGGTTCCGGCCGACGCTCACGGCACCCGCGTCGTCAACAACGTTGTGGGTATGTCCGCTGTGAACATGGCCACCACCGTTGGCGCCAAGTGCATCACCGTGCCGACGACCACCGGTCGTACCGCACGCCTGATCTCGCACTTCCGTCCCAACATGCCGATCTGCGCGTTCTCCCGCCACGAGTGGGCCGTCCAGCAGATGATCATGTACTGGGGCGTTATCCCGCACCAGGCCGAGATTACCCAGGGCACCGTCAACGGCACGATCGTCAAGGCGATCGAGACCGCTAAGGAGCTCGGCTACGTCGAGGCCGGCGATCTGACCGTCGCTACCGCCGGCGATCCCCGCATGAGTGTTCAGCTCGAGGACAAGGTCTCCTCGACCAACGTCGCTTACGTCGCTCAGGTGCGCTAAATCGCACTTGCAAGCACGCTTGCATTGCAAAAGGGCCCGGAAGGCTTTGCCTTCCGGGCCCTTTTTAGACCTTCTTCGTATGCCGCATCATCGATTTGTGTTCAGTCGCAAGCCTCTCCGATGCCGAGCGCACCACCGAAGACGCCCTGCGACGGGAGCCGTTGGTCAATTGGAATGAACTGTTCACCGTTAAGCCGGCCGGCTAGCAGCTAGCGATCAGGGGGACTGCGGGAACGTCAGAAGCAGCAACGCGAGCCGCAAATCCCGCCTCGGTCAGCTCGATGACCTCGGTAAACGTTGCATCGAAAAACTCCTCGGTTAGCAGGCGATACGGCGGATGATCGGGCTCGCCGGGGTTTTCGCGTACAATCTCGTGCATGACGCCGATAGTCTTGAGCACATATTCTTTATGGATGGGATACTGCCCAAAACGCGTCGCAGCGGTATAGAGGCGATCGGTCGCACGCGGAATGGAAACGATGCCCAGCGTCTTGCCAAACCAGTCAAAATCGCCCTGCTTTTTAATGCGGAATTCCTCGCACGGCTTGCCGCCGTGTGCTTCCAGATACTGGTTCACACGCGTGTTCCATACCGTGTCGGCCACCAGATGCGACCAGACGCCCAGCGTTAAATCGAGCAGCGACTGCGCCACATCTTCGGACGCAAGCGAGAACTCACAGGCGCCGGGACCGACAACCGGCTCGGCATCCCTGTAGCGCTGAGGATAGTGCACGCGGTTCAGTCGCTCGCGCTCCTCGACAATCGAGGTAGCCTCAGCAGGTTCGCCCGCGGGTGCGCCTTTAAGCAGCGGCGCCACATAGGTATCCCAGAACTCGTGCTCGCGCGGCTTAGGGATAGGCTCGGGCTTTGCAAAGTGCGTAATGCGATACGGAATGGGATCGGCGATGCCAGGGACCATATAGCCCACGAAGATATCCGGAACCACGCAGCCAAACAAAAAGGCATTGCGGTCGCGCACGCTATCGGCAAGCACGCTAGCACGTGCCAGCAAGCGCTCCGTTTGAGCGATATGAATGTTCCAACTTGGCATAGCCACCCCCATAAAACCTGGTTAACTATACCATCACGGCAGAGTCGCACAGGCGGCCATACATACCCTACGCAGCAACTATTCCGCAGCACCGCTTTCGGTTCCATACGACGGCACGGGCGCCTCGACCACATGGTGATATCGATCGATATAGATGGCACGGGCCTCCAGGCGGCGCACCAAATCTTGATGGTGCGTACTCATCAAAACCGTCTTACCGGCAGCAACGTAGGCCAGCAAAAAGTTGACTACGATGTCGCACGAGTCCTCATCGAGCCCGTTGGTGGGCTCATCGAGCACTAGGATATCGGGGTTCATCGACACCACCGCAGCCAGCGCAACGCGCTTCTTTTGCCCGCCCGAAAGCTGATAGGGCGAGGCATCGACCAGATCGGCAACCTGGAACAGTTCCATGGCATCGTGCACGCGACGGTCGAGCTCGCCCGCCGGCAACCCCATTTGAGCCGGGCCAAAAGCAACTTCCTCGCCCACCGTAGCACAGAACAGCTGAGCATCGGCGTTCTGGAACACAAAGCCAACGCGCTGATGGAACCGCTGGGCCGTCGCGGAATCCTTGAGATACGCTGCGTCAACCGCGCGTCCATCAAACAGATACGTGCCGGCATCCGCGTGCTCAAGGCCATTGATGAGCCGCATGATCGTGGTCTTGCCGCAGCCGTTGGGGCCGAGCAGTGCAACGAGCTCCCCGTGGTCCACCTGTAGCGAAACGCCGTCGACTACCGTATGTCCCGCATAGGAAAACACCACGTCGCGAAACTCGATGAGCGGCGTGGTCTCGGTGCCGGAGGCACCGCTCGTGCCCATCACGCTATTCGTATCGTTTGCCAAAACGTCGCCCTTCCCTATTCACATCGATGGCTGGACCGTCCGCGCTACAGCGCCGCACACAAGGCGGCAAGCAGTACCACAATGACCGCGTAAACCGCATCGCGCCAGCCAAACCCGGCGCGCGCGGGCGCCGGATACGCACCGGCAAAGCCGCGGCAAAGCATAGCCTCGTCCATCGCGTGGCTACATTCCATCGCCTTGATAAACGTCATGCCCATGATACCCGCCAGCGAGTCGGTGCGCGAAAAACCCGCAGGCGCACGACCCACACTGCGCAGCATGACCGATTCGCACAGATCGTGCGCCGTGCGTCCCAGCACTTCGATATGCTTGAGCGCCATATCAAACGTAAAGATGACCTCGTCGGGCAGATGCAACGTCTTGAGCGCCGCCGACATGCGGCTCCAGGTGAGTGTCCACGAAACACCCAGCACCAACGACACATTAATGAACGTCTTGAGCGCGATCTTGAGCATGGCGCCCGCGGCAGAAGCGCCCAGCAGCAGGGCAGGCAGCGCCAAAACCACCGCGAGCCCCGCAGCGCCAAGTGCCGGCACAAAGGTTGCCCGCAGCCCGCGTACGGGGCGCACCGCGACCAGCACCAGCGCGATAGCCGCCATCAACATCAGATACAGCGGGCTTTGCGTCAGGCACACGCACAGAACGCAGACGAACATCCCCACCAGGCGCACCGGAGCCGAAACGCAAGAAAGGGCGCGGTCGACCATCGACCCGCCCTCGTGCGCGCCTCCACCCAGGCGAACCCGCTCAAGCAGGCTCGCCAGGTGTAGGACATTCTTTTGCATCACACGATGCCGAGCCCCCGCGGGCTCGTAACGCTCCTCGGCCGCAAGCCAACTAGGCAGCTCGGCTATTGCCATGAGCACCGCTTTCCTTGACCGTAAGCGAGACCAGGCGGAATGCGATGGTGAGCACCGCCACGCCAATCACGCCCGAAAGAATATACATCGCGGCCTGGCCGGCAAAGCCAAGGCCTTGCTCCTCGGAATAGGCCTGCAGATAATCGCCCGTGGGCAGGGCATCGGCAAAGGTCGGGGTATCGAGACCGACCGAAGCCTGCAGGCTGTCGTCACCAGCCTCCTGAACGGCGGTCGCGGCGCCCTCAGCGTCCCACTCGCCCCAAGCGTCACCCGTGGCCAGCAGGCCCAGCGGCGTGGCTACGACAAGCACGGCAACCAAGATGAGCGTGGGGACCAGCGAGGTCTTCTTGGCAGCAGCGTCCTCGGCAGCAAGCTGGCCATCGACAGCCTCGGGGCCGACGATAATGCTCGGCGCCGTCTTCTTAATGAAACCGTAGATGGCGGCTGTCGCCACGCCCTCGACCACGCCAGCAACCAACATATGCGGGACCAACATGGCCGGAATAGCCACGGACAGCGGGAAGGGGCAGTACAGCGGCGCGCCCGAAGCGTTGGTAAAGAGCATCGGCTGAATACCGAACTCGATCGCCGCGCACAGGGCCGCCAGACACAGACCGACCCAACCGCTCACGATGGCAGAAACCGAGGTGCCCCAGCTCTTGTCGTGCAGACGGCTGTTGAACGCACGGAATACAATAGCAGCGGTAAACGGCAGCACAAAGGCCATGTTAAAGCAGTTGGCGCCAAAGGACAGAACGCCGCCGTCGCCAAACAGCAGCGCCTGCAGCGCCAGCGCTACCGAAACCGCGATGGCAGCGGCCTCGGGACCCAGCAGAAGTGCGATGAGCGCGCCACCAACGGCGTGACCAGTGGTGCCGCCGGGCAGCGGCACGTTGAACATCATGAGCAAAAAGGAGAACGCAGCGCAAATACCCAGAAAGGCCATATGCTCGCGATCGAGCGTGGCGCGCACTTTCTTGATGCAGTGAACCCATACGGGCACCATCGCCACCGCCATAACGGCATCGGTCTGCGGGGACAGGTAGTTATCTGGAATGTGCATATACGCCTCCCGGTTGCCGGCACATGGGATTGCAGCGCCGCTTGAACCATTTCATCAGTGTTACGAGCTAGATGATTCGTAACACGCCGCAGGCTATGATAGCAAAACGGCGCGCCGCCACAAAAGCAGCACGCCGTTTTGTAATGCGCGTGTCATATATGCAGGGTCAGCGATGCCTTATTCCGAACACCGCGGTCGCGCAGAGCTCCGCAGCAACCGCCATCAGGCCCTACGCCCCCCCATCGCAAGCCCTAGCCGCGGACCTCGCCGTTTACGCCCTTGCACACCTTGGTGACGATCTTCTGGTGCGCCTTCTCGACCTCTTCGCTGGTGAGTGTGTGGTCGTCAGCGCGATACGTGAGCGCAAAGGCCATGGACTTTTTGCCCTTGCCGATGCGAACCGGATCGCGGTAGACATCGAACAGGCGCACGCCCTCGAGCAGCTTGCCGCCGGCGCTCGTAATGCGGCGCTCAAGATCCTCGCAGGTCACGGAGTTGTCAACCACGATAGCCAGGTCGTGCTCAACAGCCGGGTACTGCGAGAACTCGCGGTAGTTCTCCTGGTTGCGGGCGCCCTTGATCAGCTTGTCCAGGTCGAGCTCAAAGGCAACGACGACCTCATCGATGCCCATCGCCTCGCGCGCCTCGGGGTGGATCTCGCCGACCCAGCCCAGCACGGTACCGCCCGAGAGGACCTCGGCGGCACGGCCCGGCTGCAAGAAGGCATAGCCCTCGCCCTCGACGGAACGGAAGCGAACCTTCTCGATACGCAGCTGGGCAAGCAGCTCCTCGACAATGCCCTTGCCAAAGAAGAAGCGCAGCTTGCGGTACTTCATGTTCCAGGACTGCTCGCTCCACTGGCCCGAGAGCACACCCGCCACGGACTTGGTCTCCTTGGGCAGGCTGGCGTTCTCGCGACCGTGGAACAGGCTGCCGACCTCGTACAGGTGCACGTTGGGCGTGCCGTGGGCCTCGTTGTAGGCCACGGATTGCAGCAGGCCCGGCAGCAGCGAGCGACGCATCTCGGTCTGCTCGGCCACCAGCGGGTTCATGAGCACCACGGGGCAGCCGCGGCCCTCGGTGGACATGCCGATCTTCTCCAGGTCGCCCGGGGCGGCAAAGCCAAAGGTCGTGGTCTCGTTGAGGCCGCAGGCGCGCAGGATCTCGCCGACCTTGCGGGTGAGCTTCTGCTCGCGGGTCAGGCCGCCGATGTGGTTCTTGGCAGCCGGGATGGTCGCCGTCACGCGGCCCATGCCCCACAGGCGCAGGACTTCCTCGATCAGATCGATCTCGCGCGGCAGGTCGGGACGGAAGCTCGGCGGGGTAACCATAAAGTCCTCGCCGTCGCGCTCGACGGTGCAACCCAAGCGGGTGAGCGAGCGCTCGATAAAGTCGGGCTCGATGTCGGCGCCGCAGATGGCGTGCACGCGGGCCAGGCGCAGCTTGATGCTGTCGATGGTCTTAGGAGCGGGGAACACGTCGATGTAGCCGGGAGCGACCTGGCCGCCGGCAATCTCCTCGATGAGCGCGCAGGCCACGTTGGCCACATCCACGCAGCCGGTCTCGTCGACCTGGCGCTCAAAGCGAATGGAGGCGTCCGAGATCAGCGACAGGTCGCGGCTGGTATGCGAGGTGCGACCGGCGTTGAAGCAGGCGCTCTCGACCATCACGTCGACGGTGTCGTCCTCGATCTCGGAATCCATGCCGCCCATAACGCCGGCCAACGCCACGGGGCGCTCGCCGTCGGTGATGAGACCCATGCCGGCGTCGAGCGTGCGTTCCTCGCCGTCGAGCGTCGTGAACTTCTCATCTTGCTGGGCGGCGCGAACCACCACGCGACGCCTGCCCTCGCGCTCGGCAAAGGTGTCCAGGTCAAAGGCGTGCAGCGGCTGACCGGTGAGCATCATCACGTAGTTGGTGATGTCGACGATGTTGTTGTGCGGGCGCACGCCCAGGGCGTTGAGGCGCTTGACCATCCAGTCGGGCGACGGGCCGACCTTCACGTTGCGCACGATGCGGGCGACATAGCGGTCGCACAGGCCCTCGTCGGCAATCTCGACCGAAAGCTCGTCGTCGGTCGCGCGGCCGGTCTCGGCCTTGATGGCGGGCAGCTCAACGTGGAAATCGCGGTCGAAGATGGCGCCGGTCTCGCGGGCCATGCCGATCATGGACAGGCAGTCGGGACGGTTGGGCGTGATCTCGCAGTCGAGCACGGTGTCGCTCGAGCCCACATACTCGGCAAACGGCATGCCGCAGGGCGTATCCTCGGGCAGGATCATGATGCCGGAGTGGTCGCCGCCCAGGCCGAGCTCGCGCGCGGAGCAGTTCATGCCCATGGACACGACGCCGCGAAGCTTGCTCTTCTTGATCTTGACGTCGCCGGGAAGCACGGCGCCGATCATGGCCGTGACGATGTGGTCGCCGGCCTCGAAGTTCTGCGCGCCACAGACGATCTGCAGCGGAGCGGGGTTGCCGTCGGCGTCGAGGTTCTTGTCGCCCACATCGACCGAGCACACATACATGTGGTCGCTATCGGGGTGCGGGGTCTTGGTGAGCACCTTGGCGGTCACCACGTGGTCGAAGGACTCGCCCACGGTGTCGATCGCCTCGACCTCGGTACCGGTACGGATATATTCGTCCGAAAGGGTCTTGGGATCCTCCGGAATATCGATCATGGTCTTGAGCCAGTCGTAAGAAACACGCATCTAGCTCTCCTTTCATACTGAAAGCCTGCGAAGAGATGCAGGTGGAAACTTCAACTTTGTGAACATTCCTTACAAAGCGAGGGTTGTCCAAGTGCGGCAGATCGGCCCGAAAGAGGAGCGCCGCGTACTTTGGTACGCAAGCGACGAATGAGCGCCGAGGTGCCGTGCTTGGGCAAGCCGCAGCCTAAAATTGGTTCAGGAAGCGCATATCGCCTGTCATGAGCGTGCGCAGGTCGGGCAGGTCGTAGCGCAGGGCCGCGACGCGCTCGGCGCCAATACCAAAGGCGAAGCCGGTGTACTTCTCGGGGTCGATGCCGCAGTTAATCAGGACGTTGGGGTCGACCATGCCGCAGCCCAGAATCTCGATCCAGCCGCTGTGCTTGCAGAAGTTGCAGCCCTTGCCGCCGCACACGTGGCAGCTCACGTCTACCTCGCAGCTCGGCTCGGTGAAGGGGAAGAAGTGCGGGCGGTAACGCGTCTTGCGGTCCTCGCCAAACATGCACTTAACAAAGTAGTCGAGCGTGCCCTTAAGATCGCCAAAGGTGATGCCCTCGTCGACGACCAGGCCCTCGATCTGGTTGAACTGCGGCAGGTGGCAGGCGTCGGCCGTGTCGGGACGGTAGACGGTGCCCGGGCAGATCATGTAGATGGGCGGCTTCTGCGACTCCATGGTGTGGATCTGCACGCCCGAGGTCTGGGTGCGCAGCAGCACGTCGGACTCGCCGTGGGCGTGAGCCTCGGGGTGCGCGACGCTGCCGGGGTTGTTGTCGACCACATAGAAGGTATCGCGGGCCGAGCGGCTCGGGTGATCCATGGGGGCGTTGAGCGCGGTGAAGTTGTAATAGGAGGTGTCGACCATGGGGCCAGACTCGACGGTGTAGCCGATGCCGCAGAAGATGTCCTCGGCCTCCTCGATGATCTGCTTGATCAGGTGCTGGTGGCCGATCTGCGGACGGATACCCGGTAGCGTGATGTCGACGGCCTCGTGCTCGAGTGCGTGCTTGAGGGCGGCGGCCTTCATCTCGGTGGTGCGCTCGTCGAGCATGCCCTCGATCAGCTGGCGCATCTCGTTGGCGCGCTTGCCCATCACGGGACGATCCTCGGGGGCGAGCTTGCCCATCATGCGCATCAGGCCGGTGATGCGGCCCTTGCGGCCGAGCAGCTCAACGCGCGCGGCCTCGAGCTTTGCGGCGTCGTCGGCGCCTGCGACGAGCTCCTTGGCCTCTTCCTCGAGTTTGACCAGATCATCAATCAGACTCATGTCTTCCCTTTCGTCTCTCGCGCTCCCCGCTTGCCGAGGCGGCTGCCGCCGTCTGACGTTGCGAAAACGCGGCCCGGTTCGGTAACAAAAAACCGTCCTCGGGCATGTGCATTGCCCAAGGACGGTTGAATTCCGCGGTACCACCTTGTTTGACCCGGCGGATGTCTGGCCCGCCGCGCCCACTCTTTGCCCCTTGTCGCGAGGCTCACGGCTTCCCTACTGGGGACATCGCCGCCGCCGGCCGCGTGCCCGTTGAGGTCGCTGCTCGGGAGTGAACGCTTGGCCCTTGCCACCGCAGGAAGGCTTACAGCCCATGACCTTCCCTCTCTTGCCGGCGACGCGGCGGGCAAAACCCTCTCCGTCAACGCATTGGGCTACAGGATACCACATTGTTTGGGCATATCGCCGCGTTCCGTTTTGTTCGTGCTGGGTACAAGGCAGGTAGCTGTGTAAACTGGCCGTGCGCCCATCCGTGGCGCTCGGTTCGCGAGATCAAGGATATGGTATGGGAAAGAAGCACGATAAGAAGGCCGAGCCCGCAGCGGGCAAGACGCCCAAAAGCATGAAGGTCGATAAGGCCGTCAAAAAATTCCGCAAGCTCGAGGGCAAGCTGTGGACCCGCGAGTACCTGCTCAAGATTGCCGAGTTTGACGGCGCGACCATTGCCCCCGCCAACGGCGCCGCAGCGCGCGCCGACGCCATGGGCACCCTTGCCGGCGAGCATCATAAGCTCCTGACCAGCGAAAAGTCTGTCGAACTTGTGCGCTCGCTGGCACGCGAAACCGTCGCCGGCGGCAAGATCGACGACCCGCAGCTGCTCGACGAGATCCGCGTACTCGGCCGCGACCAGCGCGAAGCGAGCGTCATTCCCACCGAGGAGGCCGAGGCCTGGACCAGGCTCACCTGCGAGGCCGACGCCGTGTGGCACAAGGCCAAGACGGCCAATGACTGGGCGAGCTTTGAGCCCTATGTGGATAGAATCGTCGCCCAACTTAAGCATCAGGCCGAGCTCATGGACCCCAAGCGCGACCCATACGATGTTTGGCTCGACCAGTACGAGCGCGGCCTTTCCGCCAAGAGCTTCGATGCGTTTTGCGATGAGGTCAAGGCGACGGTCGTGCCGCTCGTGCACGCCATCGGCGAGCGCGGCCAGCAGCCCGCTGCCGACTTTTTGCACGCCCGCGTGCCCGAGGCCGCCCAGCGCGCCATGAGCTTCGACCTTATGAAGCTCGTCGGCCTGGACCTGAACGACACCACGCTTGCCTTTACCGAGCACCCGTTTAGCGAGGGCTTTGCCGTGGGCGACGCGCGCATCGCGACGCACATCTACGAGGACGACTGCATCTCCAACGTCTACAGCATCATCCACGAGGCGGGACACGCCGCCTACGAGCTGGGCGTCAATCCTGCCTATGCGCGCACCCGCCTGGAGGGCGGCACTTCCATGGGCATCCACGAGAGCCAGAGCCGCTTCTTTGAGAACACCGTGGGCCGCAGCCGCGCCTTTATGGGACCGCTGCTGCAGGTGCTGCGCCGTCACGCGCCCGAGGTCTACGGCGACGTGGACGAGGACACGCTCTACCGCGCCGTGAACATTGCGCAGCCGTCGCTGATCCGCACCGAGGCCGACGAGCTCACCTACCCGCTGCACGTTATGGTGCGCTACGAGATCGAGCGCATGCTGTTTGCCGGCGAGGCCACGGCCAAGGACATCCCCGCACTTTGGAATCGCTTTATGGATGAGTACCTGGGCATTCCCGTTCCCGACGACACGCACGGCTGCCTGCAGGATACGCACTGGAGCGGTGGCTCGTTTGGCTACTTCCCCACGTATGCGCTGGGTAGCGCCTACGACGCTATGTTTGTGCCGGCCATGTGCCGCGACGGCGTCGACCTTACCGGTGCCTGTGCGAGCGGCGATTTGGCGCCCGTCCGTGCCTGGCTGGGCGAGCACATTTGGCAGTGGGGCCGTGCCAAGGACGCACCGGAGCTCATCAAGGGCGCGTGCGGCATGGACTTTGACGCCCGCTACTACTGCAGCTACCTGCAGGACAAGTTCACCACGCTGTACGAGCTGTAAGGCATAACCGACACGCCAACGCAAAGGGGACGCCGCGGAACCAATCCGCAGCGCCCCCTTTCCACCTAGTTGTTTAAGAACGTCCCCAATGACTACCTTACAGAGCTTCCAGCGCGGCGGCGATGCGCTTCATGGCGGCATCGGCGGATGCTTGGTCGGGCGCCTCGGCCAGCACGCGGATAACCGACTCGGTTCCACTCTTGCGCACGAGCACGCGGCCCTCGCCTGCCAGCGCAGCCTCGGCCTCGGCGATGGCGTTCTGCACGCCCATGTTCTCGAGCGCGGCGTCCTTGTCCGCCACGTGCACGGCCACCTGCGCCTGTGGCAGCAGCTTGCACGGAGCCGTGAGCTGCGAGAGCGTCTCGCGCTCGGCACGAATCACTTCCATCACGCGCAGCGAGGTCATAATGCCGTCGCCCGTGCGCTCGATATCGCCAAAGATCGTATGGCCCGTCTGCTCGCCACCCAGGCTGTAGCCGCCCTCGCGCATCTTGGCATACACGTGACGGTCGCCCACGCCGCTGGTCACGGCGCTCAGTCCGGCAAGCTCCAACGACTTGATCAGGCCAAAGTTGCTGGCGATCGTCGGTACCACGGTACCGCCCGAGAGACGCCCGTGCTTGTTCAGGTACACGCCGCACACGTACAAGATCTGGTCGCCGTCGACCACGCGGCCGCGCTCGTCCACGGCCAGGCAGCGGTCGGCATCGCCGTCGTAGGCAAAGCCCACATCCAGGCCCTGCTCCACCACGTGGCGCTGCAGGCGCTCAATATGCGTAGAGCCGCAGTCGACATTGATGTTAAAGCCGTCGGGCGCGGCATTGATCACGCGCACATCGGCGCCCAGTGCGTCGAACACCGGCTTGGCCACCGAGGATGCCGAGCCGTTGGCGCAATCGATGCCGATCTTGACGCCCTGCAGCGAAAAGTTCGCGCTGGCGATGAGCGAAGCAATGTAGCGGTTGCGACCCTGCATGTAGTCCACCGTGGCGCCGATGTGGTTGCCCGTTGCCAGCGGCACCTCGCTCTTGCCATCGATGTAGTCCTCAATGAGCTCCAGCACGTCCTCGTCCATCTTAAAGCCGTCGCTGTTGACGAGCTTAATGCCGTTATCGCAAAACGGGTTGTGGCTCGCGCTGATCATGATGCCGCAATCGAAGCAGCCTTCCACAGTCTGATGCGCTACGCCCGGCGTGGGGATCACGTGCAGCATATAGGCGTCCGCACCGCTCGCGACCAGGCCGCTCACCAGCGCCGCCTCGAACATATAACTCGAGCGACGCGTGTCCTTGCCCACGATCACGCGTGCCTTGCGCTCGCGGTTGGCGCCGTAATACCAGCCCACAAAACGGCCAATCTTATAAGCGTGCTCTACCGTCAGCCCAACGTTGGCCTCACCACGAAAGCCGTCGGTGCCAAAGTACTTCATGCGCTCTCCTTACAAAATAGGGGCGAACAGATTGCCTGTCCGCCCCAAAATGGTACTCGATTATCTGCGCTACCAGAAAAACCCTACGCCGACGCGCTGTCGCGAGCCGCCTGGCATGTAGGAGTCTGACGCAGCGTAAGCGGCTTGTCCCCCGCCTCGGCCGACGTGGTCAGCGTATACGTGATCGTCGTCGTCTCGCCAGCATGCAGGTCAACGGTGCCCGAATAGAAGGGGATTCCATGCCACGTAGCGGCGCCAAGACCAAACTGGGTGCCCTCGACGGTCAGATCAGTAATGTTGCCGCCCGTCGGGGCAAACAACGAGACATTCAGACGCTCGTCGTCACGCGCGGCATCGGGTGCGCTCGCCGCAACGTAGTCGGGCAGCTTGCCAGCCTCCTCCTGCGTCATGATGTTCGTCAGGGTAACGGTGATGCGATAGGAGCACGTGCCGTCACCGTTCTTCACGCCCTGACCAATCTGCGTATCGGCGTTCAGGTACCAGTCGAGCTTGGAGAAGCTCAGGTTGTTAAAGTAAACGCCGGCAACAGGATCGGCGCTCGGGTCATCCGGATCGGGCAGCGAAGCGTCAATGCCCGTCTCTTTGATGGCATTCTGCTCATCATCGTTTCTCATCCACGCGATCAGGCGGCCCTCTTCGGCACCGCGCTCAACGGCGCTGACAAGCTTCGTAACATCGACATCGCCGATACCGCCAAGGATCTTGTCGAAGGCAGCGCTGGCGACGGATGCAAAGATGCCGTCCGACTCCTCGACCGGATAGTTCCAGTACACATCGTGCATGAGGACCTTTGCGGCGTTGGTGCCGTCGACAACCGTTCCGTCGGGCAGCGAGACATTACCGACCAGGCCCAGCAGATACTGCAGGAACACCGGGTCGATACCGATGACGCCATCAACGTCCTGTCCATACTGGGACTTCCACAGCGCGGCGACACGCTGCGAGTTGCGGGGCCAATCAGGCGAATAGGTATTGCCCGAGTTGTACAGGTTACTGTGGTTGCCGAACAGCGCCTCATCCTCTTCGTCGACGCTCTCGACTGCCTCATCCTCGCTGAGTCCAATGCGGGGAACAAACTCGCCAATCGACATCTGGCCGTCAGTGACCGAAATCAGGCCCTGCGAACCGCCAAAGCCGCCGCAAGCACGAATCTCGACGTTGTTCATGGCGTACATAAGGTAGTTGCGCGTCTGGCCGTTGGCGCCGAGCATCTGGGGAAGGACGGGGGCGACCTTCTCCGCCGCGTCAACCGCGCCGTTGAGGGTGGCAAAGCCGTCCTTGGCCTTATCGACCAGCTCGGTCACCTGGGAAATATGAGTATCGCCAATGCCCTGGACCTTCTCGTTGGCGCTCTTGAACACCTTCGAGCTGCTGGAAAGCGAATCGGCGACCGCCTGCAGCGCGGACACGTTAATCATGCCGTCCTGGAACAGCTTGCCGGGCGTAGCCTGCGAAAGGTTATCGGCCATGGGAACCAGCGCATTGCTCGAGACATCGGACAGGGCGTCAATCATGGTGCGGGCCGCATTGATATCGCTGCCATACACCGGGATAAACGAAGCCGCCGCCCACAGCGGGCTCGAGGTCTCCGCCTTCATGCTGTTACAGAGCTCATCGATCTTCTTCGCGTCGTCAGGCAGCGTCGAAAAATCGCCCGACGTGACCTTGTCCTTAAGGCCACCGACGATCTCGACAGCCTCCTTCGCTTCGCTCTTTACGGTCTTTGCCGAGTTAAGCAGCATAAAGCCGCTTGCGCCAAGCGCAACGAGAAGCACCGCGACTACAACGGCAATAATGGCGCCGGTGTGACGCTTTTTGCGCTCGCCCTTGCGATGGCGATGACGGACCAGACCGTCAGAGGTCGAACTCGGCGAAGCGTCGCCACCGTAGTTCAAGCCAAAATCGTAATAATCTTCCTTGGAACCCGAGCCCGCAAACTCGGCACCGCTATCATCCAGGCGGGCGAACGTGCCAGTCTCGGAGGCGCCGGTGTAAATCGTGCCAAGGTTACCCGTAAGCCCCGCGCCACCGGCAGAGGGAGTATTGTTGGCGGCCTTGTCGGCATTAACGTTGCCGGCGGCATTCGCGGCGTTGGCAGCACCTGCGTTGTTCGCGGGTACCGAAGGAGCCCCGCTCGGCTGCGACGTGGAGGTTGCACCGCCCGCAAAGACATTCCCTCTTGCACGGCCGGTCTTTTTTGCCTTTTGAGACTGCTCGTACAGAGCGGTAAACATCGCTGTCTCGCCCGGGGACACGCGCTTACCGGAACCGCCCTGTCCAGCGCCGCCCGGCGTGCCGGCCTTACCAGCCCCGTTCGGACGCGGCGGAACTGCAGGACGGCCGCTATCGCTGCCCTTAAAGTGATTACCAGCCATAAAGAAATCCTCGCAATTGAGTCGCAATGAAAAAGTCCATAACGTTACTAGTTTATGGCATTTTGAGCATCGACAGCTAAACTCCAGACACGGACATCAATTGGCGAAAATGCGGCACAACACCTTTTCCGTCTTGGCAGCGGCGCCAGCTACACCGTGAGGAACATCATCACGATGATCATGGCAAAGCCGATAAGGTCGGTCGGCAAAAACACCGTGCCCAGCATAACGGCGCTGGTGATGGTCGCCGAGACGGGCTCCACGGTTCCGATGAGACTCGCACGCACCGAGCCGATGTCCTTAACGCCCTGCATATAGAGCATGTAAGCAAAAAACGAGCCGATAACCACGAACACCGCGAGCGCCTCGACGCCGGCAGCGTCGAGTGCCGGCACATGCGCCCAGGGCTGCACGAAGACACATGAGATCACGCCCGCCGTGAGCATTGCCGAGCCCGTGACGATGGGGCTGCCGTATTCGGGCAGGATCTTGGCGGGAATCACCGCCATACACGCGGCGCTGACCGCACACATAAGACCTGCTGCCAGGCCAAGCGGCGAGATATTCAGGCTGGTGGGGTCGCCGCCGGTGGCGATTAAAAAGGTTCCACCCAGAGCCAGGCCAATGCCGATGACTTCGCGAGTACGCGGCATGCGGCGATCGATCACGCAGGTGTAGCCCATGATGATAACGAGCTGCAGGCACTGGAGCACCGTCGCGGTTCCGGCGTTCGTCAGGCGCACGGCCGAAAGATAGCAAAACTGGTTGAACAGCAGGCCAAAAGCGGTAAAGAGCAGCAGCTGCTTGCGATCGGCGGGTGTGGTCCAGAGCTTGACCAGGCGCTCGCGGTCGCGCGTAACAACCACGGCCATAAAGAGTAGACCGGCGAGAATCTGACGCACGCTCATAAGCCACAAGGTGTCGACGTGGTAGGTATCGAACAGAAAGCTCGCGCTGGTGCCCGAGAAGCCCCAAAACGAACCGCCCACCAGCGTAGCCAAGACGCCCGTGATCATCTTGCGCGACGACGCATCGTTAAGGCGCTCGCGCCAGGCGCGACGGGTGTTGCGGCTGAGCTCGTCGGTGCCCTCGGGCACATCAATGTTCGATATATCGGTCATCGGCACCGAAGCCCCTGCGCCTTCGACCTGCTCGACACACTCTTTGCTCATTCCACTCCCCCGAAACAGCCTGGAAACAATTCGGCTTACCTTACCACGGCGAAGTCACCAGCTGGAGGCTTGTCCGCTTATCGGTAGGACAATTCCGCAGGTGTCTTTCCATAGCTCGATACCGCAATGGCCTTGCATTATGCGACAGCCAAATCGCGGCAGCAGGCTCTTTTAAAATGGATATGACGAAGCCCCCGAATTCCACAATGTAAGCGATTTTTAAAAATGTTCTTGCCACCGAGTTCAGGCTCCGTTATATTATCCCTTGCGCGCTTGCGCACCCTTGATCGGGCGTTTAGCTCAGGGGGAGAGCGCTTCCCTGACACGGAAGAGGTCAGAAGTTCAAATCTTCTAACGCCCACCAAATGTTCGCAGCTCAGAGGCTATGCCATCTGGGCTGTTTTGTTTTATGTCGCCAAATCCGCTGGCAGCTCCAACCGCCCAACTGGCCAAAAGCCGACCATCTACTTGCCGATCTATCCATCGGTATAACCAATCAGTCCGCACCACAGCTTCTCGGCAAAACGCCACGATGTCTGCGCCCTGCGGTATCCTTGAGCCACTTACACCTGCAGCACCAAGGAGCCACCATGCGCACCGAGCTCGATGTTCCCTTTTCGCACAAAGAAGAAGCCAAGGCGTTGGGCGCCAAATGGGACCGGACCAAGAAAATCTGGTATGTACCCAGCGGCGTCAACCCCGAGCCCTTTGCCGAGTGGCTGCCCGGTATTGACCGATCCGACCCCTCTGCGCCGTATATATATCTAGTACTGGGCAAGCGCGAGTGCTGGAAGTGTCACAAAGAGACCTCGGTCGCGGCCTTCGGCATTCCCTATCGAGCCGATAACGACGAGAGCATCGCCATCGCGCACGCGCCCAACGAAGCCGGGCACATTGCCATCGACACGGCCAACGCCAACGCACTCGCCATCGTGCCCGCTCTTGGCTGCGTGCCGGGCGAGATCCGCGACTACCTTCATAAGCGCTGCGGCTACAAGCCCGTAGGCGCGCGAGCCTCCAAAGCCCCGTCGCTCGGCAACACGTGCACCAGTTGCGACGCGCTGCAAGGCAGCCGCTATCTGTTCGAGGAGCCCTCGTCCCCGTTTGCCCTCACTGCCATCAACAAGCTGCCGGCACTGGAGTTTATACGCGTCGAAGTTGCCGGCGTCTTTGGCGTCCCGGCCACGCGTACCGACTTTGACCAGGCGCTCTTTACCTGGGCACGCGACCATCACGCCGAGTTCCACAAGCAGCTCGGTGAGGGGATTTATTTGTAGGGACGGAGAGGCCTTCACAGTCAGCTCCTCCGCATCACCTATCCCTCGTCGCCGGCGTCGTACACGATATCGAGGCCACAAACGGGGCATTTCTCCGGATACACCGGCATATGAATGCCTGTCTGTTTTCTCACTTCGTCGCTGAACCTGTCGCGCGCATCGATGAACCGAATGTCGAGACACGGTATTTGCGAGCCGCAGCAAGGGCAGGTGACGACAAACGACCCGCAATCAACCTCTACGCTCGGAAACATATTGTTGTCTATAAGGGCACACGGCAGTTTTCCGTACTTCCCCATCACAATATCGCCTCGCCAGCTCATACACGCTCCCCTCTCGCTATACAAAACAGGAAGAGCATGCACCGGCGGGCATGCGCGAGATTGCATCGCCACGCGATCCGATCAAACAACACGATCGTCAAAGAATGCCAAAGCCAAATACGCTAATACGGCAGAAGCCCCGCCTTTTCACGCTTCTTTTCCGAGCGATCGAACTCAATGCGATGGGCCTCAAGAAACACCGCATTGGGTCGCCACTGACGCTCATTCGGCTGCCTTAGCGTCGCACCCGCAAAGGAAGCGTAGCCGGTCTTATCCAGCAGGTACGATCCGCACAGCCGATATTCGCCGCAAACAGGCTCAAACGAAATCAGATGAGCATCGAATAAAGCATGTAAGTCGCGCCGAAGCAGAATGCCGTTGCTGGCAACCTGCGATTTGGGTCCCGAGTAATTCTCGATATGTGCAGCCTCCAGAGCTTCGCTGACGCCGCAGTCCGACACCGCGCAACGGCCATCATAGGCGGCAACGAGCTGCTTGCGGAACCATTGCTGCCCCAATCGCTCGCGCCTTAACGCATAGCGGACCTTTTCGTCGTCGGTCGTACCCTGTCCGGCAAACTCAATATCGACGGGCATGTGCTTCAGATAGCTCATGTCGGGCGCAAAACGGGGGTCCGGTCCGCCTTTATGAACAGGACCGTGCAGAACAAACCATCCGTTTTCGGGCTCGAACCGTTCAACAAACGCAAGGCCGAGCACCTTGTAGCCCACCTCGGTTGCAAATATGACTCCGACTGGAACGCCACATTCCATGCAGTTGAGCATTTTACTGTTGTAATTCTGGTCTCGAGAACCAACGGCGCCTGGCGCTTGGACCGAATACTTAATGACCCACGTACCATCGTCCAAATAGAGCGGAGGTACATCGGTGTAGAAGCTCTTTTTAGAGTTATGGACCGAAAGCGCAAAGATCTTATTGGGATCTTGCTTCACCCGATCCTGGCCCGGCCAGAAGATCCCTGAATCCCGCGTTACGGGAAAGAAGTCCGAGCCAATTCTCAAACGATACTGATACTGAGGGCTATCTTCCTTGGTGTGGTGCGGAAGGCTGGTCCAAACGCCGCCGCGCTGTTCCTCACCCAGAAACCACTCCCATGCCTCAACGTATTCGGAAGGCACGAGACTGCAGGCGCGGTCATAGCTTGGTCCATCCATCAACGGAACAGCAAGGTCAATGTCGTTCATCGCCAGCACCTACAACCATACGAACGCGAGTTATGCCCCTCAATAATATGGCCGAGAGTCAATTATTACGAGATCTCATTCCGCGATCGGCACATCGTTGATGCTCTCGGTTTGCCGCTGGCGCGCTTGTACCCCGCTACCCCACTTCCCTGTATACTGATGTAGCACGTGTTTCATCCGGGCTTGTTGGACCGGGTCGTTCATGGGAGGGTCTTATGGCTGCTTCGAATCCGCCTAAGGGGAGCGTTTCTTCTTCGTCCATCAAGCCGGTTACGCGCAAGGCCGTGCGTTGCCAGCGCGAGGTCGCTTGGCTTGTCACGCAGGCGGCTGGCAGGCTTGTGGCGACCACTCAGGACGTCAATGCGCCTACGCCGAGCTTTGTGTTAGCGGCGGCACTGGATTTTGTGCGCCAATTGGAGCTTGCCGAACAGGATGCCAACGGCCACCTCGACTACCAGAATGTTATGGCGCCCGACCTGCAAACGTTCTGCCACATGGCCAAGTTGCCAGTCGCACCCAATGCGCTTTCGGACGCAGGCTACATGTTTACGCTTTCGGGCGCGGACCTTATCCGCGATATCTACGCATACTGCAGCGAGCTCGCCGAGCGCCACGTCTTTGACGCGGCAGAAGTCAAACCGGGATATGTCATCAAGCTGGTTCTCAGGCTGTTCTTGATGGACGGGGTCGGGGCCATGCCGGCGTAAGCTGAGTCTTTAGCATCACCGTCAACTGGGCAACAACCGCTTAACCTTAGTGGGCGCCAATCGAGGGTCGATTATTGGGTCGCCTCGTCCACTAACGCATTTATTCCACGCGCTCTGACAGTCGATATTTGCGGTTGCGGCTTGTCGACGGCGCCGTCGGCTCAAGCTCACCCTGCTTAATGAGCGCGTTGACGCGCGACCTAACCTGGGAAATCGTAAGCCCCGTACGTTCTGCCAGCTCACGCGTCCCCAGCTCGCCGTAGTGTTTGAGTGCCGTCACAATTAAGCCCCCGCCATGATCGACCGGCTCGATCTTTGAACGGTAAAGTACGACCTTGAACCGATCGAACCCCGGGCAGAACAGGGGCTCGGCCAGACCATGCGCGCGCATGGCATCGATCATCATCGGGATGCCCGAGCCATTGCCCTCAGCCGGCGAACCTGCGCCATCCGGCAGCGGGACAATCGACATGAGTTTCACGAGCGTCGCGTTACGGCATCGGGAGCTGCCGTCAAACAAGTTCTCGCGAGTCTTTCCCCCGTAAAGGCCGCCAGGATTCGTCACCTCGACACGATCGTCAAAGACGTCGACGGCAATCGATTGTCCACAGAACCGATCCCCGTATTCTCGATGGATTACGGCGTTGGCGATTGCCTCGCGCAGAACCTCCTCGGGAATCTCCAGCGAGTCGACACGCGAGACGCCTTGGACGGTCGAGGTTCGCCGCAAATTCTTGGCGACGGCCGCGACAGCATCCGAGATCATCTCGCCCAACGTTCCCTCACAGATTGTGCGGTCCATGAACCTCAGCGACCCCGCCATGCCCTTCTGAGTTCCCGCATGGACAGCCACGTCAATGAAGAGCTTGGGATAGAACTGCTGAGGGTAGGTGCCCACAACTAGGAGTCCAGCCTTGGTGACATTGCCCTGGGAATCAAGGATATTTAGGCGCTCCAGCTTCGTTTGTTTGTCCGGCGCGCCGCGCATTGCCCGGGGCGTCAACGAGAAAGCCCGATCTATCGTACGGTCGACCAGCGTCTCGTCGAGATTGTCCGCGCCCGCACCCGCCACCGCGTCGCGATCGCTCGGAGTCGCTCGACCGTATGACGCCAATGCGAGCACCTCAGTCGATGAAAGCGGCACATCTTTGTCATCGATGCGCTTGTAGCTGCCGCCCTGGGCGCCCCGCTCTATGACATAGCAGGGCTTGCTCGACGGATCGAGCTCCTCAATCGTAATGACGAGAACGATGACGCCCTGAAGCTCCACTCGCTCGATCGTGTATTTAGGCGGATTGGCCAGCTTTCCTCGACCGCCCGCATCACCCATGCCTGACACAAATTGGTTGAGCACTTTCTCGGTCTCGAAGTTCTCAACCGGGACAAAACCTGCGCGCTCACTCACTCCGAGCACGATGATTCCGCCGGCAGTGTTCGCGAATGCGCTCACCGTTTCCCATACGTCGCGGGAAAGCGTCGTGGCGCTCTCCTTCACTTCGACGTTAAGATCATCCGAGCCCATACGCCTTAAAGACTCAAGCAGACCGGTCAGCTCGTTTTCGTTCATCTGCACGTCCTTTCGCTCGGTCCTGCGGAGAATGCCGCGGATAGATTTCCCTCGTCTCTCAGTTATCTCTCGTAATTATCTCTCATTTATCTCTCTATCTCTCGGCTTAGAGATAAGAGATAGATAGAGATGGAATGTCTACCATTTGCTTCATTTATACATATTTTTGCTGGTAGAACAATCGGTATTGAGACAATACCATGATTGCCTGTCTCTTTGCTGCTCAGTTATCTCTCATATTTTTCTCTCATCTTCCTGTCATCTCTCATATTAGAGACGAATGAGGGACGAGAGATACGCGAGTGATGGACGAGCGAGGATTTTCGGACGGTCGGATATCGAGAGTGGATATTTGGACGGTTTTTGGGGCTTTTGCGGCAAATTCCGTCCAAATATCCACTCTCGTTCGATAGGTATCCGGAAATCCTCGCTCGTCCGTCCGAATATCCACTCTCGTTTGGCGAGTGTCCAATTTTCCACGCTCGTGCGGCGGGCACGCGAGCCCTTCGCCCAATCCGCTAGCATCGTCTCCAGTTCGCCGCAGAACCGCAGCCCCATATGGGTATACTCTCGAGGATTCGACTCGATTCGCCCCCGCTGGGGCGTCAAAGGAGACTGCATATGCCCACCACCTCAACCGACCCGCGCGCCGCAGCCGCTGCACTGCTGGTGCCCGGCACTACCTGCCACGGCTTTGCCGTCGAGCGCCGCGAGGCCGTGCCCGAGCTCGACTCGGACGCTTACGTGCTGCGACACACTGCCTCGGGCGCTCGTCTGCTGTACCTGGCGTGCGACGACGAGAACAAGGCCTTTGCCATTGGCTTTAAGACGCCGCCGGCCGATTCCACCGGCGTGTTCCATATTCTTGAGCACTCGGTGCTGTGCGGATCGGCCAAGTTTCCCGTCAAGGAGCCGTTTGTCGACCTGATCAAGAGCTCCATGCAGACGTTCCTCAACGCCATGACCTACCCCGACAAGACCATCTACCCCGTTGCCACCACCAACGAGCAGGATCTGTATAACCTGATGGACGTGTACCTGGACGCGGTGTTCAACCCGGCCATCTATACCAAGCCCACCATTTTTGAGCAGGAGGGCTGGCACTACGAACTGGACCTGCCGGAGGGCGACGACGACAGCAGCGCCGCGAGCCTGCACGAGGGCACGCTGCGTTATAACGGCGTGGTGTTCAACGAGATGAAGGGCGCGCTGTCCGACCCCATGAGCGTGCTGGACGATGCCGTCAACGCCGCGCTCTATCCCGACACCGCCTATGCGCACGAGAGCGGCGGCGACCCGCGCGCGATTCCCGCGCTCACCTACGAGCAGTTCCTGGACACGCACGCGCGACACTACAATCCCTCCAACTCCTACATCACGCTCTACGGCGACCTGGACGTGGACCGCGCACTGGCCTTTTTGGACGAGCGCTATCTGTCGCAGCCGAGTGCCGCGAGCCGCCGCATGGACGCTGCCGTTGCCGCCGGCGAGGACCCGTCCACGCTGGCGCCCAATCCGTTGGACGCGCAGGCGCCCGTGACCTGCGAGTACAAGCGCATCGAGATGGCCACCACACCCGAGAACGCCCTGGTGGGCCTGGGCCTTGTGTTGGGCAGCGCGCTCGACCGCAAACGCACGATCGCGGCGGATATCCTGTTCGAGGCGCTGCTGGGCTCCAACGAGGCGCCGGTCAAGAAGACCATTCTGGCCGCCGGCCTGGGCGGCAACGTGGTGAGCTACACCGCGGCCGAGAGCCTGCAGCCCTACGAGCTCATCATGTTGCAAAACGCGCAGCCCGGCGTGGCGCGCGAGCTGCGCCGCGTGTTCCAGGACGCCTGCCGCGACCTGTGCGAGCACGGCGTTCCGCGCGAGCGCCTGGAAGCCATCATCAGCAGCAACGAATACGATCTGCGCCAGCGCGACTACGGCATCGCCGACGGCGTGGCCATTGCGTGCGACGCGCTGAGCACCTGGCTCTACGATGACGACGCCGCGACGCTGGCACTCAAGTACGGCCCGGTGTACGAGGAGCTGCGTAGCGAGCTGGACGGCACCTACTTTGAGGACCTGCTGCGCGAGCTGGTGCTGGAGAACGACCACATGGCGCTCGTCGAGCTGGTGCCGGTGGACGCCGCCGAGGGTTCGGAGGGTGCCGAGGCCATCGAGCTGGCAGCCAAGCGCGACGCCATGACCGATTCCGAGCTGGCCGACGTGGTCGAGCGCACGGCCGCGCTGCGTGCCGCGCAGGAAGCCGAGGACACGCCCGAGGACAAGGCCACGCTGCCGCGCCTGCGCGTGTCCGACATTGGCGAGGCGCGCCCCGAACCACCGCTGGTCGTGGACACGACCGCGCCCATCGTCTGTCTGCGCCACGACATCCCTACCAACCGCCTGGCCTACGCCATGCAGTATTTCGACCTGAGCTGCGTCGCGTTTGAGGACCTGCCCTATGTGACGCTGCTCTGCCGCCTGCTTAAGCAGCTGCCCACGCGCGAGCACTCGGCCGAGGAACTCGACAACTTGCTCGCTGGCAAGCTGGGCTTTTTGAGCTTTACGACCGAAGTCATGACCCAGCCCGACGTGGACGGCGTGCGCCCCTACCTGCTGGTGAGCGCCGGCGCCCTGTCCGAGAAGATTGATGCACTGGCGAGTCTGCCGCGCGAGGTATGGTCGAGCACGCTTTTGGCAGATGCCGACGCCGACCGCGTGCGCGACGTGCTCACGCAGATTCGCATTGGGCTTGAGCAGGGCTTTATCAACAACGGTCACTCGGCGGCGCTCGGTCGCGCGATGAGCTACAGCTCGCCTTCGGCCGTGGTGCGCGAGCAGCTTTCGGGCGTGAACTTCTACCTGTTCCTTCGCAATCTGCTCGACCACTTTGACGAGCGCCTGGACGACCTGCGCGCCAAGCTTACCGAACTGGCAGGCCGCATCTTTGTGGCCGATGGCTGCATGGCGAGCTTTACCGGCAGCAACGAGGACTTTGACGCGTACTGGGATGCCGCGGGCAACCTGGGGCTTGGCGCGGGCGATGGCGCCGGCCGCGACGCGCTCGTGGCGCCGGCGCCGTGCGACCGCCACGAGGCTTTCGTGATCCCCAGCGACATCTGCTTTGCGGCAAGCGCGTGCGACCCGCGTCGCTTGGGGCTTGACGTGACGGGCGCCTGGGCGGTTGCCGCCAACGCGCTCTCCTACGACTATCTGTGGAACGAGATCCGCGTGAAGGGCGGCGCATACGGCTGCGGATTCCGCGCAGCCGGCGAGCGCCAGACGGCGTTCTACACCTACCGCGACCCGGCGATCGATCCTTCGATTGAGCGCGTGGAGCGCGCGGGTGCATGGCTTGGCAGCTTTGAGCCCGACGAGGCCGCCTTTGAGGGCTTTATCGTGAGCTGCGTGAGCGGCATGGACGCGCCGGTGAAGCCGTACGCGCTCACCAAGCGCCGCAACACGACCTACCTGGCCGGGCTCGATCCGCATGCGCGCGAGGAGCGTCGCGCCCAGATGCTCGCCGCCACGCCCGGTGAGCTGCGCTCGCTCGGCGCCGACGTGACGCGCATCGCAGCCGAGTCGCCCACCTGCGTCTTTGGCGGCCGCGACGTCATCGCCAAGAGCAACGCCGGCTTTAACGTAGTCGACCTGATGGGCTAACCACAGCAAGCAAAACCACTACAAAGGGGACAGGCCCCTTTGTAGTGGTTCGAACACTTGTTCTATACGTACACATGTTCTATAGTATGGGTGATTGCATCGGATTTAAATTGCAACTAGAATATAGTTGCGGAATGTGAGGCGGGATGACTCGAACCGATAAACTCATCGCCCAACTGTTTAGCTGCCCTTCGACGTATCGGTATGCCGATTTTTTAAAAGTCATGGCCTCATATGGCTTTGAAATGGACAGCAAAGGCAAGACATCCGGATCGCGCATTCGCTTCTACAGGCCCTCAGATGGCAGGATGTTCGTGATGCACGCGCCTCATCCATCTGACGAATTGACAGCGGGGACAATTCGAAACATCGTTCGATTTCTGCAGGATGTCGGAGGCAGTCATGAGTAACGTTTTGGCATACAAGGGCTATTTCGCCCCAGTCGAGTTCGATGCCGAGCAGCATGTACTAACAGGTATGGTCGCCGGCATTAGGGACGCAATTGTATTTGAAGGCTCCACGGCTGAAGAAGTGGAGCAATGCTTCCACGACGCCGTCGACGATTACCTTGAGTTTTGTGCCGAAAAGGGCAAGGAACCAGAGCGGGCTTTTAAGGGCTCGTTCAATGTGAGAACAGGCTCCGAGCTTCACAAGCAGGCAGCACTGGCAGCGGCAAAGAAGGGTGAGTCACTCAATAAGTTTGTGACTGAAGCAATCGCCGCGGCGTTATAGCGTTAACGCATGGGCCAAAACCACCACAAAGGGGACAGGCACCTTTGTGGTGGTTTCGACATTTGCCCAGATAAAACCTGCCAAAATAAACCTGTCCCTTTTTGGTAGGTTTGGGAGAGGAAGCCGGGATGGACAAGACTGAGTTGCGGCGGGCGGTGATTGCTCGGCGCGATGCTCTTGATTTGGACTTGCGGGCGGCGAAGTCTGCTGATATCTGTGCGCGGCTGGTTGAGCTGCTGGGCCGCTTGGATGCCGCGGCGCCGCACACCGTTGCCGTCTATGCCGCGATGGGTTCCGAAGTCGACTCAGCCGCGTTTGCCGCAGCTGCCGCCAAACGTGGCTGGCGCGTGGCCTATCCGTGCATGCTCTCGGCAACAGACGCCGCAGCTTGTGGCCAGCGCATGTGTATGCGGGCAGTTGCTGCCGGCGACGCGGACGCGGCTCCGTTTATCGCCCACCCCACGCGGGCCTTTGCGGCCACGGACATCGACAGCAGCCGCTTCCCTATCGTGCCTGCCGAAGCTCTCGACATGATCGTCGTGCCGCTCGTAGCATTCGACCGCACCGGCACGCGCCTAGGCTACGGCGGCGGCTGCTATGACCGCTACCTGCCCATGCTCTCGCCCGTATGTCAAATCGTCGGCATCGCCTTTGACGAACAGCGCGTCGACCACATCCCCACCGATGCCCACGACCTGCCGCTACCCCACATCATCAGCGCCTAACGGCTGGCACGCTGCACCCCACAAAAATGAGCGTGGAAAATTTCCCACTTTGGGCCTGTTCGGGGGCAAAAAACGGGAGATTATCCACGCTCATTATTCAAACGTCCGATAATCCACGCTCGTGTGTCCGAAAATCCACGCTCAACCAAATCACGTCTAAATTCCCACGCTCATCCGTCCGGATTTCCACGCTCGTGCAGCCTAACACCCTGTAACCGTCTCAGCAGGCACGCGGCACGCCGGCAACCTTGAGCTTGCGATCGAGCTTTGTCGGATCCCTTAGGTCATCCCAGCACAAGCGCACAATCTTGCAGTTATCGAGCATCGAAAGCCTCGACTCGCGCTGGCGCTCGTCAAATTGCGCCTTTGCGAGCTTGCCCTCCTCCGCCGCCTTCTCGCTTTTAACGAATCCGTCGAACTCCCCAATAATCAACCGGTCACCCACGCGCCACAAATAGTCAACGCGATACGGCCTTCCCGGCTCAACCGGATCGAACAGCTCAACTTGCAGCTCCGGAACCTGCCAGCCGCGCTCGATCATCAGCGCACGCGCCTTGGACTCGCCGCCGTTTTCCGACAAGCCGTCGGCACACCGCGCGACCCTGCGCGCCGTCACAACACCGCGACGATTCAAGCCAAGCCTGTCGACCGTCTCAACAAGATGCTCCTTCGACAAAAGCTGCTCATGGAGCGCCGAGTCCGCAATGATCAGCCCTTCGACAAACGATGCATCGACCAGGCAATCCGCAATCGTTTGATCGATATCGGTCACGGCAATATCCATCTCGCTGGCCCGTGTCCGATAAGCATACCGATGGCGAACGACTTGAGAGCCTGGCGTCGTCGATTGCGCCGGCATCGCGGCGATATGGATGTGCGTCAAATTGGCATGCGAAACCGAAAGGCCATAGACAACGGCCGCCGTATAGGAGCAAAACGTCCAGTCGGGGTGCTTTTGCGCAAGCGCCCGCACCCGATGCAGATAACGCTGCCGAAACTTGAGCTCGGACCAGTATTCCGGACGCGCATACAGTCCCGGCATGACCACCTTGAGACTTCCCGCCGCCACCCGCCGTTCAATCTGCTTTGCCTCCGCCGTCGTGCGCGCGTACACGCAGCTCATCTGCTGCTCGCATGCTTCAATGTGACTTGTGAGTCTTTGATTCGCCGTCATGTTTGCCATGTCGCCCCCAAACTCTTGGAACGGCGCAAACGTACCAGACGGTTTCATGCGAAGTCTGACCAAATGCTGTCCAGATGCTGACCAAATGCCTGACGGTTTTGGATGTTTTAGGCCAATGGCTTATATCTGCAGGTAGAACGGTTGTCGAGAGGTCCCTGTCTCCACATTTTGAGCCTCAAAAGCCACCGACTTCATTGAAAGAAAATATGCTGTGGCTCGAAACTACCTAGTTTGCGATGTAGTCCGCATGTACTCAACGTGTGATGATGCCGACGGTACGGCAGCTGCAGAAAAAAATGAGCGTGGAAAATCTCCCGCTTTGAGACCCCTTGTGAGCCAAAAACGGGAGATTATCCACGCTCACGTTGCAAACGTCCGATTATCCACGCTCGTGTGTCCGGATTTCCACGCTCGTCACGCGGCGGCCACGGCGGCAGTCACGGCCACGGCCGCGACCTAGTGCTCCTCGCCGGCGCGGGCCAGGTCGTAGGGCGTGGTCTGGTAGACGTAGTAGTTGAGCCAGTTGGTGTAGAACAGCTGAGCCTGGCTGCGCCAGACGTTGCGCGGCTCGGCGGTAGGGTCGTCGCCCGGGAAGTAATGGGCCGGCACCTCGGGATCAAGCCCGCGCTTCACGTCGCGCTCGTACTCTAGGCGCAGCGTATCGGTATCGTACTCGGGATGTCCAAAGACAAAGAAACGGCGGCTGTCGGTCGACTTGACGATGTACAGGCCCACCTCGTCGGACACGGCCACGACCTCAAGCTGCGGCTCGGCCTCCACGTCCTCGCGGCGCACATCGGTGTTGCGCGAATGCACGGCATAGAAACGGTCGTCAAAGCCGCGGACCAGCGGGCTTTGCGGCTTCACCAGATAATGCTCGAACACGCCGCTCGCCTTTGCCGGCAGATCGTACTTCTGGATACCGTAATGATGGTACAGACCGGCCTGCGCGCCCCAACAAATGTGCAGCGTAGAGTGCACGTGCGTGGTGGACCAATCCATGATCTGGCAGAGCTCGGGCCAGTAGTCGACCTCCTCGAACGGCATCTGCTCCACGGGCGCGCCCGTGATAATCAGGCCGTCGTAGTGGATGTCGCGGATGTCGTCGAACGTGCGGTAGAACGTCTCCAGGTGGCCGGCGCTCACGTGCGTGGCCTCGTGCGTTTTGGTGCGCAGCAGGTCCACCTCCACCTGCAGCGGCGTGTTGGAGAGCTTGCGCATGATCTGCGTCTCGGTGGCGATCTTGGTGGGCATGAGGTTGAGGATGAGCACGCGCAGCGGACGGATGTCCTGGTGCAGCGCGCGGTACTCGGTCATGACAAAGATGTTCTCGCTCTCGAGCTGCGCGGCGGCAGGGAGGGCGTCGGGGATGCGAATGGGCATGGATGCTCCTTATGAGTCAGTTGCAGCTATGGTACAACGACCGGCCCCATCCGCGCGAGCACATCGCCCAGCGATGCCGTCAGCGGCCCAAATCACTCCAAAAGTAGAGATTACGGCATGTCCCAAAAATCTGTGGCGCTTTAGCCTAGCAAAGTGGCAACAGGACGCTACAATGGTTCGACGCGAAAAACTCGGCCGAAAGGATACATATATGTACCAGACGCGTAAGATCGGTGTGGTCGGCCAGGGCCACGTAGGAGCACATGTCGCCAACAGCCTGCTCATGCAGGGCATTGCCGATGAGCTGTACCTATGCGATATCAACGAGGCCAAGGTGACGTCCGAGGTCCAGGACCTGCGCGACTCCCTTTCGTTTGTCCCGTACAACACCAAGATCGTCAACTGCTACGACCACTACGAGGAGCTGGCCTGCTGCGACGTCATCGTCAACGCCGCCGGCAAGGTCGCGCTGGCCGCCGGCAACCGCGACGGCGAGCTGTTCTTTACCACCGACGCCGCCCGCACCTTTGCCAAGCGCATCGTCGACGCCGGCTTTGACGGCATCTTCGTGAGCATCTCCAACCCCTGCGACGTCGTGTGCACCGAGCTGTGGCACCTGACCGGCTACGATCCCAAGAAGATCATCGGCTCGGGCTGCGGCCTGGACTCCGCCCGCCTGCGCACCGAGATCTCCAAGAAGGTCGGCGTGAGCCCCAAGTCCATCGACGCCTACATGATCGGCGAGCACGGCTTTAGCCAGCTTGCCGCCTTTAAGGCCGCAACCATCGCCGGCAAAAACCTCAACGAGCTTCAGGCCGAGAACCCCGACAAGTACGCCTTTGACCACATGGAGGTCGAGGAGCTCGCGCGTAAGGGCGGCTATGTGACCTACGCCGGCAAGCAGTGCACCGAATACGCCGTCGCCAACTCCGCCGCGCGCGTCTGCGCCGCCGTGCTGCACAACGAGCACGCCGTGCTTTCCGCTTCCACGCTCATGACCGGCCAGTATGGCGAGGAGGGTATCTTTACCTCCCTGCCGTGCGTGATCGGTGCCGAGGGCGTCGAGGAGGTCTACACGCTCGACCTGTCCGAGTACGAGCTCGAGGGCTTTCACAAGAGCTGCCAGCACATCCACGACAACATCGCCCAGCTCGACTGGTGGGACACCGAGGCCTACGACGCAAAGTAGGCCGCTGGCTGCCGCAACCTTGCGAATCTAAGCGCGATACTAAGCGGGCCGCGCCGGAAATCCCCGGCACGGCCCGCTTTTTTGACTCACGCAGCGCCCTTACGAATCGAAGGTGAATGGTTTTCCCGTTACCTAGTACTGCTCGATGCCCATGTAGCGACGAACCTCGGGGCTGTGGTCGAACACCTTGCCGCGGGCGGCGCGCAGCTCGCAGCTCATGTTGTAGAAGAAGATCGGCTCCAGGTACGAACGCACGCTGGCAGGCACGTCGCCCACGCCGTACTCGAGTGCGTCGAGCACCATGACCGTATCGGTGTGCGTGTTGAGGAACGCCAGCGCGCGCTCCTCCATGGGGCGGCACTCGCCCGATCCGAGCTGTACAAAGTAGAACACGCCGGGCTCGGTGGCTTCGAACGGGCCGTGGAAGTACTCGCCGGAGTGGATGTAGCAGCAGTGCTGCCACTGCATCTCCATGAGCGAGCAGATGGCCATGGCGTAGGTCTGGCTAAAGTTGGGGCCGGATCCCAGGATGTAGAAGAACTCGTGCTGCTGGCAGAGCTCGGCAAAGCGATCGCCCAGCTCGGCATTGACCTTCTCGCGGGCAGCGGGCAACAGCGCATCCATCTGCTTAAGGCCGGCGTACATATCGGCGAGCGCCTCGTAACCCTCCTGCTGGTCGAGCAGCTCGGCAGCCATCAGGACGCCGATGCCTTGCGGCACCTCGGCCTGCGGCACGCCTTCGCCCCACGGATAGACCCAGGTGGTCCACTTGCCGTTATCAATCTTGGAGCCCTCGCAGTCGGTCATGGCCACGACCTCGGCGCCGGCTGCCAGCGCCATCTCGCAACCGTCGACGACCTCCTGCGTATTGCCGCTGTGGCTGCAGGCGACGACGAGCGACTTCGGCCCTAGGCTCTTGGGGGCCATCAGGCAAAACTCGCGCGCTGTGTAGACCGTCGAGGTAAACGTGGTGGCCTCGCGCTTGAGCAGTTCGTTAGCCGGCATGAGGTCGATCATCGAACCGCCGCAGGCGATCCAAAAGACATTCTCGACCTTGCCCTTGCGCTCGATGATTTCCTGAATCAGATCGTGTGCGTTCAC
This sequence comes from Collinsella sp., assembly GCA_019414205.1. Taxonomy (GTDB): domain Bacteria; phylum Actinomycetota; class Coriobacteriia; order Coriobacteriales; family Coriobacteriaceae; genus Collinsella. The sequence goes on along the minus strand of DXML01000009.1, from coordinate 189,272 downwards.
GGTGACGCTCCTCCTTGTGTGGCGGCTTTGAACGACAGCAGCTCGCACCTACGGTCGTTCTATGTTGTCCTATTTATACCACGCAAAGCTTCACCGGTGAAGTCATTTCGGCAAATTTGTTCTATGTTGTTCTATCTATGAACGTTAGATGTCGAACACGTAACGCGAGCCCACGATCTTTTGGCGCCCGAGCAGCAGGGGGCGCTCGTCTGCATCGGTAAAATACGCCTCCATATAAAAGAGAGGCTCGCCGACCGGCACCTCCAGCAGCGGGGCCGCCTGAGCATCGGCAAGCGCAATCTCCACAGTGCAAGGGTCGGACTTGAGCGGTGCGCGGCCCGAATGCTCGGCAACGAGCGCAAAGATCGAGTTATCGGCGAGGTCCTTATCGGCCAGCGTCTGCAGGTAGGGATGGTCGGCGAGCACAAAGGCGTTGTTCTCGAGCATGACGGGGATGCCGTCGGCCGTGCGCACGCGCTCGACCACGATAAGCTCACTGCCGGGCTCCACGCCAAAAAACGCCGCGTCCTCGCGCGTCGCCGCAACCACCGTGCGCGACACCAGGCGCGCTCCGGCCACCATATCGTTGGCAGCACAACCCTCAGTAAAACTCTGGACGTCACCCTTCTGGTGAATCTTGCGCTTGAGCTTGGGAGCGCACACAAAGGTACCCCTCCCCTGCTGGCGGTTGAGATACCCCGCACGCGACAGCTCCTCGATGGCGCGGCGCACGGTGACGCGCCCTACGCCGTAGGACTTCGCGAGCTCGATCTCGGAAGGAATGCGCGAGCCAGATGCGTACACGCCGCGCGCGATCTCTCCCTTTAGGTCGTCCATAACCTGCTGGTACAGCGGCACGGCGGAAACCTCGGCGCGCTCGGAACGTTCGGTCTTGTTATCGGCTACCATCGTTACGCTCCATCCCGTGCATGCTCGGACTCAAATTCTTCAATCGCCGCCATAAACTGCTCGCCAAAGGCGTCGGCCTTTTTCTCGCCAATGCCGTTGACCTGGATCAGCTCGTCGCGCGTCTGAGGGCGCAGGCGGCACAGACCGCGCAGAGCCTTGTCGGAGAAGACCATGTACGGCGCCATCTCCAGCTCGGTCGAGATCTCCTTGCGCAAGGCACGCAGGCGCTCGAACAGCTCGGCATCGTCGCCCACGCGCGGGCGCTGATCCAGCTCAGCCTCCTCGCGCAGCAGATCCACCGCACGGCGGGCGCGAGCCGAGGCCTTGCGCTTGGACGCGCGACGCTTAACGGTAAAGGCGAACGCCTCATCCTCGACCTCGCCGGCACGCGGACCCAGTCCCACGACCGGGTACTGCCCCTGCGAGGTTGCCAAATAACCGCGGCCGCACAGCTGGCCGATGATGTCCTTGATGCGCCCGACCGATTCGCTCGACAGCTCACCGTAGCCGCGGTCCTCGTCCAGATGCATCTGGCGAATGCGCTCGGTGTTGCCGCCGTGGAGCACATCAGCGATCAGCGACTTGCCAAAGCGCATGGGTCGCGTGGCCACATAGCGCACGGCAGCGCGGGCCATATCGGTGACGTCCTCGACCTCGAACTGCGTGAGGCAATTGCTGCAGTTGCCGCAGCCCTCGGCGTCGTCCGTGGCGGTGGCGCCCGCACCAGCCGCAGCAGCATGCTCGGCCGCGGCCTCGTCGCCAAAGTAGCGCAGCATATATTCGCGCAGGCAGCCGGTGGTATTGCAGTAGCCCTCCATCTGGCTGAGCAGACGATATCGATTTTGGAGCGCCCACGCGCGTTGCTCGTCGTCGAGCGCCTCGTCGGCCGCATCGCCGCGGTCGATTAAAAAGCGGCGCATCCGAAAATCGTTGCCGTTCCACAGCAAGTGGCAGCTGGCCGGGTCGCCATCGCGGCCGGCGCGACCCGCCTCCTGATAGTAGGCCTCGATGCTCTCGGGCACGTTGTTATGGATGACGTAGCGCACGTTGGGCTTGTCGATGCCCATGCCAAAGGCGTTGGTGGCAACCATCACCTGAATATCGTCGTCGATAAAGGCGCGCTGGCTCTGACGACGGGCGTCGTTGCCCATGCCGGCATGGTAGCGGCCAACGCGAATGCCGCTGGGGCCCAGCGCCTCGGCAAGCTCGCCGGCGAGTGCATCGACGGTCTTGCGGGTCGAGCAATATACGATGCCGCTCTCACTCGAATGCGCGATCACATAGTCGCGCACCCACGCGGCCTTGGCCTTGTCGCCCATCTCCTCGCAGCCAAAGTAGAGGTTCTTGCGATCGAAGCCCGTCACCACCGTCGCGGGATTTTGCAGGCCGAGCATCTGCTGAATGTCCGCGCGCACACGCTCAGTCGCCGTAGCGGTAAAGGCCGCCACGATGGGGCGCTGCGGCAGGGAATCGATGAACTCACGAATCTGCAGGTAGGCGGGGCGGTAATCCTGGCCCCATTGGCTCACGCAGTGGGCCTCGTCAATGGCCACGAGCGGCACGCCAATGCCGCCGTCCGCCGCGGCCTCCTGCGCAAAGCCTAAAAAGCGCGGCTCGAGCAGGCGCTCGGGCGCCACGTACATAAGTTGGTAGCGGCCCTCGCGCGCCCGCTTGAGCACGGTGTTTTGCTGGGCCGGAGTAAGGCTGGAGTTGAGATAACTGGGGCGCGCACCCGCCGCGAGCAGCGCGCGGGTCTGGTCCTCCATAAGCGACAGCAGCGGACTCACCACAAAGGTAATGCCGGGCAGCATGAGCGCGGGCACCTGGTAGCAAATGGACTTGCCGGCGCCTGTGGGCATAACGCCCAGCGCATCGCGACCGGCAAGGATCGCATCGACCATGCGGTCCTGCCCCGGGCGAAACGAGGTGTAGCCAAAATAGGCGCCGAGCGTGTCGAGCGCCATCTGCTGCATGCTATCGGTCATGGTTTCCTAACGTCCAAGTCATCTGCCGCCGATTATACGCCGCCACGCGGACCGGTGCCCCACGGTTGCCGGCCACGCTCATTCTGCGGGTAGTCATTGGGGACGTTCTTGAATGACTAGTCGTTTAAGAACGTCCCCAATGACTATCTTGATAAGCGCGGAAACATCGCCAGTTGGGCATAAGTCAGCGAAAACGCCCCCAAGCGAGCAAGGTGACGTGAAAGAGGAGGGAAGCGTACTTCGGTACGCGACCGACGATTGAACGTCAGATTGCCGCTTAGAGGCGTTTGCAGCGTCGACCGGTCCGCCGTTCGTTAGAACGGCGGAACCAAGGGCGCAGCATCGGCCCGTTACGCGGTTTGGTAAAACCGCGTAACTTACATCACCATGACGTAACGGCTACCCACGTAGTACTGCTTACCCATCAGGACCGGCTCGCCATTGGGGCCGATAAAGCCGGCGCGCAGGTTGAGCAGCGGATCGTGCGGGGCAATGCCCAACTCGGCGGCCTGCTCGGCATTCGCGCGAACGGCCTCGACCGTGCGGTAGCCAACCGAGACAATCGGGGTTCCGCCAACACGCTCGACCTCGGCAAAAATCGACTTGTCCTCAAGATCGGCCGTCAACAGCTCACGGTAGGCGTCAAACGGCACAAAGACGTTTTCCTCAAAGATGGGCTCACCATCGGCCGTACGCACGCGTTTGATATGCAGCAGCAGCGCATCCTTCTGCAGGCCAAAGAATTCCATCTCGTTTTGGCGCGCCGGCACAATCTGGCGATTGATCACATGCGCGCCCGCCTTCATGCCGTTATCGGCGCAAAGCTCGGTGAACGTCTGCAGCGTCGAGGCGTGGAACTGGCGGTTGATGTGCGGCGTGGAGACAAAGGTGCCGCGGCCCTGCTGCTTAACCAGATAGCCGTCGGAACACAGTTCCTCGACGGCACGGCGCACCGTAATACGGCTCACCTCGTACTGTTCGGCAAGCTCAAGCTCGGACGGAATGCGCTCCTTGGGTGCATAAACCCCTTTCTCGATTGCATCCTTGATCTCGTCATAAATCTGCTGGTAAAGCGGTGCATTTTTGGGTGCGGGCATATCTGATCACTCTTATCAAAATAGCGAAAAGACTAATACGTATATAACGTCTTTTTATATGTTACATCAGTTTGATAAAACGATACACCACATACAGCAAATCCTTACTTGCCGTCGTCCTGCTGCAGGTTGTCTTGCTCGCTGAGGCGCGCCTGCCTGCTGGCCATGCGCGCGGGCTTGTCGGGATCGGGTACGGCCGTGGGCATGGGCTCGTCGACATGACCGCCCCACCAGCCGCCCACGAAGTTGAGTGTGTGGAACACATTGATCACGGCGCCGGGATCAATATCGCACACCAGCTTGATAATGTCCTGGCTCTCGTAGGTCGAGACAACGGCGTGCAGCAGATACATCTTTTCGCGGCTGTATCCGCCAATGATCTCGGCGCAGCTAATGCCATGCTGAAAATGGTCAACATAGGCTGTCATGACCTCATCTGCCTTGCGTGTCGTGATCTGCAGCGTCACACGGTCGTAGCGTCGGTAGAAACTGTCGATGGTCTTGGTCGAAATAAACTGGAACACGATGGAATACGCCGCATTGTCCCAGCCAAACATAAAGCCAAAGATCGCCAGGATAGCGCAGTTAAAGCCAAAGATGACGCCCCAGATGGTCTTGCCTGTATGGTTGGAAACCCACAGCGCGATAAAGTCGGTGCCGCCGGTGGATGCGCCGGACTTAAGCGCGATGGCGGCGCCCAGGCCCGAGACCACGCCGCCAAAGATGATGAGCATGATCTTGTCGCCCAAAAACGGGGCGAAGTGAAAGATGTTGAGGAACAGCGACGAGAGCATGACCTGCATCATCGAGAAGATGACGAAGCGCTTGCTGATGCCGCTCCAGCAAAGGAGCGCCACGGGGATGTTGAGCGCGAGCATGCCGAGCGAGATGTCGATATGAACGCCGCCGAGCGAGGTGACGCGATCGAGCAGGACCGCGACGCCGGTGAGGCCGCTCGGAAGCAGGTCGGCGGGGCGAATGAACGCCTGAATCAGAAATGTCTGGAGAACGGCGGAGATGGTGACCGCCACGGCAGTAATGGCGCGGCGGACGATGGTGAGACGACCGAGCACGAGCACGCGGTCCGTGAGCTGATCGATGGCGTTCGCCACGTAGGCTCCTTTCGAAGGCAGATGTAATTGTGGGGCATGCCGGCGATTGTAGCATGGAGCGCGAGAGGGCGCTTCAATTCACCCTCTCTCGACAACCAAAACGAGCCAGCAGCCCCCCAACCAAAGAGCCAAATTCTAAGTGAGTAGGCTTTTCGCGACCTGCCGAGCACACCCAAAGCTGCCACTTCCGTGACCTGCGGTTTTACTAAGGCAGATACGCTTTGTGCTCGGCCTGCGCCAAAAAGTCTACTCACTTAGCCTGAGTCGAAGCCAAACGGATCTAAATCGAAGCCAAAATGAGCCAATCCACCGCAAGAGACGTGTGAATCCGCACTTCTTGCGGCGAATTGACGCTACAAAGCGGTCAGAATGTCGGCGAGGTTGTCGATGACGGCGTCGGCTCCCGTTTGGTCCAGGTTAACGCCCTCGTGCGGACGCAGTGCCAGGACGCGCGCGCCGGAGCGCTTGCCGGCCTCGATGCCCAAAGGCGAGTCCTCGATAACCAGGCACTCGGTAGGCTCCACACCCAGCGCCTCCATAGCACGCAGGTAGATCTCGGGGTCGGGCTTAAACGCACTGCACTCGTGGCCGCTGATGGTGTAATCCAGCGCATCGGCAATGTCAGCGATCTCCACCAGCTCGTCAATCAACTCACGATACGACGAGCTCGCGATGGCACACTTCACGCCGCGCTCGTGCAGCTTGCGCATCACCGGCTCCGTCTGCTCGTTGAGAAGCTCGGCATACGGAACGGGGTGGTCCGGGCTGTAGACCTGCTTGTATTCCACGCGCAGGCGCTCGCGCAGCTCAACATCGTCGGGCACCAGCGCCTTCCAAATGGCGGGCTCGTTAGACCCCGAAAGATCGGGGATCTCGTCAAAGTGGAAGCCCTTCTCTTCCATAAATGCCACGCGGCGACGGTTGTAGAACCACTCGGTATCGACCAGCACGCCGTCCATGTCAAACAGCACTGCCTTGATCATACGCATCTCCTCCCACCTGCCAAAAAGGGACAGGTTTATTTTGGTAGGTTTTATCTGGGGTTTTGCGACACGACAGACACGCCCTCCCCAGAGCAAAAAAGGGGACGGGGCGCAAACCCCATCCCCTCTCAATCAACCCGTAAGGTCTACTTACTTGTGATTAGTAGGAAAGCTTCCACATGTAGCGACGCATGGTCAGCGGGTGCTGACGGGCCTCGGCGATCTGGTTGCCGTACTCACGCATAACGGCGAGGTGCAGCAGCGGGTTGAAGTAGGTGATGACGCTCGCGGGCACGGCGTCAGCCAGGCCGTAGTCCTTGGAGTCGATCAGAGCGACCTTGGCGCCCATGCGCTCAAGGAAGGTGAGGGCGCGGGCGTCCATCGGACGGGTAGCGCCATCGGACATGAAGAAGACGTAGGGCTTACCCTCGGTGGAAACCTCGAACGGGCCGTGGAAGTACTCGCCGGTGTTGTAGGCGGCGGCGTCGATCCACTGCATCTCGGTGAACAGGAAGGCGGCGTGAGAATAAGCCATCTTCTCGGAGGCACCGGAGGCCATGAAGTAGATCATCTTGTCGTCCTTGAAGTCCTCGGCGAACTTCTTGGCGAGCTTCTTGCAGTGCTGAGCGGCGTTCTCGCAGAGATCGAAAACGTTGGTGAGGCCGGTGATCATGTCCTCGTAGTGGTCATAGCCCTCGGTCTGCTGAAGGATCTCGAGAGCAAGAGCGATGGCGTAGCCAGGCTTCTCGCACTTGGCAGCGTAGTTGGCATGGAAGCCGTGAACGATGACGTGGTCGGCGTCGACGGTCAGAGCGGAGCCGGCCTTGTTGGTGAGGGAGACGACCGGGCAGTTGTGCTTCTTGGCGGTCTTGTTGGCCTCGACGGTCTCGGGCGTGGAGCCACCGAGGGAGCAGGTGATCACGAAGGTGTGCTCGTTGACCCAAGAAGGCGTGTCGTAGTTGAACTCGTTAGCGGTGAAGATCTGAACGTTCAGCTTGTCCGTGTTGTTGGCCAGGAAGTACTTGGCGGGGTAAAGGTCGGACATGGAAGCACCGCAGCCGACGAAAGCGACGCTGTGGATCTCGTGGTTGGACAGGACGTCAGCGACGATCTGCTTAGGGAGGTTAAGGTCGATCTCGTACATCTGACACATTCCTTTCGATTTGTTGCGGCGTCACATTGCCGGACGCTCGCAGGGTTACCGTAGTTAGGACCGAGTCGCCGGCCCGTTGAGGATGTGACAAAGGGACTATCCCTTTGTCACATGTTAGGGATGGAAGCCTGCCTGGGGTATGGGATGCCAGGCAGGCCCCCGGGGGAAGCGCTGGGTCGCGACTAGGCCAGGATGCCGGCCGCGGAGAGGGCGATGCCGCCCACGATGGCAATCACGAGAAGCCAACCGGTGTTGACGTTCTTCTTGATGAGCCAGTACATAAGGCCGGTGAGGCCAAGGGAGATCATCTGGGGCATCATGCCGTCCAGGATGTCCTGGATAACGACGGTACCCTCAGCGAACTGCAGCGGGGTGGTGGCGCCGATCAGCGTGGCGATCATGCCGCCCACGGACATAAGACCCACGATACCGCAGACATACATGAGCTTCTCCATGAGGTCGCCGCCCTGGAGCTTGCTCAGGTACTCGTGGCCACCCTGGTAGCCGATCTTGGCTGCGAACCAAGTGATCAGCACGGAGGGCACGATGGAGATGAGCATGGCCAGGATCGGGCCCATGATAGAGCCCTGCTGAGCCAGCTGAACGCCCAGGCCGAAGGCGATAACGCGGATGGTGCCCTGGAAGAAGGAGTCACCGATGCCGGAAAGCGGACCCATGAGAGAGGTCTTGACCGCGTTGATCGAATCGGGATCAAAGTTCTCGGGATCCTTGGCGTACTCCTCCTCCATGGAGGCAGCGAGGCCCAGGACGAAAGCGCTCGTCTGCGGGGTGCAGTTGTAGAACGCCATGTGACGATGGTAGGCCTCTTTCTTAGCAGCGAGCTGCTTGGGGTCGGACTCATCCGGATAGAGGCGATCGAGCGTGGGAACCATGCCGTAGAGGAAGCCCATGTTCATCTGGCGCTCGTAGTTCCAAGAGGCCTGGATGGCCCAGGAGCGCCAGAAGAACTGGCTGACCTTCTTGTTCAGGGACACGTCCTTGGTTGCGGTTGCCATAGTGTGTTCCTCCTTAGTCTTCGTCGTCTTCGAGCGGATCGTAGTCGGAATCGACACCGGCGGCTGCATGGGAACCGTTGAACTTGAAGCCCATGAAGACGACAGCCAGGCACACACCGATCAAAGCGACCGCGATGACGGACAGGTTGAGGTAAGCGGCGAGCAGGAAACCGATGAACAGGAACGGAGTCATACCCTTCTTGATCATCATGGTGAGCAGCAGGGCCAAGCCGTAGGCGGTCATGATCTTGGTCGAAACGTTAAGACCAGTGGACAGCCACTCGGGAACCATGTTGACGATGGCCTGAACCAGGTCGGTGCCAACAAAGACGGCCAGGAAGATCGGCAGGAAGTACATGACGGCGTACAGACCGGAGCCGGCGCAGATGTGCATGCGGTAGGCGGTCTTGAACTTTCCGTTATCGATCGCGCTATCTGCCACATGGGTGAGGGCGGCGATGATGGAACGGAACACGATGCCGAGGAGCTGGCCCAGGACGGCGACCGGGATGGCGATCGTCATGGCGGTCTCGGCGGAAGCATCGGTCAGGCACGCAAAGGCAGCGGCCACGATGCCGCCCAGGACCATATCGGGCGGAACGGCAGCGCCGACCTGCACCAGGCCCATGGACACGAGCTCGACGGCGGCACCGACGGCAAGGCCGGTGGGCACATCGCCCAGCAGCAAACCGACGAGCGTAGCGCCAACGAGGGGCTGCTCGAAGTTAAGACGACCGAGCAGGCGGGAGTCCCACATGCAGAACACGCCGACGAGGCCGACGAGCACCGCACTGATGAACGTATTCATACCCTTCTCCTTTCAGTCAGGCAAAAGCCTGGTGGATTACAGCTTGGCGTCGATGTCGACGCTCTGATACGTGGGGGTCTGCTGGACGTAGAGCTTGATGCCCATGTCGAGCAGCTGGTTGACGTCGGCCTTCTGGGTGGCGTCGAAGAAGACGGAGCTGTCCTTGCCGCCGACCTGATCGGCACCGTCGTGGTTGGCGGTGGCGCCCAGGTTGATGGCGTCGAGCTTGTAACCCTGGCAGAACTGCAGCATCTCGGCCGTGTTGCCAAAGACGAACATGACGCGCTCGCCGAGGGTGTTGAGCTTGTCCATCTTGGCGAGGGCACGCTCGACGGTGAAGACGTTCAGGCGCACGCCCTGGGGCTTGGCCAGCTTAAGAGCGCCCTTCTTGATGTCATCGTTGGCGGCAGCGTTGTCGACGACGATGATGCGCTCGGCCTGAACCTTGGTGGTCCAGGTAAAGACGACCTGGCCGTGCAGCAGACGGTAGTCAAGACGTGCGAGGACGATCTTGGCGGGACCGGAGCTGTGACGGGACGCCTTGGCCTTCTTGGCGGGAGCCGCGGCGACCTCGACCGGTGCGTTGGGGTTGGTCAGACCGGTGCGGGCCTCGTTGATGAGGGCCGCGAGCTCGGTGCCCTTGACGGGGGCGGGGCTCATAGCAAGCGTGAGCGCCAGCGGGATGTTGAAACCGCTGACAACCGTGAACTTCGTGCCGTTCTTGGAAAGCTCGACCATGTTGTTGTTGACCGAGCTACCGAGCATATCGGTTAGCACATACACGGTGTCGTCCGCGTTGAACGTGGCGATCATAGCCTCAACCTTATTGGTGATGGGCTCCTTGTCGTCACGAGCAAGCGACACGACATGGACGTTCGACACGTCGCCGAGAACCATCTCGAGCGTGTCTTTGGCGCCTGCGGCCAGGCCGCCATGAGATGCGAGAATGATCTGATTCATCTTGCCTCCTCCTTTTCGTTATGGTCATTATAACGTCTTATACGTTGCGGATATTGATAATTAGTATTTAAACCGTTCGCGGGTGAAAAACGACCGTTGGCGGGTTTAACGCAATCGAAACGATGGTCTTGGGTAGGTCGGCGCTGGCTAGGCGCCGCCCGATCAAACGCCGGGCGCTACCTGCTCAAACACACCGCCAATCCCCTATCGCACGAAGTACCAGGGGCTTTCCTGCACGGTGGGCTCCAGCGCAATGCCCGTGCGCTCGCGGAAGAGATCCATGTCCTGCGATTTCTCCGTCCACCACGCGTTGGGCTTAAAGGTCATGCTCTCAACGACATGGCCGACAAACACACTGTTGCGCAGCTTGGAAAAGTCGGTGTTCATAATCACGATGGACGCGAGCACCAAAACGATGCCCAGAACTTTGATCGCGCCGGCGGGCTCGGCGTAGACACCAATGCCCAGCAGTACGGTGACGACTGTCTCGAATGACATTACGACGGGAACTTTCGACGTCTCGAGCCCCATGGACAGACCCTGCATATATAAGATGTAAGCCACGGCTGTGGGGATGAGTCCAAAGCCAAGGAACAGCAGCAGCAGCTGTGGCGACATTGCCGCGGCGACATCCGGCCACGGAGCCGCGATAGCTGCCATAACCGCACCGCCAAAAACAAAGCCCCAAAACGTGACAGCCAGCGGGTGGACCGTCTTGGTTGCTATCCGGCTAAACACCGCGAGCGACGCACCACAAAGGCCTGCAATCACGCCCGACGTGACGCCCCAAACCGAAAAATGAAAACCGGAAAGGTCGCCATTGGTCACCGCAAGCACACAGCCAACGATGTTAAAGACAATGGCAACGAGCTTGTTGAGAGTCACGTCCTCGCGATAAAGGACGCGGCCGAGCGCGACGCCAAACACCGGCGACGTGTAGAGCAGCACCGATGCCGTGGACATGCCCACCTCGCGCATGCACTCGTAATAGCAGGTGTTGGCGGCAGCCAAACCGACGATACCGACAAGCGCGCAGGAAACAAGCTCTTTAGGGCTTGCCTTGAACAGGGTCAGCGGACCCTGAACCACGGTAGACCCCTCACCCGGACGGCAGCCCATAAACATCAGGACCGGCGCCAAGATAAGCGCTCCGACCAACAAGCGAAAGGCAGCCATGCTCTGGGACGAAACGCCCATGGCCGAGATGCCGTTTACAAAGATTCCGATGCTGCCCCACATAAGCGCGGCGATCAGCACCAGCACATAGCCCAGATTGCTCCTCTTCAACGCAGCCTCCTCAGTATTATTTCCAATATGTTTCATGCTACGTTATAGTCGTTATATACATTTTTCAAGGCACAAATCGGCGAACGGGAAATCTCTCGACACAAGGAGTGTCCCCAACTGCCGGCACAAAAGGAACATCCCTAACTGCCGGCAGAAAGGGAACGTCCCCAAGTGCCGCTCTAGCAGTTGCGGTGAAATAGTTCTCAAACAGAGGCTTCACACTCCCAAACAGGAACTATTCCACCGCAACTCATGAGGGGTATTGGGCTGTTAGGCCGCTCTATCCCTTAGTAATCCAGCTTCCACATGTAACGGCGCGTCATGTAGTCCTTGTGGGTGACGGCGGAGAGCGCACGCATGTAGACGTTGTTGAGGATCGGGGCAAAGATCAGGTGGTTGAAGTACTCGCTCACGCTGTCCTTGATGTCGTTGAGGCCGAGTTCCTTGGCGTCGAGCTGGTAGACGCGCTCACCACCGTACTGGTTGACAAAGCGAATGCCGCGCTCGTCGTTGCAGCGGCTGCGGCCGACGCTGATGAGCTGGAACAGCGAGGTACGCTTGTCCAGGATCTCGAAGGGACCGTGGAAGAAGTCGCAGGTGTTGATGGTGCAGGAGTCGATCTGCAGCATCTCCTGCACGTTGCAGATGCTAAAGACGTAGGCGGCACCAAAGAGCGGGCCCTGAGCCATAACGTTGATGCAGGGCTTGTCGGCGTTCTGCTCGGCCCACTTGGCAGCGAGCGGACGGGTGTACTCGACAGCCTTGCGATAGATGGGGTCGACCAAGTCGAAGGCGGCCATAGCGGCCTCGTACTCGGCATAGCCCTCGGTCTGCTGCGTAAGCTCCATAGCAATCATGGTCACGACGGCGGAGTTGGTGCGGCCCATGCAGGACTCGTCGATGGCCAGGCTGTCGTACTGGATCTTGTAGTCGCAGACCTCGGTGAGGCCGGACTCGTCAACATAGATGGCGATGGTGCTGGCGCCGTGGTCCTTGGCGACCTGGGCGGCGACGATGGTCTCCTTGGTGCCGCGCATGGACACGACGACGGCCAGGGCGTTCTCGTTGACGTAGGCCGGGGTGGCGTGCACGAACTCGTTGCTGGTGTAGCTGGAGCTCACGACCTGCGTGGCCTCGTGCTCCATAAAGTACTGGGCAGGATAGTTGCCGCCGTTGGATCCGCCGGCGCCGATCCACACGACGCGCTTGATGCCGCCCTTGTCTGCCTTGTCAGCCAAAACCTGGGAGACGACGTCCTTAACCTGTTCCTGAGTAGTCATCGTGCATCAGCCTTTCTTCTCGTTTGATGCTCTCGATGGCATACAAGTTACATACATGTTTTGGTTATGTCGACTAGTTGTATGCTATATTTGTCTTAGATATTTTGCTGGTAAAGTTTTCGGCAATCCATTATCAGCGGTTTTGTTGTCATGTTAGATACATGCTTGGTTCAGTAAGCATACAGGTTAGATACAGGTTGTTCGCATGAGCACTTCGTCGAAAAAGAACTTGGCCCAATACGAGCGTCTGGCGGGTACGCTGCGTGACCGCATCGCCGCCGGCATCTACGCGTGCGGAGACAAGCTGCCGTCCGAGATGGAGCTCATGGGCGAATCGGGCCTGTCGCGCAGCACTGTGCGTCACGCGCTTAAGGTGCTTGTTGACGAGGGTCTGGTTCGCACCGAGCGCGGACGCGGCGCCTTTGTGGCTGACACGCCGGCGCTCCACGAGAACAACCTGGTGTTTTCGAGCTATACCAAGCAGGTCGAAGGCCAGGGTATGAAGCCCACCACGCGCACGGTGGACTCGGGCTTTGCCAAAGCAATGGGCAGCGTGGCCAAGTTCTTTGACGCTAGCGTGGGCAGCAAGCTTGTCAAACTTGTCCGCCTGCGTTACCTGGACGATGCGCCACTGTGCCTGGAGACCACCTATCTGCCGCCAAGCTTTGGGTCGCTCATCGATCGCGATATCAACGGTTCGCTCTACGCCACGCTGCGCCAGGAGTTCCATCGTGCGCCGGCGCAGGGGCATAAGACCTTTGAGGTGTGCTATGCCTCGCAAAACGAGGCGTTTTTGCTCAACGTTGAGCGCGGGCAGGCGCTGATCCTGATCACCGACTACGTCTACGACACCGACGGTCGCCCGCTCCATGTCTCCAAGCGCATCCAACGTACCGACCGCGCCAAATACACCGAGCCCATCGGCTAGCGCACCAAACGAGGCAAAATGTACCTAATAAACGTTTTACCTGCGGTTTTTATTAAATCTCAAGCCGGCATGGCGCAAGTGTCGGCATCGCCTGGCAATACGCGCCATCCAAACTCAACTGTTCCTGCTCAGAATATCCAGCACCGTAAACCTAAGTGAGTAGACTTTTCGCGACCTGCCGAGCACAGCCAATAACAGCCACCTCTGTGACCTGCGGTTTTACTAAGGCAGAAACGCTTTGTGCTCGACCTGCGCCAAAAAGTCTACTCACTTAGTCTGAGTCGAAGCCAAACGGACCCAAATCGAAGCCAAATTAAGCCCATCCGCATCAAAAGACGCGTGAATCCGTACTTCTCGCGGTGGATTGACGCTAAAAAGCGGCCAAAAAAACCTGTCCCTAAATGGTAGGTTTAGGGAGGTCGGGGAACCAGGTTGGCTTGGGCTGGTTGGGGGTGCGCTCGGCTAGAATCAGCTCCATCCAGCACATGTCGTACCAGCGACCGAACTTTTGGGCGCAGCGGTCAAAGGCGCCCACCAGGCGATACCCCATATGAGCATGAAAATCCTGGCTGTTATGCGTCAGGTACTCGTCGTCCTTGTCGTGCGGCACGGCGATGAGCGCGCACATGTTGGTGATGCCCATCGCGATCAGGCACTGCTTGAGCGCGTCATGCAGCTTGCGGCCCAGCCCGCCGTGGCGCACATCACGTGCCAGGTAGATCGACGTCTCGACCGACCAGTCATAGGCCTCGCGGCTGTTAAGCGCGCTCACATAGGCATAACCCACTGGACGCCCGTCCAACTCCATCACCAAATACGGGTAGCGCTTGAGCGTACGCTCGATGCGCCCGGCAAACTCCTCAACGCTCGGCACCTCGTATTCGCAGGTAATCGCCGTCTGGCGCACATACGGCTCATAGATGGCAAGCAGCGCCGGCGCATCATCGGGCGTCGCCAGGCGAATCGTCGGCTCGGACATCTCGGGCATACAACCCCTCCCCCCACAAAAGCAAAGGCCGCCCTGCGCCAAACCCAGGCGTAGGGCGGCCCCTCGTCATTACATCAAGCTACAGGACAGCCGCCAGCGCGTCGATGTCCTCCTGCGTCGTGGCCCAGCTGGTGCAAAAGCGCACCACGGTGTGGGTCTCGTCGTACTTTTCCCAATACTCGATCGCGGCATGCTCGCGAATGCGGGCCATGTCCTCGTTGGGCAGAATCACAAACTGCTGGTTTGTGGGCGTCTCCAAGAAGAACTGGTAGCCGCGCTCGTGCAGCACGCGACGAAGCGCCTGCGCGGTTTCAATCGCCTGGCGACCAATCTCAAAATACAGGCCATCGGTAAAGAGCGCCTCAAACTGCACGCCCGTTAGGCGGCCCTTGGCCAGCAACGCACCGTGCTGCTTAATGCGCGGAATGGGGTGCGCCGGAGCGTGCATGCCGCAAAACACCACGGCCTCGCCGCAAAGCGCGCCGCACTTGGTGCCGCCAATGTAGAACACGTCGCACAGCTGCGCCAGCTCGGGCAGGGTGATGTCGCACTCATCGGCTGCCAGCGCATAGGCCAGGCGGGCGCCATCCACAAACAGCGGAATCTCGCGCTTCTGGCACACCGCATGAATTGCCGCGAGCTCGGCCTTGGAGTACAGCGTGCCGTACTCGGTCGATAGGCTCACGTACACGGCGCCCGGGAACACCGTGTGCTCGTAGCTCTCGTTTTCGTAGAACACCTGGATATAGTTCTCGAGGTCCTCGGCGTGCATCTTGCCCTCGTAGCCGGGGATGGTGAGCACCTTGTGGCCGCCAAACTCGATGGCGCCCGCCTCGTGGCAGGCGACGTGACCGGTCTCAGCAGCAACGACGCCCTCGTAGGGCGCAAGCAGCATGTCGATCACCGTCGCGTTGGCCTGCGTGCCGCCCACCAGAAAAAACACGTCGGCATCGGGGGCCTGACAGGCCTCGCGAATAAGGTGCTTGGCACGCTCGGTGTGCGCATCGGTGCCGTAGCCGGGCTGCGGCTCCATATTGGTGTCGACGAGCGCCTGCAGCACCGCCGGATGGGCGCCGTGGGAATAGTCGTTGTTGAACGCGAGCATGATAATCCTCTCTAGCCGGGCACGGGCCCGATGATTCAGGTGCCGCTATTGTACGCCGCCCGGATAGGCAATGCGCGCGGCAAGGCACTCAAGCGCCAGCACCAAGGCAAAGCCGCAGCTCACGTCACTCAAAAAGTGCGCTCCGATCACGATGCGGCCAAAAGCGACGAGCGCCGCAACCACAGCGGCAGCCCAAAAGACCACGCGGCGGCGCGACGGCCTTTCCTTAAAGGCCGCCGCGGGAAGCCCGGCGAGCATAAGGCCGATCGCCGCGTGCGCGGTGTGCCCGCTCGCGAACGACTTAAAGCCGTCCTTGATCACGCCGGCGGCAATATAGCTCCACTTATCGGGATTGCCGATTACCCACCACGGCTGAAAATTGAGCCCCGGCGTGACCTCGATCACGCGCATGCGCGGGCGCGACCACAGCGGCTTGACGATCACGTTGAGGATAATGGCCTGAGCGACCCACACGGCAAGCACCATCAGCGCCCAGCGCGTGAGCTCGTCGGGATCGGTGTCGCGTGTGAGGCGGTAGGCGATGAGGTTGGCAGCGATGACCAGCACAAACGTCAGCACCAGCTGAAACGCGATGAGTTTGCCGCCGACACGCTGCGATCCGACAATCTCGTAGCCGAGCAGGCCCACGTTGATGAGAATGCCCAGCGCGGCGAGCCACTTGCTTGCCTTGGAATCGGGGCGCACCGCTCGCACGAGCATAACGCCCGCGATGCTCGCCGTCAGCTCAAACGGTAGCTCGCCGGCCGCCTCGACAAAGCGACCGTACATGCTGCCGATGTTGAACAGCGCGCTCGAGATCTGATAATCGAAGACGCTGCCCACGCCCAGACAAAGGCACAGGACAACCGCAATGGCAGCGGCGTCTTTCTTGTAGATATACCCGAACAATAATTTCTCCTTATTCTACGTGCTTGTTTATAGAATTCCAAAAGATTTGGAGAAAGGAATTGGAGAAAATACTAATTTCCAATTTCTCACGAAACCAAGAAAGAAAGGACTTACCCAAGGAAATAGGCTTTGAAGCCCCCTCAAAGCGATTCCAAGTCCCTAAAACAAAATAGGGGCGTGGATATAACCCACACCCCTTAACAAGTCCATTAAATGACTACTCACCGCTATTGGCTTTGCGCTTGGCGACACGTGCCGCCTGCTTCTTCTCTTCCTCAGTCTTGCGCTTCTTCGCATTCCTTTCGGCCTGTCTATTCTCTTCCTCTTTTGTAAAGTTATCGGCAAACTCAGCGTAGCCCGTGAAGTATTCCCTCAACGCACTTTCTGCGGCAATGGAGAAATAGACTTCGAGGGCATCTACGATAGTTATGTAGACATACTTGTAATCATCGAAAGCCTCTTCTTCAAGGGCAGTCTTAGCATTATTGTAGGCAGTTAGATTTGCCCTAACGGTCTGCTCAACCGTCTTAGAGCGCGGCTTGTTGAAACTAAAGGCGTCCGATTCTTCAGAGTCAACAAACAGTGCTTTGCAAATTTCACGATTGGTCTTGGTTAGCACTTCAGCCAAAGGGCTTGGCTGAAAGGCAAGCTGAACATTAGGGTAAGTTTTTTAAGACCTTCAAGAGCCTCAATTGCTTCTGCCTTGGCCTCTTTATCAATAAGCTCAGAATAGGCCTTATGAATCTTAGCTTGATACTTAATAGAGGGCTTATTGGGTTTCTTTTCCTTTGTGTCAGCCATAATTCGACCTTTCTAGCGACAAGGGCTAAACTCAAGGAAAATAATAAACTCATTTCATTAGAAATGAAAACAGCAATGAGCGTTATTCTCTACAGCAAGAAAGGCTAATTTCATTAATTGAAAGGCGCTATAGATGAAAAGCAAGAAACTAATCAAGCCGATTTGCCTCGCACTGGTTTGCGTGATTATCGCTTTCAGCTGTTACCTACTATTCAACAAAGAGCCGATTGTAGGAACTTGGAAACTAGATAATCCGTCTAGCGTGCAAGAAACCGATAGACGTGATTTAAGATTTAACCCTGATGGAACCTTTGTCTACAAGAAAAGCGGAACAGAATCCTATCATGGTTCAACTTATCGTTGGGAAAAATGCTTTGACAACGGATACACCGTAAGCGGCGAAAAGTTCTACGTTTATAGATTGGTAACTCATAACTCAAAGTATTTTTTCAAAATTCGCTATGCAATGGTCAGCAACAAACATTTCTATGCTTTTAAAACAGAGGATGATTTAAAAAACTTCATGCTCAATGGAAGCAATTTTGATAAGAGCAGAATGGAATACTCAAAAGAATAGCCTTCTCTTCCGAATTACAGAATTCGCCACTATCAATCACCTCATTAGTTGATTCACAATGCGTACTTCAGCTAATGAGGTGTAGTCATTTCTAGCCGCATTTCAATTCAAAGGGCATAGCTCTTAACTGCATTCATTAATACCTCTATTCGTTATTCGGAATTTCAACAATTGCTTTTGGTCGATAAGTTGAGCGGGCGGGCGCGATTTATCTAAATCGTTGTCTAGAATCCCATAACATACCCCCGCCCCCTATCCTCTACCTATCAATAATTTCATCAGCATCCCTAATTACCAGATTACTGAAGAGATAGACCGTTGCGCCTTCTTCGCGTAACGCCCTAGCGCGTCCTGCGGCCTGTTCTGTAGCGGCTTGGATGTTCTGAAGCTGTAACTTCCGCATCTCTTCATCCACGAAGAGATAGAGCGATTGCCGCACACCGTTTAACTCTATTACCTGATTCTGCCTCGTAAGCTCTTGCGGCGATTCATGGCAATCATCGTAGTAGTCTTGATAGGCCTGTTGAGGCAAATCTGACTTACCCGCGATTATCAGTGATTTACCCTTAAAGCAATCTAGACCGCTATTGTTTAAGAGATAAATCTGATTTCCCTTACTCTCTGCAACGTTGAATCCTTGGTTCTGCCAAAATTCTACTTCTTCTTTACTGCCCTTAAAGGTAATCAGAATTGATTTGTCTATTACTTCCTGTGGTAACTTTTCCTTTATGTACTGCGCAAGTTTTGGAAAGTTGTCATTATGCATTCCCCTAGCCCCACTAAGGCCGCAGAACTGCACAATCTTGCCTTTATTCTCTGCAAGGGGCGCTTCAATGACCTCAATCTCCACTCCGTAGTACATTTCAGTTCGTTTGCTTAAAGGCGTTGCCGTGAACACTCTAACGGGAATGCCGTTTAACTTTGCATCGCCGATTAACGTACTTTTGCGAACCATTCGCACACAGTTATTGCCAGCATTGTCTTTGGAAAGCCTGCCGTCTGTCTTGTAACACTCAAACAGACCGACCGCTATTGAGCTTGTTTGCGTTGACTGAATGTAGCTATCTAACCGCTTTTCTACTTGCGGCGCTACTTTCTCTCGCAAGATGGTTAGGTCAATGTCTAAACCTTCGTCACGCTTTCTATCTTTAACATCATTTATGAACTGAGTAAGTTCTTGGGATGTTTGTAGGTCTAGGAAGGGAATTGTCGTTGCTAGATTGGTAAGACCTAGTTTCGTCTCCTTGATTAAGCTCGAATCAATCTCTTCGTCTACGATTACTAAATCCACATCCAAGTTACTTAGATTTGTTAGCAGGCTGTGCGTTAAAAGAAACAGCCCCTTTTCATCGGGGCTGAACAACTTATCTATGAAGCCTTTTCTCTTTGCGCTTTTTGTTTTTGCAGGTAGTCCTAATTGCAGATAGAGTAAGTCCGATTGAGTAACTTCCTTTTGCGGGCAACGATGAATCAACGCTTTTTGATTAAAAGCTGCTTTACCAAATAAGCGCGTCTCGACCTCTTCTAGATTTGAATGCTTTGGTGCCGCATAAATCACCTTGGTCTTTTCAAGTTCAACCCTAGTAAGAAGATAGTTGATTATTCGTTCTGTCTTTCCCGATGCTGTCTGTGACTTGAGAATCTTAATTCCAGCGTCTCTATCATCTAGAAACTGAGGTACATGTTCGTCCATCCACTTATCTAAGTTCTCTAATGGAACCTTGCTTAGATTGGGGACTATTGGAATATCTACGTTTTGAGAAAGAAACTCAGGGATTGTTTGCGGTACGCCTAAAGGGCCTTTGACAATCGGGCAAGGCTTTAGGCTGCTATCCCTGAATTTCTGCCTAATCTGGCCTTCATCGCAGGTGTGACCTTCATACGTCTTGGGAACGAAGAACTTTAAAGCATCCTGAACGACAGACCTATTCTTGTCGCTGTATCTAAGGAATCGAAGATTGCTGAATAGTGCAAGGCGTTCGTTGTAATCGAGGTAATCGCCCGTAGTCCATCTGTCCCATAACTTACAACGGCCCTGAAGTTTGCTGTACCAGCCCTCATTGACCAGCACGGCATCAGGCGTAGGCATATCCGCATACTCAGGTATGAAGTTCTTCTTTTGCTTCATCGCCTTATTCGGCTCAGTACCAGAGGAAACCTTATCTAAGGCCATAATGCGCCCAATTAAGGCCGTTTCAAGTGGTTCTTGGTTAATTACTTCATAGCCCAGCTCGCCGCCGTACCAGAGTCTTGAGCAGTCTTTTGTGGCTTTATCGGGGCCAAACTTACCAAACAGACCTAGGAGCGCTTTGTAGACGCTCTCATATTCGCGAGGGCTGATTTGACGTTTTAGACACCATACTATGCGGTAATTCCATCCATCCTTATACACTCCGTTTTTAGACCCAAAATCGCCGTTTTGCACCTGCCTACTTAATAGATTACTTATAAGTACACAGGTGGAATCCGCACTTTTTGCTTCTTTTTTCAGCGTTTCGGGATTCATTGAAAAGCTGGGATACCAGAATGAAACAGGTAGGCCAACGTTCGCCGCATACTCTATTACCTCGTATGGACTTGTCTCGACCTTATCAAAATCAAGCGCTATCAGCTGTGCGGCCTGAGCGTCCTTCTTCTTGAACGTGCCATTGCTTAAATCGTAGATACCAGCACGCCAACAATGCCCAGTGCCGCAAAGTCTAGCTATATCTTCAATTGATAAATCGTCTTGTCGATAGTTCTCTTTCCTTTGATACGGACTGGGATTACTTGGCTTTTTACTAAGAGCATCTACTGAATAGCAGAACAGCACTAGTCGTAAATGCCGTTTAAGATATTTTGCTTATGCTTATTTAGGCGTTCGATTTCCATGCGGCCTAAACGCTCTACTCTTGAATCGTATTGCTTACGATATTCGCCATTAGGTTTAAGAATCCAGTAAAGACCCGTTCCTGCGGCCCTATCTCTAAACTCAGTTACGTTAGTCACCCTATCGTCTACAGCTAATTCAATTAGACCTGTGAGTGTTAAACCCTTTCCGTGAGCATCACAGTAATCTTCCCAGAGTTTTTTCTTTTCCTCAGAAATGCGAATGGTAACTTTCGTATCTTTTGCCATAACAGTCTCCTTTTCAATAGAAATGTTTTCATCTATCTCTATTTGAAAAATGGACTGTACGAATTACAGAATTTTGCCCACGTTTTAGAAAAATGTTCTAACGTTCTAGGACTGTCTCAGGAGCATACTTTTTGATACAGCGCTTTGAGACACTGAAAGAATGTCAAAATGCCTGTTAATGAAATTCTCAAAACTAGTCTCTTTATTTAGTATCTCAATAATCTATAATTTGAATTATTGAGACTCTATCTAGACGGGAGATTGGCAAAATGAAGTTCGGATACGCTAGGGTTTCTACCATCGAGCAGAATCTTGATAGGCAGATTGAAGCCTTACACAAGGCAGGCGTTGAGGACAAGAACATCTTTTGCGATAAAATCTCAGGAGCAAAAGCAGAGCGTCCAGCTCTAGACGATATGCTCTCGCGACTCCGCAAAGGTGATACTGTCGTTATCCTATCTTTCGATAGGTTGGCACGTTCCACTAAGCAGCTTCTCGATTTGTCTAACAGATTTGAGGCTGAGGGCGTAAACCTCTACTCAATCAAGGAACAGATTGATACCTCTACACCGCAAGGTCGTTTCTTCTTTACCGTTAGTGCCGCCGTAGCGCAATTCCAGCGCGAGATAATCAGGGAAACCCAGCGCGAGGGCTATGAGGCTGCTAAGGCCGCAGGTAAGAAGATGGGTAGGCCCAAGGCAAGCAATGCCGCAAAGGAGCGTGCCGTAGAGCTTTATCGTAAAGGCGAAATGTCCATTGCAGAAATCTGTGCGGCTGTCGGTTTGAGTAGGGCCACTGTCTATAGGGCTATTGAGGCATCTAGGGAAAACTAGACCGCAACGGTCTATTGACAATACCTGAATAGGTTCCTAGCGTAATCCTCGTTCCAACAGACTTGCCGCAAAATCTCAGATACTTCCTTATTCGTCTCTTGGTTCAGCTCTTGGTAGGCTTCACAAATGCACTGTGCCGCAAACGATTTGTCCCAGAAGGTTACGGAATCGTCTAGATAAAGCTCTGCATCTTGCGGGCTATTCTTCAACATGAAAACGAAAGCGGGAACGAAAGCGTTAGCAATAAAGTCAATATAGGTACGCTGATTCATCTTCTCCAAGAGATAAAGCCAAAGTCTAAACTGCGGCTCAACGTAACAGGATTCATCTAGGTTGCCCTCGATTATCTCTTTGAGTGAGCAGCAATCATCGACTAAATCTAAGTCTTTCTCTGTTGGCTCTTGGTAGTTGTACATTGCTTTTTGCAATCCGTTTAGAACCGTCCATGCGGCTTGCTCCGCACTGAAAATCATAGAAGGGTTGAATTTCTTACCCTTGCTTATCTTCTCTTGGAAATATTTTTTTAGCTCACCCACGCTATCTTGGTAGCGCCTTAACTCTTTAAGCAGCACTAGAAATCACTGCTTTCCTCTTGCTCCATCATCGCCGCAAGCGCCATGATGTTAGCCTGTTTTGCGTTTTCATCATCAGAAGCGTAAATGTTCAGCGTCATAGCTGCGTCTTTATGCCCCAAGATTGAAGCCAAGGATTTAATATCCATCTTTGATTCAACGGCGATTGTTGCAAACGTATGCCGTAATCCGTGCATCGTTAAGGGCTTGTCCAGAACTGAAATTAGCTCGTTTCTTTTAGCCCATTTTTCAAAGGCACTGCCCAGTATGCGTGGGTTTTTCCAATAGCAAATCAAATCCTTTGCGTTGGGATTGTCTCTTTCTTCTTGAGCTTTTAAAGCTCTTGAAAGCTTGGGCATCATAGGTATTGTTCTAATCGAATAAGTTTTAGTGTCCTCAATGACTACCTTGTTATTTCCATTCCTGTCTTTGATTTGCTTTGCGGCTTTGGTGACTCTGATTGTGTTGTTGATATAGTTAACGTCATTCCAACGTAAGGCGCAAATCTCACCACTACGCAAGCCGCCATAGTAGGCAAGCAGAATCGGAAGATACAAGTTGTTATTTCGTGAGCCGATTAGTTCACCGCCATTGAGCAGACTTTGCAGCTTTGCTCTTCCTTCTTTATCAAGGTAGGCTATTTCATGCCGTCTTTTGTCTTTTGGCAGTTTTAACCCTGCTCTTGCGTCTTTAACTATCTTTCCTTGCTCTAATGCGTTTAGGTAAGCCTTATTGAAGATTGAGTAAAAGGTATCTACGGAATTCTTCTTATACTTTTTGCAAAGCTCATTGATGTACTTTTGCAAAGTCTCAGTAGTAATGTCATAGAAGGATTCATCGCCGATATAAGGGAAGATTGCGTAACCAGCTTGTTCAATGTTGCGTTGATATGTAACGCTTGTTATGTGTCCAAGGTTGTGTTGACTTACAAAATAATCCGTTACCGCCTGCTCAACAGTCTTGTAGGTTACTTGCCTTTGCGCCATTTCTTCCTCATGCTCACGCCACTCGTTGAGCATCTTCAAAGCATCGCGCTTTAGCCTAGTCTTAAAAGTCTTGTACTTCTTGCGCCACTTACCATCCGCATTTTTGTATGAAATAAAACCGCGCCAGCCGTTCCCGTTTGGCTCTTTTCTGTCTATGCCGCATGACGTGTAAATCATGGCTCCAAAACCTTTCTGTTTAGGCTCTTGGATTTACTATTTCCAATTATAGCCTGTAGAAAAATTTGGAGAAAAATTTAACTGGGGAAATGTTTTGGCTCTATTTTATACCTTATTTTACCTGTGCTTTTATCTGGTATAAATCTTTCTTATAGATGTACCCGAACATGCTTTCCTTTCCATCGGGCGAAGGGTCGACCCGCAACGTGGTGGGACAAAGTTATCAGTAGTTTTGTCCCAGGGTCGCTTGCGTTGACAGGCTCGATGCGACTATCGCACCTGGGACAAAAACTACTGATAACTTTGTCCCACCGACTTACTTGTTAGTCATCGTCAGTAGCGCCCAGCTGCTGCAGCAGCATGAGTGTGGCCGCCACCGGGCCGGTGCCGTCGTTGGCGTCGAGACCTCGGCCCAGGCCGCTGCCCGCACCGGCGCCCGCCTTGTAGGGCACCGACAGCTTGCGGCTCTTGGGGAAGTTCACCGCGCCATAGCGGGTCTTAAGCTCAAAGGCTACCTTCTTGGGAACGTCAACCCCCAGGAAGGTAATGCGCCCACCGCTGAGCGTGACGCTCTCGAGCCCCAGGCGCTCGCCGCGAATGCGGATGCGCGCGCGGTTGAACAGGTTGAGTCCCGCCAACGGCAGCTCACCATGCGCAGCCTCGGTCTCCTCCTGCACCTCGTCGACACTCTCCAGGTCCTCAGCCGCCGCGAGCTTGCGGTACACGAGCACGCGCTGGTCCACCGCCGGCATGTACTCCTCGGACAAGAAGTAGTCGGCTGGCAGGTTGATGCCCACGCTCGCCGCCTCCACGCCGGCATCGTCATCGCCGCGCGCCTCGGCCACGGCCTGTCCCAGCATCTGCGTAAACAGGTCGAAGCCCACGCTCGACAGGTTACCGTGCTGTTCGGCACCCATAAGCGAACCGGCGCCGCGGATCTCCAGGTCGCGCATGGCAATGCGCATACCGCTGCCCAGGTCCTGGAACTCGGAAAGCGCGGTCAGGCGTGCCGTGGCCTCCTCGGTAAGCGGCAGCTCGCCGGGGAACATAAAGTACGCGTATGCCTGCGTGGCTGAGCGGCCCACGCGGCCCTTGAGCTGGTAGAGCTGTGCCAGGCCCAGGCGCTGCGAGTCCTCGATGATGAGCGTGTTGGCGGTCGCGTTGTCGATACCGCTCTCCACGATGGTCGTGGCGATGAGCACGTCAATCTTCTTGGTCGCGAACTCGATCATCACGTCCTCGACCTCGCGCGGGCTCATCTTGCCGTGCGCCACGCCCACGCGCGCCTCGGGCGCGGCCTCGTGCACGCGCGCCACGGCGTCGTCGATGGTCTTGACGCGGTTGGACACGTAATACACCTGGCCGCCGCGGCCCACCTCCAGGCGAATCGCCGCGCTCACCACGTCGGGATCGTACTCTCCCACGTGCACGATCACGGGGCGGCGCCCGGTCGGCGGCGTGGTGATCAGGCTCATGTCGCGCACGCCGCTCGTGGCCATCTGCATGGTTCGCGGAATCGGCGTTGCCGAAAGCGTGAGCACGTCAATCTGCTCGCGCAGGTTCTTGAGCTGCTCCTTGTGCTGCACACCAAAGCGCTGCTCTTCGTCGATGATCACCATGCCCAGGTTCTTGGGGTTCACGTCGGCAGAAAGCAGGCGGTGCGTGCCGATCAGCACGTCGATCGTGCCCTCGGCAAACGCCTTGAGCGCGCGCTTTTGCTGCGCCGGGGTGCGGAAGCGGCTGAGCACTTCGACCTCGAGGCCAAACGGGGCAAAGCGCTCAAAGAACGTCTCGTAGTGCTGCTGGGCCAGAATGGTCGTGGGGCAGAGCACCATGACTTGGCGGCCGGAGTCCACGCACTTAAACGCCGCGCGCAGGGCGACCTCGGTCTTGCCGAAACCCACGTCGCCGCACAGCAGGCGGTCCATGGGCTTGGGCGCCTCCATGTCGGCCTTTATGTCGGCGATAGCCTCCAGCTGGTCGCGCGTCTCGTCGTAGGGGAAGCTCTCCTCCATCTCGATCTGTTCGGGCGTATCGGGCGGACAGGCGATACCGGTAATCGAAGAGCGGCGCGTATACAGGTCGACCAGGTCAAACGCCAGCTTTTTGGCATTCTTGCGCGCCTTGTTGGTGGCACGCGTCCAGTCGGCGGTGTTGAGCCTGGTCAGGCGCGGCTTATCGCCGTCGGGACCAACGTAGCGCGTAATGCGGTCAACCTGCTCCAGCGGCACATAGAGTTTGTCGCCGTCGGCGTATTCCAGCAAAAAGTAGTCGCGCTCCTTGCCGCCCACTTCCTGGCGCGCGATCTCGCTAAAGAGCGCGATGCCGTGGGTGGCATGCACGACGTAGTCGCCCGGCTTAAACGGGAAGGTGATCTGCGTAATGTCAACCTTGCGGCGGCTACGCGCGCGGTTGGCATCCATGCGGGCGTTAAGGTCGGCGATCGAGAACACGGCCAAATTGGCATCGGGCACCACCACGCCCTGCGGCAAGGCGGCATCGACAAAGGTCACGCGTCCGCGCGAGATAGTGGGCACGGCAGCACCGGCGGCAGCCTGCGCCGCGCCCGCCTCGAGCGAGCGGGCGTTGAGCGCGTCGGCATGGCGCTCGCGAATGGAAGCATGGGCCTCCTGGCGTGCGGCACGGTCGGCGGAATCCGCTGCTGCCACGCGCACGCGGTCGCCGATAGCGCCGGCATTTTCGGGGGCGGCCGTCAGCGACTCCTCAAAGGCAACGCCCTCGTCGCCAAAGGTGAGCTCCATCGACTCGCGCGCGCCGCGGTCGGGGATGGCAAACACGCAGGCATAGCGCTTGCCCACGACCTCCTGGATGCGCGTCATAAAACGGTTGTCCGAGCCTGCGATGGCAGGCTGCTCAATCTTGAGCTCAGCCGTCACCGCACCGCCGGCACGGATGAGGCTCACATAGTTCAGGCGTTGCTGGGAGCCAAAGTCGAGTTGCTGGGCACGCACGTACAGGCCGTCCAGACGGTCGACCCCCGCCTCGCCGGCACGCGCCTCGATATCCTCGTAGGCGCGCAGGCAGTCGTCGAACAGCGAGCGCGGCTCGGACAGCACCACGAGCGCCTTGCCGCTCACATGCGACAGCGGGCTCACGGTCTGGCCGTACATCACCGGCAAAAAGCGGTCGAGCTCGGGCGTGACGATGCGTGCATCCACCATCTCGAGCAGCGCCGCCAGCTTACTGTCGTCCTGGCTGGCGCGGTAGAGCGCCACGTGCATGTTGTGAACGGCCTCGTCGGTGAGCGCCAGCTCGCGGCAGGGGAAGATTTCGATGCTGTCCTCGTTGCCGATGGTCTGCCCCGTGGAACTCACCATGCGGCGGATGCGATCAATCTCGTCGCCAAAGAACTCAATGCGCACGGGTGCCTTCTCCTGCGCGGGGAACACCTCGACGGTATCACCGTGCACGCGGAACAGGCCGGGCGCGTCGGCGGCACCGGCATTGGTATAGCCCATGCCCACCAGGCGCTGCGGCACCTCATCGAAGGGAATCTCCTCGCCCACCGCAAAGGTTGTCGACTCCCAGTAGCGGCTCTCGACTGGCGGCACGCAACGCAGCAACGCGCGGGCCGAGGCGACCATGATGCAGTTGTCGCCGCGCACGATGCGTCCCAGGGCCTCGCAGCGCTGCGCCACCACGGCATCGTCGGGCGCCTGCTCGCGCCACGGATAGTCCTTGCGCTCGGGAAAGCGGCACACGCGCGCCAGCCCCACATAGGCGGCAAGGCTGCGCGCAGCGCGATCGGCCGCATCCTCGCCGCTCACGATGTAGACCGTCGGGCGCGGACGGCGCGCAAACTGGGCGGCCGCCATAAGCGTACGGCCCGACTGCGACACGGCCAGCGTCACGTCCTCGCCGGCATCGAGTCCGGCCTCGACGGTCTGCAAGGCCTCGGCAGTGTAGAGCTGCGCGGCTATACGGTGAATGAGCATGCTGTTCCTCCGGCATCGCAACGCCAAAAGCCCGCCGGGGCAAGCTCGGCGGGTCGTACGTCAAAGATCATTGTTTGTCATGGTAGCGCATGGAGAGGACTCCTGCTCAAGAGCAAACCCAGCCCTGCAAAAAACGCCAGACGAAGATGCATTCCGCCCTACCCCGCTACGCGCACGCTGGGGCACAAATCTGCCAGCGGACACTCGTCGCACTTGGGTTTGCGGGCATCGCAGATCTCGCGACCGAAGGTGATCCACTGATGGTTGACCGACTCCCAATACTCGTGCGGCAAAATCTTGAGCAGATCCTGCTCGGTCTTGAGCGGCTCCTTGGCATGCGTCTTGGGACTCAACATCAGGCGGTGCGCGATGCGGTTGACGTGCGTATCCACCGCGATGCCCTCAACAATGCCAAATCCCACGTTGAGCACGATATTCGCCGTCTTGCGTCCCACGCCCGGCAGCTTTACAAGCTCCTTCATGTCGGCCGGCACCTCGCCGCCGTAATCGGCGACGATCATCTGCGCGGCCTCCACGGCATGCTTGGCCTTACTCTTATAAAAGCCGAGCGACTTAATGGTGTCCGCCACGTCGGCCACGCTCGCCCCTGCCATGGCCTCGGGCGCGGGCCACTGGGCAAACAGCTGCGGCGTCACCTTGTTGACCTGCGCGTCGGTCGTCTGAGCCGAGAGCAGTACCGCGATGAGCAGCCTAAAAGGATTCTCGTGGTCCAAGAAGCACTCGACCGGGCCATAGCGACGGTTAAGGCGCTCGCACACCTCGATGGCGCGTTCGCGTTTGGCGGCATTGGTCTCGCGTGGCATAACGACTCCTCGGCTCGGCAGAAACATAACTTCACGGAAACGATTGTCCCACGTACGGGGACCTTAAGCCTCCAAAAATGCGCCGGTCTGGCGGCCCCACAGGCTTGCGTACTCGCCGCCTGCCTCAACAAGCTGCGCATGCGTACCGTCCTCGACAATCTCGCCGTCCGCCAGCACCACGATGCGGTCGAGCGCCGCCACGGTGGACAGGCGATGCGCCACCACAATGGAGGTGCGGCCGCGCATCAGGTTCTCGAGAGCTTCCTGCACCAACGCCTCGGACTCGCTATCGAGGGCAGACGTCGCCTCGTCGAGTACCAGAATCGGCGCGTCGGTGAGGATGGCACGGGCAATGGCCACGCGCTGGCGCTGGCCGCCCGAAAGCTTAACGCCGCGCTCGCCCACCATGGTGTCAAAGCCATGGGGCAGGCGGTCGATAAACTCCAGGGCATTGGCCAGGCGCGCCGCCTCACGAATTTGCTCGTCGGTGGCGTCGGGGCGGCCGTAGGCGATATTCTCGCGAATGGAGCGGTGGAACAGCAGCGCCTCCTGCGGCACGTAGGCAACCTGGCGGCGCAGGCTCTGCTGCGTGCAGCGCGAGACATCCTGACCGTCCACGAGTACGCGGCCGCCCTGAACATCGTCCAGGCGCAGCAGCAGCTTGGTGAGCGTCGTCTTGCCCGAGCCCGATTTACCCACCAGGCCCACGCGCTGGCCCGCCGGCACATGGAGCGTCAGGTCGTCGAACACGCTATCGCCCGCCGCGGCGTCACGGTATGCAAAGCTCAAGTGTTCAAAATCAATCGCGCCCTCGCCCACCTTGAGCTCGGGGGCATTCGCGTCGTCTGCCACCAGACGCGGCTCGTCCAGCACGCGCGTCATCTCGGCGGTGTCGCCCAGCGCACGGTTGATGCGCTGCATCATGGAGCTCACGTAGTTCAGACGCATGGTGAGGTTGTACGTATAGGTAAAGATCATGACGAGCGCGCCGGCCGAGATGCCAAACCACGCGTTGCCGCCCGCCACGAACACACTCACCACGGCCATGGTGATGACGATAAGGCCCGAGGTCGTAAAGTTGCGCTGCATCATGGCGTGCATCGAGACCGTCTCGGCGTCGCGCGCGGCGCGGTCGGCGGTATCGAACAGATCACGTTCAAAGTCCTCGCGCCCGCAAGTCTTGACGGCCAAGATGTTCGTGACCGCGTCGGACAGCACACCCGAGAGCTTATTCTGCGCGGCGGACGTCGCGGCCGAAAGTGGCATGATGCGCTTGTACATAAGCCAGACAAACGCAATGTAGACGACCATGATGCCCACCAGGATCACGGTAAATGCGGGCACCACCGGAGCGAGTGCGGCCACGGTGCAGATGACCGAGGTGATGGTGGGGATGAGCGAATACACCGTCACGTCGACCAAGCCCGTATAGCCGCTCATAAAACGGCTTGTCTGGCTCACAAGCGATCCGCCAAAGCGGCTGGTATGGAATGTCATGGATTGGTTAGAGAGCGTGTCGAAGCACAAACGCGCCAGGTGATAGTTGCCCGCAATCTCGAGCTTGTAGACGGTGTAGTCCTGTAGCTTGGAGAGGATCTGACCCACCAGGTTCACAAGCACGAGCGCCAGGATATAGGGGCCGAAGACCTCAAGCACCTGGTCACCCGCCACGGGACCGGCTTGAATGCGGTCGACAATGAGGGCCATCACATAGGTATTGGCAAACGTCAGCAAAAAGATGTAGCCCGCCGACGAGAGCACCGAGAGAAAGACAATCAGCGGCTGCGTGCGCGTGACATCCCAAAAACGCTGCAGCGTGCGGCGCACGGTGGAACGCTTGAGCGGACTGGTGCTTCTCTGAGACATGGGCTTCCTTTCGCGTCTGATAGGGCGAGAGGCAATTGTTGCACATTAAAGTGCGCTTCAGTCAAGCGCGACGCGAAAAGCGCCCGCGCCCCGCGTTTACGCCGGCGCCCCGCCGTCCGTTGCGGCTAGTCCTCGTCTTCCTGACCCGCGAGTAACCCTGCGGACTCCAAGCCCAAAATCTCGTCGGCCTCCCGCGCCTCTTCCAGCGCGTCGATGTCCTTGAGTTTGCGCTCCATGACGTTGGTGCGCGTGGTGATGATACCCTCGACCGTTTTGCCCGCGGTCTCGATCTGCTGCTGAGCGCGGCGCAGCGCCGCCTGATAGCGCGGCAGCTCGGCCTTGACGGCGGAAAGCACGCGCAGCACGTCGTCGGTGCGCTTTTGCAGCTTAAACGTCTGGTAGCTCATCTGCAAGCTGTTGAGGATGGCCGCCATGGTGCTGGGGCCGGCAACGTTGACGTGATAGTCGCGGCCCAGGGTCTCGATAAGCCCGGGGCGTGTGACGACCTCGGCGTACAGGCCCTCAAACGGAACGAACAGAATGCCGAAGTTGGTCGTTGCCGGCACGCTCAGGTACTTATCGCAGATGTCCTTTGCCTCGCGCTTCACCATCGTATCGAGTGTCTTGCGCGCGGCGGCCACAGCCTCCGCGTCGCCCGACTCCTGGGCGTCGAGCAGATGCTCGTACGCGTCGCCCGGGAATTTGGAGTCAATCGGCAGCAGGACGGGGTCGCCCTCGTCTACCGGCAGCTTGACGGCAAACTCAACACGCTCCGAGGCGCCGGGCCTGGTGGCGACGTTTTCCAGATACTGGTCGGGTGTGAGGATGTCCGCCAAGATCGCACCCAGCTGCACCTCGCCCAAAATACCGCGCGCCTTGACGTTGCCCAGTACGCGCTTAAGATCGCCCACGCCAGTGGCGATGGATTGCATGTCGCCCAACCCCTTGTACACGGCCTCGAGCTGGTCGCTCACCTGCTTAAACGATGCCGACAGACGGTCGTTGAGCGTGCGAGAGAGCTTCTCGTCCACCGTCGCACGCATTTGGTCGAGCTGCACGTTGTTGTCTTTGCGGATGGCGCCCAGCTGAGCATCGACCGTCTCGCGCACCTTGTCCAGGCGCTGCTCGATGCCCTCGCGGTTGGCGCCGAGCTGCTGGGCCGTCTCGCGGCGCAGGTCATCCATACGGTCGCCGGCCTGCGAGAACTCGCGCGCAATGGTCAGGTAGCGCTGCTGCTCTACGGCGGCGTCGGTCGTCTGCTGCTGCGCGATGGCATTTGCCGTGCGGCGGGTTTCGGCCAACGCGACGTTGAGGGCATCGAGCGCGCTGTTGGCCTGCTCGAGCGCCGCGAGCGTCTCCGCGCCGTTGCCGCCACGCTCTCGCAACTCGGCACGAAGGCCCTTAAGCTGCAGGGCGCAAGCCACAGCAACCCCCACCGCCACCAAGGCGATCACAACAAGCACGATATCAATAGCAGGCATAGACTCCGCCCAACAAACTCAATCGACCATCAATCAAAACCGCGATCAATCTTACCCCGCCACACGCACCGGGCGCCCGGCCCCTTCTTGGGTGCTTCTCTCCTCCGCATATTCCATAATGCGACGCGCTGTCTTCCTGCTCACCTTCGAGTCATCACCGGCTAAGTATGCGTACACGTTTCCCTTATTCAGATTCAAATCGCGGCAGAGACCGTAGCGCGTTACACCCGATTCCTCCAACGCTTTAAGTGTTCTCTTTCTCATCAGGGCGTTCACCCTTCTGTCGGCCGCTGGCTTTTCTTTCACCCCTCTATACGCACGCCAAATGTTGGCGTAACGATTGGGGAGCTTATCCTCGGAGCATAGAGATGCCAGGCTACTCGCTTGGCCATACAGAGACAAAACACCTCGATAGCCCTCTTCCATCCACGAGCCCTCGGATAAACCCAGAACGTATTCGGCCTTACCCTGCGCCAAAGCGAGCAAAAACAGAGGCTCCGCCACACGCGGCTCAACCGTTGTTGCCTGCTTTACAAGCTTCCTAAAACTCAGCGACTGCTGTCCGGACAGCTCTCGGCAATAGCCTTTCAAAAATCCCTCAAAAGTCAGATTCAACCGAGCACCTCCTTTTTGTATTGCCTGTATGCGCAGACCATCTCTTGATAACTCCGCTCCGAAGGCGACGAGGCCAACGCCTCTCCTTCATCGAATATAAGACGCTCGAGCAGATCCCAATCAAGTCGGTCGATAAATGTTCGACTATGGAGGTCGACGATGTCGTTCGGACGATAGGCATAAAGCTTCATCACCGCCAGATCCTCCAAAGATGGCGTAAAGTACCTGATAAAATGCGCCCCAATCTCCAATGGGATCAGTCGATCTTCGTAATTGAATGGCATCTGGTTGCAATATGCCACTGCCATACCATTCACTTCGGGGTATCGAGCTATGATCTCGCGGAGGCACCTGTCTGCCTCAAACACATCAATGTCATGTGTAACCGACCGATTCGTCACATCGTTTAGCATGAAGGCGCTTCCTCCCACCAATACAACGCTCGGCCTATCGTCTCTTGGGCCTATTTCCAGCTCCGCCTCTTCGTCAATATCCAAAAGAGTCTGCTCTAAATCCTGCTTATACATAGCAAATCCTATTATTATTCATCTTTAATAATACTATTCAGTCGCACGACAGGACCCACAGGATGCAAGAATCCTACTCGTAGCGAGAATCCCTACACCCAAGAAGGCCTAATGTGACAAACGCTAACTCTCCCAGCCGGCGCGGACGGTTGTTATGACATCACCTAGGCGCTGGCCGAGGGCTGACAGATGTTGGAGCACTTCACTGGGCGAGGCACCGTTGAGGATGCAGGTGAGCGCATACGAGACCAGGAAAATCGCCGCAAGTCCTAACGGAATGAGTACAATCATCGCCAACGTGTGCAGACGCTGGCCCACGCGACGGTGACGCGTGCGGCGCTTGTCGAACGCAAGCTCCTGTGCATACGAATCTTGTTGTACGGAATAGTTCTCTGGCGCCGATCCGCCCGCAAGCGAAACCGCGGGCGTGGCATTTTGCGCAGGGGGCTGGGCGGCTACCCCTTGCATTTGCATCTCCATGAGTCGTTGCTGCTGACGCAGTATGCGCTCAGCTTGTCGCTGCGGAGTCTCAAGAAACAGATCCATGTTGGCCTCCAAAATCGGGGCATTCGACGCTTACGACCAGCATCACGCACCGCCATGACCGCGACAACGCAATCGCCGGCAATAGCCACAAAGTTTCTTTTGCTCAAAAGCTGTCGAAAAGCTCAACAACTCCCCTACCAGCACTTTCTCTGAGCTTTTTTCGCCAGCAATCTTTTGGCCTTCCACCCTTACGCCAACTGACCAAAATCTAACCAAAAGCTTGACGGAAATTGTGAAGACAGGGACCCCACACAAAAACGTGCCGTCCCAAAAGGGGCGGCACACAAACCAATCCATTAGCCAAAACTCGTTGGCAAGCTCGCGCCGTCAGACCCGCGGCGTATGCCTTTGCCTCGCGCGACCCTGCGGAGCCGTGAGCGAGAGGGAAAGGAATGCGCCGCGGGCCTGACGCCCGGAGCGGTG
Organism: Collinsella sp.; assembly: GCA_019414205.1. GTDB lineage: Bacteria > Actinomycetota > Coriobacteriia > Coriobacteriales > Coriobacteriaceae > Collinsella. The sequence goes on along the minus strand of DXML01000009.1, from coordinate 155,451 downwards.
AGGCCAGCAGTTGCCCCGCGCTCCGCAGTCGGTGAAAGCAGATTACATGCCCGCGAGACCTCGAGCTGCGGTGGCACACATAAACGCCAGGACTAGGATCACGAGTGAGCCCGCGATGTCGGCCAACACGCCCGCAAAGCGGCGCTCAAACAGCCAGCTCTCGAAGTGCGGAGCGACATTGCGCCAAACACGCCACAGCAAGATGCCCATACCGATAACGCCCGGGATATTGAGCAGTAGGATCTCGGAGCACAAAAGACCGATCAGGTTGCCGGCGACGAAACCAGCGTCGCCCTCGCAGTATTTGTGGTAGACCATATACAGCATGTACGCCACAAACGGCTGCAAGCACGCAGAAATAAACGTGACCACCATCGAAGGGTCCTGCGAAAAGACCTCGGTGAGTTTATCGACACTCGTGGCGTCCTTAGAGGCCAGGAACAGGCCAATGACCACCACGGGCACCACACCCAAGATGACCTCGACCATCGTGAACAGCTTGGCAGTCAGGTCTTCGCTCGCCGTATTCAAATGAGGCGCCCACTCAGGATGAGCATGCGCCCCAACCTTCTTGTCCTTCTCGGCACGATCGGCCTTTTTGCCCTCAGGAACCCGACGACCAGGATCCTTGCGAGTTCCCGCCGCAGCAACCCGAGCCCGAGACTTCTTACCCATACAAAAACACCCCATCAGGTAGTAGATAAACTAAAAGTCGCTACCCAGTGTACCCCACCCATGAACGGTGCCGTCCCAACCAGCCCCCATACAAAACGTGCCGCCCCTAAAGGGGCGGCACACAAACTTTTTTATCAGCTTTTCTGTAGCGAGCACGCAACGACCCGAAGCCGGAGCACAGGGCGGGGAAATACCTTTGCCTCGCGCGACCCTGCGGAGCCGTGAGCGGGAGGGAAAGGTATTTCCCCGCCCTGCGCTCCGCAGTCCACGTTCGTATCGGCGCTAGTAGTTCACCACCTGCTCCTCAAAGTACGCCTTGGGGTGGTTACACACCGGGCACACCTCAGGTGCCTCGGCACCAACGTGCAGATGTCCGCAGTTCAGGCACTTCCACACCTTCACGCCCTCACGCTCAAACACCTCGCCCGACTCGATACGCTCGACGAGTTTGTTGTAGCGCTCCTCGTGAGCCTTCTCGACAGCAGCGACGCCGCGGAACTTTGCGGCAATCTCGGCAAAGCCCTCTTCCTCGGCGGTCTTGGCGAACTCGTCGTACATCGTGGTCCACTCGTAGTTCTCACCCGCGGCGGCATCGCGCAGATTGTCCAGGGTATCGGGGACGGCGCCATCGTGCAGATACTTAAACCACAGTTTGGCGTGCTCGGACTCGTTGCCAGCCGTCTCGGCAAAGATGTTCGAGATCTGAACGTAGCCGTCCTTCTTTGCCTTGGAGGCATAGTAGCGATACTTGGTGTGTGCCTGGGACTCACCGGCAAAAGCGGTCTCGAGGTTCTTCTTGGTTTGGGAATTCTCAAAATCCATAGGTGTACTTCCCTTCAACGCATGCCGCCCGTAGGCTTCGAGCGGCCTCGTCTTTAGGATGCCCTCATGTCGGAAATCTAAACCTTACAATCCTGTTCTTCAGATTTCCACGGGCTAAATGCTCAGCCAGCGATCGCCCTCGGCTCGGCAAAAGCCCTCACGCTCCAGGTCGGCCAGAATGCCCGCGACAAGCTCGCGCTCGACCGGCCCGCGCCCAGCCGCCGCTTCCATATCGTTAACGCCCACCACGGCATCAGCAAGCGTAATCCCCGCCGGTTGGCCATCGCGCGCTGCCAGCAACATGCGCACGATATGCGCGCGCTTTTGGCGACGTGAGCCCTCAAACTTTGATTGACGGCTATAGCCCGCCGAGCGCCTGGACGGATTGGGCAACGTCTTTTTTAGATATGCGCCGTAGTCCAGCAACGCGTAATACCACGCACGTGGCGTGTCGGCATCATCGAGTGGCACGGCAAAGGGAGCGATCTCGTCGGTCGCCGCACCGGGGACCGCCGGACAGGCCGCCTGAATCAGCGGCACCAGCTCGCGGTCGGGAACAGCCGGTACATCGGGAAAGAAGTGATGCAGAAAGACCGTGCGCACGTTGGTCTCCAGATACACGCCTGGAAGGTCAAACGCAAACGACCGGATACCTTGCGCCGTTGCCGGGCCAATACCAGGCAGAGCGACCAAGTCACGCGTCTCACGCGGAAACTCACCGTCCCAGTCCTCCACAACGCGCTGAGCGGCCTTGTGGAGCGCCAGAGCGCGTCGGTTGTAGCCCATGCCCTGCCAAGCGTCCAAAACATCGGAAGGCGCGGCTTGGGCAAGCGCCTGCACGGTCGGAAAGCAATCGAGCCACGCCGGCATACGCGTCTCCACGCGTGGCACCTGTGTTTGCTGCAACATGACCTCGGAAAGCCAAATGATGTACGGATCGCGCGTGCGGCGCCACGGAAGGTCGCGATAACGCAGGACCCCTTCCGAACGAATCATCGAACGAAAGGGGTCCTGAATCATATCTATGCTCCTTATGCGGCGCTATTCCTCCCGGCATGTATACGCACAGGTGGCGTACTCGGGAAACGCTTCGCGGTCGGCGAACTTGGGATCGACGGCCGGGAACTGGCGGTGAGCGACGATGTCGCCGAGCGAAACGGAATCGAGGTAGTCGCGCATCAATGCTTGAGCTCCGGCCCACAGGGGATGATAGCAGCACGTGCCCATGCGCGCACAGTCGCCATCGGGTGCGGTGCAATCATTCATAACCATAGGGCCCTGAACGGCCTCGACGACCTGACGAATGGTAACGTCGTCCGGACTGACCTTGAGACGCATGCCACCGTGGACGCCACGCAGGCTCTCCACAATACCGGCCTGGACCAAACCGTGCTGAATCGAACGGGCAAACGAATGCGGGACATTGACCTCTTCGGCAGCGGTGCGAACAGAAAGCAAACGCTCCGGATCCTCGGCAAGCATCGCCAACATACGAAGGGCGTAATCAGTCTTCCTCGATATGTCCATTTTTCCCCTTTCAAGGAATACGAACAGCTCGAACGAGCTCCGGGGCCGAGCTTGTGTCGAGACGCTAAATGACCGCAGGACATCCAAATGGTAAATCGGATATCCACTGAATGCCGCGCTTGGAGCGAAATGCATCAGATGCGGCCCACAGTGCAATTTAGTATAACCTAACCCCCTGCTTCGTTGAACAGGTGTTGCGCAACAAAGCTGTTGTTTAGACAGATATGCTTATTAGATTTTACTTGCGTTCCCGAAGGGGCGGGGATTCTGGGCGAAGATGCGCCAGGGCGATCGTTCTATCGAAACAAAGTGCATCAAACGCAAAAAGCCACGTCCGAAGACGTGGCTTTAATTGCGTTGGCGGGAAGTACGGGGCTCGAACCCGCGACCTCCGACGTGACAGGCCGGCGCTCTAACCAAACTGAGCTAACTCCCCAGGCAGACGTTCGCGTTTGTTTCCGCTCGCGTGCGCTGCGGGGATTAGTATACACAGAAGTCTGTCCGGCGCGCAACAACTTTTTTGAAAAAATTTTTCGGTCCCTCCGGGAGGGTCTCCGGGGCCGGCGGGCGCGGGTTAAGTTTGCTGCTCTACAGTCCCGCGCAAGACGGAAAGCACATTAAGTGCTTTCCTTTGCGTGCGGAACTCGCGACAAACTTAACCCGCGCCCGCCGGCCCCGGAGACCCTCCCTGCCGTCACATTGTTCGAGCTGTTGTTGTTCCTCGCCGCTTCGCGGCTCGACGGCCCCGTTCTCCGTGGCGGGGTTGGTCTGATGGTTCTTGTTGGACTTCGACCTTTGGCTCAAAGAAAACGGGGGATGCATTGTGCATCCCCCGTTTTTGTTGCGGTTAGTCCAAGTCAATAAACTTGGTGCTTATGACATGGCCGTCTTTGACGAGCATCCTGGCCATAGTGGGACCTCGGGTGCCTCTGGGGTAGCTAGCGCTGCCCGGGTTGAGAACTAAGCAGCGGCCCACTTGGGCTTCTTTGGTTACGTGGGTGTGGCCGTTGATGGCTACGTCTACGGATCCCACCGGAAGGTCTTCGCGGTAGTGGGCTACGGCGAATTTGAGGCCTTCGTAGGTAAAGAGCGCAAGACGGTCTACATCGGGGCCGTAGTCGCGGTAGTAATCGTTGTTGCCCAGTACGGCCCGCACGGGGGCGATGGTGCATAGGTGCTCGTAGTCCATCTCTGACGTGAGGTCGCCGGCGTGGATAATCAGGTCTGCGCCCTCAAGCTCGTCCAGGAGCGCAGGCGATAAATAGCCGTGGGTGTCCGAGATGATGTCGATGCGCTTGGCGCTTGCACTGTTCATGGGATCCCTTCCGCAAAAAACGATTCGGCAGATACATACAAAAAAGGCCCCACGGCTCCGCAGACGATGGGTCTACAGGGCTGCGGGGCCAGTGTGCTAGAGACTCAGGGCCTTCTTGAGCGGCACGACGCGGCGGCGCGAAACCGGCACGCGCTCGTCGACGCCCGTAATGCCCAGCTGGATGGCGCCCGAGGGCACCGTCTCGACGTCCGTAACGCACGCCAAGTTGACGATATAGCGGCGGTGAACACGGAAGAAGCCAAAGTCGCAGAGCTTGGCCTCAAACTGCGCCAGCGAGGTCGTCGACAAAAAGCGATCATCGACGGTATAGATGCAGGAGTAATCGTCCTTTGCCATGATAAAGCGGATGTCATCCACGGGAATGAGCACCTTGCGGCCGCCCTTTTCCACCGGGATACGCTCGATGGTCACTTTGCTGTCCGTAACCGGCTTGGCGCGTTGCATGACCTTCTCGATCGCGCGATCCAAGCGAGCTTCCTCGACCGGCTTCATCAGATAATCGACGGCATCCACGTCGAATGCCTCGACCGCATGGTCGCTATACGCAGTCACAAACACGATCGCCGGCGGATTTTTGAGCTTATGCAGCGCCTCGGCAAGTTGCAGGCCCGAGGCACCGGGCATCGAGATATCGAGAAACACGACATCCACGCGACTTTCCATAAGCATCTCGATGGCGGAGCGGACGCTCGACGCCTCCGTGATCGTGCCGATCTTGCCCGTTTGCTCGAGCAGGAAGCGAAGCTCCGAGCGAGCCGGCGCCTCATCATCCACAATCATCGCACGCAGCATAGGGATAAAACCTTTCGTCAACTAACTACGCCGGGCATCCGTCGCATGACGTTGAGCCCGTAGCCTTTTATTTTACTCTTGAATGTCAAAGATGCTCTCTGACAAATCAAGATGAAGAAGCACTTTGGTGCCCTTGCCCGGCGCCGATTCGACACGCGTATAGGAGTGCGGCCCAAAAAAGCGATGGATGCGCTCCGAAATATTGTGCATGGCCACACCGGCGCCGCCACCCTGGGGAGAGCTGGCGTCGGGACGGGCAGAGCGCTCGTCAAACAGTCTGGCGGCGGTACCCTCATCCATGCCCACGCCATTATCGGCCACGGCAATCAAGATTGCATCCTCGCCGTCTTGGTGAACGGTCACGTCGATCCTCAGGGCGTCGTCATCGCCCATACCATGACGCACGGCGTTCTCGACAATCGGCTGGATCACGAACGCCGGCACCAGCGTATCTTCCACGTCCTCGGACACATCGAACGTCGCAAGCACGCGGTCCTCGCCAAAGCGGGCCTTCTCAAAGGTAAGGTAGCGCTTGGTCTGTGCGACCTCGCGCGAGACCGGAATAAGCGATCCCGAGTTGTCGAGCGTGGCGCGATAGAACGATGAGAACTCACGAAGCAGTTCGCGGGCCCTCAGCGGGTCGGTGCGCGTAAACGATGCAATGGTGTTCAGCGTGTTGAACAGGAAGTGCGGGTTAATCTGCGCCTGCAGCGCACGCACCTCGGCGCGCGCTGTGAGTTCCTTTTGCACCTCGAGCTCGTGGATGGCGAGCTGCGTGGACAAGATCTCGGCAAAGCCCGAGGCAAGCGCGTACTGGGTACGGTCGACGGCGCGCGGGGTCTTGTAGTAGAACTTGAGCGTGCCGACGGTACGATCGCCCACCTTGATGGGGGCGATAATGCCGGCGGGGACTTGGTTGTGCGAGCCGTCCGAGCCCACGACATCCACCATACGGTTGAACGACTGCACGATGCCATGTTCGATAACGTAGCGTGTGGCAAGCGTGTGGATGGGAGAATCTGGCAGTAGTTTTTCCTCAAACTCGCCCGCGCAGGCAAGCACGTTGTCCTCATCGGTGATGGCCACCGTCATGGCGCGCGTCTCGGGCAAAATGCGCTGGCACACCAAACGCGCCGACTCCTGTGTCAAACCGCCCTTAATGTCCTCGAGCATGGCCGAGGCCACCGAGAGCGTCTCCTCGGTGTACTGGGAGCGCACCGAATCGGGATTGAGCGTCAAAAAGATAAAGATGCACAGAAAGATGCACAGCAGCGCGCAGGCAATCACCGTGGCAATCGGCTCGATTCCGGTCGTCAGGGCAAAAATAAAGTACACCAGCACGCAAATGGCGCAGGCAACGGCAATGATGCGAAAGATTGATATTGAACCATCGCGCTGGGCGCGGCGGTCGATCATTCGGCCCCCTCCAGGATACTGATCAGTTGTGCGTCACGCCAAAGCCCGTCCATGATCTTGGGCCAAAAGCTCTGGAAACGCAGGTAGATTGCAGCGTTTTGGCGTGCATAGGCCTTTGCCTCGTCGATACCATGGCGCCAGATGCGCAGGTAGCCCTCATGCTCGCGGGTAAACACGCTGCGGACCATAGCGGTCTTGCGCACGCGGTCGTCGAGCTCGCGCGAAATCCACGGGCCCGGGTAGGGCATGAGCGATGCCGCCGTAACGGGAATGAGCTCCTTTTGATGCGCGGCGAACGTCAACTTGGCCCGTTCGTAGTACCAACGGTATACATCCTGCATAAAGCGCGGTGAGCGCTTTTCGGACTCCGGAGGCAGATGGCGCACGGTCCACTCGTTATCGAACCACACGTCGTAGCCAAACATGCGCATGTTAAAGAGGTAATCCAAGTCCTCGCCGCGGGTGATAAACGGGTCAAAGGCCACACGCGTAAAGGCGCGGGCGTGCAGGGCCATCAGGCCGCCGCACACGTAGTTGGAGCGCGAGATGCGGGTGCCCGAGAGCGCCTTTTTCATCCAACGGTTGAACTCGATGCGCTTGGTCCACCAACGATGGCAGATGCCCGCCTTGTCCGTGGGAGCCAGCGGCGAGCCGTCGCGATCGTAGAAATAGCCGCTCTTGACCAAGATCGGCAAGCCCTGACGCGTCTGCTGCCCCAACGCATAGGTCGCGCGCTTCATAAAGTCGGCGTCGATGACAGTCTCATCGTCATCCAAAAAGATAACCGCGTCATGCCCCAGCACAGCGGCACAGGCTAGCCCCATGTTGCGGATGGCACCGTAGCCTCGCAGGCTCACGCACTCGCCCGAACCCTTGGGCGCGATCTGAGCAACCCGGTCTGCGATGCGCGAGGCCTGGGTGTTGGTGACAACGGTGACCTTGAGCGTGGGATGCGCGTCGACAATCTCGTGCACGCGCAGCGACACATCGGCTGTGGCAGAAACAGGACAGACCACCAAAAGGATGATGCGCGGGATGTCGCACACCTGCTCAAGCGAGGCCAGGCAGCGGTCGAGTTCGGGATTGTCGGCGTTGAGTCGCGTCGAATGGTCATAGGTGCCAGGGGCGTTTGCGCAAGCGTCATCGCCCGCCCAATACGTTGGAATCACGACCGTGGCGTTCATGCCTTACCCTCCCTGCAACACAAAAACGGGACGCCGCCAAACACAGGCGACGCCCCGCGACCTAGCTGATTCCATCATACCCACTTGGGCAAATCATTGCTCGCAAGTCGCAATGTTTATTGCGGATAACCCCAAAAGAGTACCGTGGACAGGCACAATAGCCGCTCGCTCCTATGCGGCATGCTCTGCCGCCCGAGTCATGCGGGACAGGCGGACCAGTAGCATAAAGCCAACGACCAGCAGCACGCCAATGGAAAGGACGCCCAGCGACGGGTTGCCGGTCAGCGAGGTGACGACCGACACCAGGAAGGTGCCCATAACGCTTGCATAACGACCAAAGATGTCAAAGAAGCCGTAGTACTCGTTGGACTTTTCCTTGGGGATAATGCGGCCAAAGTAGCTACGGCTGAGCGCCTGCACACCGCCCTGGAACAGGCCGACCATAATGGCAAGCACCCAGAATTCAAAGGCGGTCTTTAGGAAGAACGCGGCGAACAGCACAATCCCCATGTAGGCGGCGACCGCCACCAGGATCATGTTGAGCGTGCCCACGCGTCCGGCGAGCTTGCCGTAGATGATGGCGGACGGAAAGGCCACGAACTGCGTAACGAGCAGCGCCAGCACCAGCTGCGTCGAATCGATGCCCAAGGCCGATCCGTAACTGGTGGCCATGGAAATGACCGTGTGCACACCGTCGATATAGAAGAAGAACGCGATCATGTAGACCAGCACGGTCTTATTGTGGGCAATCTCGCGCATGGTGTGTCCGACCTCGGAGAACACACCGCCCACGATGTGGCCGATGGTGTCCTCGGGACCGCGCTCGCGACCGTACTTTTGCTTATAGGTGCGAATGAGCGGCAGGGTAAAGATGAGCCACCAGGCACCAGTGATGATAAACGACAGACGCGTTGCCAGCATGGTGGGGATGCCAAGAGCGGGGCCACCCATGATGAGCGCCAGGCAGATGACGAACGGCACGGTGGAACCGATGTAGCCCCAGGCATAACCCGAGCTGGACACGGCGTCCATGCGCTCGTCGGTGGTAATGTCAGGCAGCATGGCGTCGTAGAACGTCATAGAAGAGTTAAGGCCGATGGTGCACAGCACGTACACGGTCAAAAATGCCATGGCGGACATTGGGATAGCCTGCGCCAGGCAAAGCACCAGGCCCGTGAGGAAGAAGCCCAAGAAGAACTTGATCTTGTTGCCGGCGTAGTCGGCAAGTGCGCCCAGAATGGGCATGAGCATGGCGATGACCAGCGAGGCGATCGTCTGCGCATTGCCCCAAGCGACCACCAGGTCGGCCGAGGAAGCGCCGGTATTGATGGCGTTAAAGTAAATGGGCACCACCGAGGTATTGAGCAGCACGAGGGCCGAATTGCCCACATCGTACATAACCCAGTTACGCTCGAGCTTGGTGTATTTCATGGACAGGGACCCTTCGTATTTGCCCGATATGCAGTTAGTTCATCGTACCCCAATTGTCCAGAAGCACCGGTAAGGATTCGGCAAAGGGGCACGCATGAGCCCTATTCCTCGCGGTCGAACTCCTCATCGGCATTGAGCACGCGACCGCTGTAATTGACATGGTTGGTCACGGCTTCCATATCGCCGGTCTCGATAAAGCGGGCAACCGTGCACTCGTAATCGAGCAGCGCGCGGTCAAAGACCTCGGGGAAGCTCTCGGTCGAGACTTCATCGGTAAAGGGGTTCTTCCATGCCAAGTGGCCCAGGTTGCCGGTACGCTCGGGCAGCTCGGTCGTCACGCGGTGCGCAAGGCCGTCGAGCAGCGAGTAGTCGTGCACCAAGCCCTCAACCAGCGAGATCGCGCGCGTCTTTGCGGAGCCGGCCGGCTCAATCGCGCGGTAAAGTCGCTGCATATTGGCAACGGCAGCACCGTACTCCCCCGCCGGAATGTCAATGCCGTACACGCGTCCGGCAACATAGCTCATCAGCACGCCGGCCACGCGATTGATGCGATCGGTGGTGACGATCTCGCCCGCCGGCGGGTAATCGTCGACCGTAGCGCCATCGCGTTTAAGCTGCAGCATCAGTACATCCAGGTCGCTCTCGATCACGGCATGGACCTGACTGCTCGAATCCTCAAGCTCTGAATCGGACTCCACGATGCCAAACTGCTGCTCATAGACAAAGGGGTGAGCGTTGCGGTCGAGCACGTAATGAGACAGCAGGCCCAGCGCAAAGGCACGACCCAAGCTGGCATCGCGCGGCAGCAGATGCGACACGCCGTCGCGCAGGCACGCGAACTGGCGAGACATGCGCGACCGATGCATGACCTGCGCCAGCAGCGTGCAGTCGGAAACACGCGGTGTCAGAATGTGAAAGAAAAACGGGTCGGGGCCTTGGTTGCCCAAGATAAAGGCAATGCGCTCTTCATCGGACGTGATGACGCCCTGCGGAAGACGGTCGATGCTTTCCTCGCCAAACAGATGATGGGTGATAAGCGCGGGCATAATGATCCTTTCGATTTCATTCGATGCCACCCATTATGCCCACCGCGCGCCCATGCCAAACCTGCGATGGTAAACGACAGCACGCAAGCCTCTTACGCAAGCCCCAGGTGCGACTTGACCTCGGCGGCACGACGACGGGACACCGGTACCGTCGAGTTCACGCGGTCGAGCCTGAGCTCCATCAACCCCGTGGAGCCAATCTCAACATTGTGCACGTCTTCCAAATTGACCAGGTAGCTGCGATGAACGCGAATAAAGCCCTCGGAGTCCAAGCGACGCTCGAGCGAAGAGATCGACTCATTGATCAGGTACGTTCCCTCGGCGCAGATGGCGTTGCAAAAATCGGCGCGCGCCTCAAAGTAGCAAACGTCTGCGGCGGGAATGAACACCTTTTTGCCCCCGCGGTCCACCGTCAGACGCAAAGGCTGGCGCGGAGCGTGGACAACACGACGGGCACCCAAGGCTGCCTCGATCTTGTCGAGTGCCTTTGACAGGCGTGCATCCTCGACCGGCTTGACGATATAGTCGACCGCATCGAGGTTATACGCATCGGCGGCGAACTCGGCAAACGCCGTCACAAACACAACCACCGGCGGCGTCTTTAAGTTCTGCAGCGTCTCGGCAAGCTCAATTCCCGAGCGGCCGGGCATCGTGATGTCCAAAAACAACACGTCGGGCTTGCTCGAGAGAATCGACTCCACGGCCTCGGTGACATTGCCCGCCTCGGCAATATGCCCCACGCGCGCGTCCTTCTCCAATAGATAGCGTAGCTCAGCCCTGATGGGAGGCTCGTCATCAACCACCAGGATGTTCCAGCCCTCGGACATGTGCGCTTCCTCTCTCTCCTCAATATACTCGCGTGCTACGCCGTCAACGGCGCCGGCTCATGCGGCTCGCCGTTCAGCTCGACGATAACCTGCGTCCCCACGTCCTCCTGGGACTCCACGCGCATGCCGGAATCTTCTCCGTAAAAGAAATGGATGCGCTGAAGCACGTTGAAGAGCGCCAGGCCGCAACCTCGCTTGATGGAGCCGTCGGCGGTAATGCTCTCGGGCTCCTCTCGGCGATGCTGCTCAAACAGATGCGCGCAGACTTCTTCGCTCATACCGATGCCGTCATCTTCGACGATGATCTCCAAGCCGTCATCGGTCTCAAAAGCCCTAACACGAATAGAAAGCGGCTCGGTCTCGCGCTGCGCGTGCTTGATGCAGTTTTCGAGCAACGGCTGCAAGATAAACGGCGGCACCATGCAATCGCGCACCTCAAAGTCGATATCGACCGAGACGCGCAGACGGCCGTCGCCATACCGGGCCTGCATAAGATTGATATAACGGGTGCCCTGTTCCACCTCGTGCTCGAGCGTGGTGAGCGTATCGGAGTCAGAAAGCGTCTGACGATAGTAATTGGAAAAATCGATGAGCAGCGATCGCGCCTTGTCGGGCTCGGTTCGAACGAGCGACACGATCGTGCTGATGGTGTTGAACAGAAAATGCGGGTCGATCTGCGACTGCAGGGCCCGAAGCTCCACGCGGGCTGTGAGCTCGTCCTGGCGCTCGAGCTCAAAGCTGGCGAGCTGCGTGGAGATGAGGTCGGCAAAACCCGAGGCCAACGCCGTCTGGCGCATATCGATGCTGCTCAGGCGGGGATAGTACAGCTCGAGCGTACCCACGCAATGCCCGCGCACGGTAAGCGGCGCGACAATGCCGGCGCGCAGGCGGGGAAAATAGCCGCCCGTCTCATTGGAGGCGTCGCGCGAAAATACACTCTGCTCGCCGGACTCGATCACGTTGAGCGTGGTCTTGAACACAACCGGGGTGCCGGCAGGGCACTTTGCCGAGTCCTCGCCCCAGCTTGCCAACACCTGTTTGCCATCGGTAAAGCAGATGGCAGAGGCGATGGTCTCGGACAGGATAATTTTAGAGGCGCCCAGGGCCGCTTCGGGCGTAAGGCCTCGCGACGTATAGGCGAATATTTTCGATGCGATGGCGAGTGTGCGGTCGGTAGCGCTCGATGTGAGGTCGTCGGGGACCACAAAGACATACGAGAAAAAGAAGCACAGCATGACCAGGCCGGCAATAACGACAACGCCCGGAACGGGATTGGGATTATCGGTTAAATCCCAGATAAGCAGCAGGATAAGCGCCGGAACGACAATACCGAGCAGGATGGCCTGAACCACATGCTGGGCCGTACGAAAGACCTTGGTAGAGTTGTAGCTCTTGCCCAGAATCAGCCTGTTTAAATCCACCGTCATCCCCTCTTGTCCTTAGCACCCATAGCAATAAAGAGGGCCGCAAGCGACCCTCTCCATTGCATTATGCAATCAAAAACTGTGTTTTACATCAAGCCATCGACAAACGGTATCTTAGGCGCTGTATTTGTTAGCCTCACCAAAAGTGCCAGCCTCGACGATCCAGCCATCCTTCATGATGACGTCCATGTTGTCGGTGTTGAGCACGTGGATGTCGGCGGCGACGTCACCGTTGACAACCAGCAGGTCGGCGCACTTGCCGGCCTCGATGGAACCGGTCTCGTCCTCGATGTGGCACATCTTGGCACCGTTGAGGGTGGCGCAGGTGATGGTCTCGACCGGAGTGAAGCCGATCTTGTCGACGAACTCGTACATCTCCTCGATGGAGCAGGTGCCGTACGGGGTGACGAAGGAGAAGGAGTCGGAGCCGATCGTCATGACGACGCCGCGCTTCTTGGCCTCGCGCAGGCAGTCGTAGTTGCGCTGCAGCTCCTTCTCGACCAGGGTGCCCTCGTACTTGTCGTGCAGCTCGGGGACGTAGACGGGCGGATAGGTGGCGTACCAGGTGGGCAGGAAGGCGATCGTCGGGGTGAAGAAGGTGCCCTGCTCGGCCATGAGGTCCATGGTTCGCTCATCGATATCGAAGCCGTGAATCAGCTGCTCGCAGCCAAAGCGAACGGAATCGTAGGCAGCGGCGTGGTTGTTGTAGCAGTGGCTCCACACGGGGATGCCGACCATCTTGGCCTCTTCGACCACAGCCTGGATCTCCTCGGAGCAATAGTGCTGGTCGCGACCGGAATCCCAACGCCAGATGCCGCCACCGGTAGCCCAGATCTTGATGGCATCGGGGTTCTCGCGCAGGCGACGACGGACGGCCTTGCGCAGATCCCAAGGACCGTCGACCTGATCGCCCCAGGGGTGCGATTCCTTGTTGAGCTCCTGGCTGCAGTGGTGGGAGTCGCCGTGGCCGGCAACGCGGCAGAAGCCAAGGCCGGTGGCCAGAACGCGCGGGCCCTTGAAGACGCCCTTGTCGATGCAGTCACGGATCTGGATACCAAAGCGGCCGATCTCGCAGACGGTGGTGAGGCCGTGGGTGAGGCAGTCGTAGGCCTGCTTGACGGCGACGGCCTGCTTCTCGAGGAGTGGCTGCATGACCCAATCGGTGTCATCGTCGGTCAGGTTGCCCGAGAAGTGCAGGTGGGTGTCGATCAGGCCGGGAAGGACGGTCTTGCCGGCGGCGTCGATGACCTCAACGCCCTCGGGAAGGTCCTGCATGGCGCCGGCGTACTCGATCTTGCCGTTGTCGTCGACGAGAACGAGGGAGTTCTCGACCGGCTCGGCACCGGTACCGTCGATGAGCTTGCCGCCAACGATTGCATACTTAGTGGACATGGTTCCTCCTTATGGATCCATATAGTGGGCGAGGCCGCGTTGGGTTAAGGCCTCACAAAACTACCCAAGTGGTGCCGGGTTCGGTGCGCGGGAGAGAGGGCCCCGCGCACCCGATCCGCCCCGGCTAGGCGTTATTTTTTGCGGGAATTGGTGAAGGCCATGAGGGCCAGGCCAACAGCCAGCCAGCCGATCACGATGCTCCACTCCACCATGTTGAGGGAGGCGGGAGAGAACGGGATCACGAGCAGGCCAATGATGGTGCCGCAGGCAACGATAGCGAGGCTGATGCCAAACTTGCCGCCGGGCACCTCGTAGGGACGAGGCAGGTCGGGCTCGGTGAAGCGCATACGCAGGCAAGCGAGGGCGACCATGCCGCAGGAGAAGATGAAGGCGAGGGCCGACACGTTGGTCAGAGGGATGAGCATGTTCTTGCCCAGGAACGGACCGACGACGGTGATGACGCCCAGAACGACGCAGGCGAGCTTGGGAGCGCCGGACTTGGGATCGACCTCGGCGAACTTCTCGGGCAGCTGACCCTTGCGGCCCATGGCGAGCATGATGCGGCTCGTGGCGCCGTAGAAGGAGTTCATCGGGCCCATGGGTCCAAGCGTGGCGATGACGAGCATGGCCAGGTACAGGAGCATGTTGATGCCCTTGAGGCAGGCAAGCGCGGGAACCGGGCTCTTAACAAACTCATGCCAGTCGAGGATGGTGCCGAACGAGTAGATGCAGACCATGTAGAAGCCGCCGGCGGCCAGCAGAGCCAAGGAGATGATCTTACCGAACTTGTTCCAGTTGAGGCCCTCGGCTGCTTCCTCAGCCTGCTGAGGAATGGTGTCGAAGCCGGCGTAGAAGAACGGGGTCAGAACCAGGACCGAAACGATGCCTGCGAACAGGCTGGTGCCCTCGGTAGCGGGCTTGCCGCCGCCAGCACCGGTGACCTGGGAGAATACGGGCATGGCGTTGTCCGGCGAACCGGTGAACAGCGAGACGCCCATGGCGAGCAGCATGCCGCAGAGCAGGGCCTTGGTCAGGAAGGCCTGCAGCTTGGCGGCCGAGCTGGCACCGCGGAAGTTGAGGAAGATGACGTAGGTTGCAAAGCCGAGCGCGATCAGCGTCGGGAACAGGTAAACGTCGGCACCCAGGATGGTGTAGAGCTTGACGGCGCGCAGCCACTCAAGGCCGGGCAGGCTGCCGAACATCTCGGACACGAGAGTCGAGATGGCGATGGCCTCCCACGGGCACAGGATGCCGTTGCCCAGGGCCAGGAGCCAGCCGGTGATGTAGCTCATCGTACGGCCAAAGCTACGATCGACATACTCGACGATGCCGCCCGAAATGGGGATAGCAGCCGTGAGCTCACCGAAAACAGCTCCGACGGGCACGAGGAAGATTGCGCCCAAGAGGAATGCAATCATAGCGGGAACGGGACCGCCGCCCACGACCATCCAGTCGCCGACCTGCAGAACCCAACCGGTACCGATGATGGCACCAAAACCGATGGTGAAGAAGTTCCAGAGCGAAAGCGTTTTCTTCATGCCGCCGTTGTCCTCGACTGCAACTTCTGCGTTCTTGTCCGCCATTGTTCCCCTCCTTTCCTTTTTGACGCCCCCTGGCGTCACCCCTTGCGCGGTCTGTTTTGCCGCGCGCTTTTATTTCGTGGCTTTACAATACGGCCTTGGCACAGCAGCGCCGCTTGTGGCTCGACCGAAGGCAGAACTGCAAAACGAGCGGCGCCGTTTTTGGGACGAACGGCACAGTTTGCCGCTCATTGTTGTCGCCCGTCCGACGGGCGTACGCTCATCGGACGCATATAGAGATGTTTTTGAGGCCGTGTGTTTTGCGCCTTTCGTACCGTTTACCGAGCTTTTGACGCGCGGACCCATTTGTTGCACATCTTTTTTGTAGGATAGACAGGTTATACATGAGACAAGGCGGTACGAATGGCATACGGATACAACGACGGTGATCAACGGCGACAAAGCGTTCGCCTTGCTGGCCGCACCACGCCGACGCCCAGAAGTGCCACGAGCAGCAATCCGCAACGCCCTCAAGAGCAACCCAGGCCTTCGTCTCGGCAGCAGACAAACAGAACACGGCAGAGTGGCCGTCCGAGCACGGGCACAAGCGCACAGCAAGATAGCCGCTTGGGCGCGCGCACTCGACAGCGCCAAGCCGAGGTTCCGCAACTGCGCCGCAACGGCGCACGTCAGCCCGGCAGCCATATCAACCGCTTCTTTTCGCATCCCCAAGGCGGACGCGACGGCAAGCCCTACCGCTCGGCATCGTACGTGAATGCCCCCGCCCTGCCGGCTCGTCGGCTTTGCCTCGCACTGTGCTCTATCCTCATCTGTCTGGTCTTTGTGCTTATGAGCTCCTGTATGTCCCACGGCTCGGCCGGTCTCGAGCCCACCGCCGAGGACAAGCTGCTCAAGGCCCCCGTCGTGCCCGGTTATTCTTTCGCCTTTTCGACCCCGCGCTCGCAATGGCAAGCCGGCACGATGCCCCATATCTATCAGATCGACCCTGCATGGTCGGAGCTGCCTTACGCCGGCGGTACCATCCGCCAAAATGCTTGCGGGCCTACGTGCCTCACCATGGTCTATATCTTTAAGACGGGACGCACCGATATGACTCCCGTCGATATGTGCGCGCTTTCCGAGGCAGGCAATTACGCCCCCACCGGTGCAACCGAATGGTCGTTTATGACGAGCGGTGCGTGGCAGTTGGGACTTAACGGAACGGAGCTTCATAACGATCGCGACTCGATGACTCAGGTGCTGCGTTCGGGAGCGCCCGTCATCGCCGCCGTTCGGCCGGGCACCTTTACCAACGTGGGCCACTACATTGTACTTTACGGTATTGACGACGCCGACCAGATTGAAGTCTTCGATCCCAACTCGGCCAGCCGCAGCGCCCGCCGCTGGGGCGTCGTAGAGGTCCTCAACGAAGTCGAAGCCATGTGGGCCTACTACTAGTCATTGGGCACTCATTGGGGACAGACTTAAATGAGTGGTCGTCGAGGACAGTCTTACGGACGCCGGCCGAGAGCAGACGAAAAGGGCCATCCCGAACTGCTTGGAACTGCCAGCACGGAAAGCGCATCCTGCTTTGGGGCCCAATAGCGGGATGCGCTTTCCGTTAGCGGCCCGTTTGGGAAACTAGGGACCGCTTTTCGACAAAAATCCGGGATGCATTTTCCGATTGAGGGCCTCAAGGGAAACCGCACCCCATGTTGGACGCTCATTCTGGGATGTGCTTTCCGCAGTTGATCGATGCGGCCTTTAAGGACTGTCCCAAACTGCCGGCAGGAAAGGAACGTCCCCAAGTGCCGGGTTTCCGCAGCCTGCAATGCTCCTCATGAACAGCCGCCTCAATAACAAAAGCCCCCGCGGCCGAAGCGGACCGCGGGGGCAACAGACCTGCAAGAGTTAACTCAAGTCCTCGCCATTTGATGCAATGACCTTTTGGTACCAGCAGAAGCTGTCCTTTCGGTAGCGATCGAACGTGCCTTTGCCCATATCATCGGCATCAACATAAACAAAGCCATAGCGCTTCTTCATCTGCCCCGTCGAGGCCGACACCAAATCGATACAGCCCCACGGCGTGTATCCCATCAGGTCAACACCGTCCTCGACAATTGCATCGCGCAGCGCAAGAATATGCCTTCGCAGGTAATCAATATGATACGCATCGTGGACTTTGCCGTCTTCCAGCGCATCGAGTCCGCCCACACCGTTCTCGGCGATAAAGAGCGGAAGATGGTAACGATCGTGGTAGCCGGCAAGCGTCACGCGCAAACCCAGCGCATCGATCTGCCACTTCCAGGCAGTCTCTTTATCCTTGAGGTACGGATTGCGCAACGTCGGGAACACGTTGCCCTCCGCCTTCTCGGCGACCACCTGATCATCGGCGCACACCAAGCGCGAGCAATAGTACGAGAACGAGATGAAGTCGACGGTATGCTCGGCCAGATACTCCGTATCGCCTGGCTCAAAGGGCACGTGAACACCCTCTTTCTCGAGCGCACGCAGCTTCCAAGTAGGATAGGCGCCCGCAGCCATCACGTCAGTGTAGAAGTAGCGGCCGCGGTCCTCCTCATACGCAAGCCATACGTCCTCGGGCGCACAACGGTACGGATAGGTCGCACCGGCAGCGATCATGCAGCCCACCTTGTTTGCGGGATCGATCTTGTGCAGGATCTCGACAGCGCGAGCGCTCGCCATAAACATATGGTGCGAGAACGCCGCGGTCACGGCTGCACGGTCACGCTCATCCTCGAGCGTGACGCCCGCGTTGAGATAGGACAGCGCCACGCTGTTGATCTCGTTGAAGGTGAGCCAATAACGCACGAGGCCCTGGTACGCACGTCCGACGGTCTCGACGTAGTGCGCATACCGCTCGATCATCTCTCGGCTTTGCCAGCCACCATAGCGCTCGACCAGAGCCAACGGATAGTCGTAGTGCGTCAGCGTCACGAGCGGCTCGATTCCATGCTCGCGCAGCGCCTCGAATACCTGACGGTAAAACTCCAAGCCCTCACCGTTGGGCTCGGCCTCCATCCCTGTGGGAAAAATACGGCTCCAACAAATTGAAAGGCGCAGGCACTTAAAGCCCATCTCGGCAAAGAGCTCGACGTCCTCGCGCCAATGATGAAAGAAGTCGTTGCCCCAACGGCACGGATACAATCCGTCCGGATCGTCCACGGGCTTTTGCCTGCCAAACATCACATCCCAGCGGTCGGGACCCTGTGGAATCAGGTCGGAGTGCGACATACCGCGGCCGCCCTCGTTCCAGCCCCCTTCGGCCTGGTTGGCAGCGAGCGCGCCGCCCCACAAAAAGCCCTCGGGCATACCGGCAGCAGACGTTCTGTCAAAGTAACCCATGCTACTCAGTATCCTTGGCAGAAGCTGCCGCGGCGTTCTCCTGCTCCTGTGCCAGGAGCTGGTTGTCGTACACCTTAAAGAACGGGTACCAGACCACAGCCATGACCACGATCAAAACGATCGTAAATACCCAGATACGCGGGTCGAGGCACTGGATAAAGCCCTGAACGAAGATGGGGAACGTGCCGCTCACCAAGATGTAGAAGTTAGAGACAAGACCCAGTGAGATTGCACCCCAATACAGCAGGGCCGAAATCATACCGCCCAGCACAAACGGAATCATGAGGATCGGGTTGAAGATGATGGGTGCGCCAAAGATCGCGGGCTCGGAGATACGGAAGAAGCTCGGCACGATCGATGCCTTGCCAAATGCCTTGAGCTGCTGCGACTTTGCCTTAAACGCGCAGAGCGCCACAAAAGAGAACGTATTGCCCGTGCCGCCGATGAGGTTGATGACCATCGACATGAGTACCGGGTGGAACTCAAGCGGCTGCCCGGCAGCATAGAGCGAGGCGTTGGCAGCAAAGGCGGCAAGCGTGACCGGGGCGGTGATGGGCATCACGATCATGTTGCCGTGGACGCCAAAGCACCAAAACAGCAGCGTCATGAAGCAGATAAGCAGTGCGCCGGGCACAGAGTCAACTGCGACAGAAAGCGGGGCAGCGAGCAGCTTCTCGATAACCGAGGGGATGGACAGCGTGGGATCGATCGTCTGGATCAGCAGGTTGCCGCCAAAGAAGATGAGGATGTTGGCGAGCATAGGCACGATGGCGCCAAAGGTTTCGGACAAAAACGGTGGCACGCCATCGGGCATCTTGATGGTGATGCCCTTGGTCTGGCAGAAGCGCGTGACCTCGACGGAGACCAGGGCAACGATGATGGCGGTAAACAGGCCCTGCGCACCCAGATAGGTGCAGGGGACCGCCTGGAGCACGGACTCATCAGCAAGCTGGTAGTAGGACGACGGCGCCGCGGCGATCAGGAACATCACCAGCGAGGTCATACCGGCGTTAAGCTTGGGCATCTTGTAGGTGCCCGCCAGGTTATAGGCGATTGCGAACGTCACGATCACCGACAGTATGCCCATCATCATGTTGAACGGGATGAGCAGCGTGAGCTTATTGGCCGTGGCAAAATCGAGCCAAGGGCCAAAGACGGACCAGAACCCGCCCTGCGCCACCAGGTCGGCCGTGACCGGCGGGTTGGCGATGATCATAAAGACGGCAGAGACCAAGATGAAGCTGATCGCGCTCATAAAGCCCTTTTGCATGGAGGCAAAGTGGCGCTCGGTGCCGCAGAAATTGGCAATAGGGGTCAGTTTTTCCTGAAGCAGGGTCATGAACTTTTCCATGGTCGCCTCCTAGCCCAACAGCGACTGGGCGAGTGCCAGCACGTTGGCGGCGTTGCCCATGCCGTAGTCCTGTGCGGGGATGACCGCGGTCGGCTTACCGCTCCCCTGCTTGACGGTGTTGAGCTGGTAGGACACCTGCGGCCCCAAGAGCAGCACGTCATAATCGGCACAGGTCTCCTGATACTCGCCGATACCCACCGCATCGATATCGAGCTCGATGCCGTTTTGCTCCGCGTATTTCTCGAGTTTCTTCATCAGAATGCTTGTAGACAGGCCAGCTGCGCAAACAAGAAGGATCTTCATAAGGGATTCCCTTCGCATTGATTGGTTGGATAGTCGCCGCACGCCGTTAGGCGTTCTTGGCTGCAGTGCGCTCATACAGGCAGATCAGCTCCTGCACGAGCTCCTGAGCAAGCATGGAGCACATGAGGTGGTCCTGAGCATGGACCAGCAACACATCCACCGACAGATGCTCGCCCGCCGCCTCGGTCGAAAGCAGCTGCGTTTGGATGTGGTGAGCCTTGATTCCCGCATCCTTTGACTGCTTCATGAGTTTGGCGGCAGCGTCAAAATCCCCCGCCTTTGCCTTTTCAAGGGCTTCGAAGGCAAGGCTGCGTGCCTCTCCCGCTGCAGCGACCAGCTGAAACGAAACCATCTCGGTTCCCTGATCGTCCATAACGGTCTCCTCTCCCGTGATGTTTGGTTTGTACTTGAATATTCGAAACACCTATCTCCCGCCCGCAATCCTCGAGGTTTATTGCAGGTAGACTGACAGGGTCATCGACAAAAGAAGTCTTAAGCCGTATGCGCTTGCACAAGCGCCATCAGCTCATGCCAGGACCGGCGCTCGCGTAAGCGCTCGACCCCCTGGCGGTCCATAAAGATCTCAGCGAGCAGCGAGCTCAAGATCCGCGCCTCATCGCCGCCCGACCGGGCAAACGACACCATAAAGACGATATCGACCTCATGGCCGTATTCGTCCCAAAGAATGGGATGTTCGAGCAGGCCCACGGTAACAAAGGCCTCGGCGCTCAAAGGATGCATCCCATGGGGCATGGCCACCCCATTGCCAAACGAGGTGGCACTCGCGCTCTCGCGCTCGGCAACCTCTTGGGCAAACTGGGCATCGACACGGCCGCTCTCGACGGCGCGCTCGGAGAGATATCGGAGAACGGCCTGCTTCGACGACGCCTCAACGCGGTTGAAGAACAGGGCACGGCTAAAGAAAGCGCTCAGGGAGTCCGATTGCGCAGCGTCATCACTCAGCACCTTGCGGATAGCGTTGACATCGCTCGTCTCCAAGAAGAAATCGACCTCGCGGACGGGCACAGGCAACTTGACGTTGAGCGGCACCGTTGTGAACACGTAGTCGATGTGCGAAAAGTCGAGCGTTCCAACGCGGGCGACGTCGCATGTCTCAATCGACTCGATATACATACCAAACTGCTTGCGGTACTGGTGCTCGAGCATACGGGCGCTTCCCGCTCCCGAGGCGCACACGATCAGGATGCGTTTGCGACGCGGCTGGTCGGCTTGCTGCTCGAGGGCCAGGGCAAATGCCATGGCGATGTAGCCGAGCTCCTCATCAGAGGGCTGGCTGCCAAAATGACGCTCGAGTACCTGCGAGGTGCCGGCCGCCATCGAATAGGCCAACGGAAACCTCGTCTTGATATCGGGCAGCATGGGGTTATCCATATGCATGTGATATTCAAGGCGATAACCCAGAGGGCCAATATGCCGAGCAAGGTTCATGCGAAGTTCAAGATCGCTGCTAAAGTCAAACCTAAACTCATCGTTGACCGTACGTACCATCTCGGAAGCAATCTCCCACATCTCGTCCGAGATAACGGCAGAGCCCTTCTCGGGCACGCCCGTGCCCCTGCCGAGCAAATGGATTGCGATAAAGGCAACCTCTTCTCGGGGCATGCTCACGCCCAGGGCATCCTTGATGTTTGCGGCAATCTGGAAAGCCGCGGCGTATTCGCGCGTTCCCTCCAGTTTTTGAACGTCCGATTCTGCAGCTGGGACATAGCAGCCCTGCTCGATGCGGCCAAGAGCGATGTAAAGATGCATGATGAGATTGCGGGATGCCAGCGAGCTCACCGTGACGGGCGAGGCCGTCAGGGCATCGTCCACACATGCGGCGATGGCCCGCAGGTGCTCGGCGAGCTTTGCATCGTCGGTGTCGGGCAACACGGGCCTCACCAGCGAGGCCAGGCACAGGCGCCGTTGCGACTCCCCGCCCGCAACGCGGATTCCGTAGCGTGGGCGCTTTTCAAGCGTTAAGTCAAATTGGGCGAGTTTCTGCTCTACCAGACGCATGTCATTGGACAGAGTCCGCGCCGAAACGTAGAGTAAATCCGCATACTCCTCAATCGTCACCCACTGGGACCGCATTAGGAGGTCGTTAAGAAGGAAGGACACACGGCCGTCGCGCGTATCAGGAATGCCCGGATGGGCCAGAGCCGCACCGTCTAGCAAGCGAGCAAGCTCATCTGCACGTGCAACATCGATACGATACTGCCCCTTGCTGCCAACGATGCGTGCAACCCCTGCAAGGTTGTCGTTTGCGCGATGGATATAGTTTCTCACGGCGCGCTCGCTTACCTCGAGACGCTTGGCAAGTACCGCGACAGCGACAGGCTGAGCGTCCTCGATCATATTTACAAGCTGCTTGACGCGAGCATCCATGTCCTCCTCCTTTCCCTGCGTCTAGTCTAACGCGGTAAAGAATGACACTCCACGTCGCGCTCGTTCCGCCAACTCGGAACAGGTTGCGGGGAGTCCAGCTGAGCTATGGAGAGCCTGGGGAAAGGGCCCGAAGGCAATGCGTCGGTGTGGGATGCGCCTTCCCAGCCATTGTGCAGTCATTGGGGACAGACTTAAATGAGTAGTCGTTGTGAACGTTGTTGTTTGACTAGTCGTTTAAGAACGTCCCCAATGACTATTAAGGACTGTCCCAAGCTGCCGGCAGGAAAGGACCGTCCCCAAGTGCCGGGTTTGTCCCCAATGACTAGGTGAATAGCAAAAGCCCCGCAGTCGGAGCGGACCGCGGGGCTCATGAAGAGAGGCTAGTCTGTGGGCGCTTTGCCTGGCGCCCACGGGAGAGGCAACGGAGTAGGGACTACTCGTGGATGCGGGTACCGGAGAGGCCGGCCATGGTCTCGGCGGCCTTGTCCAGAGCACCGATGATGCAGGTGCGGCCCTTGCGGGAACGGGCGAACTTGATGGCGGCGCGGACCTTGGGCTCCATGGAACCCTTGCCGAACTGGCCCTCGTCGGCCAGGCGCTCGGCCTCGTCGGCGGTGAGGTCCTCGAGCTCCTCCTGGTTGGGCTTGCCGAAGTTGATGGCGACATGCTCGACGGCGGTCAGCAGGAACAGAACGTCGGCGTCGCAGTCCTCGGCCAGCAGCTCGCCGCCCAGGTCCTTGTCGATGACGGCGGGAACGCCCTTGTAGCAGCCCTTGTTCTCGTAGTCGCGGACGACGGGGATGCCGCCGCCACCGCAGGCGATGACGATGAACTCGTTGTCGAGCAGGTTGAGGATGGAGTCAGCCTCGACGATCTTCTTGGGATCGGGGGAGGCGACGACGCGACGCCAGCCGCGGCCGGAATCCTCGACGAAGACCTTGGAGGGATCCTCGGCCATGAACTCCTTGGCCTGCTCCTCGGTGTAGAAGGGGCCGATCGGCTTGGTCGGGTTCTTGAACGCGGGATCGTCGGGATCGCACTCGATCTGGGTGACGACGGTGGCGGCGTGCCAACGCTTATAGCGCTTGTGCATCTCGCGGCCGATGCCCTGCTGCAGGTGGTAGCCGATGTAGCCCTGGGACATGGCGCCGCACTCGGGCAGCGGCATCTCGGGGGTGCCGATGGCATCGTGGGCAGCAGCGAAGGCGTTCTGGATCATGCCGACCTGCGGGCCGTTGCCGTGGGTGATGATGATCTCGTTGCCCTGCTCGATGAGGCCGAGGAGAGCGTGGGCGGTGTTGCTCACGGCCTCGATCTGCTCGACGGGGTTGTTGCCGAGGGCGTTGCCGCCGAGGGCGACGACAATACGATCGGGCTTGCCAAGAGGCTTAGACATTGCTGGAATCCTTTCTGTAAAAGGCCTACAACCCATTAATAACCCGCGTCCGTGCAATACGCGAGTTTATTAAGGTTTATATTCTCTTTATCGCTCATTTTATTCATTTTGAAAATAGTTTAACGGTGAACGGTCGTTTTTACCCGCTCAGCGTAAAGAAGCCCAGCTCACACACGTTTACGTCATCTACGTGCGACTTTATATAATTAGAGCAGAGATTAGGCTGGATTATGCAAACTATATCTTTGCTAAACACATAACGGACACTGCAATTATTTACTCGCACTATACGAGATTCTATGCACTTGCAAGACAAGTATGCACCCCTGCAATAACACGGGGCTTTTCATCCAACAAAAGGGATAGCCGAACGCGCTTCATCCCGCAGCAAGCGACCGTGAGTTCGCAGTATGGAACTTTACCGTCGGGTATTGCATGAACGCCGCTGACGCCCTTTCGCTCCTGCGCGCCCAGGCAACCGAGAACGTCAACGGCGGCGCCAGCCTTTTCGCAAAGTGCCGTGCTGGTTCGCTGGCTTTGAGGCCTAAGCGAGCTTTGCTATCTGCCAATTTTTGTATGATTAGAGCCAAATCTATCTGCCAATTTTTGTATGATTAGGGCAAATCTATTTGCCAATTTTTGTCATTTGGGGGTTTTAATGCTACGCCGTAAGGTCACTAATAGGCTTTTGAACTGGAAAAATAACTCTCATAAGGCATTGCTTGTTACCGGTGCGCGTCAGATTGGCAAGAGCTATGCGATTCGCGCGTTTGGTAAAGACAACTACGCGTCGTATTTTGAGGCCAATTTGCTGCTCGATGCCGAGGCAAGAGATGTGCTCATTGGCGCTAAGAACGCCGTTGACTTTATCAACCGCGTGGCCCTTCTTGCGGATGCACCGCTTGTTGAGGGAGATACGCTTATCTTTGTCGATGAAATACAGGAGTATCCGCAGATCGTCACGCTCATGAAGGCGCTGGTCGAGGACGGACGCTTTAGCTATGTCTTCTCGGGGTCTATGCTTGGGACTGAGTTTAAGGGGATCTCTTCTTTCCCGGTGGGGTATGTCGAGCACATTGTTATGCGGCCAATGGATTTTGAAGAGTTTTGTTGGGCAAACAGCATCAGCGAGAATGTGCTTGCAGACATCCGCAGCTGCCTTGTCGAGAGGCGTCCCGTCGAAAACTATATTCATGAGGCGATGCTCAAAAACTTTAGAGCTTATATCGTTTGCGGCGGCATGCCGGAGGTCGTTCAGAACTATATCGATTCGGGCTATTCGCTCGTGAGAACGCGTGAGCTTCAAATTCAGCTAGTCGATCAGTACAAAAGCGATATCTCTAAATATGCATCGACTCGAGCGTTTAACGTTCGCTCCATTTTCGAGCAAATTCCCGTTCAGCTTGAGGCGGAGTCCCATCGCTTTATCGTCTCGTCTCTAGGCGAGGGAGCTCGTCTTCAAAAATACGAGCAGGATTTCCTATGGCTGGTGAACGCAGGCGTTGGATTGATGGTCCCCCAGGTGACGGAGGCACGAAGTCCTCTCAAGAGGACGGAGAAAACGACGGCCTTTAAACTATACGAGTCCGATACAGGTATGCTCGCATCGCGGTATCCCAGCAGCACGGCACGCGCCGTCTACCTTGACATGAAAACCCCCAACCTCGGCGGCCTCTATGAGAACGTGGTCGCACAGGAACTCGTTGCCCTCGGAGCAGATACGTGGTACTACCAAACGCGTGAGGTCGGTGAAGTCGACTTTGTAATCGAAGGTGCCCGCGGGCATGTTGTCCCAATCGAAGTCAAATCGGGCAAGAAAGTTCGAGCACATGCAGCCCTCGACCGTTTGATGAGTGTGGGCGAGTACAAAATTCCCGAGGCCGTTGTGCTGAGCCACGAAAACCTTTGCAAAGAGGGCAAGATCCTTTACGTTCCAATCTATATGACATTCTGTCTCGATGAGTTTATGGAAAAGGACGACCCCAACAACGATTTCTCGTTTGCACCCATATCTCTCTAGGTCATCTGAGTCCGCAAGCCAGCCCCCACGCCCAAAGTACTGCGCCTTTCGCGCCAAAGGCGCGAAACAGCAAGGGGATAGAAGGCAGCGACAACCAACTCCCCCACTATGCCCAAAGTGCTGCGATGTTTCGCGCAAAGCGCGAAACAGCACTGGGGCAGCAGAAGGCCACAATCAGCTAGCCCTCCATGCCCAAAGTGGCGCGTGGTTTCGCGGCCACGCCGCGAAACAGCGACCGGGACAAGGCACCCCCACAGCCACGTCCTTCATTCAGCCCCACAATCCGAGGACGTAGTCGTAGCAGGATCTGAGGGCTGACCTTCGCGGACACTCCGCAGGACGAAAGAACCCCCGCCGCACGTAGTGCGCAGCGGGGGTTCTTTCATGTCCGAGGACGTCCGCGAAGGTCAGCCCTCAGATCCTGCGGTGGGAGACCTAAGCCTCGTTGTACACCGTCTTGAGCTTCAGCAGGTGAGCGTAGCGATCCATAGCGGCCTGCTCATTCTCCTTGAAGAGCTCCTCGGCGCGCTCGGGGAAGGAACGCGTCAGCGAAGCGTAACGGGCCTCGTTCATCAGGAACTCCTGATAACCGCCCGCGGGCTCCTTGGAATCGAGCGAGAACTTCTTGCCGGCAGCAGCCTCGGGGTTGAAGCGGAAGAGGTTCCAGTAACCGCACTCGACAGCCTTCTTCATCTCGGCCTGGCAGTTCTGCATGCCGCCCTTCTTGATGGAGTGCATCTCGCAGGGGCTGTAGCCGATGATGAGGGACGGGCCGTCGTAGGCCTCGGCCTCGTGAATGGCCTTGAGGGTCTGAGCCGGGTTGGCGCCCATGGCAACCTGTGCCACGTAGACGTAGCCGTAGCTCATGGCGATCTCGGCCAGAGACTTCTTCTTGGTCACCTTACCGGCAGCGGCGAACTGAGCGACCTGGCCCAGGTTCGAGGCCTTGGAGGCCTGACCGCCGGTGTTGGAGTAGACCTCGGTGTCGAAGACGAAGACGTTGACGTTGTGGCCGGAAGCCAGGACGTGGTCCAGGCCACCGAAGCCGATGTCGTAGGCCCAGCCGTCGCCGCCGAAGATCCAGAAGGACTTCTTGGTGAGGTAAGCCTTGTCGGCGAGGATTGCCTTGGAAGCGTCGCAGCCGCACTTCTCGAGCTCGGCAACGTAGGCAGCGGCAGCGGTCTTGGAGGCCTCGGCGTCGTTGACGGAGTCGATCCAAGCCTGACCGGCGGCCTTGAGCTCATCGGACGGACCATCGGCAGCGATGATGTCCTGGGTAGCGGCGATCAGCTTGTGCTGAACGGCCTCATAGCCAACGGCCATGCCCAGACCGTGCTCGGCATTGTCCTCGAACAGGGAGTTGTTCCACGCCGGGCCGTGACCGTCCTTGTCCTTGCAGTAAGGAGCGGTGGCAGCGGGGTTGCCCCAAATGGAGGAGCAGCCGGTGGCGTTGGAGATGAACATGCGGTCGCCGGCGACCTGGGTCACCAGACGTGCATAGGCGGTCTCGGCACAGCCGGCGCAGGAACCCGAGAACTCCAGGTAGGGCTGCTTAAACTGGCTGCCCTTGACGTTGGCCGCGATGAGCTCCTTCTTCTCGGAGACGTTCTCGACC
The DNA here is from genome assembly GCA_019414205.1 of Collinsella sp. GTDB lineage: Bacteria > Actinomycetota > Coriobacteriia > Coriobacteriales > Coriobacteriaceae > Collinsella. The sequence continues at coordinate 127,620 of DXML01000009.1, read as the reverse complement.
ATGTAGTCCCAAACGGGCTGCTGGTCCATCTCCTGCTCGGTGGGAACCATCTCGAGGGCGCCCTTGGGGCAGACCTTGACGCAGTTGGTGCAACCCATGCAGTCGAGCGGGGACACAGCCATGGTGAACTTCATGCCCTTGGCCTTGGGGCCCATGGCGTCGAGCGTGCGGGTAGCCTCGGGCGCGGCGGCAGCCTCGTCCTCGGTCATCGCGAACGGACGGATGGTGGCATGCGGGCACACGTAGGCGCACTGGTTGCACTGGATGCACTTGGTCTCGTCCCAGTGGGGAACGACCACGGCGACGCCGCGCTTCTCGTATGCGGAGGCGCCCAGCTCAAACTGGCCGTCGGCGCAATCGACGAAGGCGGAAACAGGCAGGCTGTCGCCGTCCATGCGATCGATGGGCTCGAGCAGGTTCTTGACCTGCTGGACGATAGCGGACTTGGTCTCCTCGGAGAGCTCGACGGGGGCGGCATCCTCGGCAGTAGCCCAGTCGGCCGGAACCTCGAACTTACGGAAGGCGGTAGCGCCGGCATCGATGGCCTTGTGGTTGGCGTCGACGATAGCCTGGCCCTTCTTCATGTAGGACTTGGTAGCCGCGTCCTTCATGTACTGCAGGGCATCCTCGGCGGGCAGGACCTTGGCCAACGCGAAGAAGGCGGACTGGAGCACCGTGTTGGTGCGCTTGCCCATGCCGACCTTGGCCGCCAGGTCGATAGCGTCGATCAGGTAGACGTTGACGTTGTTGTTCGCGATGTAGCGCTTGGCCACGGCGGGCATGTGCTCGGCGAACTCCTCATCGCTCCACTGGCAGTTGACCAGGAAGGTGCCGCCCGGCTTGACGTCGCGGACCATCTTGAAGCCCTTAACGATGTAGCTGGGGTTATGGCAGGCGACAAAGTCGGCCTTGGTCACGTAGTACGGCGAACGGATCGGGGAATCACCAAAGCGCAGGTGCGAGACGGTGACACCGCCGGTCTTCTTGGAGTCGTACTGGAAGTAGGCCTGGACGTACTTGTCGGTGTGGTCGCCGATGATCTTGATCGAGTTCTTGTTGGCGCCGACGGTACCGTCGCCACCCAGACCCCAGAACTTGCACTCGATGGTGCCGGGGGCTGCGGTGTTGGGCGCATCCTCGGCCTCGGGCAGGCTCAGGTTGGTCACGTCATCGACAATGCCGATGGTGAACTCGCGCTTGGGCTCGTCCTTCTTGAGCTCCTCGAAGACAGCGAACGCGGACGCGGGAGGCGTGTCCTTGCTGCCCAGGCCATAACGGCCGCCGACAACCTTGATGCCCGTCTTGCCGGCCTCGTAGAGAGCGGAGACGACGTCCTGGTAGAGCGGCTCGCCGATGGAACCCGGCTCCTTGGTACGGTCCATGACGGCGATCTTCTGGACGGTCTCGGGGAGAACGTCGACGAAGTGCTTGATGGAGAACGGACGGAACAGACGAACCTTGACCAGGCCGACCTTCTCGCCGTGAGCGTTGAGGTAGTCGATGACTTCCTCGAGCACGTCGCAGAAGGAGCCCATGCACACGACGACGCGGTCGGCATCGGGAGCGCCGTAGTAGTTGAACAGGCCGTAATCGGTGCCGAGCTTCTCGTTGATCTTCTTCATGTAGCCCTCGACGACGGCGGGAAGCTCGCCGTAGACCTTGTTGCAGGCCTCACGGTTCTGGAAGAAGATATCGCCGTTCTCGTGGCTGCCGCGGGTGTGCGGGTGCTCAGGGTTGAGCGCGTGGTCGCGGAAAGCCTGGACGGCGTCCATGTCGCACATCGCGGCCAGATCCTTGTAGTCCCACATGGCGACCTTCTGGATCTCGTGGCTGGTGCGGAAGCCGTCGAAGAAGTTAAGGAACGGAGTCTTGCCCTCGATGGCGGCAAGGTGGGCCACCGGCGAGAGGTCCATGACCTCCTGGACGTTGCCCTCGGCGAGCATGGCGAAGCCGGTCTGACGGCAGGCCATGACGTCGGAGTGATCGCCAAAAATGTTCAGGGCGTGGGAAGCGACGCAACGCGCGGAGACGTGGAAGACGCCCGGGAGCTGCTCGCCCGCGATCTTGTACATGTTCGGGATCATCAGGAGCAGGCCCTGAGAAGCCGTGTAGGTGGTGGTCAGAGCACCGGCGCCCAGCGAACCGTGAACGGTACCGGCTGCACCTGCCTCGGACTCCATCTCGACGACCTTGACCGGGGTGCCGAAGATGTTCTTGCGACCCTGGGCCGCCCACTGGTCGACATGGTCGGCCATCGGGCTGGACGGCGTAATGGGATAGATTCCCGCTACCTCGGTGTACGCATACGAAACATATGCGGCCGCCTCGTTGCCGTCCATAGACTTAAACTTACGCGCCATATACCCCTCTCCTCTCATATAGGTATACAGGCCCCGGCGATCGCCGGGATGTTGGCGTGATGGGATTTTCGCTGTTGCTTCCAATCATCTGGCAGGCAGACTGAGCAGCAGGTACATGGCGTGGAGAGAAGACATGCCGAGGCGAGGGGCAGCTGATGCGCCCCACAGACCCGACCGCCCGTCTTGCACATGACCGAGCGCCGCAAAGGCCGCATGCCGGATGCTCCCGGGCACGCCCCGGCGATGGGAAGCGCCCGCAACGGAAATCCGCATGCGGGTTTATTGTACCCCGCCGTTAAGTGTAATTTCGACAAATATAGGCGGGCGGTAAAGGTTTACCTCGGGTGACCGCCAAGGGCCAAAATGGCCCCTCCATCCCCGGGCGACTGGCTCTGGCGCGCCGAGGAGTGTCCCCAAGTGCCGGCAGAAAAGAAACGTCCCTATCTGCCGGCTAGAGGGCACCGAAGAGGATGGCGTAGGTAGTGGATTCGCCGAGCTTGAGCTCGTCGCCGGGATTGAGTTGGGCGGAACGGCCGGGCTCGACCTGAATGCAGACGCGCGTGGCCCCGTTTACCACCACGGTTCCGTTGGTGGACGACAAGTCCTCGACGTGCCAGATATTTTGAGCATCGCACCAGATATGGGCATGGCGGGCCGAGACATCGTCGCCGACGTCGGTAATATCGCCCTCACCAGTGGCCAGCGCACCAATCTCAACACCCTGCTCACTCGGCTGAATCCAGCGCGGGGCGCTCACGACAAAACTGTTTTGTACGCGCAGCAAGCCCAAGGGGTGCGCCGGAGCGGGTTCGCGTTCGCCCGCGGTCATCGACATGCCAAGCGAACGCGGCGTGGAGGTGCCTCCGCCACAGGTCGCGTGCGCGTAGTCGATGGCATAGTTCACCGAGGACCGCACATCCGCCGAACAACCGACGGCGACAAGCAGCACCAGCACGGCCTCGGCGCGCTCGGCGGGCATGAGTTCCGCCGCCTGGGACAGGCGATCGAGCGCGTTGCGATAGAGATTCGTGTCCTGATGGCACTCTTCGAGCGCGCGTACCATCGGTTCACCTGCAGGACCGCACACCATATTGATCACAGCCGTGGAGTCCATGGGATTGCGCTGGCGCAGGGCCAGTTGCGACATAATACGCGCAGCCGAGGTACCGTATTCGGCAAAGTAGCGCTGCTGAAGCGTGCCGACCGGCGCGCGAACGATAAAGCGGGAAACCCAAGAGCGATCGGCGGCTCGGCTCTGCGGGCTGCGGCCGTCGGCGAGCGGACGGGACGAAAGCACCAAGCCGCACAGCTCGATATGGCTCAGATGCGCCGCGCGCTTAAAGATGTCAAACATGGCCCCGCATGGGGTGAGCTCAACTTGAGATGCCATGACCTAGGCCTCCTTGGTCGTAGAAATAGAATCGGACGATACTTCGACAGGTCCGCCAAAAGTACGGGCAGCTGCGGCTCCACCGGCAAGCGGAGTCGCCATCTGGGCTTTTGTGCGTCGCGGTGCCGAAACGGGAAGTTCAAAGGCAAAGCCCATCGCAAGCAAAAACCACGTAAGCGTATAGGTTGCAACCAAAGCGGCAACAAGGCCGCCCATCACGGCGCGTTGGGAAAATACGCTACATGCAGCCACAGCCAGTACCGGAACCTCGCAGGCAGAAAGCGCAAGCACACCCTGCAGGAACCCCGAGCGTCGATCGCGCGCAAGTGCCCCCGCGACAACGCCGGCCATGCCTGGCAGCGCCAGCGCCAGTGCGGCAATAACACCCGGTAGCGACCCAGGCCACACGAGCGATCCCAAAGTCGCCGTCACGCGAGCGCCCGACGCCAGCAGCGCGGCCGAAACCACGACCGCAGCCCAAACCACGCCACAGACGACCGCCGCGCCGACCATCAGCGCGCGACGAACCGCGCGGCCGGACGCATCCATGGGGCACGGCGTGAGCGGCTCGCCGCGGAGCGAACGACCGACATTTTGCGCATAGTGGTCACAAAACGCCGAGAGCGCCGCCTCGACCGCCGCCGGCTCGGGACGATCTTTTTGATGGCTGGACAGACAGGCCATCACCACGTTGAACAGCTGGGCATCGACAAACGCCAGCGCATCGCGTAGCTCCTCGGAATCCGGCTCAAGCCCCAGCTGCTGGGCCTGCTCGGCCGCGGCGAGCGCCACATCGGGCTCGCGATGAAGCAGCTGCGTCAAATCGCAACCGGGCGCATGGGCACCAATGGGATAGTCGGGCCGCGTGTCCATCTTGAGACGGTAGGGGCTCGCGATGTCGCGCGTCTTTTTGCGCGAACCCGAGGTGCCCGAAGTGCTCGGCGCGGCTTCGTATGGCGCGATGCCGGCAATGAGCTCGTAAACCGTGCTTGCCGCGGCATAGACGTCAATCGCCGGCGACATACGCAAAGCGCGCAGGTCGGGAATATCGTCGGTGAGCATCTCGGGCGGGGCATAGGCAACCGTCGCGCGACGCAGCGTGGCATAACGCTCCGTAAACGACGCCTTGCCGCCGGTACCGGCCACGGCCGACGCAGGCTCAAGCGCCAGCGACGAGCCAAAGTCGATCAGGCACAGGTCAAAGGTGCCCTCGGCAAGCTGCCGGTCAAGCGGTAGACGCGCCGTACGCACCATAATATTAGCGGGCGAGATATCGCGATGGACAAAGCCCTCGCCCACCAGGCTCATACGGCAGAGCAGATCGAACAGGTCGCGACCCAGACGCGCCGCCACGAGCGGCGACAGGCGTCCGGCATCGTCCACGGCAAGTCGCGAACGCAAGCGGGCAAGCGTCTCGCCCTCGACCCATTCCATGACAATTGCAGGCACACCGTCGACCTCGCCCCAGCCATAGAGGCGGGGAAAGCCCTTAAGGCCCGAAAGGGCGCGATGGCATTCGTATTCCTCGCGAAACGCCGCCTTGAACTTGGCGACCAGCGCCTCGTGAGCGGCATCGTCGTCAAACTCATCGCGCGTCGGCAAGATGAGCTGTTTGAGTGCCACGGCCTCGCCTTGGGCGTTGACGGCACGCGTCACGCGGCCGATACCGCCACGGCGCATGGTGGCATCGTCGGCAAACAGCATCGTAAAACGACGCAGATAGGCAGGCAGTTCGCCCTGACCGAGCGCAATGGCCGGCTCAAACCCGTCGACACGCGCCAGGCGCAGGCCGACCATGGGATCGCGACCGAGCGATTGTGGTGTGGTGGATGCAAGATCGGTCATCATAGGGCAAGCGCCGCCACGTTATTGTTGAAGTTACCGAGCGCGACGTCATCATCGCCGTAATGGCCGACCCATTGACATAGGTTGGTGTAACAGCCCCACAGATTGGCATACTGCTGATACCACTTTGACCGGGGCGAGAATGTCTGACGACCGAACTCGGCTCGAATGACAAACATCTCCCCGACCAGGCTGTCGCACGGCCTGGGATCTCCCGTAGAGTTATAGGTCGAGACCACGTCATTGGCACGAGAAACATAGCCGTCGAGCATGTTGTACTTGGTCACAAGCCAGCTGTGAATGCTCTCTTCCTCAGCAGCGGAAAGGCCACCGGAGTTTGCATCGTTGTCAGTGTTGCCGCCCGTCGAGCCGCCGTTTCCAGACCCTCCGGCAGAGGAACCCGACCCAGAGCCACCGCCCGAACTCGACGAATCCGAGCCGGAGCCAGAAGTATCCGAGCTACCGGGCTTTCCGGACTGCTGGGCGTCCTGCTCCTTCTGCTGCTCGACCTTATTCACCGTTGCCGCCACGCTATTGTTGGACAACCGATCGATGATCTTGGTGTTGGTGAGCACGATGGTTTTGCCATTGGCAAGCGTGACTTCGTTGTCCGGGGCCTCGGCGCCGTCCGCGTCGCCGGTGCCAAACACAATATGCGCGACCACACTTGCCCAAGCATATCCAGTCGTGGTCCCCAGGTCACTTTTGACCTCATGCCCCACGCGCGGTTCGCGTGCGGCATGTGCCTGCATCATGGACGGCACGGTCATGCCATAGGCAGAAACGCCAGCTATGACCAGCACCAGCGAGCAAGACAGCAGTGCGTACGCCCGCGGCGCCAAGCCCAGTCGGCGTCGCATGCGCACCGCGGCGCCGCGCTTTGTCTGAGTGCCACCGGGCCGCATGCGTTCTCCTCCAACAAAAACACGCCGCTCGGGAGCGGCGCATTCATTCGAATCCATATTTGAGTGTATCAGCGAACCCAAAAGGTTGCGCAACGAATGGGCAAATTAAGGATGCGAGTGGAAGCATCCATGCGATAAGCGGATACAAAGCATCTTTGTTGCACAACAAACTTACAGTCGCACGGGGAAATTATGGCTACCCCGTGCGTCGCGATGAAGACATACGGCAGGAGCAGGCTCGCCACCTAAATCGTGCGACGGGCCTCGATGGCGCGCCCAAGCGTAAGCTCGTCGGCATACTCCAGGTCGCCGCCCACGGGAAGGCCGCTCGCCAGACGCGATACCTCAACGCCCAGCGGCTTGATAGTGCGGGCCAGGTAGCTCGCCGTGGTCTCGCCCTCGATATTGGGGTTGGTGGCGATGATGACCTCGTGGATGTCCTCGTGGCCCAAGCGTGCCAGCAGCTCACGAATGTGCAACTGCTCGGGACCAATCTTGTCCATGGGACTGATCACGCCGCCCAATACGTGGTAGAGACCGTGGTAGCTGCCCGTGCGCTCAATCGCCTGGACATCGCGCGGCTCGCCCACCACGCAAATGCGAGTGGTATCGCGCATCGAATCCTGGCAGATGGAGCACTCGTCGGCCGTGGCGTAGTTAAAGCAGCGGCTGCAAAAGTGAACCTCCTGCTTAACCTCCAGGATAGCCTCGGCCAGGCGGCGCGCCTCCTCGGCATCGGCCTCGAGCAGGTAATAGGCGATGCGCTGGGCCGACTTGGGACCAATGCCCGGCAGACGGCCCAGCTCATCGAGCAATTTTTGCAGACTATGGTTGGCACTCATATATATGCGTGTCTTAGAACGGCATGCCCGGGATGTTGAGGCCGCCGGTGATGGCGCCCATCTGCTTGTTGGCGAGCTCGTTGACACCGCGGACGGCCTCGTTGACGGCAGCCATGATCATGTCCTGCAGCATATCGACGTCCTCGGGATCGAGGGCATCGGGGTCGATGGTGAGGTTGACGAGCTCCATCTCGCCGTTAACGGTCACCTTGACCATGCCGCCGCCGGCAGAGGCGTCGACGGTCTGGGACTTAAGGTTTTCCTGCGCGGCGGCAAGCTGCTCCTGCATCTTGCGAGCCTGCTTCATCATTTGCTGCATGTTCATACCGGCCATGATGGCTCCTTTACGTGCGGCCGCGCGACAAGCTGCAAGGGCAGCCGGAGCGCGACGGGACTTTCAAACTCAAAAATCGTACCACGGCGCGGGGCAAGCAAGCGGGGCGGACACGCTACCTCAGTCGATATACATGTCCTTGAGCGTGACGCACGCCCAAGATTATGCAAGGTCGAATTATGCAAGGTTGCATAATTATCTCAAGCTACATCTAGCAGAGCTGGAACCAGGCAGTTTATGCGTAGGGCTACAAGGCTACATGGCAAAATGCCGAGCCGCTGCTCGAGGCGGCACGCATGGCGGCTGGGTATAATTTGATTGTCATAGATGACGATTTGGAGGTGCCCTCGTGAATGTCCCAGCCGTACTCCAAAACATCCGCTCAAAACACCCCGTTGCATATGTGGTTCTCTATCTCTTTGTCGTCTGGGTATTACTGGTTATCATCACCCATGCCATAGCTTTTGGAGCAGAACTGCTGATAGCCAGCTCGGACCAGCCCGTCGTCAAATGGGAGACGACCGATGAATGCACCGACGGAACCCGAACCATTTACTACAACAGCCCGTCCCTCTACCAAGAGTTCAAGGTCAAGATAAAGGACTCCAAGATTGTCGATGCCGAACTGGGCTCTTTATTTACAATCGGAGCAACCGTCAACGCCGAGCAAGTCGAGTACACGGACAGCCATGCGACGTATCGTATCGACCTCAGCATCCTAGGCCGACCGTCACGCGCCTGTCTGCTCGAATGCGATATACGCGGCACCACGTTGCACATGTCCGAAATACAGATGCGCCCGGGCAAGGGGTTCTCTTCTTGAGCAGTATACCCGCCTGCGCAGCTACTCCACCGGCTTGAAGATGGTGGACTGGCCGAAGACGCTGCGGATGAGGGCTTTGGCCTCGTCCTCGGTCTGCGGGATGCTCGGGGCTGCACCCTGATGGCCGAAGGGGCCGCCCGCACCGGAGTTGGACTCCCAGGGAGCTGCAGGAGCGTCCTCCTCTTTGGGGGCAGTTGCAGCGGACTTGGGCGCGGACGCCGCACCCGGCAAGTCGAACGGAGGCAGATCGTCCCCACCAGCATCGGCAACAAAACCGCCAACCATGGCATCGTCGTAGGGAACCTGCTCGGATTCCCATGGCGCAGACGGCGCGGCGGGCTGAGCCTTGGGAGCGGACGCGCGCTCGGGCGCTCGGGGCGCGGGCTCGGTCGGGAGCTTGCCCGTGGCAGGAGCGCCGGCGGGGTTGTCGGAGCGCAGCCAGGGGGCTTTGCCCAGGTCAGACGACTTGGGCGCGGGCGAGGCAGGCTTGGGCGCGGGTGTCGGAGCAGCCGGTTTGGCCATGACGGGCTTAGGCGCCGACGGGGTCGGCGCCGCTATCGGTGCTGCTTTTGGCTGCGTCGCGCTAGCGCTCGAGGATGCAGGGGCCGCCGAGGACACGGGTCGCGGGTCCGCAGATACCGCAGCCCGTGCAGATGGAGAATGCTCCTCATGTTGAGGAGCCGGCGTGCCACCCCCATCCAGGACATAGTCGACGGTACGACGACCGAAGACCGCACTGACTGTCGGCAGGACCACCGACTGCGTGTCGGCGCGTCCAAGCATCTTGATGGCAAAGGTCGAGCCCGCGGGGAACGAGACCGTGAGCCTGGAGCCGTCGTCAGCCGTGGCGCGGGCATTGAGCAAAAGCCCCGCGTAGGAAGCCTGACGCGCCTTGACACGCTCGACAACCTCGGCCCATTTGCGCTGCAGCTCTCCGGCATCCTCGACCGCGGGCGTCTCGGCAGTACCGGCGGCGGCAACCTGGGCGGCATTGTTGGACTGGGGCTTAGGTGCCGGAGCGGTGGCAGGCGCGGGAGCCGCAACGGGCTGAGGCGTCGGAGTCGGCGCAGGCTGAGGTGCAGGCGCTGCAGGCTTGGAAGCTGACACGGACGCAGAACGGGACGCAGGCTGGGCAGCCGGAACAGCAGCACCACGGTCCCAAGGCATACCGCCCTGGCGCGCGGACGTAGCAGCGGGGGCAGCGGATGCCGCCGGAGCGGCAGCACGAGCGCCCGAAATTAGCGTCGGCTGTTGGGCAGCAGCGGGTACGGATGCTGCAGGCGCGGCGGCCTGAGCAGCAGCCACGCTCGCCGGCACGGCGCCGTTGGCAACCATGGCCTCCAAGCGGGCCACGCGCTCGGCCAATGCCTCAATCGTTAAATCGGCCTCGGGACGTGCCAGGCGCGTGCAGGCGATCTCGAGCACCAGGCGCACGTCGCTCGCGCCCCTCATCTCCAGTGCGGCATCGTCGAGCACCGTCAGCACACGGGCCAGGCGGTCGGCAGGATGCTCGCCAAAGGCAGCGGCCTCGGCAGCAAGCGCCTCGGCCTGCTCGGAGCCGCCCTCAAACAGCTCGGCACGGGCACCGGCAACGCAGGCAACGTACACGTCACGCACATGCGCCACCAGGTCGCGCGTCAGCTCCAGCAGGTCGTTTCCTTCCTCGACCTGCGCACGGATCAGTCCATAGAGCTCGGCAACATCGCGATCGGCAATGGCGCGGGAAAACTCGCCCAGAATCTGGTCCGAAACCTCGCCTAAAAGCGAGCGGGCGTCGTCCGCATGCACAGAACCGTTGCCAAAGACGCTCAGCTGCTCCAGCGTGGACAGCGCGTCGCGCATACCGCCCTTGGCATGGCGCGCCACGATAGCCAGCGCCTCATCGTCGTAATCGAAGCCCTCCTGCTCGCACACGTATGCCAGGCGACGCTCGATATCCTCGTTGCCGATGCGATGGAAATCGAAACGCTGGCAGCGCGAGAGGATGGTCTCCAGAATCTTTTGCGGGTCGGTGGTGCACAGCACAAAGATCACGTGTGCCGGCGGCTCCTCGAGCGTCTTGAGCAGCGCGTTGAACGCCGCCGTCGTGAGCATGTGGACCTCGTCGATGATATAGATCTTGTACTTGCCGCGCACCGGGGCAAAGTTGACGGAGTTGATGATTTCCTCGCGCACATTGTCCACGCCCGTGCGGGAGGCGGCATCGAGCTCGTAGACATCGGGGTGGTTACCCTCGGCAATGAGCTCGCACTCCTCGCAAGTACCGTCGGGCATGCAGCCGCTTGCACCCTCGGCGCGCGCCGCCTCGGCATTGCGGCACAGCAGCGCCTTGGCCAGAATGCGCGCCATGGTGGTCTTGCCCGTGCCGCGCGGTCCGCAGAACAGGTAGGCGTGGGACAGGCGCCCCTCGGTGATGGCGTGCTCGAGCGTCGAGACGATATGCTGCTGGCCCACCACGGAGTCAAAGGTGAGCGGGCGATACTTTCGGTACAACGATTCCATGGGTGCTCCCCCGGGTATACTGAGTCTTGTTGCCGCGGCGGCCATGCGGTCGCACGGCATACTGCATTCCATAATAACCCGTACGGCGAGCCCGCCGCGATAGGAGTCCAAAGAGCATGGCAGACGCAGAGAGCAACCTCGTTCCCTCCGAAGCAGCCGACCAGGTCGAGGTCGCGCTCGAGGAGCAGGCCGCAGCCGACGACGGCATCCTGTACCTCAACGAGTACCAATACGAAAACGACCTCGTCACCGACTTCGCCCGCCTGGTCGCCTCGCCCAGGCGTCGCGGCTCGCTGTATGTCGCCGCGGCAATTGCCGCGCTCATCGGCATCGGCATGCTGGTGGCCGGCGGCAACTGGATCAAGTTTGGCGTCGTCTTGATCGTATTCGGCGCCTTTTTGGCCTGGTGGAGCAAAAACCTGCACCACACCCTCGCCCGCGACTTTATCGACGCCGTTGAGGCCGACGAGTCCATGGGTGGCCGCTATCGCCGCGTCGCCGCCAACGAGGACGGCCTGATGGTTTGGGGCACGAGCGGCAAGTCGCAGTTCTTCCCGTTTGAAAAGCTCGACCACGTGCTCGACGGCGAGCGCATCTTTGTGGCCATGTTCGCCGACCAGGGCGTGACGATCCCTAAGGACACCTTTGTTCGCGGCGATGCCGAGCAGTTTGGCCCCTTCCTCAAGGCGCGCATCAACAAAAAACTCCGCATCGAGACCAAACGCAAGAAGATGAAGGCCGAGAAGGCCGCCGCCGAGGCCAAGCAGGGCGACAAGCCCCAGGAGACCAAGGGCAAGCAGCGCAAGCAGAAGAAGAACAAGAAGAAGCACTAAGGCCAAGCCAGACAGGCAGCCTCACATCCCGTTATCCTCGCCATCCGCCCGAGCGTGCTACACTAGCAGCATCTATGCCACCGCGAACGGCTCGGCTCCGCGCCCGCCACTCGCAAACGAACTTTAAACGCACGAGGGTTGGCCATGCCGCTTTTCTCGCAACATACCGCCCGGTTCTCGCCGGACGTTCCTTTGGAGGGCACCAGCTCTCGCGAGCTGCTCAAGCGGTACCAGCCGCTCGAGACACTTGCGACCGGCGGTTTTGGCTCCATCGAGATTTGCCGCGACACGCACCTGCGCCGCCGCGTCGCCATTAAGCGCATCCCCCTTATCAACGGCGCCGGCATGCCCGCCAGCGACATCATGGATGTCCTGCGCGAGGCGCACACTGCCGCCATGCTTCAACATCCCAATATCGTGCAGGTCATCGACTTTACGCATGACACCGCCTATGCCTACCTGGTCATGGAGTATGTCGACGGTATGTCGCTGGCCGAGTTTTTGCATCGCGTGGACGGCCACTCGCTCACCTTTGACGAGGCCGCGGCCATTGCCGATGCCCTGGGCCAGGCGCTCACCTTCGCCCATAGCAATGGCGTACTCCACCTGGACATTAAGCCCGCCAACGTGCTCATCGACCACTCGGGCAATGTAAAGCTCACCGACTTTGGCATGGCGCGACTGTCGTCCGCCGGCGGCTTTGGCGGCTCGCGCGGCGGCACCATCGGCTACATGCCGCCCGAGCAGCTCGATATCGAGACCGGCACGGTCGACGAACGCGCCGATGTCTTTGCCCTTGCCTGCGTTATCTATGAGGGCTTGTGCGGCAGCGCTCCCTTTATGGCGGCCACGCCCGCCGACTCGCTCGACCGCATCATCGGCGGCGCCACCTATCCCAGCGAGCTGATACCACACTTTCCCCCGGGAGCCGAGGCCGCGCTCATGAGCGCGCTCTCCCCCATGCCGCAGGACCGCCCCAACAGCATCGAGGCATTTTGCGACCAACTCCTTGCCGGTCTGGGCAGCGTGCGCGAGGGCCGTCGCAGTCTGGAGCAAATGGTTGGCGAGCTTTCGGATGACGAGCAGGAGCTCGACGATATCGAGCCGTCGTACTACGAGGACGACGCCATCGAGGTCGACCCCGCGCTCGGCTGGGCGGGCACGCGCTGGAGCCATGCGCGCGACTACACCATGCACGCTATCTCGGCGCTAACGTGCGGCGCCTTTAGCTTTTTGCTGATGCAAACGGCCGGGGTCGCGGCGCTTCCCGGCCTGGTCATTGCGGCTATCGCGATCGGAGCGGCGGCTGGCCTGGCCCCCCAGATCGGCTCGGCCATCTCGGCTGTGGGCTTTTTGGTGCTCATGGCCAACGCCACCATGCAGGCGCAGGGCATCCTGTCGATGTTGCCCGTCGCGGTGATCTTTGCCGCCGCCATGTCCGGTTGGTGGATCGCCTGGGGTCGCACCGAGGCTGCCGCGAGCGCCGCGCTCACCTGTGCACTCGCGCTTGGCTGTCTGACTGGCAATACCTTCCTGGCAGCTGGGGTCGCCGCCGGCGTCGCGTCATTTTGGCTCGGCCCGGCAAGCGCCGCCGCGGCAACGGGCATGGGCGTGCTTTTTGCCCGTCTGGCGACGGTCGCGCTTTCAGCCGGAGGCGTGCTGGGGCTCGGTAACGTTGCCGCAGCGCTGGAAGACCCGCTCCTTTGGGCTGCCTTTGTGCTGGTCGCGACAACTGCCGCAGCGTCATCTGCGCTGCTCAATGCCCATGCCAAGCGTGCCGACCAGGGCTCAAACCTTGCCGCAATCGCCGCTATCGCCGTCACCGGCATCGGCTGCGCAGCGGCATCCTGTCTTGCACACCATATGGAAATTGCCAGCCTTGCAGCCGCGGTCGCCGCCAAGGCGGCGGTTGCGGGAACCCTATCCTCTATAATCGTTGGGATATGCCTATATTTGCTCGGATACCAAAGAACCTATACGGAGAGTGATCTTTCGTGAACTTCCTGAACATCTTCGAGGACCACGTGGCCGGCATCTTCGGTGCCACCCGTGCCCCGTTCTCCTTTAAGAAGCTTGCCAAGCAGGCCGCTCGCGACATGGAGGATCAGACTCTGGTGATCAACGGCGTCAACACGGCACCGGCACTCTATACCATCCTGATCGCCGCCGACGACGATCCCATGCTCGCCCCGTTCTACCCCGAGCTTTCGCGCGAGGTCCGCGAGTTTGTGAAGGCGCAGGCCGAAAAGCGCCGCTATGTCTTTGTCGGCGAGCCCCTCGTGCGCTTTATGATCGATCCGCAGCTGCGCGCCGGCAAGTTCTCGGTCTTTGCCGAGAACGTCGATGCCCCCACGCTCGGCCGCCTGTACGAAGAAGAGCGCGCCTATCAAAACGGCCTGGGCCAGAACAACTCCGCGGCAAGCCGTGCCGCCAGCGCCCCGCGCGCCGGCCAGCAGCAGTTTGCTGCCCCGCAGCAGCAGCGTCCCGCCGCCATGCCCCAGCAGCAGCCGACGCCTCGCGCCGCCGCTCCCGACCCGCTTGCCGTGGCAGACCCCTTCGCGCCTAGCATCCCCGACCCCGCCGCTCCCATCCCGGTGCCGCAGACCGTCTCGCGTGACGCGCTTGCCGGCATGGGCGGAGCCGCCGCGACCGGTGCCGCCGTGGGCCTAGGCGCCGCAGCCGGCATCGCCTCCAACATGGCGAGCACTCGCGCCCCGCAGCGTCCGCTCGCCCAGCTCGTCGACGTCGTGAGCGGCGAGAGCCATAGCATCACCTCCGCACAGGTGACCATCGGTCGCGAGCGCTCAGTTTCCGACATTGCCCTGCGCGACCCCAACGTGTCGCGCCGCCACGCCCAGCTCACCTTTACGGGCTCGGATTGGTCGATCGAGGATCTCAATTCCACCAACGGCACGCTCGTCAACAACCGCCGCATTACGCGCTGCCCGCTGCGCAACGGCGATCTGCTGACGTTTGGCCTGAGTACCTTTGAATTTAGGGGATAGTCGCTTATGAACATCGATATCGTCCTTTTTGCAGGCCGCATCGTCCTGGTCGCCCTGCTCTATATCTTTCTGTTCGCCGTCATGAAGACCGGCGTGGGACTTGTGCGTGGACAGCGCCGCGACTCGGCTATCTGGACGATCGATGTGGACAAGGGTCCGCGCGGTATCCGCGGCATCCACGTAGACATGCTCGGCCCCGTCATCGTCGGTCGCTCGCCATCTTCGGACATCTGCATCAACGAACCGTTCGTTTCAGCCTCGCACGCGCGCTTTTCGCTGCAGGGCCCGGCGCTCATCATCGAGGACCTCAACTCACTTAACGGCACGCTCGTCAACGGCCGCCAACTCGTGGAGCCCGCGACGCTGCGTGAGGGCGACGAAGTCCAGATTGGCGACGTGGTCATGAAGGTGAACCGTCGATGATCGACGAGGAGAACAAGTCCGCAACTATGACCGAGGCACCGGCCGCCGCCACAGCTGCGCCGGCCCACGCCGCTCCGGCGGGCTCCGCACCCGTGGAGCCCGAGGACACCGTGTTCTCCCTGCCTCTTTCGCATGTAACGCATGATATTTCGGATCTCGCCGATAACGAGGACGAAGAGGATGCCGTAGCGGCGCCCATCGGCGCACATGCTGCGGAACAGCCCACAGCGCCCGAAGCAACCCCGGCGCCGGCTCACTTTGCAGAGCCCGTCGCCGCGGCAATCAACGAGAGCGCTGCGGTGTTTGCGGCACCCGAGCCCGCCGCGCCGGCGTTTCCCATGGCCCCGGCGTCCGAGGTTGCGCCCGCGTCTACGCCGGCGCCCGAGCCTATAGACGTCAGCCCGCAAGACGACGAGTCGACCGCCCGCGTGTCCGAGGAGCCCGACTCCCCGGACACCGGTGATTCCGAATCAAACCCCGTGACCGACACCGTCTCTCCCGGTGACACCGCCGAAATCGACGTTGCCGCCGTTGAGGCCAAGCTCAAAGACCCCGGCTCGACCATGAGCTTTGAGCCCCTGACCGAGGAGCGCATCGAGACCGACTCGACCTATGATGCCGGCACCACCACGCAACTTATGTGGGGCGCCCGCTCCGACGTTGGCTGCGTGCGCCCGCACAATGAGGATTCCTACCTGGTGCAGTCGCCGCTCTTTTGCGTATGCGACGGCATGGGTGGTCACGCTGCCGGCGAGGTAGCCTCTTCCATCGCCGTCGAGACTATTGCCAAGACGGCCCCACAGTCCGCCGACGCAGCACGCCTGGCCGCAGCCGTCGAGGCAGCCAACGCCGCCGTAATCGAGGCGGCCCTGAACGGCCTGGGCAAGCCCGGCATGGGCTGCACAGCCACCTGCGCCTACATCGAAAACGACACGCTCGCCATCGCCCACGTGGGCGACTCTCGCGCCTATCTGCTCCACGAGGGCACGCTCATCCGCGTGACCCGCGACCACTCCTACGTGGAGGAGCTCGTGGACGCCGGCGAGATCACGGCAGACGAGGCTCGCGTCCACCCCAACCGTTCGGTCATCACCCGCGCACTGGGCTCGGACCCCGCCATGTATGCCGACCACTTCACTCTGCATATCGAGGAAGGCGACCGTCTGATCCTGTGCTCCGACGGCCTCTCGAGCATGATTCCCGATAGCGATATCGAGAACATCGCCACGCAGTCCTCAACCGCGCAAATCTGCGTCGACAACCTAGTGGACGCGGCGCTTGCCGCCGGCGGCCACGACAACGTGACCGTAGTAGTCGTTGACCTGGTTGACGATGGCGTTATGCGCGAGGCGCAACGCGTGCGTCGCCGCAACATTACTATCGCCGCCATCCTGGCCCTCGTCTTTGTGCTGGCAGCTGGCATCTGGGCCTACACGGGTGTCACCGGCTCATACTACCTGGGTACCTACCAGGGCAATGTCGCCGTCTGGCGCGGCCTGCCCGGCAAGCCGCTCGGACTCAAGCTCCACTGGCTCGAGAGCGAAACCAGCATTAAGCTGTCCGACCTGCCCGAAGACACGCAAAACCGCCTCAAGGCGGGCATTCCGCAAACAAGTGTCGACGATGCGCAGGACACGATATCCAAGTACCGCCACCAGATCGACGAGGAGCAGACCCGCCAGGTGATCGACGCGCAAACGATTCGCGACAACACCAATCAGGGATCGACCTCCGAATCAGATTCCGAGAAAACCGCCGAACAGTCCGCCGAGGCCGAAGCCTCCGATAAGAACTAGAAAGGGAGTGCCGCTTATGAGTCGCCGCAACACCGAGCTGCTCTTGCTCATCGCCTCGGCGTTCCCCGTCATCCTGCTGTATGCGATGTACGTGCTCACTGCGGGCGCCGCTATCTCCTTTGAGACGCTCGCCGTACCGATCGGCCTCTTTGCCGCCTTTGCCGCGGCCCACATTGCCGTGCGCATCTTGGCGCCCGGTGCCGACCCCGCCATCCTGCCCATCGTATTTATACTTTCGGGCATCGGCATCACGTTCGTGACGCGTCTCGCCCCCGCTCTCGCCATCTCACAGCTCATCATCCTGTTTGTCTCGGTGGCGCTCATGGTGGGAACGCTTGCACTAGTCAAAAACCTCGACGTGGTCATGCGCTACAAGTACACCTTTGGCATCATCGGCATCATCCTGCTGATGCTGCCTATCTTTATCGGCACCACGATCTCGGGCTCCAAGCTGTGGATTCGCATCGCGGGCTTTACCATCCAGCCCGGCGAGTTCGCCAAGGTCTTTATCGTGCTGTTCCTGGCCGGGTACCTGGCCGAGAACCGCGAGCTGCTCTCCATCTCCAACCGCAAGATCTTGGGCTTTAAGATCCCTCGCCTGCGACTGCTACTGCCGTTGTTTGCCGTGTGGGGTGTGTGCCTGCTCGTCGTCGTCTTCGAACGCGACCTGGGTTCGGCCGTGCTGTTCTACACCATCTTCTTGCTGATGCTCTACGTTGCCACGGGGCGCTTTTCGTATGTCGTTATCGGCCTTGCGCTCTTAGCCGTTGGAGCCGTGGGCGCCTACAAGTTCCTGTCGCACGTTCAGGTGCGTTTCCAGGTTTGGGTCGATCCGTTTAAGGACGCCCAGGGTCAGGGCTACCAGATCGTCCAGTCGCTCTTCTCGCTTGCCGATGGCGGTCTGGTCGGTGTTGGCATCGGCAACGGCATGGCCAACAACATCCCTGTCGTCGAGTCCGACTTTATCTTCTCGGCTATCGGCGAGGAGATGGGCCTTTTGGGCGGCGGCGCCGTGCTCATCCTGTTTATGCTCTTTGCCGTGCGTGGCCTGACCACAGCTGCCCGCGCAAAGTCCGACCTTGCCGCCTTTAGCGCCACCGGTCTTACGGCAGCCATCAGCTTCCAGGCCTTCTTGATCGTTGGCGGCGTAACCCGCCTGATCCCGCTGACCGGCGTCACCCTGCCCTTTATGAGCCAGGGCGGCTCCTCGCTGCTGGCAAGCTTTATCATCGTCGCACTCCTGCTACGTGCCGGTGACGAGGCGACCGGACGCGAGGCCGAGCTTACCGGCACCGGCACCATGGCCGCCATCACCGATGATCAGGTCGCATCTGCCGCCGCCCCGACGGGCTCGCGCTTTGCCACCTCGTCTTCCTACGGCAGCGGCAGCCATTCCGTCGGCTCGCGCATGCGCCGTCGCCTGCTCGATACGCCTGAATCCGGTGTGCTCGGTCGCGTGGCGCTCGCCAACCGTCTAACCCGTGCGGTGCTCGCCTTTACGGCGCTGTTCGCCATCCTTATCGGCAACCTCACCTATGTCCAGGTCATTAAGGCCAAGGACTATCAGGACATGCCGACCAACAACCACACCATCGCCCGCTCCAAGTACATCCAGCGCGGCTCCATCATCACGTCCGACGGCGTGACGCTGGCCGAGTCGCTGCAGCAGGAGGACGGCACCTACGTACGCTCCTACCCCAACGGTAACCTGGCAGCGCACGTGGTTGGCTACGTGAGCCAGCAGTATGGCACCACCGCCATCGAGAGCGTCATGAACGACACGCTCACCGGTTCTAAGGACTACTCTAGCTGGAACAACGCCATCGCGTCGCTCGCGGGCCAGACCCAGCCGGGCAACACCGCCAAGCTCACCATCGACTCGCGCATCCAGACGGCTGCTGAGCAGGCGCTCAAGGGCTTTAAGGGCGCTGTAGTGGTCATCGACCCGCGTACCGGCGCGGTGCTCGCATGTGCCAGCTCGCCCACCTACGACAACACCAACATCGATGCCCTGCTGCAGACGGGCGGCGGCGAGGACGGCTCCATGTACAATCGCGCCATGGACGCGCTGTACACGCCGGGCTCCACGTTTAAGGTCGTTACGCTTTCCGCGGCACTCGAGACCGGTACCGCCAGCCTGACTAGCACCTACCAGGCGCCCAGCTCCATGGATATCGGCAACGCACCGGTCACCAACTATGCCAACGAGAGCTACGGCACCATCAGCCTGCAGCAGGCCTTTGCCGTGTCCTCCAACGTCGTCTTTGGCCAGGTGGCAAACGAAGTTGGCGCAAACACGCTCGTACAGTTTGCCAACGCCTTTGGCTACGGCCAAAAGCTCGGCCAGGACCTGACCTCCGCGGCCTCCATCATGGCCGACCCGTCGCTCATGACCGAGTGGGAGACCGCCTGGGCCGGCGCCGGCCAGCCTGTCGGCATGGACCACACGCCCGGCCCGCAGACCACCGTCATGCAAAACGCCGTGATTGCCGCCGCCATCGCTAACAGTGGCGTGGTCATGGACCCGTACTTTGTAGCCCAGGTACTCGCCCCGGACGGAACCGTGGTCAAGACCACGCAGTCCCGCTCGCTGGGGCAGGCCGTCAGCTCCGCCACGGCCGACCAGGTCAAGCAGACCATGCTTGCCGTCGTCCAGTCCGGCACCGGCACCGATGCCCAGATCCCCGGCGTCAAGGTCGCCGGCAAGACCGGCTCGGCCGAGACCGGCGGCACCAACGTCAACTCGATGTTCGTTGGCTTTGCACCTTACGATTCACCCACGGTCGCCATCTCGGTGGCCTTGGAGGATTACGACAAGCATGACGTCAAGGCCACCAAGATCGCCGGTATCGTCCTGACCGCGGCGCTTGCCGCACAGGGAGCGTGATGCCCATGATCGAATCGGACACCCGAGGCGCGCCGCGGCCTAAGAGTTAGCGGCAACGCGCCACACGGCCCCAGCGGCCACATCGTAGGTACTACACACATCGTTGAGCGAATAGTTATGTTAGGAGCAGGAATGGAACAGAGGGTCCTCGGGGGAAGATACCTCCTCAAGGATAAGGTGGGAACAGGCGGCATGGCGACCGTCTACCGTGCACAGGACCAGGTCCTCGACCGCACGGTAGCCGTCAAGATCATGCTGCCGCAGTATGCTGGCGACGCAACCTTCGCCGCACGCTTTAAGCAGGAGGCCCAGGCAGCAGCCGGTCTCTCCTCCCCCTATATCGTGGGCGTCTACGATTGGGGCAAGGACGGCGACACCTATTACATCGTCATGGAGTACCTGCGCGGCACCGACCTTAAGAGCGGCATCAAGAGCCACGGCGCCCTCGACCCCAAGAAGGTCGCCCAGATCGGCTCGCAGATCAGCTCTGCGCTTTCGGTCGCCCACAAGCACGAGATCATCCACCGCGACATTAAGCCGCAGAACATCATGGTGCTGCCCGACGGCAACATCAAGGTGATGGACTTTGGCATCGCGCGCGCCAAGAACAGCCACCTCACGCAAGACAACAACGTGCTGGGAACCGCCCACTACGTCAGCCCCGAGCAGACCCGCGGTCAGGACCTCGGCCCCACCTCGGATATCTACTCGCTGGGCGTCGTGATGTACGAGTGCGCCACCGGCCGCGTTCCCTTTGACGGTGACGACGCCATCTCGGTCGCACTCAAGCAAGTCAACGAGTTGCCTATTCCGCCGAGCCAGATCAACTCCGGTGTCGACGCCGACCTTGAGCGCATCATCCTCAAGTGCATGGAGAAGGACCCGGCAAACCGCTTCCAGACCGCCGACGAGCTTCGTCAGGTGCTCAATAGCTACCTGTCGGGCCGTGCCGTCAACGTCTCGGAGCCCACGCGCATCATCGGTGCCCCCGGTGAGCTGGGCGCCACCAAGACTCGCGAGCTTTCCGATCAAACGCGCGCCATGGTGCGTCCCGTCTCGGGCGTGAGCGGCCAGAATACCGCCCGTAGCTCGGTTTCGGGCTCCACCGGCTCCTACGAGGTCGAAAAGCCCAAATCCAACAAGAACAAGATCATCGCCGCCGTGGTGGCAGCCGTTGCCGTCATCGGCATCGTGGTGGCCTTTGCCACAGGACTCTTTGGCGGCGAGCAGGTCACCGTGCCCGATGTGCTGGGCAAGGACCAGCAGACTGCCGTCGAGCTGATCAAGGAAGCCGGCCTCGAGGTCGGCACCATCGACCAAAGCTACAACGACGATGTCGACGAGGGCAAGGTCGCCGAGCAGACGCCCAACGGCAACACCAAGAAGGCCAAGGGCACCAAGGTGAACCTGGTAATCTCCAAGGGTCCCAAGCCCTCCGAGAAGGTTGAGGTTCCCCGGCTTGTCGGCCTGACCAAGGACCAGGCCGAGGCCGCGCTGGCAAGCGTTGGCCTGAAGGGCAACGCCTCCGAGGAGGCCAACGAGGCCGATGAGGGCCAGGTCTTTGAGCAGGGCACCGAAGCCGGTAAGGAAGTCGCGAAGGGCACGACCATCTCGTACAAGGTCTCGGGCGGCCCGGATACCACGTCCGTCCCCGATCTGACCGACATGACCGAGGCCCAGGCGCGCAACGCCCTCGATATGGCAGGCTTTGGCGTCGACGTCAGCTACCAGGAGAACGACTCCGTCACCGAGGGCACCGTCATTAGCTGGAACCCCAGTGGCAAGCAGAAGCCCGGCGCCACGATCACTGTCGTCATTGCCAAGAAGTCCGGCAAGGCCTCCGTCCCGGGCAACCTATACGGCAAGAGCATTTCCGCCGCCGTTACCGCGCTCAACAACGCCGGTTTCTATAACATTGGCTTCTGTGACCAGAACGGCAATCCCGTGAGCGGTAACGAGGATGCCACCGTTACGGGCGTCTCCCCCACCGGCAAGCAGTCCACCGACAGCACGATTACGCTGACGGTTTCGATTTCTGGCTCGGGTTCGGGCTCTGGCTCGGGCACGAGCACGGGCGACGATTCCGGTACGACCAACTAGTCGCCGCCCCACCGCCCATTACGGCTCCCGCCGCAAACATATTCGCTCACAGGCGCCCGCTTGCTCCCCCAGCAAGCGGGCGCTTCGTTTTTGACATGACATGAACCAGAAGAGCCCGGTACCGTGACGGTGTACCGGGCTCGATCAATCTCTGGTGTCCCCGGGCTGATTCGAAAACTCCCCCCCCCGCGGGGAAATTGGTGACGCGGGTGTCGACGGTCCTAATCCGTCGGCAGCTCCCACAAACCAGAAACGGCGCCGCTCTCGCGACGCCGTTATAATCTTCTGGTGCCCCCGGGCGGATTCGAACCGTCGACACCCGCTTTAGGAGATATGATTTAATGCTACCCCCTACTATTCATCAAGCATCATTGAACACCATATAACCGCAGATAAACATAGCAGTTTGTGTCTTTTACCTCCGGTAGCTGCGCCTACGCTTTTACAAACATATTACTAACAGCTTTAGCTAAACTGCACTCAATGAATTGTTGAAAACTATTCAAAGAAACGGAGTGCAAAGATGTCAGAACAGCCACTAATTAGCGGAAGAGGCACGTGTTGGAAAGACAAGAGATCACCTAACACCTATCGCTATTATTTTTCCCTTGGGGTCAAGGACCCTAAGACAGGGCGTTACAAACGATCCCCAACTTATACGGTTCGTTGCAAGACTAAAACAGAAGCTAAGGCTGCAATGCAGGCCAAGCTTGCTGAAATCAACTCCTCTGGCACGATCACTAAAACTAAAAAGCCCACTTTGCTTGCGTCCTACTGCTGGGCCTTTCATGAAAATAGGGACACCGAGCTTGCGCCAACGAGCTATGAAAGAGAAGCGTACGATTGCAGGCATATCGAAGACCTATTCGGTGCGTTTCAGACAATTGAGGGGCTAACTCCCGATCTAATCGAAGAAACATATGCCGAAGCTCGTCGTACGGGAAAATACAAACCATCTGAGCTTGTACGAATCAATGCGAAACTGCGCCAGATTCTGTCGAATGCAGTCGCAAAGAGAATAATTGACCGAAACCCCTGCGCTACCGTTCATGTTCGCAGACCACGCAACAAAAGAGAATCACTGACAATCGAGCAAGTAGCTACCCTATGCACACATCTTCAACACATTGAGCTCACCGCCGAAGCTGTTGGTACGCTAGTACTAGTGTATACGGGTATGCGAAAAGGCGAGATGCTGGGCCTCGAATGGCGCGATTGGGACCCTGCCAATAAAACCTTGAAAATTGACAGGCAGTACACCAACGATCATGAACTGAGGGCACCCAAGTCACAAGAAAGCCAACGCAAAATCCCCGTTGGAGAAACCCTGGCCGAACGTCTTCAATCATGGTCAGCCATACAAAAAGAGCTCCTGGCCTCTCTGGGGCTGTCCCAGACTGGCAGCACTCCCATCATTAGCGATATTGCTGTCGAGCAAGGGGTCCCTACTGTCTGTCACATGAAGAACTACATCTTCAACCATTGGTTTCGCGATTTCGCAGTTAGCTGCAATCTTGGAATCTATGAGCCGAATAATTCGACTGGCGGAAAACTATATAAGGGCATCTGCCCGCATCAGCTCAGGCATTGCGTAAGCACTTTTATGCTGGCGAACGGATCGGACGTTAGAAGCGTGCAAGGTATTCTTGGCCACGCGGACCCCAATATCACGCTCAAAACGTATACAAGCCTCGTTCAACAATCAGAAATAAAAGCAGTTAAAGGCTACGAAGACTTCATCAACGCCTATATACAGAGAAGCGAGAAATAGCATGTTTTTCATTCATCGTTTTATTCATAATATTACGGTACTATAATACCGTTTCCGCAGGTAGATGCTATATTTGATTGACAACTAATGAGTTTTAATACATGCTAAAGCTGTCAGATGGCTACGCATGTAGTCATAGAAACCGGCCCCCCAAGTGCTTATGAACCTGGTAAGTCTTACAAGCACAGGGAGGGCCCTCATTGAAAGGATAGCTCATCATGGCTACTCCAAAGATTAGCACTCAGGCGTCCACACCGACTTTCCCCACTGGTGCCGCTCAGTGCGATCGGTTGCTCCGCGTTAACGATATCCGCGAACTCACTGGCTGGAGCGAAAACACCGCCCGCAAATTCATGCGCGAGTCCGGCAAGCTCATCCAAATCCATCGCTCGAATTACATGTTTGAAAGCTCGTTTTATGAGCTTTTCAAGCAGCTTGAAGGTCGTACCGCCCACCTTGACTAGGTGGTAAACATGAGCGAGCTACCGTCGATTTCCGACAAATTTTCCGATGATGTTACTGAGCAACGAGAGATTAGAAGGAAAATGGATAACGCGAATTTTATTTCGGTGCCCGACTGGGCGTGTTGTGCCACCACTGTCGCTGCCGAGCGCCTCATCCTCGGCCTCGTATGGAAGCTTGGAAATCCTTCCAAAAACAAACGAGCCATGGGCTTTTACGCAAAAAGCAAATGGATTGAGGAGCGCTACCACCTAAGTAAGAACACGATCTCCCGGGCCTATACCTCTTTGAAGAATAAGGGGTTTATTCAAAAAGCGGGTGATGGCAGCTGGATGCTTAATTACGCTGCAATCTACCGCGCCGCGATCGAAAACGCTTGGGAGCCCCCGAAATCTTAAGTCCGCAGACCGACTATCGACGTGGGCTTCTGTCAAACAACCGAGTTAAAAACCACTGAGCCAGAATCCGCTTCAATAGAAGAGGATTCTGGCTCAAATGATATCCGGCCGTTCGCGCAGCGATGTCCACCGCAATCTGGCAAGAATCGAGGACGGGGAAACCGTCATCGAGGTCGTGAAGGTCGGTAATCGCCAGGCGTCTACAAAAACATGCCGCGGATGTAAAATGAAGCAGGGTCGAACCGGAACAGTTCCCGGACAATTGGCGTCCGGCCAGACACTTCGATTCGACCCTTTCTCATACCTGCATCTAAAATACTCCCATAATCATTCTCGACATCTTTAACGCCCTCACCTCCTGCCACCAGCACGTCGTAGGTGCCATTTTCAACGAATCGATATGGCCGTCCATTCATGGTCTTTAAGGCACGTGATACCATGAAAGCGTGCGGTATTTCTCCAATCGAAAACCTGCGTGAACGCATGACTTGAACGCTTTTAGAACTCACCAAGCGCAGGACAAACACAACTCAACAGCGGCCGCGTATTTGTTCCCAGCCGTACGGCATGGCGGGGCCATGCCCATTGTTGATTGGAGTGCCGCACGATGACAGACAACTCGAACGACAGAAAAATCAGCGAGACGCCCGGCGTGAAGTCCGTCCTCGATGAGGCCGCCGAGCGGATCGAGGCGACATAGCGGGAGAAGCTGCTGCGCGAGACGGGCAACCTCATGACCGAGAACGCACTGCTCATGGCCCAGGTGGATGAATTCAGCCGCAAGCTCGTCGAGGCGACGGATCGGAACGAAAGACTTGAGGCCGACTGCAATGAGCGGATTGCCTTTATAGAGGAGAAGTTCGAGCTCGATACCGCGAGCCTCGAGCTCGAGAACAACGAGCTCCACGCCGCAAGCGTCAGGTACTTCTCCCGTGCTAAGGAGCTCGACAGGCAGGTCGTTCAGCTCCGCGCCGAGGCTGAAGCCATGGCCGATGAGATCGAGCGCCTGCGCGTCGAGCGTGACGCCGCGTTGAAAGCCCAAGCCGAGCTGAGCGATGCGCTCCTGGCCCAGCACGACCTGATGGCCGCGGTAGCCGCCCTCAAGGACCGCCTCGCCGCCTCCGAGCAGCGGGCAGCCGCGGCCGAGGCCAAGGTCGAGGCCATGACCCAGATGAAGGATGAGTAGGTCGCATAGCATCTAATTTTCTAGAAACCCTCTAGAGCATTTCTAGGGGGTTTCTAGAACTGAGAACCGGGCGCAGCACTTTCGATCGGCACGATGTCTCGATAGACCAGGCGATGCCTGTCGTCGCGCCATTCGTCGCCGTGGTAATGCCCGAAGAGCCAGATGCGATAGTCGAGCCGCCCGTCGAGCTCGCCCAGGAAAGTTTGCAGCGTATCCCCGCCGCACTCACGTCCGCGCTCGCGGCACAGCTCTCTAGCCAGGGCAGCAGGAGCCTCGTGACTCACCACGTAGTCGACCCTCCAGCCTACGCGGTTGAGCGAGGCGCGGCAGTGGTCCATCTCTTCCTCGCTCGGCATCTCCTCGGGCCACCAGCTCCTCCCCTCCTTGCGATACTGCCTGTCGTTGCTCGCGGCGCCGCCCATGGCAAGGACTGTGAACCCGTCGATATCGAACACCTCTCCGCGCATCAGGTGCAGCACGTGCGGTCGCGCCTCATGGACGAGGCCGCCGTTCCACTCCCGCACCGGCAGTTCTGCCAGCATCCGGTGGTTCTCGTGGTTGCCGTCTACGAAACACGTGGTCCATGGTTTTGACTCAAACCAATCGAGCCAATACCTCTCAGCATTCGAGCCGTCCCAGACAAAGCCGAAGTCGCCGGCCACGATCACCGCGTCATCGCGCGTCAGGGTCCGGCCCAGCGGCCAATTTTTGAATGCAAACCGGCTGGACCCGTACTCGGCCCTGCCGTGCACGTCGCCTGTCACATAGACCGTCATCAGTACGCACCCCACGGCAGGAGTTTGTCCCCGAGTCTCACGATTCGGTCATACAGCACCGTGTGCCGTTCGTCCGGGTTGCCGTCTCGGTGAAAATGGCCGTAATACCAGTGCTTATAGTCCAGGCGGTCCTCGAGCTCATCGAGGAATCCGGTCAGCCGGTCCACATCAGGGCGTTCCCAGCCTGGGTCCGGGTAGAGCGTCGGCGAGAGCATACGCGTGGCGCAGGTATGGGTGATGACGCAGTCGACCTTCCAGCCGACCTCGTCGAGCTTTGCCCGCGCGGCATCGAATTCGCACTCATCCGGGAGCTCCTGAGGCCACCAACTGGAATACGGCACGCGGTATTCCCTGTCCACGCTCGTGGCACCGCCCATGGTGAAGATTGTCGAACCGTCGAGCTCAAAGACCTCGCCGCGCGTCAGGCGCCGAATGGGCGAGGTGTCCGACAGGCGCTGCGTCAGCCCGCCATGCCACGGCTCCATGGGGCGCTCCTCCCAGTGATCGAAGCGCTCGTGGTTGCCGTCGACGAACAGTACCGTGTAGGGGCGCGACTCCAGCCAAGCGATGTCGGCGCATTCCTCGGCAGAAAAGTCCCACGGAAAGCCAAAGTCGCCGGCGACAAGCAGATAGTCTTCGCTCGTCAGGCCATCCCCGAGCTCCCAGTCGCGGAGCTTTTGCATGTCGAGCCCACTGTGGATGTCGCCCGTCACATAGACCGTCATCGGATCGCCTCTTCCCTCTTGTACGCCGCCAGCTCGCGCTCGACCTGCCTGTCGCCGGTCTCGTTGACCCACCAGGGCCATTTCACCCGGTCGCACGGCTCGTCGACTCCGGCGAACCATTCCCTCAGCTCGTCGAGACTCACCGGGGAGTGCCCGTTGGCATCGCAACCGACGTCGTAGCGCAGAAGGCCCTGCTTGCGGTTGAACTCGTTGTACGCGCCGCCGCTGCTGTGGATGTGTCCGTGGAGGTGCCACGATCCATGGCTCATGCCCTGCCAGTCGGCCATGGGGTAATGGCACAGGACGATCTTCTGCCCGTCGATCTTGAGCACGCAGATCGGCGGCTCCACAGTGAAGGCGCCAGCGACCGCCGGCTGGGTCCAGTCCTTGTCGTGGTTTCCCGGGACGAGGTGGATGCGTCTGCAGGCGATCCGCTTGCGCAGGGCATAGGCGTCCTGGGCGGTCATCTTGAATGAGAAATCCCCCAGGATGTAGAGCTCGTCGTCCACGGCAACCCTGCCGTTGATGCTGTCGACGATGGCGTCGTTCATCTGCCAAATCGTCTCCCACGGGCGGTCGGTGAACTTCAGCACGTTCTCATGCCCGAAGTGGGTGTCGCTGGTAAACCAGATCATATTTATGTCTCCTTCTGTCGCTAAAAAACGTTCTCCTTCGAGGTCAGGAGACGTTTTATGAGCGACATGAGGTGCATATCCCTCATGTTTCAAGCTCCAATCTGTCGGGTTTGCCCAACTAAAAGTTTACGCCCACGCGCCCACGCGCGAACAGGATTTGATTTTTGAAATATGGACGAATTCCTCGTCAGGAGGGTAGAATGGTGCCGACGGCAACCCAAGTTGTAGTGAGCTGGGCAGAGCCGTTGCTTAATAGAGTTAGGTCATCGTGTTAGCGACGGTGGCCTTTCTTTTTGGGCTTCGAGCCCTGCTTGAGTGCCTTGGAAAGGCCGACAAGGGCCGTGAGGAGCGAGACCATAGCGGTCAGGAGCTTCACGAGCTCGGTGAAATCGGTCATGGGCATCACCTCCCATCGAATGGAGGGCTCTGCCCGGCACGAGGGCTGCCGACAGCAAGGACGATTCTATCAGAGCGGCTGACTCCCGCCCGATATTACCATCCCACCGCGCATGTGCAAAAAAGAGGGCCGCCAAACAGCGACCCTCCAGCGAAAGTGCATCTATTTTAGGTGTGACGTTTTATCAAATTATCTAATTTGATAGTTGCAACGCCATGTTTCTACGGATCCAACCCCAATAGCTTGAACCTGAGAAAAATATTCACCGCTAGAACCGGTAGCGCGAGTATTAACCCAAGTTGGCGCTAGAGTACTATAGGAATTAGGAAAAGATAGCGACTTGTAATCCCTATATACAATTCGATCTTTTACTGCACGACCATTCAATAGTCCCGTAAAGGTCCAATATACATTCAAGACCCTTTCGCTGTTTGCACGGCGAACAGTGGAGCTGGAAACATATAGAAGATCATTAGATAGAGAAGCAACCGGCTGAACATCGTTTCTCATATTGCAGACAATCCCGTCCGCAAAGCCAGCAGTCGGAAAACACAAACAAACAAAAAGGAAGAAAGAACCTAGAATTGCTTTGAACTTCATGCTGTGCATATAAGCCACCCACAATCGAATCAACGCGTTTGATAGTTGCACTGAAATACTTTCATAAGCCCGTCACCCTTGCATGTGAGACAAGTATTAACAAAACTTGTTCGACATGTATCCGGATAAATACGGCTGTAGCTATTCTTGAAAGTTAGTCGCTTATAAGTTGGATCCTTTAAGGGAATATTATGCGCAACGTTATTAAAACAATAGAACGAATAATACGTATCAAGGACGTCTTCTTGCATGGCACGCCTTGCTATAGAGATTTCATCAAACAACGAAACTTCTGCGTAAGACGCGGTGATAGACACATCGTGATTTACTGTCAAACCAAAAGATGGAGTCGCAGCCAAAAAAGCTGATAAAAGGACAGTTGATGCTGATAATAACATTAACTTACGAATAACGGATTTTACTGCCATGACTCCTCCAATCCTATTGGATAAAACTGTTATTATATTAATATATTTGTATCAGCACTTGAAAGGAGTGGCCGATGAGCGGTAGAAGAATCGTCTTGAATGTACTTATGGCAGTAGCACTGGTAACGCTCTTGGTCTTCTCCTACTCATACGTGAATCACCCAAAATTTGGATATGTTTTATACGCAGTGTTTTCCGGCGAAATAACTTACAACACCATAGGCTTCATTGACGCAATCTTTTTCTATGTAGTCGGCCCCTTATCAATCGAACTGGTCACTTTTGTTGTCTGCTTCAACCTGAATCAACGAAGCCAGACTCATTCAGCGACTTCGGCGAAACAAGGAATCAATCTCTTTGTCATAAAGATAATCCTGCAAGTTACGACAGTGTTAATTATCGCCCTGACCGCAACAAACATTTTGAAGTATGTGTACGGACTCGTCGCAAGCTGCCTCATGGCAATTGCCACAGGTATAGCGGTTTCGCATACGAATCCGACAAAGAAGCAGCTCAACTAACAGGACCTATTTAGAATCCGAATCGTCCATGGAGCCGTCGATGCCGGTTTTGGTGTTGTCCTATAAGCCCCGATCAATTCATACTCCTCATCCTCGCCGAATTGCGAGTATGGCAGAATCGGCACTGGATGGCAGCGCGCTAGGCCGTGTCCGCGGAGTTACCCCCTTGTTTTTATCGTAACAGCTGATTCTTGGGACGTTTCACTGTGCCCCTTCGACATCGACGGTGGTTTCGGCAACGAGCACCCAGTCAAGGAGTACTAGCCTTCCTCATGGCCATCGAATAAAGTAAAAGAGGGTCGAATCAAGCAGTTCCCGGACAATTGGCGTCCGGCCAGACACTTCGGGTCGACCCTTTTCGATTTTGCGGAGTAGTTATAGCTGAACGTCCTCAGATATATAAAATCATTTCCTTCCTTTTCCGAAAGCCGTTTTATGAAATATCAGAAATAGCTAAACGAGTAATTGCACTCAATTGCAAAACTGATCCAGCTGTGTTCCGACTTAAAGATTTCTGTTGTCAGGTCCATCTGCCAAATAATCGCTTGGAATATAGTCGACGTGATAACGCTTCTCTAATTCCTCGATGAACCGGTCAACCTTTCGAGCATTTTGATAAACCTTTTCAAGCGTTCGGAAAACAGCTTTCTCGTTGTACGCGGGAAGCCCTTGGGCGTTCACAAAAAACATCAGCTGATTGAGATTCGTTCCTTCCTTCAATAACTCGTGATGGAGTTTTTCAACTTCCGCGATATCAAAATTGAATGATTCGATCTTTCCATAAATTGCGCTGCGGCGAACCAGTTCGCTTGCAGAAATGCCAAGAGCCTCCGCACGTTGCCCAATTGCCTTTTTTTCTGGAGCAGTGAGCATTACTTGGAACGGAATACACCTTTTTTCAGAAATCGGCTCGCCACGTTCATCGGTTTCACGCGATGCCTGCGCTCTCCTGTAATCCTCCTGTTGCTTATGGAGGGCCTTTTTCTTCCGATCGAGAACTTGCATTTCGTCATCGAGATCATCAAGTGAGATTTCCCGATGAATCAGTACGGATCGAATCAACTCAGCTTCCGTACAGCCGGCTTGTTCGCAAAGTTGTTGATAGATCTCTTTCTCTTCCCGAGAAACGCGAGCCTTTACGAATTCATTTCGTGCCATTTTTCTACTTTCTCCAGAGTGGCCTCCGGAAAAGTAAGCAAGAAACTGAGGATTGGCATCCGTCACCCCTTGCTATGGTTGCCTAATTTTTTAGAAAGAGTGAAACCAACACGCAAATAGCGTGCTGCAGTTCACTCTTTCCCTTTTCTCCGTGACAGGAGAAAAGCAAGATTTGTAAATCATGATAACAGGGACTACGGGCCCGGTTATCATGATATACGTACATCTTGCAATCTCCGGAACGGGGATTGGGCGAAACTCAGTGTAGACGTGGAATGAGAGGCCTCATTTCAAGCGAGGTGCCTCGCGTCGTCGAAACGAAAAGTGAAGACCGTGAGCGGAAGCGATTTTTTAACGCGAAGGATGCTGAGTGTTAGAGATTCGCTGTAGCGAGAGCGGAGCGGTAATGCGAATGCTAGGGATGCCGAGTGTTTGCATTACCGCGCAGCGGACTCCGGGCGAGGGCTGGAACAAGTTGATGGAAGACCTTACCGATTTGCGGAAGGTTTTGCCCGAAGCATCCGGCACCGCCGGATTCTTTTGGAACGGCCTCTCGTTTGATTGCTTTCCTATCGTTTGCTCCCAGACTGGGCGTCTAAAAAAGGCGGCCGAACCGGCCGCCCACAAATAAATAAACATTTACCGAATGTAAGAGAAGGGGAACGAATGTCCATTACTCCCAGTGACCGGCGACGTCGACAACCCAATGCTGTCCCGTAGCCTGCTGTTCATAATGTCCCTGGTCCTCAGAGGTGGTATACGAATCATCTACAACGGATCCACCGATACCGCCGTTTTCGCCATCGTTAATAATCCAAGCGTAGGCTGCATCGGATGAATCGAAGGGCCCTACCATAGTACCACCATGATTGACCCAGAAACGAGGATGACGCGTGTATACCACGTTCGGTACCCAGACCTGGCTGTAGTCGGTCTCCCAGTGGCCCTGCTCGGCAACCCACTTCTTCTGGCTGCCGCCGTTGGAAGAGGAATTATTGCTGCCAGAGCCCTGCGAATTGCCGGAATTCTGCTTGGACTGGGAGGAAGCGCCCTTGCTGTCCGACTTCGAGGAATCGGAAGACTTGTTATCCTCCTTCTTGGAGTCATCGGACTTCTGGTCCTTGCCGTCGGATTCTTTCTTCTCCTCGGTCTTGGCTCCAGAGGTTTGCGCCGCCTTTTCTTCGCTTGGCTTCTTTTTGTCTTTATTCTTTACCGCCGTGGCGGCCCTTTCCGTAGAGCCGCTTCCTTGCTTTGCAACGCTGGCACATCCAAGTTGAGGTGCCGAAAGGCACACCAGAAGCGCAACGATAATAGCCTTTGTTCTCACACCGATCTCCCTGTCCATGAAACCGGGCGTTGGACACTAGTCGATATCCAACGCCCGGCTCGCTTTTACATCTGCTCGCGGCGCTTCTTTTGATCAAGGAAGACGCCGGCTGCCACGAGGACGGTACCGCCGATGGCGAACGTCTCGCCGATGAGCCCCGCGCGGTCGCCGGTCCGGGCGAGGCTGCCGGGCTGGGCGGTCTCCGTGCCGGCGAGATGCTTCGGGCTGTATGCCGCCCCCTGCTTTGCGGCCTGCTGCTTTGCGGCCTCCTCCGCCTCCTGTCGTGCGATCTCATCGGAAAGCTCCTGCTCCGCTGCGATGCGGTCGAACTTCGCCTGCTCGTAGGCGGCGAGTGCCGCATCATAGCCGGGCTGGAGCCCGTCCACCGCATCCTGCTTCTCGTCCAGGATGGCCTTGGCTGGCGCGACCTTGGCACGTGCCTCGACTGCGGCGGCGAAAAGCGCGTTGAGGGCATCATCCGCGTTCGCGTCATGGCCGGAGGCGAGCGCCGCATCGGCATCGATGGAGTTCAGCTTCGCCAGCTTGGCGTCTGCCTGTGCCTTCGCCTGCTCGGCGGCGGAGACCAGGGACTCCGCGGCGATGGCGTTAGCCTTTGCGGCATCGAGTTCGACCTTGGTGTCATTGACGGCCTTGGCTGCATCCTGCTCGCGCTGCTGTGCCTCTGCGAGCTTCGCGGCAAGACCGGTGAGGATGTCGAGGTTCGACTGTGCGTCCTCGAGATCGGTCTGGGAGCCGGTGAGCTTGTCGGCGGCAACGCCGGTGTCGGCCCTTGCGGCATCGACGGCACGCTGGGCATCCGCGAGGGCGCGTGCGGTGGCGTCCGCCTTTTGCTTGGCGGCGGCGAGGACGGTCGCCTTCTCGGCCTGATCGGCTGCCGCCGCGTCGTGGACGCTCTTTGCGGTATCGAGCACCTTCTTGGCGTCGGCGACGTCCTGGAAGAACTTCGCGAGGTCGGCGTTCGCATCCATGACGTCCTGCTGCTTGGCCTCGGTGTCCGCCTTGGCGGAGTCCAGCTTGGACTGTGCAGTCGTTACGGCTGCGTTGGCGGCATCAAAGGCGACCTGCTTCTGCTGGACGGTCGACTTTGCCGTAACGACTGCCGCGTTGGCGGCATCGAGGTCCGATTTCGCCGCATCCAACCCAGCTCGGGCATCCGTGACGCCCTGCTGCTTGGCGGCGAGATCGGCCTTTGCGGCATCGACGGCACGCTGGGCATCGGCAACGCCCTGCTTCGCGGCATCGATACCTGCCTGTGCGGAATCCGCTGCGACCTGCTTCTGCTGGACGGTTTCAACGGCGTCGGTGGCTGCCTGCTTCTCGGATGCGAGATCGGCCTTGGCCGCGTCTAGTGCGCTCTTGGCGTTCTTGAGGCCGTCGATGTAGGAGGTCAGCTTCTGCTCATACTCGTCGACGGACATGGGGTTCATGTTCCAACCGGAGCCTGCCCAGCCCAGGTTTGCGGTATCGAAGCTGTCGGTCTTCCAGCCGTTCATGGTTCCCTTGCTGCAGACCGCCATGCCCATATAGCCGATTTCAGGGCTGATGACATGCAGGTAGTGACCGACAGTTGCGGGATATCCGGCAACCTTAAAATGCTGGTTGACATAGGATTCAATCCCACTATGCGACTTGTAGAAGTCTACGGCATCCTTACCGATTAGACCGGTGACGCCATAGAGCTCCTTTACCGCCTGATCGAAGAAAGCCTTTTCTTGGTCCACCCACTGCGGTTTCGGATCGGTTCCATAGTTCCATGCGAGGTTTTCGCTCGTATCAAACTGCATGGAATGCCCAAACTTGACATCGGAATAGTTCGCGTTGGCAATCGCCGCCGCAATGAGCTTGTACGTGACCTGGAGCTCAGGGAGACCGACGGACTTGCGGTACTCGTTGATGGACTTCATGTACGGGATTGCCGCGAGCATGTTGTCGAGACTGGTCGCGTCGAGGCTGTTTCCCACCTCGGTGTAGTCCTTGTATGTGCAGTTCTGGATGATCTCGATGGCTGAATCGGCTCCCATGGCACGGAAGAAGCCGATGGCTCCCTGCTTGAGCTGCGCGTCGGCGGAATCGAGTTTCGCCTGTGCCTCGTCGACCTTCTGCTGGGCGGCGGTCACGGCCGCGTCGGCGGTATCCTTTGCGGTCTTGGCGTTCGCGAGCTCTTCGTCGGCGGCTGCCTTGGCGGACTCGGCGTCCCTGACAGCCTGCTTCGCTGCATCCAGCTTGGCGACGGCGTCAGCATTCGCCTGCTTGGCCGCATCGAGGTCGGCGTTCGCGGCATCGAGTGCATCTTGGGCATCGTTTACGCCGGACGCGGCATCGGCCGCGGCCTGCTGCTTCGCGGAGAGGGACGCCTGGGCATCATTCAGCTCGGTCTGGGCCGTTGCCGCGACGGACCGCGCCTGCTCGAGCTCGGACTCGCACTGGGACTGCACCGCTCGTGCGGCAGCGAGGGCTGCCTCTGCGTCCGCGACCTTCTGCTTCGCGGCTTCGTACTCCGGACCGCTGGCACCGGCCTCCGCTGCGGCGAGATCGGCTTTCGCCTTCTCGTAGGCGGCGCTGGCGGCTGCGGCCTTCGCATCCGCCGCGTCCTTGTTCTGCTGGGCTGCGGCGAGGACGGCATCGGCGGAATTCTTTGCAGACTGGGCCGCAACCAGCTTGGACTGGGCATCGGCAAGCGTCGCGTTGGCGTTGTCGAGTTCGGCCTGTGCCCTGCTCACGGCAGCCTGGGCGTCGCGCACGGCCTGCTCGGCGGCACGGATAGCCTCCGGGGTGGCGCTTACGGCATCGGCCTTGGCTTTATCGAGGGCGTCCTGAGCGTCCTGGGCCGCCTTGAGGGCGGACTGGTACGCTTCGTCCTTCTCGGACGCATCCGCCTTGGCGTCTGCGAGACCCGCCTTCGCCTGCTCGAGGTCCTTGCCGGCGGCATCGGCGGCGTCCTTGCCCTCCGCGACCTGACGGGCGTACTCGTCCATCGCCGCACGGTCGGCTGCCGTGCCGGCACTGACTGCCGAATCGTAGGATGCCTTGGCCTGATCGCGGGCGGAAGCCGCCTCGTTGTAGGGACCGGCGGCCTCATCGTAGGATGCCTTGGCGGCGTCCTCCTTCGCC
This sequence comes from Collinsella sp., assembly GCA_019414205.1. Classification (GTDB taxonomy): domain Bacteria; phylum Actinomycetota; class Coriobacteriia; order Coriobacteriales; family Coriobacteriaceae; genus Collinsella. The sequence goes on along the minus strand of DXML01000009.1, from coordinate 92,059 downwards.
TTCGCCTCGTCGACCGCCTTCTGCAGATCCGCGATGGTCTGTGCGGCGGATTTCGCGCCGGTACCGGATGCCGCGCCGGCGTGGGCGGCGATCGGCGACATCACGGCGGGGTGCTGCGTGGTCCCGTCACCGGTCTGGGCGAATGCCGTGAACGGTGAGATGAGGCTCGATCCGGTCATGGCGGCCATGGTCGCCGCGGTGACGGTCAGACGCGCGATCCCCTTCGGAGTGTGAATCTTTTTGTTTGGCAGTGCGGCGAAGTGATCGCCACCGGCAGCGAAGTGCTTTCCCTGGGTCATTGTGCTGTTCCATTCCTTTTCCGTGCCCTATCCGACTGGGCATCAGAGCGCTTTCCAATAGAGACAATTATGCGCCTTAACTGGGATTGTTGTATATAGTCCGTTGGCTTTTATACAACAATCCATGACTCTTTTTGTCATGGATATCTCGCCGCTACAACGATCCTTTGGTCTACGCTGCAAAGAATTAAGATCAAAGTCTGGTTACTCTCAAGTACAATTTGCGAATCGCATCGGCATGGACAGGTCTTACTACGCCTCGATAGAGGTCGGACGAAGAAATGTCAGTCTTTCTAACCTCTGTAAAATTGCTAACGGATTCGACATGACAATCGCTGCACTCATGACTGGTGTGACTGAGAAAACGGATTAGTCCATCAATCAATCAGCGAACGCAGTGAGCGAATCAATCGACGGCACAGCCGGCGGCAAGGTCACGGCACGTGACCGCGCAGCGAGCTTCGCGAGCGAAGGGGGACAGCATCGCTGTCCCTATTCTTTATCGACGGCTTAGCCGGCGGCAAGGACACGGTACGTGGCCGCGCAGCGAGCTTCGCGAGCGAAGAGGACGGCATCGCCGTCCCTATATTTTTATAGTATATTTCTCTATTAATTGGTTTCACCAAAATGGGTATAGCGCAAGCTTCTGAACAGGCGTTTTTATCAAAAACTCAAAGCAGCCGAATCATCAAAATGGTGAAATTTTTTACCCATATTGAGGAAGCGCTTCACCAAAATGGAACCGACTAACGGCTGTTGAAAACTTTTTATCCCCAAAATGGTGATTTCCTGTTTTCAGTGGAAAACTCGGTAAGTTAAATTATTTACTTACCAGATTTACAAACAAAAGCAGTTCTTAACCCTAAAACCAGAACAGGTCAGAAGCAAAATTAACTCCTGACCTGCGATTTTTCTGGTGCCCCGTTTGCAAGAATACTCGAACGATGATGACCGTCGTGAACGGGGCGGTCTACCTCATGATGCCGAGAGCGGCCTAGATCTTGAGCACCTGACCGGGATAGATGACGTTCGGGTTGCTGATGCCGTTCTTGGCTGCGATGGCCTGATAGGTGGTGCCGAACTTGGCGGCGATGCCGGAAAGCGTGTCGCCGCTCTTAACGGTGTAGGTGGTCGACTCGCCCTTGCCGTTGATGATGTCCTGCGCCTCCTGATACTTGCCCCCGCATGCCTCGATGACGGTCTTTCGCACCGGGTTATTGCCGTACTTCCCGGCCTTGATCCACTCGGCGATCGTGGAAGCGGAGGCGTTGTGCGTGTCGTTGATGAAGCCCTGAACCTCGTCGTATCGGCTGCCGCAGTAGTCCTTGCGGGCGTCGTCGTTGATGTTGTTCGTGACGATGTGGTAAACGAGGTCGAGCGTGGAGCCGGACGGCGCGGAGTCCGCCGGCTGTGACGGGGACGGCGCAGGGGTCGAGGTGATGCCGCCGGGGTTGGCATACTTCTTCCACGCCGCAGCGTCCATGTACGCCTTGTTCAGGTCGAGGTTGCCGCTGTAACCGGAGAGGCGACCGCACGAGCTGTACTGGCGGATGGCGCAGCTATACGTGCCCTCGTTCCAAGGCGCGTCCTGATAGCCGGTCGCGTTCATGTTGGCGTACTGGGCGATCCACAGGGCGCAGTTGAGTGCGTCCGCAACGGGCTTCACCTTGGCCATGCGGCTCTGCTGCACGTAGATGATGGGAGGGATGCCGGTGCGGTCGATGACGCGCTGTGCGACCTGACGCAGGTAGTCCTCGTTGCCCCATGCGGCGTTCTGCTGGCTCTCCCAGTCGAGGCACAGGATGCCCTTGCCGATCCAGTTCTTGATGTTGTCGATGAAGAAGTCGGCCTCGCCGATAGCGCCGGAACCGTCGATGTAGTGATATACGCCGAAAAGATTGCCACGAGCGCGGGCCTGCTCGACCTGACGCGCGCAGTCCGGGGAGACGTAGGTCTTGCCCTGCGTGGCCTTGGCGATGATGAAGTCATAGGGAACGGCGTCGAGGTTGATGCCGTTCTGCCAGTTGCTGATGTCGATACCGTTCATGGACATTTCTAGCCCCTTCCGATCGAGATGAAGTAGTCCCAAGCGACGGCGTTGAACTCGTCGTAGTCGAGTGCGACGGGATACGCCTCGCACGGGTCGTGGATTGTGATGCGGCCGTAAAGGTTCTCCGTTATGAGCACCACGTGGCCGCCGTACTCGCGCCCGTCCTCGTGGAGCGCGCCCTCCATGGTTCCGAACACCAGACGCCCGGCGGCGGACTCCTCAAGCGCCCGCGATCTGTCCTCGTAGAGAACCGTGTAGTCGAGCTTCGAGTCTTGCTGCGCCATCCACTCGCAGAAGCCGGGCATGTAGTTCTGCCCGTCCTGAACGTAGTCGTTGCCCACGAGGTTGAGCAGCATGGGCGGCGTGCACGTCTCGCCAGAAAGCCTCTCCCAAGCCATGGCCGCGCACGTGAGACCGCAGCCGGACGTGGCGAGGTCTGCGCCGGCGTAGGGCAGCCCGCCCCACCGCTCGTCCGTCTGCATGTAGAGCGGGACTTGCGGCTCGGCGGGTGTGTCGTACACGACGGGGAGCTGCTCCGGCTCCTCCTCGACGGGCTGCGGCTGAGTCCATACCACGAGCGCGCCGAAGAGGAACAGGGCCACGAGAAGGAGCGCTACTGCTGCTTGGAGAGCGGGCTTGTGCCCTCCTCCACCTCCGGCACGCCAACGATGCTCGTGAGCACCGACGCGACCGCAGCCGTGGCCGCGAGCGCCGCGATCTGCGGCCAGTCCAGCGCGGTAATGGAGACCACGGTCGTTCCCATGGCGGCGAGCGCCGTCTGGGCTGCGGTCTTGACGGCGCGGACGCCAGCCGCGACGAACCACTTCTTGATTCCGTCCTTGGTCATGGTTGAACCCCTTTCTAACCTTCATCGCCCGCTCCCTTGCGTCGGACGACGATTGCGTGAACCTCGTCAATCTGCTTGGCCATGTGCGAGGTGGTCTGGTCGATGCGCTGGGCGGTGGCCTCGGTGTGCTCCAAGCGCCCGCCCATCTCGTGGCTTCGCTCCTTGGAGTCGCCGACCTGCGTAGAGAGCACCTCTAGGATTCGCGTCTGCGCCTGCTGGCCGTTGGAAAGCGTCTCGATGACGCGCGTCTGCTCGTTCTGCGCGGCCACCTGCTGCTGGGTGGTCCTGATGCGCTCGCGCTCGCGGGAGTCGAGGGCCTTGTCCGCCGTCTCCTGCACCTCGATGCGGTAGCGCTCGATCTCAAGCTTCTTCTCCTCGATGGCGCGCTCGTTCTCAAGCTGCTTCTCCTTGAGGGCGCGGCGCTGGGGCATGCCCCACTTGACGACCACGAAGCAGACAGCCGCGACGGTGAAGGCGAGGAGGGCGGCGAGCGGCTCGGCTATGGCGGCGGCCTCGAACCCTCCCGCTAGGGCGTCCCCGCTCATGCCTCCTCCGGCACATAAGCGGAGGGGGCCGTCTCAAGCTCGGCCTCGCAGGCGTTGATCTTGGCGCGAAGCTCCTCGCGCTGAGCCTTGACCGGCTCCCATTCCTCGTCGGGCATGACGCCGTCCGCGTGCTTGAGGGCCTTGTAGTCGCTCTGCACGAGAAGCTGCTTGTAACCGTTGATCTCGGCCTCGATGGCCTCTCTGGTTCGCTCCATGGCGCACTCCTTTCATAGGGTGCGCACATCGTATGGGCGGCGTGAGATTACGCGGCGGCCTTGAGCCTAGTCAGGGTCAGGATTTCCGCTCCGGGGGGGGGTATTCATTGCCGAACAGCTCCCTGTAGAGCCTGTCCATGCTGAGGACGGTTTCGTGCGCGTCGAGCCTGAGCATGCCGCCGCGCCAGCTCTGGTATGACTGGCTTATCTGCCTCAGCGTGATCTCGCCACGGTCGAGCATGCGGCGCATCGCCTTGAGCTTGCGGCGCTCTCGGGTTATGGCCTCGCGGCTCGGACGCACGACGACCTTGCCCGTGGGGCCGTAGTAGAACCGCTTCTTGAGGAACCGGAAGCCGCGCGAGAGCTTGACGATCCGCGTCTTCTTCTTGTTGATCGTGATGCCGAGGTCATCGCACAGTATCTCGATGCAGGCCAAGACCAGCCTGAGCTTGTCCTTGCTCATGTCGATGTAATATGAATCGTCCATGTAGCGGCCCGTCGCCTCAAGCCCCGCCATCTCCTCGGCCCAGTGGTCGATGGGGTTCGGGAGCGCAACCGCGAGTATCTGGTTCGGCTCGCTTCCGAGGCCGAGGCCAACGTCCCCGCACGCGTCTATGAGGCTTTCCGTGAGCGCGACGAGCCTTTCGTCATCGAGCGCGCGCCGCACGAGCCGCTTGGCCGCGTCGTGGTCGATGCGCGCGAAGTAGTCGCTGAAGTCCACGAGCAGGACGTAGCCCTCGGTTCCGTGACGCCGGTAGTGCCGCGCGAGCTGGTTCTTGAGCCGCGCTATCGCGTAGTCGACGCCCCTGCCCTTCATGTTGGCGGAGTTGCCGGCGGTGAGCGTGGGCATGATCGCTGGAACGAGCGCGTTCTGGCTCAGCGACTTGTGTATGACCCGCTCGCTGAAGTGCACGGACGATATGTGCCGCAGCTTTCCGCGCTCAATGAGGTCGAACTCATGGAAGCCGCGCCGGATGTCCTCGCCGTTCAGCAGGTCTTGGCGCGCCTTGTGCACGTTGCCCAGAACGTGGAGGCAGTAGCCCTGAACCGAGGCCTTCCACGACACGCCGCGCCTCGACTTCATGGCGGCGTCGTAGAGCGCGTTCATGTCGGCGATCCGCTCAAGCGTGAGGCCGTCTATTCTCTCGGCCCTGTTGCGGGTGCGCTTTTCGTCGCGCCTAGCCCTGCGGGCCGCGCGCCTGTCGTCTGAGTTCATGGAGGGCACCCCGCACGGCTAGCAGTGGCGCTCGGACAGCCGCTTTGCGGGGAGGCCATGAAACCGGGCTGAGCGCCGGAGCGCCCGGCCATGCAAGAAGCGTCCGGCTCCCCGCGCGGGGTGCATATTTACGGCGCTGGGGCCGATGGTCGCGCATTCCTTCCTCTTTGCGCTCGGCTTTCGGCTCTCGCTTACTCGGTCTGGCAGTGAAAGGGAATCCGGGGCGGGGCCGCACCCACGTGTTGCGAGGGGAGTTGTTGTTGGCGTTGCCGTTGTTGTTGCAATAGCAGACGTTGGACGCCGAACCACCCATGACGGAGCGAAGCCACCAATTGACGCGAATAACAAAGCGCAACCGCTACGCATTATAGCCGCCCGGCTGGTCGAGCACCACGGCCTCAAGGCGCTCGGCCTCGGCCCTCGCGGCGGCAAGCCTGTCCTCCGCCGACTCCTTGCCGATTATGCGCGTGTACTTGCGCTTCTTGGAGACCTTGTCCGCCTCGTCGCGGATCATGCCGGAGACGCGCTCAAGCTCGCTCGCGGTGGTGCACTTCATGGCGATTAGGCACTGGAAGTCCTGCTCAAGCTGGTCGCAGTCGGCCAGAGCGAGGCCGAGGTAGCGCTTTCGCTCAAGGACGTTGTACGAGTTGCTCGGGTAGAAGCGGTTGGCCCTGTTGACGTTGTAGACGAGCGAGCGGGCGGTCTCCGCGATCGGAGCGCCCAGTATGAGCCGCTTGCGCTTGGGGACTACGCTCTCGCGCATCACGAGGGAAAGAACCTCGATACGGATGTCCACGGCGAGGCTCAAGTAGTCGGAATCGGCCTCTTTCCTGTTTCGCTCGAATACTTGGCTCATTTCGCCTCCAAAAATCGGCCCGCTTCGCGGGCAATATAAAGATCAAAACGATGGCGACCGCACAAGGCGGTCGCCGTAAGTATAGCTATGGTTCAGCTGAAGTCTCAGCTGAGGAGGAAGCCGGGGCGGGGCCGCACCCACGTGCTGCGAGGGGAGTAGTTGTTGGCGTTGCCGTCGCTGTTGCAATAGCAGACGCTGGACGCCGAACCACCCATGACGGAGCGAAGCCACCAAGTGACGCGAGCTTTCACCCTGTCCTTGGTCTGGCGGAAGATGGGAAGCTGGCAGCTCTCGCCCACGGAGTAGCCCTTGGTGCCCCACACCGGAGCGCCGTAGACCTCCATCTCGTTGAGCGACCAGACCTTGCCGAGGTTGGCCCAAGACCAGCCCGTGGACTCCTCGACGTTGCCGCTCTCGCTGTAGCGCTCCTCAAGCAGGCACCGGCGGTCGATGATGCGGTTGCGGAGCGCCTGCGGGAGCTTCGGGAAAAGCCACTCGGTCTCCCACTTGTGGAGGTTGCTGTTGAGGTACGGGTGCTTCTCCTCCGCCGTGCCCTGATTGCTCGCGGTGTCGCCCCAGTAGAGGTACTGCCCGTCCGTGGTCTGCCAGTCCGGGTCGGTGATGGCGATGGGGTCGAAAAGGCACACGAGGTGATGCTGCGTGAGCTGCGTGTCCATGGCGTTGAGGTAGGTGTCCATGCCCGCGATGCGCACGGTGAGGTTGCTGCTCTCGACCGGCACCGTGAAGTAGTCCCCGATCTGGAGGTCTCCGAAGCCGTTGTCGCACAGCCCGCCGAGGTAGGCGTAGAGGTCGGACTGCCCGGAGAACAGCGAGTTGAGGTTGCGGCCCGCGTAGATGCCGTTGAACTCCTTGCGGTTGGTCTCAGCGTCAGCCGACGCCTGCGTTGCGGCGTCTCGGGCAACTTGGTCGATGATCGTGTAGTTGGTGCCCTTCACGTTCATGGTCTTTGCGTCTGCCATTGTGGTTTCCTTCCTATGCGAGGGTGATGGTCGTGCCGCTTGCCGAGCACGTCTGTCCGAATGTGAGGGTGCTGCCCTCTACCGTGACCTTCGATTGCGGGCAGTAGATCGTGCCGTCCATGTAGAAGAAGTCGTCGGTTGCGTCGGCGAGCATCGAGCCGAGGGTGTCTATCTGCCCGCGCATCTCGGCAACGTCCTCGTCTCCGACCACGCTCGATTGCAGGTTGTCCGCGACGCTGCGGGCGTAGGCGGCTGCCGTGTCGGCGTTGGAGGCCGCGCCGTTCGCTGAGTTGATGCCGTTCTGAAGCTGCGTCTTGAGGTTCTGGTACTCGCTCGCGCGCTGCTCCTCGGCCTCGACGCGCTCATCCTCCTGCTCCTTGCGGGTGTTCTCGGCGCTCTGCCGGTCAGTCTCGTTGCTCTTGCGGGTGTTCTCCGCGCTCACGCGGGCGGCCTCCTGCTTCTCAGCCTGCTTCTCGTAGGCGTCCCACTTCTCGTAGAGCTTGGTGAGCATGTCGTCGTAGTACTCGGCGGCCTCCTCAGGGTCGGAGGTGTCCACCGCCGGGAGCACGCGAAGCTCGAAGCCCTCGGTTGACTCTGCCTTGGTCGAGCCGCTGTAGAGCACGAAGTGCGCGAGCTGTGCGAGGCCCGGAGAGGACACCGCCTGAGACGGCAGCGTGCAGCTGACCGTGCTGCCGGATATTGAGGCGGTGCAGCGCGCCCAAGTGCCGTCGGCCTTGAGGATGTCGAGGCGTGCCGTCATGCCGCTCGGCGTGTAGGCCGCGCCGTCGTTCATCAGCTGCGCCTTGATGGTCTGCGTTGAGACGTCGCCCTCGCGCACCACGACGCGGGGCGGCACGAGCGCGGTGGTCTTGTTGACCTCAAGGATTATGTTGTGGGTTACGGCCATACGCTACTCGCCCCCATGTTCCATCATCCAGTCGATTGCCATGATCTCCTCACCGCTTAGCACTCCGATAACGTCATCGGGGGTCGCTTTCATGACCTCGACATCGCGCTCAATCTCTGACACCTCACCCAAGCGGCGCAGAAACTCTTGGTATCCCTCGCACGCGGGGGTTACGGCGAAGTTGACGACGTTTCCGCTGTCGTCCCTCACCTCCGTACCGTACTCGTGGATAAGCTCGTTTCTGAAGGTCTCGTAGTCGGCGATTGCATCCATGATCGCGCGCATGTTCACGGAGGCCTTGTATCCGACGAGCGTCCTGCTCTTCATTACCGGCTCTAGCGATTTGGCCATCGCCTCAAGCTGAGCGTTCGTGTATGTCATTCCGCGTTCACCTCGTTCATGTCGATTCCAAGGGCCGAAAGAATCAAGTCGAGCTTTGCGTCCATGGCTGACAGGCTTGCCCCTGTGCTTTCCGCAGGCGTCTCGTCAACGGGGTCTGAAGGGTGGTTAGGCCCCTCCTTGGCTTGGATAAGGATTTCGTCCATGTCTTTCCTTCCCTAAATGATCACACCGTTTTTCACGTTCACGTCCCAGTAGGTCCCGCTTGGGGACGTGAGCCGCACCGTTCCCATGCTGCTGCCCGATACGAGCGTCTTGCCTCCAGAGACGCCTCCGCTGTTAGGGTCAATCCAGAAGTTGCGGGCCTTGTAGTTCCTTCCGTCGAGATCGCACCCAATTGCAACCGTATCGGCAGTAAAGCCTCCGAACGCATTGTTGATGTACGAGAGTTTCATCGTGTACGAGTCGTCGGATGCTGCCTCTCTAACCGACCAAGTCATGTACGCGCCCTCGTCTTCTAGGTCGAACACGAGACCCCTCTTTGACGAGTCGCCCGTGTATCGGTTCGTGCCGATCTTGCCGACCTCGTAATCGGAGTAATAGAAATGGATGCCGTTGCTCATGAGCTTGAACGTGCTGTTTCCGATGTATGAGTTCTCTATCGTGAGGCCGCCGATGTAGCCCGAGGTCGTTCTCAGGTACCCGCTCGAAAGGTTCCAGTAGTTCCTTCCTGAAGCGTCCGATATTGTTCCGGTCGCGATGTACGAGGCGTTGATGTAGAGCCTTTTGTTCGACAGGTATATTCCTTGCGTCTGCCCGTTGTTCGTGAGCCTGTTGAAGACCTCCTGCTGCGTGAGGTTGTCGTCAAGATCGTCGGTTGACTGGTTGCCGCTCGTGAGGGCGCGCGCAAGCACGGGGGTCGTGTAGGTGATCGTTCCGTCAGACCACGTTATGCGGCTGCGTGTCCAGTAGTAGCGGCCCTTGACCCAAGTCGGCTGCGCGTTCTGCCAAGAGCCGCCCGTCTGCGTTGTGCTGCTTGTGCTGAGGTAGTACTGCTCCACGACCTCAGCCGCACCGATGCCCTTGTCGTTGGTGATGCGGCGCGGTGTCGTGTACTGCACAGAGCCGTCGGCGAGAGTCATCTTCATGCGTGTCCACATGTGCTTGCCCTGCTGCCAGAGGGCCGTTGTCGTCCAGCTCGTGGGCTGGGTCGATGCGCTGTCGGAAAGGCCGTACTGAACGTCAGTCGAGACCACCATCTCACCGGCGGTCGCGTTGCCGACCGACGCCGTTGCGGATATGACCACCTCACCGGAGTCGAAGTCGGCCATGAAAACGGGGTCGTTGGGGTCTCCGACAAGCAGGCGGCCCGCCTTGATGAGGTTGGCGAGAAGCGTGCCCGTGGTGATCCAGTCCGCCACGAAGCCCGCGCCCGTGCCGAAGGTGCGCCAGTCATAGGAGCCGTCGGCCTTGGTGCCGCTCGCGATGCGGAAGCCGAGGGAGCACAGCTGCATGGCCGTGCCGCCCGTGGCCGTGGGCCGCCCGTCCTCGTCAAGCGGCACGCTTGAGAAGATGAAGCCGTTCTGGTAGCTGAGGTGCATGTAGCTCATGCCGTTCACGTTGAACTGCTCGTTCAGCGAGTCGATGAGCTGTTGGAGGAACGCGGGCGTGGTACTGGCAACCGCGTCCCAGCTGCCGGACTGGTTCTGAAGGTTTGCGATCTGCTGCTGTTGCTGCTGCAAGATGTCCGCGATGCTCTCAGTCACGTTGCCGAGCGTGACCTTGCGGGTCTTGCCTAGCATGTCGATGACCTGCTTTGTCACGCGGCCCTGACAGCGCAGGGTCGGCTCGAAGCTGCCGTCAACAAGCTGGCTGTCATCGCCGACGCCGACGCCCTCCCACGTCCGGCCCATGGCCACGAGGTCAACCACGTCCACCTCGTAGGTCACTCCCGGTATCTTGTGCTCGTCAAGGTATGCCTGCGTCTCGCTCTTGAGCTGTCCCGCGTCCTCGCAGCTTGAGTTCTCGTACTTGCCGAAGATGTGGGCGAAGCCGCCCTTGCCGTCGGGGCGACCGTATGTTTCGAGCGCCGTCTGGTCTGCAACGTAGTCGAGGCCGCCGTTGATGTCGCCGAACGTGAGCTTGCGCCCGTAGCCGCCAGTGTCGGTCTCGACGCCCTTTCCGTAGCCGTAGCACGCGGTTATAGCGCCCCAGTGCTCGGTGCGCTTGATGCTGTTGATGTCCTTGCCGTAGGAGAACCGGCGATGGCCGTTCGCCTCGCCACGGTGCTTGAGGATGGAGACGCGGCGGGCGGTAACGCCGTCGGCCCCGACGGTGACGGAGGTCTCAAGCTCGCCGCCGCACGCAAGGATGTCGTTCAACGCCGTGCGGCAGTCCGTGTGGTAGAACGTGAGGCCGCTTGAGACGGTGCCCGGCTGGTCAACCGTCCCGACCTCCCAGCGGGTAGGCTCAAGGCACACCTCAAGCGCGCGCTGGAAGCTGTAGCCGTAGGGCCTCTTGTCCTCGATGTAGTCGCCGAAAAGCTCGCAGATGGAGTTGATCGCCGTGTCGCTGTAGATGGGAAGGCCCGCCGCGCTCGCGCCCTTCGGGTCTTGGCATACGTGCTCGTGCGGCACGCCGTTCAGGTCTTGCCACACGAGGCGATAGCCCTCCTTGAGCGGGAAGGTCGTTGTGATGTCAACGGTGTCCTCGCCGTTGAGGCAGTCAGTCCACACGAAGCCGAGGAGCTGCCGCGCGCCGATGGTGCCAACGTAGGCGTCATGCCTGCTGTAAACGTCTACGCGCATCACAGCCACCTCTCGTCCCACTCGACGGTGGCGGTGCTGCCCGACACCATGAGCGACACGTCGCCCTCGATGCCGAAGAAGTCGCTCGTTATGTCTACGGCGTGGTCGGTGCCGTTGATCGTGCAGCGCTCAAGGCCCATGTCGAGCACGACGGTCTGCGAGCCGGTGAAGCTCGCGAGCACGCGCACGTACTCACCGGTGTCAACGTTGGTTATCTGCCACTGGCTGCCCCTCGGCGGCTTGACCGTGACGACCGGGCGCGCGGGGTAGTTGCCGCCCACGCGCAGGCGCTTCGTGCCGCTCACGCTCAAGCTCCTGTGCTGGCCGTAGCTCACGGGGTCGGCGCAGAGGAACACGAGGTCAACGTCGGGAACGTAGGCGAGCTTGCTCGGCTCGGCACCGCCCTCGTACAGCGCCATGAGGTAGGTGGTCGGGTCGTCGGGGAGAACCAGCGGCGCGGGCTCCTTGGCGCTCAGGCACGTCGCGAGGGCCTTGCGCGCGTCCGCAACGTCGCGCATGAGGCGGCGGGTGATGCACCCGCTCACCGTGATCTCGATTGCGTCAAGCTCGACGGAGGACACGAGCGCGCCGTCCATGCCGGGAACCTGCGTCTGCGTTATGCGCCGCTTGGGGGCCACCTGCCGCTTCACGTCGGTCACCAGCATGTAGGGCGAGAGGTCGTGCCCGTCGAAGGCTATCCTCTGGTCGAAGCTCATACGGCGTACCCCCTTCCGCGTGCCGTGATCTTGGAGTTCTGCGCGAGCGCGGTGGACACCGCGTCCACGCCGATGTAGGCGTTGGTGTCCTTGGATGCTATCTCCCGCAGAAGATTCACCATCTCGCCCAGCATGGCGCGTAGCTGCGCGTCGTCGTACGATCCGGATGAAGCGCCCATTCCGTAGCCCACCGTGCGCACGCCGGAGGATAGGCCGCCGCCGTTGGCCTCGAAGTAGGAGGCGCTCGCGAGCCTACGGGCAGCGTCGGAGACGGTTCCCTCGCCCTTGAGCATGCCGCTTGCGAAGTTCTGCGCGAGGTGCAGGCCGGAGGTCTCGCCGCCCTTCTCGGAACCTGCCCACGGGCCTTCCTTCGGCACGGAGAAGCCCATGGCGTTCTTGGCCGCCTGCACGACGCTCCACGCGGCGTTGGAAACCCATGTGATGCCCGCGCGGATGCCGCTGGCGAAGTTGCTGGCGAGGTGGCTGCCCCACCCGTAGGAGTTTCCGGCGTTCTGCATGTTGCTCGCGGCGCTGGCGAGGCTCTGCGCGTTGCTGCGGGTGGAGCCGACGCCGGAGCCGATTCCGCTGGCGAAGTTGCTGGAAGCGCTGCGGCCCTTGCTCGAAAGGTCTGAGGGCGTGCCGGATACCCCGGACGCGGCGCTGCTTGCGAGGCTTCGAGCGCTTGAGGCAACGGAGCCGACGCCCGCCGCGAGGCCGGACGATAGGCCGCTTGAGGCCCTGCTGCCCGTGCTCTGAGCGTCGCCCGGAAGCCCGCTGATGCGGTCGATGAGCTGCTGGCCGAGCTGCGCGATCGAGCTGAGCGGGCCGGACGTGTTGCCGCTGATGCCGTTGGAGAGGCCCGCGTCAACGTCCGAGCCGATGCGGTAGAACGCCTGAGACGGCGAGTGCGATTCCAGCGTGTCCTTGGCCTTGCTGATAACGTCCTCGCCAAGGAGCGCCGCCTGCTCCTCGGATAGCGTCCCGTTTGCGATGCCGTTTGCGAGGCCTTGGTCGATGTCGTGGCCGAGCAGCTGGGCAGCCGCCGGAACGTCACCGCCCGTGAGCTGAAGCGCGATCATGGAGAGCATGGTGTTGGTCGCGCCGGATGCCGTGAAGCTGTTGGCGTTGATGCCGTCCGCCACGCTCTGCGGGAGGCTGATGCCCGCGCTGTTCATCTGCGACGAGACGCTAGACCAGTCCCCCGTTGCGGCGGCCTTCAGGATGCTCGTGGCGGTGTCAACGTTGACCGTCCCGCTCTGCATGCCGTTGGCGAGCGCCGTGGCCGCGTTGAGGCCCGCGTCGCCCATCTCGATGCCCATGCTGTCGAGCGTCGTGATGATGCTCTGCGAGGTGCCGTCCCAAGATGCCACAAGCTGCGTGAGCTGCTGGTCGTTGAGGCTGCGGAAGGACTCGACGGACACGCCCGCGTTGCTCAGGTCGGTGGCGAAGTCGTTGATGTCACCGCCCACGGCGTTCATGGCCGTGGAGACGGTGGAGCTTGACAGAACGAGGTTTTGCATGCTGAGCGCGTTGCCCTCGGCTATCGCGGCCTGCGCCGTCATGGACGACGAGACGTTGTTGATGGAGGTGTTGCAAGCGTCGAGCGCCGCCTGAGCGTCGTTCACCGCCTTGGCCTCGTCGGAGTTGGCAAGCTCGGCCTCCCACGCCGCCTCGGCCATCTGCTGGGCGTTGGTGACGCAAGGCCCGCACATGTCGATGTAGTTCTTGATGAACTGATCGCGCGCCTGCTGCTTCTCGTTGTAGGCCTGCTGGGCCTGCGTGAGCGCGGTGATGTCCTCGGCCTGCTGCTGGTAGAGGGCCGAGAGGTTCTGCTGCTGCGCGTCCACCTGAATCTGCTGCATCTTCTGGTCGATGTAGCTGCCGAGCGATGCCGTAACGTCCTGAATCGCACCGTTCTCGTCCGCCAGCTTTCCGTTGGCGGCGTCGGTCACCTGAATCTGCGTGCCGCACAGGTCGTTCACCGTATCGACGGCGGTGCGGAGCCGCGCCTGCGCGTCGTTGGCGAGGTCGGTGTGGTTGGCGTACTGCTGGATGGTGGAGTATGCCTGCTGAAGCTGCGCCATCTGCGCAGAGGCGCTCGTGTTGGTGTCGCTGATCGTCTGGGCGAGCTGGGCTTGGGACTCAAGCATCTCGTCAATGTCGACCTTGGCGGCACCCGCCGACGATCCGTAGCCCTCCAAGGCGTCGGCACCGGCGTTCGATGCGCTCACGCCCTTCTCGGTCGCTGCGGTAAGGCCCTCCGTCGCGGCCTTCAGGTTGTCCTCGTGCTCCTTGGCCTCTTGGAAGACGCCGACCAAGGCGGTGATTCCCGCGATGATCGCGAGCGGGGCGATGGTCGCGAGCGCGAGCTTGAGGCCGGTTGCCGCTACGGATGCCGCCTTCATTGCCACGCTCTGGGCGGTAACGGCTGTGGTGCTCGCCTGCGCCGCCGTGGCCGAGGCCTTGTAACCCTCGACGGTTCCCTTGGCGGCATCCATGTCTTTCTTGCGGGCATTCACCACGTTTTGAAGGGCTTCTACTGTGTCAGCGTTTGCCTTGGAACCCTTCTGCTGCTCCGCTGTGAGCTTTCCAACAGCCTTCTCATAGTCGCGTGTCTTTACGATTGAATCCGTAACGGCGTCGATGTACTTCTGCACGCCGCCCGCCGCCTTGGCCGCCGGGTTCTTCTCAAGCGCCTTCGCCAGCTTCTCGTTGCCCTGATACGCCTTGAGCGACGCGACGTTGGTCGTCGTGAGCGCGTCGGCGTAGGTCGCGATGTCCTGCTTGGCCTTGCCGAAGGCTGTGATAACTGATCCTACGCCCTTGGTTATGCGCCCGGTGACGGAGAGCACGGGGCCTGCCGCAGCGGCCACGAGGCCGAAGCCGATGACGGTCTGCTGCGTGCCCTCGTCCATCTTGCTGAAGGCGTCGGCAGCGTCTCCAACAGCCTCGGCCGCGTTGGTCACTGCCGGTGCTAGGGCGCTTCCGACTTGGATGGAGGCGGTCTCTATCGCGCCGTTCATGTTCTCGATGCTGCGCTCGGTCTCTCCCATCTGCGAGTCCGCGAGGCGCTGGGCCGCCGTCTGGTCGTTCGTCGCGGCGGTGTAGCGCTGTATGCCCTCGGTGCCTTGGTTCATCATCACCAAGGCAGCGCGGGATGCGTCTGCGCCGAATATGGTCTGGATGGCGGCGTCGCGCGTGGCGGCGTCGAGGCCGCCCAGCTTGGCCTGAAGCTCCCCGGCGATGCTGGCGGCGTCGAGCATGTTGCCATTGGAGTCGCGCGTGTTGATGCCGAGCGCCTCGATCTGCGCGGCTGCCGCGTCCGTAGGGGCGGAGAGGCGCTGAAGCATCGTCTTGAGCGAGGTTCCGGCGTCGCTGCCCTTGATTCCGGCGTCCGCGAACGCGCCCAGAACGGCGGTGGTGTCCTGAATCGACCACCCTGCGCTGTTCGCCTGTGCGGACACCTGTGAGAGGCCCTGCGTGAGGTCTGCAACGTCCGCAGACGATGCGGCTGCGGCACCCGCGAGGGCGTTGGCCGCCTCGCCGGTCTGGTCTGCGGACAGCCCGAAGGCCCCCATGGCCCGAACGGTCACGTTGGCAGCCTCCGCAAGCTCCATGCTGCCAGCCGCAGCCAAGTCCATGGTGGTCTTGAGCGCGCCGCCCTTGATGTCGGCTGCGGTGAGTCCGCCCTTGGCAAGCTCCTCCATGGCGGCACCGGCCTCGGATGCGCTGAAGACGGTGTCTGCGCCCATGTCCAAGGCGAGCTGCCGCAGCTCCTCCATGTTCGCCTTGGGGTCGTTCAGCGCGCCCTCGACTCGGCTCATACTGCTCTCGAAGTCGATTGCGGTCTTGGCGGATGCCGCCCCGATCGCGGCGAGCGGCACGGTCACACCTGCGGTCATGGCGTCCCCCGCGTCGGCGACCTGCTGACCGGCGCTGTAGATGCGCCCGCCCGCCTCCGCCGCCTTGGAACCTGCCTCGACCCAGCTCTTGGACATGGAGCCTTCCGCCGCAGCGGTCTTCACCGCGAGGCGGTCAAGGGACTTCTCGGCCCTCTCGACCGCAGAGGCGTTGTAGGAGCCGGATATGGCTATGGAGATGCTTGCCTTACCCATTGAGGTACTTCCTTATGGTCTGCTCGATTCGGGTCTCAACCGCGTCAACCACGGCGTCCTCGTTCTCAAGGACTGCCTTGACCAGCGCGCGCGGAGGGTTGCCCTGCGGCACGCCGACGGGTAGGCCCCTGCGCCTGCCCGAGAGATAGACGGCCCCGGCGTTGGCGAACTCGATGGTTCCCGCGCCGGGGTCGGTGCTCTGGATGCGTATTCCGTTTGCGATGGCGCGCATGGCCATGCTGGATGCGTAGTAGCCGGTTCTGGCGATTGACTGGGCGTTGTTTCGCGCGTCGGTGAGGATGGGCTTGGCGTCCTGCTTCAGGCCCTTCTTGAACTCGCGGGGAAGCTCCTTGTTGATCGAGCGCAGGGCCTTGATGGTCTCCTGAAGCCCCTTGGCCTCGATGCGGACGCCGCCGCCGTGAGTGAACGCCATCATTTCCTCCCGCGATTGAAGATCCTGTTTACCCTCGCCCTTCGCGCCTCCATGTCGGCCTTGCGCCCCCGCTCCTCCTGAGCGTCGTAGAACATGTCCACGTACTCATCGAAAACAGCGGGGTACTCGTCGCACAGCCTCGCTAGGTCATACGGCGAGCACCCCGTTCTCAGGCTCAGCGCGGCTATTCGGGGCGCGCGTCCGCTAAAGGGGCGTCGGGCTTGTTGTCCTTGATGAGCACGTCGTAGGTGTCCGCAAGGGCCTCGACGGCCTCATCGAACTCCATGCCGTCAAGGCCAAGCTCCTTGAGCTTCCCGGCGCGAGCCGCCGCGACGTAGGCCCACGCGAAGTCGAGGCGGTTCTGGTTGGTGACGCGATCCGGCCAGCCTGCGGCCTTCTCCTGCGCCTCCCAGAGGGCGGAGCGGCCGCCCTCGATCTCGAAGCTGGTGCCGTCCTCCGGCTTGGTGAACACGAAGGCGTATTTCATCGCTGCTCCTTACTCGGTGATGTAGCTCTCTGTCTTGTTGACGATGGTCACGGTGACGGGGGTGCCGTCGGCGGAGTCGATGCCGATGTCATCGGCGCTGAACTCGACCTCTGCGGCGTTGCCCTCGGGGTCGACCTCCGGCATCTCGAAGTTCCACGGCACGTTGGTGAACGCGACTTCGAGCGTGCAGTTGGCGTCGGCGGAGTGGGTGAACTTCCACAGCGCGGAGCCGTACACGATCTTGGAGGAGACCTTGGTGCCGTCGGAAGCGCCGGTGAGGCACTTGCGCATGAGCGCGAAGTCCTCCGGAACGACGGTCATGTTCACGGAGGTGGTCAGCTTGCCCTCGGCGAGGATGGTGGGCACGACCTGCCCCGCCGCGCGCTTCGCCTCAAGGCTGTTGGACATCTCGAAGCTGCCCTGCGTCACGGTCACGTCAACGGGGGTCTGGCTCGCGGTGTCGATCTTGAAGTCGCCGCCGGTGGGCACGAAGTAGCCGTCGAAGCACGAGGGGTTGACCACGTCGCCCCAAGACTGGAAGAGCGTCGCGTCGACGCCCGCTGCGGTAACGCTGATGTCGAGCGGGGCGTTGCCCTCGAAGGTGAGGCCAAGCGTGTCGATCTTGCAGCCGTCCACCTTGTGCACGGTCTGCTGTGCGGTGTCTCCGATCTGGCCCCAGAAGGTCAGGAGCGGCAGCACCGAGCCGAGCGTGATGACGTGCTTGTGGTAGCCGGAATTCCCTTCAACGGGCGTTGAGACGATGTTGCCCATTGCGGCGAGGCAGTAGAGCGCGAGCGAGTCCGCGTAAGCGAGCGTCTCGAAGTCGACGCCCATGTTGACCTCGGAGACGTAGGCACCGTTGGCGGCGTTGGCGCGCAGGCCGCACGCCACGGCCTTCTGCTCGATGGTGCGCTCGGGGTTGACGAGGCCGCCGCCCGTCAGGCCGTGCTTGATGGTGGGCTGGGTGGCCGGGGTGTCTCCGTCCTGAAGCGACACGCCCAGCATGCCGATGGAAACGTTAATCATCGTTGGTCTCCTTCTTCCGTGCGGCGGCGCGAACCGCCCCCTGCTCCTTGAGCGCCCTCACGAGCGCATCGGGCGCTTTCACCTGCGCGCCCTTCTTGAACCGATACGGGTGCCCGTTGAAGAACACCGCTACATCCTTGGTGGCGATCACTGCACTACCTCCCTGAACTTCTGCGGGCACTTGGCGAAAATGGAGCACTGCACGCCCACGGATGCAGCGGCCATGTGGTACTTGGAGCTGTCGCCGGAAACCCCGGCGGCCTCGATGGACGGGAACGAGTTGTCCACGGTCATGCGGAGGCGCTGGTCTGCCATGACCGCGTTGAAGACCGCGTCAACGTAGGCGAGCAGCGTGGCTGATGCCGTCGCTTGGTCGGAGTGCCGCGCGAAGCACATCACGTGAACGGTGAAGTCGAGCTGACCGGCATCGGGAACGGCGCTCCCGCCCATGGTCGCGGTGTCAACGATGGAATCGACCGCGATGTAGAACGGCGGCTCGCTGGTCGGGAACCCGTCGTAGACCTTCGGTGCCTGCACGCCGGGGTAGAGGTCGGCGAAGCCCTCGGCTACCTTGGCCATGCGCCGGTACAGCTCGTCGCGCGCCTCCTTGAACGTCACCATACGAGGTTCGCCCCCCGTCCGAACTGCTCGATTGCCGCGTTTACCTCCGGGATGTCGGTAGCGCCGTCCTGCCCTGCGGTCGTGAAGCGGATGAACCCGGCGTCGGTGCTCTCGCCCGTGGCCCCGATGGGGCGGTTGGACGGTCGCAGCATGTAGGCCGCAAGCTCCAAGACCGCGCGGGACACCTGAGCCGGAAGCTCCTCGTAGCCGTAGACGTACTCGACCCAGCACGGGCGCGGGAAGCACGCCACGGGCACCGCTTGGCAGTCGCTCGCAAGCTCGTAGCCCTCGGTGAGCAGCTCCCGCACGTCGCCGTGTTCGAGGGTCACGCACCGCTCGCGCCCGTAGTCCTTGGTGCGCCCGATCCGTGCCACGAAGGAGCGGCGGGCGTTGCGCTCGAAGACCTCGGTAGCGGCCTATCGGGCTTGAAACAGCTGCTCCTCGGGCAGCTGGTCGAAGTCGTCCTGACCGTCGCCGTAGCCCTTGAGCGCGTCGAGTCTGAAGTAGTGGCGCGACACCACCTCGATGTACGTGGTGAACAGCGTCTCGCCGCCCGCCTTCCAGTCGATGCGCGCCGTGTCCGGTGCCTTGAGCACGGGAAGCGTCACGGCGTTGCCCTCAACGGGAAGACCCTGCTCCCCGCCGAAGCGGGGGCGCAGGGTCGCGGAGTCGATTGCGGCGTCTGCCTCAAGCTGCAAAACGGCGGTCTCGGAGGCCGCGACGCGGGTTGTCGAGTCCGGCGCTACGAGCATCACGCCTCCTCGTCCTCGTCGTACTCCTCGTCTTCCTCGGCCTCGACGGCCTTGGGCTTGGCCTTGCGGCGGGTGGTCTTGGGCTTGGGCTTCTCATCGGGCTCGGGATCGAGAAGTCCGCGCTTGGCGGCCTCTTCGTCGGACATGACCTCGCCCTCGAAGGCAACGAGGAAACCGTTTCGGATGACGCGCTTCTTGCTGGTGAACATGGCTCCTCCTTACGCGCCCACGCCAGCAGCGGCGGGAGCCTTGTCGAGGTCGGTCTGGGTGGCGAGGCAGAAGGCGTCCGGGTAGCGCACCTGAAGCGCCTTGGTGTGCTCGCCGAGGATGGAAAGCTCGTTCTTGATGAACTGGTCGTTGTAGTAGCCGATCTCCACCGTGGTGCCGCCGTGGATGGCGCGACGGCGGGCGGCGAAGCTGTCGTACACGAGGATGCCGGGGCAGCTCGCGTCCTCTACCACCTGCATGCCCCAGTACACGTCGGAGCCGAGGGTCTGGTACAGGCCGGTCTCGGTCTTGTAGAGGTCGATGGCCTCGCGCACCTCGGGGCTGACGGCAACGTGGGTGGGGATTCGGCGCGCGTTGCGCATGACCTTGGTGCGCATCATGCGGATCGCGTCGAAGTACATGCCGCCCATCGCCTCGGTGAAGGTCTGGATGCCCGTGACGTTGGTGATGCCCACGATGTGCGTGGAGTCGGAGCCGTTCCAATACTTGCCGTTGGTGATCTCGTCAAGGTCGAGCAGCAGGTCGTGCTCGATGATGTCAAGAAGCTCGTCGTAGTCCATCAGGGTGTCCTTGGAGATGGGCACGTAGCCAGCTATGGTCTCCTTGTTGGCCACGGCGTCCTTCCACGCGTAGAGCACCTGAGCCTTGGTGGCGCTCGCGCCCTCGGTCACGCCGCCCCACGTCGCGGGAGCGCCGGACTCGCTTGCCTTGTCGCGCTGCTTGTAGGTGACGGAGCCTGCGGCGGGCGTCTCGATCAGGGTGCTCGCGAAGTTCTGGAACACGCCGGGGAGCTTCGCGGGAAGCTCAAGCTCGATCTCGGTGGGAGCGCCCACGGTCACGACGCTGGCGGCGTTGCGCGGGCCGACCTCGGCGGAGTTCTTGAAGCCGACCTGAAGGCCGTGGAACTCGTCGCGGACACCGAGGATGCGCACGCCGAAGGACTCGTTGTGCGGCTTGGGCTTGGGCGCGTTGCGGAGCGCGTCCTCCTCCTCGATGACGTGGCCGATGGTGATGTCCAGCTGCTCGATCTGGCCCTGAATGACAAGCGCCTTGCTCTCGTCCTTGTCATCCACGGCGCGGCGCTGCTCCTCGGCGAGGCGGTTGCGCTCCGCCCAGAGCTGCTTGGAATTGAGGATTGCCATGTTCTACTCCTTTGTCCGGTAGACCCTGTTTCCCAACACGAGGAGGTGGCACCCCTCGTTTTGCTGCATGGTATTTGCGGCGTGAGATTTGCCCGGATCGTCCTCCGGCTCGGCGGGCTTGGGGATGGAAAGCGCATCGATTGCCGCCTTCGGGGCATGCTTGTAGCGGGCCAGCATGGCCGGGTCGATGCAGGCAGCCACGCGCTGCTCGGTCTGGATGATCTCGTCCGCGAGGCCCGCGTCAACTGCGGCCTGCGCGTCGTACCACGTCTCGGCGTCCATGGCGGAACGCACGTCCTCAACGTCCATGCCGGAGCGTGCGGCGATGATGCCCGCAATGGTTCCGTCCACGGCCTCAAGGCGCTCTGCGGCCACAAGAAGCTCTGCCGCGTTGCCGCTCGTGTAGGTCCATGCGTCATGAATCATCAGCTGCGCGAAGTCGCTCATGATGACCTTGTCCGCCATGACGGCGATGTAGGAGGCCGCCGAGGCCGCGATGCCGTCAACGTATGCGGTGGTCTCGCCCTCGTAGCGCTGGATGGCCGAGGCGATGCCGAAGCCCTCGTACACGTCGCCGCCGCAGCTGTCGATGCGGATGTCGAGCGGCTTGGGACTCAGCTCGTCAAGCGTCGCGGCGAAGTTCTTGGCCGTGTTGCTCGAATCCATGTCCCAGAAGTCGCTCCCGATGGTGCCGTAGAGGTACACCGTCGCGCGCAGGGCGTCATTCTTGATTTGAAACATTCGTTCCTCCTACTCCCGTCTGGCTCCCGTCTCCGGGTTCCTTCGGCTTCTCTGCGTTGGACGAGTTGAAAACGTTCACGGTTCCATCAGGGTTGACGGTTCCGTAGTTCAGCGGGAACAGCGGAAGGTCGATGCCCTCAAGCGGGTCGAAGTCCTCAAGGTCGCGAACGTCCTCGCGCGTGATCGCGCCCAGATAGCCCATCTCGCGGTAGTACTGGGTGCGGGTGGCGTCGTCGCCGCGCATGAGGCCCTGAACGCGGAACTTGGCCTGCGCGTTCGGAAGCCCGCAGGACGCGAGAACCGGCTGCAACGCGATCTCGATGCACCGCACGTCGGGCACGATGGTGTCAGTCACGTAGTCGATGTTGGACTGCTGCCCGCCGGCGTAGGTGGTCTGGTCTCCGTCGTAGACCTTCCAAGGAGGCACGTTGCAGGCGCGGCACACCTGATGCAGCACCCACTTCTGCTGCTCGATAACCGACGCGTCCTTCATGGTCTGCTGGTCGGCGACCCACTTAGCCCCGTAGCCGAAGATGGGCGCGCGCCCCGCCTCGGTGATGCCGCTCTTCATGTCGATTGCCGTGCGGAGCGCGTTGAGCTTCTTCTCGTCGTTGATGACGTTGCCTGAGGGCAGCTCGACGTGGCCTAGGTGGTGGTTCCCGTTCCGGAGCATGGAGCGGTAGAAGCGCTCGAGATCTAGGCTCAGCCCGATCTCCTCGGCGGCGAGCTTGGCTAAGGACTTGCCCTTTATGCCGTCCTTGGTCACGTGGGTGCAGATGTTGACCACCTCGTGGTTGAAGTACGTCCCGGCGGGCACGTGGTCATCGCCCGGAGCCACGGTGTAGGTGGTGCGGTAGCCCTTCGGCGCGTTGCGGTCGTAGTTGTGCGTCACCGTCGCGGTGATGGGCCAGATGGCCTCGATGCGCCCACGGTTCCACTCGATGAACCAGTAGGCGTTGCCGAACGTGTCACGGCGCAGCACCGTCCACGCCATGAGCGCCGGGGCGGTCATCTCCTCGTTGGCCATGCCGTTGAGGAGCTTCGCGAGCGGATGGTTGGTCAGGCGCTCCGATCCGCTGCGCCTGTGGTTGACCACGCTGAACGGAAGAGACGCCATTGAGCGCGCCTTGGTCTGCTCGCACGCGGCGTAGTCGATTGACATGAGCGCGCCGTATCCAGCCGGTGTGGGAGCGAACCCCGGCGGAAGGTTGACGCGCACCACGTCTGAAAGCTCCGGCTCCTCGCCGCGCTTGTAGAACATGTCGTAGAAACGTCCCATGCTGCCCCTTTCTTCTGGCGGCATGGTACGGGCGGCGTGAGATTAGTAGATTTCCGGGGCGTCCTCGCTTCCCGACACGAGCTTGTTGTAGGCGAGCGCGGCTATAGCCAAGGCGATAGCGCCGTCTATCTTGGATTTGCGAGAGTCCTTGCCGAAGCGCGTGCCGTATGGCTCGCGCTCCTCCTCCACGGTGTTCTCCAAGTGCTGCCGAAGCTTCCTCTCGCCCTTGAGCTTGAGCCGCCTGTCCTTCACGAGGTTCATCACGATCGAGGTCGCTTGGCACATGGTGGCGTTGTTCTGGGCGAAGGACACGGTCTCGATGCCGTAAACGTCGTTGAGCTGGCTGCTCATCACGATCATGCGGTTCGGGTCGATGCCGACGACCTCCGGGTAGTGCTCTTGGCACACCCCGGCTATCAGCTCCATGATCTGGTTGAGCGGGTAGTGCCCGGTGTCCTCGTCCGGCGTGTCGAATATCCAGCTTTTCGTGTAGCCGACCATGGTTCCGCGCTTGTTCTTGCGCTCCTGATAGGCAACGATCGCATAGGAGTCGCCAGCCGTAGCGCCGTCGATGCCGATGGTGAACGGGCTGTCGAAGTCGAGCCTGTTCGGCCCTCGCTCGCATCGGTCGAGCTGCGCCGTGGTGAAGCACGAGTACGCGTCCCTGTCGGACGGGAAGCGGTTGGCGGTGTAGCGCTCGAACGACCTCTTGGACGTGGCCATGCCGCGCTGGTCTTGGATGCTCTCCCACGTGACCCAAGAGGCGCACATGAGCGGTTCCCAGCTCTCGCGCTTGTCGATGTCCGCGCCGTCATCGAGACCAAGCCAGTAGAGGTACATGCCGGGGTCGTCGTCGGCCTTCTGCAAGGTCTCCCACAGGAAGCCCTCGCGCGCGTCGGCTGCGGTGGTGATGCCGATTGAGAGCGGGTTCCAGAGCACCTTTTGGCCCTTCAGGCCGGCGTCCCAAACCTTGCTGTCCTTGTAGACGTGCAGCTCGTCAAAGATGAGCACGTTGAAGTGCCAAGATTCCAAGGCGTCCGGCTTGTTGGGCAGCACCATGATCTTCGCGCCGGTCTCGTTGTGGGTTATCACGTCCTTGCCGATGTCCCACTGTTCTTTCCACGTGTCGTTGAGCTTTATCATGGTGGCGATCTTCTCGAAGATGTTGCGCACCTGATCCTTAGAGCTTGCAACCACGCCGTACTGCCCGTTGTGGATGACCTCCATCGTTGCGACGGTGAGAACGGTCGCTGCGGCAAGCTCGGTCTTGCCGTAGCCGGAAGGCAGGCCGATGATCACGCGGCGGAAGCGGCGCTTGAACCTTCCGCCCTCCATGCTCCCCGTTGCGAATATCGGCTTCCAGATGTTCTCGCGCTGGAAGGGTTCGAGCAGGAAGGGCTTGCCGTAGTAGCTGTCGTTGGAGACGTGGTGGCACATGGATGAGAGGCACTTCTCGTAGTCGCGCGCCATGATTAGGCCCTCGCGCGAGTACGTGGTCTCAGTCCTCCGCATCCTCTATCACCACCTCTGATTCCGGCAGCTCGTATGCCGCGTCGATGCTCTTGAACATGGCTGCGGTGTCCGCCGCCGTCTTGGTCGCGGTCGCGTCCATGAGGCCGATGCGCGATCTCGCCAAGGGCGAGAGACCCAGCATGTCGGACAGCGCGCGAATCTCGGCGCTCGCCTCCTTGAGGATTGTGAGCGCCGGGTTCTTGCGCACCAAGGGAATCTCGCGCCCGTCGGCGTTCTTGAAGGGCTTGACGCCTATCTTGTCGAAGATGGCTATCTTGCCGTCCTCGGAGTGGATTGCCTGCTCGGCCTGACGCGCCACGGCGTGCCAGTAGGTTAGGAGCCGAAGCGTCGGGATGTCCTGATCGGTGAAGCTGTTCACCGGGGGCGCGAGCCACGCCCATATCTCGCTCTGCACGGGGTCTTCGGCTATGTCCTGCGGCATGAGCACGCCCGAGGAACCTTCGCGGATGGCGAGTCCGTAGGAGTCCGAGAGGCCCCGGCGTATGGCGTTGTGCTTCGGCTTAGCGCCCTTCACAGGCCCTCACCCCTCAGTGCGTCCTCTATCTTCTTTGCAACTCTGCGCAGCTTCAGGCACAGGGGCGATGACGTGAGCATGGAGGCGCGTGAAAGGTCGCTCGCCGCCACGTGGGCGCGCTGCAAGACCTCAAGCACCTCGTCATCGGTCATGGATGCGGACGGGGCGGGAGCCTGAAGCTCGCCGGTGTAGGCGTAGCCTCTGGCCGCGCGCGAGCGGCACGTGGCGGAGCAGTACCGCGCCGTGCTTCGCTGGGCCTTGAACTCCCGCCCGCATATCTCGCACCGCTTAATCATTGCTATGTCCCGCTATTCCGAACCGCGCGGCAAGGAACCTAGCGGTATCTGCGGAACCCCCCCCCGTACACGATTCGGAGGATGTAATCGGGTACGTTGCGCAGCTTCGGGCTTCGCCTCAGTTTCGCGAAGTGCTCTTCAGTTGGAACCGCCGTCTGTCCTCCCGGCGTCGTGCACAGGTAGTGCGATGCCATCTGGGTTCCGGTAAGCTCGTTGACCTCCTTGGCCCTTATCCCGGTTGACTTGAGCCAGCGGGTGAAGGCAAGGGTCTCCTCCTCGGTGTGGTAGCGCGTGTCGCGTTCGTAAACGGCGGCCTCTTTGACCATCTGAGAGGCGAAGGACTCCTTTGCGAGCATCGAGGTAGAGCCGGGAGACTGGTGAATCGCCTTGAAGCAGTGCGCTGTCCCAACCTCGCGCATTCGCTCGGTCGGTCTGCACTCTATTCCGTTGAGCATCGAGACCGCGTTGAAGCTGTTCCCCCTGAAGCCGGGAAGATCGCCGCAGCCGCAGCATGCGGTGCTGTCCCCCATGGGTCGAAGGCGGTTCTCGGCGCAGAAGAAGGCTAGGCCGTTGTCATGGCAAGCGTCGCGAATGAGCGCATAGTGGGCCTCAAGCAAGTCCTCCGGGTAGCAGAAGTCACCGCGAACCTTCACGAGTCCTTTCTTGCCGCGCTTGAACTTCATCCCCTCGACGGTAACGCCGTAGGCACCGGCCTCGGCGAAGCGTGGTATGTTCGCAAGGAACTCGCGCTTTACTCCGGTGATGTACGGTTGCGCCCTCACGATCACGCGGCGGCAGTTCCCCGCAAGCTTCGAGACCATCGAAAGCCGCTCCTCGAACGTTGGCGCGCCCGGCTCCATCTTGTCGTATGAGGAGCAGACCATCGAGATTTGAACGACGGCGTTGCACTTGCGAAGGAGCGAGATGTACGGCTCCTCGGTTATGAGCTTGCCCTTGGTCGATATGATGACCGGGTAGCCGGTCTCTGCGAACACCTTGAGGCATTCAAGTGAGGCCCCGGCCTTGCGCTCGATGGGTTGGAAAGGATCGGAAAGACCGCCCCAGTGCAGCGGTATCTTCCAGTCGCACCACTTGGTGACCGCCGTGCGCTTTCCCTCGATGAAGCTCCTGAGCTGCTTCGCGCAGTTCTTCATCGTAACCTTCTCGATGTCCACCTTTGTGCGGGCGAAGCAGTACTTGCAACCATGGGAACAGCCGGAATACGTGTCGAGTCTGATGGGGTACTCGCACAAGACGGCCTGAGAACCGCACTCTACTCCCATTCCACCGCCTCCTTGATGATCCGGGCGGAAAGCTCGTCGCGCCCGATTGCCTTCACGTAGGCCTCAACGCTGTCTTTCACGTCGATGGGAAACACGAGCGAGAACGAGAACGTGTCGCCGTTCCCCTTTGTGGCGTTGGTCGCGAAGTCCTCCGTCATGAGGTCTTCGATTGCATCGACGCTTGCGCCCTTGTACAGGTACTCATCGAAGCCGAAGGACTCCCAGTCGGCGTTCAGGTTGTCCATGTCCTCGGTAAGGGTCTCGTAGTCGAAGCCGCTTGAAAGCGTCGTCTGGTTGTGGACGTGCGTGTAGGCGCGCCGCTGCTCGTCCGTGAGGTGGTCAAGGGAGATGACGGGGGCCGTTTCGATGCCCAGCTGCTTCAGCGCGAGCACTCTCCCGTGGCCCTCAACGATCTCAGGCTCTCCGTTCTCGTTGTGCCACACGGCAATGGGGTCGCAGTTGCCGAAC
Source organism: Collinsella sp. (assembly GCA_019414205.1). GTDB lineage: Bacteria > Actinomycetota > Coriobacteriia > Coriobacteriales > Coriobacteriaceae > Collinsella. The sequence goes on along the minus strand of DXML01000009.1, from coordinate 65,364 downwards.
TCGCTTATCGAGGCGGCTATCTGGTCGACCTGCTTCCTCGTGTGGATTTTCGCGTTGTTTGCGTACGGAACGAGGGCTTTTACGGGCGTTTCCTCGATCTTTAGGTCTGGCATTGGGCGCAAAACAGCCTCCTTTCGTAGGGTGAAAGGAGGCTATCGCGGGTGTGAGATTTAGCGTTGCGTTTTTGGGCGTCTTAGCGTTGCACCCCTTATTCAGCCCCCGAACCTCCAATTTCGTGGCGATACGCGTTTGGGAGGTGCGCGCGGGGTATGAGGAGGCGTTTCGGATTTTTCAAGGGGTTAGGGGGTCTTGCGCCTGAGCTTGGCGTCCTTCAGGCCGTGGCAGCTCTTGCAGCGCAGGGCTAGGTTGGCCGGGTCGTTCGTGCCTCCCTTGCACAGCGGCACGATGTGGTCGACCTCGCCTCCCATGCCCGCAGTCCTCCACCGCCTGCCGTCGTGCCATGCGCACACCCTGCCGCAGTCGGTGCACCTGCCCTTGGTTCGGTCTATCGCCTGCTGCCTGGAGGACTGGTACTCGGCGCTTGAGTAGTTGCGCCTCCACGGCTCGCGCTTGGCTCTGGCCTTGTCGCCTTGTGTCGGCTTGCGCTTGAGTCGCGGCCTGCATGCGCAGCGCTGGCCCGCCGGCACGATGCGCCCGCAGTGCGGGCAGTAGCTCCTCATGCGGCTCATCTGTAGGACTCCTTGAGCAGCCTCTTGGCCTCGCCGACCGTGATCTCAAGTGCCCGCGCTATCTCGCCCAAGGTGCAGCCTATGCGCCGCATCCTCTGGGCGTGCTTGGCGAGCTGCCCTCTCGTGCGCTCCTCGTTGGTCATGGTTCACCGCCCCCTCGCGCAGAGTCTACGCCCGGCGTGAGAGGGCGGCGATTCCCTAAAGCCTTCCGCGCCTGCGGTTGCGCTCCTCGCAGCAGCGCATGGCCTCGGTGATGTCGTTGATGCCGAGCGCCGCGAGAAGGTTGCACGTGGCCGTGATGACGTCGCAGCACTCGTCAACGAGATCGCCGATGAGGACGCATCCCCGGTACGTCGCATGCCCGCACGAGTCGCAATCATCGAAGCAGTCGCAGACCTCCTGCCACGCGCCGAACACCTCGGCTGCCTCCTCAAGCGGCTTGAGCGCCTGCGCCTTGCTGGCCTCGACCTCGCGGAAGATCGCGACGCTTCCTATCTCCATCACTTCCATACGCACTCCCGGCAAGTCTCGTCGTCCTCGTCCTGCGCGTCGATGAGGTGGTCGTTGATCCAGTTGGCGCACCTCGCCGTGTCGCAGGTCTCGCCCAGTTCCTCAAGCATCTGGTTCTGGCACACGCCGTAGTCGCAGCACACGTAGAGGAACCGGCACCCGTCCCAGCTCTCGCCCTTTGCCATCAGATCGCCCTCCCGTTCCACGCATCGTCAGCCTGCTTGCGCCACGGCTTGGCCCACTCGCTTTCAGGCTCGAAGCCCCAGAGCTTGTCGCTGCTGTAGGGCGAGAACTCGTCCGCCTCCTCCTGCGTGCGAACGTGCCAGTCGGTCTTGACCGGCTTGGAGCGAGCGCCGCACTTGTTGCAGCGGCGGTAGAACACGTGGCGGAAGTCGAGCATCTGCACGGTGTGGTAGCCTTCCGGGCCGAACCCCACATCAGGCTCGTACACCTCGGCTGTGAGGCCTTCGGCGTTCAGGCGGTACTGGGTTCGGTGCATGAGCCGCGACCTCGGATGACCGCAGAACGGGCATGGCTTGGCGTCGTTCATGGCTACGCCTCCAAAGCCTTGAGCGCCCGGCGGGCGTTGTCCGTGAGCTGTCGCTGCCACGCGCCGTTCTTCGGCGACCACCTGAACCCGTTGGCCTTGAGCTTGGCGCGGGTGTCGGCCTCCGGCTTTCCTCCGAACACGAGCTGAAGCCGCATGATGTCGGCGTTCTCGACCACGGTACAGGGCTCGCCGTTGACCTCGGTCTCGCGGTCTTCGGTGTCGGCCTCCTTCTCGCGCTGAAGCTCGGCGATGCGCGCGCGGGTGCGCTTGATCGTGGCGAGGTTGTTCGACAGATGCCACGACGGGAAGGGCTGGCTCATGCCAAAGCGCTCCATGTCGCGCCTGACGCGCTCGGCCTCGTCGTGGTCTACGCCGTCGAAGCCCTCAAGCGTTCCGTGCTTGCGGTAGTGGGCGTTGGCGCGCTTCATCATGTCCTGCCGCTCTTCGAGCCGCTTGGCCTTGGCCTCAAGCCTCTCAAGCGCGTTCGGGTCGCCCGCTTGGATGCCGCCGGTTCCTATGGACGCGATGCGGCGCTTGATGCCCATGACCTTCTCGTAGCGCTCCATGTGCGAGCTTCGGTGGGCGTTCTGGCGCTCCTTCTTGCGCACGGGGAAGTTGCCGCCGCCGCAAACGAGGATGCTGGGGCACATCGCGTCGATGCGGTAGCCCTCGTTCAGCCACTCGGCGTACTTGCGGGCGAACCTGTCCGCTAGCGCGTATGCCTTCTCCGCAAGCTCCGGGAACCGCTCGGCCTGCTCCTCGGCCATGCGGTAGGCCTCATCGACCTGCGCGCGGTAGCCCTCGGTTTCGCTTCCGGACTTGAACTCGCGCATGCTGTTGGCCTCGTGCGCCATGCGCGCTTCAGCCTCGTTTATCTCGTAGTACCTTGCCATGATAGAATCCTTTCGTCCGGCGGGGCCTAGCCGCAAAGCTCTCGGCCCCGCCCGCATTGTCAACTCAGCCGGCGATGATGTCTCTGACGAGCATCACGATCTGGTAGCCCAAGAACACCGTCAGCCCATCGAGGGCCAAGCACGCCAGCACGAGGAAGATGCACCCCATGCAGCCCATGGGCTTGCTCTCCTCGGTCATCCCGGCCTTCCAGTCGTCCTTGCTCAGGCTCATCGCGGCTCACCCTCGATGACCGTTGGGAGCACGTCGCTCGACATGTCCATGCAGGCCTCGCACCTCGCCCAGTCCGGCTCCGGCCCGCTGACGGCCTCAAGGGCCTCGGTGAGGTGCTTGCGCGCGGCTTCGATGCGGATGCGCGCCTGCACCGCCTTGACGTCTTTCATCTTGTCTCCTTTCAAGCTACGAGCGACAGAAGGCAAAGGAACGCAAGCCCGAGGGCGAGAAGCTTCAACGCCCTCAGCACCGCGTAGACGATGGCCGCCGAAACGCTCACGGCGGCAGCGATCGCGATTGCGAAAAGCAGCCTTCTCACTCGTTTTCCTCATCCTTCTTCGCCTCGGCGTCCAGCTTGTCGGCGTACTCGATGAGCCGCTTCTTGAGCAGGTCGAGGCCGAACCTCTCAAGCTCCTGCGCGCGGTACGCCGGGAAGTACTTACCCGTGCACGCCTTCTCGGCGTCCTTGGCCACGCGCGCCTCTGAGAGGTTGCGCCCGTTGTCCCAAACGTCCATTACGAACGTCTGTGTTCCGGTTCTGAGCTGGCAGGGCCAGATGCGCGTCTCAACGCTCATGGCCTCATTCCTGCTCCAACCGACGCGAATGCTGGCAACTTCGCGCAGGCCCTCCTCGCTTGCGGCCTTCTCGCGCGCCTCCTCAGCCGTAAGCCCAAGCCCGTTCTCGCTGTGCTTGAAGTCGTAGGCATCCTTCACCGTGAGATAGGCCGTCTCGAACGGCTCGTTGAGCTTGACGATCTGCACCTGCCTCGGCTCGATCTCGCCGTCGGGGCTTTCCGCCTTCTTGGCGTCGGCCTCGCTCTTCTCGCGCTCAAGCTCCTCGATCCTTTTGCGAAGCTCCTCGTTCTCGATCTGCGCCGCCTCAAGCTCGGCGAGAACGTACTGCTCGCAGGTGTTGTAATCGGTGAAAACGGCCTCTTTCCCGTTGACTGTGAGCTTCATGTCTAAATCCTTTCCCTGATGGTTATGATCCTGCCGGTATCCCGGTCTTCTATCTCCCAGCGCCCGTAGTCGTAGAGGCCGGGATGGTGCGGCGGGAACAGCTTCAGCAGAAGCCCGTCCCACCACTGCTGATCGAACTGGATGTTGTCCCAGACCCAGCGGGGAACGAATCGCGCCGCGCCGTGGAACCCGTCGTGGCACCCCGTGGTGCCGGAACCGCAGAGCGCGAACAGCGGGCTGCGAAGGCTCCACTTGCCGTTCGGCGTGACGAGGTTGAAGCGCTCGCCGCGCCCCCTCGGTATCACGTGGTGGCAGCTCATGGCGGGCTTGCCGCAGATGCAGCACCACTCCTGCGTGCGCTCGTAGTCCCTCGCTCCCTTGCCGGTGTATCGCGCGCCCACGTGGGGCTTTCCGTAAAGCTCGGCCCTCTCCAAGGAGTGGCCCTGAAGCTGTCCCATCGAGATCATCGGAGCCTCCTGTCCGGCCCAGTCACCTCGATGCGCTCGCAGGCCCCGCCGAGCCTTGAGGCGATGCGAGCGCCGGGCATGCCGCCCCAAAGCCCGCGCAGCTGCCCGAGGCTGTAGTTGCTCGTGACGATGGTCGGCAGCCCCTCGGCGGTTCTGGCGTCTATGAGGCCCGTGAGCGTCTCGATTGCCCAGTCGGTGGGCCTCTCCGCACCTAGGTCGTCAAGCGCCAGAAGCGGAACGGTCTCGGCCCTTCTCAGAGCGTCGCGGTCTCCTCCGTTGAAGCCGTCGCGGATGCTGTCCAGCAGGTGCTTGGCGCTCACGAGCTTCGCGGGCGGCTTGGTGCCCTTGGAGCGCTCGACGGCGACGCGCACCGCATGGGCCGCCGCGTAGGTCTTGCCGCGCCCCGGCTCGCCCCAGAGGTACGCGCCACGGCCCCGCTCCACGATCCTGCACACGCGCTCGCCGATGTCGCTCTTGGCGTGCATGTAGCCGCCCCGAAGCCCCGCCTTGCGCAGCCTGCACTCGCGGGCCTTGCGCACCATCTGGCGGTACTCGTCGGTCTGCTCGAAGGGCACGGGCTTGGCCGGTTCGATGCCCTCCGGCACGTCGAGGCCCTTGAGCGCGTCAGAGATTCGAGTACTCGTCATGGCTGGCCTCCTTCCTGTCGCCCTGCCGCTTCTGCCACGTGGTGCATGCCGCCTTCCATGACTTCATGGGACTGCCGCCGACCTTCCACCCCTTGCTCTCGTAGAAGGCAACGAATGTCTCGGGGTCGAAGGTGTAGCCCTTCTCGGCGCAGTACTCGCGAACCTCGGCAACGGAGGGCGGCGCGAAGCGCTTACCCCTTGTTTTGCTTTGCTTTGTATTGCTCTGTATTGCTTTGTATTGGCTTTCGGTTTCGCGCGGTTTCTCGCAAACCTCTGGTTTCGCGCTTTCGGAAACCACTGGTTTCTCGGTTTCGCAAACCTCTGGTTCGCACGGTTCGCAAACGGGTGGTTTCGACTTTGGCCGACCTCCCTTAGCGCCCCGCTTTCGCGAATCCTTGGAGTAGTCAATATCCTCCTTGAGCGCGATGAAGATGGGCTTGAGGCCGTATGGAAGCTCCACCTCCTCGCCGAACATGCCGTACATGTTGATGGCGTAGATCAGCTCCTTTCGGTCTTCGACGTCGAGCGCCGCGCATACGTCGCCGAACTTCTCGAACACGGTGAACGCCTCAGCCATTTCTCCTCACCTCGCTCCTTCTGATCTCGCCTCTCAAGCTCTCGAACACGGCGTTGAGCGGGTAGTCGAACTCCGGCTCAACGCCGTGGGTGCCGTACTGGGCCAAGGCCCAGAGGAGAGCGCCGCGCTGCTCCTCCGGTACCTTGGCCGCCGTCGCGGTGAGCCTCGGAGACCACGTGAACTTGGCCTCCGACATGGCTAACGCTCCCAGCAGTAAGCGCCCTCAAGCGCGTTGACGGACACGGTTGCGCCGGTGCCGATGAGCGCCTCAATGACGTCGAAGCGGAGCGCGTCCACCTCGGGGTGCTCAACGAGGAAGCACATGGCGATGTGCTGCAAGCGCTTGTAGCTGAACTCCGGCTCCTTGACCTCGCCGCGCTGGCGCTTCGCCGTCACGATAACGAGGACGGTCACCTCGCCGTCCTTCACAACGACGTCGGCGGTTCCCTCGTCGCACACGTACTTGCAAGCGCCCTCGGCCTTGAGGCCCTTGGAGTTCAGGTACGCGATGGACGCGAGGTGCGCGATTGAATAGGTGTTCATGGTCTCCTCCTAGAACGGGCAGTCGTCGTCGTAGACGTCTGCGGGCTGATCCTCTGCGGCCTGCCCCGTGCGCTTGCCGCCTTGGAAGTCGATGTCCTCGCCGATGACCTCAAGCTTGCTGCGCTTCTGGCCCTCCTTGGTCTCCCACGTGTTCTGGCTCAGCCTTCCGGCGATGATCACGTGGGAACCCTTGGCGAGGTACTTGGCGATGCTCTCGGCGCGGTTGCCGAAGAAGATCACGTCGACCCAGTTGGCCTTGTCCGACCACTCGCCGTTGACCTTCTGGCGCGTGTTCACGCACACCGCGAGGCTGCACACCTGCGTGCCCGACGCGGTTGCGCGAAGCTCCGGGTCGCGCCCGAGGTTGCCGCTAATCGTCACTCGATTGATACTCATCCGTCTCCTCCTTGCTGTGGTCTGAGTCCTTGGCGATCTGCGCGAGGTACTTGCCCCACTCGGTCACCTGCCCAAGGGTCAGGTCGCCGGGCTGCACGTCCCCGAAGCTGGCCTTGTACCAGCCGTCGAGGCCGCTTTCCTTCACGCCCTGAGCCATGCACTGGGCCTTGAGCTGCAAGCAGCGCGTGAGCCACTTCTTCTTGTCGGGCTGCGCCTTGGCTGTCTGAACGGCCTTGGCCGTTCCGGTGGTCTTCCAGCGCGGGTCTTGCGGAGCGGTCTGCTGCACGTCGCCGTCCGTGTCCTCGTCGCCCACGATTGCGAACGCCTTGCACAGGCCGTAGCGCTTGGCGTAGGTCTCGCGCTTGCCGTACTCCTGCGGGTTGGGGTCGTACTCGTAGGGTTCCTCGTCAAGTAGGAGCGTCTCGCTCCCGTGCCCGACGATCGTCTGGATGAACAGGCAGTTCTCCCCATTCACGGTGCGCTGCGTGAGGAACAGGCCGTTCTCGTTGAGCGGCGGCTTGATGGCGTCGAGCACGTCATCGAGGGTCGCGTAGGCGTACTTGCGCGTGCCGATCTGCCCGACGCCGTTCTTCTTCGGCGACACCATGGCCGCCTGAGCCTTCGCAAGAAGGCTGTAGATTCCTTCGTCCGCCATTGCTATGCCTCCTCCGTGAGCTTCCTGTAGTGGTCGCAGAACTGGCAGGCGGAGCAGTAGTCCATGCACTTCGGGTCTTCGCCGGGGCGGTGCTCGACGTAGAACTTGCCCTTGCCGTTGGCACTCTCCTGCTCCATGCGGGCGTTGGCCTCCCTTTTGCTGTCGTAGAGGCGGATGGCGGTCTTGCGGCCCTCCTTCATCACGGCCCACTTGTCGGCGCGGTGCCAGCGCTCGCTCTCGGTGCACATGGGGAGCTGGTCGTCGGGAAGCTGCTCGGCTGCCTCGATCTCCTCGAAGCGCTTGGCGAGCCACACGCCGCACTGCTCTATCTGCTCGTCGGTGAAGTCCCACCCCACGCGCCAGACGGGGTGCTTCGGGTAGTCGGCCTTGTTCTTGGCGTCGCTCTTCTTGTGATCCTTGAGCAGCGCCACGATCTCGCCGCGATTGGCGTCGAAGCCTATCTGCCGAAGCATCCAGCAGTAGATGAGGGTCTGCTTGCGCCAGTCCGCAAGCTCGCTCTTGTCCTTCGCGCCGAACACGGCCTTCCAAGCCGACGCCGTCTTGTAGTCCGTGACGGTGCCCGTAGCATCGTCGTAGAGGTCGAAGATTCCGCTCAGCTGGTAGCCGTTGGGCATGTCTATGACGAGGTGGTTCTCCTTGAGCTGGGTCTTGGTCTCCTTGGCGTTCTGGAGAATCTGGTGCACCGCCGAGCCGAAGACGGCCCACACCATGTCCGCCACGTCCTGGGTGATCTCGTCGTCGTGGCGGCGCTGAAGGATGGCCTCGCGCGTGCCCTTCAGAAGGGCGGTCACGCTGTAGCGCTTGGGCGTGTACTTGTAGTCGCTCTCCGCCGCCGAGACGAACGGGCGCGGGAGGTTCAGGCTGTTGGTAAGGTTCACCGCTAGCACCTCCCAAGCAGGATCGCGAGGAGGGCGCTCATCTGGTCGCCCTTCTTCCTGAGCTTCAGCATCTCGCTGCGCGCGTTTGCCAGAGCCTTTTCGGCAACCTCGTCGGGGTACTTGGAGATGATCGCCTCGCAGACGGCGATGGCGTTGAAGCAGGACTGGCACATATCGACCTCGCAGGCGCGGGTCTCGTCGGGTTCGTTCGTGAGCATGAACAGGACGTTGCTCTCAACGATGCCGGTCGCCTTGTGCAGGTTGTCGTGCAGATCGTGCAGTTCGACCTCGCTAAGGACGTTGTCCTCGAAGTAACTCATGGCTAGTTGCTCCCTTCGCCCAGCATGCGGGCCTCGTCGTCAATGGGGTCGTATATTTCGCCGGTCTCGGCGTCAACGTTGGCGGGGCGCTCGATAGGCTCGTCATCGAGCGGCAGAGGCTCCACCTCGTACTCGTCGCACGCGTCGAGGTCGAGTTCCTGCTGCTCGGTCTCGATGGTCAGCACGACCGTCTGGCCGGCGAGCTTGATGGCGTCGTAGAAGCCCGACGCCGAGGTGAGAACCTCGAACTGAAGGGTCGCGTTCCCTCCCTTGCCGGTGTACTGCTTGAAATGGGCCTTGATGGTGGTGGCGCTCATTTGGCCTCCTTCTCGTATCGTTCGCTGTAGTACTCGACGCGCACCCGGATAAGGCACTCGTCGCTGTATGGGGTTCTGGGATCGAAGGTCACGCCGAGCTGCGTGATCTGGCAGTCATCGCGGTAAGCCAGCCCGTTCAGGCTGTCGCAGATGACCTTGGCCAAGTTGTCCGCGTCGGGCTTCATGAGGTCGGGACGCCCTGCCCAGTACTTGGGGTTGCTCTTGGCCAAGGGGCGCTGAACCTCGATGAACACGCGCACCTCGGTCGCGAAGTCCTTCCAGCGGTCGCCCGCTGCGGCCTCCCACTGGCGCTTGATGGACTTCTCGGCTTGCCGGGTCTTGTCCGGCGTGTAGGTGCGGAAGCGCTTCGTGTCGAACTTCGGTCGCTGCTTGGTGGGAACCTCCGGGAAGCACATGACGCACTCGGCCACGCCGACGCGCTTGGTCTTCCAGCTCATCGGAGCACCGCCGTCGTGTAGCCGTCGGCGTCGCTGCGCGCGACCCTCATGCGGATGGACGGGTCTTGCTCCATGGCGATGCGCGCGAGGTACGGCGCGAGGTGGTTGGGCAACTCGATGCCGAAACGGATGCGCATGCCGTAGATGCAGCGGTTCGGGCTGGCCTTGCCGTCGTGGGTCTTGGAGCACTCCTTGCGGGCGTTGGCCTTGTACCAAGCGAACTCCTCGGGATGGGCCTTCACCCATGCGCGGGCGTCCTCCATGCGCTGACCGCCCTTGGGGTCGAGGCCGGGGAGGGCCATCTGGTTGTCCGGGGCCTCCATCTTCCTCATGAGACCATCCCCTGCGCGGCTGCTACCGCCGCATCCATGGTTGGGATGACCCAGAGCCACAGGATCAGCCCGAACACGACCGCCGCGACGGTGAAGCCCAGCAGCGCGCCGAGCTTGAGCGCATGCATCTGGTTTTCCCGCTCGATTTCGGCGGGTATGCGCATCTGACGTGTTACGCTGTGCGTGGCCTGACGGCCTTTCCGGGCGCTCGTGCTGTGGTAGGTGGGGGTGCCCGGTTGTTTTCTGTACTTGGCCATCTTCACTCCTTTCTGCATTTTCGCTGGTAAATAGGTGGTTCTCATTTACTTCTCATTTTCTTGAGCGCTTTCTTGTGCCTGTGCTTGGCGCTGTAAAGGCGTTGGCGCTCGCGGTTGACCCTTTCCTCCCGCCTCACCTCCTCCTCTAACTCGCGCACCTCTTCGGCGATCTCCTCGTTGCGCAGCTCCTTCGAGCAGGACGCACACCAGCCGGTTTTCGGGGAGAGTGGCTTGCGAACGCGCATTCCGCACTTTGGGCACTGCCAGACCTTGCGGAGGGAGATCCCGTACCGGCTGGCCTGAACCTCAACGGCGTGCGGCGAGCAGTTGAGGGCTTCGGCTATCGCCTCTGCTCCCTCGTTCGCGTGGTCGGCGAGGTACTTGAGCTTTCTGGTAGTCCACTTCACCTGACTGGTCTCCCCTCAAGGAGCCACTTGCGGTAAAGGGCCGTGAGCTTGCGGCGCATGTATTCGATGCGTTCCTCGGCGGTCATGGCTGCGCCTACGCGATCTTGACTTCTGGGAAGTTGCTGATTCCAAGGCCAAGCTCACGGCAGAGGGCGACGAACTCGTCAGCGCCAATCTTTCGGGAGCCGATCAAGCTCCTGCGGAGAAGCTCGGAGTCGATCCCCGTGCGTCGGGAAAGCTCTGCGCACGAGATGCCGCGCTTCTGAACCTCTGCGTCGATGACTTCGTAAGCCTTCATTTGGTCTCCTTCCTATGTTTTGTAGGCTTGAGGTTGATAATACCGCAAAAACGTAGGAAGCACACTACGATTTCTAATTTCTTTCCTACGAAACGTAGCTTTTTGGCAACGCTTCACCTATACTTTTGCTACGACGAATAGGAGCGATATGGATACCGTGAGAAACCAGATAGCCCGAAACATCAAGAAGTTCCGCATTGAGCGCGGAATGAACGTTGATGAAGTCGGCTCCGCCGTTGGTAAAAGCGGAAAGACAGTGAGTGCTTGGGAGGTTGGCAGGGGGCAACCTGATGCCGACACCCTTATTGCCCTATGCCGCCTTTTTGAGGTTGACATCAAAGACTTCTACGGCGAGAGCGGCGAGCTGTCATACGACGAAAAGCAGCTAATAGAGCACTACCGGTCAATGAGCGGCGACGGTAGGCTCGCACTTCTCACGGTTGCAAGTGGTTTGTCCGAAATCTTTCACAAGCAAGAGGGGGATCAAAAATGATTATGACGCGTAGGTACTTTTTGGCTATTGCAGGGCTGTCGGTTGCAGCGCTTGCGGGATGCTCAAGCAGCGACCAGCCAAGCGGGTCGAACGAGGTGAACGAGCCCGCCGTTGCAGAGGTGGATCATGAGGCGGAGCCTAAAGACCTTGAGGTTGTCGAGACCGGCTTCTACTTCGATTCCTACGGAACGGCGCACTTCGCCTCCATCGTGAGCAACCCTAACTCGACGTGGGCGGCCGAGAACATTCAGGTCACGGTTGCGGCGCGCGATGCCGACGGGAACGTTCTTGACACGCTCAACGATTTCATAACGCTTATGTTCCCCGACGGCCAAACGGCGATATGCGGTGACATGGCCGCACCGGAGGGAACCTCTGCGCTCGACGTGTCGCTGTCGGTCAACTCGAATGGATGGACGAAGCAGGACATCACCCAGAAGGATTTCTACGACCAGCTGCCCATCACCAACATAAACGAGAGCACCGACGAGTGGGGCCAGACCACGATCGCGGGCGAGGTCGCAAACAACACGGAGGGCACGTTCTCCGGCACTAGGATTCAGGTGGTTTTCCGCAACGCAGACGATGGGATAGTCGGTGGCGCTTATACCTACGTCAACGGCGACCTGACGGCAGGTTCAACCGCGCCGTTCTCAACGCTGTCGCAGGAGGTTCCGGAGCACGCCTCCGTAGAAGCCTACGTTGACTGCGGCTGGCCGCTTAACGAGTAAAGAAAGCCCCGGTGCGTCCGCCAAGACACATCACCGGGGCAGCGAAAGCCTCACGAAAGGAGGCAACACCATTATGACAGGCAAGGGCGGCAACGGCCCCAAGACCGCCGTCATATACGCACGATTCTCATGCTCGAAGCAGCGCGAGGCGTCCATCGATGACCAGCTGCGCGTGTGCAACGACTACTGCCAGCGCGAGGGCATAGAGGTCGTTGGCGTGTATGCCGACTACGCCATGAGCGGCCGCACGGATGACCGGCCGCAGTTCCAGAAGATGATAGCCAACGCTCCTGAGAGCGATTACGTCGTGGTGTACATGATGGAGCGCTTCTCCCGCGCGAAGTACGACCCGGCCATCTACAAGAAGCAGCTTGAGCAGAAGGGCGTGCAGGTAAAGTCAGCCCTCGAGTACATCCCGGACGGCCCCGAGGGCATCCTGATGGAGAAGATACTTGAGGGTCAGGCGGCCTACTTCTCCTTGGACGTGGCACGCAAGACGCGGCGCGGCATGGAGGGCAACGCCCTTCAGTGCAAGACCAACGGCGTGCGGTGCTACGGCTACCGCAGGGACGAGAACGACCGCTATGAGATCGTTCTGGAGGAGGCGGAGGTCGTGCGAGAGGTGTTCCGCCGGAGGATTGCGGGAGAGGCCCTGAACCACATCGCGAGCGACCTTGCCGAGCGCGGGGTGAGGACGTACACCGGAAAGCCGTGCACCTACGGGATGGTGCACAACATGGTTCACAACGAAAAGTACCTCGGGATATACGAATGGGGCGGAATCAGGCAGGAGGACGGCATGCCTAGGATCATCGATGACGATACCTTCTACCGCGCGCAGCACGTGAAGGGCAAGAAGCAGCGCAAGAACGAGCACTGGGGCGATTTCGCGCTTTCGGGGTGCGTGCTCTGCTCGGAGTGCGGGCGCAACATGCCCGGCGTGTCTGGCAGGGGTTGGAAGGACGTAAAGTATGAATACTACAAGTGCACCAACTGCAAGGGCGTGAAGCCGGTGCGCCGCGACTGGCTGGAGGCCGAGACCGTACGCGCGCTGCGCGAGATGCTTGAAAGCCGTGACAAGGCCGTTGAGATCGCCCATCTGCTCCTAGACGGACAGAACGATGCCGAAGTTGACGCAGAGCGCAGGCGCGCCACAAGGGCGATGAACGAGGCGGACAAGGCGCTGTCGAACATCCTCAAGGCGATAGAGCAGGGCATCATACCGCCCGGAACGCGCGAGCGCATCGACCAGCTTGAGGTTCAGAAGCGCAGGGCCGAGCACGACCTGAAGACGCTTGAGGCCAAGCAGATAAACCCGGAGAGCTTCGCCGATTTCTTGCAGTTCGGCGCAACGCTTTCAGACGCCGACCTTCTTGACGCCTTCGTGTATCAGGTGATGGTTTTCGATGACCAGTGCGTGATAACGCTCAACTACGAAACAGAAAAGTGCGAACCCGCGAGGCTTATCCTCTCGCGAGTTCGCACTGAATCAACCTGGTGCCCCCGGGCGGATTCGAACCGTCGACACCCGCTTTAGGAGAGCGGTGCTCTATCCCCTGAGCTACGGAGGCATGCTGTACTAGTGTAGCAGATTTACGCCGCTGTAATGCAACGTATAGCCACTCTTCGAAGTTGCGGTGGAACAGCCCTCCGGAAAGTGCGTCCCACTATCCAGGCAAATTCTGGGTCAGACTTTCCCCATGAGACTTCGCTGGGAAACTGTGACCCAGAATTTCGGCTCGAAACGGGACACGGTTTCCCAAACGACCCCGTTCCGGAAACTACATCCCGGAATCGACGCTCGAACTGGGATGCACTTTCCCGATCGAGCCACATGGGAGACTGCGCCCCACTTTGAGGGGGCGCTCTTTAATGACTACTTGCCTTTGTGGAAAAGGTTTTTGATAACGGAGGGGATGCTCTTGGCGCCCTTGGCCGTCACATCGATAAAGTCGGGCGAACGCACGAGCTTATCCTCGTCGACGTACTTACGGACCGCGCGAAGCGTCTCTTTATCGTCGCGCGTCGAAAACGTAAAGTGGCCGTTGTCCTTGGTGAAGATAGCAAAACGCGTAATCTTCTTGGTGCCGCGCAAAACCTCGGCGGCAATATAGTCGACCTCGTCCCACGGGATTTGGATATAATCCTCGGGATTACGCTCGTTATAGTACTCAAACGCCTTATTGCCCACCATCACGTTACCGTGACTGGTAAGCCCCATCAGGCAGGTTGCCGGCGTTGCCAGATCGACCGTGCTGTTCTGAGATTGCGCCATACGCGCCTCGCCCTCCAAATAAAACAATCGGACCGCATCCAGTGTACCCACCGGGTGCGGTCCGTTTCAATGGCTCAAAAGCCCTTGCCTAGCAACTCTCGGTCTTAAGCCGAAGCGTGCTTACATGAAGCCGCAGACGCGACCGATGATGCCGACGGCGAAGAGAGCCAGGATGATGACGATCGGGCTGACCTTCTTCTTGAGGAGCTTGCAGACCAGAAGGGTCAGGCACACGGCGGCAAGGCCGGGGATGAGCTGATCGAGGTTGGCCTGAAGCGTGGTGACCTTCACCGGGTCGAGTGCGTTGGCACCGACAGAGCTGTACATCGTCAATGCCTGCTTGATGCCCTCAGAACCGGCGGGCAGGTTGGCCCAGTCGATATAGGCGCCAGCGGACTGCGTGACCTTGGAGACGACCGGGGTGAAGGAGATGGACACCCAGCGCTCGACCAGGGCGCCGATGATGAACATACCCAGGATGGAAGCACCCTCGGTGACCTTGCCCATCAGACCGCCGGAGAGGTCCTTGGCGATGGAGGAGCCGACCTTGTAGCCAAACTCCTGCGTGTACCACAGGAAGGCGTAACGGATGATGTTCCACGCGAAGAAGAACAGCAGCGGACCGGCGATGCTGCCGGACAGGGCCAGGGAAGCGCCCAGTGCACCCAGAATCGGGCGAAGGGTGAACCAGAAGGCGGGGTCGCCGACGCCGGCGAGCGGGCCCATCATACCGACCTTGACGCCCTGAATGGCGACGTCGTCAATCGGAGCACCGTTGGCGCGCTCCTCCTCGAGGGCGAGGGTAACGCCAATGACGGGGGCGGAAACATAGGGGTGGGTGTTATAGAACTCCAGGTGGCGCTTAAGAGCGGCAATCTGGTCATCCTTGCTGGTGTAGAGCTTCTTGATCGCAGGGATCATTGCGAAGCACCAGCCGCCGTTCTGCATACGCTCGTAGTTCCACGAGCCCTGAAGGAACTGATGACGGAAGCAAACCTTCTTACGGTCAGCCTTGGTGAGCTGAATCTTGTTCTCTGCCATATGTATCACTCCCCTCCTACTCGTAATCGTTCAGAATGTCGCCGAGCGGGTCACCGGAGCCACCGCCCATGCCGCCACCCTGCTTGGCCAGATCCTTAAGGCCAAGGTAGATGAGGGCAAGGGAGATGCCGATGAGGCCAAGGGCGATCAGCGTGAGCTGAGGGATGGCAGCAAGGACAAAGCCGAGGATGAAGAACGGCCAGGTCTCCTTGGTGGCCATCATGTTGATGACCATGGCGTAACCGACGGAAGCGACCATGCCGCCGCCGACAGCCATGCCGCCGGACAGCCAATCGGGCATAGCGTTAAGCGCGTTGGTAACGGCCTCGGCCGGGATGATGCACAGAAGTACTGCCGGGATGGCGATACGAACACCCTGCATGAGGATGCCGGCGTACTGCCAACGCTCGATGCCGGCGAAGTCGCCCTTCTCGGCGCAGGCGTCCATGGCGTGAACCATAGCGGTAGCCAGGGTACGGCAGATCATGGTCAGGAACAGACCAGCGACCGACAGCGGGACGGCGACGGCGATGGCGGCGGTAACGGCCTTGGCCGAATCGGTGGCGCCACCGTTGAGGGCGAGCACCATGATGATCGAAGAAGCGACCGAGGCCAGAGCGGCGTCAGGCGCGACGGCGGCGCCGACGTTAGCCCAGCCAAGGGCCATCATCTGGAGCGAACCGCCCAGGAGGATGCCCTCCTGAAGGTGACCGGTTACGAGACCGATAAGCGTGCATGCCACGAGCGGCTGATGGAACTGGAACTCATCCAGAATGCCTTCCATACCGGCAAGCAACGCGACAATCGCAACAAGCAGAATAGTGATTGCAGACATGTATCGGACCCTCCTTTACTATGCTTGAGCGGCCAGTTCGGCCTTAGCTTTCTTCAACATGGCGTC
Source organism: Collinsella sp. (assembly GCA_019414205.1). Taxonomy (GTDB): domain Bacteria; phylum Actinomycetota; class Coriobacteriia; order Coriobacteriales; family Coriobacteriaceae; genus Collinsella. The sequence goes on along the minus strand of DXML01000009.1, from coordinate 49,516 downwards.
GAGATCCTCGGAGGAATCCGAAGGAACCTTGCGGACCTCGAACTTGACGCCCTTGGCCTTGAGAGCCTCGATGGTCTTGACATCGTCATCGCCCATGGCGACGGCGTTAGTGACGACGACCTTGCCCTTGGAGTGGGCCATGGAACCGATGTTGGCTTCCTTGATGTCGACGCCGGCCTCGATGGCCCTGAGCAGATCCTGCGGGTTCTCGAACAGCAGCATCGCCTTGGTGTCGCCAAAGCGCGTGTCCTTGACGACCTCGGCCATCTTCTTGATAGGCACGACGTTGGCGTGGACTCCCGGAGGGGCAGCCTGCTCGATCATGGTCTTGCGGAGCTCGTCGTGAGCAACGCCGTCGGAGACCACGATGATGCGGTTGGGGTTGATCCGCTTGGTCCACGTGGTGGCCACCTGACCATGCAGCAGGCGCGTGTCGATACGGACGTGGGCGATCTTGATGTGCCCGTCGCCGATCACCGTTCCCGGAGGAATGGCACCCGCAGGAGCAGCGGCGGCCGCAGCCGGCTTCTTCTCCTCGGGCTCCAGAGACTCGGGCTTGACGCGCACGCCGGCCTTAGCCTCAGTCACGAGATGTTTTGCGATCGCATGTGCAGTGTTCTTTGCGTCAAAGCGCTGCGAATATGCCTCGATGAGCATAGGCAGGTTGACACCGGTGACGATAGCCCAGGAATCGTGGCCCTCGATGAGCCCGCTGATCTGGTTGAACGGCGTGCCGCCCCACAGATCAACGAGGAAGAGCACCTGCTCCTGGTCCTCGAAGGAAGCGATTGCCTCCTCGACCTTGGCACGGAAGTCGTCGGGGCCCATGCTCGGCTCGAGCGAGACCACGGCAACAGACGGCTGATCGCCAAAGACCATCGAGCCCGTCTGCTTGATTCCAGCCGCCAAGTCACCATGGCTAGCAAGAACAATACTTACCATCACATAACCTCCTTTTTGTCTACGTAATTCCTACACGACAGTTATGGAGTATAGCTGCAAATACAGCAGAATTGTTTGAAAAACTGCAAAAGGTAGCATTATTTAAACGTCTTGTTTTGTTACAAGCTGATTACATTCCAGTATTTTGGCTGATTTGCTGCTGAGGATTGATAGCTGATCTATTTACATGACCGAATTGAGCACGCTGTTCATTATTGCCGGTTTTAAACAGACACAAATGTGCTCGCGTTGAGGCTATTTCGTTTAAACAGATGGTGCTTGACTAATGGTAAGAAATATGATCTAGCAAAGTAGTCGTTAGGGACGTTCTTTAATGACTAGTCGTTTAAGAACGTCCCCAACGACTAAGTTAGGCGATGTGGAGGGGGTTGGCGGCGTCGACGGCGTCGGGGGCGTCAGAAGGGACGTCGGGGGCAGCGTCTGCCGGGTCCTCGTCGGGGGTCTCGATCTGCTTGATCATGACCTCTTGGCCCTGGAGCAAATAGGTATCGCCGCTACCGCAATGGGGGCAGGTCTTACCGTGTTCGACTGTCGCATAGTCGCGGCCGCACGCCTCGCAATGCGTCACGGCCTCGACGGACTCCACGATAAGCTCCGCGCCCTGCGCGATAGGCTTTTTATCTGCCGCCCAGCGCCAAGCGTCGAGCAGCAAGTCGGGAACGACGCCCGAGACCTCGCCCAGCAGCAGCGTGACGCTCGAAACGCGACGCACGCCATTGGCGCGCGCCACGTTCTCGACATCGCGAATGATGTGATAGACGATTCCCAATTCATGCACTTTTTCTTCCGCCGTTCTAACGAACGGCGGTCGACTTGACGCTGCGCGAGCCCCAGACGGACGATCTGCCTTTCAATCGTCGGGCATGGGCAAAAGCCCTATGCCCTCCTCTTTCAAGGCACCTCGCCACGCCTGGGACTCGCTCGCTGTCCAACCGTTCTCTGCGCCGTTCTCTTGTTTGTTGCGTTTTTTATTTCTTCCCAAATTTGATTTTGATCGCACGCTTCAAAGCGTACTTGCCCAGGCTGGGGAGCTTTTGCTCGTATTTGACCATCGTGGAGCACTCGGGGCGATCTCGATCCAGGTGGATGGCATCGAACGCGCACTTGGTGGTGCACAGACCGCAGCCGATGCACTTGTTGGGGTCGACGATCGAGGCACCGCAGCCCAAGCAGCGGGCGGTCTCGGCGCGCACCTGCTCCTCGGTAAAGGTCTCGACGTACTCGCTAAAGGGCGCAGCCTTCTCGCGGTCGCGGTCGACATGCGCCACCTCGCGGCTCGCGTTGTCATAGCTCTCAATCACGACATCGTCGCGGTCGAGCGCGGTGTAGTGACGCTGATTGCGGCCGATGGTAAGCGTGGAGCCCGGCTGCACAAAGCGATGGATGGACACGGCGGCCTCGTGGCCGGCGGCGATGGCGTCGATGGCAAAGCTCGGACCGGTGTAGACGTCGCCGCCCACAAAGATGTCGGGCTCAGCGGTCTGATAGGTCTGGGGGTCGGCAAGAGCACCCTGGCCGCGGCCGAGCTCCACCTTGGAGCCAGCCAGCAGATCGCCCCACACAATGGACTGGCCAATCGACATGACCACGCGGTCGGCATCGACACGACGCAGATCGTTCTCGTCGTACTCGGGCGCAAACCGGCCCTCGTCGTCAAAGACACGCGTGCAGCGCTTGAAGGTGATACCGCACACACGACCGGCCTCGTCCAGGTGAATCTCCTTGGGACCCCAGCCGCAGCTGATGTGGGCGCCGTCCTCAACGGCCTCGCGACGCTCCTCCTCGCTGGCGGGCATCTGAGCCTCGCTCTCCGGGCAGAACATCTCAACGTGCTCGGAACCCAGACGGCAGGCGTTGCGCGCGACATCGATGGCCACGTTGCCGCCGCCCACCACGATGGTGCGCCCGGGCAGCGCGTCGATCTTGCCGCTGTTGACCTCGCGCAAAAAGTCGACGGCCACGGTCACGTCCTCGGCATCCTCGCCCGGAATACCGGCAAGGCGGCCACCCTGGCAGCCAATGGCCACGTAAAAGGCTTTAAAGCCCTGCGCGCGAAGCTCGTCGAGCGTCACATCGCGACCGACCTCCACGCCATAGCGGAACTCGGCGCCCATCAGGCGAATGACCTCGACCTCGGCCTCGATAACGTCCTTCTGCAGCTTAAAGCTGGGAATGCCGTAGGTGAGCATGCCGCCCGGGCGCTCGTTTTTCTCGAACACGACGGGCTTGTAGCCCTTCTCGGCCAGATAGAAGGCGCAGGACAGACCGGCCGGACCGGTGCCGATGATGGCGATCTTCTGGTCGAAGCCGCCGGCACGCGTCGGGGTCACCACAGGTGGGACATAGCGAGTCGCGGCATCCAGATCGCGCTGGGCGATAAACTTCTTGACCTCGTCGATGGCCACGGCCTCGTCCACGCGACCGCGGGTGCAGGCATCCTCACAGCGGCGGTTGCACACACGGCCGCAGATAGCGGGCAACGGGTTCTCGCGCTTGATGAGCGCCAACGCCTCGTCATAGCGGCCCTGCGCCGCGAGCTTCAAATAGCCCTGAACGGCAACGTGCGCGGGGCAGGCCGTCTTGCAGGGAGCGGTGCCGGACTCATGCGTCTCGATACGGTTGTCGTTGCGGTAGTTGGGCGACCACTTGGTGTGGTCCCACTTGGTGGCATCGGGCAGCTCCTGGCGCGGATACTCGGGCACCTGTCCGCCAGCCTTTTTGCTACAGAGCTTCTGGCCCAGTTTGGCGGCGCCGGCCGGACACACCTCAACGCAGCGACCGCAGGCCACGCACTTGTCCTTCTCGACCTTGGCGACGTAGGCCGAGCGCGACAGGTTGGGCGTGTTGAACAGCTGCGAAGTGCGCAGGGCGTAGCACACGTTGACGTTGCAGTTGCAGATGGCGAAGATTTTGTTCTCACCGTCGATGTTGGTGATCTGGTGCACAAAGCCGTTGTCCTCGGCCTGGCGCAGGATGTCGTAGACCTCCTCGCGCGTCACATAATGGCCGCGGTCGGTCTCGACCACGTAGTCGGCCATATCGCCCACGGCGATGCACCAATCGGCCGGGTCGTCGGCGCAGCCCTCTCCCATCACGCGACGGCTCGCGCGGCAGCTGCAGGTGCTAGCGGCATACTTACCTTCGTATTTGTCGAGCCAATGCTCGATATGCTCGATCGGCACCGAGGTGCTCGCAGCATCGATGGCCTTCTCGACCGGAATGACATGCATGCCGATGCCGGCACCGCCGGGCGGCACCATCGGCGTGGCCTTGGACAGCGGTCCCTTGGACGCCTGCTCAAAGAACTTGGCATAGACCGGATGCTCCTCGAGCTGGCTCACGCGCATGTTGAGGAACTCGGCGGAACCCGGCACCAGCATGGGCAGCACCCACTGCTTGGCGCGCTCGGGGTTTTCCCAGTTGTACTCGAGCAGACCCGTGTAGCTCATGTCGTCGAGCATTTTTTCGATATCGGCCTCGGGCATGCCGGTGAGCTTGACCATCTCGGGCAGCGTATAGGGACGGCGCATCTTCATCTTGCAGAGCACTTCGGCCTGCTCGTCGGTTGCGGCCTCGGCAAACGACCAGTACTCGTAGCCCAGCAGCTCGTCGCGGTGCAGCAGGCGGTTGGTGCAGTGCTCACACAGTTTGACGATGGCCTCGCGCGGATGCTCCGGTATCGGCGGCACGAACTCCGCGCCGATATCGGGCTCGGTATAGCTAATCCCCGGTCCGCTGAGAATCATAGTCGTCCCTTCTCTTGCCACAGCCCGGCGAGACCGCGGCGCCCCTCTTTGTACGGGTTCGACATGCCCCCATGCCGTTCACCCGCTATTGTTGACATTGTGTCAAAAACAGTATTGACGAACCGTCAACAATATTCAAGACTGTTAGGCGAACGGTCAGGCAAAAGAGGATGAAAGGCGGCAAAACATGGGCAACAACGCAGCAGATATCTCTGTGGTCGATGCCGTCCCCGCATCCGATAGCGCGGCAAAACGCCTGACGGGCGACGAGCGCCGTCGCGAGATCCTCGCCGCTGTGCGCGCCGTGAGCGCCGAGCTTGGTGTGTCCCATCTTTCGGTATCGGCTGTGACCAAGCGAGCCGGCTGCACGCGTTCATTGTTCTACCACTACTTTGCCGATATGGACGCCGCCGTCACCGCTGTCATGGACGAGGCAATCGACGGCTTCATTACCGAGCTCGAGCAGTGGAATGCCAGCCGCACGGTTGGCGACATCGAGGGGGCGCTCGACACCGTCGCCCCGCTCTTTAAGCGCCTGGTCGCCAGCGGCCACGAACTGCCGAGCACCCTGACCTCCAGCAGCGGCGCGCTCTACGGCGGCTTTTTGCACAACGTGGTCCAACGCGTGGCGCAGTATATCTGCGACACCACCGTGGTGGATTTTGTCGCCCATCATGAGCTACGCATCGACCATGTCTACGAGACGTTCTACACCCTCATCATGGGGTTGTTGATGTATATCCGCACGCACCCCGATGTGCCCGACGAGACGGTCAAGGAAATCATCGCCTCGACACTCCACATCGAGGGCTATACCGCCAAGTATCCGGAGCGCAAGCCCCAGAACTGACGACATTTGGTCAAACTGCCCGCGATCGGAAGAGGGGCCGCGGGCTTGTGAAAGGAGAGCGGCATGCTGTTCGATGTTTGGGGTAGCGATACCCTTATCCACTGGGCCGGCTGGGCCATGGTCTTTATCGGCCTGATCGTGCTCAACGAGGTCGGCCGCCGCACCAAGCTCGGCGCGGCCATCATCTTTGGCGTGGCTCCGCTGGCCATGACCATCTACTGCGTCGCCATCGCCGTCGGCGTTTCGCAGGGTGCTGAGTGGGCGCTCACCAACCCCACCCATGTGTACCAGAACAGCTGGTTCCACTACGCCAAGGTCTACGCGGCGTTGGCCGGTTGCTGGGGCTTCATCGCCATTAAGTATCAGTGGGGCAAGATCGGCAAGGCGCACTGGTTCCGCGCGTGGCCGTTTGTGATCGTCGCCATCAACATCATGATCGCCGTCGTGTCCGACTTTGAGAGCGCCTATCACTTCTTTGTCCTGGGCGAGTCCACCTGGGTCACCTCCGAAGGTGCTACGCAGTTGGCCGGCTGGAACAACGTGTTCAACGGCATCGCCGGTATCATCAACATCTTCTGCATGACCGGTTGGTGGAGCGTCTACGCCTCCGAGGACAAGACCGACATGCTGTGGCCCGACATGACCTGGGTCTACATCATCGCCTACGACATCTGGAACTTCTGCTACACCTACAACTGCCTGCCCACCCACTCCTGGTTCTGCGGCTTTGCGCTGCTGCTGGCGCCCACCGTCGCCGCCTTTATCTGGAACAAGGGCGGCTGGATCCAGAACCGCGCCTTTACGCTGGCCATTTGGTGCATGTTTGCCCAGGTGTTCCCGTACTTCCAGGAGGAGTCCATCTTTGTGACCCACTCCACGCTCGACCCCGGCGCCGCTACCGCGGTCTCGATCGCCGCACTGGTCGCCAACGTCGCCGCGATCATCTACATCGCCTACCGCGCCAAGAAGCTCGGCCGCAATCCCTACAAGCAGGATGTCTTTGAGGGCACCAGCGATTGGGAGAAGGCCACCGCTCGCCGTGCCAAGGTTGATTACGCGCACGCCGAGTAACATGTTGGCCGCTGTTGGCACTTGGGCATAGGCCCGCTCACCAGGCCTTTCAATCCAATGTCTCGCAGAGCCCCCGAAAAGCGTTTCGCTCGCTTTCCGGGGGCTTTTTGTCGTTGCGCCTCTATTCATCTATTCAAAAACACGCGCATATATAAAATCGGATTTCAAATCATGCGGCGGCTCTATGGAGCCCCGTTTTTGGGTACATTGTTGTCCCGATATTGAGCTTGGGGGATATATGAAAGATGAGACGATGGGCCAAGAGGATGCGGTCCAAGATGCAGAAGCGTGTGCCGAGGCCCTGGAGAGTCTAGACCAGATCGCGCTGGCCGAGATTACGTTTGACGATTCGAGCGTTAATGTGCAGGATGAGCCGGAAATCGAGGCGCAGCTCGATGATCAGGATGCAAAAGACGATGGCGCCGCGCCCACCGAAGACGAGGCAGGTCACGAAGACACCGAAAGCGAGGCCGACGACCAGCCCGAATCCGACACGGGCGAGGAAACCGTCTTGCTCGACAGCTTACCGGCCGAAGATTCGCTGACTCGCGAGCTTCCTGGCCTGGGTTCCGCACCAGCCGTGGATGAGACCATCGCCATGGGCGATATTCCCCTGCCGTCCGTTCCCTCGGCACACGAAGCCGAGGTCCGCCATCGCAAGATGTCGCCCAAGCGCCGCAATCTGATGGTCGCCGGTGTCGTGGCCGTCGCGCTCGTCGCCGGCGGTGCAGGCTATGCTGCCTGGAACGGATATCAGCAAGAGCAGGCTGCCGCTGTCGCCGCCAATGCCCACACGATGATGTCGGTGCAGATTGGCGTGCATGCCGCGGGCCTCGACTGTTCCACCGGCTCCAAGATTCCCGTACAGGTGAGCGGCCAGGATTCTGACGGCTCCTCTGTGAGCGAAACACTCTATGTTGACGAGCACGGCCGTGGCATCAAACTGCTACCCGGTGACTACACGCTCTCCATTGCCGCTTCCCCCATCGCGTCCGACGGCACCGTCTATACCGTGCCGACCACCAAGGCGCAGGTCACGATCAAGAGCGACGGACAGGACCTAAGCAGCCAGGCCGCCTTTAAGCTCAAGGTGCCTTCGGCCGACACGGTAACCGACGACCAGATCGATGCCGCCGCCAAATATGCCGAGGAGGGAGGCGCGAGCTCCGCCGCCACCGCCAAGGTGCTCCAGCAGGCGGCAACCGCGCGGCGCGACGCCGCCGTCAATGCCGTGAGCGCGCAAAAGGCACAGGCGGCCCGTGATGCCGACGCCCGTCACAAGGCAACCGACCTCTACCAGCTCGATATCCCCATCGAGTGGTACGGCAAGGTCGAGACTTGGCAAAATGGCAGCACGCTATGCATCTATCTTGCCGGCGACAGCGATACGCCGATTGTGACGCTCGTCGCGGTGCGCGAGGGCGAGAGCTTTACGCCCGATGAGGGCGATACGGTTTTGGGTGCGGCCAATCTAGGCAACGGTTATACCGTCTACGCCAGCGGCCCCGTCTATCCGTACGTGGTGCCCCAGACCATCAACGGACGGACGCAGAATCCCGTGTCAACCTACCCCATGGATACGGCGATTGAGCTTGTCGAGCTCACGACCGGCAACCGCTACACCTATAGCCAGATCAAGAACGTACTGGTCGGCAAAGACGGCAAGGCAGACGCCGCGACCAAACTCGAGACCGACTACCTCGCCCAGATTCTCCTACCGAGCATCAAGGCCCAGGACTAGCGGACCATGACACCTGAGTCCTGGCCTCGCAAATCCATAGACGATTAGGAAAGGAGCCACTTCCATGCGGGCACAGCATGTACCACGCCGTGTTTGCATGGAATATCGGCCTGCTCATCCATGGTAACGATTACCGACTCGCCAAGATCAAACTGGGCCATCGCGGCATCGAGCGCGGCAATTTCGCGCTCGCGCGTTTTCTCGCTTGTCATATCCACACTTACCTGAATCAGGCCGTAAGCCTGCATGAGCAGTGCATCCCCAGCCACAAAGTCCACCTCATGGCTTTTATTCTTATCTTTAATCAGCAGGCGGCAAACCGAACCGGGCCGCACGGCGGGGGTCCTTCTTCTGAGCGCATTGAACACCGCGGTCTCGAGCCTCTGACCATGATCCAATGCCGATGCGGGGGAGAACGCTCCGAACATCGCAGGATCGACGGCGTAGACCTTAGACGCAGACCGCGTATTATTTGCAAGCGAACGCGTGAACTCCGGCACCGAAAACAGCAGGTAGGCGTCCTCGTAATACTCAAGTAAGTCGCTGAGCGTATTTCGACTGACGGATATCTGTCTGCTCTTGAACTCGTTGTACACTTTGTTCACTGACAGCTCTCGTCCCGAAGATGCCATGCACCGCGCCAGAAACAGCGAGGCCAAACGGGGGTTCTTGACGCCGTAACGTTCAACGACGTCCATGGCGACCGTTCGCGACGCATATTCCTGTAGCAGCTGAATCGCGTCTGCGGGCGTCTGCTCAAGTGTCGCGATGAATCCCCCTCGCTCGAGATATCCGACCAGATGGTGTCGGAGCAACGCTGCATCGCTCGAGGAGAAGGGTGCGTTCGACTCAGGAACGCTCCCCGTCTTATATCGGACGTATTCCGAAAAACTCAACGGAAAAAGCTCTCGCACAAGAGAACGGCCCCTGAACTCGCTCTTAAGTTCTGAGGACAGCATCTTAGAAGAAGATCCCGTCACGTAAACGGTCGCCTTCTCCGTATCGACCACGCGTCGCAGAAACGCACCCCATTCGGGTATTTCCTGGATCTCGTCAAAGAAAAGGTAGGCGCCCTCGCCTCGAGCAGCAGGATATAGTGCATAGAATGTATCGAGCACGTCCGCTAGTAGCGATGGCTCATACGGACGCAAGCGCTCATCCTCAAAATTGAAATATAGCATCCGGTCAAGCTCGACGCCTTGGCCCTGAAGCCGCCGTATCTCCTGATACAGGCGATACGTCTTTCCACAACGACGGGCGCCCACAATCACATATACGATGTTGTCGCGCTTTGGCTCCTGCGGGTTGCCCAGATCAAGGTCGCGCTCAAAGACCTGCGGAATCCCCTGTTGCTCAAAGTCCTTTATTTTTTGAGCCACCAAGTCGTTGAATGCCATAATTCTCCAATCTTGCTCTCCTGCTAATCAAGATTATAACGATTCTTGATTAGCAGGAGAGCAAGATTATGCGTATCTTGATTAATGGATAAGCAAGTTTTCTATTAGTGGCCCCTCCCGGAGGATATCGAGCGGCCGAGGGGGGCAGGCATGAACGCCTCTAGCCGAAAACAAAGTAGCTAAAAAAGCCCCGTCCCAAATGAGCTACTTAACGCCAGGGGTCGGCTTCGAAGAGGGGCTCGCGCTCGGGGCGACGATCGCTATAAGGATCGTAGCCGTCGTCATCCTCGTTCTCGGCACGGATGTAGGGGTCGCGCGGCTTGGGCACAGGCTTGGGTGCAGGCTTGGGTGCGGCCGGCGCAGCATCGGTCGCCGGCGCGCTTGTCTTGATCTCGTCTTTCATCTGCATAGCTCCTTGCATCGCATCCGTTCAGCATCATCGATTGTCGCACGAAAAAGGGCGGCGGACCCCATTGGATCCGCCGCCCTTGGCGTTCGGCTCAAAAGGCAGATTGTAAGGCATGCGCCAAAAACCTACTGCGCGTCGGGGACCTCGTAGGTAGCAGACGGCGTGTTGTCGCACACGACGGTAAAGCCGCCGTCCTTGTCGGCATCGACCGTCACCTGATCGCCCTCGCGCACCGTACCGTCGATGATGGCGGCGGCGATGGCGTCCACGACCTCGCGCTGGACCAGGCGCTTGAGCGGACGGGCACCGAACACGGGGTCCAGGCCACCCACGGCGAGCATCTGCTTGGCCGCCGGGGTGATGGCAAGCGTCATGCGCTCCTTGGCCAGACGCGCGCGGACGTCGGCAAGCTGGATGTCGACGATCTTCTCGATCTGCGCCATGCCGAGCGGATGGAACACCACGATATCGTCGATACGGTTGAGGAACTCGGGGCGGAAGGTCTGAGCCATGGCGGCGTCGACCTGATGGCGCATCTCCTCCTCGTCCTTACCGGACAGATCGGCGATGGCCTTGGAGCCCACGTTAGACGTCATGATGATGATCGTGTTCTTGAAGGACACCTGGCGACCCTGGCCATCGGTCAGACGGCCGTCATCAAGCACCTGCAGCAGCACGTTAAAGACATCCGGATGAGCCTTCTCCATCTCGTCGAGCAAAATCACGGAGTACGGACGACGGCGCACGGCCTCGGTAAGCTGGCCGCCCTCGTCGTAACCCACGTATCCCGGAGGCGCACCGATCAGACGTTGGACGCTGAACTTCTCCATGTACTCGGACATGTCGATACGCACGAGCGCACGCTCGTCATCGAACAGGCACTCGGCAAGCGCCTTGGCGAGCTCGGTCTTGCCCACGCCGGTGGGGCCCAGGAAGAAGAAGCTGCCGATGGGCTTGTCCGGATCGGAGAGGCCCGCACGGCTGCGACGCACGGCCGCGGCGACAGCGGAGACCGCCTCGTCCTGGCCGATGACGCGCTTATGCAGCTCGCCCTCCAAGCCCTTCAGCTTGTCGAGCTCGCCCTGCATCATCTTGGAGACGGGCACGCCGGTCCAAGCGCTCACGACCTCAGCGATCTCATCGGAGGTCACCTGTTCGTTGAGGCCTTCGCCGTCCTGCTGCTTTTGCGCCTCGAGCGCAGCCTCGGAATCCTGAATCTGCTGCTGCAGGCCCGGAATCACGGAGTAGCGCAGCTCGGACGCACGGCCCAGGTCGCCGTTGCGCGTCGCACGCTCCTCTTCGCTCTTGGCCTCGTCGAGCTGCCCCTTGAGCTCCTGCACGTGGTCGATAGCGTTCTTCTGGTTGAGCCAGCCGGCCTTTTGCACGTTGAGCTTTTCTTGGACCTCAGCGATCTCTTGGCGCAGAGCCTCCAGACGCTCCTTGGAGGCCTCGTCGGTCTCCTTCATGAGCGCCTGTTCCTCAATCTGCAGCTGAGTGAGCTGACGCGTGGTGGCATCGATCTCGACCGGCATGCTGTCGAGCTCCATGCGCAGGCGGCTTGCCGCTTCATCGACCAGGTCGATGGCCTTGTCGGGCAGAAAACGGTCGGCGATGTAGCGATCGGAGAGGTCGGCAGCTGCCACGAGCGCGCTATCGGTGATATGCACGCCGTGGAAGATCTCGTACTTCTCCTTGAGGCCACGCAGGATGGAGATGGTGTCCTCGACGGTAGGCTCGCTCACCATAACAGTCTGGAAACGACGGGCGAGTGCCGCGTCCTTCTCGATGTACTTGCGGTACTCGTCGAGCGTAGTCGCTCCGATCGCGTGCAGGTCGCCACGGGCAAGCGCCGGCTTCAGGATGTTGCCGGCGTCCATGGAGCCCTCGGTGGCACCCGCGCCCACGATGGTGTGGAGCTCATCGATGAACAGGATGACCTTGCCCTCGGACTTTTGCACTTCCTTGAGCACGGCCTTCAAGCGGTCCTCGAACTCGCCACGATACTTGGCGCCGGCGACCAGCGCGCTCATGTCGAGCTCGATGAGGTCGCGATCGCGCAGGGTGCTCGGCACGTCGCCGGCCACGATACGCTGGGCGATGCCCTCGACGATGGCCGTCTTGCCGACGCCCGGCTCGCCAATGAGCACGGGGTTGTTCTTAGTGCGGCGGGACAGGACTTGGATGGTGCGGCGAATCTCGTCGGTACGGCCGATGACAGGGTCGAGCTTGCCGGCGCGGGCCAGGTCGCAGATGTTGCGTCCGTACTGCTCCAGCGCCTCAAACTGGGTCTTGTCCTCGGCAGACGTCACGCGGTCATCGCCACGTAGCTCCTCGTAGACCTGCTCGATGCGCTCCTTGGTCACGCCGGCGTCGCGCAGAACGCGGCCGGCCTCGCCCTTGTCCTCGGCAAGCGCCATCAGCAGATGCTCGGTCACCACAAAGCTGTCGCCCATCTTGGTGGCCTTCTTCTCGGCCTTCTCGATGACGCGGACGAGCTCATTGGAAAGACCCATCTGCTGGCCCTCGCCCGAAACCTTAGGCGCGTGGTCGATGGCATCCTGCGTGGAGCGTGCGAGCTGGGCCGGGTCGGCACCGATACGCTCGATGATCACGGAGATATTGCGCTCACCGGCACCGAGCAGGGCGGACAGCAGGTGAACCGGCTCCACCGCGCCGGCCTGCGCGTCAGCAGCCGTGCTCATGGCGGTCTGCAGCGCCTCGCGCGACGTCATTGCTAGCTTATCGATTCTCATGGAATCACCTCTCTTGGGGCGGCCGCCCTACGGGGCGGCTTCACGTTGTTCGAGAAGTATTGTTGCCAGCTTTGTACGATCTTATACACAAATCTAAGTCTCTATATATAAGATTTTCTGAGTGATTGAGAGATAGGGAGCAGGCGCGCTCACCCGCTACGGCCTCGTCCCCCTACTATCTCAATCTGTAACATCTAGCGGCTGTTTATGGCTCTAGATGTTACAGATCGAGATGAAATGACCAGCGGCACCCGTTTATCTAAATCTGTAACATCTAGTCAGCAAATAGAGCTCTATCTGTTACAAATCGAGACGAACAGAAAACACCCGGATCAAAAATCTAAATCTGTAACACCAGGCCCACTTTTAGCGGCCAAGATGTTACAGATCGAGACTGACCGAAAACCACCACAAAGAGGACAGGCACCTTTGTGGTGGTCGCGGTCTCTACTCCTTCGCCGAACCCGTACTTCCCGATTCGACGATCCAGGGCATCTCATCCTCGAACAGCCATGTACGGGCAGACCCACTATCGCGTGCAGTCTGCGGGTCGGGCAAGCAGGTCTGTTTATAGGCATCTTGGATACACTGGCCCATAAAATCGTTGAGCTCGGTCTGGTCGCCTTCCATGACATAGGCCGCATCGCCGTCCATGATGTAGATGCCCGGACCCTCATTGCCCTCGTAACCCGGATCGTACGAGACATCACACAGTTTAGTGCCGTTCGCAGTGTCCAGCTCGATGGAAGAGTGGCATCCGCCAACCATGTCGCTCGCTTTTGCCCGATAGGACGAATATCCGTACCAACGCTTAAAGGCTTTGCCCTTGAGCAGCTCGGACGCCCTATCGATCAGGCTTGAATCCGTGGTATAGCGCATGGCCCCAAGCTGAATGTGCGGATAATTGCTAATACCCAGCACAGCCGGCTGCTCATCAAAATCAACGGTAATGGTCTCGGGCTTGTCGTCGCCGGTCAGAAGTTCGACAGATTGAGTCACAGGCTTGACCACCGGCTCCGTCACCGCAGCAGGTAGAAATGCCATGCCGACAACGCCCGCGCCAACCACGGCGATCGCAAGCGCCAAGACAATCAATCCAATACGGGCAGAACGGCTCACGGCAAAACACCCCACAATGCAAACCTTCGCCACCTGCACTAATGATACCGCCAGCTAACACTATCACCAAAAGAAACCGTCCGCCCCACCACCACAAAGGGGACAGGCACCTTTGTGGTGGTTTTCGACGCTAACGGTCGACCATCTCACGCCATGAGATTAAACTTGAATTGTTCTCTGAACATATCCATTTCTGCCTATCCTCAACAACTCTTTGTCTCGAGGAGCGCATATGAAGCCGTCTCATTCCACCGGTCGCAACGTCATCGCCATTCTCGCCATACCCATCGTGATGCTCTTCCTTATCGTCATCACGCCCTTTTCTTTTGGTATCGCCTCGCCCTTCGATCTTTGCGGGATGATCGACGCCGGCTCGCGTGCCACCTCGCTCTCCTTTGTCTGCCGTGGCGTGTTCTACGAATATGCAATTCCCACCGGAAGTTGGCAGTCCAAGTTACCGTTGCTCGGCAAGGTCGACGGATGCTCTCCTTATTTCTGCCTCGAACCTCAGACAATGAATTATCTGATCGACGACCAGCCCCTTGACTCCATCACCCTCGCCTACGACTACGCACCAAACACCGATGAGCGCCACATGAACCAAGTCCTCGACAAGCTGCTTGGACAGTGCGGGCTCACCGCGGAAGCCGGTCGAACCATCTATAGCAACCAGAAATTAAAGCGAACAGAACTCCGCCGTGTCGGAAAAATCAAAGGGCGAAACGGGGCCGCCTACTGGCAGGCCTGGGCGACACGCGACAAGAGCGAATTCGGGCACAGCACCTATACGGTCACCGTCTACACCAAAGATGGAATCAAGGACGATGTTGACGATTTCGCGTCATCCAAACTCGGCATCCCCAAAACAACCAAGCCCGCCAGCCCAGATGAAATTCTGTAGAGACGCTCATTAGAATGTCGTTCAACAAGCACGGCAACATCGAGCTCGCCCCCACCACCGCAAAGGCGCCCGCCCCCTTTGTGGCGGTTTTCGACAAAAAGAAACCGCCCCAATAAAAAGAGGCGGCATCAAGCAAGTCTATTTTTAGCGTCCCTCAAGACCCAACGAGAACGTCGCGGTAGCCCCGGACACACCTTTCCCTCGGGCGACCCTCGCGAAGCGCGTGAGCACGAGGGAAAGGTGTGGCCGGGGCGTACAGCAGAGTTACTCAGCAGCGGCCTTGAACTTGTTGTAGTTGATCAGGCAGCCGGCCTTGACGATGGCACGCTCCTCGGCCGTCATATCGGCAATGTAGAGCTCGATCTGCTCGACCGTGCCGTCGGCGCGCACTACGTACGCGGCGATGTTCTTCAGGTCGCCATCGAGCGCGGCGCGGATACCCGGCACAAAGACGTAGTCGCCCACCTCAAAGTTGGGCTCGGCCTCCATCTGGAAGGGCACCATGCCCCAGTTCATCACGTTGGAGCGATAACGCTTGGTGGCGTACTCGTGGACGATGTTGGCCAGGCCGCCAATCACGCGCTGGCAGCTCGCGGCCTGCTCGCGGGCAGAACCGTCGCCGGGCTTCTTGGCATAGAGCATGGAGCCATACTCGGTCGCCTTGGCATCGGCCGCGACACCCGCGCCGGCCAGTGCCTCAAACACGCCCGCAAGCTCGGCATCGAGCGCCGCCAGGTCGCCCGCGGCCTCGCCGGCCACACGGCGCTTTTCCACCGCGTCGACCTCCTTGGAGCGGCCCACGTAGGCCGGGTCGCGGCGGCTGAGCGTAAACTCGGCCAAGCCCAGCGGGTTGGAGCGGAAGGAGCTCGTCTCGCCCGAGGGAATGAGCTCGTCGGTCGTGGTGACCGGGTCCATGATCTTGGAGCACACCTTGAGCAGGATGTCGTCGCCGAGAGGCTCCATCGCGGGCCACGGCTTGATGTTGGGGCCTTCGACCAGATCGTCGGCAGGCTCCGCCTTGCCAAAGCCCCAGTACACGCGCTTTTTGTACGGCGCGTCGTCAAAGGTGTACTCGCAGGCCTCGTCCCAAGTCTCCTCGGGCAGGTCGGTCGCCGGCGTCAGGACGCCGCCGTTGGCAGCCGTCGCCGCAATGGAACGGGCGTCCATCAGGGCCACGGCGCTCAGCTGGCCATTACCCGGCTTGGAACCCTCGCGGTTGGGGAAGTTGCGCGTGGTGTGGCGGATCGAAAGGCCATTGTTGGCGGGCGTGTCGCCGGCGCCGAAGCACGGGCCGCAGAACGCCGTGCGCACAATCGCGCCGGCCTCCATAAGGTCGTAGATGTAGCCGCGGCGTGTAAGCTCGAGTGCCACGGGCTGGCTCGTGGGATAGACCGACAGCGAGAACTCGCCGCAGCCGGTGTTGGCGCCCTTGAGCACGCGGGCAGCCTGGACCACGGAGTCGTAGTTGCCGCCCGAGCAGCCGGCGATAACGCCCTGCTGCACGTGCAGCTTGCCGTCGACGATCTTGTCGAGCAGGCTAAAGTGCGTCTTGCCCTCGCCGATCTTGGCGGCCTCGAGTTCCACCTCGTGCAGGATGTCCTCGAGGTTCTCGTTGAGCTCGTCGATCTCAAAGCCGTTGGAAGGATGGAACGGCAGCGCGATCATGGGCTTGATGCTCGACAGGTCGACCTCGACGCAACCGTCGTAGTAGGCGACATCGGCGGGCTTGAGCTCGCGGTAGTCGTCGCTGCGGCCGTGCATGGTCAGGAATGCGTGCGTGTCCTCGTCGGTGGCCCAGATGCTCGACAGGCAAGTGGTCTCGGTGGTCATGACATCGACGCCGTTGCGGTAGTCGGTCGTCATGCTCGCGATGCCGGGGCCCACAAACTCCATGACCTTGTTCTTGACGTAGCCCTTGGCAAAGACGGCGCGGATGATGGCGAGCGCCACATCGTGCGGGCCGACGCCGGGGCGCGGGGCGCCCGTGAGGTAGATGGCGACGACGCCGGGATAGGCAACGTCGTAGGTGTCGCGCAGCAGCTGCTTTGCCAGCTCACCGCCGCCCTCGCCCACGGCCATGGTGCCCAGGGCGCCATAGCGGGTGTGCGAGTCGGAACCCAAGATCATCTTGCCGCAGCCGGCGAAGTTCTCGCGCATAAAGGAGTGGATGACGGCGATGTGCGGCGGAACGAAGATGCCGCCGTACTTCTTGGCCGCGGAAAGGCCAAAGACGTGGTCATCCTCGTTGATGGTGCCGCCCACGGCGCACAGCGAGTTATGGCAGTTGGTGAGCACGTAGGGCAGCGGGAACTGCTCCATGCCCGAGGCGCGCGCCGTCTGGATGATGCCGACAAAGGTGATGTCGTGGCTCGCCATGGCGTCGAAGCGAATCTTGAGTGCCTCGGGGTCGCCGGACGTATTGTGTGCCTGGAGGATCGAATACGCGATGGTGCCACGCTTGGCGTCCTCGGGCGACTGCGTAATACCGCGCTCGGCAGCCTCGGCCGCAGGCACAACCTCGCTGCCACCGCGCAGGTAGATGCCGTCCTCGTACAGCTTAACCATACTGTCTCCCACTCTGCCCGAAAGGCTCGGGCGCATAGCATACATTCGTTCAATATCGTGCCATAGAACGGTTGCGAGTAGGTTGCGAATCTACACGTTCACTTTATCTCGGTAAAGCATGGGACGGGCCCGATGTGGGCAGGCAGATTTGGTGCAAGAGTGTCCCTTTCGACTAGTCATTTAAGAACGTCCCCAATGACCACCGTATCCGGAGCAAGGCAACGCCGCAGGTAGAGGACGGACAGCGAGCGACGTCCAGAGCGAACAAGTTGGCATGAAAAAGGCAAGGCATAGACCTTCTGGTCATGCCTTGCCTTTTGAATGACAAATTGTCGCTCTGGACGTCGCGCAGCGTCGAGCCGTTACGCCGTTCGGCAGAACGGCGTAACCTAGAGATCCCCGCCGGCACCCAAAAGCTTGCGCATGACCTGCTCGGGGTTGACTGAACCATCGCGCGGGGCCAGGGCGGTGATCTTCTTCTGCATCTTGTACTCATGCAGCTCGTCCTCGAGCTGGCGCACGCGAGCACGGAGCTTTTCGTTCTCGCGCTCACGCTCCTCGGCACGCTCCTTCATATCGAGGATGCGCACCAC
Source organism: Collinsella sp. (assembly GCA_019414205.1). Taxonomy (GTDB): domain Bacteria; phylum Actinomycetota; class Coriobacteriia; order Coriobacteriales; family Coriobacteriaceae; genus Collinsella. The sequence continues at coordinate 31,408 of DXML01000009.1, read as the reverse complement.
GCCGGCAAGGTTGATGCCCTCGTCGGTGAGCTGGTTGATGAGCTCCAGGCGCTCGATATCGGCACGCGAATACAGACGCGTGTTGCCGCCCGAGCGCTGGGGGTTCACCAGGCCCTTGGACTCGTAGACGCGCAGAGTCTGCGGATGCATGCCGGTCAGCTCGGCCGCCACGCTGATCATGTACAGCGGTTTGTTCCTATTGTCCTCGGCCATGCTACCTGACCCCTTTCCGTCTCGTTATCGTCCATCATAAGCCCGCGGGCGCGGGCGTGCGCCACGACCGCCCTAGAACGTCGCCTTGTAACGGTTGACCTTCTCGCGATAATCGCGCGTGTCGGCCTCGCGCAGCTTGGTCATGGCATCGCGCTCATCGTCGGACAGGTTCGAGGGAACCTGCACCTTGATCTCGACGAGCAGCGCACCCGTGCGGCCACGGTGCTTAACGTCGGGCGCCCCCATTTCCTTAAAGCGGAACTTCTTGCCCGTCTGGGTGCCAGCGGGCACCTTCAGACGAACCGTCGCGCCGCCGGGCGTGGGCACATCAACCGTGCAGCCGAGCGCCGCCTCGTAGACCGAGACCGGCACCTCCATGGTCACGTCGGCACCCTTGCGCTTAAACAGCGGATGCTCCTCCACGTGCGTGGTCACGACCAGGTCGCCGCGCTCGCCGCCGGCAACGCCATACTCGCCGCGACGCTTGTAGCGTAGCTTGCCGCCGTCGACCGCACCCGCAGGCACCGAGACCGTGATGGTCTGCTGCTCGCCCGTCGAGGGAATGCGGTAGGTGACCTTGTGCGTCACGCCGCGGAACGCGTCCTCGGCCGTTACGTCGACGGTCAGCGACAGGTCGCCGCCCTTGCGCGCACGGTTGCGGCCCGCGCCCGCACCGGCAGCGCCCGCGGCCCCGGCAAAGCCCGAGCCCCAATCGCTGCCCCAAGCGCCGTTGCCGCTAAAGATGCTGTCGAAGATGTCACCCCAGCCGCTGGCGCCCGCGCCGGCACCGTAGCCGCCGCCATACGCGCCGCCCGCGCCCGGCATGCCGCCGAACATGAGCATCTGGTCGTACTCTTTGCGCTTCTTCTCGTCCGAAAGCGTCTCGTAGGCCTCGCTAATCTCCTTAAACTTGGCCTCGTCGCCGCCGGCATCGGGGTGATATTTTTGCGCGAGCTTGCGAAACGCGCTCTTGATCTCTTTGTCGGAGGCGCTCTTGGATACGCCCAGGATGTCATAGAAGGTTTTGCCTGCAGCCATCGTAGCTCCTCTCCTGTTACGTCCGTCGTCCATGCAGACGACGGCTCATGCTTTCATATGGCACTAGGCCAGAAAGGGCCCCGGGTGTTGCCCCGGGGCCCTTCTCAATTACTCCTCGGTGCTCTCGGCCGTATCGGCCGCAGCATCCTCGGGCGCCGCTTCGGGCTCCGGTGCGGGGCGCTTCTCGCCACCGTAGGTCACCGTCACCATCGCGGAGCGCAGGATGCGGTCCGCCATGCGGTAGCCCTTCTGGTACACGTCGTTGACGGTCTCGTCGTACTGCGATGCGTCCTCGACGCGACCCACAGCCTGGTGCTCGAGCGGATCGAACGCCTCGCCCTTGGGGTCGATGGGCTCAACGCCCTCGCGCGCAAACACATCGAGCAGCTTGGCATGCACCGCATCGACGCCATCGACGAACTGCTTAAAGTCGTCGGAAAGCTCCTGGCTACGGGCATGGTCGATTGCACGCTCGATATCGTCGATCACTGGCAGCAGCGCAGTGACGAGTTTCTCGGTCGCGCGCTCGCGCTCGGCGATGCGCTCGTTAGCAGTGCGGCGACGGAAGTTCTCCCAGTCGGCCTGTAGACGGGCGGTGCGCTCGGTGGCGTCCTTTGCCTTGTCCTCGGCGGCCTTCTGAGCCTCTGCCGCAGCATCGAGCTCGCTGCGCACGTCGGCAAGCTCCTTCTGGGCCTGCTCGAACTTGAGCTTAAAGTCGTTGTCGGCGGCTTCCTCACCGGCGCGGATAGCAGCTTCCACCATCTCGTCCTCGGTCATCGTCGCCTCCTTGTTGGAATCCTCTACCTGGTTCTCGGCAGCCTCGGCGGCCTCGGCCTCGTTGGCCTCGGTATCGTCTGCGGCCTCTACGGGAATCTTCACGTCCTTCTCCTCAGAGTCAACGGGGGCGGCGCCAGCGGCAGCCGCCTCCGTGCGAGCTTTACGGGCGGACATGATTACTTGTCCTCGTCGTCCACAACCTCGTAGTCGGCGTCGACAACGTCATCGTCGGCAGGCTGGGCACCGGCGGCGCCGTCGGTCTGCTGCTGAGCGTCGGCGTAGACAACCTGAGCCAGCTCGTAGGCCACGGACTGCAGGGACTCGCCAGCGGCCTTGATGGCCTCGACGTCAGAGCCCTCGAGCGCCTTCTTGGCGTCGGCGATAGCGGCCTCGGCCTTGGACTTCACATCGGCGGAAACCTTGTCGCCCAGCTCGTTGAGGGTCTGCTCGGTGGAGTAGCACAGGCTGTCGGTTTGGTTGCGGACCTCGACCTCTTCCTTCTGCTTCTTGTCCTCCTCGGCATGAGCCTCGGCGTCCTTGACCATGCGATCGACCTCGTCGTCAGACAGAGCGGTGGAGCCGGAGATGGTGATCTGCTGCTCCTTGCCGGTACCCTTGTCCTTAGCGGATACCTTGACGATGCCGTTGGCGTCGATGTCGAAGGTGACCTCGATCTGCGGCACGCCGCGGCGGGCAGCCGGGATACCGGTCAGCTGGAACTTACCGAGCGACTTGTTGTCGCGAGCAAGCTCGCGCTCGCCCTGGAGCACGTTGATCTCGACGCTGGTCTGGTTGTCGGCTGCGGTGGAGTAGACCTCGGTCTTGGAGGTCGGGATCGTGGTGTTGCGGTCGATCATCTTGGTCATGATGCCGCCCATGGTCTCGACGCCCAGCGACAGCGGGGTAACGTCGAGCAGCAGGATGCCCTCGACGTCGCCGGTGAGCACGCCGCCCTGGACGGCAGCGCCGTCAGCAACGACCTCGTCGGGGTTCACGGACATATTGGGCTGCTTGCCGGTCATGGTCTTGACGAGCTCCTGGACGGCGGGCATACGGGTGGAGCCGCCGACGAGGATGACCTCGGTCAGATCGGAGAGCTTAAGCTTGGCGTCGCGCAGGGCGTTGGTGACAGGCTGCTTGCAGCGCTCGAGCAGGTCACGAGTGATCTTCTCGAACTCGGCACGGGTCAGCGTGTAGTTGAGGTGCAGCGGGCCGGACTGGTTCATGGTAATGAACGGCAGGTTGATGGTGGTCTGCTGGGCGGCGGAGAGCTCCTTCTTGGCGTTCTCGGCGGCCTCCTTCAGACGCTGCAGGGCCATGGGGTCCTGACGCAGGTCGACACCGTTCTCCTGCTGGAACTTATCGGCCATCCAATCGATGACGCGCTGATCCCAGTCGTCGCCGCCCAGGTGGTTGTCACCCGAGGTGGACAGAACCTCAAACACGCCGTCGGCGAGGTCGAGGATGGAGACGTCGAAGGTGCCGCCGCCCAGGTCGAAGACCAGGATGCGCTGGTCGGTGCCCTGCTTGTCCAGGCCATAGGCAAGAGCAGCAGCGGTCGGCTCGTTGACGATACGCTTGACGTTGAGGCCGGCGATCTTACCGGCGTCCTTGGTGGCCTGACGCTGGGCGTCGTTGAAGTAGGCCGGGACGGTGATGACGGCGTCGGTGACGGTCTCGCCCAGATACTTCTCGGCGTCGGCCTTCATCTTTGCGAGCGTCATGGCGCTCACCTGCTCGGCGGTGTAGTCCTTGCCCTCGATGTCGACGACGGCACGGCCACCCTGGCCCTCCTTGACCTCATACGGCACGGTCTTGATCTCGGAGGTGCACTCGGAGTACTTGCGGCCCATGAAGCGCTTGATGGAGAACACGGTGTTCTTGGGGTTGGTGACAGCCTGGTTCTTAGCGGCCTTACCCACGACGCGGTCGCCGTCAGCACGGAAGCCCACGACAGACGGGGTGGTACGGTCGCCCTCGGCGTTCACGATAATGGTCGGAGAACCGCCCTCGAGGACGGCCATAGCGGAGTTAGTAGTACCAAGGTCGATACCAAGAATCTTACTCATTAGAAATTCCCTCTCTCTTTTGCGTTCGCGCCGCTCGACGGTCTGTCGTGTGGCGCTTCGGCTTGTCTTTCAGGATGTAGTGTATCCCCTTATGGGCCGGAATATACAAAATCTAAGTCAATTCATATAAGATTTCTTATCTCTGAGAGTTTAGGTTCTCAAATGCGCAGGTAGATGCACTGTTTGAGTTCTCGGCAGATCTATTGAGATCTATGTAGAGATGGCTGAGGCTTGGGTCCGAAGGTGTCTGGAGCTGCCTTGCGGAAAGCTCGTCCCGTTTTGAGAGCTGATGCCGGCTCGCAGTTTCCGCTAGCGGGCCTAACCGGAAACTGCGACCCGGTTTTCGGCCAAATAACGGGATGCCCTTTCCGCAGGCGCGCTCAATCGCGCAATATTGCAAGTCACCTGCAGCTAACATTTGCGCAGCTCAACGGCCTCACCTGCATGTTTTTTAGTAAACCTTGGCATACTCGGCGAACGGTATGAAGATGCCGGTCAGAGGGTATTGCAAACGGTCGCTCCCGTGGTATGTTTTTGCCCGAATCAAACCGACGCGCATCGCCTGTAGCGTCGGTCAACAGAGAGGAAACTACCATGGCTCATCCCGTAATTGATGCCGACGAGTGCATCGCTTGTGGCGTTTGCGTCGACTCCTGCCCCGCTGGTGTTCTGGAGCTCCAGGACGTCGCTACCGTCGCTGACGAGGATTCCTGCGTCGCCTGTGGCGCTTGCCAGGACGCTTGCCCCGCCGGCGCGATCACCGAGATCGTCGAGGAGTAACAACTCCCCCACCTGCACACTCAAAAGTACACCGTGCACAAAAAGGAGGCCTCCGCATCGCCGCGGAGGCCTCCTTTTGCATGTGTTCTAGGACAAATCATCCTCGTAGGGCATTAAATCGGCAAGGTAGCCCTTCTCCTTGAGCATGGTCTCGATCTCGTCGAGGGTTTGCTCATCCTCTGCCGCAATGCGATGGAAGTGATAGCCGCTCGTCACCGTTAATAGTGGAAAGCTCTTGCCGCTCTCGATATCGTGCAGGTAGCGCTCAACATCGCGACGATTGCGAATGTCCAGGTCGGCCGTGATCTTACCGTACACGCGGTGATTGACGATCACGTTGAGCACGGCGCCGCCCGCGTCGACGATGCTCGTGAGCTCATCGCCCGCCTGCTCCACGCCGTGGCGTACCTTGACCAGACGCGTGGGCACAGCCGGGCTGCTCGCCGCCTCCTGTAGTACATAGCCGCGATTGGTGGCGACGATATCGTGCCCGTCGGCGCGCAGCAGGGCGATGTCCTGCACCACGACCTGACGGCTCACGCCCACCTCGCGGGCAAGTGCACTGCCCGAGACAGGTTCTTTGGCCCCCTCGAGCACGGCCATGATGGCACGGCGACGCTCGCGGGCGTCCATTATTTACCGTCCAGCAGACGCAGGTGCTTAAGCGAGAGGTCGAGGATCGGCGCAGAGTGCGTCAGAGCGCCCGAGCTAATAAAGTCGACGCCCAGATCGGCCAGGGCGCGGATATTACTGGCATCCACGTTGCCCGAACACTCGGTCTTGGCACGACCGGCGATAAGCTCAATCGCGGCAGCCATGTCATCGTGGGTCATGTTGTCGAGCATGATGATGTCGGCACCGGCCTCCACGGCCTCGCGTACCATGTCCAGGTTCTCGCACTCGATCTCGACCGTCGTGGTAAACGACGCATGGGCGCGCGCCATCTCAATCGCGCGCGCCACGCCACCGGCGGCGTCGATGTGGTTGTCCTTGAGCATGACAGCCGTCGACAGGTTATAGCGGTGGTTGCTGCCACCGCCGATCTCGACTGCGGCCTTCTCGAAGACGCGCATGCCCGGCGTGGTCTTGCGCGTGTCGACAAGCACGGTCTTGGTGCCCTCGAGCGCAGCCGCCATCCGATGCGTGTAAGTAGCGATGCCGCTCATGCGCTGCAGGTAGTTGAGCGCCACGCGCTCGCCCGAAAGCAGCACGCGCGCGTCGCCGCGCACCTGGCCCACGTGGTCGCCGGCGTGTACCTCGTCGCCATCCGAGACATCGAACAACACGGAGCTCTGCGGATCCAGCAGCTCAAAGGTGCGGGCGAATACGTCCAGGCCGGCGATAATGCCGTCGGCCTTGGCGATGAGCTCAACGGTAGCGGGGCGCGCCGTGGGGCACACGCTCGCCGTACTCACGTCCTCAAACGTGATGTCCTCGCGCAGAGCCTGCAAAATCAGATCATCGACGACGAGCTTCATGGTAATGGGATTCATGGTCTACTCCTCCACGGCCTGCGTGCCGGCGGCACGGGCCAAATCATCGATTGCAAGGGTATCGGAACTCAGGGCGCGATGGCGTCCATCGAGCACGGGCTCGCCCGCCTGCTCCACGGCTAGCGACCCGCCGGTGCGCATACGCCACGCAGCGCGGCGACCCCAGACTAGGGACTCGAGCAGGCTGTTGGAAGCTAGACGGTTCTTGCCGTGAACGCCGTTGCAGGCCGTCTCGCCGGCGGCGTAGAGTTCGGGCATCGAAGTGCGGCCGTCCTTGTCGACCCATACGCCGCCCATAAAGTAGTGCTGCGTGGGTGTGACGGGAATGGGCTCGTCCAAGATGTCGCGGCCGTCCTCCAGGCAGCGCGCGCGGATATTGGCAAAGTGCCCGGTCACCACGTCGCGCTCGACGGGAGCAAAGCTCAGCCACTCGTGCTCGGTGCCGTCCTGCTTCATCTGCTCGCGGATGGCGGCGGCGACAACGTCGCGCGGCTGCAGCTCGTCGGTAAAACGCTCGCCGGCGGCATTGAGCAGAATCGCGCCCTCACCGCGGCAGCTTTCGCTGATCAGGAAGGTGCGGCCCGGCTGCGGCGAGAACAGGCCCGTGGGGTGGATCTGCACGTAGTCCAGGTGCTCCATCGTGATGCCGTGCTCCTGCGCGATGTAGCAGGCGTCACCGGTGAGCTGCGGGTAGTTGGTCGAGTGGTCGTACACGCCACCGATACCGCCCGTTGCCCACAGCGTATGGCGGGCATGAATCTTAAACGGCTCGCCGGCATGCACGCCCTCGGCGGCATTTGTCAGCTCGTCGGCGGGACGAGCTGAATCGTCCTCGTCCACGGCGACGGCGACGACGCCGGTGCACACCGTGGCGCCATCGCGCTCGGCGGTCAGGATGTCGGTCATGGCAACGTGTTCGAGAATCTGCACGTTGTCCAGCTTGCGGACAGCCTGGAGCAGCTTGGTCGTAATCTCCTTACCCGTAATATCGGCATGGAAGGCGATGCGCGGGCGGCTGTGCGCGCCCTCGCGGGTAAAGTCGAGGCTGCCGTCGGCCTTGCGCTCAAAGTCCACGCCCATGGCTAGCAGGTCGTTGATGACCGAGCGGCTCGAGCGGATCATGATGTCGACGCTCTCGCGGCGGTTCTCGTAATGGCCGGCGTGCATGGTGTCCTCAAAGAAGGCATCGTAGTCAGAACCCTCGGGTAGTACGCAGATGCCGCCCTGCGCGAGCATCGAGTCGCACTCGTCGACCGCGCCCTTGGAGAGCATGATCACGCGCGTGCTCGTCGGCAGATTGAGAGCCGCATACAGGCCCGCCACGCCGCAACCGGCAATGACGACGTCACACTCCATATCGGGGTATTGTTTGGTTTCCACAGGAATCCTCTCCCTTGTAATGTGGCATAAGGGATGGTCCCTTATGTCACATTGGCTTAGCGCGCCGCGTACTCGAGCATGCGGTCGAGCGTGAGCTTGGCCTGATCGGCGGCTTCGTCCGACACGCCGATCTGCACCTCGCCCTCGCCCGTCTCCAGGCAGTGCACGAGCTTTTCGAGCGTGATGAGATCCATGTTGACGCAGGTGGGCTGCACCGCAGGGAAGTAGAACTTCTTGCCGGTGCCCTGGCAGCGGCGCTCAAGTTCGTAGAGCACGCCGCGGACCGTCACGATGATGAACTCGCTCGCGTCCGACTCCTCGGCATACTTGATGATGCCGGCAGTAGAGCCGATGTAGTCGGCCTCGGCTAGGACGTCGGCCTTGCACTCGGGGTGCGCCAGCACGAGCGCGTTGGGGTGGGCCTCCTGCGCGTCGACGATCTGCTCGACGGTAATGATGTGATGACGCGGGCAGTAGCCGTTGTTGAGGATGACGTGCTTTTGGGGCACCTGCTCGGCCACAAAGCGGCCCAGGTTTTGGTCTGGGATGAACAGGACATGCTGCTGCGGCAGCTCGGAGACGATCTTGACGGCGTTGGAACTGGTGACGCACACGTCGCTCCAGCTCTTGATTTCGACCGTCGAGTTGACGTAGCAGACGACAGCTAGGTCGTCACCGTACTCGGCGCGCGCCGCGTCGACCGTCTCGCGCTTGACCATGTGCGCCATGGGACAGTCCGCGCCCGGCTCGGGTAACAGCACGGTCTTGGTGGGATTGAGTAGCTTGGCACTCTCGCCCATAAACTCCACGCCGCACAGCACGATAGTCTGCTGCGGCAGGCTCTTGGCGAGCTTTGCCAGATAGAAGCTGTCGCCGACGTAATCGGCAACGGCTTGGACCTCGGGCGCCACATAGTAGTGCGCCAGGATCACTGCGTCACGTTGGGTTTTTAGTTGCTGAATAGCCTCGACAAGCTCTGCGGGCACCAGTGCCGCGCGCTCCGTTGCCGTCGTTGCCGATGCTAGGCCGGCCGCGATATCGCGTGCAAGCTCCGACGCATCCATGTTCGCGCTCTGTGCCATCAAGGCCCCTCTCTTTTGGCGAATCTTGGGGCTTTAGTATGACACCTGGCTTTACAGCTGACAAGACAGCTGTAAAGCCAGGTGTAAAGTTGGAATAAAGATTCAATCTTGGAGCGGGTCCATTTTCGAACTGGCAAGCTGAGGATAGTCGAAAATGGACCCGCCCCATGATTCGAGCAGCCTGTTTTGTCCCTGGACCAAGGGGCAGTGGTCAAAAAGGGCCAAATATGAGTACTGTCACCAAATTAGTAGCAGCGATTTTCCGGTCCAGAGCAGCAAAATCGCCTTGTTTGGAGCCCGATCGCGACTCTGAAGAACGAAAATCGATGCACTTTTGGCCTCTGGCACCGATTTTTGAGGCCATTTGGCTGCCACTAAACTGGTAACAGTACTCATATTTGGCCCTTTTTGACCACCGGGTTTCCGGCAGGCCCCAAAAGCGGGCCCGAATCGCTCGATCCGGGCCCGCTGGGGGTAGCGCGCACAATCGAGGTGTAAGAAGCAAGAGAGGGCCATCGCCTAGAATCGTCAGCGCCTAGATATTCAACGAGAGGAAAGACAATGGTCCGCAGCGACATGCTACCCCAGCCGGACCGAGGGCTCGGCCTCGACCGGCCCCAGACCGAGGCATTTCACCGACGAGTTCAAGAGGAAGATAGTCGATCTCCACAACGCCGGAAAGCCCAGGCGCGAGGCCATGGACGAGTGCGGTCTCGGCAAGAGCACCGTGGAGAGGCGGGTCAAGCCGATAAACGCGACCGGCTCGCCGCGCGCCGCCGACAACCGCACGCCCGAGTAGAACCGGATCCTGGAGCCCCAGCGCGAGAACCGCAGGCTCCGGATGGAGGTCGACGTCTTAAGACGAGCGGCGCCGGTATACGCTCGGAAGTGAGGGCCATGGCGGCCAACGGAGGCCGCTGCCCCGTGTCGGCGCAGCGCGGGCATCGAGGTATTCCACACGGACCGCGGCAGCGAGTTCGACAACGCCGAGATCGACCTGATGCTCGAGGCCCTCGGCATAGAGAGGTCGCTGTCGGCCGAGGGCTGCCCCCACGACAACGCCGTCGACGAGTCGGCCGACGGGATACCGAGGGCCAGGCTCTCGGACTACGTGCACCGGTACGACAACTTCAGGATTCACTCGGCGAGCCCGGCTGTGGACAGACCCGCCAGCGCCTTGGTGACGCTCGCCTTGGAGTAGCCCAGCAGGCACGCTATGTCCACGTTGTGGCAGGAGCCGCGCTCGGAGCGGATGCGCAGGATGGCCTCCAGGTAGTCCTCCGAGGATTCCGTGGAACGCTGCTTGTTCATCGGTTTACGCCCCCAGCCTCCAGTCGGCCGCCTCTTCGCGCATGCGGATGAAGCGGCGGTAGATCCCGTCTTCACGCATGAGCTCGTCGTGCGTGCCGCGCTGCACGATGTGGCCGGCGTCCACGACGAGAATCTGGCCGGCGTTGCGCACCGTGTTCAGGCGGTGGGCAATGGTGACGAGCGTCTTGCCGCGCGTGAGCTCGCCGATCGCCTCCATGAGCAGATGCTCATTCTCGGGGTCGACGGAGCTGGTCGCCTCATCCAGGATGACGATGGGCGCGTCCTTCATGATGGCGCGCGCGATGGATATGCGCTGCCGCTCGCCGCCCGACAGGTCGGCTCCGCCCTCTTCCAGCACAGTGTCGTAACCTTGCGGAAGGCGCTCGATGAAGTCGTGGCATCGCGCGCGCTTCGCCGTGGCGACCACCTCATCGCGCGATGCATCCGGCCGCCCGAACCGTATGTTGTTCTCCACCGTTTCGTTGAACAGGTATACGTTCTGGAACACCAGGGATATATGCGAAAGTAGGCTCTCCGCCGTGCCGTCACGCACGTCCGCGCCGCCCACGCTCACGAATCCTTCATCGACGTCCCAGAACCGCGCGAGCAGGTTCACCAGCGTGGTCTTGCCCGACCCGCTTGGCCCCACGATGGCGCACGAGGTGCCCTCGGGGATGCGAAGCGTCACGTGGTCGATGACGCGCCGGTCGTCGTAGCCGAACGACACGTCGTCCATCGCCAGGTCGAAACCTCGCGGCGCAAGAGGCTCGTCGGTCGTGTCCTGACGCGGAACCGCGCACACCTCGTCCACGCGGTCGAGCTCGCCCTCTATCTTCTTAGTGAGAAAGGCGCTATTGTTCGCGCTGATCAGCTCGCCATAGATCATGAACGCGGCGACGAGCAGCGTGAGCGCCCACGAGAGTGGCAGCCCACCCGTGAGGTACAGGGCGCACGCCGCGAACAGCACCGCGCAGCTCGCCAGATTGAACACCAGCGCATAGAGCTTGAGAATTCCCTGGGCCGCCTGCTCCTGACGGTAGTCGGTCAGGCGCTTCTGCTCGAAAGGCGCCTTCGCCTCGGCAAGCGCCTCGTCGGGCGTGGCGAACGTGCGCAGCACCGCCATCCCGCGGGCGTACTCGATCACCTTGTCGGTCATGGCCTCCTGGGCGGCGGTTACCTCGCGCGTCACCGCGGTGGAGCGGCGGCGCAGCCATTCGAGCACCACAAGCCCCATGGCGATGCCCGCGAACGTGATGAACGCCACCGGCGGCGCGAACAGCATGAAATACAAGCTCATGATGACCGCCATCGCCACGCCACCCGAAAGACCGGTGAGGCAGATGGTCATGAACTCCTCCAGCTGGTGCAGCGTCGTGGTGAGCGTGGTGGTGATGGCGGAAAGGCGCTGCTCGGAGAAATAGCCCATGGGAGCACCCTTCAGCCGATCGCCCACGCGCAGGCGCATGTCGCGGAAGATGTGGAACCCCTCGGCGTCCATCTTGATGTCCACGAGGTATTGGAAGATATACTGGCCCGCCACGCTCGCCAGCAGGATGCCCAGGCACTGCAGCGCCACATCCGCACCCATATGGTCACGATTCTCGAGCGCCCACCACACCGCGGCAAGCATCCCGGACATGAAGAACGCTTTTAGGACGTTGCACACCATGCCAACAATGAGACTGCGTCGCGACGCAGGCGAGAAACTTCCCGCCACGTCGAGTATGCGTTTTACGATGGCGAACATCTACCTCGCCTCCTCGGGGCGGATGGCCGCCCAGTCTTCCACGTTTTTGTCCGTGAGCACCTCTGCCGCGCCCTGATGCTCACGCCACATGCGGGCGTACAGCGGGCAGCTTTGCAGCAGCTCATCGTGCCGCCCGCGCCCCACGATGCGCCCCGCGTCCATAACGAGAATCTGGTCGGCGCCCGTGATGGTCGAGAGCTGCTGCGCGCGAGGCGGGCGGGCGGACGCTCCGTCCGAGGTGCGCGGGAACGCAAATCCTTCCGGCGAGGATGCGCCCCCGGCGGGGGCTATCGCCTCGTCGACATGCACTGCCACCTGAGCCACATGGCGAACGGCCCAGAAGTCGCAGCCGCCGTACGGCAACGCGGTATCGCCCTGCTCGACGCCACGCTCGCACCGTCCGAGTACCCGGCAGCGTGCGAGCGCTTCGCCGCGGCACCCAACGTGCGTGTCGCTTCCGGGCTCCATCCCTGGCGCATCGAGGCGGGCCCTGCCGGCGAGAAGACGGCTGCGTGGGCGGCCGCCCAAGCCGCCGCCCACGAATTCGTGGGCGAAGTCGGGCTCGACTTCTCGCGCGCCCATGCATCGACGCGCGCGGCGCAGCTCTGCGCCTTCGACCGCATCGTGGCCGCCTGCGCCGCGCAGCCGCGCGCGGGCCGCGTCGTGTCCATCCATGCCGTGCACGCCGCCACAGAAGCGCTCGACATCCTCGAGCGCCACGGCCTCCCCGCGCACGCGACCTGCATCTTCCACTGGTTTTCGGGCAGCGGCGAGGACTTGAACCGCCTGCGCGCGCTCGGGTGCCTCGTCTCGGTCAACGAGTGCATGCTCGCGACCAGGCGCGGGCGCGCCTACGCGCGCCAACTGCCGGAAGACGCACTGCTCTTGGAGACGGATGCGCCCGCATGGCTCGATGCCCCCTGCTCCGCCGCAGAGCTGGAAGCCTCGCTCGCCCACACGCTCTCCCTGCTCGCCGAGATCCGCGGCACCTCTACGCAAACGCTCGCCCCCGCTCTTGCGGAGACGAGCGTGCGTCTCTTGCGATTGTAATCAGCAGATGCGCGGGGCGGCGCATCGCGCAACTCGATTAACCGCCCCGCCGCAGTCCGGACGGTTAGACCACATTGAACGTGAAGCGCGTGCCCGCACGCAGGCCGTCGAGCAGCATGAGCTCCGCGCCATCGATATACCCCACCACATTCGTCCGCCCGCTGTTTTCCATGGCCGCGAGCGCAATCTGAACCTCGCCGGCATACTGGCCGTAACCGTCGTTGTCCACGAGCACATCGCCCCGCCGGATATCGACCGTGTTGAAGGGAGCGACCTCCCCTTTCACCATCCGGCTCTCGACGGTGCGCACGAGATAGCCGTTTTGCTCGGGACGACACGACAGGCCGAGGCGCAGGCGCCGCTCAAGCTCCTTCGGCAAACCGGGAGCGCGATGCAAGGTGAACGCCATCGGGGCTGCGACGCCCGCAGCGATTGCCGCAAGCTCGCGCTCGCTCGCAAAGCAGTTGCCCACGATGATGTCATCCACGCAGCCGAGTTGCACGAGGTGACGGGCCTGCACGGCGGCGGGCAGATCGCGATGCATCTCAAGCGTAGGCAAACCGTCGCATGCCGGCCACGGGCCGAAGGCCTCCGGCTCCTGCGATGACACGAATGCCTGGAGCGGAAGCCCGCGCTCCTTCCACCGACGCGAGCAGGTCAGAAAATACTCGAGCGTCAGACCCGTGTAGCGATGCGGATAGTAGTTATGGCAGCCTACGATGCGCGCCGGCTCCCCACCGCTCGCGAGCAGCGCCCCGATGTGGTCGCACGCGTTTGCCGAGGCGTTGAGGCACACCCCGATGCCCGCCTCGTTGCGCGTGAGAAACGCCTCCTCCATCTCGGAGAGACCGAGATCGAGACGCATGACATCGCAGCCTATCTCCTGGAGAAATCCCAGATCGAGCTTGCCGCGCAAAACGCTCGCATTCACGCCGAATCGCGCAAGCACCGAAGGGTTCACGTCGCAGAACACCTCGAAGCCGAGCGCATGCGCCTCGTCGGTCAAAGCCCGGTAACGTGCCGTGACTTCATCGCGTTCATCGCGGACGCCGAGCAGCGCCACGAACAGCACGCGATAGCCGTGACGGGCGGCGAGGCGCAGGTATTCTCGGCACGCCTCGGCAGAGGCGAATTCCGGGTAGAGGGAAATGCCCAACCGCACCTCACGCATGGGAGACCTCCCCGCCGAGATCCTCGCCGTTCGTCTCGATCACGCGCTGGTACCAATAGAACGAGTCCTTGCGGCTGCGCTCGAAGGTGCCCGTTCCGTCATCGTGGCGATCGACGTAGATGAAACCGTAGCGCTTCGCGAACTCGCCGGTCGAGGCGCTCACCAAGTCGATGGGGCCCCACGAGGTGTAACCCATGAGGTCGACGCCGTCGGCCACCGCCTCGGCCATCTGCTCGATGTGCTGGCGCAAATACTCGATGCGGTACGGGTCGTGGATGGAACCGTCCTCCTCGACCGTATCGTAGGCACCCAAGCCGTTCTCCACGAGCATGACGGGCTTCTGATAGCGATCCCAGATGGCATTCAGCGACCAGCGCAGGCCCACCGGATCGACCTGCCAACCCCAGTCGCTCGTCTTGAGGTAGGGATTCTTTGCGCCGAAGGCGAAGTTGCCGCCCGTCGTCTCGAGCTTCTCGGGATGCGCGGAGAGGCAGACCGACATGTAGTAGCTGAACGTGACGAAGTCGACCGTGCCGCGCGCGAGCGTCTCGGCGTCGTCCGGCTCCATCGCGACCTCGATGCCCTTCTCGGCAAAGTGGCGCCTCATGTAGCTGGGATAGTATCCTCGCACCTGAACATCGGAGCAGAACCAATTGGCCACGCGCATGCGCTGCTGCACGAGCACCGCGTCATCGGGATCGCAGGTATAGGGGTACATGAGCGCAAACGAGGACATGCAGCCGATGCGGTACTCGGGATAGCGCTCGTGGGCCAGAGCCGTCACGCGCGCGGCAGCGACGAGCATATGGTGCAGCGCTTGGAAGCGCTCGGCGGGGTTATCGGGCAGGCCGTTGATGGGCCCCTCGTACCCGCGGACGGTGCTCAAGTTGAGCACGGCCCCGCCGCGACCGATGCCCGTATTCATCTCGTTCAGCGTGAGCCAGTAGCGCACCTTGCCCCGATAGCGCTCGAACACGCAGGCGCAAAAGCGCTCGAAGCACGCGATGAGCTCATGGCCGGCCCAGCCGTTGTACTTGCTCGCCAGCGCATAGGGCATCTCATAATGGCTGAGCGTCACGATGGGCTCGATGCCGTGCTCGCGGCAGCAGTCGAACACGCGATCATAGAACGCCAGACCGAGCTCGTTGGGCTCCGCCTCCTCCCCCGTAGGGAAGACGCGCGTCCACGCAATCGAGAGCCGCAACGCCTTGAAGCCCATCTCCGCGAGCATCGCGATGTCCTCGCGATAGCGATGGTAGAAATCGCACGCCTCGTGGCTCGGATAGAACGTGTCCGGCTCAAGGGTCGGCGTGATGCGCTTGCCGACCTTATGCGAACCGGCCGTGCACACGTCAGGCACCGAGACGCCCTTGCCGTCCACATCCCATGCGCCCTCGATCTGATTGGCCGAGATGGCGCCGCCCCACAAGAATCCATCGGGAAATCTACCCATGGAACACCTCCAAATACAACGAGGGGCGAGACTCGAAGAGCCGCGCCCCAATCACAAGTCACCCGCAGAGAGCGGGGCACATGCGCACATGCGCCAAGATGGTCCCTACGCTTCGGAAGCGGCCTTCTCGGCAGCCTCCTTCTCGCACAGCTGATGGTCATACACCTTCACGAACGGCAGGTAGACCAAGAAGGCGATGACGAAGGCCATAGGGGCAATGAAGAGGTTCTGCCACGCAAGGGAGGGCATGAAGCTCTGCATGATGATCGGCAGCTGCGTCATGATGAGCAGGTGGCCGGGCTGGAAGAAATCGAGCGAGTAGCCGATATAGGCAAAGAACATGATGATCATGGGGTTCAGGATAAACGGGATGGCCATGATGGGGTTATAGATGATGGGAGTACCGAACGCCATGGGCTCGGAGATGTTGAACACCGCAGGAACGATACCGGCCTTGCCCACAGCGCGAAGCTGCTCGGACTTGGAACGCATGCAAAGCACGGCGAGCGGCAGCACGTTGCCGCTACCACCGCAGCAAGACATGACGCCATACAGGGCGATCGGAGCGAACATGGCAGCCTGGCCGGAGGCGACGAGCTCGGCGTTCTGGGTGTAGAACTGGATCATGGGGGCCATGATGACCGGAGAGAGCACCATCGCGCCGTGGATGCCGAGACTCCAGAGCAGCTGGCACACAAACGCGAGTACGAACATGCCGGGCACCGACATGAGGGGCGTCAGCGGGATGGACAGGATACCGGCGATGGCGCCCGGGAGCACGACGCCGATGGTCATCTGGGCAAGTGTGTTGAGACCATGCCAGAGCAGGATGCAGATGACGAGCGGCACGAGGGTCGCGAAAGCGTCCGAAAGGAACTGCGGAACCGCGTCGGGCATCTTGAGGCTCACGTGATGCTTCTGGCAGAAATCGATGATCTTGACCGAAACCAGCGGGATGATGAGCGCGGTGAAGAGACCGGTGCCGCCAAGGTAGGTGGTGGCGAGCACTCTCATGGTCGAGCCATCCTGCAGGGTGACACTCTGAACGGGAGCACACACGAGCAGGAAGAGAATCATGGTGACGATGCCGTTCGCCAGCGCGCCCTCCATCTCCAAGTTCTTGGAGTAGATGTAGCCCACGGCGAAGGCCACGACGACGCCCAGGATGCCCATGGTCATGTTATAGGGCGTGGTGAGCCACATATAGGCGGCGTCGGTCGTCTCGAGCACGCCTACGATATCCAGCAGCGTGGCGACGACGGTGAAGATGGCGCCGGCGAGGATGACCGCCATGGCCGCCATCATGCCACCGCTGATGGCGGACAGGGCCTTGTTGGCCTGGAGCTTGCCGCCCCATTCCTGCAGCTTCATCATCACTGGGGATTGATACAGGTTGTCAAGTTTGGACATTGGTGTTCCGTTTCTCTTCGATCGAGACGGGTATCTAGCCCTGGACGAGAGACTCGACGAGCTTCATGATATTGGCGCAGTTGCCCGTGCCGTAATCGGTCGGCGGAATGACGGCGACCGGCATGCCGGACTCGGCGGCGATGTTGTCCTTCTGATAGGAAATCTGCGGACCCATGAGGATGCAGTCATACTCATGGCAGACCGTCTTGTACGTGTTGACGCTCTGGGCGGCGATGCTGAAATTGATCCCCTGCTCAGCGGCATACTTCTCAAGCTTCTTCATGAGAATGCTCGTGGACATCCCCATGGCGCAAACCAGCAATACCTTCATTGTTTTGATTCTCCTTGCATAACGGTCGTATCAACAAAGACGGCGGCCTTGAGCGCGCCATCCCGCCCGCATTACTCGGCGCGCGTCGCGTCGAGCTCGCGATACACATTCACGATCTCCTCGACCAGCTCCTGCGCGAGCATCGAGGTCATGAGATGGTCCTGGGCGTGCACGAGCATCACGTCGACGACGGTATGGTCGCCCGAAGCCTCCTTGGAAAGAAGCTGGGTCTGCACGTGATGGGCCTCGAGCGCGGCCTCCTTGCTCTGCTCGAGCAGGGCCTTCGCCGCCTCGAAATCATGCTCCTTGGCCTTCTTCAGCGCCTCGAAGGCGAGGCTGCGCGCCTGACCCGCCGAAGCGATGATGCCGAAGGAGATCATCTCGGTGCTCTGTTCCTCCTCTGCCATGGTTTTCGCCTCCCTCTCGGTTTGCAAATATCTCAATGGAAAACGTATGGGCTATCGTGCGGAGCACGACTCGATGGGATCGACCAACTCGATGAGCGTCTGCCAAGAGCGCTCGGAAAGCAGGCGGTCGATGAACGCCTCGCTCAAAACCAGCTCAGACATCGCCGAGAAGAAGCCCTCGGAGACGTCGGTCGCATCGCGGGCGATTGAGACGAGGAACACCGCCTGCACCTCGCGACCTCCCCAGATGATGGGTTCGTCGGTGAGGGCGAGGGCCACGAAGCTCTGCGTGCTCGCCGCTTCGAGCGGGTGCGGCATGGCGACCCGGTTGCCGAATGCCGTCGGAGCCGTCTGCTCGCGGCGATACACCAAATCGAGGAAATCGGGCGAAAGGTCGTAGACGCGCGAGGCCTTGCCGACCAGCAGCTCGATTGCCTCCTCGGGCGTCGAGCACGACGCATGCGGCAGAAAAAGCTCCTCGCAGAACAGCGGGCGGGCATCCGACCGCCGCGAATCGGAAAGCAGGATTTCACGCACGTCGCTCACCTCTGCCGCGTCCAGAAAATAGCCCACTTGGCGTACCGGGACCGGCACCTCCTCGGCAAGCGGAACCGTCGTGAACACATAGTCGATGCGCGAGAAGTCGACGAAGCGCACGTGGGCGGCATCGCATGTCTCGATATGCTCGACGTACGAACCGAGCTCCTGACGATAGCGGTGCTCCAGCAGCCGGGCGCTGCCCGAGCCCGAGGCACAGACCACCAGAATGCGTTTCTTGGGGGCATCGGTCTTTTGGCGCTCGAGCGCCAAGGCGAAGGAGAGAGCGATGTAGCCAATCTCTTCCTCGGAAAGCTCAGCTTCATAATGCGCCGCCAACGAGGAGCCCGCCTCGACGGCCATGGAATAGGCAAGCGGAAAACGCGACTTGATGTCCCCCAAGATGGGATTATCGAGATGCAGATGGTGATGCAAGCGCACCTCGAGCGGCACGAGATGGCGCGCGAGATTCATGCGCAGCTCCAAATCGTGCCTCAAGTCGAATCGGAACGTGCGCCACACCGCGTCGAGCATGCCCGTCACGACATCCCACACCTCATCCGAGATGACAAGCCCCGCCTCCTGATCATCCCCGGCATCGAAATCCCCGAGCAGGCGCTTGCCCGCCAGATGGATGGCGATATAGGCGACCTCCTCGTCGGGCAAAACGACGCCGGTGCGTGCGCCGATGGCATCGGAGATGCGCCGGGCAATCGGGAAACTCGGGGACTTCCGAATCTCGGTGAGCTGCTCGCCCTCCATGGGCACATAGCAACCTTCGCGTATCCGCAACAAAGCGATGACGATATGCGTGATGAGGTTGCGGTAGGCGACCGAGTTGATGGCGAAGCGTTCCTCGGTCGTCACGTCGTCGACGCAATCGGAAACCACGTCGAACAGCGCACGATACGCCTCGGCGTCGACCGAGAGGCGCGCCGCGCCCTTCAGCTCATCCGAGCCCTCCATGGCGAGGCTCGCGAGGCACAGACGCTTGGCCATCTCGGATCCGATGACCTTGATGCCATGATGGCTGCGCCTGTCGATGGCGAGGCCAAACTGCGCCAAGCGCTCCTCGACCTGTTTCAAATCGTTCGATATGCTCGTCCGGGATACATAAAGGACGCTCGCCAGTGTGTCGATGGCGATGTAATCACTGCGCGAGAGCAAATCGTTGAGGAGATAGGAGACGCGGGCCTCGGCCGTCTGGGGCAACGACGCACGCCGCTGCTTGCGCGCCTGCTCGAATATCGCATCAAGCGCCTGCTCGTCGGCGACGGAAACGGTATAGCCCCGCCCGCGCGCAAGGTCGAAAGACGCGACGCCCTCAAGGCTGCGATTGACCGCCTGCACATGGTTGCGCACGGTACGAACGCTCACGCCGAACGCCTCGGCAAGCTCAGCGGGCTTGATGCCCTCGTGCTCCATGATGTGGAGCGCAAATCGCGCCAGCTGCACGTCCATCGGCTTTGACCTCCTTTCGCCTAGCTATGATACCAGCGGCGATGGGACGGGTTCTATACCCGGCTTTTCCCTTCCGAGAAGGAAAGCGTTTGCCGAAAACGAGCGCGCGGCGTGCGTGTGGCGCTCGCCGCGCTCTTTGAGACCCGCCAAGACCTCGTGCACGCCGGGATTCATCAGTGCGGCGTAATCGACCTCGCGCCCGTTCTTCCAATCCCGATAGATGCGCAGGGCCTCGTCCGGCGTCACCACGCGCCCGATGCGGCCCAACCAGTCGACGAGGGAGCGCTGGAACGACTGGAACGAGGCGCCCACGGTCGCCAACAGCTCCTCGTCGCTCACCTCGATGCCGAATTCCTCGAAGAACTCGCGCTGCTCGATCTGGTAATACGCCTCGGTATCGACGATGACGCCGTCCATATCGAAGATGACGGCCTTGAAGGGAAGGCTCCTTGGACCATGATGATGGTTCTCCTGAATCCACTCGTGCGCCGCAACGGCGAAGGGCGCCCTTCGCGACGCTACATCGAAAAGGTGTATCGCGACCCGATGATATATTGCTGCCCCACGTACAGCGGCTTGTTGAATTGATCGCGATACCTGCCCCTCAGATTGAAGAGGGGCTCGGCGAGAGGGACCTCGAGCAGTTTCGCGAGCTCGTCATTTGCCAGTTGGATACCAAGCGACTGCTCGCTGCCGCGAAACGCGCGACGATCCGTCCGCTCGCGAATCGCCGCCGTTTATGTTGCAGCTGGCGCTTCGTGCAACATTGAGGGCATATTGCTACCCTGTTTGATGTTGAACAGCCATCAAGTTTGCTCAACCCGCCAGTTAATCTTATCGTTCACGTAGACCGTGCCATCGATGTAGATCCTCACAGGATTAATCCGAGACGCATCCGGCGCGTCGATGGTGCAACCCGAAGATGGCGTGACCTTACCCTCAGCCGTCTTAAGTACGTAACTGCCCGGCTCGGAGATTAGGATGGATTCGTTGTTGGCCTGCGTAAGCGGCAGCACCTCCGCCTTCACCCCGTCTGGCATGATCTGAGTCTCGGCGCTGGCCACCGCTGGCGTCGCCACGAGTGCGCATGCCACGGTGGCGATGCTCAGCAGACGAGTCAACACAGCGCGCATCCCCATCTTCTTCTCCCTCATCACAGCTCCCCTTACCCCTATGCTTTCGCGATGTCCGATATCGCTTGGCACTGGCGGCCGGCATGCTCCCTCGTCAGCCGTCAGCTCAAATTGACATATATATCCACCTGGTATTGTGCAACCGCATGTTTTGACACCCTGCTGCTCGGCGCGAGTTGCGTACCGTGAGGCGCAAATGGAACGCACCCCCGCGGGCGGCGCGTGCACGATGTGGCAAAATCGAGGTACTAAGGGGGCCCAATATGCTCAAAATCATCGCCTGCGACGACGACGTCGCCTTTCTAGATAACCTGCACCGCATGATCAACCGCTGGTCGGCCGAGACGGGTACGGCGGTCGATGTTGCACTCGTTACGCGCGGCGAGGACCTGCTGGCACGCCATGCCGCATCGCGCGCCGACATCATCATGCTCGACATGATCATGCCGCTCGTCAACGGCATGGACACCGCCCGCGAGCTGCGCCAATCCGATACCGCCGTGCGCCTGGTGTTCCTCACCTCATCGCCCGAGTTCGCGCTTGAGTCCTACGAGGTCCGCGCCTTCGACTACCTGCTCAAACCCGTGACCTACGAGCGCGTGGCGCAACTGCTCGACGAGCTGTCGAGCCTGCGTCCGGCAGCGACCGACGAGCTCGTCATCAAGACGTCCTTTGGCTACCATGCCCTGCGCCTATCCGATATCGAATATGCCGAGGTTCGCAACAAGCACGTGATCTTCCACCTGCGCGATGGCCGCGATATCGAGGCGCTCGAGCCGTTCCGCAGCATCGAGGACCGACTGGCCCAAAACGCGACCTTCTTTAAATGCCACCGCAGCTACCAGGTCAATCTGCGCAACATCGACCACTTTAACCGCACGGAAATCGTCATGCGCTCGGGCGCGTGCATACCGCTCGCGCGCAGCTGCAAGCAGGGATTCCAAGACGCCTACTTTGCGGTGCGGTTCGAGGGCGGGAGACGCTGATGCTTTCCTCGGCAGAACTGGTACTTTGGGCAATCCACCATGCGACGACGTTGCTCTTTGGCGTCTTTGCCTCGGCGGCTCTGTGCGGTGTCGAGATCAACGGCCGCCATTCGCTCGAGCTGGTGGGGGTCGGCGCCGCAACCGGATGCGCATTCGGCCTCGCCAATGCCGTCGGCGGCGAGCTTTTCGCCCGACAGGCCTATCCGCTCGTCGTACATCTGCCGCTTGTCGTCTACCTGTGCGTACGCTATCGCCTGAGTCCGCTGCTCGCCATCCTGGGCGTTACCAGTGCCTACCTGAGCTGCCAGTTTAGCAACTGGATGGGCATCGCCGCATTCGCCGCCACCGATTCGCAGGTCGCGTACTACGTGGCGCGTATCATCACCACGCTCGGCGTCTTTGCCGTCTTATTGCATTGGGCAAGCGACATCGGCCCCCGCCTGGCGATCAAAAGC
Source organism: Collinsella sp. (assembly GCA_019414205.1). Classification (GTDB taxonomy): domain Bacteria; phylum Actinomycetota; class Coriobacteriia; order Coriobacteriales; family Coriobacteriaceae; genus Collinsella. Next base: position 9,124 of record DXML01000009.1, on the reverse strand, counting down.
CCCACCGAGCTGGAGATTCTGCTCATCCTGCCGCTCGTCTACTACATCTTCGACTACGCCACCAACGTCTACACCACGCTCTTCCACTCGGGCTCGGTGGTAACCGTTGAGTTTTTGGCGTTCGCCCTCTGCGCGTTCTACCTTATGTTTCTTGCCGTCTACCTTCGCGAATACGAGGCAAAGGAAATCGCCGAGCGCGAGCGCTGGATGCTCGCGACCCGCGACAGCGCGGCCATCAAAGAGCTCGAAGCCTGGCGCCAGTCGGGACGCGAGCTCTCGGTTCTCCGTCACGACATGCGCCACTACCTGCGCGGTCTAGCGGCCCTGATCGAAGAGGGTCACACCGATGAGGCACTCGAGCGCATCGACGCGCTCTGCGAGACCAACGACCGCACCGCCGTGCGCCGCTACTGCGCCAACGAAACGGTCAACATTGCGCTCTCGTCGCTTTCCGCGGACATCAACGCGCACGGCATCACCGCCGACCTGCGCGCCGCCGTGCCCGAAACCGTCCACGTGGGCGATGTCGATCTGTTCAGTGTGGTATCGAACGCCCTGGACAATGCCATCGCCGCGGCGAGCGCCGCCCCCGAAGGCAAGCGGTTTGTCGACCTGGACCTTCGCTACGAAGACGGTCAGCTTCTATTGCTGGTTTCCAACACGTTTGGCCGTGCGCCGCACATGGTCGACGGCATGCCCGTGGCTCAGCACACTGGGCACGGCTTTGGCACCAAGAGCATTAAGCTTGCCGTCGAGCGCATGAACGGCAACTGCCAGTTCCGCATTAACGGCGACCGGTTTGAGCTGCGCGCCGTGATGTAAGGGCTGCCGCCAGCCTCGCTACAGCGGTGCAGCCGCCGGGGTCAGCTGCTTAATGTAGGCCCACATGCGCTGCTTGGCGGCCTTGTCGGTGAGCGCCGCCTCAAAACCGTCGAGCGCCAGCACGCGGCGCCCCTGCACATGGGCGACCAGGCCGGGCTTGAGCATGGCGGTGTCAAAGTCATCAATCGCCACAAGCATATCGGCATAGGTCTCGCGCATGACATCGGCCGCACTGTTGTCCAGCAGCAGCACCGCCTCGGGATCCAAGGTCTCCAGCGCCTCGCGGAACAGGTCGCACGTCAGGGCCTCGCCCGCCGCGACCGTTCCGTCGCCCGCGCCGGCGACGCTTGCCAGCACGCAAAAATCCTCGGGGGCATATCCGATGGCGCCGAGCGCCTTGCGCAACGCGGCGCCATCCGCGCCGGCAGCCAGCTCGCCGCCCGAGCACTCGGCTTCATCCAAATCGCCTTTGACCAGCACAATCGGCGAGCACGCGTTGCCCGCGATACGCACACCGCGACCTGCAAGCGACGCGAGCTCCTGCTCGGTCGCCTGAGCGATGGCTTCTTTTTTCTGGCTTTGTGACGTGGGCATGCGCTCTCCAATCGTTTGCGTGCCCACCATTATATAAAAGAGCCGCCCGCGAGTGGTTGCTTTGCGGGCCGCTGGGTATAAGCACGGTCGTACTGAGTTTTACGCGGCCGAGCCGCGTCGTATTATGGAGGTCACCATGGCTGACATTAAGCAGATTACCCCCGAGAACTTCGATTCCATCGTTAACGACAGCCTGCCCGTACTGGTTGATTTTTGGGCCCCGTGGTGCGGCCCCTGCCGCTCGCTCTCGCCCATCGTAGACGAGGTTGCCGACGAGCTGGCCGGCAAGTTGGCTGTGGCCAAGTGCAACGTCGACGACAACCAGGACCTGGCCATGAAGTTTGGCGTCATGAGCATCCCCACGCTGATCGTCTTTAAGAACGGCGAGGAGGTCGACCGCTCGGTCGGCGCCTTGCCCAAGGCAAGACTTCAGGCACTGCTGGAGAAACATCTGTAATACGCTTGTTACCCATCTGCCGTCCATGAGCGGTTTCGCACCGCTCGCCGGAGTGCCAAACGCAAGGTATGCGACCACGGATAGTATGGTAGATACAAACAGCCCCCAGTGAACGGGTGCGGGTCAGACGGACTCGCACCCGTTTTCTTATGCGGCGGCGCTCAAGGCGGGCGTAGTAGAATCTGAACCACCATATCGCCCCGTACAAAAGGAGACTCCCCATGCATGACGTCGGAATGAACATGAGCCAGCTTGCCATGAGCGTCAAGCAGGTCGACGACACCATTGAGCTCGCTCACGAGTGGAGCCATCAGCTGCTGCATGCGACCGAGAACTTTGACATGGAGCGCATTGGCGCCAAGCTCGAGGCCGCCATGGCGGCACTCCACGAGGCGCACGATGCGCTCGAGGGCTACGAGGAGGCCATCGAGGCCGACCACAACTCCGTCGGCTCTGTGAAACTGGTGTAACGTGGCCGAGCACGAGCACGCGCACAATCACGGTGCGGACGACGATGCAAGCTGCCGCTACAGCGGCTCCAGCTCCGAGCTGGTCCGCTTTTCGGTCACCGCGCCCGACGACCTGCTGCGCCGCTTTGACGAGCAGATCGCGCGCCGCGGTGACGTGGCTAACCGATCCGAGGCCGTACGCGATCTGATTCGCGCCTCGATCGCCAAGGAGCAGATGCGCACGCCCGACGAGCATGTTATCGGGTCGCTCACCATGATCTACGACCACCATACCGGCGACCTGACGCGCCGTCTGGACGAAGTGCAGCACGACTACACCGACGAGATCGTATCGACCATGCACGTGCATCTGGATCACCACAACTGCTTAGAGATTCTGGCGCTCAAGGGTCGCGGCGAGCGCGTCTACGAACTAGCCGACCGCCTGCTGGGCCTGCGCGGCGTTAAGCACGGTGAGCTCACGTGCGCCGCCACCAAGCAGAGCCTGGGGCTGTAGCGCACCTGTCCCTATTTGGTCGGTTTTGATGAGGGGTGTCGCATGCGACATGTGCATATTCATGTGACGGGCATTGTGCAGGGCGTTGGCATGCGGCCGTTTGTGTATCGCGAGGCCATGGCGCATGGCATTTGCGGATGGGTGCTCAACGCGGGCGACGGCGTGCATATCGAGGCGCACGCCCGTGCCGAGGCGGTTGACGGATTTGTTGCCGCGCTTTCTGAGCATGCGCCTGCGGCAGCCCGCGTTGAGCGAGTCGATATTGCGGATTTGGGGCCTGGCGGTTGGAGCGCTGCCGGTGAGCAGGGCTTTCGCATTGTGGCATCGCAGGACCAGACCGCGCACACGACGCTCGTCTCGCCCGATATCGCTACCTGTGACGATTGCCTGCGCGAGTTGTTCGATCCCGCCGACCGACGCTATCACTACCCCTTTATCAACTGCACTAACTGCGGGCCGCGCTTTACCATCATCCGCTCGCTGCCTTACGATCGAGCGGCCACCTCGATGGATTGTTTTCCCATGTGTCCCAAGTGCGCCGCGGAGTATGCCGACCCACTCGACCGGCGTTTTCACGCGCAGCCCGATGCCTGCTTTGATTGCGGGCCGCATATTACGTGGCGCGAGGCTGTGAACGGCAATGCGTGCGGGAATTCGTCCGCGACACCGGCCGTCGGCACCACACGCGAGGCCAGCGACGCCATTATCGACCGCTGTGTTGAGTTGCTGGCCGGTGGCGGTATCGTCGCCATCAAGGGGCTGGGCGGATTTCACTTGGCATGCGACGCCTCCAACGAGCAGGCGGTAGCCGAGCTTCGCCGCCGCAAACGCCGCAGCAACAAGCCGCTTGCCGTTATGGTGCGCGACCTTGCCGACGTTGAACGCCTGTGCCATGTCAGCGACGTTGAGCGCGGCTTGCTGACCGGCAGCATTCGCCCCATTGTGCTGCTGCGCCGACGTGCCGTTTGCGAGAGTGGAGATTCCCCCGACGCCCTCGCGCTCGCGCCGTCCGTCGCGCATGACCTTCCCGAGCTCGGTGTTATGCTCCCCTACACCCCGCTTCAGCATCTGCTGCTTGCCGCGGTAGAAGTCTGCGGTATGCACGCGCTCGTCATGACCAGCGGAAACCTGAGCGAAGAACCCATCGAGACCGACGACGACCTTGCCTGGAAACACCTCATTGCCGCCGGCATCGCCGACTCGTTGCTCGGTAACGACCGCGCGATCCTCTCGCGCTACGACGACTCTGTAGTGCGCGTGGTCGACGGCGCCGTTATGCCCGTGCGCCGCGCCCGCGGATACGCTCCGCAGCCGTTACCGCTGCCGGCATGCGACGGCACTGTACCCTGCATCCTCGCCTGCGGGCCACAACAAAAGGCCACGATTGCGCTCACGCGCGAAGGGACGAACGGCGAGGCAACCTGTTTTGTGTCGCAGCATATCGGCGATGTTGAAAACGGCGGGACCTTCGATGCCTGGAACGCCGCGCGCACGCGCTTGGAAGATCTCTTTGACTTGGCGCCCGCCGCCTTGGCCTGCGATTTACACCCCAGCTATCTATCGGGCCAGTGGGCGCGCGAGCAGGCGCGAAAATGCAATCTGCCGCTCGTCGAGGTGCAGCACCATCATGCGCATATCGCGAGCGTAATGGCCGAGGCCATCGCCGCGGGCCAGCTTGCAACCGACACGCGTGTCCTTGGCATCGCCTTCGACGGCACCGGCGCCGGCACCGATGGGACCATTTGGGGCGGCGAGTTTCTTGTTGCCAGCCTTGACGGCTTTGAGCGCACCGCGCATTTGCTCACCTGGGCGCTCCCCGGCGGGGCGGCCTCCGTACGCGACGCTCGACGCAACGCCTTTGCCCTGCTCAGCGAACTCGGCCTACTCGAGCACCCAGGCGCCGCTCAGCTTTTGGACAGCCTCGACGAGCAAACGCGTAGCGTGACAGCCACCATGATCGAGCGCGGCATCAACAGCCCGCGTACCAGCAGCATGGGACGTCTCTTTGATGCCGCGGCAGCAATTCTGGGCATCTGCGACAAGGCAACCTACGAGGGCGAACCCGCCATAGAACTCGAAGCCGCCGCCTGGCGCGCATTCAGCAGTGAAAGTGCCTGCCCCACCGGCAATATGGCCAGCTTTTCCGTAACCGAATCATCCCGTCCGGACGACTGCCATGTTCTGAACTCCAGACCGCTTTTTGAGGCGCTTTTGGAGGGAATCAGGACCGGCGTGCCCGCCGGCAAGCTCGCGCTCGACTTCCATGTCGCCATCGCACGCGCGTCGGCCCGCATCGCAAGCGAGATCTGCGTCCGTGAAGACCTCGACACCGTCGCGCTCTCGGGCGGCGTGTTCATGAACCGACTTTTGCTTCGGCTCCTTACCCACGAACTCAAAGACGCCAGTCTTGCCGTCTTGGTCTCCCACGCCGTGCCCGTCAACGACGGCTGCATCGCCTACGGTCAGGCCGCCATCGCTCGCGCTCGCCTCGCGCAGACGGCATCGCGATAGGCTGTTTTGCCAGCCTGCGCGCCGCCGTCTCACAGGTGTAACGCGTTTGCTCGTGACTCCCGCGAGCGCTACCATCAACTGATGGGTAATTAGGCGCCTATCCAGCGCAAAACGTATAAAAGGGGAACATTATGTGCCTTGCCGTTCCCGGTAAAGTGGTCAAACGCGACGACGACCTTAAGGCGACCGTCGACATGATGGGCATCGAGCGCCCCGTTTCGCTGCGCCTCGTGCCGACGGCACAGGTAGGCGACTATATTCTCGTGCACGCCGGCTTTGGCATTCAGATTGTCGACGAGCAGGAGGCGCAGGAGACGCTCGACCTGGTCAACACCATGACCGAACTGGTCGAAGAAGACCAGCTGGCCACCAACCCGGCGGAGGCTTACTAGTGGCGGCCGGACAGCCGGCTCGCTCCGGCATCGACTTCTCGGCATTCCGCGATCCCAAGCTGGCTCGCGAGCTCATCGAGCACATCCGTGAACTCGTCGGCGACCGCGCCATCAACCTTATGGAAGTCTGCGGCACGCACACCGTGAGCATCGGTCGCTATGGCTTTCGCTCCATTATGCCTGCCGGGCTCAAACTGCTGAGCGGTCCGGGTTGCCCCGTCTGTGTTACCGCCAACCGCGATATCGACCATGCAATCGCGCTCGCCAAGATGGACGGCGCCATCATCACCACCTTTGGCGACATGATGCGCGTGCCCGGGTCGTCTACCTCGCTCGCCGCGCAAAAGGCGGCGGGGCGCGATATTCGCATTGTGTACTCCCCGCTCGATGCACTCGATATCGCCGAACACAACCCCGATCGCCCGGTCATCTTTATGGGCGTCGGCTTTGAGACCACGACGCCCACCATCGCCGCCGCCATCTTGGAGGCCGATGCACGCGGACTCCAGAACTTCTCGGTCTATTGCGCCCACAAGACCACGCCGCCGGCGCTGCGCGCCATCGCCAACGATCCCGAGACCACTATCGACGGCTTTATCCTTCCGGGACACGTCGCCACCATCACGGGCTTAGCCCCCTTTGACTTTTTGGTCGATGAGTTCGAGACCCCAGGCGTAGTCACCGGATTTGAGCCGGTCGATATTCTGCAGGGCATCTGCATGCTGGTCCAGATGGTTGTTGAGGGGCAGCCCGCAATCGACAACGCCTACCGCCGTGGCGTCAACGCAGACGGCAACCCCGTGGCGCGCCAGCTGGTCGAGCAGGTGTTTGAGCCATGCGACACCACGTGGCGCGGGCTGGGGCCGATTGCCAACTCGGGCCTTTCCATCCGCCCCGAGTTCTCGCGCTTTGATGCCCGCACTCGCTTTGACGTGCCCGTTGAGACGACGGTCGAGCCGCGTGGGTGCCGCTGCGGCGACGTGCTGCGCGGGGCCATTGCGCCGAGCAGCTGCCCGCTCTTTGGCCGCACCTGCACGCCCGAGCACCCCGTCGGCCCGTGCATGGTGAGCTCCGAGGGCAGCTGCGCGGCGTACTACCGCTACCGCGACTAGCCCGGACACACCCGCACACCGGCACCACCCACGATTGGAGTTTTCGATATGTCCCATAGCGTTACCGATAGCACCGTCCTGCTGGGCCACGGCTCTGGCGGCCAGATGATGAAACGCATCATCGATGAGGTCTTTTTGGATGCCTTTGGGTCGCCCGAGCTGCTCGAAGGCAACGACGCCGGCGTCGCCGCGCTGCCCGCGAGCGGGCGCATCGCCATGTCGACCGACAGCTTTGTAGTCTCGCCGCAGTTCTTCCCCGGTGGCAACATCGGCCGCCTCGCCGTGTGCGGAACCGTCAACGACGTCGCGACCTCGGGCGCCAACGTGCGCTACCTATCGTGCGGCTTTATCCTCGAAGAGGGCTATCCCATGGACAAGCTGCGTCAAATCGTGCAGACGATGGCCGAGACGGCGCGCGAGGCGGGCGTGTCCATAATCACGGGCGACACCAAGGTGGTCGAGCGCGGCGGGGCCGACGGCGTCTACATCAATACCGCCGGCGTGGGCGAGGTGCCCGCGGGCGTGGCGCTCAGCGGCGCCAACTGCCGGCCCGGCGATATCATCCTGGTGTCGGGTACACTCGGCGACCACGGCATCGCCATCATGAGCCAACGCGAGGGCCTGGCGTTTTCGAGCACCATCGAAAGCGATGCCGCGCCGCTCAACCACCTGATTGCCGATGTGCTTGCCGCAGCACCCGACACACGCTGCTTCCGCGACCCCACGCGCGGTGGCCTGGCGTCCACGCTCAACGAGTTTGCCCAGGCCAGCGGCGTTGCCATGGAGGTCGACGAGGATGCCGTGCCCGTGCGCCCCGACGTGCAGGCAGCCTGCGAGATGCTCGGCTACGATGTGTTGCAGGTGGCAAACGAGGGCAAGATGGTCGCTGTGGTGCCGGCCGAACAGGCAGATGCGGCACTGGCCGCCATGCGCGCCGCCCGCTACGGCGAGCACGCTGCCATTATCGGCCGCGTGCTGCCACTTGCCGAGGGCGCCCGTCCCGCCGTGCGCGTACGCACCGGCTGGGGCTCGACCCGTATCCTCGACATGCTCGTGGGAGAGCAGCTGCCGAGGATTTGCTAACGACAAAGGCTCAGGGCTATTAAAGATATTCAGATTCCAAACATGCCCGGCACGCATGCCCAGTATCATGGGGTGCGTTTTACAACTCAAGCGGCAGGAGCACCCATGGCAGCAGCTTTTTCCCATGTGATCTTTGACCTGGACGGCACCATTCTCAACACGCTCGAGGACCTGGCGGCCGCCGGCAACCATACCTGCGAGATGCACGGCTGGCCCACGTTTGCCGTAGACGAGTACCGCTACAAGGTGGGAAACGGCATGCTCAAGCTGGTCGAGCGCTTTATGCCCGCCGAGTATGCGGGCGACGGCCGTATGTTTGAGCAGACGCTTGCCGAGTTTAGGGCTTATTACGGCGAGCACAAGGAAGACCACACTGCACCGTACGCCGGCACGATCGAGATGCTCGACCGCCTGCGCGCCGCGGGCGTGCAGCTTGCCGTACTCACCAACAAGGACCATGTCTCGGCCGCTCCGCTTATCGAGAAGTATTTTGGTTCCGAGCGCTTTGCGCTGGTACAGGGCCGTATCGATGCGTTTCCGCCCAAGCCCGAAGCGCCCGTCACGCTGCATGTGATGCAAGAGCTAGGCGCCGATCCGTCGACCACGCTCTACGTGGGCGATTCCAATGTCGATATCCTGACCGGTCACAACGCCGGCCTTAAGAGTGCGGGCGTCAGCTGGGGCTTCCGAGGCCGCGCAGAGCTCGAAGCAGCCGGTGCCGACTACGTGGTTGACACGCAGGAAGAGCTCGCGGCGCTGATCCTGGGCGAGTAGCGGGGCTGTCGCTCAACACGGCTGCATAGATTCTGTCGTGCGGAAAGCGCATCCCGTTTTGCCGCCTCAGAATGGGATGCGCTTTCCGGTTGAGCCTTGTCGGGGAAACGGCATCCCGTTTCAGAGCAATATTCCGGGTCGCACTTTCCGCAACCCACGCCATCCGGAAACCGTGACCCGCTATTCGGCCAAATACCGGCTCGTATTTTCCCGAGCATTCGATGCAACGCTGGCGCAAGGAGTGTCCCCAACTGCCGGCAGAAAAGGAACGTCCATCTGCCATCTTCGGCAGCGATGACAACGCCACAGGTACAAGTGCCACCTAAGCCAGCCAAGGAAACGCCGTTGTTTTGGCAACGACAGACACTATGACCCAATCCGAGGGCACTAAAAAGATAGGAGCCCCCGCTCGT
>DXML01000008.1 GCA_019414205.1 Collinsella sp. | reverse complement strand
GCGGTCGGCGGGGCCATTGTGGCTCTTGACAGCGGATTGGGTCATATGAGCGAAAGCCCGCCAGAGCGAGCAAGGTGCCTTGAAACGAGGCGGCATTGACCTTCTGGTCATGCCGCCGAAGTTGAAAGGCAGATTGCCGCTCTGGCGGGCTTGCAGCGTCAACTGGTTACGCGGTTTGGCAAAACCGCGTAACTAAACCCGCTCCGCGATCTCGTGGATGAGGCAGTCGGTCTTTTCCCAGCCCAGGCACGGGTCGGTGATGGACTTGCCAAAGACACCGCCGTCGACCGGCTGGTTGCCATCCTCCAAGTAGGACTCGATCATAAAGCCCTTGACCAGCTTGGAGATGGACTCGTTGCGGCGGCAGCTGTCGAGCACCTCCTTGCAAATGCGATACTGCTCAAGCGGGCGCTTACCCGAGTTGTCGTGGTTGCAGTCGATGACCGCTGCCGGATTGGCATAGCCGGCGTGCTCGGTGTAGCGTTCGGCCAGGCGCTCCAGGTGCTCGTAGTGGTAGTTGGGGTAGGTGCGACCGTCGAGACCGATGTAGCCACGCATAACGGCGTGCGCGAGCGGATTGCCGCCGCACTCGACCTCCCAGTTGCGGAAGATGAAGCTCTGGTGCGCCTGCGCGGCGTAAATGGAGTTGAGCATAACGGTGGTAGAGCCGGCAGTGGGATTCTTCATGCCGACGGGCACCGAAATGCCGCTCGACACCAGGCGATGCTCCTGGTTTTCGACCGAGCGTGCGCCCACGGCAACATAGCTCAGCAGGTCAACGAGGTACTGGTAGTTGGACGGGTAGAGCATCTCATCGGCGGTAAAGAAGCCCGTTTCTTCAATAACGCGCAGGTGCATATGGCGGATGGCCTTGACGCCCTCGAGCAGGTCGTCGGGAGCCTCGGGGTTGGGGTTGTGTAGAAGACCCTTGTAACCGGTGCCCTTGGTACGCGGCTTATTGGTGTAGACGCGCGGAATGATGATGAGCTTGTCCTTGACCTCCTCGGCGGTCTTGGCCAGTCGGTTCATGTACTCAAGCACCGAATCCTCGCGGTCGGCAGAGCACGGGCCGATGATGAGCACCTTGCGTGCGTCCTCACCGGTAAAGACTTTGGCGACCTCGGCGTCAAATGCCTGCTTTTTGGCGGTAAGCTCGGCAGAAAGCGGCATTTCCTCGCGGATCTCCATGGGGATCGGCAACTTGCGTTTGAATTCCATGGCCATAGGGGCCTCCTCAATCTATAGAAAGAGCAATAAGCGTACTGTTGAGTGTTCGGCATTATCCGCTGTCGCACGCTAAAGTGCAAGCCCTTGTTACCCCGAAACCTGCCAAAAAGGGACAGGTTTATTTTGGCAGGTTTTATCTGGGTAAACGTCGGCGGATGTCGGGAGGGAGTGGCACCGCGCGCGACCCTAAGGCTGTTGTCGGTTCCCCAGGAAACACCCCGCGGGCAAAAAATGCCAAATATGAGTACGGTTGCTATCTTAGTATCATATCGGTCTAGCAAGATAATAGACAAAGTGAAAAATATGTTCATTAACGTTGGCACGCAGAAGCCCGCTAACGGGCGTTTTGATTAATTTGAAGGCGTATAGAGGCCGCAAGGAGGTCGTTTGAGGCTGTTTTGGCTGATACTAAAAAAGTAACAGTACTCATATTTGCCCTTTTTTGCCCACGGGGCCTCGAAGGGGCTGTCAATCAGGTCCCAGGGGAGGCGGCTCAAGGGCCGCAGAACAAAAACGGGGGCGCAGGTTGTCCTGCGCCCCCGTTCTCGGGCGTTATTCGTTCCCTGTGGCAGAATTTACGCCGCTTCGTCGAACTGCGAGTTGTACAGGTCGGCGTAGAAGCCGCCCTGGGCGAGCAACTCGTCGTGCGTGCCCTTCTCGACGATGTCGCCGTCGCGAATTACCAAGATCACGTCGGCGTTGCGGATCGTGGACAGGCGGTGCGCGATAACAAAGCTGGTACGGCCCTGCATCAGCGCATCCATGGCACGCTGAATAAGCTCCTCGGTACGGGTATCGACGTTGGAGGTCGCCTCGTCCAGAATCAGCGCCGGGCGGTCGGCCAAAATGGCACGGGCGATGGTCACGAGCTGGCGCTGACCCTGCGACAGGTTAGTGCCCTCCTCGTTGATCATAAAGTCGTAGCCGCCGGCGAGCGTATGGATAAAGTGGTCGCAGCGTGCGGCACGTGCAGCGGCTTCGACCTCGGCATCGCTCGCATCGGGGCGTCCGTAGCGGATGTTTTCGCGGATGGTGCCGTTAAACAGCCAGGTATCCTGCAGCACCATGGCAAACTCGCCGCGCAGCGCCGCGCGGTCCCAGTCGCGCACGTCGACGCCCTCGACACGCAGCGAACCGTCGTCCACATCGTAGAAGCGCTGCAGCAGCTTAATGAGCGTGGTCTTGCCGGCGCCGGTGGGGCCGACGATGGCGATGGTCTGGCCGGGCTGCGCCTCGCAGCTAAAGTCGTGGATGATGGTCTTGTCGGGCGTATAGCCAAACTTGACATGGTCAAACTCCACGTGGCCGGGGCGCTTCTCGGGAATCTGCGCGTCGGCCTTCTGCTCCTCCTCGGGCGCGGCCAGGAACTCAAACACACGCTCGGTGGCAGCTGCCATCGACTGCATCGTGTTGCTCACGTTGCCCAGCTGCTGCACGGGTTGCGTAAAGTTGCGAACGTACTGGATAAAGCTTTGAATGTCGCCGGGCGTGGCATTGCCGGTCAGCGCGAGCTGCGCGCCCACCACGACGACGCCCACGTAGCCCATGTTGCCCACCAAGCTCATAAGCGGCATCATCAGGCCCGACAGGAACTGCGAACGCCAGCCACTAATAAACAGGCGGTCGTTTTGACGGTCGAACTCCTCGATTGAGGCCTCGGCGCGGTCGAACACCTGAATGACGTTTTGACCGGCAAAGTCCTCCTCGATAATGCCGTTGACGGCGCCCAGGACCTGCTGCTGCTCGCGGAAGTACGGCTGCGAGAAGTGAATCATCACCATCAAGATAATTGCGGCTGCCGGCAGCGTGAGCACGGTGACGCCGGTGAGCGGCAGGCTGATCGACAGCATCATGACGAGCACGCCGATAATCTGCGTCACCGACGTGATGAGCTGCGTCACGCTCTGGTTGAGCGACTGACCCAGCGTATCGACGTCGTTGGTGATGCGGCTGAGCACGTCGCCCTTGCTGTGGCCGTTGAAGTAGCTCATCGGCACGACGGCAATCTTGGCGGCAATCTCCTTGCGCATGCGGTAGCAGATCTTTTGCGTGACACCGGTCATGAGCCAGCCCTGGATCAGGCTGCAGGCAGAGCTCGCCAGATACAGGCAGAGCAAAAAGCCGAGCGTCTTGGCGATCCAGTTAAAGTCGACATCGCCGGTGCCGTTGACCTTGGCAACCAGGCCCTCGAACAGCTTGGTCGTAACCTGGCCGAGTACCTTGGGTCCCACAATGTTAAAGATGACCGAGCATACGGCAAAGGCGACGGCGACAAACACGGCAACCTTGTGCTGGCCGATATAGCCGAGCAGCTGCCTCATGGTGCCCTTAAAGTCCTTGGCCTTTTCGCCGCGACGCATGCCGCCCATGCGGCCCATGGGTCCACGCTGACGGGTGAGCTTGGGAATTTGGGTCTTGGTCTCGTCTGCCATTAGCGCTCGCCTCCTTCCATGACGGCTGCAATCTCTTCTTGGGTAAGTCCCAGCTCCTTGGCGGAAAGCTGCGACTGTGCGATTTCCAGGTACGCCGGGCAGCTGCGCAGCAGCTCCTCGTGCGTACCGGTGCCCACCACGTGGCCGTCGTCGAGCACGATGATTTGGTCGGCGTGCATGATGGTCGCGATGCGCTGGGCCACGACCACGAGCGCGGCGTCGGTGACGTTTTTGGCGAGCTCCTCGCGCAGGCGCGCGTCGGTCTTGTAGTCAAGCGCGCTAAACGAGTCATCGAACACCACGACCTCGGGCTTCTTGGCCAGGGCGCGGGCGATGGCCAGACGCTGGCGCTGACCGCCCGAAACATTGGAGCCACCCTGGCTGATGGGGGAGTCGTAACCGCCCTCGCGCTCGGCGATAAAGTCCTCGGCTTGGGCGATGCGCGCGGCCTGGCGCATGTCATCATCGCTTACCATGTCGCCGGCAAACTTAAGGTTGCTCTCGACGGTGCCCGAGAACAGGCGCCCCTGCTGCGGGATGTAACCAATGCGGCGGCGCAGCTCGGAAAGGGCCATGTCGCGCACATCGATGCCGTCGAGCGAAATGCTGCCGCCCGTGACGTCGTACAGGCGCGGAATCAACTGCACGAGCGTGGACTTACCCGAGCCCGTGGAGCCAATAATGCCGAGCATCTGACCGGCATGCGTGGTGAAGTTCACGCCGCTGATGACATCGGCGCGGGCATCGGGATACTGGAAGCTCACGTCGCGGAAAGTGAGCTCACCGCGCGGCGCGCTGGCCGCGGGCAGTTTGGGCGAGACAGGGTCGTTGATGCTGGTGGGGCAGGTGATGACCTCTTCCACGCGCTCGGCTGCGACCTCGGCACGGGGCAGGATAACCGAAACCATGGTGAGGATCATAAACGCCATGACGATCTGCATGGTGTAGGAGATAAACGCCATCATGTTGCCGACCTGCATCACGCCGTCGGACACGCCCTGCGCGCCAAACCAGACGATAAGCACGGTGATGCAGTTCATGACGAGCATCATGAGCGGCATCATAAAGCTCATGGCGCGGTTGGTGTAGAGCTGCGTGGTCATCAGGTCGAGCGAAGCCTTGTCAAAGCGCTCGAGCTCATGTTCTTCGCGGTTGAACGAGCGGATGGGCATCAGGCCGTCGAGCAGCTCGCGGGCGGTAAGGTTCACGCGGTCCACAAAGCTCTGCATCTTTTTGAACTTTGGCATGGTGAGGCCCATAAGCACGCCGACGACGGCCGAGACCGCGATGATGGCTACGGCGATGGTCCACTCCAGGCCGGTGTGGTTGGCCAGGACGCGCATGACAGCGACGATGCCCATGACGGGGGCCATCAGGCACATGCGGATAAACAGGGTTGCGGCCATCTGGATCTGCTGAATGTCGTTGGTGCAGCGGGTGATGAGCGAGGCCTGGCTAAACTTGCCCACCTCGGCCGGCGAGAAGTGCATAACCTTGTTGAAGGTCTCGCGGCGCAGGTCGCGGGCGATGGAGCAGGCGGTGCGCGAAGCCACGGCACCGGTCAGGATGGTGGCGACGAGCGACACGAGGCACAGTCCAAACATCGTGGTCGCCATGCGGCTCAGGTAGGCGTTCTGCACGTCGGCGGGGTCGATGCCCTGTGCCTTGTACTCGTCCTGTACATAGCTCACGGCGCGCTGGGTGACGATGGAGCCCGACATGGAGCCCATTTTGTCCGCCATTTGGTTGGCGCCCTCGACGAGCTTGCTTTGGTCTACCAGACCGCCCTTGACACCTAGGCGCAGACTCTTCATGGTGATCTTGCCGCCGTCGGCATCAATCTGCTTTTGCATGTTCTGCGCCGCTGCGGCCTTCTGCTGCATCTCGGCGAGTTGCTCGGGCGTCATCGCCGCCATCTGCTCGGGCGTGGGTATGGCCTGGGCGCCGCTGTTGTCTTTCTCACCGGACGTGCCCATCATGTCACCCATGGAGTTGGCGTCAATACCCTGGTTGAGCGAAAGGACGACGGTCTCGGGCAGACTCATGATATCGGCGAGCTTGCTGCCGTCGGCGCGCTCATCCTCGGTTCCCTTGTACGTGCGAATCCCGTTTTTGTCTGCCTTGCCAAACGCAGCTTCTACCGTCTTGGCGTCCTTGGCGCTCATAAAGAGTTCGAGGTCGTCGAGCGATTCGGCGCGGATGGTGTCGGGTACGGGCGACGCGATGCCGCCTTGCTGCACACCCACGTCGACGATGTCGCTCATATAGGTAGGCAGCGCCAGATCGGCGTTGCAGCTGATTACGATAAGTACGATAGCTGCGAACAGTGCCAGGATATGTTTTTTAAAGAGCTTGAGAATCCTCACTCGGCATCTCTCCTTTCTTGATTGCGGTCGATAATTTCGTTGGCGCGTCTAAGAAGGCGCACCATCTCTTGGGTATCTGTTTCGCCAAGCTGCTCGAGGAAGGCCGCGGTGCGGTCCTCGAATTCCCGACGTTTGATTTCGATAACCTGGAATCCTTTGTCGGTCACCGTGACGTGTACGCGACGACGGTCGGTCTTTGAGTGCTCGCGCTCGACCCAGCCCTTGGCCTCGAGGGCGCGCAGGATATTGGCGATGCGGGCGCTCGAGACCCAGGCACGATCGGCGAGTTCGCTCGGCGTGAGCGAGCCGCCGGCGCGCATGAGGGCGCGCATGACGGCCATCTCGCCACCCAGAGCCTGGTCGGCAAAGCGCGAAACGCGCTGGTGCATGCTGCCAAACTCGGTAAAGAGCTGACGCCCAAGTTCACGGAAATCGGTATCTTCCACCGAAAACTCCTAACACTAGAAATTATTTTTGGTGAAAGATGATACCCGCATATTCGGGCCTCATGCAGTGGGCAATATAAAGAGCGCATAAAGAGTTAAAAAATTCAATTGCTGAAGCGTTTCAAAGAACTACTATGCCCGCGGTTAGGCGGGGGGTTGTCACCACCATGACGACTGGGACTCATTTATCGCCACGTGCGATGCTCCAACTTCCCGCAAGGAGACACCTGAATCAAGGGGGTTGGAGTCATGGCATTTGACTTCACGGGCAAAACCGCGATCGTTACCGGCGGCACTCAGGGCATTGGCCTCGAGATTGCCAAGGGCATCGTTGCGGGCGGCGGACACGTCGCGCTCATCGCAAGGAACGCTGCTAAGGGCGAGGCCGCGGTGGCCGAGCTTGGCGAGGGCAACAAGTTCTATCAGCTCGATGTCGCCGATGCACCCAAGGCACGCGAGACCGTCGAGCAGATTTTTACGGACCTGCCGCAAACCAACATCCTGATCAACTGCGCTGGCGTCATCAGCACCAAGAAATTCGACGAGATTGATGACACCGAGTGGCGTCGCACCATCGACATCAACCTCAACGGTACCTTCACTATGATGAACGCCGTGTATCCGCACTTTAAGGCGGCCCATGCCGGCACTATCGTCAACGTGAGTTCCGTAGCGGGCAAGATCGGTGGCGGCCTGCTCGGCACAGCCGCCTACGCCAGCTCCAAGGCCGGTGTTAACGGTCTAACCAAGGCAGTCGCCAAGGAAGGCGGCAAGTTTGGCGTCCGCTGCAACGCCGTGTGCCCGTCACTTACCCTTACCGATATGACCTCGATTCTCTCTGACGAGAACTCTCAGCGCATCATCAACGGTATTCCTCTGGGCCGCGCCGCCCAGGCCAGCGAGCCTGCGCAGATGGTGCTGTTCTTCGCTTCCGACCTCGCCAGCTTCGTGAACGGCGAGATCGGCGACTGCGACGGCGGCATCGTTCTGGACGGGTAATACCCCACGACGATTATTCGGCGACGGTTCCTGCGACTCGGGACCGTCGCCTTCTTTCTGACATAGGCGCGTGCGGCTACGATTCGCATGCATCCAAAGGAGATATATATGAGTGAATCGACTGCGGTGGAGGCGCCGGCGGCAAAGGAGCCGTTCTTTAAGATGTCCTCCATCCCGGGTGCCAATATTTTGGTGCCGCTTTTGCTGGGCTGCTTGCTCAACACGCTATTCCCCGACCTGTTCAAAACGCTCGGCAGCTTTACGCTTGGTATGACCCAGCAGGGTGCAGGACCGCTCGTGGGCGCTTTTTTGCTCATCGTCGGTACGACGATTTCGTTTAAGAGTGCTCCTGCCGCCGCTGCCCGCGGCGCCATTATCATCGCCGTCAAGCAGATCGTGGTCGTTGCCGTGTCGCTGCTCATCCTTTATGTATTCAACGACAACCTGTTTGGCATCTCTGCCATGGTGATGCTGGCCGCTTGCACCGGCGCCAACAACGCTATGTACGCTGGCCTGATGGGCACCATGGGCAATGAGGCCGAGCGTGGCGCCGTCGCCATCACCACGCTGGTTGTCGGCCCTCCGGTCACGATGATCGTGCTCGGCGCTGCCGGTCAGGCTCCGATCGGCTGGTCGCTCGTGGGCGCCATCCTGCCGATCGTCGTCGGCATTATTCTGGGTAACCTCTTCCCGAGCTTTAAGAAGATGATGGCACCGGCACTTTCCGCCATCATCGTGCTCGTCTTCTTTGCCATGGGCTCGACCATGACCTTTGGCCAGCTCATTAATGGCGGTCTTCCCGGTATTCTGCTCGGCGTGATCTGCTCGGTGGTCTTTGCAATTCCCGTCATCGCGGTTGATAAGCTCACGGGCGGTACGGGTGTCGCAGGTGCAGCCATTTCGAGCTGCGCCGGAGCCAATGTGGCCACGCCTGCTGCCATGGCAAGCGTCAACGAGACCATGTACGGCGGCGCGGTGCTCGCGACGGCTACGGCGCAGGTTGCAGCATGTGCTATCGTGACGGCCATTTTGACCCCGCTGGTCACCAGCTGGTGCTACAAGCATTTTGAGGGTCAGGGCCACAGCAAGGCAACGACCGACAAGGCCGCCGCAGCCGCCTAATGCCAAGCGGCAATCAAAGCTAAATAACTAACCATGCCACAGGGCGGTCCCGGGGGAAATCCCGTGGCCGCCCTGCAGT
Organism: Collinsella sp.; assembly: GCA_019414205.1. Taxonomy (GTDB): domain Bacteria; phylum Actinomycetota; class Coriobacteriia; order Coriobacteriales; family Coriobacteriaceae; genus Collinsella. The sequence goes on along the minus strand of DXML01000008.1, from coordinate 11,114 downwards.
TTCTGCGGGGTCTCTGGAACACTTTACCCTGCTAAAGCTGGCATAACAGCTAGAGTGAACGTCGTACAAAGGCAAGGAAAAATACCAAACAAATCGGTGAACGGTAGTTGTTCGCGCTCGCATTTCCTGCGGGTTTGTAAAAAACGCCTTTATGATATAAAAAAAGAAACATATAACAGCCCAGATGGAGAGGGTCGCTATGTTATCCTTCTCAAACGGGTGAAATCTTGGGTTTTGGGTTGTAGTTCCAAGGTGGACAAACGTTTTCCCTGCACCAACGTGTGGTGAAGAACGGAAGAAGCCGGTAGTGCAAGCCGAACATTCAAGAATTCAATAAGCAGCGGTGTGAGAGAGCGCCGCATTACACGTAACTAGGAGCGTGGTTACACAATGCAGGAGGCATGGGAAGGCTTCAAGGAAGGCATCTGGACGGGAGAGGTTGACGTCCGAGACTTCATCCAGAAGAACTACACCCCCTACGAGGGCGACGAGTCGTTCCTCGCCGGCCCGACCGAGCGTACCAAGGAGCTGTGGGGCGAGGTTCTCGACCTGCTGCTCAAGGAGCGCGAGCAGGGCGGCGTCCTCGATATGGACACCAAGACCGTCACGGGTATCGTGAGCCACCCCGCTGGCTACATCGATAACGCCCATCGCGACAAGGAGACCATCGTCGGCCTCCAGACCGACAAGCCGCTCAAGCGTGCGCTGCACGTCAACGGCGGTATCCGCATCGCTTGCCAGGCTGCCAGCCAGCACGGCTACAAGATCGACGAGAACGTTGTCGAGCGCTACACCTTCGAGCGCAAGACCCACAACGCCGGCGTCTTCGATGTCTACACCCCCGAGATGCGCGCCTGCCGTTCGGCCCACATCATCACCGGTCTGCCCGATGGCTATGGCCGCGGCCGCATCATTGGCGACTACCGTCGTGTCGCCCTGTACGGTGTCGACTACCTGATCAAGGACAAGGAGGCCCAGAAGGCTTCCACCCCGACGGTCATGACCGCCGACAACATTCGCGATCGTGAGGAGCTGCAGGAGCAGATCCGCGCCCTCGGCGAGCTCAAGATGATGGCCGAGACCTATGGTTTCGACATTTCCAACCCTGCTACCAACACGCAGGAGGCCATCCAGTGGATGTACTTCGCCTACCTCGCTGCCGTTAAGGAGCAGAACGGCGCCGCTATGTCCATCGGCCGTACCTCCACGTTCATCGACATCTACGCTGAGCGCGACCTTGCCAACGGCACCTTCACCGAGGAGCAGATCCAGGAGTTCGTGGATCACTTCATCATGAAGCTTCGCATGGTTAAGTTTGCCCGTACCCCCGAGTACCAGGCCCTGTTCACCGGCGACCCGCAGTGGGTCACCGAGTCCATCGGCGGCATGGGTGTCGACGGCCGTACGCTCGTTACCAAGATGAGCTACCGCTACCTGCACACGCTCGAGAACATGGGCACCAGCCCCGAGCCCAACATGACCGTTCTGTGGTCGACCCGTCTGCCCGAGAACTTCAAGAAGTTCTGCGCCAAGACTTCTGTCGCCAGCTCCTCGATCCAGTACGAGAACGACGACCTCATGCGCGTTTACCACGGCGACGACTACGGTATTGCCTGCTGCGTGTCCTCCATGCGCATCGGCAAGGAGATGCAGTTCTTCGGCGCCCGTGCCAACCTGGCCAAGTGCCTGCTCTACGCGCTCAACGGCGGTGTTGACGAGGTCTCCAAGAAGCAGGTCGGCCCCAAGTACCGCGCCGTCGAGGGCGATACGCTCGATTACGACGACGTTGTGGCCAAGTACAACGACATGATGAAGTGGCTCGCTGGCGTGTACGTCAACTCGCTGAACATCATTCACTACATGCACGACAAGTACTGCTACGAGCGCATCCAGATGGCTCTGCACGACAAGCACGTGCATCGCTGGTTCGCTACGGGCATCGCTGGCCTTTCCGTCGTGGCTGACTCCCTGTCCGCCATCAAGTACGCCAAGGTCCACCCCGTCCGTGACGAGAACGGCATCATCGTCGACTTCGAGACCGAGGGCGAGTTCCCCAAGTACGGTAACGACGACGACCGCGTCGACCAGATCGCTCACGACGTTGTGCACCAGTTCATGGAGTACATCCGCATGAACGACACCTACCGCAACTCCGTGCCTACGACCTCGGTTCTGACCATTACCTCCAACGTCGTGTACGGTAAGAAGACCGGCTCCACGCCCGACGGCCGCAAGGCTGGCCAGCCGTTCGCCCCGGGTGCTAACCCCATGCACAAGCGCGATAGCCACGGCGCCATCGCTTCGCTGTCTTCGGTTTCCAAGCTCCCGTTCCGTGATGCTCAGGACGGCATCTCCAACACCTTCTCCATCATCCCGGGTGCGCTCGGCAAGGAGGACCAGGTGTTCTTTGGCGATATCGACCTTGATCAGCTGGGCGAGTAACTATTGTTAGTGCTATACTAACAATAACGATTACTGATTAGCGCGCCGGTTTCGGCCGGCGCCTATCGATCGAAGGAGACACATTATGAAGGTTTCTGAAGTTTCCGAGACTCAGGCCGATAACCTGGTCCACATGCTCGACGCTTACGCCGAGAAGGGTGGCCACCACCTGAACATCAACGTCTTCAACCGTGAGACGCTGCTCGACGCTCAGGCTCACCCCGAGAAGTACCCGCAGCTGACCATCCGCGTTTCCGGCTATGCCGTGAACTTCCACACGCTCACCAAGGAGCAGCAGGACGAGGTCATTTCGCGTACCTTCCACAACAAGTTCTAAAGGGATTTAACTCCCGCAGGATCGCCGGGGCCGTTTGGGCTACCTCCCAAAACGTCCTCGAACATGCAAGAAGCCCTCGCTGCGCACTTCGTGCGGCGAGGGCTTCTTGCGTCCTGCGGAAAGTTTTGGGAGGTAGCCCAAACGGCCCCGGCGGGGTCCTGTGTAGTCACCCTTTAGGCGGAACTCCCCTTATTATTTGTGCGCGTGGGGTTCGTGGTTGGGTCGTGCCCTTTTCTACGGGTGTGTTGTTTCGTTTTGCTTTGGCTGTTGTTGGGGTATGCTTTGTTCGTATGTAAACGTATGACATGTTGATGAGGGAGGGTGCTATGGCTCGCGAGAGTGCTCGTTCTAAGGATACGGCTAAGCCTGGCATCAAGGAAGTTGCAGCGGTGGCGGGGGTTTCGCCTACTACGGTATCTCGCGTGCTTAATAATCGCGGCTATATTAGCCAAGAGACCCGCGATAAGGTCCATGCCGCGATGAAGCGCATCAACTATACGCCCAACGATATCGCCCGTGCCATGCTCAACGGTCGCCTGAATCTAATAGGTATGATCGTTCCCTATGTCAGCAGCCCGTTTCATGCCCAAGCGGTCCAAGCCGTTGAGCGTACCCTGGCCGAAAACGGTTTTAAGATGTTGCTGTGCAATAGCGCCAATCGACCTGATCTTGAGCGTTCTTATATCGATATGCTTCGGCGCAATATGGTTGATGGCGTCATCGTCAACTCGCTTAATATCGGTGCCGAGGCGTATGCCGAGATGGGCTTGAGTCTGGTTGGTATCGACTGCGACCTTGGCGAGGCCTCTGTTCAGATTGCGAGCGACAGCTATAGCATCGGCGAACTTGCCACGCGTCGCCTGATCGATGACGGGTGTTCGCGCATCTTGTGCCTGCGCAACAATAGCCGCATGCGTATGCCTGCCAATAAGCGTACCGATGCCTACCACGATGTTGTGGAGCAGGCCGGTTTGCCCGCGCTTGTCCGTGAGGTCGAGTTCGTTAAGTCCGACGACGAAAAGAGCGCGGTCGTTGCGAAGATTCTCGATGAGAACTCTGATATTGACGGCATCTTTGCGGGAGACGACACGATGGCGGCCATCTGTCTCAACGTTATGAAGCAACGCGGCTTGAGCGCTCCGGACGATATTAAGGTCGTGGGCGCGGATGGTGCCCGCCGCACTATGACGTTTATGCCTGACTTAACAACCGTACGTCAAGATATCGATCGCATCGGAGAGCTCGCGGCGCAATCCATCATCGCTCTTATTAACGGCGATAAGCCCGAATCGAATATCAAGCTCCCCGTTGAACTCATTGAGGGCAAAACCGCGTAGTTCATCCCGTGCCAAAAGAATTCCTCAAACGCCTCTGACGACCGTTCGCCGGCATATGTCAACCGTTTGCCGACGACTGGAACTGCGAAAAGATGTATTGGTGTGAAAACGTTTGACATATGAAAACGATTGACATATCTTGCAGTTGTACCGAGTTAGTATCTTGTGGGAAAGGAAGTCTCGGATGCACAAGGTGTATTACCAGCCTGAGGGAATTTGGGTAGGCGACATCATGCCGTACGGCGAGGACGGCACGTTCTATCTCTATCATCAGCGTGACACGCGTAACCCCGGACCTTTCGGAGAGCCGTTTGGCTGGGCACTCGCTACGACCAAGGATTTCGTCAACTACAAGGACTTTGGCGAGAGCCTTGAGCGTGGCGGCGACGAGGAAGTCGACCAGTATGTTTATGCCGGCACGGTGTTTAAGGTGGGCGACAAGTACCATGCGCTCTACACTGGTTGCAATCGCGATAAGGTCCGCGCACGCTTGATGAAGCAGGTTCTTCTTCACGCAACGAGTGACGACGCCGTCAAGTGGGAGAAGAACATCGCCGAGACGCTGCTTCCGCCCCAGGAGGGTTACGATGACCGCAACTGGCGCGATCCCTTTGTGCTTTGGGATGAGGAGAACGAAGAGTACATGCTCATCCTCGGCACGCGTGTGGGCGAGGACAAGCGTCTGATGACCGGTCGTTTGGTCAAGTTCACCTCCAAGGACCTGGATACCTGGGAGTTCCAGGGCGACTGGTGGAATCCGGGCTTGTACACCATGTTCGAGATGCCTGATCTCTTTAAGATGGGCGACTGGTGGTATCTGGTGTTCTCCGAGTACAGTGATGGCAACAAGACCCGTTATCGCATGTCTCGCTCCATCAACGGTCCTTGGATCACTCCTGCGGACGATTCCTTCGATGGCCGCGCGTACTATGCCGCGCGTACCGCATTTGATGGCGAGCGCCGCGTTCTCTTTGGTTGGGTTCCTACGCGTGACGAGGGCGGTGACCCCAGCTCTTACCTGTGGGGTGGTACCTTTATGCCTCTCGAGATCGTTCAGCGTGCCGACGGAACGCTCGGCACCAAGCTCCCCGACAGCATGCTTGGCGCCTTTGGCGAGGCTAAGGCAGTCGAGGCCTTTGAGCTTTCCTGCGAGTCGGGCAAGGTCGAGCAGGTGCTCGCCGCGGATGCCGGTTCCACCTATATGCTCGATGCCGACATCGAGCTCGCCGGTGACGCTGCCGGCTTCTCGGTGAAGCTTGCCGAGGACGCCGAGTCCGGTCTTGCCTATGAGTTCCGCGCCAACCTGCGTGAGGGCAAGCTCGAGTTTACGGCGGCCCCCCAGTATCCGTGGTTCCAGGTCAACAACATGGGCCTCGAGCGTCCGTTGTTCTTTAAGGGCGAGGGCACTCATCATGTGCGCCTGGTCGTTGACGACGATATCGCGACCATCTTTGTCGATGATGTTGCGCTTAACGCGCGCTTCTGCAATAAGCAGGGCCAGGGTGTGGCGCTGACGGTCACCGACGGTACGCTCAAGTGCGCAAATGCAACGATCGCGTCTCTGTAATGGCATCAAAACGTTTTATGATTTCGTAAGGGAATGGAGAGGAACATGGACTACAAAGTAGTGTCTCAGCAAGTCGTCGATAACGTCGGCGGTCTGGAGAACATCGAGGGCGCCACGCATTGCGTTACGCGTCTGCGTCTGGTGCTCAAGGATACGAGCAAGTACAACAAAGCCGAGCTCGAGAACATCGACGGCGTCAAGGGCGTGCTGTACAACAGCGGCCAGCTCATGATCATCTTCGGTACCGGTACCGTCAACAAGGTCTACGATGAGTTTATGGCTCTGACGGGCGTTAAGGAGATCAGCGCTTCCGAGGTCAAGGGCGCCGAGGCGGACAAGAAGGGCAAGTTCTTCTCGGTCCTCAAGGTATTCTCGGACATCTTTATCCCCATCATTCCCGCTTTCGTCGGCGCTGCTATCATCATCGGCCTTAAGTCGCTGATCGTTGCCAACGGCCTCTTTGGCATGGAGGGCAGCCTTGCCGACCACAGCGAGTTCCTCAAGAACCTCGCAAGCTTCTTTGCCATTATCGCCACCACGTTTGACTACCTGCCTGTCCTGGTTATGTACAGCGCGGTGAAGCGTTTTGGCGGTAACCCGATTCTGGGCATCCTCGTCGGTATCGTCATGGTTCACCCGAGCCTTATGAACCGCAATGCGTTTGTTATGGACCCGACGGGTGCTGAGTACTGGAACTTTGGTCCGCTCTCCATTCCCATGGTTGCTTTCCAGGGCGGCGTGTTCCCTGCAATCCTGACTGCCTGGTTTATGGCCAAGGTCGAAAAGATTGCCCAGAAGTACATCCCCGAGGTCGTTTCGTTCGTCTTTGTCCCGACCGTTACCCTGATTCTTGCTAACGTTGCCCTGTTCACCGTGTTCGGCCCGCTCGGCAACCTGATCGGCGACGTCCTCGCCGGCGTAATCGATATCCTGTACAACAGGATGGGCGTCTTCGGTGCCTTTGTCTTTGCCGCATTCCTGCAGCCGCTCGTCGTTACCGGTACGCATCAGTTCATCCAGGGTATCGAGGCAAACCTCGTTGCCACGACTGGTTTCAACTACATCCAGGCAATCTGGTCGGTTTCCATCATCGCCCAGGGCGGCGGCGCCATCGGCATGTACCTCATTCATAAGAAGCATTCCAAAGAGCGCAACATCTGCATGTCGTCCTTTATCCCGACGCTGGTCGGTATCTCCGAGCCCGCAATCTTTGCTGCAAACATGCGCTACTCGATCATCCCGTTCATCTGCGCTTGCATCGGTGCAGGCTGCGGCGGTGCCTTCGTGAAGCTCTTTGAGGTGCGCGCCATCGGTCAGGGCCTGACCGGCGTGCTTGGCCTGCTCATCGTCACGCCCGAGACGCTCGTGTGGTATGTGGCTGGCAATCTCATCGCCTTCATCGTGCCGATCGTCTTGATCTTTGCCTACAACAAGGCAAAGGGCGTGCCGACCACCGATGAAGAGGGCGCTGGCGCTGGTTTCGACGTTAGCTTCTAGTTGAGTCGTTCAGCGTAATGTGCGGATAAGTCCATTTGGGGAAGGGCGTTCGGCTCGTGTGAGTCGAGCGTCCTTTCCCATAGACGAGAAAGTCAACGGCGATGTTTAATCAAAAAAATAAGGTGACACGCGCGGACTATGAGCAGTGGCGTGCCGGACAGGATGAGACGGCGGGTCGCATCGCGTCCGACCCCGATAGGCTCCTGTTCCATGTGGAGCCTGAGCTTGGCTGGCTCAACGACCCCAACGGTTTGGTGCAGATCGGTGATACGTATCACATCTATCACCAATACGATCCATTCGATGCTGCGCATGGCGGTCCAGTGCTTTGGAATCATCTGACAACAAAGGATTTTGTGACGTACGAGAATCGCGGCCCTGTGCTGTTCCCCGATTCCGATTTGGATTCGAGCGGAGCGTATTCTGGTTCTGCCTTTGTACACGACGGCAAGATTCACTACTTCTATACCGGCAACGTCAAGCATTTTGACCGCGATGATTACGACTACGTGTTGACGGGCCGTGAGCAAAACCAGATTCATATGGTTGCCGAGAATCCCGACGAATTGGGCGAGAAGTGCATAGCTGTTGGACCGGTCGATTACCCCGACGATATCGGTACGCACGTGCGCGACCCCAAGATCCTTGAGCACGATGGTATCTACTACATGGTTCTGGGCGCTCGTACGAAAGACGACCGTGGCTGCGTGCTTGTCTATACCTCGCGCAATCTTGAGGACTGGAGCTATGCGACGCGCATTGAGTTGGGCGAGAAGTTTGGCTTTATGTGGGAGTGCCCCGATCTGTTTGAGCTCGATGGTGAGCTTATTCTCGTTTGCTGTCCGCAGGGTGTGCCTGCCGATGGTTGGCGTTACCGCAATCCGCATCAGTGCGTGTGGTTCCCCATCGAGGCCGATTGGGAGGCGCCGAGCTTTAAAATCGTCGGGCAGGGCATGCCCCCGATGGTCGATGCCGGTTTTGATTTCTATGCTCCGCAGTCCTTTGAGGATGCTGCGGGTCGACGTTTGATGATCGGGTGGTCTGGTTGCCCCGATGCGACGGCAGAAAGCCCGACGGTTACACGCGGGTGGCAGTGCGCGTTGACGGTGCCGCGAGAGCTGAGCATACGCGATGGCAAGCTCTGCCAGCAGCCGGCGCACGAGATTGAGAGAATGCGCGGCGATTGCGTTCGTGCTGTAGGCGGTGAGACCGTTGAGGAGCCGGGACGCCTGTTTGATGTCGTGGTTTCCTGTGAGGGAGCCAAGATGGTCGAGCTCGAGATTCGCAAGGGTGTCTTTGTGCGCTATGCAGACGGGACGCTTACCCTCGGCATGCGTGACGAAGGCTATGGGCGCGACCAGAGGTCGATCGAGCTAAGCGAGCTTCGCGATTTGCGCGTGCTTTCGGACAGTACGATGGTCGAGATTTTTGCCAACGGTGGTGAGGTAGCACTTACGAGCCGTACCTATTCGCCGGCGGTTCCGGCGATGGAGCTGCACGCCGAGGGTGCGGCGTCGATGGATTTCTACCGCCTCGCTCATTAACCGTGCATGGAGCACGATTTGACTTGCTGGGCGGAATGTGTCGCAGTTGCCGCGGCCAACTACCGTTTATCGCGTATAGCTACCGTTTGCGGAATAAGTAACACTCCTTAATAAACCGTGTAGAATCTCAGATAAGCACGGAGTTTTCCAGGGAGACGCTGTCCTTTGTTGTGTGCAAGGGGCGGCGTCTCTTTGGCGCTTGGACGCCGTTGTGCAACAGTGCGCAGGGCGTGTGTCATGTAGTGAAAAGCCAACGTCGAGATGGGTCGTGATAAGAATGGGCAAGTACGTAATCGTGGTTGAGTCTGGGTCGGATGTGACGCCGGAGCTCTGCGAGCGCTACGGCATCGTGCGCGTGCCCATGCATGTCACAATTGGTGACGAGACCGTTGAGGACGGCTCCATCGATCCGCTCGAGATTTACTCGCGCTGTAACGAGTTTGGCGTTATGCCCAAGACCAGTGGCTGCTCGCCTGCGGATTTTGCTCACGTGTACGACCGCATTCACGCTGGGCAGCCCGATGCGACCATTTTGCATCTTGCATATTCCGAGGCCACGACCTGCTCGCATCAGTCCTCTAAGATTGCAGCTAAGGGGCGCGACTACGTGTTTTCCATGGACACGCGCTTTGTCTCGGTGGGTCAGTCGCTCGTTGCCGTCGAGACCGCCAAGTATATTGAGGCTCATCCCGATGCCACCGTCGACGAGATTTTCGCCTTCACCAATTCTGTCATGGACCGCGTGCTGCTGGGCTTTGTTCCTACCGACCTTGCCTTCCTTAAGGCGGGTGGCCGCTTGTCCAACGTTGCGTTCCTTGGTGCCCACCTGCTCAAGATTAAGCCCTGCATTGAGGTGACGGGCGGCAAGTTCGTGGCGACCAAGAAGTTCCGCGGCTCTATGCTCAAGTGCGCCCGTGCCTTTCTTGACCACATGGTAGCGAAGGGCGAGATCGACTACTCGCATATTGGCCTGGCGTATTCGGTGGGTCTTTCCGAGGAGCTGCGCGACGACATGGAAGTCTATGCGCACGATCTGGGCTTTAAGGACGTTACCTGGACTCAGGTCGGCGGCGTCATCTCGAGCCATTGCGGTCCGACTGCCTTTGGCGCGGTGCTTACGCTTAAGGCGTAAAGGCCTGGCGTCTATTGATATCTATCGCCACAGCGGCGGGCGGGTTGCGATAACCTTTCCGCCGCTCTTGCGCGGGGCCAAATAGGACAACCCAATTGGCCGCCAAACCGTTTCACCGTCATGCGTGTGGGCTAGAATGACTCTGGCATTTATGTAGCTAAAACCAATGAAAGGCATGGTAGCGGGAATGGCTGAGATGACGCTCGAAGGTGTGGATGCTCGTCCCGAGGACTCTGCGTTTACCCTGGGCCGCGTACATTCGATTGAAACGATGGGAACGGTCGACGGACCCGGCATCCGCTTTGTGGTGTTTGTTCAGGGCTGCCCCATGCGTTGTGCGTATTGCCACAACCCCGATACCTGGTCGGTTAACGGCGGCACCATGGTGACCGTCGAGCACCTGATGGACGAGTTCCAGAGTAACCATGAGTTTTACCGCAGCGGCGGAATTACGGTTTCGGGTGGCGAGCCGCTCCTGCAGCCCGAGTTTTTGGCCGACCTGTTCCGTGCAATGCACAACAACCCCGATGGCCGCGTGCATACCTGCCTTGACAGCTGCGGATATGCGTTTGACCCCAACCACCCCGAGAAGTTCGATGCTGTGCTCAACGAGACCGATATGGTGCTGCTCGACATTAAGCATGCCGATCCCGTCGAGCATAAAAAGCTGACCGGTTGCGATCCTGCACGCATCCTGGCGTTTGGCGATGAGCTTGCTCGTCGCAAGATTAAGGTTGTTATTCGCCACGTGGTAGTGCCGGGTATCACCGATACGGTGGAGGAATGCGAGAAGCTCGGTCGCCTGATCGCTCCATGGCACAACGTGGTGGGTTTGGAGATGCTGCCGTATCACACGATGGGTGTCGTCAAGTACGAGCAACTGGGCATTCCCTATAAGCTTGAGGGCGTGCCTCAGATGGATACCGCGCGCATGCCCGAGCTGCGCAACGCAGTCATGACGGGCATGAAAAAGCGCCGTGCGGAACTCAAAAACGCCATCGGCTAGCAGCACTCATTGGGGACAGACTTAAATGAGTGCCCCCGGCACCTAGTTGATTGCTAAGGAGCCCCGTCAAGTTGCGGCGGAATAGTTCTTGTTTTTCGGCTTATGCCGCCCAAACAGGAACTATTTCACCGCAACTGCGTTTTGGGCAAAGATGCGCAACAGAATCGGTGTTTTTGCATAGATACGCCTGTATTTTGTTTGGCTCTGTTAGACCATAATTGACATATAGGTGATGCCACCGTGGTATAATGG
>DXML01000007.1 GCA_019414205.1 Collinsella sp. | reverse complement strand
TGCAATTAGTAAAGATGACTGGGCATGATGTCAATTCTGGTCTAACAGAGCCTTTTGTTTAGAGACACCTTAAACGCGACTGAATGTCTTCGGTAAGAAATGCCTGCTCGGTATTATGCTGCTCGTATATGAATGGTAGCAGTCAGGAGACCACGTGCGAAAGGGCGCATCGCGGGACGAGTATGTGCCGCAACATGGCAGCAGATATGAGACGAAGGGCACGTCTTCGCGTGGCCTTGCAGACGCTCGCATCCGCGGGGTGAAGATTGCCGCCATTGGGATGCTAACGTTGGCGGTTATTATCCTCGGAATTACCGCCAAAACCTACGCGTCGGAGCGAATGGCGCACCCAGATGCGTCAACGGTACAGATGCAAAACAAAAAGGTCTCTGAATCTAAAGCCACCGCAAGTCAAACTCTGTCGACAGCGAGCCTCAAGATGAGGCTTTCGAAGGCGGACTTTAACGATATTCCCTCAGGCGATACCGTGCAGACCTTCTCACTGGCTGAAGACCAGATCCCCGCCCTGGAGGATGAGAGCCTCGCCGCGCTCCAAGATGCCCTTGATCAGGCCCAGGAATTGGGCGATGTGGGCGTGGTGTTTTACGATCTGTCGAGCGGCAAGGGCGTGACGTATAACGCGGACGCCGAGGTGTACGGTGCGAGCAGCTACAAGGCACTCTATGCGTTGTTCATCTGCGAATCTCTGGTCGAGACGGGCCGGGCCTCACTCGATGATTCTCTTGGCACCTATGGTGGCTACAACATGGGCTGGCAGACGGTGCGCGACCTGATCGAGGCCGCGGTCGTTAATTCGGACAACGATTCGTTTATTGCGTTACGCGCGGCGTTTGACCGTGTCGGCTACGAGGATTGGATTGTCGGTCTTGGCATCGATTACGATACCGCACTCGATCCGATGAGCGATTTTCCCACCTATTGCCCGCGCACCTCGGCTAAGTTGTGGCGCGAAATGAGCGAGTATTTGAGCTGTGATACCGAGACGTCGCAATGGCTATCGGGCCTTCTGGCCTCTACGACCCGATCGTTTATTCGTGACGGCATTGCGGACGACCAAGCTTTGGTGCGCAACAAGGCCGGCTGGATCAGCGAGGCAGGTTGCAATGCGACGTGCGATGCTGGCCTCATTGATGTTGACGGCGACACCTACATTATGAGCATCATGACATCGATGCCATGGAGCGACCATTCGAGCGAGGTCGTGGCTGCCATCGCCAAGGCGCTCTATGATACCCGCGCTGCACTGGCTTAGCGTGTTCGTTTGGCGTTGGCAAACAAAATGCTGGTACCATACCGTGGTTGAGAATTTCGAATAGGTTTGGGGAATGGCATGGCTACCATCGCGATTATCGGTGCGCTCGAAAAAGAGATCATGCAGATTAAGGAAGAGTTGAGTAACGTTTGCATGGTACAGGAGGCGGGCTTGAACGTTGTGACCGGCGGGCTCGACGGCCTGACAGTTGTCGCCACAACGGCGGGCATGGGCACGGTGAACGCCGCCGCTGCAACACAGCACCTCATTAGCAAGTATGCTCCGCAGGCTGTTGTGTTTTCGGGCATTGCGGGCGGTTTGAACCCAAGGCTCCATATCGACGACGTGGTCATTGGCAAACGCCTGCGCTATCTGGATACCGATACCGCGCTTATCGCCGAGTCTGCACCGGGGCTCGAGGAGTTTGGCTCGACGCCTGCGCTGGTCGATATTGCTGCCGATGTGCTTGCTGAGCGTGACTTTGTCGATGCTTCGACAAATGCAGCCGCTTCGAACGAGGGCACCAAGCAGTTCCTGGTCGGCACGATTGCAACGGGCAACCGTTTTGTGACGGGTGCCGCCATGCGCAACGAGGCTATCGAGGCGACGCATGCCGATTGTGTTGGCATGGAGGGCGCGGCGATTGCCCATGTCGCAACTAAAAATGGTGTCGATTGCCTGGTGTTGCGCGCTATCAGCGATAATTGTGACGAGGCGTACGATGCGATTTGCGACCGCGAGTTCGACCTGTTCGAGTATGCCCGTACCGCGAGTGGCATTACGCTCGATATCGTTCGCCGTATCGCTGCTATCTATTAGCGCGCTCTTTTGTAAGAACCTACGACCAAGGAGTGTCCATGGCCGATTCCATTAACTACCAGCTTGCCAAGTTCGTTGCCAGCTACGGCAAGGTTTCGCAGATTCCCGAGTCCACCTGCCCCGAGGTGAGCTTTGTCGGCCGCTCCAACGTGGGCAAGTCGTCGATTATGAACAAGCTTTTTGGCCGCAAGAACCTGGTCAAGGTTTCCAGCACGCCGGGCAAGACGAGCAACATCAACTTCTTTGAGGCCGACGACGTGCACTTCGTCGACCTGCCGGGCTATGGTTTCGCCCGTCGTTCCAAGGCCGAGCGCGACCGTTGGGCCGAGCTCATCGGCGATTTCTTCGACTCCGAGCGCAGCTTTAACCTGGTCGTGTCGCTGGTGGATATTCGTCACGACCCCAGCAAGCTCGATCATGACATGATCGACTACCTGCAGGGCAACGAGTTCAACTTTATCGTCTGCCTCACCAAAGCCGACAAGCTCAGCCGCACCCAGCAGGCCCGCCAGGCAGCAGCCATCAAAAAGCAGCTCAACGTCCCGGCCGAAAACGTAATCATCACAAGCTCTCAGACTGGCACCGGTATCGATGAACTCAAGCGCCGCATCGCCGAGGCCTGCCTCTAGTAAGGGTCCCATCCCAGTAAGGGCCCCCACCAATAAAAAGCCAAACCATCAGCCCGGCGTCCCTTCAAAGCGTGGGTTCCTATAGACATCGTCGACCACGTTGCTGTAGGGCCGCCCAAGGGTATCCACTTAAAAACATTCCGCAGCACGAGGCCCGCTTATCCGTAGCTCCGAAGGAGCAGGATAAGCGGGCCTCAAGTGCGAGGACGTTTTTAAGGGGATACCCTTGGGCGGCCCGAAGGGATTAACTAGCGATGTCTACAGGTACTCGATTTGAGCGCCCTCGGTGTCGCACGTCAGAATATGCGTATCACACTTAGGGAACTGCTCGCGCAGCTTGACCTGCAGGAATTTGGCTACGATAGTGTCATCGGTTACAGCCATGAGGGTCGAGCCCGAACCGCTGATCCAGATGGTCTTGGCACCGCCGTTAAGGCAGGTGTCGCGCACGGCGTTGTAGTCGGGAATCAGGCGGCGACGATAGGGCTCCTGAATGCGGTCATCGTTGGCGGCGGCAATCAGGTCCAGGTCACCAGTCTCCAAGCCGCGCGTCATGCCGGCGATGCGGCCCATTTGCCATACGGCGGTGGAGAGCGGAATCTCCTGCGGCACGACCTTGCGCGCCTCGCTCGTATGTACCTCGTAGGGCGGAATCACGGTAATAAAACGCAAGCGATCACTCACCTCGTAGCGCAGGCACTGGGGGAGCGAATCGGTCGGCGTAAAGGAGCAGACGGCGCCGCCAAGGATAGCGGGGGCGACGTTATCGGGATGGCCCTCGACCTCGGTGGCGATGCGGACGAGCTCGGCACGGTCGACGGTGTGGCCTGTCAGCGCGGCGGCCGCCATGATGCCGGCGACAACGCAGGTGGAGCTGGAACCCAGGCCGCGGGCGACGGGCACGTCGGTCTGAATGTCGATAGCGACGGGGAAGTCCGGCTCGCCCCAGGCGGCCAGAGCATCGACAAAGCTCACGTAGACCAGGTTGTTCTCGTTTTGGAACTCCTCGGGGCAGCCCGTGATGGTGAGCTTGTCGGCGCGCTCGAAGGTGAAGTGCGAGTAGAGGCTGACGGCCATGCCGAGGGTGTCGTAGCCGATGCCTAGGTTGGCGCTGGTTGCTGGGACGGTGATTTTGATCATGTGGGTCCTCCTGGGCGGGTCTGGCCGTTTAGTTCGCTGCTCGGACAGTCCTGGCTCGCTCGGAAAGCACATTAAGTGCTTTCCGGCTCGTGCGGAACTCGCGACGAACTAAACGGCCAGACCCGCTCGCGTGCTCGTCATCATCCCGAAAGCTAAATAAAAAGAAGATGCGCCGGCTTTCGCCGGCGCCTTATAAGGGGTTTTAGTTGGTTGCCATCTTTTTTGCAGCCTGCTCTACGTAGTTGGCCATGTCGGCTACGTCGCAGACGTCTTCGAAACGGACGGGTTTGGATTCGAGTTCGGCGAGCTGGGTCGGGGCGACCGTGTTGGTGGCCTGCTCGAGCACGCGCATGGCTTCAAAGTCGTCCTCGGGAACGTCGAGCCCCAAGGCGTCGCAGCAGGCGCGCGGGAACTTGTAGGGGCTGGCGGTCGAAAGCAACACGCGGGCCTTGGCGCCCTCGGCGGAAGCGACCTGCTCAAAGACGTGATAGCCGCAAGCGGTGTGCGGGTCAATCACGTAGCCGTTGGCGTCCCAGCAGCTCTTGATGGCAGCGCGGACCTCGTCCTCGCTGGCCCAGCCGCAGCCAAACACGCTCTGGATCTTGGCCAGCAGCTCGGCGGGCACCTCGTAGCGGCCGGTCTGGGCAAGCTGATCCATAAGGCCGGCAACGAGCTCGCAGTCGCCGTCGGACAGGAAGTAGAGCATGCGCTCCAGGTTGGAGCTAATAAGGATGTCCATCGACGGCGAGATGGTCGTGAAGAACGGGCGGTTACGGTCGTAAACGCCGGTGGTCAGGAAGTCGGCAAGCACGTTGTTCTTGTCGCTCGCCACGACGAGCTTGGCGACGGGCAGACCCATGCGCTTGGCGTAGTAGCCGGCCAAGATATCGCCAAAGTTGCCGGTGGGCACGCAGAACTCTACGGCGTCGCCAGCCTCGATAGCGCCGGCGCGTAGCAGTTGCGCATAGGCGGCAAAGTAGTAGACGACCTGCGGCACCAAGCGGCCGACGTTGATGGAGTTGGCGCTCGAAAGCACGGTGCCGGCGGCCTTCAGGCGCTCGGCCAGTTCCTTATCGGCAAAGATACGCTTGACGGCGCTCTGGGCGTCGTCAAAGTTGCCGCGGATACCGCAGACGGCGACGTTTTCGCCCTCCTGTGTGGACATCTGCAGGTTCTGGACGCGGCTGACCTTGCCCTCGGGATAAAAGACGGTAATGCCCGTGCCCGGAGCATCGGCAAAACCAGCGAGTGCGGCCTTGCCCGTGTCGCCTGACGTGGCGGTGACGATCATGATGCGCTCGGCGCCGCCGTCCTTGGCGGAGGTGCGGGCCATAAGGCGGGGGAGCATCTGCAGGGCGACGTCCTTAAAGGCGCTCGTGGGGCCGCCAAAGAGTTCCATCACATAGGTCTGAGGGGCGTCGGCGCCCGGTGCGGCGTCGAGTTTGACGAGCGGCGTGACCTCTTCGCTCGCGAACGTGCCGCGGTAAGCCTCATTCACACAGGCCGAAATTTCTTCGTCCGTGTAATCATTCAGTAACATTCCCAACACATCTTGAGCGATTTCAAAGTACGATTTATCTGCAAGCGAGCTGATATCGACCTGCTGGGTGCCCAGCTCGTCCGAGACAAACAAACCCCCGTCGGGAGCGATGCCGGTACGGATTGCCACCTTACTTGAGCACGATAAAGTGCGTCCTCGTGTACTATGATAAGTTCCCATATAACACTGCTCCTCGGATGCCTTGGTCCCAATCGGTGAAACCATGGTATCAGAGCGCGCAAAATAGGTTCGCAGAGGCTTTTTAGAAAGGTAACCTCCAGCCCATGATTAAGATTGCCAAGTTTGGCGGCTCGTCGGTCGCCGACGCCGAACACTTTAAGAAGATCAAGGCCATTGTCGATGCCGACCCGGCCCGCCGTTTTGTGGTGGTTTCTGCCTGCGGTCGCCGCTTTAAGGGCGACACCAAGGTGACCGACCTGCTCTACCTGGTTAACGCGCACGTTAAGTACCACGTGTCGTGCGAGGAGCTGCTCGAGGACATTGGGCAGCGCTATTTTGATATCGCTGACGAGCTGGAGCTCACCTATCCCATCCGCGAGGAGTTCGCGGCCTTTGCCGAGCGCGCCCGCTCGGGCGGCTACTCCACCGAGGAGCTCGTGAGCCGCGGCGAGTACTTCACCGCTCGCCTGATGGCCGAGTACCTGGGCCTGCCGTTCCTGGATGCCGCGACGGTCGTGGCGTTCCATCACGACGGTACGCTCAGCATGAATCGTACCTGCGAGCTGGTGCAGGAGTACGGTCAGCAGGGCGGCTTTGTTATGCCCGGCTTCTATGGCGCGACGCGTGAGGGTCAGATTAAGCTACTCGATCGTGGCGGCGGCGATATTTCCGGCTCGATCCTGGCCAAATGCCTTGGTGCCGACCTGTATGAGAACTGGACCGACGTTTCGGGCTTCTATTCCGCCGATCCGCGTATTGTTCCCGAGGCTCAGCCCATTGCCCGCGTTACCTACGAGGAGCTGCGCGAGCTTTCGTACATGGGTGCAAGCGTCCTGCACGAGGAGGCTGTGTTCCCCGTGCGCGAGGCTGGTATTCCGCTGGTCATCAAGAACACCAACGCGCCGCAGGATCCCGGTACCATCATTAGCGAGACGGCCGACGAGGGCGAGGCGGAGCCCATCATTACCGGCGTGACCGGCAAGCGCGGCTTTGTCGCCATCAACGTTGCCCGCGACCGTACCAAGCCTCGTGTCGGCTTTATGCGCCGCGCGCTTTCGGTATTCGAGCGCTATGACGTTTCCGTTGAGCACATGCCCACCGGCGTCGACCGCTTTGGCGCCGTGGTGCAGGAGCAGGACGTTCACGATTCGCTGTACTCGCTTGTGGGCGACATTCAGCAGGAGGTCGAGCCGCTCGAGATTGAGGTTGTCGAGGGCTTGGCGCTCATTGCGACCGTCGGCCGTAACCTGCGCGGCCGCGCGGGTATCTCGGGCCATCTGTTTGGCATGCTTGGCCAGGCCGGCGTGAGCGTGCGCATGATTTCGCAGAGCTGCGACGAGATCAACATCATTATCGGTGTCGAGGAGAAGGACTTCGACCTGGCGATTCGGACCATTTACCGCGCCTTCTCCGACGAGAACGGCATTGTGAAGGTCTCTGACCTGGAGGCTCCCGCGCCGGCCGATCCCGCCCCGGCCGCGCTCAAAAAGTAGCGACTGCTCGGTAGATTTTTGGTCATGTCTCAAAAATCTACGGCGGGGCGTTTCGTTTCGGTTTCGTTTCGACGGGGCGGGTTTCGTGCCCGCCCCGTTCTTGTATACACTGGCAACAATAATCGGCCTGCTCGGCGTGCGGGCAAAAGCCAAAACCTTTAAAGGGGGAAGCATGAAACAGTACACGGTTGCTATTTTGGGCGCGACGGGAGCTGTGGGCACCCAGATGCTCGAGTGCCTCAACGAGCAGGAGTTTCCGGTCGGTAAGCTCAAGCTGCTGGCGAGCGCGCGCTCTGCGGGCAAGACCGTTGAGTTCCGCGGCGAGCAGATCGTGATTGAGGAAGCTTGCCCCGAGGCTTTTGAGGGCTGCGACATCGTGCTCGGCGCTGCCGGCGACGATATCGCCAAGGAGCTGCTGCCCGAGGCCGTCAAGCGCGGCGCCGTCGTGGTCGACAACAGTCACGCCTTCCGCATGGATCCCGAAGTGCCGCTGGTTGTGCCTGAGATCAATGCCGACGATATCAAGTGGCATCACGGCCTTATCGCCAATCCCAACTGCGCGACCATCATCGGCCTGGTTCCTACGTGGCCGCTGCATCAGCTCGCCGGCGTGAAGCGCATGATCGTCTCGACGTATCAGGCTGCTTCGGGTGCCGGCGCTCCCGGCATGGCCGAGCTCGAGGCTCAGCTGGCCGCCCTGGGCCGTGGCGAGGAGATTCCCGAGCCGCGCGCATTTGCCGCCCAGCTCGCGAGCAACCTGATTCCGCAGATTGGCGGCGTCAAGGAGGAGGGCTTTACCTCCGAGGAGATGAAGCTGCAAAACGAGGGTCGCAAGATTATGCATCTGCCCGAGCTGCGCGTGAACTGCACCTGCGTGCGCGTGCCCGTGCTGCGCTCGCACTCCGAGAGCATTACGCTTGAGTTTGAGCGCGACATTACGGTTGAGGAGGCCCGTGCTGCGCTGGCTGCCTCTCCCGGCGTCAAGCTGGTTGACGATATGGCTGCCGAGGATGCACACGACCGCTTCCCCATGCCGATGGACACCTCCGACCAGGACCTGATTTGGGTCGGTCGCGTGCGTCGCGACATCTCGAACCCCGAGGCCGCGCGTGGCATCACCTTCTGGTGCTGCGGCGACCAAATCCGTAAAGGCGCGGCAACCAACGCCGTCCAGATTGCTAAGCTGCTCTGCGAGTAGTGCGACCTGTCCGGCGGGGGCCGGGCTTAGTTTTCAGAACGTCCTCGACCATGTGCGGCGCCTTGTCCTGCTCCTTCGGAGCTGCGGACAAGGCGCCGCACTGGTCTGCGGAGTGTTCTGAAAACCAAGCCCGGCCCCCGCCTGCGGTGACGTTGTTGCGAGCGGCCTGCGATGGGGCCGTTGTTGGTTGGGGCCGCTGGGCTGATGTGGGGGCGCGTGGCTGTTGCGGGCCCTGGTCCCGGCGGCGGCCCCGGCGCTTTGCGCCTGCCGCCTTGGGGGACTTTGGGGCGCGGCCGGCAGCTGCGGCGCGTTGCGCCTGCTGCCTGCGGGGACTTTGGGGTCGTGCGGCAGCTGTGGCGCTGTCGCGCCTGCTGCCTTGGGTGACTTTGGGGTCGATTGGGGTTGTCTGCACAATTCGCGGTATTATGTTGCGGAGTTTTGAAAGGAGCCGCTGGTGGTCACGACGACATTTGCTTCGCCTTTGGGCGAAATCTTGCTTGCCGCTGATGGCCGCGGCCTGACGGGGCTTTGGTTTGAGGGGCAGGAGCACTTTGGTTCCACGCTTCTCCGGGAAGACTCCGAACATGTTGAAGGCGCCGACGCGGTTTCCGGTACCGGTGGCATGTTGCCGGTGAGTCCGGCAAATGGCGCGGCTTCTTCGGTGCTTGAGCGTTCTTGGGCTTGGCTGAATGCTTATTTTGCGGGGCAGGAGCCTCGGTTTACGCCGCCGTTGCATATGATCGGCACGGCGTTCCAGCGCGAGGTTTGGTTTGAGCTGCTTTCAATTCCGCGTGGCGAAGTCGCTACGTATGGCGAGATCGCTCAGCGTGTTGCGGCTCGACATCGTGTGCCGGGAAATGAGGCACCCGTCGTGTCTCCTCGTGCGGTGGGGGCTGCGGTTGCGCGTAATCCCATTTCGATTATCGTGCCGTGCCATCGCGTGGTCGCGGTCGACGGATCGCTCAACGGATATGCTGGCGGCCTTGATCGCAAGGAGTGGCTGCTTCGGCTTGAGGGCGCGTACGAGGAATAGCGCTCGAACGCTTTGCATAACTAGGACGCCGCGAAAGGACGAGCCTCCGTCCTTCTACGGCCGGCATGCGTCCAGACGCTTGGCATCTGCGCTTTAAGTTTGGCTAAGCCATATCTTGCGTATTTGAAAACGCGCAGGTTGAGCCGCTAGGGCTGTGCTAAGGCAGCTTTCGGTGCGCTATTATCGGCAGTATCGAAACCTGTATTTCCATGCGCCAAAGGAGCAACTATGAAGCTGATGCTTGCCGAGGACGAACCTGGTCTCTCCCGCGCCCTCACCGCGATTCTTCAACATAGCGACTACGAGGTCGACACCGCCCTCGACGGCTTGACGGCGCTCGAGAATCTACTCACCAACGATTACGACGCCGCAATCCTGGACATCATGATGCCCGGCATGGACGGCATCGAGGTGCTCAAGCGTACACGCGCCGCCGGAAAGCGACTGCCCATCATCATGCTCACGGCAAAAAGCGAGGTGTCCGATAAGGTCGAGGGCCTGGATGCCGGTGCCAACGATTACCTGACCAAGCCGTTTGCCGCCAAGGAACTGCTTGCGCGTATTCGTGCCATGACGCGCGCCGCGACGGCAATTGACGCCACGACGCTCAGCGTGGGTAACGTGCGCCTCGACACGGCGGCTTGCACGCTTGTGGGACCCTTGGGCGAGGAGCACCTGGCCAATCGCGAGTTTCAGCTTATGGAACTCTTTATGCGCAACGCCGGCACGCGCATGCCTACTGAACGTCTGATGCTCGAGGTTTGGGGTGAGGATGCGCCCGAAGGCGCCAACGTGGTGTGGGTCTATATCTCGTACCTGCGCAAAAAGCTGACGGCGCTTGGTGCCAACGTTGCCATTCGCGCGTCGCGTAACCAGGGCTATTCGCTCGAGGTTGTCGAGGAAGGCGAATAAGCGTGAGCGCGAGCGCGTGGTGCAAGCGCATGACGGAGTGGTTTCACGCCGCCTCGAGTAGTACGGGGCGGGCTAATTCTGTTGACGCATTGGGCCGCCGTCTGCGTCGCAAGTTTATCCTCGTTGCCATGGGCGCCGTGACCGTGGTGCTCACGCTCATCATCGCCGGCATCAACATCGTCAATTATTCGCATGTCTGCAAGATGGCCGACGCTCGCCTGGACTATATTCTGGCAGGCAAGGGCAGCATCGATTGGGAAGACGAGTCCAGGACCGATTCCGGCAATGGCGGGGATACGAGCACCGGCATGGTTGCGGATGGCGATCGAGCGGGCGCTCGCGTGGGACATTTTGAAGGCATGACGGCGGAGTCACCCTTCGACACGCGCTACTTTACGGTGACGCTTGTCGATGGGCAGGTGGTCGATGTCAATACCGCCCGCATTGCCGCGGTGGGCGCCAAGCGTGCCGCCCGTATTGCCATGGGGCTGGATTCCAAGGGCCTGACCTCTGGGTTTTCTGGTAACTACCGCTATACGACCACAGCTCAAGGCGAAAAGACCACCTATGTGTTCGTGGACTGTTCGCGCGAGCTTGCAAGTTTCCATTCGTTTTTGAACGCGAGTGTGGCAATCAGCTGTATTGGCTGGCTGGCGGTGCTGGCAATTGTAACGGTCGCATCGGGTGCCGTGATTCGACCGATGGTCGAGAGTTACAGCAAGCAAAAGCGATTTATTACCGATGCAAGCCACGAGATCAAGACGCCGCTCGCTGTGATCGATGCCGCCAACGAGGTACAGGAGATTGAGAGCGGCGAGAGTGAGTGGACGCAGAGCATTCACGAGCAGGTGGCGCGACTGACGGCACTTACGGAGCGTCTGGTATTTTTGGCGCGCATGGACGAAGGCTCGGCGGGCTTTACCATGGCGTCGATCGATCTCTCGGAGGCAGTTGACAAGGCAGCCGCGCCGTTTGAATCGGTGGCGGTCTCGCGCGGCAAGCGCCTGTCGATGTCGGTCGCGACCGGCGTGCGCGCTCATGCCGATGCTGCGGCGGTGACGCAGGTGGTTGAGTTGCTGCTGGACAACGCCACGCGCTATGCGAGCGAGGGCAGCGTGATCGAGTTGAGTCTGCGCGCCGTTTCGCGCGGTGCGGGCAAAGGCTCGGCAGAGCTTGTCGTATCGAACGCTGTAGACGAGCTGCCCGAAGGCGACCTGGACCGATTGTTCGACCGCTTCTATCGTGCGGACGTGTCGCGCAGCTCCAAGACAGGCGGCTCGGGTGTGGGCCTATCCGTCGTGCGCGCCATCGCCGAAGCCCATGGCGGATCCGCCACCGTATCCGGCCACGATCATCAGATCACCTTCACCGTCCGCCTCTAAAACCTGCCAAAAAGGGACAGGTTTATTTTGGCAGGTTTTATCTGTGCAGACGGCAGCGGAGGCTGGCGGTGATCGGCGCCATGAACGCCACCGACCCAAATAAACGCACCTCTAACTGCTAAAATATGGACATCGTTGTTCGGCTCCCGAAGGAAAGGAGACGGTCATGCAGTACGAGATCGGCGGAGGGGCTTTCCCGGTTGTTACGTGCAACCTTAGCGACGGCGAATCCATGATCACCGAAAGCGGTGCCATGGTCTGGATGACCCCCAACATGGAGATGTCCACCTCGGGCGGTGGCATAGGCAAGATGTTCTCTAAGGCTTTTTCGGGTGAGGCGTTGTTCCAAAACATTTGGACCGCGCACGGCGATGGCATGATTGCGTTTGGCTCTTGCTTCCCCGGCCGCATGATACCGATTGAGATTGGCCCTGGTAAGAGCTGGATTTTGCAGAAGCGTTCGTTCCTTGCCGCGGAAAGTGGTGTTGAGCTGAGCATCCACTTTAACAAGAAGGCAAAGACCGGCGTCTTTGGCGGCGAGGGTTTTATCATGCAAAAGCTCACGGGCTCGGGTATTGCCTTTGCCGAGATCGACGGCGACCTAGTTGAGTACGAGCTTGCTGCTGGCCAGCAAATGATTGTAGATACCGGCAACGTGGCCGGCTTTGAGGAGACGGTGAGCATCGACGCGCAGATGGTCAAGGGCGTCAAAAACATCATGTTTGGCGGTGAAGGCGTGTTCAACACTGTGCTCACCGGTCCGGGGCGCATCTGGCTGCAGACAATGCCCATTTCCAATCTTGCGGCAGCAGTGGCTTCGATGACCAACAACAATAACTAATCGTGTATAGGATGACGCGCGCGGCGGGCCCGGCCTGTCGTGCGCGTTTTTTGGTGGCAAACGCCCTGTTTATCGGGTGCAGCTGTGCTCCTGCAGCGCATAGATCGACTTATCCATGTTGAACAGGTAGGCCACGACGCAGACAATAAAGAACGTCGGCAGACTGCTAAAGCCAAAGACCTCGCAGCCAATAAAGATGGGCGCGAGCAGCGTATTGGTGGCGCTGCCAAAGACGGCGGCGTATCCCAGCGCGGCGCAGAGCTCGACGGGCATGCCGAGAATCCCGGCGAGTACGACACCCAGGCTGGCTCCGATGGAGAACAGCGGCGTCACCTCGCCACCCTGATATCCTGCGGCAAGCGTGGCGATGGTGAGTACGAATTTGAGCGCCCAGTCCCAAGGCATGATCGAAGCCTCGCCGTTGTCACCCAGTGCCGCGGATATCAGGTTGGTGCCAAGGCCGCAGTATCGCCCCTGCCACGGCGCGAACAGAATCGCCGACAGCGCAAGGCCCATAACGGCAACGCGTATGTAAGGGCTGGGGAGCAGCCGCGCTGCAAGGGTCTTGGCATGGGCAAGGCACCAGGCAAAAGCTCCACCTACCATACCAAACGCGATACCCAACAACGCCAGCCGTCCAAGACCGGGGAGGTCGAGCGCATACGAGGCGGTAACGGCGACCTCAAACTTCTCGAGCCCCAGAGCGCCGGAGGTCATGCTTGCGGCGAGCGAGGCTGTAAGCGCGGGAAACAGCGCGCGGTATTCCATGCGTCCTGCGACCAGTACTTCGATCGCAAAGACCGTGGCGGCGAGGGGCGTTCGGAAGAGTCCGGCAAAGCCGGCGGCCATGCCGATAAGCAAAAACGTGTTGCCGGGGTCTCGGAAAGGTAGACGTCGGCCGATCCAATGCGAGACGGTTGCGCCGATCTGCACGGCTACGCCTTCTCGTCCCGCGCTGCCGCCAAAGAGATGCGTGGCCCACGTGCTCAGCATAATGAGCGGCACCAAACGTGGGGAGATGGCGTCCTCGCGTCCGTGGCCTACGTCGAACACCAGACTCATGCCGCGGTCGGTGCCCTTGCCCCAGGTGCGGTAGGCAAACACGATGGCAAGGCCTGCAAGAGCGAGAAAGGGGAGCAGCAACGCGACGTGCGAGTCCCGGAAGGCGCCAATTGCCAGGAGCACACGACCAAAAAGGGCACAGATGGCGCCAACGATAACGCCGATAGGGATTCCGACGGCGCCCATGAGCACGAGACCGCTATAGGTGTTGACCAGGCGTTTAATTCTGCTCGATGCGCTGCTTTCCGACACTTCTCCTCCAAAACAAAAAAGACTCCTGCCGCGGCGTGATGCCCAAGGGATATCACGCAACAGCAGAAGTCATCAGCAACAAGGCGGTTTAGGGCGACGCGACAGTTTTACTGACGCACCCAACGGAGACAATCATTCCGCAGCGGCATCATAGCGGCGGGCGCGGTTTGGGTCAAATGGTTGCCTTGGGACAGTCTTGGCGCCCGCCCGCGCCCTCGTTTCCCCATATAAAACCTGCCAAAATAAACCTGTCCCTTTTTGGTAGGTGGGAAATGGGTAATACTAAAGAGTTATCCGACCAGATGGGAATTAATCGATGGCCTATATCGAATTCAAAGACGTCATCAAGGCATACGGCGAGGGCGATGCCCGCATCCACGCGCTCGACGGCGCGAGCTTTACGGTCGAGCGCGGCGAGCTCGCCATCATTTTGGGTGCTTCGGGTGCCGGCAAGACCACGGCCCTCAACATTCTGGGCGGCATGGACACGGCAACTTCTGGCACCGTGACGGTGGACGGGCGTGACGTGAGCTCTGCCAACGAGGCTCAGCTTGTGGAATACCGTCGCGCTGACGTCGGCTTTGTCTTTCAGTTCTACAATCTGGTCCCTAACCTGACGGCGCTTGAGAACGTCGAACTCGCGGCGCAGATCTGCCCCGATTCGCTCGATGCCGAGCAAACGCTTCGCCAGGTTGGCCTGGGCGACCGCCTCGCTAACTTTCCGGCGCAGCTTTCGGGCGGCGAGCAGCAGCGCGTATCCATCGCCCGCGCGCTGGCTAAGAACCCCAAGCTGCTTTTGTGCGACGAGCCTACGGGTGCACTCGACTACAAAACCGGCAAGCAGATCTTGCAGCTGCTGCAGGACACTTGCCGCAAGCAAGGCATTACGGTCATCATCATCACCCACAACTCTGCGCTGGCGCCCATGGCTGATCGCCTGATCCGCTTTAAGAGCGGCCGCGTGGAGAGCGAGACGATCCAGCAAAATCCTGTGCCTATCGAGACGATTGAGTGGTAGCGCCCATGGACCAGGACCGCCACAACAGCCAACGCCGCGATGCGCAGAACACGGAGCGCGAGCAGGATTTTACGACCTACCGCACTGCCCAAAGCTCAAACGATATGGTGCCGACGGTTTTTCGCCGTGGCATCTACCGCACGATTCGCGGCAGCCTCAAACGCTTCTTGTCTATCGTTGTGATCACCGCGCTTGGCGTGAGCGTGATGTGCGGCCTTAAGGCGGGCTGCGAAGACCTGTGTGATTCGGTCGACGCCTATTTTGACCAGCAGAATGTCTATGACATCAACGTGCAGTCGACCTATGGTCTGACCGATGACGATCTTGCTGCGATCCAAGAGGTCGATGGCGTCGAGACGGCCGAGGGCATCTATACCGAGACCGCCTATACCGCCGTGGGTACGACGCGCGAGCGTGTCGTCGTACAGAGCCTCTCCAAAGAGAATATTGACCAACCGGTGCTAGTACGCGGCGAGCTGCCCGAGACTTCGGGCGAAGTGGCAGTGACCTCACGTTTTTTGAAGGCTTCGGGCAAGAAAATCGGCGATACCGTGAGTTTTGCCGCCAACGATGCGAGCTCGTCGAACCAAAGCGCCAAGGACCAGTTTGCCGATGGGGACTACACCATTACGGCTGAGGTCCTCGATCCCACTGATGTGAGCTCCGACTCGACGGTCAACGCCTTTCGCGCTGCTTCGACTGCGGACTACAAGTTCTACGTGAGCGAGGATGCCGCGACATCTTCTTCCTACTCCGCTGTCCACGTGGTCGTCGAGGGAGCCAAGAGCCTCAACTCCTATTCGGATGCCTACTCGGCAAAGATCAATGAGGTCAAGGGCAATATCGAGAAGATCCGCGAGGAGCGTGAGAAGGCGCGCGCCCAGGAGCTGACGGTCGACACACCGGCGAGCTTGGACGCGGCTGAGCGTCAGGCGAATATGGTCTTTGGGATCGAGCAGGACAACATCAATCGCATGGCCGAGGGCAGCGACGAGCGTGCGCAGGCGCAAGCCGACCTGGACCAGCGCCGCGCCGCCGCCGACCAGCAGTTTGCCGATGCCCGCGCCGAGCTCTCTGACCTGGGCGAATGCACCTGGTACATCCAGGACCGCGGCAATATCGCAAGCTACTCGAGCGTCGAGAGCGATAGTTCTTCGATCGAGGCCATCGCCACGGTGTTCCCGTTCATCTTCTTTATCGTCGCCGTGCTTATCAGCCTCACCACCGCCACCCGCATGGTCGAGGAGGAGCGCACGCTTATTGGCCTGTACAAGGCGCTCGGCTATTCGCGCGGGCGTATCCTGTCCAAATATGTGGACTACTCGCTGTGGGCGTGTCTGATCGGTGGCGTGCTCGGCAATATCATCGGATTTGTGGGTCTGCCGCTGTTCTTGTTTACGGTGTTCGACGACATGTACTCGCTGCCCCAGATGTTGCTTTCGTACGACATCGTGTCATCACTCGTGTCGGTAGCGCTGTTTGCCGTGGGCGTGGTGGGCGCCACGATTATCGCCTGCCGCCACGAGATGGCCGAGACCCCAGCCTCGCTCATGCGCCCCAAGGCCCCGCGCGCCGGCTCGCGCATTCTGCTCGAGCGCATCGGCTTTATCTGGCACCGCATGAGCTTTTTGAACAAGGTCGCTGCACGCAACTTATTCCGCTACAAAAAGCGCGCCTTTATGACCATCTTTGGCATTGCGGGCTGCACGGCGCTTGTGATTTGCGGTATGGGCATCCGTGATACGTCGGTCGCGTTGTCGCCCAAGCAGTACGGGCATATCACGCGCTATGACCTGCTGGCGGTTGCCAATCCCGATGATTTTTCGCAGACGTGCGCGGCACTGGATGAGCGCAGTGCAGCCAATGATTCCAACGTGACTGTGACTTCGACGCTGCCGATTATGACCGACAACGTCACCTTTACGTTTGGCGGTAAGAGCGAGACTGTGCAGCTGATCGTGGTGCCCGATGACCGCACGGGTGACTTGGGCGATTACGTGCGCCTGGAGGATGAGTCCAAAGAACCGCTCGCCCTGCGTGACGGAGACGTGTATTTGAGCAAGAGCTCTCAGCTGGTGCTGGGGATCAAGCCGGGTGACACGGCTCACGTCCAGGATTCGTCGCTCAATGTTGCCAAGGTCAAAGTCAGCGACATCTCGCTCAACTATCTAGGCAACACGCTTTACATGACGCAGGGCACCTATGAGCGCGCGTTCGGTCGAAGTGCACGCCTTAACGGCGTCTTTGTGCTGCTTAAGGGTTCGTCGGCTGACCAGATTGCGTTTAGCAAGAAGCTTAAGAGTGACGGTTGGCTTACGATTTCGAGTACGGCCGAGCATTGGGAAAACTATGAGGCGAACTTTACGATTATCAATTCGGTCGTGGTGCTCGTGACCTTTATGGCGGCGTGCCTGTCGTTTGTGGTGGTGTTTACGCTGTCCAACACGAATATCTCCGAGCGCGAACGCGAGCTGGCGACCATCAAGGTGCTGGGCTTCCGCCGTGGCGAGGTGCACCACTACGTCAACAAGGAGACGTTGATCCTCACGGCGATCGGCGCTGCGCTGGGCGTGCCGCTGGGCGGCTTGCTGGCCGAGAGTTTTACGTACATTTTGCAGATGCCGTCGCTGTACTTTGACGTCGAGGTCGAGCCGCTAAGCTACGTGCTCGCCGTGGTGCTTTCCTTTGGCTTTACGTTTATCGTCAACCTCGCCACCAACCGTACCCTCAACAAGATTGACATGGTCGGTGCCCTCAAGAGTGCCGAGTAACCTGCCAAAAAGGGACAGGTTTATTTTGGCAGGTTTTATCTGGGCAAACGCCGGACAGCCATTGTCGCTGCCACAATGACAGGATAGGGAACAAGGGCATTTTCCGGGTAGCCGGGTTCGTTACCATTCGTCCCATTCATCAGCATTTTCCTCCAGATATTTTCTTAATTTCTCAAAAGAGCTTGTCCGCCTGTACTGTATCGTGCTTCTCGATGTATTGAACAACTTCGCAATCTCGGTGTCGTTCATTCCCTCGAAATAGTACAGGAGTACGGCTTTGCGCTTTTCTTCCGGCAAAGTACGGATTGCTTCAAGAAGCAGCTTCGGCGTGATTTTCTTCCCGGCTTTCTCAAAGACGGTTTCGGCGGTTTCCCGTTTGAAATATTCATCAAAGGTATGAAGTTGCCGCGCTTCGTCTAAGGGCAAATCGGAAAAGGTGACTTCCCTTGCCTTATGCCTGTGCAGCTCCCTGTGAGCGTCACACACTTCATTGTGCAGCACCGTATTACAAAACTTCTGAAAAGCACATTGTTTGTAAAACTCCCTGCTATTAGGTTC
>DXML01000006.1 GCA_019414205.1 Collinsella sp. | reverse complement strand
GGGTATGGACGGCCGGTCCGGGTCCAGCCCCGTAATCCGACATAGTTTTGAAATGACACTAATTCACTGGCAACCAAACTAGATCGTTCTAGTTCCTTATCGCCGGCTAATTTCCGATGTCCATCCAGTTGCACAAAACATTTGCTCGCAGTCGCGTCTCGGCGCACTTCATTGCCTCGGATTTGGCTTTATATCGAATCCCCAAACGGCTGCAAACGCTTTTGACTATGATGTCTAGCTGCTTTTTGTCGTTAAGCATATCGTGGGTTACCAGGAACACGTCGAAACCCATGCTCTGAAGCGCAGTCATACGCTCCGCATCGTGGTCAAGTACCGCGCCTGATCCATGGATGACTTCACCTTGGATCTCGATAATTACTGCCTTCATTAGCATTGGGTTTACAATCACGATGTCCCCGTAGCAGACCTTTTGACCAGCGATGCTTTGGGCAGCCTCGGATAGAGGGGTTAAATCGTTGAGGTACACGTATCTGAATCCTGAACCACCTAGACGTCGAGAACGACTTAGGAGCAGGACCCCCGCAACCTCGAGTGGAGATGCAGCAATGCCGATAACCTGCTGAGCGGCATCATAAAACTGCTTTCCCCACATTTGACTTTTGACCTTGTCGGCGAAACGATGCAGGTCGCTCAGTTCGATGAGCGGCTTTCTCATCCAAAGAGAAGTACCTTTGAGTTTCGTAACCTCTCTTCCATCCTCACGCTTGCTTGTTTGGCCATCACTATCTGGGTCCTTTACGGTTGCGCGGGCATAAACTCGTTTCCAGGGAATCTCGTCTTCGCCTTCTCCAAGTTCGAACAGATCCTGCGTGCTGGAATTGCGATTCTTTTCTACCGCCAGTTTTAACTGCATTTCGGCAGCGGGAGCCGGCTCGAAAACAGAAAACCAGCCGCAAAGTTCGTACATAGCCAGTACGAGATCTATTTGAGACACAAAGCGTGTCATAGTAAATAACGTGTTTAGCGGATTGGTGACACTAAAGCCAAAATGAGTGTCGATTGTTGTGCCGGCATCCGATGCCCCATCCCAGCGAATTGTAGAGCGCAATCCCGAGTGGTGATTACAACAACCTGGCGAAGCAACAGCGATGATCGGGGTCTTGAGGACGTCGGTTACGAAAGGGGCTTGGGATAGAGCTCGCCAACCGTCTTCGGTGTTGGGCAGGCGCGGGTAGAGGTCGCGCACCTGCGGTGGGCAGCGCCAGTAGCGGAATGCGGTGTTTGCGCAGACGATTTCGTCCATTTGCGCCTCCCCTGGTTTCGGCCGCGGGCCGTGCGGATTGCGGACATCGCCGATTATCTACTGGGGCATCATGCGGGTAAGTACCGGAAGCTGACCAAACGCTGGCCAATAGCTTGACGAGTTCTGCCAAAAATCCCTCGTGTGATAGAAATCCGCTGGAAGGAGCTCTGGGCGTGTGGTCCCTGTCTCCACATTTGCGCTCGTATCATATGGGTAATTCAATGAAAATACGCATGCGTTATATACAAAACGTGCAATGACGTCAGCAAAAAGGGTGCGATATAAAATGACGCCTTAGATGACTACGATTTGATTTTGGTGTCAGTTTTGGTGTCAAGCTTGATGTCAAAAAGAAAAAGGCCAGAGGCTTAACTCCTCTGACCTGCGCTTTAGATGGTGGGCGATACAAGATTCGAACTTGTGACCCCATCCGTGTGAAGGATATGCTCTACCCCTGAGCCAATCGCCCGTCGCCTTTCGGCAAAAGAGATACTATCATAGCCTCGCGTTGTTTACCAAGAACTTTTTGCCCTCGAATTCAAATTCTTGGGCACATGCCGTTCCATCACAAACAAGGCGTCCAGCAAACCAGCAGCTAAACCACCATTTACCGCTTGATCCACGAGGTCTCGGGGCGGCAGCACAGGGCGCTGGGGATCTCCATGTGGTGTCCAATCAATTCAATAACCGGCGTGCAGATGCTTTGATTCTATACGTGCGACGGGTCGCCTATGCCCGCAATGCAACCGCGGCGCAGCTCCTCGGCGAGCCCGCTGGTCGTACGGTTTCCGGATACGAGGTCCTGGATCCAGGCATAGTACTGGTTGTCTTTGGGCTCGGGGCTGTCGGACAGCACGACCGGAGTGCCGGCGAACCTTAAGACGGACAATGCGTAGATAAGGCTGGTACGTTTGTTACCGTCCTCGAAGATGTGGTCCCTGACCATGTGCTCTGCCACGTAGGTGACCTGGTCAAAGATGTCTGCGAAGCGATCGGCCGGCGATTGACCGAATATTGTACAGAATGCACCCGCAAGTACGGACTCGACGCGTCCAAGCTCAAGCGCGGCCCGGTCGCCTGTGGCGTCGGTTGTATAGCAGCGCCCGACCGTCATCAGCGTGCTGTGTAGGCGCATCGCGGCCGCGGCCATAGCTTCGAGCGAACCGGTATCATCGAGCACGAGCGGCACGAACGGATGAGCGCTCCGCTGCATAGCCGCCATCATGAGTTCTCCAAGAGCTTGAGCGCGTTGGGCATGCCCGCTATGGTCTGCCGAATAGCTTCGTCGATTGACGTGACGCCGTCGAGCAAATTCGGAGATGCTGAATTTACCTCGAGCGCAGATGAATGATCTTCTTGAGCAACGCAATCAGCTCCGTCATCTTGTTGAACGTAGTTCCAAGGCATGTCTGCCTCCTCTATAGCCTTTCGGACGGAATAGCCCGCGAGTCGTACTCCAGGGCGATCGGTTGCCAGACGAGGTCTTCGATGGCGCAGCTTAGGGTGTTTGCGAGCGCCAATGCCGAAGAGACCGAGGCGCGGCGTAAATCCAGCTGATTCTGTTCGTAGAGCTGTATAGCGCGAAGTTTAACCCCCGATTGGGCGGCCAGCTGTTTTTGCGTTAGGCCGGCCGCCTTTCGTGCCGCCTTGAGGCCCTTTTTGTCTGCCTGGGCTTTGTTCCATTTATCGATGACAATCTGGGCGAATTTGTCTTCGGAAGCTTCGAGAAGCGGATGGTACGAACCGATTATCCAATCGAGTGGGGCGACTTCAAGTAGTTCGCTAAAGCCCAGGCTGGTTACCCATTGCGTATAGGCCAAAACCCAGCCCGCCCAATACTGAGGCGAACGGTCGAACGGATAGGTCTCCCTGCATTCGGCAGGCTTTAGCCCCGCCCGAGCGATAATTTCGCGCGCGAGCTCGTCGCCCGTCATGCCGCAGACGACACGAGGCATACCGCGCTCAAACTGTTTCATCTCAATAGTGTTCGACAGGATCGCCGTCAGCTCGGCTGGATTCAAACCTTGGTCGCAGAGGGCGAAATCGACTGCCTCGCCCAGCGTTCTCATGGCATCCTCGAGATACATCTCACTGTAGGCGTGGGTCATTTTCTGTCATCCCCTCTCGAACGATATCGACGATACGAATTCCCTCAAACGGGTTTTCGGTAAGCAATTCCCGATACTGCGCCCTTGCCAACTCATCTCGGTCCTTGGCCAATGGGCCATATAGAGCTTGTGGCGCACGTTCAAATCCAGCAAAACGAATGCTCTTAAACGCGCGCTCGCTTTTGAGCACAATCTGTTCTCCAGGGTTACCGAGCCTCATAGCTCGACCGAGCTGGTCAATGGTGATCGTATTGTTTACAAACGCCCTGGCATAGCTGAAGTACGAGTCATCCGCACGCCATCCTCTAATCACATCGTAAGCGTTAGCATCTGGCAAAAAATGATCGCGAAGGTATTCGCATGCCCCCACAGCGACGGCGGTGTCCTTTCGGAATGAACGATGCTCTACAAGCAACGCTATCCAATGCAGAACTGAATATTGCGGCGATAGCAGGTCGAGTACCTTGAGATCGGCCATGTCGAGTTCATATCGATTTGCAAAGCCGCCTGCGTCCCTAGAGCATGCCCATTCCCTTGCAAGGTTGAGGCTCTCTGTGCAATAGAATCCCTGTCCATAGTCGTTATGGACTTTCCCCAGGCCAATCTGGGGAGTCTCAATGATCTTCTGAGAACCATGCCACAGTTCCACGCGAGTCTCCTAACAGGTATCGCCCTAGCGATAGTATAGCACACTATCGCTAGGGCGATACCTGTATTCAGAGAGCAAAAGGGTGTATGGAACCGAGTTTGAGTTCAATACCGGCTTCTAAGACTCTCCGAGTCCGGATGTATGCGGCAAAATTCAGACTTGTTGACCACGCTGGAGCACATCAACGCTTCTACCTGCGGCTTCTTTGCGCCAAAAGGGCGGTGTGGTCGGGGGTTCCGGAATTTGCCGCATACTTCCGTTTTGAGTATTCGGAAATGCGGGGAAAAACCGAGATCTGTCGACCAGACCCTGGTTTTATGCTTCCGTGACCTGCGGTTTTGTACGTAAAAATTTGGTTGCGCTCGGCGGGTTCCGATCCCCCCCACACACTTCCGGAAATGAGTCACAACAACAACGGCGTGCGATTGCGATGAATGCTTTCCTAGTGTGAACAGCACCAAGGCCATGGCAATTCAGTGGTTGTCGGCGGTCTTGGCGAGTGTGGAGAACACGCCACTTGCACTCGCTTTGGGTTTTGCCGGGTTTGAAACGGTAGCATACACAGGGCGTCTTTATATGTAACTTAATAGTTTGCCTTGTAACATCATTAATGTTACATTTCAAAATAGCATGTTACACAAGGAGGCGAGGCATGCGGGAATTCGTTGAGAAGATGCTGCATTCGAAAGTTGAGCGTGAGCCCGTTGACGTCTCGGGGCTTCCCCTGTATCTGAGGGGGTTGTACTCCCTTGAGCGGTGGACCGCCTTCGGTGTGCCGTTCGTGATGGCTTTCCCCATCGAGAACGCGACGGTGAAGACCATGGCGAAACACCGCAACACGCTGGAGACAGCTCTGGGGATTCCCGTGGCTTTCGCTCTCGAGAGCGCCACGGGCTATAGGGTCGAGCGAATGCTTGAGGCCGGCCTCGCCTTTGTAGCTACAGACAAGCAGGTGTACCTACCGTTCCTGGGAGTCGCTCTGAATGGCGGCAAGAGCCATGCGGGCGGCCGTAAGCAGGTGAGCATCGAGACGCTCTCGCCCCAGGCGCAGCGTCTCGCCATCATGGCGCTCTACGGTGAACTCGACGGAGCCAACGTAACTCAGGCGGCGAACGTTCTCGCCGTAGCAAAGATGACCGTCTCGCGCGCGTTCGATGAACTCGCTGCTGTCGACCCCTCGATCATCGTGTCCGAAGGGCGCCGACGGGTCCTACGCCCTGACCGGAATAAGATGGCGCTGTGGCGGCGGCTTGAGCCATACATGGCAAGTCCGGTCGCAAGGGAGCATCGCCTGACCCGCGTACCCGATGTGGGCCTTCCACCAGGAGGAGTTTCGGCGCTGAGTGAGATCTCGATGCTGCAGGACGACCCCTGGCCGACTTTCACCGCGACCAAAGCGCAAGAGCGCGTCCTAGGGCTGGCGACCGGTGCACGTAACGCTGGATTCGACGAACCAGAGGAGCCCGCGTGCGTAGTGCAGGTGCTACGCTACGAGCCCGAGCCAGCGCCCGGGTGTATTGTCGACCCGCTTTCCGCCATCCTATCCCTTCCCGACGATATGAGGGACGACCCGCGCGTCGCGGGCGAGATCGAGTACGTCCTGAATCGAGTGCTTGGGGTTGATTATGAAGGGAATCGATAAATTCAGGGAACGCTTCGCGGGCCGCGAGGGCGAATATGTCCTAATCGGTGGCGGAGCCTGCGACCTGCTGTTCGGCGAGGTCGGGCAAGATTTCAGGGCAACGAAAGATCTCGATCTAGTCCTACTGGTGGAGGCGCTGACGCCTGAGTTCGGCCGCGTGTTCTGGGACTTTGTTCGGGAAGGCGGGTACGAGAACAAACAA
Organism: Collinsella sp.; assembly: GCA_019414205.1. Taxonomy (GTDB): domain Bacteria; phylum Actinomycetota; class Coriobacteriia; order Coriobacteriales; family Coriobacteriaceae; genus Collinsella. The sequence goes on along the minus strand of DXML01000006.1, from coordinate 95,903 downwards.
AAGAGTAGCGGGAAGCCGCAGTTCTACCGGTTCTCTAAGACGAAGGACCCGGCCTTCCCCGCCATGCTGGAGTTATTTGCACGCACCGACATCAACCTGCGCCACGGGGATTCCGGCCTTTTGCCGATACACATCGGGGAGGAGGTTTCTAGTCTTTCTGCGATTCTGCTGGACGAGGAGTACTACAAATTGCTCGTGGAGAACAGAGTATCGGCGGGCGGCGTCGCTGCCTTGTCGGTCGAGGGACTAATCCCCTTCAAAGCAAAGGCGTGGCTCGACCTGTCTGCCAAGCGTGCAGATGGAAAGGCAGTCGATGAGAAGAGCGTAAAGAAGCACCGTAACGACGTCTGCCGCCTCGCCACCTTGCTCGCGGGCAACGAGCGTCCCGCCATGAGCGAGGATGTTCTTGCTGACATGAGGCGCTTCATGGAGGCCTACGAATCGGACCCCGTCGATCCCAAAACAATCAGGATCAAGGGTGTTGGGGCGCAACGGGTCGTTGAGGTGCTGAAGGACGTTTACTTGCGATAACACGTATACATGACGCGCCTTCAACCAGAACGATTGAAGGCGCCTTCTCCGCGAGCATTGTTTTGATTGCGCTGGTCGTGCTCTTCGACCAAGATCTTCTCGGTAGGCTTTCTTTTGATTCCGCTGGTCGCGCCTTACGACCAAATTCTGGGACAAGCATATAAATAAATGGAAAAAAATAAAGGGAAAACGATGCAAGACGAGTCAAGAAGCCCCGCAATCGCGCTCGTTAACCCAAGGTGGCGAGCTGTTCTATCTAACCCAAATATTCGCAAGCTCCTCATCCTGCTTACTCCGCTTCATAGACACGCATCTCATCTTGCTCGATGCTTTTCCGGAAGGCCGCGCGCATGTGCTCTGGTGGGTTGGTGACGATATCAACCTTTCGCCCAAGTTCCTTCTCGAGCTCATGAGAGAGTTCGAGAAGCGCGCCGAACGTCATGGTGTTGCCGCAGACTAGGCGCAAGTCAATATCGCTATCGGGCGTTTGTTCGCCTCGCGCAAACGAGCCAAACAGATATGCCTCGCGGACGTCGTAGCGAGCCAGCACGCGGGAGACCGCAGTGGATATGTCGGTAGGCGAGATCATGGGTTATTTGCCGTTCAACAGTAGAACGTCAGGGGGCCAGCGCCGAAACCGCCGGTCCGGCTTTTTGGCGTTCGGCGAGCTCGAGGATAAACGGGGCGTTTGAGCTAACAAATTCTGTCAAAAAATTGAGGTCATCAGCAGTAAATCCTTCGACGTTGAACCATTTGACCGCAGGCAAGAAGCATTCCGCATGGTCAAAGCCAAAGTCAACCGGGCGCTCGACGGCCACGCGAACGGTTCCGTCTTCTCTTGTCTCTGAGTAGGCAAATTGGGTGCCATCATCAAGCTGAACATAGCTCCAAAGCACGGCTGCCTCCTTAGTGTTGATATCCAAGTATAAAGAGCAGACTAGATGTAACGCGGCGTGAATTGGATTATTCCTATAAGAGACGAACTCTGACAGCTGGCAATCTCCGAAAGTATGCGGCAAATCTCAGACTTGTTGACTACACCGAAAAGCGGCAACACTTCCACCTGCGGTTTCTTTACGTTAGAAGGGGGTTGTGGTCGGGGGTTCCGGAATTTGCCGCATACTTCTGTTATGCGATTCCGAAAGTGCGGGGAAACCGAGATCTGCCGCCCAGACCCCAGTTTCGAGCTTCCGCGATCTGCTGTTTTGTTGCTAAAAATCAGTTTGTGCTCGGCGGTTTTAAATTTTTACCCGCACTTCCGAAAATCGGGCCATTCAGCAACGATATGCGGTGCCCAAGAGTGCTATGCCAGGTAAGAAGAGCGTTAAGAAAAATGCGCCCGAGCCAGCCGACCCCCCGCCTTGCATCCATTATGGCAACCGATAACCACAACGCGTCTGCACCAAGGGATTGACGCTCAATTCCGTCGTCAATAATTTCCTAAAACAAGTGATTTACTTTTAGGCGGGTCGAATCTAAATTTTATACCTAGTTATCTTTTTCCATTCGGCTGGGAAACCCATGGCATCAAGGAGGCGCTCCTCGCCGATGCTCTCATCCAATGACAAGTATCCGTTAACGCACTTGACGAGCTTGGCCTTGAATGTCTTGAACTCGTCGTCGCGAAGGAGGTATCGAAGGGTGATCACTGCCGAGAAAACGTCTACCTTGCCGCAAGCGTAATCCGGCCCAATCTTTTCGATGCCGAGCTTGGCGTGCAAGGCCGTGTCAGGAATCTCGACGTGACACCTGTGGGAGAAGAGACGCTCTCCATGTGCGCAGACGTTCCTGTAGAGGGCGAGTACGCGGATAAACGACGAGAGTTCTTTCGGGTTTCCGACCCCGAACCTCTTAGCAATCTTGGCCTTCTCGCTGTCCCTGAGCGCCGTGAGCATTTTCGAAGTCTGTCCGAAGGTCATGGCGTTCACGGTGACCCATAGAGGCACGTTCTTATATGCCCTGCGGTAGTAGGCAAGGTATTCGTGGCTGGTATCCTTGTTGGCGATATAGTCAAGCATGTTCAGCAGCTTTGGGAGAACTCGCTTCGCGCCCTTCGACGTCGCGTAGCAGCGGGCGTCTAGATACTTGCTCTGGGACTCGCCATATGCAGCGCAGAACTCGTAGGCCAGCGCCGACCTGATCTTCGCCTCGACCTTGAGCAGTGCATCGAGCATTATCTCCCTGAGCTCTACGTCGAACTCGTAAAGCGCTAGGATGTCTCCAAAAGTGGCGCCTTCGCGGTATACTCGGGTGCTCGGGTCGCGGAAAAACGACTGGTAACCGTTCACGACCGGGAAATAGCCGATGTCCGCAAGGACCCTGCGGCAAACCTCTTCGTCCTCGATTCTGAGGCCGGAGCTTCTGAGCTTTTCCATTTGCTGCTGGTAGGTGAGGAATTCTTTGGGCATCTTCGCTCTTCCCGAAAAATAAAAGGGGAACCCGCAGGCTCCCCTCCGGTTCCAGGCATCGAAAGTATCTGGACCCTAATCACTGTAATGATACTATTTTCAAACTTGCGCGCTGTCAAGCACATGCACTGAGTATCCACCGGCACACATTACCAGCACGTCCGGCATTGCTCGCATGAAAAAGGCAACACTCCTTCACTGAAAGCGTTGCCTCTAAAGCGCCTGCAGAACTCCTACATTTAAGCCAGATGTTCCTCACCACATCAGCAACAATGTGAGGTGGTGAGGAACGCTGTGCCAAGAAGAAATAGCGTTAGGGACACGACGATCCAATTTGTGTCGCTGGTTTTGGGAAGCGACGAGGAGGTCTTGGTGGTGACCTTGGGCCTAGAGGCCTTGGCGGCCGTGGTGTTGGTCACTGTGGTCGTGGTCGCCGACTTAGTCGCGGCCGCGGGCTTCAGCATGGGAATCGTCGACGGATCCGCAGCTGGCTCGACAGTAGCGGGGTCAGCGCCAGGGGCGGACAGACCATCCCCCGGCACATCGGGCCCACCGGTCTCCCCCGCCGACGCCGTGGCATCCACGGGCACGATTGTCACACGCGCTGCCACGGACCCGTCGGCATCCACCACGCCGCCCTCGCCAAAGGCCCCACCCGCAGGAGCCACAAAGCGCGCGGATGCAAACGATCCGCCCAGGCAGGCGACGCCGGCGTCGGCGCCCGACGCATCCAGCCAGGACGCATCGATGGTAAGCTGCCCGGCCGCGTCACTGCCAGCAACCCCGCCCAGCAGACACACACCATAGGTGCGCACGCCCGCCCCGGAGCCCGCGCCCGCGGCGACAACGCGCCCATCGCCGCGAACGGCAAGACCATCCGCGATCACGCCGGCCACCCGCGCATCTGCGATGCCGGCGCCATCGGCACGCGCGTCAACCTTGCAGCCGTCCACCGCGAGCGTCCCCGACACGTAGATTCCGCACTGCGAGCCCGTAGCCACCAGCGACCCGGTGCCGCGGAGCGTCAGATCGCCCCACACCTCCATGCCGCACCGCGAGATGTCCACGTCGGGCGCGCTCGTCTCAACCACGGAGTTTTGCCCCACAAGCGTCACCACCAGGTCGTCGTCCGCGCCGATGGCCTCGCCCGCGTAGCCGGTAAGCTCCAGATGGCCGGCATCTGTCCAGGCCCACCCGGGACCCGATACACCCGGCTCGTAGTACGTGACGCCCGCAATGAACAGGCTTTCCGCGCCCGCGGCATAAGAAGGCCCGCCCAGCAAAACGCATAGGCAGGCCATGGCAGTAAACAGGATGTAGTGACGGCTGGTGTGGAACGCGGCAGCAAACATAACCGCTCCGATCTTCGCAAGAGCCAATGGAAACTGCGCCAGGAAACTACCTGGTAGCAGCAGTTATTAGTGTAGCGAGATCGGCGAGTGGCGAACGAATTGCCTGTAAACGAACCCCGAAATTAGGTGTAAATCGTTTTGCCAGTCGGTGAAAGGAGGGGCTGCATAACGTCCGCAATGGGCCGTCTGGGGGCTTCGCGAGTTTATTGACCCTCAATTGGGCTCTTACGGCAGTTGTCAGAATACGACCATTATCATTAGGTGCTGCATGTTAACGATTAAACTCTCCCTACCCTGTGAATGGATGTTACGTCATCTTCAGGTGAATGCATTTAATGCCGGTATTGAGATTGATTCCACAGCTAGCGAGCATTGTGACTCACTATAATTTTGATAGTTCATCGATCTTTCCTTATGGAGTTGTTGTAATGATGCCTGAACAAGCGATTAAACCTATACCGTTATCAAAACTACGCTTATGGACCGAGAATCCTAGAGACCCTGTGGATGAGAGCATGAGCGATTCTGAAATCATTAAAAGGGCGATTGTTAATGATAGTGATAACTGGAATCTAGACTCATTAATCGTTGAAATGGGCAAACGTTACCATCTAAACGAGATGCCTGTAGTTGTCGCAAATGCGGACGATACATTTACCGTCTATGACGGAAATCGTCGCGTAGCCCTATTGAAGTGTATTAAAGATCCAGATTTATATCAGGATGCCTTTAATAGGATCGGTGTCTTTGAAGTGGAACCGGAGTTACGCAATCTAACGGTCTTACCTTGTAATGTTTGCACAAAAGAAATTGCTTTAGAGATTGTCGAACGAATCCATCGATCTTCGAATAAGTGGGGCAAGCTTCAATACGAACAATTCTTGCATAACTTTAGGGGACAGCCCAAGGGCCCTCTTATGTTGCTTGATGAAGCTACAGGCGGAATTGTAGCGACGAATAAAAAATTAAACGAAGAATATGTCGAGAAAAGGTTGTTAACTGAATCGAATTTAAACAAAATTGGATTTTCAATTAAGAATAACGAGCTCGTAACTAATCATAATCTCGAGGAAGCCGTCGAAATTCTGAAAGATATCGCACGGATTAGAAATGAGGATCTGAGCTCAGCAAGGAAAAACGCCGGCAGACTGAAGGATGCGCTAATTGAGCTAAATCCAGACAGGTACGCCAACATTTCTTCATTTAATGAAAGCAAGCCAATTACCAAGCTGGGTGGCAGCAACGCCCCAAACAATAGAAAAGAAATGTCCACCGCGAAGGCTTTGCCCCATAAGAGGAGAAAACCAGTAAAAACCAAAGAAGAGGTTCTGTTTGGCGGAATGCTTCGACCGAAAGGCAGCAGATCAAATGAGCTATATCGAGCCATCGACGACATTTACCATTTTTATTTAAAGAATGAACAGAAGAGATTCCATTATCTTCCAATAGTTGCGTTTTCAATGCGACTGCTACTAGAAATATGCGCACAAGAGTACTTTAAAGCAAGCGATCCTAATAATGATTGCAAGGATGGCGCTTTAAAGCCCTTTTTAAAAGAAGCCAAGAAGAAAATGACGGAGACCGCCAACTTTGAAGATATTAATGAGATTACATTGAATAGCGAATGGATAGATGGCAAATACAATTTTGAGGGAATTCTATCAAAATGGGCTCACGGCACGCTGTCTGCCGACAAAGAGAGCATTGTCCGTGTTTCTAGATTGGCCGGAAACATCATAAGGTTAATGTGGTCTAATTAGTATAACAACTTACCGGTGGCTAATGCCTGATCGGTCTTGAAGCCACCGGTAAGTCGATCGTTCTAAAAGAGCTATGATTTAAGACTAGCGGGCCAAATAAGTCCTGGCCCAAGTATTATCTTCTCTTTGCCAACAGTTTTTAGATTGGCAGAATATCCAATTTCAAGATTACTCTGTTCGTAATCGTTGTAAATGGATTTAATCAATACGTCTGCATCATAAGTTACAACCCATTTACTCTGTGCACTACCGATTTTACGGGCTAATGAGCGATGCTTCTCGTTAGTAAAAGAACTTCGATATAAACCGGGACCCTTTTGGACGTAAGGAGGATCAAGATATGCAAACAGTTCGGAATCTGTTAATCGCCGAGTTATAAACTCTTCAGCATCAAGGTTCGTAACTTCAATTCTGTCTTTATATTCTTCAATTCGTTGTATTTTAGCAATGAGCGTTTTGCGATTGAATCGAGCATCCATTTTATAAGTTCCAGTTTGGTCTAGACCGCCTATAACTCCGCCGCTCAAAATACCAGAGACATTGGTTCTATTAAGATAAAAGCATGCTTTACCTAACGCAAGGCTATCGCTGACATCCTTTGAACGATAAATCTCTCGCATCGATTTCCATGTATCTATATTAAGTTTTGCGTCATTGATAAATTCGCATAACTCCTCGCTGTGATTTACTATCACGTCCCACATGCAATACACAGCAGGATCAAAATCATTAATTACAATCGATTTAACGTCATTTTTTAGAAGCAACTTAATAGCGAGGCCTGCTCCTCCTGCAAATAACTCTGCATAAGCGTGCCCAAGCAGGTTGTTTGCTTCAAGTATCGATTTGATTTCAGGGTAAATCTTCGTCTTACCCCCTGGATATCGCACTGGCGTAAGTGTTGCCGGCACTAACTACACCTCCTTAGCTTGCGCAAATGCTAACAATTGACTATTTTTTAAATCAGAATATTTTACAGTCTATTCGTACTTAAAAGTATAAATACCGAAATCAACAGTTGATGGAATGAAAATACGGTGATAGTTGGCTGTTTTATGGTAAACGGCCTGGAGATTGAATCCAAATTTCCTTATATCCCTTGCATTTGCGGAATCAAGCATCCATGCCTTAAAGACATACGTGAAAAATAGTATATTCCTGTTAAAAACTGCCTTGGCTTTCTCCCGCTTTTGGCCACCGCCAACAACGTTGCGCGCCTCATCTATTTCAGGCTTGATCCATTGGTTAAAATTACTTATGGAAAAACCTTCACCTTGAATGCATTCGTCAGCCCAGAAGGGATTGTTACCATCAGTTGACAATTTAATTGCGTAGTCAAATAATAGCCATTCGGGCGACGATCCATCTCCGGGTAAGGCAATTGTGTTTTTGGAAAGATTCGAAGGCTTATCACCGTCGAGAATAGCGAACGACGCAATGGCGGATTGTCTTAATTGGGAATCTTTAAATAGGCTAGATATAACGTCACCGCCAAGATTTCCGTCTATCAAATGGATATGTCTGTTTAAGTGATTAAATCCATCTGCCTGTTTGCATAGATGGGATATCAACAGGCGAATGAGGCACCTTGCTTCTTCATCTTCGGTGAATACAGGTATTTTCCTTTCAGAGAATAGGTCCGCTCGGGATCTATTTGTGAGATACATCTCTATTTTTTCAATATCAGGGTTGTCCATTTTGGAAACAACACCTGCGCCGTCATACAGGTAAATTACATTCTGTTTTTCTTTAAACATTTGCTTTAACATAAAGATACTGTGAGTAGTAAAGACTATTTGAATATGGAATAGCGTCGAGTATTCAATAAGCAATTGAAGCAAAGCATATTGGAACGAAGGGTGCAGAGTTGCATCAAGCTCGTCAACAAGCAATAGGCTACAAACCGTTTCCGATTGAGAGCTCTCGTCCAAAGCCTCATAATATCTTTTTAATGAGAGCAAGGCGGTTAGAAGTATCAAGACATTCTCTTCGCCGCTAGATACTGTATTTGAATCTACGCCTTCAATATCCGTGCTAAATTCTTGTCTTTTCTTAATGTCTCTTAGACTTTGTGCTTGAAATGAGCTTGCGTGAATTCCGGTGATTCGAGCATAAAGATCGCTCAGCTCAGACTGGGCGTCCTCAGGGAGTATGAATGATGAGTTTTTCAGCGCACCGTCGTCTTGATATTCTCCCCAAGGAATTAGACGAGCCAGTCCGAGATAAAGCACTGGCTTGGCTGGCAACCTATCATGACTGCCTTTTTTGTAATAGGGCTTAATTGCATATCGATTATTGACGGACGAATTATGCTTTCTAAAAGACAGTCGCGAACCATCTAAATACTCGACTTCAAACAACGACCCCTCTTTATAGCCAGGGGCAGGGTTATTATACTGCCTATCACCTTTTGCTATTTTTTCGATCTTCGTATTCACTTGAGCATTGAGAGAATTAATCATTCTTAATGCTTCGGGATCTTTAAATTGGTGATCTTTCCTGCTGACAGCTTTGTATGCGTTGCTGATCATATGCAGCAGGGTAGTCTTGCAAGTGCCATTCGTTCCCGATATGGCATTAACGCCACAGTCAAATTCAATAGCAATATCGTTTAATTTCTTATATCGATTAATATTGAGACGTTTAACCATGGGCCAGCCAATCAATAAATGCATTATTGCGAAAGTGTCTTATCTAGAAATTTATACGTCTGAATCTCCACTTGATTCAAGTAACCATCTAACTTGGCTCCATTCGCATATTTTGTGGTGCGCAATAATATTGCGGCATTCGCGAAGAAGATGGATTTCGTTCCTGAGCTCTCGATCGGGGATATATAAAAGTCTTTCGCCGTCATCGTTAGTTTGCGCCATTAGGTATACAAGGGTTCCGAGTTCAACATCCTCGGGTTCAGATACGCGCTCGCCAAATTGAGAGACATCACTGCTTTCCAAAACGGCAGTAAGCTGATCACGTACTCTTGCTATCACCGCCAATCGCCTAGCCTCCAAGATGGGGAACAGAATCTCGACCTGTGCTTTCCAGACTCTTCGATCGATTGAGCCCTTATCGGCTCGCAGAGCGATAGCAAGAACATTATTATGATCAGCTTTGACCCTATCATTATCAAAGCAATCTAAAACAGAACAGAGCACATCATAGCTGTTATCAAGCATAAGTTCGAGGTTCTCGGATAAGATATCTGACACCTCAACGTCCCCACCGCAGACGTTGGAGAGCAGCGAGGCGCAGTAGCTTTTTTCTTGACCCGAAAAAGCCATTGAAGGCATTTCATCCACAAGTAAACCATTGAATAACGAAACGCTATACTCGCCTATGCAATCACGATAACTGATAGTCTTGCACCCATCATTTTCATTTTGATCCAGCGAAGACCATCCATCAAAAGAAGTCTCTACAACAAACAATCCATCTAAAGGTGTTGTAGATGGCCACCCGCAGATTAAGCCCATCCAAGTTTTAATGTCTTTCGGCTCAAAACCTGTCAACCAGACGATTCTGTCTTTCAACACGTGATTCTGGATAAGATACTCAGCGGGATTGTAATAATTCCTATATCTTAGTCTTACGTCATTCAGAGCGTAGCGATCAAGCAGCACTTCAACTGGACTCTGAGCATTGTTAAAATCATCCGGTGTGACCACATCAATAGTGACACCTTCCAGCGCGTATTCGCTTTGGGCGGCTTCAGCAATTAACTCCCTCATCCTATTTGGCCAAGGGCACAACTTGGGCAGAAGCAATCGCACATTGTAATTGTCCGAGAGAGAACTCACGACTGATTTTATAAACATCTGAGGACCCGTAACATTGGTCCACCATATGTACGAATGGTCCATGCCCATGAAGCCACACTTTCCTTTAAACCTTAGCGCACTCATTAGCTTCGATGATGTCATCGAAAACAGCATCTTCATTGGGTCCGATGATATTCAAGAACGAATGCCTGCGCAGTTTATAACAATGAACAGTCATAGAAGGTTTAGTCAAAATACCCATCTCGACCATTTCGTCAAGCAGTATCTCCAGAGCGCTCTGGGATTCGCATTTTAGGCATGAGATGTCGAATTCGATCGCTGATTTCTGAATAGCGTCGATACTGAAGCCGTCAAGCGGGGACTTCTGATCATCCTCGCGTTCTGCAGCAAAGCTCAACATGGCGATACACCGAGCAAGCATAAAGTATCGCTCATCGAGCTCCAGAGAGAGCCTGAACTTTTCTCTAATTCTGTTGTTCAAATCATTCTTGTTAATGATTTCGCCAAGTTGCTCCTCAAGGAGAGGATACGGAGGCTGTCCATCAGCAGCACGATAATAAACGCCATACTGTTCTTTCATGGTTTCAACCAGTGTATGCCCAAAGAACTGGATGATTCCTGGATAGTAATTTGTGTTTGTAAGGATGGTCTCCAGATGAGGGTACCTATCAACTTGGAAGCCCAAATAAAGCAGCGGCCTAGAAATTAGCTGCAGCGCTTCTTGAGGTGATAATGGTTTGACGCAAATGGGTGAACCAACTTGGCCCGAGAAGCCGTTCTCCTGAATAGCGTTTTTTGCTCTGCAAACATTATGCAAGCCCGCAATCACAAACTTAAAGCTATTAGTAGATTCACTTTTTAGGTCGATAAGAGGCTGGAGCTCCCTGTAATGGTGCTCAGCAATAGCATTGAGAAAATTATCACACTCATCAAGAAGCAACAGAACCCTGGAAGCAAGCTTGGAGTTCATGGCTTTAGCAATCGCTGCCGCAAGGGACCGAATGTCCTCAACCTTTCCAAGCGAAAGTTCAGCTTTTGCACCAAAAGCCTCAGCAACCTTACAGGCAACATCCTTTTCAGTCAGGCAATTAAGAATGTTGACATAGACTGCGAACTCTTTGGAATCAGGTTTTTGGCAGAGGCTTTCGGCTCTTTGAAGAAGCGCAGTCTTGCCCAACTGTCTGCCACCATAGACGATTATGGCTCCACCAGGATCCATAATGCTTCTTAGCTCAGCATCCCTGCCGCAGAACATTTCGTCTGGGGTAGGACCGCCATCGCGTACAAATGGTTGATAAAACGTAAAAGGCAAGGCGCACTTCAGCATTAACTGAAGACGTTCGGGCTCTTCGTGCAAGGCCAAGAACAATGCAAGGACCTGATCAATAACGATAAATTGAAGATGATTGTTGCTCGCATGTGATAGCTCTGCCAAGGCTCTTTTATCCTCGAGTCTCATTGGGCTATCAACAAATACGAGGGACATCCTCGTCAGTCCGGCAGCACGAACTTTAGACAAGATATCTCTAGGCGATAATGAACCGAACAACAGCAAAACATCTAGCTTTGACGGCATTTTAGTGCCAAATGCCGCAATAGGATGACTGTATTGAGTCATTCCGCGAGAAGCGGGGCGTAGCGACGCGGAGTACCGAGCTTGGCCTTGAGAAGTGCGTTCAACTTGCCTAACAGACAATCCAAGAGCTCTCAAGAATGTAGCAATATCCTTGCAATCGGCACTTCCGGTTTTATTTCCGCGCTTTGGCCAACTTCCAACCATTTTCAAGGCGTTTTCTTTATAGCCTGAATCTTTGTAATCAGTATCCCAACTCTTCGGAGCATTCTTATTAATATAGGACTTTGCGAACTTGGCAAAATCGTTTCGGTTGTTAGATTTCTTGCAACAATCAAATAGCTGTTTATAAACATCATCGCTAATAAACTCCGAGAAAACATCGCTCTCGGTAATAGGCGTTACGTCCAAATCAAGCTTGCCAGCATCTATTCTATTCAAATACTCTTCAACTACAGCATAGTTGCCCTCTTCAAACAAAACGGTAGCCTTATCGAGCAAGGAGGATTTTTTACCTTGGATCTTACGACGACAAGAAGATAGCCTGCGATCAAGATCGGTCTTACGCGAAAGCGAAAGATCATCGACCTGCTTCTGAAGTCCCTTAAGGAACCACTTCCAATTGGCATAGTCTTCCAAGTCAAAGAAGAATCCCATGTTCAGACGAGCTATTTCTAGCAAGCGTTCCTTCTGTTGCTCATCAATTTTGTTGTAGGCATACGCCATTTCGAGCATATCTTTATATTTATCCAGCTCATCCAAGGCTGACTGATGCGCATTTTTACGATCAAGGTCGCTCGGAGGCAGAACCCCCTCTATTGCGCCACACAGATTCAAGATGTTGTCGAGCTGGCCTAAATTGTCAAATAGCCTCGAACTTGGATCAGCAATCTGCCTAGCAGCCTCAGCTGAATCAAGTTTAGGGCTCAGATGGTGCTCGAGCAGAACCCTCCAAGGTTCGCAATAAACGACACGGGAGAGATCCATGTTCAAAACAGGAAGACCAGAATCAATCGAAATGCATCCAGTGGCAAGAAATTGTTCATAGTCCATTGTGCAGGAAGAATTTCCCGTCAGTAAACGCTTTATATCGGTAAATAAAGCGTCCAGCACAGTCGAATCCACCGGATTATAAGCTGCTCCAGAAACAGAAACCTCATCGGTCAAAACAAGAATCCTGTCCTTGAGATTTCCCAGCTGTTCTAGCGCCCCCTCTCTAAATGAAGAACCGATTAGGGTGTTCCACTCCTTTAATACTTCGATGCGGTCTTCAATGGCACTAACCAAATGCTTACGAGCGGCATATTCAAGATTCATCCCTCTATTTTTCTTACCATTTACCGCCATACGCCATTTCGAATCGATAAAGTCAGAAATGGCTTTATCCTGCTCGGCATCGGAACTGCCAACCTTGAACTGAGCAAGAACGTCTTCAATTAGAGGACGAGATTCGCGGTCATCATTAGCAACAATCGTTAGAACAGAGCCAAGATCGCTCGAATCGCCAAAACTCAACTCAAGAAATTCGGGGATGCCTTTAATCATCGCCTTTACTTTAGGAGGCGCGCATAGCAGCCTTGCCTTACTTTCGGTCTCGGCTATTGCCTGGTCTCTTCTCTCCTCTCCACCGAGCATCTCAACTATCTGACTATCAAGACCTCGCTCCGGAGAAACATCCCATATTTTGAGCAGCTCATTAAACAGCGGCTTTAATACAACAAATTGCGGAAAGAGCTCATCAAAGTTCTTGCCAAACGTTTCCGCGGTCGCATGCAGCTCATAGTCATAGGCAACTGCAGGAGCGACCATTGCCCTACAATAAGCGGCCAGCTGTAAGGCGCTAGTATCGGCAGTAACGGTAGGAAACGCAGCCTTCAATTCGGAGCCGCGATACAGGTGACGTTCAATTTTAGAATCGCAGCCATAGGCCATCTGAAGTGAAGCCAACTGAGCCCAAGGTCGATCGCCCTCCAACGAGAGGGCCTTAAGAAAATAATGCGCTGCAACTAGCGATTGGATTCTATTTTGCTCATTAAGCAGCTTGCCGACAAATAGTCGAGCTTCATCGTCTGATGGAGGCATCTTGCGTTTGACAAGTATGCTGGCCATTTGGTTCGAATCCATTTCATCCGTGATGTCAGGATGAATAGAAACATCAGAGTTTTCATGTTCGGCTTCTTGGGCGCCCGAATCGACCGCCACACCCTCTGCCTCATTTGAATCATCAGTTGAGGTGAGATTATTACGATCGCACTCATGCACCTCATTCAGAATGACAACCTCGGAGTCTATAGCGAAGTCAGCAGGACCTTGGTCTGATTCCAAGGATTCAGATGATGAAGGTAATGGCGTATTATCTTCGTCTTCTTCATCCGCGAATTCAAGTTTCGCAAAAGCGTCTTCTAATAAGCCATCCTTTAGAACGAACCAATGGTCGATATTTGCGCTATCGACGTTTTCTTTTGGCGCAACGTTGGACAGAACGTTGTTGCCTTCCAACGAAAGTCTTTCGCCTTCGGGAGCGAGGACGCAGTTAATGAGCTGATCATTAAAATAGACCAAAACAGCAGAAGGAGTACTCCCAAAGAGGCTATCGAGCAGTTTTGATTTGTTCACTCCCGAATTTGAATCTTCGACATAGCATAAGTAATCAATCAGAAGGTCGTATGAACGCAAAACCTCTACAATGTCCCTGGACTTAATATCTTTGATGCGCTCAGCAGCCGTGTCTATATTTCTAATGCCGTTTGAAATCCTGCTCTCCGGCATCGGTATTAACCAAGGTGATTTTCGGCAAGCATTCTTGTAGTTATATACGGTTTCTTTGCTACAAAGTACAGCAGCAGGGACCGTTAGGAAATATTGAGTATTGTCACTGACCGCGACTGATTCTAAATAAGTCTTTTTGACAAGACGATCGATAATCGTCTGAACGGCTTCGGGAACGGTATCCCATTCGTAAAACGATGATGCAATTCGAGCAATCTGGCCTGAAGTGAGTCCAGGCCATGACGCGAGCAGCGAGAATGTAAATCTAGCAACATATCCAGCATTCAATACGTCGCTCTGGAGTTTCTTAATGCCGAGTTTTTTCTTGCCAAGAGAAGGCCTTTGAGGCGCTAATGGAGCCGATTCTTTTTCAGCGCATCCACCATCTTCTTCAATAGAGGATAAGGCTTCACTCTTCACTTCGGAAACAGGCAAGACAGGGTCGCTCTTTGCCTGATAAACTGCAGCCTGAGGCTCCGGCTATTTTATGGGATTCGGGTTGTGGGGTTCATAGTAGACACCTGCTATAAGACCGTAGATAATACGCTGCGGAAAGAGGCCGGCAAGTTCTTCAGAAAGTTCGATACCCCTATCATCGGTCATGTCCTCATGATGTAGGGCCTCCATAAAAAGCTGTTTAGGCCTAACTACATTGTTATTTAAACCCGATTCGCCCTGATTTAAAGACAGTGGGTCATTTTTTAGACTATCAAGCAAGTCTGATGCCTCGCTTTGAATGGGAATAAGGTCTCCCATAAAGGCATCCTTGTCAGACTTAACTCTAACAAACCTCTCAAGTAAAGAAATAATTGGTTGTAATGCAGCAATTAATTGTCGGCGTTCATTTTCGTCAATTGTTTCAATATATGAGCAAAAAGCTGCATCAGCATCATTCACACCGTCGGCGTTAGCGCAATGAATGGCAGCACCTTTTGCTTTCTCATATGCTGATCTTAAATCTGAAAGAGAAAGGCTCAGATCATGAATGGCATCTGTATTAGGTGAAATACCATGCTCTATTGAATCAAGGGCGCTACTCAATCGCTTTCTTGCAACATCAGAAAGCGCATTAAATTGCTCAAGAGCGATTTTGGTATCAAACATTGCTACACCCCTAATATAGAGATTGATGAGCTGATTTTAGCACTCGTGTCGTAGCAATAAACTTCTTCTCGATAAACGGTAAATAGTGGCCTTTAAAGACTTTTACAGTTAGACGATCCAACACGAATCAATACAAACAAACAGCCAACAATCGCCCACTAAAGCTCTGCCAAAAACTTTTCAGCGGCCTTTACCGCATCTCTCGATTTTCCCGTATCAACAGCCCATTCAGTTAGGCATTCTTTCTTATCGTTATAAACCTTCTTGTGCAACTCAAGCGCTTTACGCCCCTCGATGCGCGCCTCATCGATCAAGCCAGCATCCTTGAGCTCTCTTGCTTTGTTAGAGCTAACATTGGCCAGCTGAAATCTAGCTCTCAAATAAGAGGAATCTCCCGTGGGGAAACCACCGCTTTTAAAGCCTCTATAGGCTTTTTCAAGCATGTTTTCAGCTTCAGGATACTTGCCCATCAACATGTTGGCAACGCCCTTGTTGGTAAGCACGATTAAAGCCTGAAGGCTGTTTGTGCCAAACAGAGTCTTACGCGCTTTGTAGGCCTTGTCGTAATACTTCAAAGCCCTTTTAAGGTACTCTTGCCCTTCGGAAGCGTTGCCCTCTTGTTTAAGCTTGGCACCGTATTGTTGGCATGTTGCTCCGTAGTTGTTAATAAAGCGAGCCTCATCGGCATCTAGTTCCTTGGCTTTTTTATCCTTAAGCGCTCTCACAACTTGATTCTGATAGTAGAAAGCCTTGTCGAAGTCTTTGAATCGTTTCCAGGAAATACCAAGATCATTAAGCGCCGAAAGATAAATGAGCCGTTCATTCGGATAATGCTCCCTTACGTCATTTAAAACTTCAACGGTATCTGCGATGGCTTGTTCATGCCATGTTCTTTCGCCTCTGGTTAACCAAAGTTGAGTTTTAAGAGCCGCAGTCTTGAGTTTTGCTCTCAAGAAATAAATGCTAGGTTCATCTGCAGAGCTTGTAGGAGCGTAAGAACATTGAATTTCTTTATAAAGGTCATATGCCTGCTCAACTTGACCGTTGTGCCATGCCGCCTCGGCATATTGCATGCGAGCATTAAAAGCTGCCTCGGATCCAAGAACGTCCACACCTTCTACAGCAAGAAGTTGCCTTGCCTTGAGCACATGAAGTCTATAAGTATCCTTTGCATAGGCAGTCCTTTTATCGTCTGAGCCCAACTGCCCGAGCAAATCTCCGCACGCCTTGAAAAGCTTCAATACGACAGGGCCCTTAGCAGATCTACGAATGAGATCGGCGACAACCTCATGCATTTCAAAGCTATCTTGCCGCTTCCATACAAAGGAAAGATTTTCAAGTTGAGCAATAGCATTAGGATCAATGAAGGATTCCCCCACTGCCATCATAAATTCGTAGTCCCAGTACTCAATAAAAGCAGCGGTATAGATGGCAGGCTTAAGGGAGGCATCGAGGCCCCGTAAATACACTTCGACGAGATTATCATAATCAACAATGCAAAGAAGGTCGCGCCTTGCCTCCGCGACTGACGATCTATTAATCATGTCAGCAAGCATTATTAAGTATACGGGTATTCCTCTGGCTTTCTCCACAGCCAAGCTACGCAGCTCGGAATCACTGACTCCGCATTTCACCAACAGGTCGTCTGCTTCAGATGAGCTCATGGGCTCAAGCTGAACAGGAAAACGAACCACA
Organism: Collinsella sp.; assembly: GCA_019414205.1. Classification (GTDB taxonomy): domain Bacteria; phylum Actinomycetota; class Coriobacteriia; order Coriobacteriales; family Coriobacteriaceae; genus Collinsella. The sequence continues at coordinate 78,932 of DXML01000006.1, read as the reverse complement.
TTTTTCCATGCAAGTCTGCAGCGCCCAGCGACAATCCAGAGAGACCCCTTTGCCTCCGAGATGGTCTTTGCCCAATCGTATCGACCTATTCGCCATTCACCAGCAACCCAACCCAGCTTCTCAAATGTATCCAAAAAGAAAATAAGCTTCCGTTCATTGCGACCAGTCCACGCTTCAATATCAGACTTAAGACTAGCCGCCAATGACCTTTTCAAATCACTGGAGGTTTTCTCTTCCGTTAGGCTCTTCCATTCATTACACGCTTTGGCACTTTTAATAGAATCGGCTGCATAAACCCCAATCTCAATGGCAGCATTAAGAATAGAGCCACCAAGGCCTTGGGTAAATTGATCAATAAAGGGAGCAGCAAGACCCGACAGCATCGTCGAAATCTCGACTCCCTTATTTTTTGCTTGCTCAAAATCAGCGCAGAACTCGGCTTTAGCCAATGCAAAATTCGATGCTTTTGCTCTCCATGCGTAGTAATTCATCCTAAAGGTTGGACTTGGCACTCCGTTGCATGCAAGAAGATCCGAGAGCTCTTTTAGAATCTTCTCTTCAGAGGTTATCTCTTCTCCTTCAAAGCTATGCCTGGTAACAACGGTATTGTGGGTAAACCTATGTGTAAAGTCGGAATACAACTCTTCCATGAGGAACGTCTTCCCAAGCCCGCCGGTCCCGTGGATCGAAAAGACCTTGCCAGTCCCGTTTTCCTTCGAAAGCACTTCGGCAGCAACTTCTTGAATATGCGCTCGCGAACTTGAACGACCGCTCATCTCAGACGACGGCTTCAAGGTGTAGTCATTGGCCATGCTTGCTGCATAGCTCTGATCGTCGCCAAGAACAAAGACATCAGTTCCCATTGCAGTACCCCAATCTTATAGTTTCAGAAGTTATCGATAGTCGCTTCCGGTTTCTTTTCGAAGGGATTTCAGAGTTTTATCCTTTCTGGCCTTACGACCATCAGAGTTCCTAAGTGTTCCTGCAGGAAGGTCATGCTTCTTCTCGTAGGTACCAACCGTACAGTCGCTTCTCGTTTTCCTGACTTTTCCAAACATTCCTTTCCTCCTTACATAGGACGTAATATGCCAGCAATAAATACAAACAGCGAATGGTCCGAGGTATGCGCGGCTCACATAAAGCGAGTGCTCTATAATTCGCTGTGTGAAAGAATCGAAGCTTTATTAGCAATGAGGGCTATAAGGGGTGGGCGGCCCTTTGCAGAAAGCAAAGGGCCGCCCATTGTACTAATTCCTCAATACAAATCTTTCGTATAGAATTTGTCAGCAACATCTGCAAGATGTTTAGCCGATAATTGGCAATATTTAAAATGGCTATCCATTAGTAATGAGGCTAGAGGCTCTTCCTCCACACCATCTTGTCCACAACGCCGGTGTAGCTCTGGATGATCTTGACCACCTTGGTGGACACGGTCTCGTCGGCGTAGTCGGGAACGGGCGCCTCGGGGAGCGACCCCTCCGCGTCGAGCTCGACGGCCGTATGGACAGCTTGCAGAAGGCCCCTCTCGGAGATGCCTGCAAGCGTGAAGCACGCCTTGTCCAGCGCCTCCGGGCGCTCGGTGGAGGTACGGATGCACACCGCCGGGAACGGGCGGCCGACGCTCGCGAAGAAGCTGGACTCCTCGGGCAGGGTGCCGGAGTCGGAGACCACCGCGAAGGCGTTCATCTGCAGGCAGTTGTAGTCGTGGAACCCCATGGGCTCGTGCATGCGCACGCGCGGGTCCAGCCGGAAGCCGGTGGCCTCCAGGCGCTTGCGGGAGCGCGGGTGGCAGGAGTACAGGATCGGCATGTCGTATTTCTCGGCCAGCGCGTTGACCGCGGTGAACAGGCTCGTGAAGTTCGCCTCGGTGTCGATGTCCTCCTCGCGGTGTGCCGACAGCAACATGTAGCGCCTGGGCTCCAGTCCGAGCTCGGAGAGGATATCGGACGCCTCGATCTTATCAAGGTTGGCGCGCAACACCTCAGCCATGGGCGAGCCCGTGACGTAGGTGCGCTCGGGTGCGCAGCCGGTGTCCTTGATGTAGCGGCGTGCGTGCTCGGAGTAGGCAAGGTCGACGTCGGAGATCACGTCGACGATGCGTCGGTTGGTCTCCTCGGGCAGGCACTCGTCCTTGCAGCGGTTGCCCGCCTCCATGTGGAAGATGGGGATGTGGAGCCTCTTGGCCGCGATGGCGGAAAGGCAGCTGTTGGTGTCGCCCAGGATGAGAAGCGCGTCGGGCTTCACCTCAACCATGAGCTTATAGCTCGCGGCGATGATGTTGCCCACGGTCTCGCCCAGGTCGGCGCCCACGGCGTCCAGCGACAAGTCGCGGAAGAAGATGCCGTTGAGCGTGTAGTCGTAGTTCTACCCGGTGTGCGCCAGCAGGCAGTCGAAGTGGCGGCGGCACTTCTTGATGACCTCGGACAGGCGGATGACCTCGGGGCGGGTGCCCACGACGATCAGCAGCTTCAGGCGGCCATCATTTTTGAAATGAATATTCTTTTCAATTATCTCCTTTCAGCTAATCGCGTTTAAATAAGTCCCTTGTATAAACCATTTCTGAAACATCTGCGAGCTCGTCGCTCCTGCGGTTGGCGACGATCGCATTGCAGCCGGCCTTGAAGGACTCAAGGCCGTGGTCACCTCGGAGCCGAAGAACTCCGGCGCGCCCAGCGTGGGCCCGTAGACCACCACGGGCACGCCCTTGGCCTTCACGCACTTCATGGCGCCCTAGATGGAGCTCGCGTGAGGAATAATGTGGTTTGATTAATCGTAAGACAGTAGGCACTCGCGACCGAGAATTAATCAGAAGCGTCTTAGCTTATGGAGTGGCTGCAAATTGCTTTATATAGAGGAAGGAGCGCATTACATTTAACCAGCGCACTCATTCCTGGTGATTATTTTAATAGCTAGAATTGAGTTTTCGCCAAAGATTCAGAACGCTCTCGCCAGACATCATTGAATGTCCCAAGGGAATACATATCACTCAACGATATTTTGCCAGCTGAAAAGCTGAAACCATGATTACCTTATAAACTCTAAGTACTTTACGCTCTCGCCGCGTTCGAATTCACCTATAACTTCACAGGTGGCTTTGGTGATATCGCGATCAATGCCGCCTTCGCGGCGAAGTGCCTCTTCACCTGTGGTGCCCTTTTCGACATCGGCGATCATTCTTAGGAAAGAAACCCATTCAAAGCGAATACCTTCACCGTCTAGCTGATAGAAATAGCGTCTGTTATCGGCTGGGTCCTCGTAGCGGATTTCGAAATAATCAGTCTTCCACCAGGGCGCAGGAACATATATGTAGCCCTTTGTGCCCGATACAACTAGACTGCCCTCAGACTTAGCGCCTGAGCCAACCTTTGCTGTTGCCACGGCGTTTGGAAACTCAACGTCAAGCCTCGAGAACTCATCAAAAGTCTTGTCGTTTTTTTCGCACAAGGACGAAATGCGTACCGAGTTAGGTTTAGTACCTAGTATCTGGAAGATTGGCAATAATGCCGTCGGGCCCCATGCCGTCATGCTGCTCCAAGCAGTGTCGCGACGCGTATCAAAAGGAGCACGATTGGTCTTAAGATTGGTTATAGTAGCATCGACTGAAACGACCTCGCCAATACGTCCACCGGTAACCAACAACAGCATGCGTGCGTAGGCGGTTGAATATGCCGTGCGCAGCGAGTCCATCAACACAAGGCCTCGCTCGTCGGCTAATGCGAAAAGCTCGCTGCATTCCTTAGCGCTCTTTGCGATAGGCGCTTCGCACATCACATGTCTGCCGGCATTTAAGGCTCGTTTCACCTGTTCATAATGCCGATCAGGATGCGAGTGAATATACACAATGTCGACCGCATTCAGTAACTTACCGTAATCATCCGTTACAAGCTTGGCTCCAAGTGGACCCTCATCTAGCAAGCTGCGATCTTCAACACAAATACCGACAACCTCGAGACCATTTACCAAACCGCATTCAGCAAAAACGCGATTCATATAGTCGGTATATCCAACTAAACCGCAGCGAAGTTTAACCGAACTTCGGATTTCCGTAGAAGATACACCACTGGTTCGCTCGAGGTACACAACCTTGCAGTACTCATTCAGATAATCGAATTGGCCCTCCCAATCCGATCCCACAGTAAAGATATCGACCCCATAGCGCTTGATGTCGTCGATTTTCTGGCCTTCGTACTCTTCGACAACAATCTTGTTCGCAAGCCCGGTTGAACGCACTGCTGCGATGCGTTCTTCAAGCGATTGTTGAACGTTAATCTTGCCGCGTTGTTTGTCAAAGTCATCCGACGTAACGCCAACGATTAGATAGTCGCCTAAGGCCTTGGCGCGCTCCAACAGGCGGACATGCCCGCGATGGAGATGGTCGTAGGTGCCGTAGGTTATGACCTTAGTCATGTTTAGGCCTTATCCAGCTCAATCAGCGCTTCCATGAATCGCTCCATCGAAAGCTTAGGACCAGTGGTAACCCTCAGGCAGCTGCCGAAAGTGCCAATACCGTCATACTCTTTAATGAGGATGCCCTTCTCGGCCTTCATGCGGCGAACGATTTCAGAAGCGTCGCTAAACGGCTTAATGAACATGAAATTGCCTTCGCTGCTTCGATATTCATAGCCATTACGGTCAAGTTGCTCAACGAGCCACTGTTTGCCGGCAAGCTGATTCTCGATCATGGAATCGAGCATGCCTTCGGTTTCCATGATTTTCTTTGCAAAGAGCATGGCAAACATATTTACATTGTGGGGAGTATTCAGCTTCTGTACGAGAGCAACTCCCTCAGGCCATCCTGCTACATAGCCTAAACGAGCTCCAGCAAGCGAGAATAGCTTGGAAAAGGTGCGGGTTACAAATACGTGATCATGAGTGAGGGCGTATCCGATGGAAGTCTCGGGGCAGAAATAATGGTATGCCTCATCAACGAGGACGGTAATCTGACGGCGTTCCGCTTCCTCGAAAAAGCGCGTCATCTCGGTCTCGCTCCAGGCATTGCCCATGGGGTTATTCGGATTAACAAGAATTAACAGCTGCGTGTCATCGCTGATTTTGGAGATCACATCATCCACCGTGATAGTTAGGTCATCCCTATAAGGGACCGGCACAAAATTGCGCCCATACATCTTCGAGTAGACCTCGAACATCGCGTAAGATGGTGATACACAAACAATCTCGCCGCTGGGCGCAGTGAAGGCCTCAATGATGTTACGAATGCCCTCGGAAGACCCGTTAACAAGCGAAAGGTGCTCGATGTCCGTACCAAGTCTTTCAGCGAGGAATTCGGTAAACTCAAGTGTCTCCGGGTACTGGGCTACCATTTCGGGTGTCACACCCGAAAGAACTCCGTCGATGAACTCTTGAGATAGCCCCTCGGGGTTCTCGTTCAGGTCAAGTCTGAGGTAACCCTCGCGCTTGTTCTGGTCAAAAATGCGGTGGAGGTTAACTAGCCTCTCGTTGATGTAATACATGAATAAATACCTTTCGCCTTCGATTAAAAATTGTTAAGGACAGTAACGAATGAGCTGCCTGTCGATATTTCCACTTAGGGTTAGTTGTATGAGTGGGCTTTGCACTACAAGCGTCTAAATGAAAAGCAGTTACCGTCCATGCCCGCAAACCAAACGAACAAGCTTCCAGGGAAGCATTCGCCTAATTCTTGCCATCAAGCTAATCTTTGGAGCCAGCAGCCTTTCGAATGCCAGCTTGTGGTCACCAGTAGAAATCGCTCTTTCGACCTCATTGGCCAGCCTCTCATCATCAGCAGAACGAGAGGCTGGCTTGACGAGATTTGAGTTATTGGCAGCAATGCTTTCAACGGTTGATTTAATCCACTTACATTCATCGGCACAGCACTCATTAAAGAAGCGCTCGCCATTACTAGTGTTTATCAGGACCGCGGAAACGCCTCTTCCGTCAGAAAAACCGGGATGAACGGAGTCGATGCCCCAATAATCTCCTATCGTGATGTCTCCAACGCGTTCAAGTCTTGCAAAGGGACATTTGTAACAACACCTCCGATAGATGACCCCTTTCGTAAAGGCTGCGAAATATGGGTCATCACGGGCGGGCCCCAGCACCTCGTGTTTTCTACCTCGACGATAGAAGTAGTAATAATAATTTAGTCCCCACCCCATCTTTTTGCTTCTAAAAGAATAGCCATGGATGCCGTCATCGGTTTTGCTCTTCGTGGCAAGCCATTCAAGATATGCAGCAAAAATCTCCTGCTTAGGTGTTCCGTGACAGATGAGATCGACGCAAAGCAAGTTATTTGCAATGACTTGCTTTGGAACTGTTTTTTCAAGATATTTTCGAAGTCCCGCTATCTGGCATGGCGTACCGGAATATAGCACTACGGTATTCTTGCAAAGAAGGTGGGCACACTCTTCATATGTATCTGCAACGTTGCTCTTAACGTATTTAGATCCTTGCAGTTTATACAAGTCATCGATCCGCTTTATGCAAATATGACGGACAGTGCCGTTGTCGATAAGGGAAGCTCCAAAAACGGCACCACCAACACGAAGAACAGAGCGAGCAAACAAAGCAAAAGCGCCACCAGAAGCGGAAAGCTCAAGGCTTTTCGAATCAGAGTCCTGAAGTGCCACAGCACAACGTGCTTTTGCGAACAGCGCGTCGAAAGAGTTCGATGGAAGTTCGTCTTGCAACCTAACGCCTCCTAACCAATAACATTCCAAAAGCCTTACGTCGCTCTTCCCTATCGAGTAGAAGGAGGGATAGCTCCGTATAACCGATTGCTGCAGAAATAAGACAAGAAATCAGAAAGCACGCCCAGGAAGAAAACGGCAACGCTTTCGAAAGAATTGCAAATGTTGCGAGAACAACGAAAAGCCCTACAGCTTCTTTACCAAGTGGTTTATAGAAACTCGATCCACGCAGACCCAACACATGAGCAGCATAAACGGGCTGTACAAAACAATGTCTAAACGTCATGACAACGGAACTGACGGAAGCGATTACAAAGAGGCCTTCAAGCTCTGTAAATAGCAGAAGGGACAATTCAATTGCGAAGACGAGTAAGCTGAAGCCTAAAGTAATAAGAACCGACCCCTTTATCTTATTAGTAAGGGTATTGGCATAGTAAAGAGGCTCAACGAGCGCGCTCGCGAGTAACGAGACAACAGTCAGAACAGATAGTCTTTGAATCAGAAGGAGCTCTGACACGTCTCGTCCAGGAAGCCATAGTTCATAAAAATGAAGACCATATGCAACAAAGCCCGCGAGCGGCACAATCATGACCGCGGCTGTGAATCTCATTGCAAAGCCAAACTGTTTAACAAGCTCGTCAGTTTTCTTTTTGGCATAAAGCTCGGCACATTTGGGATAGAAAAGGCTGGAAAGACTATTTGAAACGGATAACAAGGCATTGGGGATCGTCTTAGCAACTGATAAAATCCCCATCTGGTAGGCACCGACAAAGAGATTCGAAATCCACAAATCAAGACCGGTAAGCAAAAGCTTGTTTATTGACTCGATGCTGACCCATAAGCCGCTTTTGAGAATTTCAAGCACTCTTTGAATTGAAAAGCAGGTCGCTTTCACCCGGTATTCTGGAGCAATACGTCTCGTAGTCCAAATCTGCAATGCAAGGAATGCAACCGATGCGACAACTGCAGCGGCGCTGTAATACCACATATGTGGAGCTACAGTCAAAAAAAGAATACACAGCAACATTGCCCTTATGACGGAGGACACAAGCTGGGCAATGGAGTTGAGGTATAGCTGGTTCTTGATAAATGCGGCAATTCCAAAAACAACAACGACAAGACTAAGCGCACAATTGAAAAACGCCAACAAAATCATAAGCTGGAGATCTTCAACTAGCCCAGGCGAAACCGACACGACCGATTCGATATTTGCTGCAAGCAGAACGGATCCAGCCAACACGGCGACGGCCATTACGCAGTTTGCGAAAAACACGGAGGAATAATAGGACTCCGCACTCTCTTGGTCCCCGCTATGGTGCGCAATCGTGATATAACGACCTGCTAGCGAATTTAAGGCAGTAGTAATTACAGCCACATAGCTTACAAAGTTGTTAACAAGACCAACAAAGCCATAGGCTTCTGCCCCCATTTTATCTAGGACAATTGGGGTCAAAAATAAGCTGATGACCATCTGGGCAACAATGACAGACACTTGCGAGATAAGGTTTATCGCAAAAGCGGTCTTGCCCTGTAATATTGGAAGCGGTTTGATCTGCTTATTCATCACTCGGCAACGCCTCCATTTGAGAGATATGATCTCAGGTAGTTGAGCGAGCGTAGCGACTCAGAGCTTCGAATCTTGTCTGAAGATTCGAAATCTGGTTTGATTTCGAGAACCTTGCCCAATTTATCAATTGAGCTAAGTCGCCGATCAGAAAGGTTGAGTCCGTCCAGAAGCGACGTTAGTTTCTGGACATTGCCTCCTTGGCCGTTTCGGTCTCCACGGGGAATCGTCACAAAAGGCGTATGGGTAACGATAGAAAATATGCTTCCATGAAAGGTATCGGTTAACACATAATCAGCTGCTCGAAAATATGGTAAAACCTGGTCAGGGCGGCATCGAATATGGCGATCGCGCACGGGCTGGTCCTCACCTAATGCGACGAGTTCAAGTCCGTGGGAATGAGCAAATTCGAGAGCCTCTCTGCATTCATCCTCGGTAAATCGGAAGCTGTAGCCGTAAAGAATCATGAATCCACTCTCGTTGCAGGGAGACCAGTCTTCGTTCTCCACTCCACCGACGAGTACAGGATCAAGATGCATGATTGGGGCTTTTCCCGTAAGCCTACTTACAGTGTCAACGGAATTCGTGTCACGAACTGAAACCCCCTCGAAACAATTAAGGCAATCCCCTATTTCCCTAGCCACCCCATAGTGGTCAAGTTTTTCATACGTCGTATTGCCGAACGAAGCGGCATAGCTTATTACTTTACCTGCATTGGCGCGCCTCCCAAACAATTCAAGGGAGTAACCAATATTGGAACCAAGCTGGAGGCAATTAAACACTTCATCGCTGCCTATGACCAGGACGTCGCATTTCGTGTTGTAGTGTCGTCTATCTGTGATTCCTAGCATATCATCGCAACTAAACATTACGGAACGCGATGAGACAGCATCCCCCTTGAGTGCCTTTTTTATTGAATGACCCAATGATGAGGATTTAAACCACTGTCCAACTTGTCTCATCTCGCATCGAAGGGTTTCCTTTATGTCCCCTTTATGCAAGATATCGGGCTCAATGTGATAGTCGACGAAAACCACCTGATGACCCAAGGATTCAATCATTCTTTTTAGTGAATAGGCTTGCAAGAAAGACCCGTAATTGGGAACTCGGTGCATTGTCATAATTCCAACGAGCATATTATTTCTCCGTAGCATCAAAACCGTGCAAAGCTCCGCAAACCAAAGCAATGCCAAAAGCGAATTGGAAGGAAAGGTTAATCTCCACAGATGAACCGAGAACCATGCAAAGCAAAAAGGCGTAAATGCCGAAAAGGCTTTTGTTCTGAACCGGTTTTCCGAGAAGAGATGTAAACAAACCTGCGAAATAGACCGTAGTGCCCAAGATTCCACACTGGGTTATAAGGTGAAACAATCCGTTTTGCGCGTTACCGTAGCCAAAAGTGATTCGGTAAATATCGGTAAGGTATCCCCACCCGAAAACAGGCTTCATTGCAACCAGATCAAAAGTGACGGCGTATAGCTGCTCACGTCCAGTCATATTTGGATTCTTATGCAAAACATTGACTACAAAATTCTGAAACTCAGGCATTTGGAATAGATTTGCTTGTCCCCAAATGAGAATATTCAAAACAGCAACAGAGGCTGCAAGAAACAAAGGGTTCGCGATAACAAATCGAGTTTTAGCGGGAACAAACGTCAAAGCAAACATAGCGACCATCATCATGGCACCTGTGCTTGAGCCAGAAAAATACGACATAAAGGCGCCTATGATCACGATCATGCGATTTAAAGTAATCTTATCTCTGTAGCAAACGAGCATAAGACCAGAAAGAAGACAATGCGCGTAGGATACTATGAACTTATTTCCGATTAGGTACACCGTACTGGAATCAGAGCGATTGTAGGGCAAGACAACCATCATTAAATCGTTGAGTAAGATCGCAACAATAAAGATGACGAGCACGCGTTTCAGAACAATCTCGGTGGAAAGGCGACAGCACGCATCAACATAGACGAGAATGACGGCAACGATTCCCATTCCAAACATGAATCCGGAAAAGGACCAAGTCGGACTATGGGTATTAATCCAGGTCGAGTACGCCATAAGCGCAGAGAATGCGCTAAGAAGTATCATGACAATTGGAATGCTCTTACAACAAAGAATGTTCTTTAAGACAAGATACGCAATTAAGCCATAGCGAACCAACGAGTACGCTCCGCCGCCACTGCCATCCGTAGGAGCGAAAAAGAGTAAGGTCGCTAACACGATGTCTATGTCCTTGATGGTGACATCAGCAAGAGTTTTTCGCTTAATGGAAACGGTTGCAGCATCATTACACATAGCGCTTAACCCCGTTTCTAACCTGACGGGCTAGCCAGAATAGGCGGTAAAGATGCATACGCGTGGCAAAGACGCGCGCAATTTCAACTTTTTTGTGCCCACCAAGCGTAACGTAGCTTTGGAAACAATGACGGAATAGGCCCCAATAGGCGCTGTAATCCTCGCCCCATTCTTTTCTCGCTCCCGGGGAGCAAATCATGCACTCAATCATTCCTGCCATTTGTGCGCAGCAATACGAGTTGATGTCCATAGAAAAATCAGGCTTGTTTTTCTCTACCCAAGCTGTCATCTCCCGACAGTTATACATAACATCAAATTGTTTATGGCTGTAGGTTGACTTGCTAATGCTTCCGGTGCGAAACACGTAGTGGTAGAGACACTTCCCTACATGAACGACATCGCTACAGCGGTCGAGCAGTTGCAAAATAATGGCTGCATCCTCGCTTATGCGTCCATAGGGATAGCGGATTTCATCAAACAGCTCACGACGATAAAGCTTATCCCACGCAGACACATCAATGATGTTGCCGAGTAAAGCCTCCTTCATAGCGTCTGCGGAAGTAAGCCTCATCACTACGGGTGTAGAAAATTCATTTCTAACAGTGTCTCCCATATGAACATACCTACCACAAGTGACCATAGACACTTCACCATCGACCATTCCGGCCAAAAGTGTTTCGTACATATCGGGCTCGATAAAATCGTCGCTATCAACAAAACCAAGGTATTCACCCTCAGCGATATCGATTCCGGCATTTCTGGCAGAGGACAATCCGCCATTCTGCTTATGTATAACGCAGATGCGGGAATCTCTGTCTGCCCAGGCATCACAAAGCTCACCACTCAAGTCTGTTGATCCATCATCAACAAGAATTATTTGAAGATCGCTGAACGTTTGTCCCACAAGGCTCTCAACGCACCTATTTAGCTCCGCTTCGACGTTATAGACGGGAACAACAACTGTTACAACGGGGCCATTATTGTTTTTATTCATAGTTACTCAACTTCGGCATTGTCGCAGTAGGCAAGAAACTGCTCAAAGCTATTAAATTGTCTCGGGGTTGCCAAAATCGCTTCGCTTTTATCGTAAGTCCCCATGAGGCTCATTTGAAAAACATAGCTGTCGTTAAGTCGATCAGGAGTGGCCCACAAAAAGAAATACTCCCTCATTTCGTCTGCACGAGGATCGCGCCCGAAACGGCGACGAAAACGGACTACGTAGTCTTTCGCCTCTTCCAGCTGAGCTGACGCGCGCTTCTCACGGTAGCACTCTAATGAGCAAACCTTCTTTGCTGGAACGCCTGCATAAACAGAGTCGTGTTCAAGCCTTCCACTTACGACGGAGTGTGCACCGACGATCACGTTGTCCTCGATTGTCGTACCGCACAAGATTGTGGCACCCCAACCAATGAAAATGTTGTTACCTATGGTCACATGTTTTTGGTTGCCTAAAACCTCCCCAGTTTTTCCTTTAATTACTCCCCAAGAATAATCATGCGTCAGGATTGTAGATGGGCCCGTAATCTTTACATGGTCACCGATAGTGATCAGATGTGGATTTTGAATATCAACCGTCATTTCTTTGGGGCAGTAAAAAGTCACATCGTCCCCAATGGCAACACCCAATTTTCTCAAGCGGCTAATCAGTAAATCGTTATTGAGGAAAATAGAATTGTATAAATACTTAAGTCCATTAATTAAAGCCATGTTCACGCCTCCAATCTAGAAAACACCATATGAAGTGGCCAAATATAGAACACTCACGGTCCGCCGCCTCAGCAGTTCCACAAAAGCTCTTTGTGTTATGCCGAGTCTCTCGCATGGGTAGCCGCTAATTACCTTCAACATGCAATCATCGCTCGCCATTCTTCGAATGGCATCGCAGGCATCTCGTCGGCTTTTGTCACTAACGCGAGGAACTTCCTGTGAGACGCACGTCTTCATATTGATAAATAGGGGCTTTTCTAATCTCAAAACGCATTCTGTTTCCGAGGGCGAGCCCGTCACGAGTCGAAGAGCGTAGTTGTTGAAGAAAAGACTGGCATCAAAGCGATCCGGCCTGTACGAGGTGGTGAGAGACGAGGGGCTGGTGCGATACGAATACCCCACACAGCCATCCTTTCTGAAAGTCAAGGACGAGCACCCTTTATTTGCAGTCATCGATGAAGGCGATGAAATCCTCGTATTGCTTAGCGCCCTTCATCCACTTCAAACTCTCCTCACACGTCCCCATCAGCCTCGTCTGCGACTCATGCACGCCGCAGAGATTCTCGGGGTCTGCGAATAGCGGAAAGTACTCGCGAATCTCCTCGGGCTTGGGATCGCGGCCCCTCCTCGCACGGAAGAGCTGCACGTACTCCTTGGCCTCTTCGACCTGAGCTGAGGCTCGCTTTTCCCGGTAGTGTTCCAATGAACAGATTCGCCGAGCGGGCACCCCTCCCCAGACAGAATCACCTTCTATATGACCGCTCACCACGGCATGGGCACCGATAATCACATTGTCCTCGATAGTCGTGCCGCAAAGGATGGTGGCGCCCCACCCGACGAAGACGTTGTTGCCGATGGTGACCGGTTTCTCGTTGCCCAGAATTTCGCCCGTCTTGCCCTTGACTACTGACCAGCCGTAGTCATGGGTAAGGATAGTAATGGGCCCCGTGAGGTTAACGTGGTCGCCGATTGTCAGAAGGTGTGGGTCGGTGATGTCGACACGTGTGTCACCGGGGCAATGGAACGTGACGTCCTCGCCAATAGTGACACCGCATGAACGCAGGTACTTCAAGTACCCCTCGTTGTTCACGAGAAGCTTGTTGTAAACCTTCCTCACCACGTCTCTCAAAGCCATGTTCGCGTCTCCAATCTAGATGACCCCCTTAACCGCAGCCATGTAGAGAACGTTTGCGGCCTGGTGCCTCAGCAACTGCACGAAGGCCTTCTGCTTAAAGCCGAGTCTCTCGCATGGGTAGTCATTAATCACTTTCAGCAGGCGTTCGTCGCCCGCCATATTTCGTATGGCACGGCAGGCTTCGCGTCGGCTCTTGCCGCTTACGCGAGGCACTTCCTGCGAGATGCACATCTTCATATTGATAAATAAGGTCTTTTTTAATCTCAAAACGCATTCCGCCTCCGAAGGCGAGCCTGCCACAAGTCGAAGGGCGTAGTCGTAGAAGAACAGACAAGCGTCGAAGCGATCCGGTCTATAAGAAGTGGTGAGTGACGAGAGATTCGTGCGGTACGAATATCCCACGCAACTCGTCGTCACCACCTTGTTGCAAGTCAGGAGGTACCTGTATTTAAAGACGAAGTCTTCGCTGATTACCTCGCGTTCTGAGGGAAAGCGCAGAGCATGTTCGTCAATGTTCGACTTTGCGAATATAGACGAACATGCCGACATTGGAATCGAGTCGGACGCCTCGAGCGCGCTGCCGCACACGCGGGGGACGAGCCTCTTCGCCAGTCTTTCACCTTCCCACACGGCATCCTCGAGCTTAAACTCGAACTGAGGGTTTCCCTCTCCGTCGCGCTTGGTAAACCCACCCAGAACACAATCCGCTCCTGTGTCCTCGATGGCGCGGGCGAAAGTCTCGACCATGTTGGACTCGAGCCAGTCGTCGGAATCAACGAACATAACATGTGTGGTCTCTGGAAGCAGATTATCGAGTCCCGTGTTACGCGCGAAACCAAGCCCTGCGTTCTCCTTATGCACTGTCCGCACGCGATCGTTCTCAAAGGAGAGTCGATCACACAGCTCGCCCGACCCGTCGGTCGACCCGTCGTCGATGAGCAGTACCTCGAACACCGAGTACGACTGTTCCAGAATGGAGCAGACACACCGTTCAAGATAGCGTCTAACGTTGTACACGGGCACGATTAAGGTTAATTTCAGATTTTGATCCACGTTTAAATAGGCCTTCTAGTCGTATCTCTTAATCAACCGAGCGGGCACCCCGGCGTACAGAGCGCCCGCTTCGTTAAGGTCGCGCGTGACAACAGAGTTCGCTGAAACAAGAGAGCAGCACGCAATCGAGCAGCCGCGCGTAACGACCGTATTAGCGCAAAGCCAACAACGATGACCGATCGAAACCGGCGTGTGGAGTAACTTCGAGCTAACCCCCCCCCTGCGATCGAATTCGTGGTCGTGGTCGTAAATCTGGACATTAGGACCAAAGAGCGTGTCTGCGCCGATGCGGGCGGATTCGACTACCGTCACTCGGCAGCCCTCGTTCATGTAGACGCCGTCTTCCAGTACTAAAGTTGCGCCTTTATTGACCTGTACGATGCACTCGGGACTCAAATAAACGCCCGCACCGATGCTGAGGGAGGCGCCCTCGCCCAAAATCAACCGTGTGCCCTTGCCCAGGTACAATGGTTTGCCTGAGGCGATCTTGAGCCGATTTCCGGCCACAATGCGCACCCTTAGCACCCGTAGGGCGGAGGCGCCCCATTTAAGAGCCTTAGCAATCCTATTCATCGGTGCTTCCGCTGCTCGTGGACCCGAAGTCGCTGGAAGCGTTGACGCGCCATGCCTTCAGCTCATGCGCAATTCGTTTGTCGACAGGCGGAAGTGACATATAGTCCCCGTACATTATCGAGAGATAGCGATCCGCATCCTTAAAGCCAAAGAACCGTTCGTTTTCGAATTCGTATTCAACCAAGTTGCTAAACAGGCTTGCGGGGAAAACCTCCAGCGACTGGCTGACCGCCCAAGCCAGATTGGCGGCAGTGCCGATAGTCGAAAAGCAACCGTTATCCGTCATCGTTCTTAGCTTACCGAGAGCCCACTGTTGCAGAGGGGTGTGCCTGGCAAACGCGCCGAAGACGGTTTTGAAGCAGCCAGCAACTCCTGGCTGTCCCGAGCTCCATCTTGATGCTTGGAACAGGTACTTATATCGAACTGCTGCATCCCAGGCCTTGCTGGCTTCGGCTTCACATTCGAAAGAAACAATCGGAAAGATATCGATCCACACATATTCGCGGATTCCCTCAGCAATGAATGCAGACTTTACCTCAATGCTGGTATCCACCAGTTTTTCAAAAGGAATTGCAGCTGAACCTTTAAGGTTCAGCTGACTGGCAAGCCCAACATGGGATTGCTCCGCTCCAGCACGGGAGGCGAAGCCAGCCAGAAACTTCCTGTAGTCCTCAACGGGCATGACGACATCGATATCATCATCCCAGGGAATGAACCCCTTGTGCCTAACCGCACCGAGAAGAGTGCCGGAACCCATTGAATATCGCAGATTGTTCTCTCGACAATAGCAGTCGAAAATGCGAAGGAGGCGCAGCTCGGCAGCTTTCACCTCTTGCATGGATAAATACTCAGTCGGCATATTACGCCCCTTTAGTCATATTTCTATAGCGATCAGAGAGCTGCTTGTAGAGCGACCGCGTGGTGTAACCCGCTTTATCGAGAAACGGAGCATAGTCCGCCTCTGCAGTGAGTTCCCTTTTGCCGGCGCAGGCTTTCAGCAGATCGGCCCACTCCTTGTCGGAAAGCGAAAGTGCTGCGCGCTTGAGAAGGCCCGTCAGATCGGCCTCTTGGGTAACCGCGTCAGAGCTGAGGATGGGCAGTCCATTTGCCTGGGCCTCAATGAAGGCAATCGGTAGCCCCTCGTGGAAAGAGGGGGCAAGCAGCGCATCCATGGCGCTGTAGTACCTCCAGATATCGTCAACGGTACCGATGAAAACCGTCGATTCGCTCAGCCCCAATTTGGCCGCCTTCTCCTTCGCAAGGGGAAGTTCCTCGGCTTGGCCGAAGAGCAGAAGGCGGGAATCGGCCTCACTGGAGCGTAGCTGATTGAAGATATCGAGGGCGCGCAGGGTGTTTTTCGCAGGAATGCCTGCCCCGACAAACCCTATGACGGTGGCATTGCCCGGGATCCCAAGCCGATGTCTAACGGCAGCCCGGTCAGAGGACGAGAATCGGAATTTATCGGAATCGACCCCGTTGTGCACCAAGGCATAGCCAGCGCCCTGAAAGAGATATTCACCTGCGACCTCGCTGCATGCCCAGCGCTCACTCGCCGACGGGAGAAACCTCTCAATCATGGCCACGTTGACCATATTCTTCAAACGCGAGGTGCTGCCAAGCGCGCTGTTATGGCAGTGCACGATGCGCGAGGGAACTCCGGCTTTTTTGGCCTCAGAGGCGAAGACGAAGCCGAGCGCATTGTTCGTGTGAATCTGAACGATGTCGAAACTGTGCTTCGATAGAAAAGCGCCAAGGCGCTTCGCCCCCAGAGCGCCAACCAGTAGCGGGCTGTAGCTATCGATTAGAGGACCGAAGAATCGCTCTCCGAACCTGTCCCCTTCGACTCTTCCCACCGACAGCACGCTCTGCTCGATATCGGGAGCCGGGCAATCGAGCATCGTGGAGACGAAGGTCCTCACCCCGCCCCTTCCGGGCCCTAGCTGTTGAATGATGTGCAGGACCCGAATCATCGCGACCTACCTTCCAACACATCGCCGATCCGCTCGCTCGCATGACCATCTCCGTAGGGGTTCGAAGCATGGCTCATCGCCTCATACTCGGCCTGATCGCTGAGCAGACGACTGAACTCGCGGTAGATCACGTCCTCCTCGGTGCCCACGAGCTTCAGCGTGCCGGCTGCCACGCCCTCGGGGCGCTCGGTGGTGTCGCGCATGACGAGCACAGGCTTGCCCAGGCTCGGCGCCTCCTCCTGGATGCCGCCCGAGTCGGTGAGGATGAGGTGGCTTGCCGCCATGAAGTTGTGGAAGTCGAGCGCCTCGAGCGGGTCGATGATGTGCAGGCGGTCGAAGCCGTCGAGCTCCTCGTGCGCCGCCTTGCGGACGAGCGGGTTCATGTGGATGGGGTAGATCGCCTTGGTGTCGGGGTGCTCCTCCATCACACGGCGGATGGCGCGGAACATGCGGTGCATGGGCTCGCCGAGGTTCTCGCGGCGGTGCGCCGTGATGAGGATGAGGCGGGAGCCCTCCGCCCACTCGAGCTCGGGGTGGGCGTAACCCTCGCGCACGGTGGTGCGCAGGGCGTCGATGCCGGTGTTCCCGGTGACCCAGATCTTGGATTCGGGCTTGCCCTCGTCGAGCAGGTTCTGCTTGCTCGCCTCCGTGGGGGCGAAATAGTACTCGCTCACGATGTCGACGGCCTGGCGGTTGAACTCCTCCGGCCAGGGGCTGTGGATGTCATGCGTGCGCAGGCCCGCCTCGACGTGACCCACGGGGATCTGCAGGTAAAAGCACGCGAGCGCCGCGGCGAAGCTGGTCGTGGTGTCTCCGTGGACCAAGACGACGTCGGGCCTCTCGTCCTCGAGGACGGCCCTGAGCTTGAGCAGCACGTCGCACGTCACGTCGAACAGCGTCTGGCCCGGCTTCATGATCGCAAGGTCGTGGTCAGGAGTCACGCCGAAGACGCGCAGCACCTGGTCGAGCATCTCGCGGTGCTGGCCCGTCACGGTCACGACGGTCTCGAACTCATCCGTGCGCGCCTTCAGCTCGTTGACGAGCGGGCACATCTTGATCGCCTCCGGTCGGGTTCCGAAGACGAGCATTACTTTCTTCTTAGACATTGGCCTTGCTCCTCTTTGACTCCTTGCGGAGAAGCATGTAGAAACGGGTGTTACCGACTAGATAGCGCTTCACCAGGCGCTTGGGCTCCTGCATCATGCGGAAGAGCCACTCCAGGTTCGCGCGCTGCATCCACATCGGCGCTCGCGGGATGTTGCCGGAGACGACGTCGAACGAGCCGCCCACGCCCACGAAGGCGCCCTTGGCGCCCAACTCGCGGAAACGCTCGATAAGGCGCTCCTTCTTGGGCGAGGTGATGCCCACGAAAACGATGTCGGGTTTAGTCTGCTCAACCTCGGATATCACGGCGTCGAACTCGTCGTTGCCGAAGTAGCCGTCACGGTAGCCCGCGAGGACCATATTGGGATACCTCTCGGACAGTACCTCGGCAGTCTCGGCGACCACCTCGGCCTTGGCGCCCAGCAGGTAGACCCTGTGCCCCTCGCGCTCGGCCAGCCCGCACAGCTCCCACATGAGGTCGATGCCGGCCACTCGTCCGGGCAGGTCCACGCCCAGCTTCTTGGCGGCCATGACCATGGACGCGCCATCGGCATTCACGATTTCGCATCGGCGCACGCATGCGTCCATCTCTGGATCGTCGCGCATCTGCAGCAGCTTGTCGGCGTTCACGCCGATAAGGTGGGCGAAGCGCCCCTCCTTGATGAGCGCGTCGGTCGCCTCGACGGTCTGCTCCATCGTCCAGGGGTCAACGGGGGCGCCCAGGACTTCGACTCGCCCAGGAAGATCAACCCTTGAACTGGCGTCTTCGTATTTCCATCTAGTCTCTTTAGCAAGCGCCATTTCCGCTGACAACCTCAATCACAGTGAGTAGGATTATTTTCAAATCGAAGAAAACGCCCCGATTGGCGATATATTCCAGGTCGCGACGGACCATGCCGTCGAATCCCGTCGAGTTGCGCTCAGTGACCTGCCACCAGCCGGTGATCCCCGGCTTCACAGCCAAACGCTGCAGGTCGTACTCGGTGTACTCGGCCACCTCATTCGGCAACGGTGGACGCGGGCCCACAACCGACATCTGCCCCAAGAACACGTTCAGGAACTGTGGGAACTCGTCGATGGAGTGCTTGCGGATGAACTTGCCGATCTTGGTGACGCGGGGGTCCTCCCTCATCTTGAACATGGCGCCGGCGATCTCGTTTTGCCCCTTGAGCTCAGCGAGGCGTTCGTCGGCGTCCTTGTACATGGAGCGGAACTTCCACATGCGGAACGTGGTCAGGCTGCCGTCGGGGCGGGTCTGGCCCACGCGAATCTGGCTGTAGAAGGGGCTGCCCTCACTCTCAAGGCGGATGGCCGCGGCAAGCACAAGGCTGGGAACGGCGATGACGGCCAGCACGCAGCCGCTGAACACGACGTCAAAGGCGCGCTTAACGGCGCGGTAGGCCAGGCGTGAGCGATCCCAGTCCATAATGGATTGCATGGCCTTGTAGCGGCCGGCGCCCTCACGCCGGTCCATGGCCTGAGCAATCAGTGCCGCCCCCGCGGGCGCATCCGTTGTATATTGAGTTTTATCCGACACGTTCTCTTCCAACACTTCGTCCCCGGGTCGGGGATCCTCCCTGTTCTGAGTAGCGACCGTCTGCAGCTAGGCAATCGCCTTTTTAAGGTTTCGCATGACGCGCTGCTCGGCCGAAAGCACGGCAAGGCCAACGCGGGTGGTTACGCGTCGGCCGCACAGGTCGAGCTCCAAATAAGCAGTGCTCTTGCGTCTGTTAATGGTTTTGATAAGGCCTTCGTGGCCCAGCAACGGACCTGCCGTCACTACGACCTTGTCACCGTCTTTTAGGGCCTCGCTCATGGGCACCACGCGGTCTCCCATGTGCGTAAAGCCGCCAATAAGCTGGACTTCTTCTTTTGCCAGCGGTACAAACTGACCGTCCTGGGATAACACCCGAGCAAAGTCGTCCATACGCAGCAGATGCTGTTGCACGGTGCGGGGGTCTGCCGTATCGCAGATCAGATAACCGGGAAAGAGCGGCTTGGTCGTATTGACCCATTCGCCGTGTACCTTGATCTCGGTTTGATATTGGGGATAAAAGAGCTCCTGTATGGCACCAGCCGGCACCACGCGCTCGATGCGCTCGCGCATTACGTCTTCGCGACCGTTAATGACCTGGATCACATACCACACAAGCACCACCCCCTTGCTGTCTTACGTGTGGCTCACGGGGTTTGGGTATGGCTTCGCCTAGGCGCTTGTGCGCGAAGGCGCTCCATATTCAAACCCTGAGCCCAGTTAGACAAGCGCGTGGCTCTGCCCCACCGTGAACGGTATGTATATGTGCAGTTGCTAGAGTCGCGGACGTGTATCGCAAAAATAACCACGACCCCAGCTTGCTGCGTGCGACCCAGTCAAGCGGGTACAAAACTAGACCGCACGCAAAAAGCTAAAGACTGCTGTGATGTGCCGTAATAACGTATTGCACTGTCCAATGATAACTTATAAATAGCCACAAAAACAAGTGCAAAATCGCGCATGGCAATCGATATTGGAGCTCGTGGTGTTTCTGGCACCGCCGTTACGGCCGGATGCTGATCGACCCTGCGCTTTGTGACTTGCTGGAGCCGTGAGCACAGTTGAACCCATGTAACGTTAGTTATTCTAGCACAAGCTGTTAGTGAAACTGATTTGGACTGCGTTGGACAACATATCGTTCATTTGACGTGCTAAAGGGGGTTGTTTTGGGAAGTTGTTTACGTTGACGCAGGTTATTGGGGTGCTGACGATAATTAGAAGCGTTCCTAAAGTCAAAAAGGGGCAGCGAGCTGCACTGGTAATTGCGGTTGTCTAACAAACTATGTACAGACATGGGAAATAAATTGTGCAACTTTTTGTTGGTGTGGAAGTGGTTTGTGACGCGAGGTATTTTGGCATGAAAAAAGGCCTTCGAAATTCCGAAGGCCTTTGCATTCACGATGGTGGAGACGAGGGGGATCGAACCCCTGACCTCTTGACTGCCAGTCAAGCGCTCTCCCAGCTGAGCTACGCCCCCGTGATGAGGAGATACTATAGGGGAATGTTTTGCTTGATGCAAGGGGGAATTTTGATTGATTGTCTTATCTTACGGGTTTTCCTGGGATGGGACTGAATTAGCTATTTTGGCGGGTATGAAAATAACTTGTTGGGTTTATTAGTTTTCTGGTTGAAGAAAGTTTCCTACCATTTTGTTAAGCCAATGGTTGGATTTAAAACGGAGCAACTCATTGAAGTTGTAAAATCTCTGGTTGAAATCGTCTTTGCCAGGGAGGACCGACCATGGCCGAGAAGTTCGCGTTCGACTACGTGAACGAGATTTTGGGTATCGTCAACTACGTGCGCGATGTGCTACGCCCCGCCTTCACAACTGGGACTGCCGAGCCGCATCTCGATCGCATCATCGCGTGCGGCAGCCTTACGATTGGCCCGCGCATCGACGTCCCGGAACCGCTCTTCGTGACCGAGCCCGACCGCGACGACGAGATGGTGGATGAGTTTATCGAACCGAGGACAGATCTGAGAATCGACGCAGAAACGGGCGAGGTGTTATGAGCATAACAGCAATTGCCGATTGGGAGCCCATGCCCTCTACGTGTTTAAAATGCAGCGACAACGAATACGGGTTCCCCACCGTCGTCTGCCGTACGCCCAGCAGACTTGTGGAAGAGTGCGAAAAAGCCTTCGACGCAGGGCTGCTGCTCGCCGCTTTGACTCTCGTAGTGACCATCCCAGACGTATGCGCAAACATCGACGGGACGGATTACCGAAAATGGTGCAAGGAGTACCTGGAGCTCCCGAACGATGGGAGAAAAATGACCAATGCGCGCAAGGGCGAGAAGCGCCCAGATGAGATAATAGAGGGGTTTGAGACGATAGAGGATCGAGGCATCTTTACGGCATCGGATCTCTATCAGCTTCGCTGCGCGGTGATCCATGCGGGGTCGTCGGTCATCGAGGGAAGGGGCGAAGCGTATAGCCCCTACAAAGCCATCGGGGTTTGCGTACAGGGCGATGCGCGCGGGATAATCGCGAGTTATGGGCATAAAGGAATCGGCCATGGAAGCCAACAAGACTGCGAGTTCGATTGCGTCGTCAAGCTTGAAGGGCTCATCTCTCTCATAGCAAAGGGTGTGTGGAAATTCGTCGAGGAAGACCCCGAGCGCGATCGAGAATACTCGACGGGGAAAGGACTTTCCCGCCAAGGCGTGGTGGACTTCAGGCCTTTAATCAAAAAGCAAAGTTGTTAAGCAAGTGGTTGGATTAAACAGAATCCCGTTTGCAGAAACCAGCCAATCGTTTAACAACATCCAAATACTTATTTTACATACCCTTTTTGGCGTTGCCAAAATAAGCTAATTCAGCCCCGTCCCGATAAAACCCTCACGCAAGCAAATAGCCGATTGCGACGCCTTGGTGGACTTGGATCGTGGCTGTTGACCTGACGACGTTGCTGATGCCCGTGTCGGCCAACAGGCCCAGGGGGCTGTGATCTAGCTCCCATTCTAGGCCGTGTTCGCTTACCTCGGTGTTGGGGGCTATGGCGATGATGGAGAACGTCTTGCCTTCGGCACCTTCGATGGTCCACGACTCGTCTGCGTGAAGAATACGGGCGACCACCTTGTCCTCGGCAATCCAGACTGGGGCGCCCTCGTAGCCCGCGAGCAAGCCCAGTACGGAAAGCGCCATGTCCGGGCGGCCGCCCGTAGCGCAGGTCGCAACCACTTCGGCACCCGACCAGCGACGGCGGACGGAATCGAGTGCCAGCGCCAGATCGGTATAGTCCTTGTATGGGTCGTGGCGCTCAACTTCAAAGTCGGTGGCGGCATCGACCAACGCACGACCCGCATCGCTCACCGTATCGGCATCCCCTACATATACGTCGCAGCCCAGTCCCGCGCCAAGCAGCGCGTCGAGCCCGCGGTCCACGGCAACAATGTGGCCGCACTCTCCCGCTAGCTGACGTAGCAGATCCGCGCTCGCCACCACGGGCGAACCACAGACCACTAATACCTTACAAGCCACAGCCCTCGCCTATCCCTTAAACGCCAGCACGCGGGCCAGATCCAGCTCCTCGTAGCTGTCGATAAAGATGTCGCAGTTGGCACGCACCTCGTCGCGCTCCATACGGCCGTGCGGGTCATAGATGCCCACGCGCTTAAAGCCGGCGGTGCCAGAGCTCTTAAGGCCAAAGACGGCGTCCTCAAACACCCATGCGCGGTCAAACTTATGCCCATGGCGCTCCTCCAGACGGCGCAGCGCCAACTCGTATACGTCGGGGAACTGTTTGGAGCGTCCTGCCTCGCCCGTCGTGGTAACAAACTCCATGTACGCGTCGAGCCCGGCGCCCGCAAGCGCAGACTTAACCAGCTCGGCCGGCGTGGACGTGGCAATGCACAAGGCAATGCCCGCCGCCTTCGTCTGCTCCAAAAATGTCAGGAGCCCCTCGCGCGGCGACACCTTGGAGTACCCATCGATCAGGATGTCGCTCAGCTCGCGATACAGCTCCTCGCCATTCGCTCCAATGCCCCAGGTGTCGTGGTAGGCCTGGCACTCGTCCTCGAGCGACAAATGCTCAAACTGGGCAAAATCGTCGACCGTCACGTCAACTCCGTGGCGGTGCAATAACTCGGGCTGGGCATAGGCCCAAACGGGGGTGCTATTAACCAGCGTGCCGTCGCAATCGAAAATAAAAGCGACATTGGGAGCGGCGGTCTGGGACATAAATGTACCTTTCGATGTCAAATGGTAAACAACCTGCTAAAAACGTTTTACCAAACGTCAAACAAACAATCAAAAAACCTTATTGGTAAAACTGTCAAGAGTTTTACCATCGCAATTCTGCCAGTGGTCTAAACATGGCGCTTACCGATTAAACGCCGCCCAAAAACCACTTTCCTTCATAAAAGTAACGTACAGGTGTTATCGTAGTTTCTGCCGAAAGTTCCACCGAGCACGCGAGGTGGAACGAATCATAGAACTATCGCCGTCCCTTCGATTCGTGCAGCCTTGGACCTTTCGCATCTAGTCACCAAGGCAACACGCTGCCGCGTCATGATGGGATCAAACGTGAGCGATACAAAGCTAAAGCCAACGGCTAAAAAGCCCGCAATCCGTAAAGCCGCCCCGCACGCACCGGAGCTCACCAAGGACGATGTCTATCTATTTGGCATCGGCACGTGGGAGCGCAGCTGGGAAAAGATGGGCGCGCACCCCGACACGCAGAACCGTACGCGCGGCTGGCGCTTTTGCGTTTGGGCGCCCGATGTAAAGAGCGTGCATGTCATTGGCGAATTTAACGACTGGAATGAAGAAGCCAACCCGCTGGTGCCAGTGCATACGAGCGCTATTTGGGAAGGCTTTATTCCTGGCGCCGAGCAGGGCCAGCTCTATAAATACCTTATCGAGACCAACGAGGGTGAGAAGCTCTACAAGGCCGATCCGTATGCCTTTAAGGCCGAGTGCCCCCCGGGAACGGCGAGCGTGCTGTGGACCCTCGATGGCTACAAGTGGAACGACGCCGCATGGCTCAAGCGCCGTGCTGGCCACAACCACATGTCGCAGCCCCTTAACATCTACGAGGTACATATTGGCTCGTGGAAGCGCCATGGCGACGCACCGCAGGGCGAGCCGGACGAGTACGGCAACTACCCCGGCCCCATGGATCCCTTCCCCGCGCAACGCGGCGAGTTCTACACTTACGACGACCTGTCGGTGGAGCTCGTGGACTACGTGCGCGACATGGGCTACACGCATATCGAGGTCATGCCGCTCATGGAGCATCCCTTCGACGGCTCCTGGGGCTACCAGACGACCGGCTACTATGCCGCCACGTCGCGCTATGGCGACCCGCAGCAACTCATGCACTTTATCGATGCGTGCCACGAGGCGGGCATCGGTGTGATCATGGACTGGGTGCCCGGCGGTTTTTGCGCCGACTCCCACGGCCTTGCTACCTTTAACGGCCATATGCTGTTTGAGCACGAGATTCACCCCAACTGGGGCACGCACAAGTTCGACTTCGCCCGTGGCGAGGTCCGCTCCTTTCTGGTCTCCAACGTGCTGTACTGGCTCGAGAACTTCCATGTTGACGGCATTCGCATGGACGGCGTGTCCAGCATGCTGTACCTCAACTTTGGCATCGACGATCCCGGCCAAAAGAAGTTCAACAAGTACGGTACCGAGGAGGACCTGGACGCCAGCGCGTTTATCCGCCAGGTCAACTGCGCTGTGGAGGCCCACTTCCCCGACGTGATGATGATGGCCGAGGAGTCCACCGCGTGGCCGCTCGTGACCTACCCGCCGCAGGACGGCGGCCTGGGCTTCCACTACAAGTGGGACATGGGCTGGATGAACGACACCCTGCACTACATGCAGACCGATTTTCCGTGGCGCCCCGGCAACCACGGCCTGCTCACGTTCTCCATCATGTACGCCTTTACCGAGAACTTTATTTGCCCGCTGAGCCACGACGAGGTCGTCCACGGCAAGTGCTCGCTCATCGGCCGCATGCCGGGCGACTGGTGGCGCCAGTTTGCCGGCCTGCGCACGCTGGCTTTCTACCAGATGACGCACCCCGGCGCCAAGCTCAACTTTATGGGCAACGAGATCGGCCAGTTTATTGAGTGGCGCTACTACGAGTCCATCCAGTGGTTCCTAACCGAGGAGTACGAGACCCACCGTCATCATCAGGCATTTATCAAGGCGCTCAACCACCTGTACACCGCCGAGCCCGCCCTGTACGAGCGCGGCTACACCGACGACGGCTTTACCTGGATCGATGCGGATAACTCCAAGCAGTCCATCGTGAGCTTTGTGCGTCAGGGCGAGGACGTCGATGACGACCTGGTGATCCTGATTAACTTTGACCCGGCGAGCTATGAGAGCTTCCGCGTGGGCGTGCCGCGCGAGGGTGACTGGGAGGTCATCTTCGATTCTGACCGTCCTGAGTTTGGCGGCAGCGGCTATGCCGGCAAGGAGCCCTACACCTGCTCGAGCGAGCCCTATCCCTGGAACGGGCAGATGGACTCCATCGAGATTAAGGTACCCGGTCTGGCAGGTGTGGTGCTTAAGCGCCGCGGTCCCAGCAGCTATAAGCCGCCCGTGGTCGAGGAGCCCAAGGCTGCGCCCAAAAAGCGCATGTCTTCGGTGAAGCCCAAGCCTGCGGCTGTTAAGAAGGCTCCGGCTAAGGCGAAGGCTACCAAGCCCGCTGCCAAGGCTTCGGCCAAGTCCACCACGGCCAAAAAGGCAGCCACCAAAAAGGCCGCTCCCAAGGCTAAGGCAGCTGCCGTTAAGGCTCCTGCTAAGAAAGCGTAACAAAAGCGTTACCACTGTAATTACCCGCCCCGCGGGGGCGTAGGATACATGTCATAACCGTTCCGGGAGAAACATCCCCGGGGGAAAGGAACGTATGAATAAGATCTTCGACAACAAGCAGGAGTTTACCGAACTCTATCGCGATGCCGTCATGAGCATCAGCGGCAAGAGCGTCGAGGCCGCCAGTGACCTCGACCGCTTTAACGCCCTAGCCAAGCTCGTGGCCGAGAAGGCGCGCACCGTTGCCACCAAGAGTGACGCCCGCGTCACCGCCGAGGGCAAAAAGCGCGTGTACTACTTCTCGATCGAGTTTTTGATCGGCCGCCTGCTCGACAACTACCTGCTCAACTTTGGCGTGCGCGACATGGTCGCCGAGGCGCTCGACGACATGGGCTTTGACCTGTCCGCCATCGAGAACCAGGAGCCCGATCCGGCACTGGGTAACGGTGGCCTGGGCCGTCTGGCCGCGTGCTTCCTGGATTCGATGGCAGCCGAGGGCATTGCCGGCTATGGCAACGGCATGCGCTACCGCTACGGCCTGTTTAAGCAGGAGATTGTCAACGGCAGCCAGGTCGAGGCCACCGACGAGTGGCTCACCCACGGCTATCCCTGGGAGGTCCGTCGTCAGGATAAGGCCGTGACCATCAAGTTTGGTGGCCGCGTCGAGGGCTTTGAGGAGAACGGCCGCACGTTCTACCGCACGGTGGACACGCAGGACATCCTGGCCGTCCCCTATGACATCCCCGTTGTGGGCTATGCCGGCGAGACCGTCAACAAGCTGCGCGTCTGGGCTGCCGAGCCGGTCGAGGAGCACTTTGACCTGGAGGCCTTCAACCGCGGCGACTATGCCCTGGCCGATGCCGAGCGCGCCGAGGCCGAGGCCATCAGCGCCATCCTCTACCCCAACGACGCCGGCGAGCACGGTCGTCTGCTGCGCCTGAAGCAGGAGTACCTGTTTGTCTCGGCCGGCATCTACAGCCTGCTCGACACCTTTGAGAAGGAGCACGGCGAGAACTGGGAGCTGCTGCCGCAGTTTGTGGCCATCCACACCAACGACACCCACCCCGCCATGTGCGGCCCCGAGCTCATGCGCATCCTCATCGACGAGAAGAAGCTCGAGTGGGATGACGCCTGGAACATCGTGACGCAGGTCGTGAGCTACACCAACCACACCATCCTGCCCGAGGCCCTGGAGAAGTGGCCCATCGGCACGTTCTCCAAGCTCCTCCCCCGCGTGTACCAGATCATCGACGAGATCAGCCGTCGTTGGCATGAGTCGTTCGACACCACGAAGGAGGGCTGGCAGGAGCGTCTGCGCCAGACCGCCATCCTGTGGGACGGCGAGATTCGCATGGCCAACCTGTCTGTGATCTGCAGCCACAGCGTCAACGGCGTGGCCAAGATCCATTCCGACATCATCAAGAACATCGTGCTCAAGGACTTCTATGCCCTGACGCCCGAGAAGTTCAACAACAAGACCAACGGCATCTCGCACCGTCGCTTCTTTGCCGAGGCCAACCCCACCTACGCCAAGCTCGTGACCGAGGCCATTGGCGATGGCTGGCTCAAGGACGCCTTTGAGCTGGAGAAGCTTAAAAGTTTCCAGAACGACACCGAGTTCCTGAAGGCCTTGGGTGCCTCCAAGCGCGCCAACAAGGAGCGCCTGGCCGCCTACGTTAAGGCCGAGACCGGTCTGGTCATTGACCCCAACACCGTCTTCGATGTTCAGGTGAAGCGCTTCCACGCCTACAAGCGCCAGCTCATGAACATCATGAAGGTGATGGACATCTACAACCGTCGCATCGCCGATCCCAACTTCCACGTGACGCCGACGACCTTCATCTTTAGCGGCAAGGCTGCCTCGAGCTACACCTTCGCCAAGGAGACCATCCGCCTCATTAACTCCGTCGCCGAGGTCATCAACAACGATGCCCGCGTGAACGAGGTCATGAAGGTCTGCTTTATTCCCAACTTCCGCGTGAGCAACGCCCAGCTCATCTACCCCGCCGCCGATATTTCGGAGCAGATCTCCACGGCCGGCAAGGAGGCCTCGGGCACGTCCAACATGAAGCTCATGATGAACGGCGCCATAACGCTGGGCACCCTCGACGGCGCCAACATCGAGATCGCCGACCTGGCCGGCCGCGAGAACGAGGCCATCTTTGGCCTGACCGCTCCCGAGGTCGAGCAGCTTTGGGCATCGAACAGCTACTTTGCGTGGGATACGCTCAACAGCGATCGCGAGCGTCTGGGTCGCGTGATGGACGAGCTCAAGGACAACACCTTTGCGGGTCTTTCGGGCAACTTCGAGAGCATCTACAACGAGCTCATGAACAACAACGACCCCGACCTGGTCATGGCAGACTTCCGTAGCTACGTGGGTGCCTGGGAGAAGCTCACGGGCAGCTATGGCGACCAGGAAACCTGGAACCGCAAGGCCCTGCTCAACACCGCCTCCTCCGGCTGGTTCTCGTCCGACCGCACCATTCGCGAGTACCGCGACGAGATCTGGCACGCGTAAAGGCGCGCGAGCTCCCTTTGCCGCACGGCATTACTCGACGGGCGTGACAGAGCGCCGCGCCCGTCGCTAATGGGTTAGGAACATCGATGACAGAAGGAGAAATCGATGAGTAAGAAAGAATGCATCGCGATGCTCCTCGCAGGAGGACAGGGCAGCCGATTGGGGGCACTCACCCAAAAGATCGCTAAGCCGGCGGTTAGCTTTGGTGGCAAGTTCCGCATTATCGACTTTTCGCTGTCCAACTGCTCCAACTCGGGCATCGACACGGTGGGCGTTCTGACGCAGTACCGTCCCTACCTGCTGCATGCCTACGTGGGATCCGGCGAGGCGTGGGATCTGGACAGCCGCGACGGCGGCGTGTCGATCCTGCCGCCGTACGAGACGCAGACCGGCGGCGCCTGGTATGCGGGCACGGCCGACGCCATTACGCAGAACCTCGACTACATCAAGGCCAACGACCCCAAGTACGTCCTGATTCTTTCGGGCGATCACCTGTATCGCATGGACTACCGCAAGATGCTCAAGACGCACATTGAGAACAACGCCGACCTCACGGTGAGCGTTATGCCCGTGCCGTGGGAGGAGGCCAGCCGCTTTGGCATCCTGACCACCGACCCCGAAGACGGCCGCATCACCAAGTTCACCGAGAAGCCCGAGAAGCCCGATTCGAACCTCGCGTCCATGGGCATCTACATCTTCTCGGCCGACGTGCTGATCGAGGCGCTCGAGGAGGACGCTCTGGACCAGCGCTCGAGCCACGACTTTGGCAAGGACATCATCCCCAAGCTGCTCGGTGAGAACAAGCGCCTGTACAGCTATGAGTTCCACGGCTTCTGGAAGGACGTCGGCACCATCGCCAGCTTCCATGAGACCTCGATGGACCTGCTGGGTAACAACCCCGAGTTCGATCTGTTCGATAAGAACTTCCCCATCATGTCCAACATCACCACGCGTCCGCCGCACTACATTGGCCCTGACGGCCGCCTGGACGACTGCCTGGTCTCCAACGGCTGCAAGATCTACGGCACCGCTCGCCACTCGATCCTTTCGACCGATGTCATCATCGAGGAGCGCGCCGTGGTCGAGGACTCCGTGCTGCTGCCGGGTGCGCACGTTAAGAGCGGCGCGCACATCTGCCGCGCTATTTTGGGCGAGAACTCCACGGTCGAAGAGGGCGTGAAGCTCGGCTCTGTCGATACCACCAAGGATACGGCCGTCGTTGGAAATGACGTCGTTATCGGGAAGGGGGAATGATCCGATGATCAATCGCAAGGCCATCGGTTATATCACCGCTAACTACTCTTCGTCCTACGGCAGTGTCCTGCTCAAGGACCGCCCCATCGCGTCCGTTCCGTTTTTGGGCCGCTACCGCCTGATCGACTTCCCGCTGTCCAACATGATGAATGCCGGCATTAAGACCGTCGGCGTCGTCATGCCGGGTAACTACCGCTCGCTGATCGACCACGTGGGCTCGGGCAAGGACTGGGGCCTGGACCGCAAGAAGGGCGGCCTGTTCATGGTCCCCGGCAACGCGTATGGCACCACCAAGGGCGGCATGCGCTTCTTGCTGCGCGACATCATCTCCAACAAGACGCTGTTCCAGCGCTCGGAGAAGCCCTATGTCGTGATGATGGGCACCAACATCATCTTTAACATGGACCTCAACACCATCATCGAGGCGCACGAGAACTCCGGTGCCCAGATGACCGTGGTGTACTGCAAGGCCACGCGCAACGTCGATGACGAGACCAAGCTCGAGATTAACGAGAACGGTCGCCTGACGGGCGTGAGCGCCGGCGTCGTGTACGGCGACAACGCGTCCATGGACTGCTGCATCGTCAACCGCGAGACGCTGCTCGAGATTATCGACCACTACCAGGCCGCCGACTATCTGGACCTGCTCGAGGCACTCCAGGGCGACTTTGGCAACATCGACGTGTGCAGCTACGAGTACAAGGGCGAGGTCGTGGGCGTGTTTAGCGAGAAGTCGCTGTATCGCCGCAGCATGGACCTGCTCGACCAGACCGTGGCCGACCAGCTCTTTGACCCCGAGCGCCCGATCCTGACCAAGGCCCACGACGTGCCGCCTTCGCGCTATGCGACCGGCAGCCACGCGTGCAACTCGATCATCTCGGCCGGCTGCATCATCAAGGGCACCGTGCGCAACTCGATCCTGTCACGCGGCGTCGTGGTCGAGGAAGGAGCTTCGGTGACCAACTCGATCATCAACCAGAGCTGCATCATCAAGAGCGGCGCACGCGTTGAGAACGCCATCCTGGACAAGAACAACGTGGTTCCCACCAACACCGAGCTTCGCGGCACGCCCGAGAACATCCTGGTGCTGGGCAAGGCTCCGTTAACTTCCGACACCACCATCGTACGTTAACGTTGGCACCGCAACATCGCTCGTAACATGCAGAATAGCCGCCCGGTTAGCGCCAGGCGGCTATTCTCGAATTGCAACATGGGAGACAATATGGCAGATTCCAGCAAAAAGATGCAGATCGTGTTTGCCTCGGCCGAGTGCGCACCGTTTGTAAAGACCGGTGGCCTGGGCGACGTGGCAGGCTCGCTGCCTGCGGCGCTTGTGCGCGCCGGCGCCGAAGTCATCGTGATGGTGCCCAAGTACGCCACCATCAAGGACGAGTACAAGGCACAGATGGAGCACTTCTCCGATTTTTACGTGAGCCTGGGCTGGCGCAATGAGTACTGCGGACTCGAGAAGCTCGAGTACGACGGCGTCACCTATATGTTCATCGACAACGAGCGCTACTTTGCGCGCGACTATCCGTACGGCTTCTTTGATGACGGTGAGCGCTTTGCGTTCTTCTCTAAGGCCATTACCGAGAGCCTGCAGCACCTGCCGGCCGGCTTTGAGTGCGACATCCTGCACTGCAACGACTGGCAGACGGCACTGGCGCCCGTGTTCTTGCGCGAGTTCTACCAGGGCCTGCCGCTGTACGACCGCGTCAAGACCGTGTTCTCGATCCACAACGTGGCGTTCCAGGGCCAGTTTAGCGACACCGTGATGGAGGACATCCTGGGTGTGGCGCATATTCCGGCGGCCGCCTCGCAGCTGCGTTGCGATGCCTGCAGCATCAACTACATGCTGGGCGCGCTGCGCTATGCCGATGCCATCACCACAGTGAGCCCCACCTATGCCAACGAAATCCAGACGCCCGAGTTTGGCGAGGGCCTGGACGGCGTGCTGCGCGAGCGCTCGTACGCGCTGCAAGGCATCCTTAATGGCATTGATGTGGCGGGCTTTGACCCGGCGACCGACAAGCGCATTGCCGCCAACTACACCGTGGAGGACCGTGCCGGCAAAGCCGTATGCAAGGCAAAGCTGCAGGAGGAACTGGGGCTCGAGGTTCGCGACGACCGCCCGCTCATGGTGATGGTCACGCGCCTGACGCGCCAGAAGGGCATGGACCTGGTCATGTACGCGCTCGACCGCATTCTGGCCGGCGGCGTGCAGGTGGCGGTGCTGGGCACCGGCGACCGCGACTACGAGGACGGTCTACGCTACTTCCAGGACAAGTACCCCGGCACCATGGCCGCGCGCATCGAGTTTGATCCTGCGCTGTCGCAGCGTATGTATGCCGCTGCCGACATGTTCCTTATGCCTTCGAAGTTTGAGCCCTGCGGCCTGTCGCAGATCATCGCCATGCGCTACGGCACCCTGCCCATCGTGCGCGAGACCGGTGGCCTGAAGGACACCGTGCAGCCGTACAACGAGTTTACCGGCGAGGGTACGGGCTTCTCGTTTACCAACTTTAACGGCGACGAGATGGGCGACGCGGTGTTCCGCGCGGCGCGTCTGTTCTGGGATAACCGCGACGCCTGGAACCAGCTGGTCACGCAGGCCATGAGCCAGGACTTTAGCTGGACGCGCTCGGCCGACAAGTATCTGGACCTGTACTTCTTTATGCATCCGGAGATTGAGCGTCCGGTGGCTGTTGTCGACGAGCCTGAGGCTGTTGCTGAGCCGGTGGCCGCTGAGGAGCCCAAAGCCGAGGAGAAGCCGGTTGAGGCCGAGCCCGCAAAGGCCGAGCCTGAGGTGAAGGCTGAGGTTGCTCTTGAGGCAGAGGACGAGGTCAAGCCCGCTGCAAAGCCCGCAGCTAAGAAGACCACGACCCGTAAGACGACCGCTAAGAAGGTTACGACGATCAAGGCCGCCGCGACTAAAACAACGGCTGCCAAGACAACGACCACGCGCAAGCGCACCACCGCAGCTGCCAAGAAGGCCGCCGAAGCCGCTCCCGAGGTAAAGGCCGAGGTCGCTGAGGCCAAACCGGCCGCCAAGGCTCCGGCAAAGACCGCTGCCAAGAAGACGACCACGACTGCCAAGAAGGCAACAGCTGCCAAGAAGACCACGACAACGAAGTCGACGGCCGCCAAGGCTACTGTGACAAAGGCCGCTCCGAAGGCTGCCGCAAAGCCCGCCGTCAAGGTCGAGGAAACGGCCGCCGAGCCCAAGGCCGAGGCAGCTGTCGAGGCCAAGCCGACCGCCAAGACCACCACGCGCAAGCGCGCAACGACGACGGCCAAGAAGTCCACGGCAAAGGCCGCAACTCCCAAGGCAGAGGCTAAGGCCGAGGCCAAGCCTGCAGTAAAGGCCAAGCCGGCGCCAAAGGCCGCTGAGGTCAAGACCGCTCCGAAGGCTACGGCAAAGGCCGAGCCCGCCAAGAAGGCCCCGGTCTCCCCCGTCGCCGCGACCGAGGAAAAGGCTCCGACCAAGAAGACCTCCGTCCGCAAGGCAACGGCCACCCGCAAGCGCCGCTAGCATACAGACGATTCAAAACCTCATCAAACCCTAAGCAAGGGGCGCTCCAACCGGGCGCCCCTTCTCTGTAGGTAGTGGTAAAACGATTTTCTAGGACAACCGTTCGCCGATGGTAAACGGATGTTGTTTATACAGCCTGTGTACAAAAGATATAGTTACAACATGTGCGTAAAGCCATGGCCCGCAGGCCGTGATTCTATTGAACTGGACCGTATTATGAGATTGATACACAACAGCCGTCTGCCGCAGTTTCGCACTCCGTTTGGCGCTGTGACCACAGGAACTTCCGTTTCGCTCTCGGTGATCTTGGAGGATGCCGATCCCAACCAGGCAACGCTTACGTTGCGCACCTGGGTCGATGAGATCGGTGAGTCTCGGTATCCCATGACGCACGAAGGCGACGGCATATTTACCGTAGAGCTTGAGTGTACCGAGCCCTGTCTTATCTGGTACAGCTTTATCTGCAATATCGAGGGCCAGCCCGAGGTTCGTCTGGGCGCACCGCAAGGCCGCACCGGTGGCGAGGGCGTAACTTACGACTACGCCGAGGTTCCGTCCTTCCAGATTACCGTCTATAAGCACCGCGAGAACCGCCCCACCTGGTACGAGCGCGGCATGGTGTACCAGATCTTCCCCGACCGTTATGCCCGCGACGAAAACTGGCGCGAGCGCACGCTGGCCGAGGTCGAAAAACCGCGCAAGGGCATACAGCGCCGGATGGTCGAGGACTGGAACGAGCCGCCCGTGTACGAGCGCGCCGAGGACGGCTCCATCAAAACCTGGGACTTCTACGGCGGGTCGCTCAAGGGCATCCAGGAAGACCTGCCTCGCATCGCCGAGCTGGGATTTACAGCCATCTACCTCAACCCCATTTTTGAAGCCGCGAGCAACCACCGCTACGACACGGCCGACTACACCAAGATCGACCCAATCCTGGGCACCGAGCAGGACTTTACCGAGCTGTGCCAGGCAGCCGAGAAGCTGGGTATCTCCATCATCCTGGACGGCGTCTTTAACCATACGGGTGACGACTCCATCTATTTCAACCGCTACGGCAACTACCCCGGCGTGGGCGCGTGGCAGAGCAAGGACTCGCCGTGGCGCGATGCGTTTTATTTCCACGAGGACGGCTCGTACGACTGCTGGTGGGGCGTGGGCAACATGCCCGCCATCAATGAGAGCTCCGAGCTGGTACGCGAGCGGCTTCTGGGCAAGGACGGCGTGATCCGTAAATGGCTACGTGCCGGCGCTCATGGCTGGCGCCTGGACGTCGCTGACGAGCTTTCCGACGACTTCCTGGCCGAGATCAAAAAGGCAGTACTTGCCGAAAAGCCTGATGCACTGTTGCTCGGCGAAGTCTGGGAAGACGCCTCCAACAAGATCAGCTACGGTCATCTGCGTCGCTACCTACAAGGCTCCGAGCTCGACTCGGCTATGGATTACCCCTTCCGCGACATGGTCATCGGCTTTTTGATGGGCTACAAAAACGCTTACCAAGCTGCTGAAGATATCGAGACCCTCCGAGAGAACTATCCGCGTGAGGCCCTGTCTTGCGCGCTTAATCTACTTTCGAGCCACGACCGTCCGCGCATTATCTCGGTGCTCGGCGGCGGCCCCGACGAGTCGCAGCTGCCCGAGTGCGAGCGCAGCAAATGGCGCCTGGACGAGAACTCGATGGGCCTGGCCAAGAGCCGTTTTTGGCTCGCCACGCTCATGCAGATGACCTTCCCCGGCGTGCCTTCGATCTACTACGGCGACGAATACGGCCTGGAGGGTCTAACCGATCCGGGCAACCGCCGCACCCTGCCGACCAAGGACCAACTGCACGACTTCGACACGCTGGCTATTGTCAAAAACGCCTCCGCCGTACGCCGCGCACTGCCGTTTATGATCGACGGCGAGATCAAGGCCTTCGCGCTCAACGACGAGGTGCTGGCATACAACCGCACGGGCAAGGATGGCGAGTCCGCGACGGTTATCATCAACCGTAGTCTGCGCAATTCGCACCGCGTGACGATTCCGGCGCTCGCCGAATGCGCGAGTGACGTGATCAGCGGTCACGAGTGCGAGATCCACAACGGCACGGTCACGCTCGATTTATATCCACTGGGCTCGTCGATCATCTATCACCATGCCGAGCAGCGCCTGCAGGAGCCGCTCGATCACGGCGCGGGCGTTGTGTGCCATATCACCTCGGTACCGACCGATGACGGCAAGCCCGGCACGATCGGCGCACCCACGCGTCGCTTTATCGACCATCTGTCCGCTATGGGCATGCGCTACTGGCAGGTCCTGCCTGTCAACCCAACGGACTTCTTCCGCTCCCCTTACGCCGGGCCTTCGGCCTTTGCGGGCAATATTGACCTGCTGCCCGAGAGCCAAGAGGAGCTGGCGGCCGACTTTGAGACTTGGAAGGCCCGTGGCGGCGAAGATGCCGATCCGCTCTACACCGCGTTTAAACATCGCAACGCCGATTGGCTCGAGAAATACTGCGTCTACACGGCCGTTAAGAAGTACTTTGAGGGCGAGTCGCGCCACGATTGGCCGGCGGATGTCGCGCGCTACAACGAGCACCTGATTGACGACAAGCGTTTCCACGATGAGGCAGAGCTGCAGGCGTACATGCAGTACCGCTTTGACCTAGCCTGGTGCGAGCTCATGAACTACGCGCACAAGAGGGGCATCGAGGTCATCGGCGATATTCCTATGTACGTGTCCGACGATTCGGCAGATGCGTGGAGCGAACCCGAGAACTTCTGGCTATCCGATACCGGCAAGGCAATCGAGATCTCCGGTGCGCCGCCCGACAACTTTGCGCCCGAGGGTCAGGTGTGGGGCAACCCGACGTTCCGCTGGGACCACATGAAGCAGAACGGCTATAGCTGGTGGATGGATCGCCTACGTCGTGCGTTCTCGCTCTACGACCGCGTGCGTCTGGATCACTTCCTGGGCTTCCACAGCTACTTCAGTATCCCCGCTGGCAAGGCTTGCGCCGAAGGGCGTTGGCTGGCAGGCCCGGGCAAGGACCTGTTCCAGACCGCCTATGACGAGCTGGGGCCGCTCAACTTTATCGCCGAGGACCTGGGCTACCTGACGCCCGGCGTTCGCGCCATGGCTTCGACTTGCGGCTTCCCTGGTATGGACGTACTGGAGTTTAGCGATTACGACGTCCGCAACGGCGTGCAACCCACGCCGGGCAAGATTCTGTACACCTCAACGCACGACACGTCGACGCTCGCCGGTTGGTGCACGCGCTCCTTTGCGGGCGGCGACGAGCCGAGCGGTGTTGAGGTGGCAGCCAAGCTGATGAGCGACGCGCTGACAAGCGACGCTCCCCTGGTGATGATGCCGCTGCAGGACGTGCTGGGGCTTGGCGACGACACGCGCATGAACGTACCGGGCGTGGCCACGGGCAACTGGACCTGGCAGGCTGACGAGGCCGACGTTGCGGCCGCTGAGGGCAAAACCGCACAGCTCCTGCGCAACACGCATAGATTCTGGGGCGAAGCGTGATAAAACCCCCGATATAGGGTACAGTTACAGACGTTTGAATTTTTGCGGGCAGAGTAATCTGCCCGCTTTGTGCTGAAAAGGAAGTATTATGGCGCGCTACGATTACAAGTGCTCGAGCTGCGGCAACGTGTTTGAGGTTGAGCATCCCATGTCCGAGACTCCCGAGGTCGTGTGCCCGAGCTGCGGTGCCCCGGCGGCCAAGACGTTCTCGGCTAGCGGCATCAAGTTTGAGGGCAGCGGCTTCTACAACACCGACCAGCGAAGCGGCGGCTCCAGCACCAGCGCCACCAGCGGCTGCTGCGCCAACTGCCCGCACAGCCACTAGAAACCAATCAGCCCCGCGACCAACACCAATCGCGGGGCTGATTCTTTAGCTGCCCAGGTTTCCTTATGAGTTACGGTGAAATAAGGACTGTTTAGCGGGCAGAAGCCGCTATTCAATCCCTATTTCACCGCAACTTAGTCGTTACTTGCGGACCAGGCGGGCGCAAAAGTGGCCATCGTAGGAGTCGGCGTTTACCGGCACGCTTTGGAAGAAGCCTCGAGCGTTTTGGCGTACGGAGACGAGCTTCTTGGCCTGATCGAACTCGGGGAGTTGCAGGATCTGCGCCTCGGAAAGCGGTGCCACGCTAAAGCTGGCACCCTCGGGAGAGTTCAGGAAAGCGTCCACCACCTGCGTGTTCTCCTCGTCGAAGACCGAGCACGTCGCATAGATGAGCTCGCCGCCGGCAGCCACGCGGGCAGCAGCCTCTTTGAGCATCGTCAGCTGCAGCATGGGCAGCTCAACCGTCACATCCTTTTCGGTCAGGCGCCACGGGATCTCTGGATGACGACGCATGGTTCCGGTGCCAGAGCACGGCGCATCGATAAAGACTGTGTCGAACTTAACCGGCTCGCCAAGCATGGCATCAAACGATGTGAGCACTTCATCAAGCTCGCAGGCATCACCCGAAACCGTGCGAACGCCCTGAATACCGGCCTTATGCAGACGAGCGAGATTCAGATCGCACTTGCGATCATGCAGATCGAGCGCCGTATGCTGACGCTCATAGCCCGCACGCTTGGCCTGGCACATCATCACATAGGTCTTGGTGCCACGGCCGGCACCAATCTCAAGGCAGCTACCAGGGCGCGTGGCAGCTGTGGCGATAAGCTGGGCGTTAAGGTCCGAGGCCACGGCAGCAGCACGCTCAAATACGCCCGACGCAACCGTAACCTGAGCATCGACCGGAGCATGACAGCCAGGGAACACAGGCGCCACAAGCTGCGATAGGTACGGATCAGGTTTGGTTGCAAAGGCGTTCTCGTGCAAAGCGAGCGGCGCGGGCGCCAGATTGCCGGCGAAGCCGAGCGCACCCTCTGGAGTGTCAAACGAAGCCATAATGCGAGCGCACAGCCAGCGAGGAAGACCCATCAGGCGCGACAGACGAACCAAGCGTCGCTCAGACTCATCCACATCGGACGCAGTAGCAAAGTCCTCAACATTGTCTGCAACCTTATGCAGTACAGCATTGGCCAAGCCAGCGGCGGACTTAGCACCACTGCGAACGAGCTCAACCCCCTGACTAACGGCGATGCGGCCCGGCGTATGCAGATAGAGCATCTCGAAGGCCGAGATACGAAGCGCCATACGAACACGCGGCGCAACCTTTTTAGGCTTAACGAGAAACTGGTCGAGCAGCTCGTCCAAAATACCCTGCGTGGCGGCAACACCCAGCGCCAAGCGGGCGGCAAAAGCGGAATCGCGCTGGTCAATAGCCTTGGCCGATGCGCGAGAGGACAGCACGTCGCGTGCATACATGCCGCGGCGATCGGCCTCCATCAGCACATCGAGCGCAAGCTTGCGCGCGGGAGACAGCTTGCTCATGACAAAACACCCCACGAAAGATCGGCACCCTGCAGGCCAGCAGCCCAAGCAGAAGCGGCCATAGCACGCTTGCCATCAGGCTTAACCTCGAGCAACTCAACCGAGCCATCGGAAAGGCCAAGGTAAACACGCTTAGCCTGAACGAGAACCTGACCCTCGCCAAGCGACACATCAGCCGCCGCAGCATCGAGCACACGCACGGTCTTGCCGGCAATCACGCAACGAGCAGGCGCGGTATCGGAAGAGGCCAGCACATGACGCACGCAATCAAGCGCCGCCATTTGCGGATCCAAGCGCATTTCCTGCTTAGAAATCTTGGCAGCATGAGTGACGAGCGACTCATCCTGTTCGATCCACACGGCGGTGCCATCGGCAAGAGAAGGAAGCGTATCGGCAAGCAGTTTGCCGCCGAGCTCAGCGAGCTCCAAAGTCAGCGCCTCGGCATGCTTACCGGCAACCGAGGTCGAGGCCTGCGCACAATAGGCGCCGGTATCCACGCCATGCCCAATGCGCATAATAGAAACGCCAGCAATCTCATCACCAGCAAGAATGGCACGCTGAATAGGAGCAGCCCCACGCCAACGAGGCAGCAGCGAAGCATGAACATTCACAATACCAAGCGGCGCCATATGCAGCACCTCATCGGGCAAAATGCAACCATAGGCAGCCACACAGAAAATATCAGCCTGGGCAGCCTGGAGCACCTCAACAACCTCAGGCGTCATACGATTAGCCTCAACAACAGGTAAACCAAGCTCGAGCGCCTTAGCCTTAACAGGAGACGGCTCAAGCTTCTTACCACGCCCACGAACAGCATCAGGACGAGTAACAACAAGCGCAATCTCATTCCCAGCTTCAACAAGCGAAGTCAAAGAAGGCACAGCAAAATCAGGCGTACCCATAAACACAATACGCATAAAAGTTAGTCTCCTCTCAATAACGAGCCGAGACGGCTACAAAAAAGCGTTCTAGGTCGCAAGCGCGCCCAGCCGCAAGAATAGTTCAACAGAAACAAATATACCCAAAAACAAAGAAAGAGCCGCATAAAAGCAGCCCTCCCAACAAAGCACCTATCAGCGAAGACGCCCCTCCCTGGCCCGACGGCACCCGGGCGAAACGAAGAGCGACAACGTAGTCCCTGGGATGGGGCCCACACATATCGTCCCGCGCGCAGTTTCGCAGCAAAGCGAGAATGTTTGAGCACGGGATGATATGTGTGGGCCCCATCCCAGGGACGGACAATTAACCTACTCCGTCTCGCCCGGTCGAGCGCCGCGGGCCAGGGCGTCCTGGTACTCCTTGACTGCCTTGATCCTCTGCATCGGCTTCAGTCGCTCGAACATAGTGTTGCCATGCAGGTGATCGATCTCGTGCTGTAGGCACACGCAGAACAGGTCGCCCGTAGCCTCGTAGCGAATCAGGTTAGCGTCCAAGTCGTACGCCTCGACGACGACATGGTCGGGACGCTCGATCTCGCAGCTAATGCCAGGGATGGAAAGGCAGCCCTCGCTAAAGGGCACCAGATGGTCACTCTGCTCAACAATGACAGGGTTGATGAGCACGTAGGGGTCGTAGTCGTTCTTGTCGCTGTAGTCGCAGTCGATGGTGACGAGCTGAATAAGCTCGCCGATCTGCGGAGCAGCCAGGCCGCAGCCGCCGTTGTCGAACATCATCTTCTTCATCTTCTCGGCAAGCGCCTCGATCGCCGGGGTGATCTCCTCGATGACGGCACACTCCTGGCGCAAACGAGGGTCGGGCGACAGTACGATTCCGTTGGCTTCCATGGCCATCCTTTCAGGTTGTTACATCAAATCATAGGCGTCGACGTCAACGCTCACGCTCACGCCGCGCACGGAGCCCACCTCTTTGAGGCAGGCGTCGATATCATCAGAGACATGGTACCCCACGGGCGACTTCACAAGCAGATGGAAGCGGTAACGGTCCTTGGCTCTCTCGATTACACACGAAGCCGGGCCCAGCACCTGCGGCACGGCACTCCCTGCCCGCAAAAAATCGGGAGCGGCGGCATGCCAGCGACGCTTGAGGAGCTTAGCGATGCGCCCAATGTAGTCCTGCGCGTCGTCTCGGTTCGCCGACCACACCAAGATGTTGACCAGGCGAACAAACGGCGGGTACAGCGCGTCGCGGCGCTGGTCCAGATCGTAGTCGGTAAAGATCGAACGGTCGTGCTCAGCGACGGCACGAATGACCGGATCCTCGGGCAGGTAGGTCTGGATGATGACCTCGCCGGGACGATCGCCGCGACCGGCACGGCCCGCGACCTGCTCCAGCAGATCGTAGGCGCGCTCCCCTGCTCTAAAATCGGGCAGCTTTAACGCAAAGTCTGCATTGACCACGCCCACAAGCGTGACCTCGGGAAAGTCGAGGCCCTTGGCAATCATCTGGGTGCCCAGCAGCACCGCGCAATC
The DNA here is from genome assembly GCA_019414205.1 of Collinsella sp. Taxonomy (GTDB): domain Bacteria; phylum Actinomycetota; class Coriobacteriia; order Coriobacteriales; family Coriobacteriaceae; genus Collinsella. Next base: position 37,433 of record DXML01000006.1, on the reverse strand, counting down.
GGCGGCATCGAACTGCTCGAGCAGCTTTTTGTGCGCATCCTTGCCGCGCGTGGAATCGGCATCCATGCGGATGATGGCGACGTCCTCGGGCAGCATCTGGTGCAGTGCGTCCTCGATCTGCTGCGTGCCCAGACCCATTTTTGCAAGGTAGCGACTACCACATTTGGGGCAACGACTCGTGGGCGCGGGATACGGCTGCACGCGCCAGGAGGATCCGCATGTGTGACATTGCAGCGTGTGCGTGCGCTCGTGATACGTAAGGGCGGTGGAGCAGTGGTTGCAGGTGGGGACGCAGCCGCACTCGCGGCACATCAGGAACGGCGCAAAGCCGCGGCGGTTATGCAGCAGCACGGCCTTCTCGCGCCGCTCTACAACGCGCTCCAGGCCTTCCATCAGCGGTTTAGAGAACATTGAGCGGCTGCCGTGCGAAAACTCGCGGCGCAGGTCGGCAATGCGAACCGTGGGCAGGACCGCGTGCCCCGGGCGTTCGGGCATCTCGACGCGCGTCCACGTGGCACCGCCGTACGTTCCGCGACGGCAGCGGTCGAGCGCTTCGGCAGAAGGCGTGGCCGAGCCCAGCACGAGTGGGCAGCGGTAGCGGCGCGCCATCTCGGCCGCCACCTCGCGCGCGTGGTAGCGCGGACTGGAGCCCTGCTTGTAACTGGTCTCGTGCTCCTCGTCGATGATGATGAGGCCCAAGTCGCTGAGCGGGCAAAAGAGCGCCGAGCGAGCGCCGACGACCACGCGGGCCGCACCGCTGGCGACCATATCCCACTGGTCCAGGCGCTCGCCAGCAGATAGACGCGAATGGAACACGGCGACCGTCTCGCCAAAGCGCGAGCGGAAGCGGCCGACGGTCTGGGCCGTCAGCGAGATCTCGGGCACGAGCACGCAGGCAGAGCGGCCTGCCGCGAGCACGCGCTCGATAGCGGAGAGGTAAACCTCGGTTTTGCCGGAGCCGGTGACGCCGTCAACCAGCACCACGTCGCCATGGGCGTCAAGGCGGGCGCGCTCGATCTGAGCAAGCGCTTGCTGCTGGCCGTTGGTAAGGGAGACCGGCGCCTTGCCGCTTGCCGAGGACAGCGTGGTCTGCTCGCTGCAGCCACGCCACGCACGGCGTTCCTCCACCACCACGACGCCGCGTTTTTCGAGCGCCTTGATGGTCGCCGACATACTGTTATAGAGAAGGTTGAGGTCGCGCGTCGTGACAGGACCACACTGGAGCGCCTCGATGAGTTGGCGCTGGCGGACCGCGGTCTTGGGTGGCGTGTAGTCAAAGCCTTCGGGCGTAAGCATCACCCAGCGGTTTTGGATGGGTTTGACGGCTGGACGTTCAACCGTCCACACGCCGTCGTCGCCCTTGACCACACGCGGGCTGCCACCCGGAGGCAAGAACAGGCGCAGGCACTCGGAAAGCGTCGCGACATACTCGCGGCTCATCCAACGTGCGATGCGGGCGGCTTCGGCGGTAAAGAGCGGTTTGCTGAGGATGGCCTCGATGGGCTTGATGCGCACGGGGTCGAGGGCGTTGTTGCCCGGCAGATCGCCCAAATCAGGCGCAATGTCGACGACATAGCCCGCGGCGGCACGGTTACCAAAGTGAACCAGGACCGTAGATCCGATCTGCGCCTCGTTGGCAAGGGACTGGGGAATGCAGTAGGCGAATGGCTCGGACAGCGCTCGGGTAGGAATGTCGAGAACCACGCTCGCGTAGGCAGCGATGGGCTCAGGTGCAGGCTTAGGCTGAGCCGAGGCAGCGGCAGGCATGAGCTTCACCAGAGCCTCCTCCGGTTCCGGCGAACCAAACAGCGACAGTTGTTGAGCCATACACCACCTCTAACGAACGGACCTGAAAGGGGTGGGACAAAATAATCAGTAGAGTTTGTCCCATGGCCGATACGAGTGTCGAGCTTGTTGCGTCACTCGAACATGGGACAAACACTACTGATTATTTTGTCCCAGCAACCCACTCATCGGTACAGAAACAAGAGCCCCGCTCGGGGTGAACGGGGCTCGGATACAAACGTTTGCGCAGCGACTACAGCGCCATCGTGCGGGCGCGGTCGATACGCGCCAGACAGTCGTCACGGCCGACGAGCGCCATGGTCTCGCCCAGCGGAGGGCTCACCATGTTGCCGCAAACGGCGACGCGCACGGCCTGGAACACCACGCGCTTCTTGAGGTCCATCTGCTCGGGAAGCGGCTCAAGCGCGGCGTCGATGACCTCGGCAGTCCAATCGTCCACGCCCTCGAGCGCGGCCTTGGCGGCGTCCAGAATGGAACCCATACCCTCCTTGGCCAGGCCCTTGTTAACGGATTTCTCGTCATACTCGAGCGTCTCGGCCGTAGCAAAGATGGGAGCGGCGACGGTCACGGCGTCGGCCGGCATCTTGGTGCGCGGCTTGACGATGGCGGCAAGCGCATCGATCCAATCCTCGCCATACTCGACGTTGCCCTCGATCATGCCGGCCTCGTGCAGCTCGGGGACCATGATCTCGTCGGCAAACTGAGCATCGGACATACCATTGATGTACTCGGCATTGACCCAATCGAGCTTCTTGGGATCGAAGGTCGCCGGGTTCTTGGAGATGCGGTCGAGCGAGAACTTGCTGGCCAGGACATCGCGCGGGATGATCGTGGTCTCGCCGTCGAGCGACCAGCCGAGCAGCGCCAGGTAGTTGACGAAGGCGTCGGACAGGTAACCGGCGTCGCGGTACTCCTCCACCGAGGTGGCGCCGTGGCGCTTAGAGAGCTTCTTGCCGTCGGCGCCCAGGATCATGGAGATGTGGGCGAACGTGGGCACGGGCGCGCCGAGGGCCTCGTAGACCATGACCTGGCGCGGGGTGTTGGAGAGGTGGTCGTCGCCGCGGATGACATGGGTGATCTTCATCATGGCGTCGTCGACGACGGTCGCGAAGTTGTACGTGGGCGTGCCATCGGAGCGGAAGATGACAAAGTCGTCGAGCTCCTTGGCGTCGAAGGTCACCTCGCCGTGGACGGCATCGTGAATGACGACGTCGCCGCGGTCCTCGGGCACCTTGATGCGTAGGACATAGGACTCGCCGGCCTCGATGCGACGGCGGGCCTCCTCGGGATCAAGATCGCGGCAACGGCGCTGATAGCCCTGGAAGGGGTCCTTACGCTCCTGCGCGGCCTTGCGGTCGGCGTCGAGCTGCTCCTTGGTGCAGAAGCAGGGATAGGCCTTGCCCTCGTCCCAAAGCTTCTGGGCGGCCTGCTTGTACAGGTCCAGGCGCTCGGTCTGGGCATAGGGGCCATAGTCGCCGCCCACCTCGGGACCCTCGTCCCAATCCAGGCCCAGCCAACGCATGGCGCGCAGGATGATCTGCGTATTCTCGTCGGTGGAACGGGTGGGATCGGTGTCGTCGATGCGCAGAATGAACGTGCCGCCGTTTGCGCGGGCGAAAGCCCAGTTATAGATAGCGGTGCGGGCGCCGCCGATGTGCAGCTTGCCCGTCGGTGAGGGTGCAAAGCGGACGCGAACGTCTGATGCCATGGAAATCTCCTCGATTGCAGGATGGATGTCTAACCGCATCAGTATAAAGCATCAAAGCAACCTCCGCACAAAGGGCACCGACCCACTCATTGGGGACAGACTTAAATGACTACCCAATGAGCACCCGACTGGTCATTTAAGTCTGTCCCCAATGAGTAGGTGCGGAAAGGGTGTGAATGTTTGATTTACGCGCTATGATGTGCCCTTGCATAGAGAGCCCGGCGGAATGGTAACGGTCGCCGGGACACGTTTTTGAAAGGACAATCATGTCAGAAGAACTTCGTTCCATCCCACCCCAACACGGGTCCTTTGTTTTTACGTCGGAGTCGGTGACCGAAGGTCATCCCGATAAGATCGCTGACCAGATCAGTGACGCCGTCCTCGACGCAATCCTCGCCAAAGAAATAGAGCTCCAGGAGCAGGGCTACATCGCCCCCAACGGCGTGCCTGCCAACGTGGAGAACGTCCGCTGCGCCTGCGAGACCCTCGTGGCCACCGGCACCGTCATCGTCGCCGGCGAGATTCGCACCCAGGCCTACGTCGACGTACAGGAAATCGCCCGCGGCGTCATCCGCCGCATTGGCTACAACCGCGCCAAGTTCGGTTTTGACTGCGACACCTGCGGCGTTATGAGCCTCATCCACGAGCAGTCGCCCGATATCGCCCAAGGCGTTGACGAGTCCTTCGAGACCCAGACCGGCGCTACCACCGACCCGATCGACCTGATCGGCGCCGGCGACCAGGGCATGATGTTCGGTTATGCCTCCAACGAGACCAAGACCCTCATGCCCATGCCGCACTACCTGGCAAGCCGCCTGGCCGAGCGCCTGGCTGCCGTGCGCCATGACGGAACCCTGCCCTACCTGCGCCCCGACGGCAAGACCCAGGTCACGGTGCGCTACGAGGAAGGCAAGCCCGTGGAGGTCACGACCATCGTCATCTCCACGCAGCACGCCGCCGAGATTGAGGACATGGGCAAGATCAAGGCCGACCTCATCGAACACGTCATCACCCCGGTCATGGCCGCCGAGAACATGCCGTGGGACAACGCGGACATCTACGTGAACCCCACCGGTCGCTTTGTCGTGGGCGGCCCCATGGGCGACACGGGCCTCACCGGCCGCAAGATCATCGTCGACACCTACGGCGGCTACGGCCGTCACGGCGGCGGCGCCTTTAGCGGCAAGGACTGCACCAAGGTTGACCGCTCCGCCGCGTATGCCGCGCGCTGGGTCGCCAAGAACGTGGTCGCCGCCGGTCTGGCCGACCGCTGCGAAGTCGAGCTTGCCTACGCCATCGGCGTTTCCAAGCCCCTCTCAATCATGGTCGACACCTTCGGTACCGCGCATGTTGCCGAGGACAAGATCGTCGAGGCCGTCGAGAAGACCTTCGACCTGCGCCCGGGCGCAATCATCCGCGACCTAGACCTGCGTCGCCCCATCTACGAAAAGACGGCAGCCTACGGTCACTTCGGCCGCGAAGACGCCGACTTCACCTGGGAGAATACCGACCGAGTCGAAGAACTCAAAGCAGCCTGCGGCCTGTAAGCTAGCGGCAAAAGCTACAGCCAAATCGAAACGCACCAAAAGAGGTACCGGACCAACCGGTACCTCTTTTTTATTAACCGGTGGTGAAGATGAGCCGACCTGGGACGCAGAATAGGTCACCAGCTCATGAATTTTGCAGCACGAGCGCCTCTACCATGTATCCTTAGTCCCGAGGGGCGGGGCATAAGGTCGATCGCGAGTTCCGCACGAGCCGGAGAGCACTTAATGTGCTCTCCGTGCAAGTCAGGACTGTCCGAGCAGGCGACCTTATGCCCCGCCCCTCGGGACGACGGGATAGAACAGGAGCGCATATGGCAGGCAAGCCACAAACACTAGCTACGACCTCGGCATTCGAGATCTTGGGCCCCGTCATGGTCGGCCCCAGTTCTTCGCACACCGCCGGCGCCCTGCGCTGCGCCCAAGTTGCCGCCAGCCTGCTGGAAGGCCGCATCACCAAGGTCACCTTTGGCCTGTGGAACTCCTTCGCCCATACCTACCGCGGCCACGGCACCGATCGTGCACTCGTCGCGGGTATCCTGGGCCTCGACACCGATGACGAGAACATCAAGCAGGCCTTCGACCTCGCACGCGAGCAGGGCCTCGACTTCACATTTGATATCAAGGGCGACGACGCCTCCATCCACCCCAACACCGTCGACATCGATATGGTCGACGCCACGGGCGCCACGGCGCAGGTCCGCGGCGAGAGCTTGGGCGGCGGCAAGATGCGCATCAGCCGCATTAACGGCGTCGGCGTCGACATCTCGGGCATGTATTCCACGCTCTTCGTGGCGCACCAGGACGTCCCCGGCGTGCTCGCAGCGCTCACCAACCTGCTCGCCTACGCCCATGTGAACATCGCCTTCTGCCGCACCTACCGCACCGAAGTGGGCGGCCAGGCCTACTCCGTCTTTGAGACCGACGGCGCCCCCGACGACACCGTCGTCCCCATGCTCCGCAAGCTCGACAATGTCGATTACGCGACCTTTATCGAGCTCCCCGGTTCTGCCTCGTCGCTCTCCCCCGGCGTCTCGGCAAAGGAAATCTTCGACGACGGCGAGCAGCTGCTCGATGCGTGCGAGGAACTGAGGCTCAACATCGGCGCCGTCATGGCCGTGCGCGAGGCACGTCTGACCGGCGAGGCACACGCTATCGCCGCCATGCGCCGCGTACTCGACGTCATGCGCGAAGAAACCACAGCTCCCATTTCCAATCCACAGCGCTCGCTCGGCGGCCTCATCGGCGGCGAGGCAAAGCTTGTCGATGCCACCAGCCGAAACGATCTGAGCATAAGCCTGATGGGCGCCGTCCAGACCGACGCCGTGGCCCGCGCCATGGCCGTGCTCGAGCGCTCCGCCACCATGGGCGTGATCGTCGCCGCCCCCACGGCCGGCTCCGCAGGCGTCGTGCCCGGCTGCGTGCTGGCGCTCGCCGACCATCTGCAACTGGACGATGAGCAAGTCATGGACGCCCTCTACTGCGCCGCCGCCATCGGCCTCAACCTCACCACGAGCGCCTGCGTCGCCGGCGCCGAGGGCGGATGCCAAGCCGAGGTGGGAAGCGCGGCCGCCATGGCCGCCGCCGCGCTGGTGCAGATGCTCGGAGGCACGCCTGAGCAGGCACTCGACGCCAGCTCCATCGCCCTGAGCAACCTGCTGGGCCTGGTCTGCGACCCGGTGGGCGGCCTCGTGGAGGTGCCGTGCCAAAACCGCAATGCCATCGGCGTGGCCGCGGCATTTAGCTCGGCGCAGCTTGCACTTGCCGGTATCAAGAGCCTGGTGCCGTTTGACCAGATGGCGCACGTCATGCTCTCCGTGGGCCACGCGTTGCCGGCCACGCTGCGCGAGACGGCAAAGGGTGGCATCGCGCAGGCTCCGGCCGCACTTTCGGCCTGTGCAAAATGCGGTGTGTGCGGATAGCGACAAAGAAAGACTCGAAGGTGGGACAAATGTCCCACCTCTTTTGAATGCCACCGTTTCCATACCACAAACAACTGGGTAATCGCTATAATGCAAGCCCAGTAAAAACACGATGAGCCGCAAGGCGAAATCCGAAGGATATGCATACGATGTCGCAAAACGATCGAACTCAACTGATTCCCGATCCGCAGCAGCCGAGCAGGCACACCGGCGGCGTTCAGTCGCCGCGTCCTATCGCGCCGAGCCGCGGTCAGCAGCGAGGTGCGGCAAACGTTTCCCAACGTCCGAACAAGCAGCATCAGCAGCGCCAGGCAAATGGCAATGCGCCCAAGCAGCCCCCCACGCACGCTCGAGGCGATCGCGGCCCCGCACGCAAACCCGCCGAGAACAATAAGTCGGGCAAAAAGACGACGCTCTTTGTCGTTCTGGGTCTTATCGTCATTGTCTATATCGTAGGCGTTGTAGCGTTTTCGCAGGTAGCCTACCCCAACACCACTATCGCCGGCGTCGATGTCTCGTTCTCCAACGCTTCGTCTGCCGCCACCAAGGTCAACTCGGCTTGGAAGCACTATAAGCTCACCGTGACAGGCGATGACTTTAGCTGGACCTATCAGCCCGAGTCCGATGAGCCCATTGTCGACGGCGAAGCTGCCGCAAAAGAGATTATCAGCCGCAACGAAGCCATTGTATGGCCGGTTCGCCTTGTAGAATCCTTAAGCGGCAAGACCAAAACAACCGCTAGCTCCAACGAAGTCGATCTTGATCAAGACGTCGACCTGTCCATGCTCTCCGACACCTTTGACCAAAAGCAGTTTGAGAAGGATCTGGGCGCCGCCATCGACGAGTTTAACGAGGGGCGTTCGGGCGCGTTCGAGGCCAATAGCTCCTATGACGAGCAGGCCGGCAAGTTTACCGTCGAGAAGGCGCGCTCCAACGAAAAACTCAACCGCGAGCATGTCATTAAGTATGCCGAGCTCGAGCTTGCCTCGCTGGCCGAGACCGTAGATCTTTCCAAGCTCGGCAACGATGCCTATGAGCCGCTCAATGGAACGCTGACCGATGATCAGATTCAGGCCGCATGCGATGCCGCCAACAACTTCTTGGGCGTCAACGTGACCCTCAAGCTCAACGGCGAGGATGCCGGCAAGGTTGATGGCAGCTCCGTGTTGCAGTGGATCAGCTTTGCCGATCCGGCCAACCCCACGCTCGATACGTCGCAGATCAGCAGCTGGGCAGCCGAGCTCGCCAACGGCTTTAATACCGTGGGCTCCACTCGCTGGTGGACGCGCGCCGATGGCAAGCAGTGCGCCGTCGAAGGCGGCGACTTTGGTTGGTCCATCGACAGTACCTCGCTCGCCAAGCAGGTCGAAGACGCCATTAACAACAAGCAGACCGGCGAAATCGATATCAAGTACTCCCAGAAGGCCGACACCTTTACCGCAAAGGGAGAGCCTGACTGGAAGGCATACGTCGATGTCGATCTGTCCGAGCAGCACGCGCGCTACTACGACGAGAGCGGCAATATTGTGTGGGAGGCCAACTTTATTTCCGGCAAACCGGGCGAAGACGCCACCCCCGAGGGCGTATGGCAGATCAACAGCAACGATGGCGCCAGCAAACTCATCGGTGCCAAGGACCCCGAGACCGGCAAGCCCAAATACGAGAGCCCGGTTAGCTACTGGATGCCGTTTGAGGGCAACATGATCGGCTTCCACGATGCCACCTGGCAAAACGACAAGAGCTTCGATAACGCCGAGTCGTACAAGTGGTGTGGCAGCCACGGTTGCATCAACCTGCGCCTGGCCGATGCCAAGTCGCTCCACGAGCGCATCAAAGTCGGCCTCTGCGTGGTCGTGCACTCGTAACGCAGCTAACGTCTACAACAAGTAAACAGCACGGCGACAAAACTTACAGTACCGTCATCCGCAACTTCTATACGCCCGCCTATCGCGACGGGCGTATATACTTATCGGAGCCATATCGATAAAGGAGACGCTATGTCCAAGGTCCCCACGATCAATCCGGGTCCTGACGATTCCGATCGCATGCCCCAAGATGCCACCGAGACCCTGCCGATTATAAGCGCTGCAGACACCAAGCAGCCCCAAACGAGTCTCGACGATTCGACCGATATCTCCGATGAAGAAGCCTATGCAAAGCTCAAGGCAAAGCGTGCCGAGCGTCGGCGCAAAAAGCTCATCCGACGCGGTATCGCCGTCGGTGTCGTTGTTGCCATCGCGCTCATTGCCATCATCGCAACGCTGGTCATCAACGCGCAACCCGCAGGCACCAACGGACCGGTGACCGACATGGTCACCGAAGGCACGTTTACCACCACAGTCGAAGCCAAGGGGCAGCTTAAGCCCATCTCGGCATCGGTCGTCTCCCCTTCTGTCGACGGTACGGTTGAAAAGATCAACGTGCAGGCCGGACAGAGCGTCAACGAGGGCGACGTACTCATGACCATTAAGAACGACGCGCTCGATAGCGCTGTTTCCGAGGCGCAGCGCGCGGTCGCGGCCGCCCAGGAAGACCTGAACAATGCAAAGGTGGCACTCGCGGCCGCACAGGCCGCACCGACAACGGACAGTGACGGATCGACCGGTCCATCGGACGCAAACGCCAACGCAAATGCCGTCTCGACCGCCCAGCGCAACCTCGCCTCGGCCCAGGCAGCGCTGGAACAGGCAACTGCAAAGGCGGCCGAGCGCACCGTAAAGGCCCCCAGCTCGGGCAGCATCGTGGAGCTCAACGCCAAGGTGGGCGCTACGGTAACAGGCGGCATGATCATGGGTGAAAGCGACACGAGCGGCGGCAAGCAGTGCATGCAGATCGCCGACCTGTCCAAGATGAAGGTGACGGTTCAGGTGGGCGAAAAGGATATCGCCAAAATTGCCGTGGGCCAAAGCGCCAACGTGACCTATCCCGCGTTTCCCGATATCATGAGCCAGGGCACCGTCACGGCTATCGCCTCGGTGGCAAACTCTGACTCCGGCTCCGGTAGCGGCGGCAGCGTGACCTTTAACGTCGACATCCTCATCGAAGCACCCGACAGTCGCCTTAAGCCGGGTATGACTGCCGAGGTCTCGGTAGTGACCGAGAAGCTCGACGACGTGGTTATGGTGCCGACCATGGCGCTGATGACCGAAGATGGCGAGCACTATTACGTCAATCTGGCCACCGATTCGGAAGGCAAGAAGACGCGCCGCGTGAAGGTGACCGTCGTGACGCAAAACGACAACGAAGCCGTAGTCGGCAAGACACAGATCAAGCGCGACGACCAGGGCAACGAAATCAATCCTGGCGTGCCCACAACCAAACTGCGCGACGGTGACACCCTCGTCATGGACACCGGAGCGGGCGCAACGGCTGACGGCGGCTACAGCGCGGATTCGGGCAGTATGTCTGCCGACGAGGGTATGTAATGCGTCCCGTCATCGACATCCGCAACGTGCACCGCATTTTTGAGAGCGAAGCGGGTTGCGCCCACATCTTGCACAACGTGAGCCTGGCGGTAGATCCCGGCGAGTTCGTCGCCATTACCGGCCCCTCGGGCTCGGGCAAGTCGACGCTCATGAACATCCTAGGCTGCCTGGATAAGCCGACGGCGGGCGACTACTACCTGCAAGGGCTCAACGTGGCCGAGCTTGACGATGACGAGCTCACCGAAGTTCGCGCCCTGAGCATTGGCTTTGTCTTTCAGAGCTTCAACCTGCTGCCGCGCCTGTCGGTTATCGAAAACGTCATGCTGCCGCTGGCCTACACCAACGTACCCCGTAGCCAGCGCGAAATGCGCGCCGTGCACGCGCTGCAGGCCGTCACGCTGCCCGTCGACCATTGGGACCACCGCATATCCGAGCTCTCGGGCGGCCAGATGCAGCGTGTCGCCATCGCACGCGCCCTCGTCAACGATCCGCCCATCATTTTGGCTGACGAGCCGACGGGAAACCTGGACTCCGCAACCGGAGCGCTTGTGATGGAGACCTTCCATAAGCTCCAGGAGCGTGGCAAAACCATCGTGCTTATCACACACGACCCCGGCATTGCCGCCGAGGCCGACCGTGCCATGACCATCCGCGACGGTCGTATACACGACGGCGCGTATATTCCACATACACCGCGGACCCTGCGCAGCGCCGTAGATAGCCTGCCCATGATTTCCGCCTCCGCCAACCCGCCGAAAGGAGTGGTGGCATGAGCGCCCGCGATCTCATCCAAGAAGCCCTTCACTCGCTCGAGGCCAACAAGGGACGCAGCCTGCTCACCATCCTTGGCATCGTCATTGGCATCGCCTCGGTCATCGCCATGACTTCGCTCATCGGCGGCATCCAAAACAGCCTGGTCAACAGCCTGGGCCTCAATGCAGCCCGCATGGTAGAGATCTATTCGTCCCAAGAACTCACCGATTCGGATGTGGAAAAGCTTCGCAAACTGGTGCCGCAGATTGAGCAGATCGGCATCGTCGATAGCGCCTATTCCGAGTACAAGGTCGGGGATAAAAGCTATACCGTCATGGCACACGGCGTCGATAGCGACATGCTCGATGCCGTGGGCGCCAGTAAGCTCGTTGCGGGACGTGTCTATTCACAGGCAGAGTCTCAATCAGGCTCGCGCGTGGCGCTCATCAGCCGCGGCGGCGCCGATCAGCTTTACGGCAACGAACAGGACGCACTGGGGAAAACCATCAAGGTGTCCAACGGCGAGGTGCAGATTGTAGGCGTGATTGATGGCGGCAGCGACTCCATGGGCTCGCTCACGCTGTATATGCCACGCGAAACCATCTCCGGCCTGTTTGGCGACGAGAATCCTTCATTCCCCAGCGTGACGGCACTTGCCGCCGAGGGCACAGACATGGACGAGCTCTGCAAGACCATCGAGTCTAAGGTGCGCGCGATGAAGGGCATCTCGGAGGATGATGAGTACGACAGCGTATCGGCGACCTCCATGAAAAGCGCCATCGATGCACTCAACTCGTTTATGGGCGCCTTCTCGCTCATCATGGGCGCTGTCGCCAGTATCTCACTGCTTGTCGGCGGAATCGGCATTATGAATATGATGCTTACCAACGTGACTGAGCGCATCCGCGAGATCGGTATTCGCCGTGCCTTGGGCGCCAGTCGCCGCGATATCACCGCGCAGTTTTTGGCCGAGTCCTCGGCGCTGTGCGTCACCGGTGGCCTGCTGGGTGTCCTGATTGGCTATCTGCTGGCCTGGGGCCTCGCGATGTTTGCCGCAGGATCAGGGGTTCTCAACGAGCTCGGTGCCAGTGGGGAGATCACACCGAGCTTTTCAATCGCCACGGTGCTGCTGGCCTTCGGCGTCTCCGTCGGCATCGGCGTAATCTTTGGCTTCTACCCCGCTCGCCGCGCGGCAAAGCTCAACCCGGTGGAGTGCCTACGCTACCAGTAAGCCACCACCAACAAGTTGCGGTGAATTAGGGACTGAATATGCTATCTAGCAGCAAAAACAGACACTATTTCATCGCAACTTATTGAAGGACTGTTTGCGCCAGTTCTGGGCGTCGTCCTCGAGCTATTGATGGATGACGGGCTTGTACGGGTCGAGCTTGCTCGGGACGCTCCTCCTCGCGGGCGGGAGGGCGCGCAGGCGCGGCAAGCGCCTAGCGCGCGAACTCCCGTAAGAGCGCGTCTTCCACTTCCCGAAGCGAAAGGGCCCCGCTTCCCTCGGCGGGACGGGTGACCACGATGCAGCGCGCTCCCACGTCGCGCGCGGCGGCGAGCTTCTCGGCCGTGCCGCCTACGGTTCCCGAGTCCTTAGTCACAAGCCACTGGGCGCCCACCTGCCGAAGCATCGCCTCGTTGAGCTCGCGGGTGAAGGGCCCCTGCATGCCGATGACGTGCGACGGCGAAAACCCCGCGTCGATGCACTTCGTTATAGCACCGGGCAGCGGGAGCACACGCACGAAGAAGCGCTCCGCGAAATCGGCGACGCTCGTGTAGGGAGCAAGCTCCTTGCTCCCCGTCGTGAGAAGCGCACGACCCGGGTTCTCGGAGAGAAAGCGCGCCGCGCAGGCGATCGACGCGACCGGCACGACGCCTTTGGGCAGCGCCTCGACCGGGCGCGCAAGGCGCAGGCATCGTGCACCCACGGCGAGCGAAGCGGCCCGGATGTTGCCGCTTGCGAGCGTAGCGAAGGGGTGCGTGGCGTCGACAACGATGCACGCGCCGGAAAGCTCGCGCTCCATGTCGGCATCGTCGAGCCTGCCCGCATGCACCTCGATGCCCGGAAGCTCGCCCAAAAGCTCGCCTCCGTACTCGGTTGCCGCGTAGGCACGGGCGGGGATGCCCGCCCTGCTCGCCCATTCGCACAGAAGGCGGCCCTCGGTGGTGCCGGCGAAGATGCGCAGCGCCGGCGCGGATGCGGGCGCCGTCACTTCGGGCCGCCTGAGCGCGTGATCTGGTAGAGCAGCGCGTTCATAATGGCAGCCGCCACGGTCGAGCCGCCCTTGCGACCCCTCGCGACGATGGCTGGCACGCGTCGTGCGAGTAGCTCCTCTTTCGCCTCGACCACGTTCACAAACCCGACCGGCACCCCAACGACGAGCGCGGGCGCGATCTTCCCCGCGTCCATGAGCTCGGCGAGGCGCAGAAGTGCTGTGGGAGCGTTGCCGACGGCCACGATGAGCGGACCCTCGATGCCGCAAGCTTTGTCCATGCTCGCAACGGCGCGAGTCGTGCCCGCGGCGCGCGCAGCCGCGGCGACATCAGGGTCGGCCATGAAGCACACGGCCTTGCAGCCGAGCTTCGCGAGCGCGGGCTTGCTTATGCCTGCGAGCGCCATGTTCGTGTCGGTGAGCACCGTGGCCCCTGCGCGCAGTGCGTCGAGCGCACAGTGCGCGGCGTCATGGGTAAACACGAGGGAATCGGCGTACGAGAAGTCGGCAGTGGTGTGGATGACGCGCTTCACGACGGGCTCTTCGAGCGGCGGGAACGTGCGGCCGCCGAGCTCTTCGGTGATGATCTCGAAGCTGCGCCGCTCGATGTCGCCGGGCGCCATCTCCTTGGAATCCATCTAGTACTCCACTCCTTCCCTTGCACATATCCCCTGCTCGTAGGGATGTTTCTTGCACCGCATCTCGGTTATGTAGTCGGCCTTCTCCACGATCTTGCGGGAAGGCGCGCGCCCGGTGAGCGCTACTTCGACGCCGCGCGCGGACATATCGAGCGCGCGGTCCACGAGCGCCTCGTCGACAAGCCCCTTCGAAAGCGCGTCGAGCGCCTCGTCGAGCACGAGCAGTCCCTCTTGCGCGCCCTCGAGCTCGGCGAGCGCGGAAGCGAGGTTCCCATCGTGCAGCTCGCACGTCGCGGCAAGTTCTTCCGACGTCATCGACCAGGTAAACTTGTCCGACGCCTTCCCCGCGAACACGGGCACGCCGAAATGCTCGGCGAGCAGGCGCACCTCCCCGCTTTCGCCGTCTTTCAGGAACTGCACGACGACGACGCGGCGGCCTGCAGCGAGCATGCGAAGGGCGAGGCCCATCGCCGCCGTGGTCTTGCCTTTGCCGTCGCCATGATACACGTGGATCATACGCCCTCCTCGATAATGCGGTAGACATACTCCATGTCGAGCGCCCCGCGCACGACGTCGGCCAGGCGGTCAAACTCGCGCGCACGGTGATCGGCCGCGGACGCCGCGCCCGCAGCACCCACGACGCTCTCGGGCAGGCCGCGCATGCGCGCGAGCGAGCGCGCGAGGGCGAGCGCAACCCCCGGTTCGTCGAACAGGCCGTGGAGATAGGTTCCGAACACGTTTCCGCAGGCCGCGCCTTCTGGTTTGCCGCCAATCGTGCCCACAGGAGCGCAGGAGACGGTCGTTTCGCCGTCGTGAATCTCGTACCCGCGCGCCGTCATGCCGTTCCACACCGAGAACGCGCCTTGGGCGCCCGTGATGCGCAGTGCCGACTGGGCGAGGCGCTTTTCCTCCTTGAACACCGTACTTGCAGGGATGAGCCCGAGCCCGCGCGCGGTGCCAGCGCCTTCCCTGCCGTGCGGGTCGGAAAGCTCGTCTCCCAAAAGCTGGTAGCCTCCGCATATGCCGAGCACCGGCGTGCCCGCGCCCGAAAGCGCGCGTACACAGGCTCCGATGCCGCTAGCCGCAAGCCAGCGCGCGTCGTCGAGCGTGGTCTTCGAGCCGGGGAGCACCACCAGGTCGGGTCGGCCCAGATCGGTCGTCGAGGAAACGTAGCGCACGCACACGCCGGGCACGCGCGAAAGCGGGTCGAAGTCGGTGAAGTTCGACAGATGCGGAAGACGCACGACGGCGACGTCGATGACGCCGCGCGCCTCGCGGGCAGATAGGCGCGGCGCGAGCGAGTCCTCGTCGTCCAGGTCGAGCGTAAGATACGGCACGACCCCCACGACGGGAACCCCGCACATCTTCTCGAGCGGGGCCAAACCCGGGCGCAGGATTTCCACATCGCCGCGGAACTTGTTCACCACAAGCCCCCGCAAAAGCGCGCGGTCCTCGGGCGCAAGGAGCGCGACCGTGCCGTAGAGCTGGGCAAACACCCCGCCCGGGTCGATGTCGCCCGCGAGCAGCACGGGGGAGGACACGGCGCGCGCGAGCCCCATGTTGACGATGTCGTTTTCGGCAAGGTTGATTTCGGCGGGGCTGCCGGCGCCCTCGATGACGATGACGTCGTTTTCCTCCGCGAGCGAATCGAACGCCTCCAAAATCTGCGGCATGAGCGCCTTCTTTCGCGCGAAGTAGTCCCTCGCAGCGAAGGCTCCCTGCGCCTTGCCGGCCACGATGAGCTGGCTTCGGTGGCCGCTTTCAGGCTTGAGCAGGATGGGGTTCATGCGCACGTCGGGCGCGATGCCGCACGCCTCGGCCTGCATGATCTGGGCGCGCCCCATCTCGAGCCCGTCGGCCGTGACGCCGCTGTTGAGTGCCATGTTCTGGCTCTTGAAGGGAGTCACGCGCAGGCCGTCCTGCGAAAGTACGCGGCACAGCCCAGCCGCAAGCAGGCTCTTCCCCGCGTTCGACATGGTGCCCTGGATCATGATGGGCTTCGCCCTACCCACGGGTATCGACCTCCTTCGCCGAGCCTCGGCCATCCGCGCCCGCCATAGCGCCGCTGCAAGAAGCGCCGCCCCGTTCGTCGGGTTCGCCTTCGCCCGATGCGCCTTCCGCCCGAAGCGCACGGCTGAACGCCATCGCAAGCCGGGCATTCTCCTTGCGCGTGCGCACCGCGACGCGGCACCAGAAACGGGACAGTACCGAAAACGAGTCGCACGTGCGGACCAAAACCCCCTGTTTATACAGGCGCTCGGGGATGTCTTTCGCCGGCGTGCGGACTAAAAGGAAGTTCGCATCCGACGGCACGACGGAAAGCCCGAGCGAGGAGAGCTCGTGGGAAAGCCACGCTCGCTCGCCCGCCAATACATCGCGCGTGCGCGAGACGTATTCAACGTCCTCCAGGGCGGCGATGCCCGCGGCCTCGGCGACCGAGGAGACGGGCCACGCCTGCCCCGCCCGGCGAATCCCCTCGATGAGTTGGGCGTTTCCGCTGATCAGATATCCCAACCGCAACCCCGCCATTCCGTAGAGCTTGGTGAACGCGGAGAGCACGGCCACATGGCGCGAACACGCGGCGCGTGCGGCCACGCTCCTTTCGCGGGCGTCGGGCGCAAATCCGAGAAAGCACTCGTCCACGACAAGCAGCGCGCCCACCTGCTCGCAGCGGCAGGCCGCAGCATCGATCACACGGGGGTCGACGAGGCGCCCCGTCGGGTTGTTCGGATTGCAGAGGTACGCCACGTCTCTCGGCCCCTCGATCGCGCGGGCGAAGGAGGCAGGCACGTCGAAGTCGTCCGCTTCGGAGAGCGGGAGCTCCTGCACGCATGCGCCGTAGTACGATGCCGCCTCCGCATATTCAGAGAACGTCGGCGCGCACACGACGAGGCGTTTCGGGCGCACCGCCGCGGCGAGCCGCCAGATGATGTCGGACGCGCCCGCGCCGCAGACGATAGTATCTTCGGGAATGCCCTGGGCGCGCGCTAGGGCGCGAACGAGGGCGAGGCTTTCCCTATCGGGGTAGGCGTCGATTCGAGAAAGCGCCTTGCAAGCTGCGGCGACGGCGCGCGGCGAGGGGCCTGCCGGATTCACGTTCACCGAGAAGTCAATGAGGTCGGAGGCGCCCCCTTCGCAAGCGATGCCGAGCGATTGCGCGCTGCCCCCATGCGTACGGGCGCGCAGGATTCCCCCGGCAGCCCGGGGCGCGGCGTGGTCTTCCCTCATGCCATCGCCCCCACGGCGAGCACGACCGCCGCGCGCGCGGCGCCGAAGACGACGAGCGCGCATACGGACGCAGCGAGCATGAGCCTTGTCGCCCGGGCGATGTCGCCCCACTCAATTTCGCGGGACGCGTCTCCTATCGTCGGTTTCTCAACGAGCTTGCCGAAATACACCGCGGGTCCCGCCAGGCGCAGCCCGAGCGCGCCCGCGCACGCTGACTCGGTCTGCGCCGCGTTCGGGCTCGCATGGCGACGCCTGTCGCGGCGCCAGATGCGCGCCGCCCCGCGCGCGTCGAGCCCGACGATCGGGCACACGACGATCATGAGCAGAGCCGATAAGCGCGAGGGAATCCAGTTCAGCGCATCGTCGAGGCGCGCCGAAGCGCAGCCGAAGTCGATGTAGCGCTCGTTTTTGTAGCCCACCATGCTGTCGAGCGTGTTCACCGCCTTGTACGCCATGCCCAAGGGCGCACCCCCGATCATAAGGTAGAAAAGCGGCGCGATGACGCCGTCGCTCGCGTTTTCCGCCACCGTTTCCACAGCGGCGCGCGCGACGCCCTGCTCGTCGAGAACAGACGTGTCGCGTCCCACGATGAGCCCGACGGCTTCGCGCGCCGCAACAAGGCCGCCCTTCGAGAACGCGCGGGCCACGGCCAGGCTCTGGCGGCGCAGCTCGCATGCCGCGAGAATCTGATAGCTCGCCCATGCCTCGGCCACGAAGCGCAAGCCGGAGTGAACCATGCCGCAAAGATGCAGGATTCCCCAGGTCAAAAGCCCACACGCAAGCGGAAGCGCCACGGCAAGCACAAGCCCTGCGGCGCGCGTGCCCGCGGACGTTTGCGGGAATGCGCGCCGCAGGCGGCCTTCGGCCCACGTGATCGCGCGCCCCATAGCGACGACGGGATGGGGAAGCCAGCGCGGGTCGCCGAAGGCAAGGTCGGCCGCGAACCCGGCGGCGACGGCAAGAATCGTCATCACCGGGCATCGCCCCCCGAAGCGGGGCGAACGTCGCGAAGGCAGCGCCCATCCCAGGTGGCGGCCCATGCGCCGCCCGGCTCGGTATGCACGTCAAAGTACCCCATTTTCGGGACAGCTAGCTCGGAGAGCAGCGCTTTCACGGTACCCGCGTGAACGACGAAGACGGCGCGCCCGCTCCCCTGGGCGCGCTCCGATTTGCACGCCTCCCGAAACGACGCGACGACGCGGCGGGTGAAATCGCTCTTGTCCTCGCCATGCGGGCAGCGCGTCTCGCACCAGGAGTCTACCCAGGCGCGGTAGCGCGCATCCTCTTTAAGCTCGGCGGCGCTTCGCCCCTCGAAGTCGCCGAAATCCATCTCGCGCAGACCGGGGCACGCCATAAGCTCCGCGTTCGGGAAGAGGATGCGCGCCGTCTGGTCGGTGCGGGCCATGCCGCTCGTGATAACACGGAACGTGTCACGATCGCACGCGAGGTCGCGCAAAGCGCGCTCGCCCGCGCTCGACAGGGGCTCGTCGGTGCCCGCCCCGCTGTAGCGATGGTCTTCCGTGCCCGCCGTGGCACCATGGCGCACGAAGACGACTTCCAAAGGCGCGCCCGCGCCCTGCGTCCCTCGAGGCGCATCGGCAAGGTTTCCTTTGATGACCTGGGGAATCCCGCACGTCATGCGCACGACGACGTCGGCGCGCGCAGCGAGCGCGCATCCCAGGCGCCCCGCGCGCTCGCGCCATTGGGCGTCTTCCGCACGCATGGGGACGACCCCCGAGCCGACCAAGGGCAGAATCACTGCGTCGAAGCCGATCAGCCGCTCGAGCGCCCGGTCAGCGTCGAGCGCACGTACGAGTTCCTCAGCATGGTATGCGACGCGGCCGGCAAAAGCCGCGGGCACGCCGCCCTCCGCAAGCTGCGCCGCGTCGACGAAATCGTCCGCCGCGAACCCGAGCTTTTCGCGCACGAAGGTCCTCTTCCCCGAATGCGCGCCACCTACCACGAGCATCATAGGAGCATGCCCCCCACCACCAGCATGGCAAGCATCGCGAGCTCGGCCCATTGCAGAAACCATCCGGCCAAATCCCCCGTCACCCCGCCGAAGCGGGACAGGGCAACATGGCGGTACCACGCGAGCGCCAAAAGCCCCGCCACCGCCATAAGGGCGCCGACGGCCTGAACGCACGCGACCATCCCTGCAGCCGAAGCCGCAGCGAAAGCGCAAAGCGGCACGACGATCGCCGCACGCTTCTTCGCAGGCGAGAGCCCCGCGGCCATGCCGTCCGCCCGCGCGGCAGGCCAGCATTCAACGGCGAGTCCCGAAAGCGCGCGGGAGAACACGAGCGAGCACAGAAGCGCGAGGAACGCCCCCGCCGTAAGCGGCAGCGCGGTGAACAGGGAAAACTGCAGAATAAGGTACACAACAACACCGATGACCCCGAAGGCGCCCGCCCGCGGGTCGTGCATGATCTCGAGCTTTCGCTCGCGCGGGGCCCAACTTGCAAGCGCATCGGAGGAGTCGCAGAGCCCGTCTAGGTGGATGCCTCCCGTCACCGCCACAGGCAGCGCCAAGAGCACGGCCGCGACGATGGTCGCAGGCACGCCGAGCAGGTTCGCCACATGCCCCCACACCGTCATGAGGAAGCCCTCCGCAAGGCCCACCAGGGGAAACGCGGCAAGTGCATGGGTTGACCCGAAATCGGTCCAGGCCGATTTCGGGACGGGGATGCGCGAGAACGTTCCGAACGCCGCGCCGATTGCCTCTACCATCTTCACCTTGTAGGTCCTTCACCTTTCATCCACACGGGAATCCCGCATACCACTTCGACTGCGCGGTCGGCCAGCGCCGCCACGCCCGCGTTCACGCGCGCGAGCGCGCGCCTCCATGCCTCGGTTCCCTCATCGTAGCGCATCCCATCGGCGAACACGTCGACGGTGACCACCACCGTATACGCAGCGGCCTGAGCGAGCCGTTCGATGCCTCCGAGCACCTCGCGCGCCGCAGCGTCGGGGTCACGTGGGGACAAGCCGCCTTCCGCGAAAAGCTCGTTCGCAACCAGGTTGCCCACGTCCTCCAAAAGAAGCGTGCAGCCGCGCGGAAGCCCGGGCACTGCGGCGCTCACGTCACGCGTGCGCTCGAGGGTGGAAAACCCCTTGCCCTCGCGCAGCGCCCGATGGCGCGCGATGCGGCGGGCGCCCTCTTCCCCGAAGGGCTCCATCGTTGCCAGGTACACGCGGGGGCCGTCGTGCCCGAGGCACAGGGACTCGGCGTAGGCGCTCTTGCCGCTCGCGGCGGCGCCGATGACGAGCGTCACCGTCATTTCCCGGCCTCGAAATGCTCGTAAGCAGCCATGCCAGTCGCCGTGAACGTCTTCCCACCCCGGTACACGCGCAGCGCCGAATCCAGAAGGGGCAGATACGCCATGGCGCCCGCGCCCTCGCCCAAGTGCATGCCTGCGTCGAGGGGTGCCTTTATGCCGAGCTCGCGAAGGAGCTCCTGGCTTGCGGGTTCGCTTGATGCGTGGGTGCCCACGAGGTAGCCCAAGGCGTTGGGGCACAGGCGCGCCGCGCACAGGGCCGCCGTGCAGGATATGACCCCGTCGAGGAGCGCCGGCGCCTTCGAGACCGCGGCCCCCAGGTAGAAGCCGCACATCGCGGCGATGTCGAAGCCGCCAACCTTCGAGAGCACGTCGATCGGGTCGGCGGGATCGGGCGAGTTCGCGTCGATAGCGCGCTCGACCACGTCGCGCTTGCGCGCGAGCGAGGCGTCCGAGAGCCCCGCGCCGCGCCCGACGAGGCTCCGCGCGTCCGCCCGGATGAGCACTGCGGCCACCGCCGCCGAGGTGGTCGTGTTGCCGATGCCCATCTCGCCCGCGGCGAGAAGGCGCACGCCGGCGCGGGCAAGCCCGCACGCGACGGCGATTCCGACCTCAATCGCGCGCACGGCCCCATCGCGAGACATAGCGGAGCCGTGAGCGATGTTGCCGCTCCCCCGCCGCACGTTCGCGCGCACCATGCGCGCGTCTTCTATGCCCCGGGCCATACCCACGTCGACGGGCACGACCTCGGCACCCGCGAACGCCGCCATGCGGCAGGCGCTCGCGGCCCCCTCGCACATGTTGCGCGCGACGGCTCGCGTCACATCTTGCCCGCTTTGCGACACGCCTTCGGCAACGACCCCGTTGTCGGAGAAGAATACCGCGAGCGCACGGGGAAACTCGGCCACCTCGGCGCTCCCCTGAGCTGCGGCGATACACGCGACGGCGTCTTCAAAGTCGCCCAATCCCCCCAAGGGGTGCGCGATGGAGTCCCACGCGGCGTACGCGGCGGCACGGGCGCACTCGTCTGCGGGCGCGATCCGGGAAAGCGCGGCTTCGAGCACGGCGCCCGGCGCCGACGAGAACGCGCGCTCGACTTCCTCGCGGATGCAGGCGAGCGCGGTTTCGGTTGCTTCAGCCATGCCGCCTCCTCTCTGCGAACGACGCTGCGGCAGACGCGAACGCGCGCGCAACGTCGGGGTTCGCAGGATAGTAAACATGCGGGAAGCCCGCCACCAGGGACGGGGTGGTCGTCATGCACGGCCAGCCCTTGTCGCGCCGGGGCTTCTGCGCCCAGAAGTCGCCGCCCGGGCAGGTGGACTGCCAGTAGTGGAACTCGTGCGCGCGGATGCGTGTGCCGGGCGGACCGTAGAGCCCGTCGCGTTGGGAAGTGAGCTCCACGTACCCGAAATGGGACAGCCTTCCCCCGTTCTCGCTTGCGCCCTCAAGGGCGCCCGCAACAGGCCAGCGCCGCCCCTCGCTATCGGCGATTTCGCGCTGCAGGTAAAGAAACCCACCGCATTCGGCGACCGTCGGCATGCCGGATTCCACCGCGCGCCGCACCGCCTCGCGCATCGACGCGTTCTCGGAGAGCCGCCGCGCATGGAGCTCCGGGTAGCCGCCCCCCAGATAGAGGGCGCTTGTCCCCCGGGGCAACTCGCTATCACACAGGGGGCTGAAAAAGGCCAGCTCGCAACCCAGGTCCTCGAGCGCGCGCAGATTCTCCTCGTAATAGAACGAGAACGCCTCGTCACGCGCGACGGCGACGATGGGCCGCGCTCCCGCGATCGGCTCCAACCGGTAAGGTTCCTCGCGGATATCGGGTGCCGTCGCCGCTATTTCGAGCAAGCGGTCGACGTCGATGCTCTTTTCCACCAGCTCGGCCATCTTGTCGATGCGCGCGGAGAGCTGCTCGACCTCGTCGGCGGTCACAAGCCCCAGATGCCGGCTTTCGAGAGAGAACGCCTCGTCGGCGGGGATATTCCCCAAAACCGCGACGCCCGTGTGCTTCTCGATCGCAGGCGCCGCGTAGGCGCAGGCAGCGGCGCTCGTCTTGTTCAGCACGACGCCGCGCACGTTCGCACAAGGCAGGAACTCGGCGATGCCACGGATTACAGCGGCGAGCGATAAAGACGCCCCGCGCCCGTTCACCACTAAAACGACCGGCGTTTCCGTGTCGCGCGCAACCTGGTAGCTGCTCGCGTCGGCCACGCCGGGCGCCATGCCGTCGTAGAAGCCCATAGCCCCCTCGAGCACCGCGACATCCGCGCCCGCGGCGCCGCGTGCGAGCAGGGCGCGCAGCGTCGGGGCGTCGGTGAAGAAGCCGTCTAAATTGCCCGAGCGCGCACCCACGACGCGGCGATGAAAGAGCGGGTCAATGTAGTCGGGGCCGCATTTGAAGGCCGCGCATGCAATGCCGCGGCGCGCGAGCGCGCGCAGGAGCGCGCACGTTACGACCGTCTTGCCGCTCCCGCTCGAGGGCGCAGCGACCATGAAGCGCGGGATGGACGTGCTCACCGGGCGCCGCCTTCCCCACCTGCGGCGCTGCAGTTAGCAAGCGAGACCACCTCAACGGATGGGTTCCCCTCGACAGAGAGGTCCTCCCCGACAGGCGACTCAGCAAGCGCGCCGACTTCGGCAAGCTCCTCGGCATCCGCGCCCGCACCACGCGCGCTGACGAGGAACACGGGGTTTTGCGCCTTCATAAGATGGTGCGAGCCTACAGCCTCGGCACGGGCGGCCGACACCTGGCACGCCTCGAACCCCTTAAAGCGCGAACCCGAGAGGAGCGCGCACGCCTCGGTGAGCGTCTCAACGGTGACGCATGGCACGCACAGGCGAACCTGCGAGTTCTTCTCGAGCACCGCCTCCACGATGGAGGGAAGCTCGCCCGCGCTCCCGCCGACGAACACGGCGTCGGGGACAGGCAGTTTCGCGAGCGCTTCGGGGGCGACACCGGGGACCGCATGCACGTTGCCGCACCCGAATGCATCCGCGTTCTCTCGGATGAGCCGCACGCCGGCCGCGTTGCGCTCGACCGCCCATACCGACCCCGCTCGCGCGACGAGCGCCGCCTCGATCGACACGCTCCCCGTGCCGGCGCCGACATCCCACACGGTGTCGGTCGCGGTAAGGCGCAGCTTCGCGAGCGCGACGGCGCGCACCTCCTGCTTGGTCATGGGAACGTCGCCGCGGATGAAGAGCTCGTCGGGAATGCCCGAGGAAGCGTACGGCCAGCGGGAGCTCGCGGCGCGGGGTGCGCCCGCAGAGTCCGCCGCGAAAGAAGCCGCCGCGGGCGCAGACGCGCCGGCCGGCGCCTCGGAGGCTGCGCTAGAGCCCGCAGGCGACCCGGCGCAGCCTGCGAACTCGATAAGCATCACGTTCAAGTCGTCGAACGTCTGACCTGCGATTTCACTTGCGGTCGCACAGGTGATGCGCTCGTCGGGGTACGACAGGCGCTCGGCCACCGTCACGCGCGCGTCCGCGAAGCCCGCCTGCACAAGCTCGCCCGAAAGCCGCGAGGGGTCTTCCCCGCCCGACGTGGCGAGGAAGAGCTCACCTGCGCGCTCGGCCTCGGCCACGATGTCGCACGCCACGCCGTGAGCGCTCGCGAAGCGCCAATCCTGCCATGGACGCGCGAGGCGCGCGGCGAGATACGACGCTGAGCTTATGCCGGGAATGACGCGCACGTCCACCTGCGCGTCGCCGGAGAGCGCCTCCACCAGGCGGCGCGCGCCGCTGAACAGCCCCACATCGCCCGTCATCACGACCACGGCGCGCTGCCACGACGCCGCATCGGTGAGAGCGGCGACGATGTCCGCCGTCTTCACGAGCTCGCATCTCACCACGTCGGGCGGCACGTCGATGCTGACAAGCGCGCGATGAGCGCCGATGACCACGTCGGCGATGTCGATCGCGTCGAGCGCCGCGCGCGAGAGCAAGTCGGGGTTTCCGGGCCCCGCCCCGATGATCGTTACCTTTCGCATGGAATCTCCCGATACCCGCGCGGCGTGACCATACGGCCGCCTACGCGCTTCGTGTCCGCGTTGCCGACGAACACGGTGGTGAACATGTCGGCGTCGAACTCCCCCAGCTCGGAGAGCCTGCACATGCCCGACTGCTGCCCCTCGCGCCCGATGTTGCGTACCCAGCCGCAGAGCGTGTCGGGGGCCTTCCATTCGAGCATAATCTTCGCCGCGCGCGAGAGCCTGTCGGCGCGCTTTCTGCTGCGCGGGTTGTACAAACAGATGCAGAAGTCGGCGCTCGCCACGGCGGCGAGCCTGCGCTCGATGACCTCCCACGGCGTGAGCAGGTCGGAGAGCGACACGACCGCGAAGTCGTGGGCAAGCGGGGCGCCGAGCACCGCCGACCCGCTCTGAGCCGCGGTGGCCCCGGCGATAACTTCCACGTCTACATCGGGGTAGTCCTCAGCAAGCTCCAGCACGGGGCTCGCCATGCCGTACACGCCCGCGTCACCGCTGCACACAAGCGCCACGGCTTCTCCGCTCTGCGCGCGCGAAAGCGCCAGGCGGCACCGTTCGACCTCGTGCATCATCGGCGTCGCGAGATGCGCCGCGTCGGGCACGGCGGCGAGCGCGAGCTCCACGTATTTCGTGTACCCCACAACGATGTCGGCCGCCTCGAGCGCGCGCCGAGCCGCAATCGTCATGCCGTCGGGGCCGCCCGGGCCGATCCCCACCACGAAGAGCTTTCCCATCACAGCTCCTTAAACGAAAGTTCGATAGTTACCTTGGAAAACGCGACGGTCACGCCGCCGTGAGCGAGCTTCGGGAAGATAAGTTTGCCCCCGTCCGCGAGCGCCGCGCGCTCGCACACGTTGTCGACCCCCACCGTCGCGCGCACGAAATCAGATGGCGAAACGCTGCCTTCGACCTGCGACAACTCCTCTACGGAATACGTCGCAAGCGGAATCTTGCGCGCGCGGCAGAAGGCGAGCAGACCCTCCTCGTGCGCCTTCACGTCGATCGTCGCCGCCTCGCGCACGGCCGAAGGCGAGATACCCGCCTGCCCGCACGCGAGAAGAAACGCCTCCCCGATCGCTTCGGCGCACGCACCGCGACGGCATCCTATGCCCGCAACGATGCAGGGCACGACAAGGCGAAGCGGCTCGGGCGCAGGCTCCTGCGCCCGAACGCCCGCCGGCTTCCCCGTCTCACCGGCGGGCACAACATCGCCCGTCGTCTCCGCTGCGCGAACGGACGCACCTGCATTCGCGCCAGCGAACGGCGACACGACGATATCGGCCCGAGCGCGGTCGGACGCAATGTCAACCCCCTCAGGCGGCTGTCCCGAAATCGGCATGTCGGAATAGAGCGCCACGCGCCCGCCCGAAAGCAGCCGCGCCGACACTCGCTTGATGGCCTCGGGATTCGAAACGGCGAGCCCCGCACAGCGCGCCCACGTATCCACCGCCCACACGCCGCGGACGTCGGTCGCCGTGGTGATGACGGGGATGGCCCCTGCCGCGCGTGCCACAGTTTGCGCAAGTTCGTTCGCACCGCCCAAATGCCCCGACAAAAGCGGGACGGCAAAGCGCCCCGCCTCGTCGATCGCCACAACCGCGGAATCGCTTGCCTTCGAGGCGACATGCGGCGCGATCGCCCGCACGGCGATGCCCGCCGCGCCCACGAACAGGAGCGCGTCCGACGCTTCCCACGCGAGCGCCGTCCATGCGCGCAGGTCGGCCTTCCCCTCGCCGAACCCGCGCGAAACGGAAACGTCCCAGCCAGGGTCATCTTCACCTGTCTGCGCGCAATCGGAAAGCACGCGTGCGGTGCGCTCCGCCAACGCATATCCCCTCTCAGTGAACGCTATGCAGGAAACCCTCACCTAGCGCACCACCATAGTCGAGAAGTAGCTGCCCCGATCGGGCACATCGTCGAGCGAGCAGTACACGCGCTCGCCCGGAAGCCCACAGTCCTCTACGAGCTCGGCACCGTCGAAGGCGCCCTCCTCGCGAAGGATGCGCTTCGTGTCCGCAAGCGAGCGGCGCGCCTTCATGACCACCTTCGCCCCCGGCCAGCCGATTGCGCGGCGCATGTCGTCGTAGCCGCCGGGCACGATGTGCAGAGGCGACGACATCTCGGGCGTGAGGTCGCGCTCGAGCGCCGCGGCGACCGCGCAGAAGCTCGGCACGCCGGGAATGGCGCGCGCCTCGAACCCGCGGGCGCGCACGTCGGGCGCGATGCGCTGGAAGGTGGCGTAGATGCTCGGGTCCCCCAGGTTCAGCAGCGCGACGTCGCGGACCGCATCCAGGTGCGCGACAAGCTCGCGAACAAGCGAGGCATGCTCGGCCGCGCGGCGCTCGACGTCGCGCGTCATCGAGAATCGCACGGGGATCACCGTCTTGCCTGTAAGGTCGACGGCGCCGCGCACGATGTCGAGCGCGACCATTGCCCCGTCCGCCGTCTGCGGTGCGGCGATGACCGGACACGATTCGATTGTGCGGACGGCCTTGATCGTGAGCAGCTCGGGGTCGCCAGGCCCCGTGCCCACGCCGTACAGCACGCCTTTACTCATACGTCGCCCCCAATTCCCCGATAACTGCATCGGCGCCCGACGTGCGGAAAAGCTCGCGGCGCTCGGCGTCGAACACGACCGCGGCGATGTCGCATCCGCCCGCCGCGCGGCGGCGCAACCTGTCCTCGATTGCCACAGCGAGCGAGGCGCGCGCAGCGTCCCCCACGCCGGCGGCCTCGATTACCTCGAGCGCCGCCGTGGTCGTGACCGACGACATGATCTCGCGCACAGTCTTCGTGCCCGCGCCGGCCAAGGCCGCGTGGGCGGCCAGAATCTCCGCGCGGCAGTCGGCGGTACGCGAATGGGTGTCCATGATGCCGCCCGCGACCTTCACAAGCTTGCCGATGTGTCCCACAAGAAGGACATTGGTAAATCCCTCGCGAACGCAGCAATCAATCGCATCGCCCACGAAGTTGGAGATGAAGACCACCGGCGCACCGTTTAGGTGGAAATGCCCCGAGATGAACTGCGCGCCGTAGTTGCCGGGCGTGAGCACGACTCCGCGCCGCCCCATAGCCGCATGCTGCCGGATCTCGAGCTCGATGCTGTCGCGCAAGGCAGCGAGGCTGCGCGGCTCGACGATGCCCGTCGTGCCCAGGATGGAGATGCCGTCCTCTATCCCCAGGTGCGGGTTGAAGGTCTTTTCGGCAAGGGCAACACCCTCGGGTACCGAAATCGTCACAGCGATATTTCCAGAAAAGCCGTGCGCGGCGCACACCTCGCGCACCGCCGAAGTGATCATCGCGCGCGGCGTCGCGTTGATGGCGGCCGCCCCCACCGGCTGCTCGAGCCCGGGCAACGTCACGCGCCCCACGCCCACGCCGCCATCGACGGAAACTTCCGATTCGCGCGCGGGCACGCCCTTGCTGCCCGCAGCACCCGTGCCCGACCCCGCATGTTCCACGCGCGCGTACACGAGCACGCCGTCGGTCACATCGGCATCGTCGCCTGCGTCCTTTCGCACGGCGCACTGGGCGCACCCCTCGCCGATACATGCGTCGACCACGTTCGCCTCGACGGGCAGCTCGCCGGGGGTGACGATCGACACGCGGCCGACGGGCTTTCGTGACAAGAGCATCTCGCAGGCCGCCTTCGCCGCGAGCGCGGCGCAGCTCCCCGTGGTGTAGCCGCAGCGCAGGCGGGTCGTCCCGGTATATATGTAGTGCTCGAAGGCCACGCTAGCTGCTCGCCTTCCGATACCCTGTGGCAAACGAAGGGTCGTAAAGCTTGCTGCGCTCGTACGACTCCGCTTGCCCGCCGTTGTGCGCAAGCCCGCCGCGAGCTCCGAGCACGCGGCCCACCACCACGAGCGCCGTGCGGTCGATGCCCTCTCGCGCGCCCGCATCGGCGAGCGTGCCCACTGTGCATCGCACCACGCGCTCCTCAGGCCAGGTCGCCTTGTACACGAGCGCCGCCGGCTCGTCGGAGCTGCGGCCCGCGGCCAAAAGCTCGGCGGAAAGCTCGGCGAGCATACCCGAGCTCAGGAAGATGACCATAGTCGAGCCGCTTTCCGCCATGGTGCGCATGCCCTCGCCCGCGGGCATGGGGGTGCGCCCGGAAAGCCGCGTGATCACGACCGACTGGCTGATTCCCGGCAGCGTGTATTCCTGGCGAAGCGCCGCCGCGGCACCGCAAAAGCTCGACACGCCGGGCACCACCTCGTAGTCCACGCCGCGCGCGTCGAGCGCGTCCATCTGCTCCTGGATGGCGCCGTACAGGCACGGGTCGCCCGTGTGCAGGCGCACCACTTCCTCGCCCCGCGCATCCGCCGCGCACATCACGTCGAGCACTTCCTCCAAGGTCATGTGCGCGCTGTCGTAGACGACGCAGGATTCCTTGCACTCGGCGAGCAGCTCGGGGTTCACAAGGCTCCCCGCCCAAACGACCACGTCGGCCGCGCGCAGAAGACGCGCCCCGCGCAGCGTGATAAGGTCGGCGGCGCCCGAACCTGCGCCAACGATATGAATCATCCGAGCCTTCCCTTCCCGTTTCTCATCGCAACCGTTTACGCCGCCCTTCGCACAGCGGGCAAGACACGGCGCCCGCAGCGGCAATCGGCGCAAATACGTAGGCAGGAGGCGCAATGCCGCCCGCCCTGGCTTTGACACGCCCACAAACGCCCACTATCATAGTGGTAGTTTCGGCAACGAGCATATGACAATCGAATAAAAGGAAACGACCGGCGCGGCGCCCACACAGTCCGCGCTGGCTTGCGGAGGGAACCAGGTGGGAATCCTGGGCAAGGGACATTACTGTGTAGGACGCGCGGGCGAACCGCCTCGCGCCCCAAGCCAGACTGCTTCGCCTTTTCCTCACGGCATCGCCGTGGCGTTAGCTCCTTGTGAACCCCGAGGAGTGCGCTTCCCTTTCGAATGCAAGAAACAGGCGCGCTATCCCTTTGCGGACGAGCGCGCTTTTCTTTCGCTTGTGCCGATAAGCAACTGTCGCCGGGGGACCGGCAAACCGAGGAAAGGGAAAACCATGTCCGACCAGATGTCACGCCGCGGCTTCATGGGCGCCGCAGCAACCGGAGCCGTCGCGCTCGCCGGAGTCGCGCTCGCGGGCTGCTCCAGCACCTCCGCGAGTTCCGAGAAATCGAGCGAAAAGGAGATGGCCGTGAAGCCGGTCATTCTCGTCACGAGCTTCGGCACGAGCTACAACGACTCGCGCCACATCACCATCGGCGCCATCGAAGACGCTATCCGCGAGAAGTACTGGCAGGACTACGACATCCGCCGCGCCTTCACCGCGCAGATCATCATCGACAAGCTGAAGAAGCGCGACGGCATCACGATCGACAACATGACCGAGGCGCTCGACCGCTGCGTGGAAGACGGCGTGAAGGAAATCGTCGTGCAGCCGACGCATCTCATGGCTGGCCTGGAATACGCCGACGTGAAAGACGAGCTCGACAAATACGCCGACAAGTTCGACAAGATCTCGCTCGGCGACCCGCTGCTCACCTCCGACGACGACTACAAGAAGGTGGCCGCAGCCATTAAGGAGAACATGGCGTCCTTCGACGACGGCAAGACGGCGCTGTGCCTCATGGGCCACGGCACCGAAGCAGATTCCAACGCCGACTATGCCAAGATGCAGGAAGTGTTCAAGAACGAGGGCTTGACGCAGTTCTTCGTCGGCACCGTCGAGGCTGAACCGACCTGCGAGGATGTTATCGCCGCTGCGAGCGCCGCAGGGTACAAGAAGGCCGTGCTCGCGCCGTTCATGGTGGTCGCGGGCGACCACGCGAACAACGACATGGCAGACGAGACCGACCCCGACAGCTGGGCTGCGAAGTTCGTGGCCGCCGGCTTCGAAGTGACGTGCCTGCTCCAGGGTCTGGGACAGAACGCCGCGGTCGACGACATCTACGTCTCGCACGTGGACGACGCCATCGCCAAGCTGTAAACTCGCCGCGCACGGGGGCGCCGATCGCGTCCCCGTGCAACGGGCATGCGCCTTCCCCGACCGACGGCGCATGCCCGTTGCATTCGCATCCCGCCCGCCCACCGCACGGCGCGGGCGGTCGAGGCGATTGAAAGGAACCCCTCCATGTTGAAGAAATCCCTCGTCTTCGCCCTGTCGGCGGCGCTTCTCGCGTTCTCACTCGCCGGCTGTGCCGGAAATTCAAGCGACAGCGCAAAGGCAAGCGATGCCGATTCCCAGGAAAAGACCGAACAGGCGGCCGATGCGCCCGAGGGCGCAAGCGCTGCCCCCATCACCGCCGACAAGGTGGCCGACGGCACCTATCCGATCACCGTAGATTCCAGCTCGAACATGTTCAGGATTGTGGACGCCCAGCTCATCGTGGAAAACGGCTCCATGCACTGCGTGATGACGCTTTCCGGCACGGGCTACGGCAAGCTCTTCATGGGCACGGGCGACGAGGCTGCCGCTGCGAGCGAGGCCGACTTCATCCCCTATGTGGAAAACGCGGAAGGCAAGTACACCTACGACGTGCCCGTTGAAGCGCTCGACGAGGACACCGCCTGCGCCGCGTGGAGCATTAAAAGGGAGCGGTGGTACGACCGCACGCTCGTGTTCGAATCCGCCGGCGTCGATCTGCGCGCCGCCGCACTGAAGTAACGCCATGCGGTCGATTCTCCCCAAGGGGGAAAGCAGGAAGCGCCGAAGCATCGCAGCGCGCGCGATCGCCTGCGTTCTCGTCGCCCTGCTCGCGCTTCCCTTCGCGGGGTGCAGTGCGAGCCCGAACGCGACCGGTGGCACGGCGGGCTCTCAGGAATACACTGTGAGCGTCTCACTTTCCGGCGGGTCAGGGCGCGCAAGCATTGCCTCACCCACCACAATTGTGAAGGATGGCGACACCTACACCGCGACCATCACCTGGTCGAGTTCGAACTACGACAAGATGACCGTCGACGGCGTGGACTACGCGCCCGTAAACGACGGCGGCAACTCCACGTTCGAGATACCCGTCACGCTCGACGAGGACATCGCCGTGTCGGCCGAGACCGTCGCCATGTCGACGCCGCACACCATCGACTACACGCTCCACTTCGACTCATCCACCATGAAGGAGAAATCGGGCGACGATGCAAGCGGCGACTCCCCTGCGAGAACGGCCTCAAGCGCCGCGGCCGACTTCCACAACGCCGATTTGGGCTGCGGCTGGGAGCCGACGGGGACGCTTCAGCTTGAATACGCCAAGCACTTCACTGTCGACGAGTTCGAAGGCGGCCTGCGGCTTATCTGCGTTTCGAACGGGGAGCGCTTCCTCGTGGTGCCGCAAGATGCGAAGGTACCTGATGGGTTGAGCTCCGACATCGCGGTCATAAGGCGCCCCGCCGACAAGGTGTACCTCGTGTCGTCGGCGACGATGTGCCTGGTCGACGCGCTCGATGCGAACGACAATATCATCATGTCGGGCACGAAGGCCGACGATTGCTCGGTCGCAGGCTTCAAAAGCGCGCTCGAAAGTGGGGCGATCGCCTACGGCGGCAAGTACAGCGCGCCCGACTACGAGCGAATATCGGCCTCGGGTTGCACGCTCGCCATCGAGAACACCATGATCAACCATACGCCCGATGTGAAGGAAAAGCTGCAGAAGCTCGGGCTCGTCGTGCTCACCGAACAGTCGTCGAGCGAGCCCGAAGCACTCGGGCGCGTCGAGTGGATTAAGCTTTTCGGCGTCCTGTTCGACAAGGAAGACGAGGCCGCGCACCTGTTCAACGAGCAGAAGGCCCGCGTCGAGCAAACGTCGGGGCTCGCGTCGTCAGGTAAAACCGTGGCGTATTTCTACATTAACTCGAACGGGGCCGCCGTCACGCGGCGGGCGGGCGACTACGTGGCGCAGATGATCGAGCTTGCAGGCGGCAGCTACGCGCTCGATGACGCGCAGGCGTCGTCGACGTCAGGTTCGTCAGTAACGCTCGAAATGGAGCGCTTCTACGCGACGGCGAAGGATGCCGACATTATCGTCTACAACGGCACCATCGACGAGTCAGTTACCACCTTGAACGACTTCGTAGGCAAAAACGCGCTATTGTCGCAGTTCAAAGCCGTGAAGAACGGCAACGTCTGGGTCACAAGCGCCGACATGTACCAGCAGATGACTTCTACCGCCGACATTATCGACGAGCTGCACGGGGCGTTCACCGGCAATGACGCGAGCGACTTCCATTATCTGAGGAAGCTCGGTTAGCGCCATGAGAAGCCGGTTTTCCATGGCATACGACGAATCGGGGCGCGCCGCGCGGTGTCGCGTCGTGACGGCGCTGCTCGCTGTTGCCCTCATCGTGCTCGTCGGGGCCAACCTGTGCATCGGGAGCGTGCTCGTGCCCGCAGACCACATCCCCGGCATCCTTTCGGGCGGCGCGGCCAATTCCATGGAAAGCCAGGTCATCTGGGAGATTCGCCTGCCGCGCGTGCTTTCAGCCGTGCTTCTCGGCGGGGCACTTTCGCTTTCCGGGTTCCTGCTGCAGACGTTTTTCAACAACCCCATCGCCGACCCGTTCATCTTGGGCGTCTCCTCGGGCGCAAAGTTCGTTGTCGCGCTTACGATGATCGTGCTTCTAGGCGCGAACCAGGCCATGTCCTCGCCGGCCATGGTGGCCGCAGCGTTTCTGGGCTCGCTTATCACCATCGGCTTCGTGCTCCTCATCGCACGGCGCATAAGTTCCATGGCCATGCTCATCGTGGCGGGCGTCATGGTGGGATACATCTGCTCGGCTGCGACGAACTTCCTCATCGCCTTCGCCGACGACCAGTCCATCGTGAACCTGCACAACTGGTCTTTGGGTAGCTTCTCGGGTTCGAGCTGGGACGACGTGGCGGTCATTGCGCTCACGGTGATCACCGTGAGCGCATGCGTATTCGCGATATCGAAGCCCCTTTCCGCCTTCCAGCTGGGAGAAACTTACGCGAAAAGCGTCGGCGTGAACGTCGCACGCTTCCGCGTGGTGCTCGTCCTTCTAGCGAGCATGCTCTCCGCCTGCGTGACCGCGTTCGCTGGTCCGGTGTCGTTCGTAGGCATCGCGGTTCCGCATCTCGTGAAGTCGGCGCTGAAGTCGTCGAAGCCCATC
Organism: Collinsella sp.; assembly: GCA_019414205.1. Classification (GTDB taxonomy): domain Bacteria; phylum Actinomycetota; class Coriobacteriia; order Coriobacteriales; family Coriobacteriaceae; genus Collinsella. The sequence goes on along the minus strand of DXML01000006.1, from coordinate 3,833 downwards.
CGCGTGATTCCCGCGTGCTTCTTGGGAGGCGCCATCTTCTGCGCGGGCTGCGATTTGATCGCGCGCACACTGTTCTCTCCCGTCGAACTTTCCATCAGCGCCGTCACCGCCATCTTCGGCGCGCCGGTGGTTATCGCGCTCATGTTAAAGAAGCGGGTGAGGTAGATGGGGGAATTCGTGCCGCGGCCCAAAACGCTCGGAGGGGACATTCCATGCTTAGACAGTCCTGAGCTCGCACGAAAGCGCCAGAAGGCACTTTCGGCTCGTGCGGAACTGCGCGAGGAACGCCTCCTCCGAGCGGAGCCGAACCTCGAAACTCCGGTCGAAACGCAGGCTGACGGAGCGCCGCTTTTCCGCATAAGCGACCTGTCGGCGGGCTACGACAAGAAGGTCGTAGTCGAAGGCGTCGATCTGGAGGTTCGCGCGGGCGATGTCGTGGCGCTCATCGGGCCGAACGGCTCGGGCAAGTCGACCATCTTGAAAACCATCACACGCCATCTGGCACCGCTTGCCGGCGCGGTCGAGCTCGACGGGCGGGAGATTTCCCGATGGAAGACGGCGGAGTTCGCAAGGAACCTTGCCGTTATGCTGACAGATCGCCCCCGGACCGAGCTCCTCACCTGCCGCGATATCGTAGAGGCGGGAAGACATCCCTACACCGGGCGAATGGGCGCACTCTCGCCTAACGACCATAGTCGGGTCGACGAGGCCATGAAAACCGCACATATGGAAGAGCTCGCCGAGTGCGACTTCATGCAGATAAGCGACGGGCAACGCCAGCGCGTCATGCTCGCACGCGCCATCGCACAGGATCCGCGTGTGCTCGTGCTCGACGAGCCCACGTCGTATCTCGATATCCGCTACCAGATCGACCTGCTGCGAATACTTCGCCACCTTGCGAAATCGCGGAATGTGGCTGTCATCATGTCCATCCACGAACTCGAGCTCGCGCAGAAAAGCGCCGACAAGGTGATTTGCGTGAAGGACGGCCGGGTCTTCCGCGCCGGCGCACCCGAGGACATATTCACGCGCGAGACGATTGGCGAGCTCTACGGCCTTCAACATGGCACCTTCAACGAGCGCTTCGGCAGCGTGGAAATTGGACGCCCGCACGGCGATGCGCACACGTTCGTCATCGCCGGCGCAGGTACGGGGTCGGCTGTGTTTCGCCAGCTCATCCGGCAGGGCAAGGCGTTCTACGCGGGCGTTCTGCACGAAGGGGACATCGACTGCGAGCTTGCGCGCGACCTAGCGGCGGAATGCGTGGCCGAGCGCGCCTTCGAGCCGATCGGGGATAAAACCATAGCCCGCGCCAAAGAGCTCCTCGTCCACTGCGCGCGTCTTATCGTGTGCCCCGCCGCCTTCGGCACCATAAACGCCCGCAACGTAGAGCTCGTCGAGTTCGCACGATCGCATGGTATCGAGGTCATGCAAGCGTGCGAAGGCGCATCGGAGGATTCCCAATTGGAGTGGGAAGGATAAACTGGACTTTCTTTTAAGGGTCCTCAGGCTACAGCTCCTACGCGGCGAGGTCTACAAGGCGCCGGAGAACTTCATGAACAGGAATTTCCACGCCGACGAGCCCAATTAGGCCTAATCCAAGCGAGATTCCAGACTCGACAGGCCATTGAGAGTCAGGTCGTTGGCGACCTCAGAGACGCGCTCAATAGGAACCGAGCCGTCAGACAGCGCCCACGTGCGATAGATACCGATAATGCCTGACAGCAAAAACGCCAGATAGTAGTCGAACATCTCATCCTTAAGACCGTGGGGCAGCAGATTGCGCTCGGCAATCTCGTGCTCGAGAGGTGCACGAAGACGAGCCATAAAATCATCGAGCGGAATGTTCTCGATCAGCTGACGATTGAGCACCAGGTTGTTGCACAGCGCCTCGTTAACGGTTTTAAAGAAGGTCGCCGCCGCTCCCAGGGCGCGCTCGTTGGTGTCACCGTCCATTGAAGCAAGCGTTTTCTCGACCGAGTCGACAATCATCTCCACCACATCGACGGCAATGGCATCGAGCAGGCCGTCGACCGTACCAAAGTGAACGTAAAAGGTCTTGCGGTCGACATTGGCCTCGCGCGCGATGGCACTCACCGTAATGTCTGCCAGCGGCTTTTCCATGAGCAGGCGCTCGAAAGCGGAAAGGATGGCATTGCGGCTGCGAACGATGCGGCGATCAAGGCGCGGTTTGCTGGTTGCCATGGGCGTGTCCCTTCGATATACGAGCAATCATCAACAGATGAGAGATAATCTACGTAAGAGGATTATCTCTCAAACAGCACAAATATACCCCGCATCATGAAGAACGCACGACTGCCCTACTGCGACTTAGGGTGCTTCTTCTTATTGAGTGCCGACGGAGATACGCGAATACCGTCGCCCGTCTGGCGCACATAGGTTTTATGAGTCGGCTTAGCGGTCCCAGGAGCCTTCTGAGCGTGCTTCTTGGGATCAACGGTAACAGCATTCGTGGGGTGCGGCTTAGTGGGCGCAGAGGGCGTCTGAGGCGTGCGGCCGAGCTTGCGCATCGCGCGATCCCAGCGCGCATGGATGCTCTCGTTGTGGGCGCTCTTAAGGCCCAGCAGGGGCGCAGCCAAAATCGTCGGCGCGATAAACGTAATGAGGCGCCACAGCAGATAACCGGCGGTCGACGCCGACCCAAAGAAATGACCCAGGAACAGCGCGAAGCCACCCTCGGCACCGCCGGTGCCACCGGGCAAGGGGACCGCAGAGCTCAGCAGCTGGACAAAGGCGCTCGCGGCCATGACCGAGAAAAAGTCGACCTCGTGGTGGCCAAAGGCAAGCATCAGGAAATACGGCACCAGATAGAAAAACGCAAGCTGCAGCATGGTGATAAACACGGTGAGCAGCATGGAAGAAAAATGTCCGGCCGAAAGCTTGAACTTCTCGGAGAAGGAGTAGATCTCGCCATCGACAAACGAGCGCCATCCATCGATCTTAGTGGCCGAGACACCTATGCGCTCGAGCCAATTGATGATGCAATGGGCGACGCGCGTGACGGTCTTAGGCATGAGTGCGACGGCGAAGATGCCGAGCAGGATGCAGCAGTGACCGCCAAAACTAAAGACGCACAGCAGCGTCATGTCGCCATAGCGCTCGGCAAAAAACGGCATGCGAGCAAGCAATAGGATAGCGCCCCAGGCAACGAGGCCAAACTGATACACAATAAATCGGGTGAACTGCGTGGCACCCGCTTCGCCCACGTTTTGGCCCGCTTTGGTCAGGCGGTAGATCTGGGCAGGCGTAGAGCCCATCATCATGGGCGTCAGGTTGCCAAAGAAAATACCGCTCGCCTCGACCGAAATGAGGTCGCGGATACCGACGGGCGAATTGGGGTCGAGCCAGACGGCGATCGCATAGGCCACAATGCCAAAGAACAGATACATAAACATGCAAAGACACGCGACAACGAGCCAGGGTGCCTGAACGCTCGACATAGCGGCCCAGAACTGCCCCATCTGCCCGGTTACCACCAGGTAGACGATATAACCCACCAGCACGACGCCGATAAAGATGGCGCCGCGGCGTGCGCTCTTATTGTCATCGCCGCCCGAGGCCTCAACCTCGACCTGGGGCTTAGACGTATGCTGAGAGGACTCCGTCATGAGACTCCTTCTAACAGTCAAAATATCTTGGTTATTGTACCCGTAAGGGCCATAAGCAGAACGCAAAGCTCTTGTTCAAACGGGAATGACAGACAGTTGTTTGATAATAAAAAACCCGGCCTTCCGTGGAAAGACCGGGTATCAGATGCGTGGTAGCCCGTACCAGATTCGAACTGGTGATCTCCGCCTTGAGAGGGCGGCGTC
>DXML01000005.1 GCA_019414205.1 Collinsella sp. | reverse complement strand
GGTCATGCCGCCGAAGTTGAAAGGCAGATTGCCGCTCTGGCGGGCTTGCAGCGTCGAGCAGTTACGGCGTTTGGTAAAACGCCGTAACAAACTACCGCGTAACTCCCCTAGCTCAGCATTGCATCCATCATCTCGGAGTTGACAGAGTCGTCGGCAGACCACTCGCCGTCGTCGTTGCAGGTGTACTTGAAGATAACCGTGGTCTTCCTGGGCTCGGTGGCCTTGGTCACATCGACCATAACCTGACCGGCCATCTTGTACAGCTCGTCATCGGAAGGAACCGTGTCAAGCGCAGCGACCTTCTCCTGATACTGGGTGGAGAAGTCCTCGACGATCTTGTTCATAGACTTGCATGTGATAGAGACCTCAGCGGTCGCGACACCCTTGTCCTCGTCGACCGTCACGTCGCCGATCTTGTAGTCAAAGCCCTCGAGATAGGTCTTGGCGTACTCCTTGGGATCGATACCCAACTGCTCGAACTCGTCGCCCGAAGCCTCCTCCAGACCAGAGAGGAAGTCGTCGCCACCGTTCTTGACCTCGTCAAACTGCGTCGTAAGATCCTCGGTGATGAGCTCCTCAACCGAAGGACCTCCACAGCCGGAAAGCACGACCACGCATGCAACCAAGACGGCCATGAGGGGCGCAAGCAGCAGCTTCTTTTTCATGTTGTTCCTCCCAATGAGCGGCACCGCGCTTCCCGGACGCGGCGCACGTTGTAATAAGTAAGCCCATACTATCCACTTATGAACGCCCTCGGCAACGCGAAGGCGCGGTCGGTTCGTTTTAGCGTCCGAACGGTTTGCAAGCCCGCCCAACGTGCAATAAAACGCTTCCCCGCGGTGCAATAAAAAAGGTGGCCGGAAAACCCGACCACCCTTGCACATCCTTTGGATGCCGCAGTTTACTTGCGGACGACCTTAACGATGGCGTCACCGGCGGCGACAGCGGAGTCGGCCTCGACGGCGAGTTCGACATCGGCAAACTCGGCGGTGTTGGACACAGCAACGACGACGCAGTCCTTGTAGCCGGCAGCGGCGATCTTGGCGCGGTCGATCTTGAGCATGGGCTGGCCAGCCTTCACGACGTCATCGGCCTTGACGAAGCCCTCGAAGCCATCGCCGTTCATGTTGACGGTATCGACGCCAACGTGCACCAAAACCTCGATGCCGCTATCGGACTGCAGACCCACGGCGTGGCCCATGGTGACGGTCACCTTGCCGTCGCAGGGAGCGTAGACCAGGTCGTCCTCGGGCCACACGGCGCAGCCCTTGCCCAGAACCTCGCCACCAAAGACGGGATCGGGCACGTCGGCCATCTTGATGACCTTGCCCTTGACGGGCGAGCACAGCACGTCGGCGCCGGCAGAAGCAGAGATGGAGGCGGGAGCAGTAGCAGCGGCAGGCTCAGCCTTCTTCTTGAACATGTCAAACAGACCCATACGTTTTCTCCTCTTGATTAAGCGCAACGTTATGCGCATGCCTACGGTGATTATAGTGCTAAATGGCCAAAATACTAAGGCGAGGGCTCGAATCGCAAGCCCTTCCCGGTAGTGCTCGTGGGATGAGCGTCTCCTTTGCATCGCGGGTCGATAAGCCGAGTATCGCCCACGCGCGGGACGGGCAGAAGCGGGCGCGCCAAACCCGACACTTCTTTTCGCGCCCACGGACTGCCGCCGCTCCGTCCCTGACACTTCCTGATACCGGCCGAAACGTGCCAAAATAAACCTGTCCCTTTTTGGCAGGTTTGGCGAGTGTGGGAGTTCGCATGGATATCAAACGCAAGATTTCCGAGGCACAGGGCCTTACCCCTACCGAGCAACAGCTCGGCATCTCGGCCCTTGCCATGGGCGAAAACGTCCGCGGGCTTTCCATTAAGGAATTTGCCGCGTGCGCCAACGTTTCTGTCGCGAGCGTGCACCGCTTTTGCAAAAAACTCGGCCTCGAGGGATTCAAAGACCTCAAAGTCGAACTCATCCGTCTGGCGACCGAGGCGGGCAACCGGCGCGACGTGGACATCAACTTTCCCTTCGATGTCACCTCCACCCCTGCGCAGGTGATGGAACGCATGGAGGGGCTCTACCAGACCACTTTGGCCGAAACGCAGGAGCTGCTCGACCCCACGCAGCTCGACCAGGCCGCCAAGCTCGTCATGCGCGCCGGCACCGTGGACATCTACACGGGCTCGCATAACCTGTATCCAGCGAGGATGTTCCGCGACCGCCTACTCTCGTCCGGAAAAGCGCCACATGCTACGGCAACATCGAGGCACAGGTGCGCACGGCTCTCACCTCGGATTCAGACCGCGCGGCGATCGTTATCTCCTACAGCGGCCTTGCGCCCAACCTCAAGGAAATCTTGCCGATCCTCAGCAGCCGGCATGTCCCGGTCATCGTCATCGGCACGCCATACTGCGCGCGCATTCACCCCGGCTTTGCTGCCTACCTTACGGTGAGCGATCACGAGAGCATGACGCACCGCATCACGCGGTTCGCAAGCCATATCGCCGTGCAATACGTACTCGATTCGCTCTATAGCAGCTACTTTGCCAAAGATTACGCCCGCTGCTCCGAGTTCCTAGAGCGTTCGTTCCCCTACACCCGCCTGCCCGGACTCAAGTAGCGACGAGCGTGGATTTTTGGACACTCAGATAACGAGCGTGGATAATCTCCCACTTTGAGCCCGCACACAGGCCAAAACCGGGAGATTATCCACGCTCATTTTGGGTCCCCTGGGAACGCATGAGGAGGGCGGATAGACGGCCGTTATTTGCGAGGCGTCAGCGACGTAAAGAGTCCGTGTTGGTTGCAGTAAAGATATATCCTGCCGCGCCCGGTAATATGGAAGCGCGGCTGCACCGATTGCTCTGGATAGAGCTTCTTGAAGCAGATGCCGTCCATAGTCGCATATGCCACAAAGCTAATGTAGTGATCCTTGGTCATGGGATGATCGAGCGTGACGTACCAATCGTCCTCGATGCGCTCGATGGAAAAGGCGTGGTCCGCGTCCGGCTCTTCGGCCTCCTGGGGAAACATCGTGGAGCCACAGCAGCTAAAGCTGCCTTCTCCGAGCGCGTGCACAACGTTTCCGCAGATAGGGCAAACGTAAAAGACGCCTTTGAGCATATTGCCTGCACGGTTGGCGTTGGCCCGAATATCACCAGCCAAAAGCTCAGCCACGCTTATGCCGAGTCTCTGGGCCAAAGGCTCAACGAGGGAAATGTCGGGAAGGCCGCGGCCGGATTCCCACTTGCTGACGGCTTTATCGGTCACGCCAAGGCTTTCCGCCAGGGCGCGCTGGGTGAGGCCGCGCTCTTCGCGCAGCTGCTTGATGGCATGCGCTGCCAAAAAAGTATGGGAGGCATTGGTTTGCCGTGTCTGGTTCATGGGCTGTCCAATCAAATTGAAGAAATGGAGTGAACCGGTTCGACAGTCAGTATCCATTTGAAGGCCAGGCTCGACAACCTACGCTGCGTAGACATGCGTCAATCGAACGAGCGCGGATTTTTGGACGCTCATCTCGAGCAGTCATTTAAGAACGTCCATTACAGTCGAAATTGTCAGCCCGGGACCGTCTCGGGCTACGATTGAGGCGCGCCCAGAACGGGCCGCCGACCGGGCGCCCGCGCACGGCCGAACGTCCCTGCCCCCGAGAGGGCCCGTTGGGTGCTGCCGGCGCGGGACGCGCCGCCCCCGACGGCTGATAGGAAAGTGCCGGGCAGGTGCCGCGGCTGGTAATGTGAGTGCCGAGGGGGAGGCCATCCGGTCGAACGACTACCGGAAGGATACCACCGTGAAAGCGCCATCCACCAGGCCCGCGGCCGTGCTCGGCCTGGACGTCGGCAAGTCATCGCACTGGGCCTGCCTGGTCGACCGCGACGGGGAGGTGCTGGCCAGCGCCCCCGTCCGCAACAGGGAGGCCGAGCTCGACGCGCTGTTCGCCTCCGCGCCCGCCGGCACGCTCGTCGTCGTCGACCAGTTCCGCAACATAGGGTCCCTCGCCGTGAGGCGGGCCCGCGCCGCGGGGCTCGGGGTCGCCCACCTGCCCGGGCTCGCCGCCAGCCGCGCCGCGGGCCTGTTCGCCGGCGAGGCCAAGACCGACGAGCGCGACGCCGCGGTGATCGCGCGGACCGCCCTGGGCGTGCCGGACTCCCTGTCGGGGGTCCCGGGCCGCGGCGAGGCCCTCGAGGCCGCCCGCGCCCTCTCGTCGCAGCGCGACCACGTCGTCGCCTGCGCGACCAGGGACAAGAACCGCCTGCGCGCGGTGCTGCTCGAGTCCTGCCCGGCCCTCGAGGCCGCGGTCGACCTGTCGGACCGGCGGTGGCTGGAGCTGCTCGCCGGGTTCGGCGGGGCGTGGGGGATCGCCCGCTCCGGGGCCGGGGGCCCGCGGGCCGAGGCCGCCGGGGAGGCCGCGGCCGCCTCCACCGCGCCCCCGCCGGCGCTCGTCGAGGCCGAGAACAGGCAGGTCAGGTTCCTGGCCGCCCGGATATCGGAGGCCCTCGACGAGGCCGGGGCCCTCGAGGCCGAGACGGCGGCGCTGCTCGAGGGCGACGAGACCTACGCGTGCCTGCTCACCGTGCCCGGCATCGGCCCGAGGACCGCGGCGCAGCTCGCGGTGTCGGTCGACATCGGGAGGTTCCCGGACCACGACCACCTGGCCTCGTACTGCGGCATAGCCCCGAGGGTGAGGAGCTCCGGAACGTCGGTGAGGTCGGTCAGGGCGTCCAGGCGCGGCGACGCGAGGCTCAAGTCCCTGCTGATCTTCTCGTGCAACAGCCTGGTGAGGTCCTCGGGGCGCTACGGCGAGTACTACCGGGCCTGCAGGGCGCGGGGCATGGGGCACGGGCGGGCGCTCAAAGCCGTCGCGAGGAAGCGGCTCAGGGCGATATACGCCGTGATGCGCGACCGGGTGCCCTACCGGGAGTAGCCCCGACGGTTGACAAAACTATAGGAACACCCAATGACCACCGCATCCGGAGCAAGACAACGCCGCAAGTAGAGGACGGACAGCGAGCGACGTCCAGGGCGAACAAGTTGGCGTGAAAAAGACGAGACATTGACCTTCTGGTCATGCCTCGCCTTTTGAATGACAAATTGTCGCCCTGGGCGGCGCGCAGCGTCAACTGGTTACGCGGTTTGGTAAAACCGCGTAACTACCTACTCCCGAGCTCCGTACTGCTCGTAGTAGGCGTCGATAGCGGCCTTGAGCTCGTCGTCGATGACGACTTTGCCGTCGATCTCGTGGTTGTAGAGGGTCTCGACGACCTCGGCCATGGAGACGATGCTCGCGACGGGGAAACCGTACTTGGCCTCGATCTCCTTCTGCGCGGTGGTCACGCCACCCTTGCCGACCTCCATGCGGTTGAGGGACACGATGAGGCCCTTGATCTCGACATCGGCAGCAGCCTTGACCTTGGGATAGGTCTCGTCGATGGACTTACCGCTGGTGGTGACATCCTCGACCATAATCACGCGGTCGCCGTCCTGGGGCTCATAGCCCAAAAGGTTGCCCTTGTCGGCACCGTGGTCCTTGGCCTCCTTGCGGTCACAGCAGTACTTGACCTCCTTGCCGTACAGCTCGTGGTAGGCAATGGCGGTCACGACGGCCAGCGGAATGCCCTTGTAGGCCGGTCCAAACAGCACGTCGAAGTCGTCGCCAAAGTTATCGTGAATGGCCTGGGCGTAATACTCGCCCAGCTTCTTGAGCTGATAGCCCGTCACGTAAGCGCCGGCGTTCATAAAGAACGGGGACTGACGGCCGCTCTTGAGCGTAAAGCTGCCGAACTTAAGAACATCGGACTCGACCATAAACTTGATGAACTCTTGCTTGTAAGCCTCCATGCGGGCTCCTCTCGTAATCGCGTACGTGTCTTCCAGTTTAGCGCAGGCAAGGCGCGTTGCGGGCGCGCTTTGGGGCCTCAGCATTCTGTAAAGGCTTTGTCAGGGGCAATGGTTTTCCAAACAAAGGGGTTGACACGGCAAACCCCCTCATCAAAAATACGGGCGGATTAAAACGGGTACGAGATACCCAAAGCGCGCCGCGCCCGGCCTTAAGGGGGTGTGCCATGGAAGGCAGCCATAGTCGAAAAACCTGCATGTCGCCCTCGGCACGCCGCGAGGATTCCGCGCACGCATAAGCGCCACTAACCGATCGTCAAAACCACCACAAAGGTGCCTGTCCCTTTGTGGTGGTTTGAAAGCATGACGTGAGCGACATCTAGGTTTTTTGAAGCAAATACGACACGTACGCTAACTCCCTTCAACAAGGAGGACCCTATGCTGATGCTCAAAACCGCCACGGTACTCGAAGCCATCTCCAAGCGCCGCCGCACGGCGCGCCCCGCCGCTCGCGCCGGCATGTCCAAGAACATCATATTCGCCGCCACCCATAGCGCCGAGGACGCCCTCGTGCTGCTCGACGCCACGGCCGACGGACTCACTGCCGAGCATGCCGCCGAGCGCCTGAACGCCGTCGGCCCCAACACCATCGAGGCGCCGACCAAGACGCTTGTGCGCCGCATCGCCGACGCATTCGTTGACCCCTTCGCCGGCATCCTCGCCGCGCTCGCGCTGGTCTCGCTCTACATCGACGTGCTCGCCGTGCCCGAGCCGCAGCGCGACCCCTCCACGGTCATCGTCATCGGCATCATGTTGCTGGTATCGGGCGGCATGAAGTTTATCCAGGAAGCCCGCAGCGGCAATGCGGCCGAGGCCCTCAAGGACCTGGTCTCTAACACCTGCTGCGCCCTGCGCGACGACGAGCGCCTCGAAATCCCCTTCGACGAGCTCGTCCCCGGCGATGTGATCCTTCTCTCTGCCGGCGATATGGTGCCGGCCGATGCCCGCATCATCACCGCGCGCGACCTGTTTGTGATCGAGTCCGCGCTCACGGGCGAGAGCGAGGACGTCGAGAAGACCTCTGCCGCAGCTGTCATTGAGGGCGCCGACAGCTCCGCGTTGCCGCTGTCTGCCTGCAAGAACATCGTCTTTACCGGCACCTCCGTGCAAAACGGCACCGCCATGGCACTCGTCGTTGCCACCGGCTCGGACACATACCTGGGCGGCATCGCCAAGATGCTCAACGGGCGCGGCGAGAAGAGCGCGTTTGACCGCGGCGTCTCGAGCGTCTCCATGCTGCTCGTGCGCCTCATGCTCGTTATGGCGCCGGCGGTCTTTGCCATCAACGCCGCCACCAAGGGCAACGTCATCGATGCGCTGTTGTTCGCCACGAGCGTGGCCGTGGGCATCACGCCGCAGATGCTTCCCGTCATCGTGACCACGAGCCTGTCGCAGGGCGCCAAGGACCTCGCCCGTCGCCAGGTTATCGTCAAGGAACTGCCGGCGATCCAAAACCTCGGCGCGATGGACGTCCTGTGCTGCGACAAGACCGGCACCCTCACCGAGGACCGCATCGTGCTCGAGCGCTACCTCAACACCGACGGCAACGAGGATGCACGCGTGCTGCGCCATGCGTTTTTGAACAGCTTCTTCCAGACCGGCCTCAAAAACCTTATCGACCTGGCCGTCATCGACCGTGCCGATGTGACGCCCTCGACCGTCGTGCCCGATTCCATGCTGGGCCAGAGCCTGCGCGACCGCTATACCAAGGTCGACGAGGTGCCCTTCGATTTCTCGCGCCGTCGCCTGAGCGTAGTTGTCGCCGACGCCCAAGGCAAAACCCAGATGGTTACCAAGGGCGCTGCCGAGGAAATGCTCGAGATCTGCTCCTTTGTCGAGGTCGATGGCATCGCTCAGCCGCTCACCGACGAGAGGCTCGCCCAGATTCGAAAGCAGGTCGCCGGACTTAACGCCGAGGGCCTGCGCGTGATTGCCGTGGCGCAGAAGACCAATCCGCGCTGCGTGGGCGAGTTTGGCATCGCCGACGAGTGCGACATGGTGCTGATGGGCTTTTTGGCCTTCCTCGATCCGCCCAAGGCGAGTGCCGCGGGCGCCGTCGCCACCCTCGAGGCCAAGGGCGTGGCGGTCAAGGTCCTGACCGGCGACAACGATCGCGTCGCCGCCACCGTCTGCGAGCAGATCGGTATCGACGCGAGCAATGTCTTGCTGGGCTCCGAGATCGATGCGCTCGATGACGCCGAGCTTGCCGAGCGCGCCGAGCACACCCACCTCTTCGCCAAGCTCTCGCCGCTGCAGAAGGCGCGTCTGGTGCGCGTCATGCGCGAGCTGCTCGGCCACACCGTGGGCTTTATGGGCGACGGCATCAACGACGCCGCCGCCATGCGCGCGAGCGACTGCGGCATCTCGGTCGATTCGGCCGTCGACATCGCCAAGGAATCCGCCGATATCATCTTGCTTCAGAAGGACCTGGGTGTGCTCGAGCGCGGCATCATCGAAGGCCGCCGCACCTACGGCAACCTGCTCAAGTACCTCAAGACCACGGTGAGCTCCAACTTTGGCAACGTACTGTCCGTGACCGTCGCGAGCCTGTTCCTGCCGTTTTTGCCCATGAGCGCCCTGCAGCTGGTGTTGCTGTCGCTGGTCTACGAGATCGTGTGTATCGCGCTGCCGTGGGACACCGTCGATGACGCCTGGACCGCCCGTCCGCGCGCCTGGGACGCCGCGTCCATTAAGGGCTTTATGCTCGAGTTGGGTCCCGTGAGCTCGCTGTTTGACATCGTAACCTTCGCCGCGCTCTTCTTTGTGGTGTGCCCTGCCACCGTAGGCGCAAGCTGGTCCGAGCTCGCCGGGACGGGCAACGCCGCAGGCATGGCGGCCTTTGTGGCGCTCTTCCAGAGCGGCTGGTTTGTCGAGTCCATGTGGTCGCAGACGCTCGTGATCCACATGCTGCGCTCCCCGCGCCTGCCGAGCCCGCGCGACCACGCCGCGCCCGCGCTGTGCGTTCTCACCGTACTGGGCCTGGCGCTCGTCACCTGGCTGCCGGCAAGCCCCATCGCCGATGCGCTCGGCCTCTTGCCGCTGCCGGCGAGCTTCTTCGCGCTGCTCATCGGCATCGTCACCGCCTACATCGCGCTCACTCAGCTGGCAAAGCGCCGCTACATTGCCCGCCACGGCGAGCTGCTGTAGCAAGCAGACGGAAAACACCCTGCCAGTTGCCGTTGCCTCTGCCGCCACCGATGCCGCTGCCTCTGCCGCTGTCGCAGTCTATCCCCTCAGCAGTTGCGGTGAAATAGTTCCCGCTTAAAGCCCCGTGACTTTAATTTAGGGACTATTCCACCGCAACTTATTGGGGGATTAGCTAGTCCTTGGGTGTCCAGGACCAGAAGAAGTTGATAAGGGCCACACGCGAAGCGGTGTCGGTCTTTTTGTTGATCAAGGAAATGTGGCGGTAGAGCGTGGAGCGCGAGAGGAAAAGCGTTGTGGCGATGTCCTGGACGCTCTGGTCCGAAACGACCAAGACCTCAAGCATATCGCGCTCGCGCCTTGTAAGCCCAAAGGTGACGACGAAGGCATCGAGGCGTTCATCGGACGTGGGCTCCGCGGCCTCCACCACTCATTTAAGCACCACTCATTTAAGTACGTCCCCAATGAGTGGCCCAATGACTACCCGCGGCAAGGAGTGTCCCCCAACTGCCACTCATTTAAGTACGTCCCCAATGAGTAGGAAAAATGGGCCATGTGTCCCAGTTGCGGAGACTCCTTGAGCCGTCCGGGTATCGCGAAGGATCGCGCACTCCCCCATCATCAAAAGTGACACACGCTACCAGTTGATGGGAGGCAGCCATGGGCTTCTTTGACAAGATGTTCGAGAAGAAAGAGTGCGCGATTTGCGGTACCGAGCTGGGACTTCTAGGTAAGACAAAAATCAATGAAGGCTACCTGTGCAAAGAGTGCGCCGGCAAGCTCTCCCCCTACTTTCACGGTTATCGCTCCAGCACCGCGGACGATATCCGCGAGCAGATCGCCTACCGCGAGGCCAATGCCGAGCGCTTGGCGTCGTTCAACCCCACGCGCACGCTTTCTGCCGGGCGCACCAACATCATGCTCGATGAGGACGAGGGCCTGCTGATCATCACCTCGCAGAGCCGCTGGCGCGACGCCAATCCCGACATCATCGAGTTCTCGCAGGTACTCGGCTGCGATATGGATATCGACGAGCATCGCACCGAAATCTATCGCGAGACCAAGGACGGCGAGCGCGAGAGCTACAATCCGCCGCGCTACGACCTGGATTACGACTTTAATCTGACCATTCACGTCAACACGCCGTACTTTACCGAGATCAACCTGCGCGTGAACGACTCCACCATCGATCAGCGCGGCTCCATCGAATACCGCGAGGCCAAGCGCCAGGCAACCGAGGTCCGCGACGCGCTGGTGCAGCTGCGCCAGGAGACGCGCGACAGCGTCGTGGCCGCCAAGGCCCCCAAGACCGCGGTGACCTGCCCCTTCTGCGGAGCCACCACCATTCCCGATGCCAGTGGGCGCTGCGAATACTGCGGCGGCGCCATCGGCGCATAGCCTCCGGCACGGAAAGGACCGATCATGGCCTTCGAGAGCGTTAACTATCAGTGCCCCGCGTGTGGCGGCCCCCTTCACTTTGCCAGTGCCGAGCAAAAGCTCGTCTGCGACTACTGTGACTCGCGTTTTAAAGTCGAAGAAGTCGAGGCACTCTATCGCGAGCGCCAGGACAAGGCAGATGCCAAAGCCGATGCCGCAGCCGCAGCTCCCAAACCTGCTGCCGACGATGCCGTGCAGGAGCTCGCCCAAAACGCCGGCTACATCTGCTCGTCGTGCGGCGCCGAGCTCGTGTCCGACGGCACCGTCGCCGTCACCACCTGCCCGTACTGCGGCAACTCCGCCGTGGCGCCCGGCCAGCTCTCGGGCGACTTCTCGCCCGACCTGGTGATTCCGTTTAAGCTCGGGCGCGACGATGTCACGGCCGCACTCAAGGAACACTATAAGGGCAAGATCTTGCTGCCCAAGAGCTTTGTCACCGGCAACCACATCGACGAGGTCCAAGGTGTCTACGTGCCGTTTTGGCTCTACGGTGCCCGCGTTGACGGCGAAGTGTACTTTGACGCGACCAACGAGACCGTGACCGAGGAATCCGACCGCACCGTCACGACCACCGACCACTACGATGCCTATCGCAAGGGCAATATCTCGTTTAAGCGCGTGCCCGTCGATGGATCGTCCAAGATGCCCGACGGCCACATGGACGCCATCGAGCCGTTTGACTACGACGCGCTGCGTCCGTTCTCGGTCGCATATATGCCCGGCTACATCGCCAACCGTTACGACGAGGACTGCGAGACCTGCAAGGCGCGCGCCGAGCGCCGTATGGAAGAAAGCACGATCTCGGCCCTGCGCGAGACTGTCGTCGACGAATACGACGATGCCACGGTCGAAAGCAAGCAGCTCGACTACACCTGGGAAGACAGCGACTACGCCCTGTTCCCCGTCTGGATGCTCTCCACCTCGTGGAACGGCAAGAGCTACCTGTTTGCCATGAACGGCCAGACCGGCCGCTTGGTCGGCGAGCTCCCCTGCTCCAAGCCCAAGCTCGTCATCGCCTCGGTGCTGTTCTTTATGATCGGATTTATCCTCTCCCAGATTCTCTTTATGGGGGAATACGCCTTCGATCCGGATTACCTCACCTTTGATATCGAGGGCATCCTCATCAATATCATCGCGCCGCTGATCATCGTGATTATCGGAGACGTGCTACTGGTAGGCCAGCTCAAGACGGCCAACGAAGCAACCTGTGCCGATGAGTATTGTGGCGAGCTCGACCTGACCGAGAAACACGACACCTTCAGCCACACCGAGACCACCGTTGTCATGAAAGACGACAAGGACGACTAAGCAATCCAACCAATACCACCCGGCCTTTGACGAGAAAGGAAGATCACCATGGGACTCTTGAAAGCTGGATTGGGAGCTGCCGGCGGCGTCATGGCCGACCAGTGGAAGGAATTTATCTACTGCGAATCGATGCCTGCTGACGTCTTGGCCTGCAAGGGCAGCAAACGTACCGGTGGCCGCAGCTCCAACACGCGCGGCGAGGACAACGTCATCTCCAACGGCTCGGTCATCGCCGTCAACGACGGACAAGGCATGCTCGTGGTGCAAAACGGCAAGATCATCGAAGTCGCGCTGGAGCCCGGTGAGTTCGTCTTCGACACCGGCAGCGAGCCGAGCGTCTTTAGCGGCAACCTGGGCGATTCCATCAAGGAGACCTTCGCCAATATCGGCAGCCGTTTTACCTTTGGCGGCGATGCAGGCAAGGACCAGCGCGTCTACTTCATCAACACCAAGGAGATCATCGGCAACAAGTACGGCACCGCCTCGCCCGTGCCCTTCCGCGTGGTCGATAACAACATTGGCCTGGACGTCGACATCTCCGTGCGCTGCAACGGCGAGTATTCGTACCGCATCACCAACCCGCTGCTGTTCTACACCAACGTATGCGGCAACGTGACCGATAGCTACACGCGCGACAAGATCGACAGCCAGCTTAAGTCCGAGCTGCTCACCGCCCTGCAGCCCGCCTTTGCCAAGATCTCGGAGATGGGCATCCGCTACAGCGCCATCCCCGGCCACACCACCGAGCTCGCCCGCGCGCTCAACGAGGTCCTCTCTGCCGACTGGCGTGACCTGCGCGGCGTCGAGATCGTGAGCTTTGGCGTCAACTCCATCGCCGCCTCGCAAGAGGACGAGCAGATGATCAAGGACCTGCAGAAAGCCGCGGTCATGCGCGATCCCACCATGGCGGCAGCCAACATCGCCAGCGCCCAGAGCGACGCAATGCGCGCGGCAGCCGCCAACCCCAACGGCGCGATGGCAGGCTTTATGGGCATGGGCATGGCAGGTGGCATGGGCGGCATGAACGCCAGCCAGCTGTTCGCCGCCGGCCAGGCACAGCAGCAGGCCGCTCCGCAGCCGGCTCCGGCTCACGCCCCCGCACCGGCTCCCACCGCCGCACCTGCGGCCGGCGCATGGACCTGCAGCTGCGGCGCCACCAACACCGGCAAGTTCTGCTCCGAGTGCGGTAGTCCCGCACCCGCCTCGGCACCGGCCAAGTGGTTCTGCCCCAACTGCGGCAGCGAAAACGGCGGCAAGTTCTGCAGCAACTGCGGAACGCCCCGGCCCTAGCCCCTCTATCTGGTAATTGGCGGGGGATCCGCCACCCCCGCATTTGCTTCTATGGGTTTCGTTCGATAAAGGAGGACACCATGAAGACAACGTTCAAAAAATCCGTACTCGCATTCCTGACATGCGTCCTGGCGCTCGCCTTTGCCCTGACGGGCTGCAGCGGCGGCGGCAAGGACCCCAAGGCCAACTTCGTCGGCAGCTGGGAACTCTCGGGTGGAACCGTGGATGGCGAAGAGCTGACCGATGAGTACATGAAGATGCTCGAGGATTGGGGTGTCCACTGCGTCCTGATTCTCGATGAGGACGGTACAGGCGCCCTCGACCTGTTCCTTGAAGTCGTCGACCTTAAATGGGAGGCAAAGGACGCCACCACCGTAACCATCACCGCCGAAGATGAGTCGCACGACATGAAGCTCAAGGACGGCAAACTCATCCTCGAAGAAGATGACGGCAATCTTGTCTTTACCAAGTCCGACAAGGACCTGTCCGGTACGGTGAAGAAGGATCGCGAGGCGGCCGAGAAGGAAGAGGAGATCGATGAGGCCGTCGAAGACGACGATGTCCAGAACGTCGAAATCTCCCCCGCCGTCACCGTCGCCGATGACGATCTGTGCACCATCACCATCACCGAGAAGTTCAAGGACGACTGGGGCGACATCGGCTTTGTCGTCAACATCACCAACAAGAGCGACAAGGACCTGACCTTCTACGCTCCTTCCGGCAAGACCAACGTCAACGGCACCATGAAGGAACCCTGGTTCTCGGCTAACCTGATGCCCGGCACCAGCGCCACCGAGGAATTCACGTTCTCGAGCGGCGAGCTTGACAGTCTTGACGACCTGGTCAACACGACCATCGGCATCGACGCCTACCTGACCGATTCCTACGAGGACGTCGCCTCTTACAGCGCAACCATCGCGTAACGGCAGACACCGATAGCCGCGGATTGGCGGACATATCCGCGCACATGCCAGGCGGGGCCGCAGGAAATGATCCTGCGGCCCCGCCGCTTTATGCCGACAGCACTGCCCATACAAGCAGGTCGCCCGCCGTTTTTAGATGCAAAACGGCGGGCGACCTATCTTCGGCGTTGGAGCACGGGCGGCACACCGACTACGGGCGCTCCATGTTGGGGACGATGCTGCCTTCGGTCACCGCATGCACGGCCAGGCGCATGATGTTGTCGTAGCCGGTCTTGTTGAGAATCTCCGAGATGCGGCGTTTGATGGTGCCCTCGCTCATAAACAGCTCGGCCGCGATCTCGCGGCGGCTCTTGCCCTCGCAGGCAAGGCGCAAAATCGACAGCTCGACATCGTCGAGGGTCGCCGTGCCCGAAAAAATGCTCTCGGGCGGCTTGGGAAACGTGCAATAGCCCGCCAGCGTGGAGCGCATCACGGCGAACAGCTCGTCGATACCGACGTTCTTGTACACAAAGCTGTCGACGCCCGCCTCGCGGGCCTGATCGACAAAGGTGATCTCGGGCATGCCGGTCATGATAATGATGCGACACTCGGGCAGTTGCTCCTTGATGCGCGCCGCCGCCACGATGCCGTTTGAATCGTGTTCGGTGCACACGTCCATCAGTATCATGTCCGGGCGCTCCTTGAGCGCGACACCCAAGGCCTCGGAAGCATCGGCAATGGCGGAAACAACGGTCATATCGGGCTGGTCGCCAACGGAGCGCGCCAGGCTCTCGCGCAAGATAGCTTGGTCTTCGACGATAAGGACGCGAATCATGAGTTTCTCCTTTGAGCTGTGGCGCTGGCGTTGAGCGGGATGGACACCGCAAGCGTAAAGGGCGGGGCGGCATGGATTTCCAGGCAGCCGCCCAGATCTTGCGCGACATGCCTCATACCTGGAATACCCGTTCCCTCGCGATACGATACGGGTGCAGGCGCGCCGTCGTTAGAAACGGTCATCCGCGCAACAGCGCTGCCTTCCGACGTCTCCCGCCACAGGCGCACATGGACCCGATGGGCCTGTGCATGCTTGGTGGCATTGGTCGAGGCTTCGCGGATAATCTGCAGAAAGGCTGCGGCGACACGCGCGTCCTCAGGCAGCTCGCCCTCCACATCGATCTGCACGCTCACCAGGCCAAAGGCATGGACGATATCGCCCAGTTGCTCTGTCGGTTCGGTGTCGCCCCCACTGCGCAGATCGGCAGCGATTGAGCGCAGCAGCGGGTCGATCTGCTCGAGTGACTCGTCATCCAGGCGCCCCTCCTCCAGATAACGATGGAGGATGGACAGGCGCTGCCCGATCACGTCGTGCACGCGAGCGCGCATACGCAGATAGGCCGCATTGTCAGCAACTTTTTTGACTTCTTCGATCTGGGCTTGGAGCTCTTGGCCCGCAAGCTCAAGCAGGTGGTTGGCTTGCGCCAGGCGATCATGAGCATGCGCATACTCTGTTACATCCAGGCCGATAATGCGCTCAAAGAGGCGGCCCGAAACCATAACGTCATCGTGCACAAACAAGCGAATCTCGGCGGGAGAAACCTCGACCACCGCCCGCGCCTCACCAAAGCGGTCCAGATTAATCCGCACACGGTTCTGGCTGCTTTCGGGCATTTGCATGCTGAGTTTGCGCAGGTCGTTCCATGTGCCGCTCATATCGCCTAGGTCGGTGGGCATATGAAGTTCCGCCAGGTTTTTGCGCATGCAGCGGTTCATGAGCAGCGGACGGCCCCTCGGGTCCAGATACAGGATGCCCACGGGAATCACGTTGATGGTCTCGATCGTCGAGAACGCGGTGATATCCTCCTGGCGGTTACGGACGTCCATCAAGAGCGCCGCGATGGAACGGAACAGGAAGAACGCTCCCTCTGCGATAAGGACAACGGTCCACGCCGAGCCCATGGCAAAAACCACCGGCGGTGTAACGGCGACAACAAGCAGCAGCTCGACCAGCATGACGGGGCGACGATAGCGCACCATAAGGACCACGCCATAGGCAAAGATCGCGGCATTGAGCCACAGCACTCCGCCCATTGCCCTGGCGCAAACGTCAAGCGGCGCCACCAGATACGAGCCAGACGACGCGAACAGGATAAGCGCCGAAACCACCAGGTGGAGCACGAGGCTCGCCTCGTAGGCGCAAATCACCTTACGGTTATAGGACGAGCGGCGCGATGAAATGAGCGGGACGTGGATCGTCTGCAGACACGCAGCCAGGGCAAAGACAACATCGAGCGCAACGATTTGGGGAAGGATGAGCGAAATCGTCATCGTCACTCACCCGCCCTCGGCATCAACACGATCATACGCAACTGGCCGGGTTCGCCCTCAAGGCGGTATGCCACGTTGCGCCTTTGCAGAGCGCTTTCGAGCTCTTGCGCAGCGGGCGTCTGCGAAAGATCTGCATCATCGTTGGAAAAAAGCGTGGCGCGCAGCTCGACACTGCATCGGTCATGGTCGCCCAAGTGATACATAAGCGCCGGATGGTCGGTGGTGTAGGCAAAAAACGCAAAGTCATACACGCAGTCGTACAGGGCGCTTACCGTACTGGCGTGCATCGGGCGCCGTATGGCGATAATCGAGGCGCAATCGATATCGATGGTGCGCAGGTCGCTTGCGAGCTCGTTGGCAATGAGCTGAATGCGGTCGCGATCAAAACCGCTCTCCCCGTGCTGTGCCAACGTGAGCGACCCCTTGCGCTTGCAATAGGCGACGAGCATCTTGGCGCGCTGCAGCATGCGGTAGCGCTCGTGCGAAGACGCTTCGTCGGTCAACGGCGGCAGCGAGCTCAGCAGGTCGTACATCCCTTCGAGCGCGCGGGCAAGCGCTTGATCCACGTCTTGGACCAGCAGGGTCTCGGCCTCTTGATCTGCCAAATGCGTCTTAAGGTCGTAGTCGGCGGCGAGCAGCTCGTTTTGACGCTGCAACTCCATGCGACGATGTGCCAGTTCACGGTTAAGCTCGTTGAGCTCCGACACGTCTTGGGCAAGCAGGGCCGATCCGCCCAGCAGTGGGAAGGCACGGTACATTACATCGGGATCGGACGCCACGGCAAAGGCATGGGCGCGGCCGTGCTCCTGGACCCGCAACTCCTCGCGCACGCCCACCGGCATTGGCTTTGACACTGGCGTGGCATAGACTTCCTGCAGGTCGCGCGTTAGAACTTTGAGGTCAAGCGGCAAGGTGTCAAAGATGCCGGCAATGTCGTGATACGACGGAATGACACCGCAATCGAGACAGATTTCCATCGCCACCACGCACAGAACGCAATAGACGAGCGAAAAGTTGAGCTTCCATGCCCAGGGCACGCGCAACGCATACGAGATGGCAAAGAATGCGCCACCCAGCAGTACGAGCGCCGCCGTACCCGAGAAACGCTGGATGCGAAAGAACGAGGACCGACTTACCAGGATAAAAAAGGCCACGAAGTTAAAGGCTGTCCATACCAGAACGGTACCGTAGCCCCAACCATATGTGTAATCGTTGCTCCAGGTTCCACTCGATCGATCGAAATGGAAGACCTGCTGATGAACATCGTTAGTAAGCACAAAGCCGATAAGCAGGACAGCCATGACCCACAAAACGGTGCGGTACCGACGCCCCATACGATGCTGTTCCAAACCCGCGAGGCGCAGACCGCACAGCTGGTAGACCAGCGGAATGAGCGTCATGGGCACGTAGTACAGGTACCACAGCACGGTGGCATAGAACGGCGTGAACGACTTATATTTGAGGATGACCTCGATCATCCACAGGGCACAAATGGCGGCGATGGCAACAAGGCGGCGGCGCAAGACGTAGTCCAAGCAGCGTAGGTACGCCAACACACCCCAGATTGAAAATGCAATTGCGGCGACAAGCAGCGGGAGAGAGCTCGAGTGGACGAGCGCATCCACGACCTCTTCGGACACCTCGCTATAGGCGGGCACGGTGTTGGAAAGTTTGGGGTCGAAGGCGAACAGCGCCGGCAAGACTGCCAAAACCATGAGGAACAGCGCGGTGATGGCGCCGGCGATAGCAAAGACGCGGTGACGGTACACCCGATGTGTTATGCCAACAAGGAATCGCGGCATGGCGAAGAGCCTGCCGCCCCTGGGATCCGCCACGGGTGCGGATCGGGCGGCCGCGTGGCCGATATGTCGCTCGCAGGTACCCATAGTGCTTTTAGTGTACCGACAGGCGGGCCCAAAAAGCGGGCCACATGTCCCAAAATCCGCCGACGGCAAAGGGTGTCCCCAGCGACTAGTCGTTTAAGAACGTCCCCAATGACTAAGACAAAACGAGCGAGGATTTTTGGACGCCCAAATGGCGAGAGTGGATAATCTCCCACTTTGAGCCCACAAACAGGCTAAAAACGGGAGATTATCCACTCTCATTCTGCGGGCACTCATTTAAGTACGTCCCCAATGAGTGCTTTCACTTCTTTTAACAAAACGCCCGGCGGGCATTAACTGCTCGCCGGGCGTTTTGGTTAGGAAACTCTGAAGTTGAGTGTCTCAGCTTCCTTAGGATAGGTCCTCACCATTCGTTTCAATGACATGCTTGTACCAGTCGAAGCTCTTCTTTTTGGAACGCTTGAGGGTACCGTTGCCCGCATCGTCGCGATCCACATAGATAAAGCCGTAGCGCTTGGACATCTCGCCCGTGCCGGCAGACACCAGGTCGATCGGGCCCCAGGTGGTGTAGCCCAGCAGGTCAACGCCGTCCTCGGTCACCGCGTCGCGCATCGCGGCGATATGCTGGCGCAGGTAGTCGATACGGTAGTCGTCGTTGATGGAGCCATCCTCCTCGACAACATCCTTGGCGCCCAGACCGTTCTCGACCACAAACAGCGGCTTCTGATAACGGTCGTACAGGTCGTTGAGCGTAATACGGAAGCCCAGCGGATCGATGGCCCAACCCCACTGGCTCTCCTGCAGGTAAGGGTTCTTGGCGCCGGCGAAGGCGTTGCCCTAGGTGCGCTCGACATCGGGGTTATCGGCACCGGCGGAGCAACGGGTGCTGTAGTAGCTAAAGCTGATGAAGTCGACGGTGTTGGCGGCCAGGATCTCGCGGTCCTCGTCGGTCATGCCCACATCGATGCCCAGACGCTCGAGCTTCTTGACGGCATAGGCCGGGTAGTAGCCACGGCTCTGAACGTCGACGAAGAAGTAATTGTCCTGGTTATCGAGCTGCGCCTGGCGCACATCGCCCGGACGACAGCTGTAGGGATAGTAGCTACCTGCGGCGAGCATGCAGCCGATCTTGATCTCGGGGTCGATCTCGTGAGCGATCTTGGTTGCCCAAGCGCTGGCGACGAGCTCGTTGTGGGCGGCCAGGTACTCGACGGCCTCCTTGTTCTCGCCCTCCTCAAAGACCAGGCCGGCACCCATAAACGGCAGGTGCAAGATCATATTGATCTCGTTAAAGGTGAGCCAGTACTTCACCAGGCCCTTGTAGCGGGTAAAGATCGTGGTCGCGAGATTCTTGTAGAAGTCGATGAGCTTGCGGTTGCGCCAGCCGCCGTACTCCTTGATGAGATGAATCGGGCAGTCGAAGTTTGTCGTGGCTTCAGTATCCCCGTAAGCAGCGCGCTACTCAACGGCAACGGCACAGGCCGATACTTCTTTTCGCGTGCAGGCGCCCGGCAGCCGCCCCGTCTGACACTTTTTGATACCTCCGCCCCCAACCACCACAAAGGGGGACAGGCACCTTTGTGGTGGTTGGGGGCGGTTTGTCTTGATCTGTAACAGGTAGGCCGCCAAAACCGGGACTGGTGTTACAGATTGAGATTGTTCGGTCTTTCCCCTGCAGTTTGTCTCGATCTGTAACAGGTAGAGACGATTTAGCCCGATAGATGTAACAGATTGAGACGGAAGATTCTAATCGCAGGCGATGTCGAGATTTTTGCCGACGAGGCCTACGTAGCCGCCTTCGGCTGCCTTGGGGCTGTCGGCGTGGCAGAGAACCCACTTGTCGGCCTTCCAGTAGCAGTAGCTGTCACCGGCGGCAGGCATGTCGGCTGCAGCCTCGGGGCGCGGGCCGTTGGTGCCCGCCGGCAGCGCCACCATCACCTGGAAGCCGCCGTCGTCGACCATGCAGGGCGTATAGTGGAGCGTGGTGTTGAAAACCTCGACAACCTTGCCCGCCGGCACGCGGAACGCCTTGACGCATGCGGTGTCGAGCTTGCCGTCCTCGATCTCCCAGCGATGCGCCACGAGCAGGATAAAGTCGCGCGCCCCCAGGTTGAACTCGCTCGCACGGTGGTACTCCAGGCAGTTGAGACGCGTGTTGTGGCCGTTGCACCAACCGAGCTGGAAGGGACGGCCGCCAAACATGAGAAAGCCCAGTTTATCGGCATCCTTGACGCCCTCGAGCTCCGGCGCACTTGCTACGTATTTGCTGCCCTCGGGAATGGGCGTGGCAGAGAGCGCCTCGAGCACGGGCGACGTGAGCTCGGACGGAACGTCATCCCAAACGTTGCCATAGGATTTGAATTCGGGATCGTTGACAGAGTAGATATGCATGTTCACTCCTGTTCGTAAATGTGACTATACGAACATTCTAGAACAAACATGAGCGATTTTGAACGCTCGTCCCGACCAATCAACAAAAAGGCGCCCCCGCATAAGCGAAGGCGCCCAATGCGCGCGTTTTGGGCGATAAAGCCCTTACGCCTGCTGATAGTGCAGGTGCTTCTCGTCGATATCGGCCAGGTCGCGGTTGAGGTAACGGCGCGCGAGCCAGTTCGCCATGGGAAGGTTCTGGTCCAGGTAGTTACCGCACTCCTCGGGAGCGGCACCGGGGACATCGCCCTCAAAGCCGGCGACAAACTCGAACAGCTCACGCACGAGTGGCAGAATCTCCTCACTCGTCAGCTCACCAAAAACGACGAGGTAAAAGCCCGTGCGGCAGCCCATGGGGCCAAAGTAGACAATGCGGCTCGACCACTCGGCATGATTGCGAAGGAACGTCGCGCCCAGGTGCTCGATGGTGTGGCACTCGGCCGTGTTCATGACCGGCTCCTTGTTGGGCGTGGTCAGGCGCAGGTCAAACGTGGTGACGGCGGCACCGGTCGCCGGATCGCGGTCGATGCGGCTCACATACACGCCGGGCTCAAGCAGCAGATGATCAACGGAAAAGCTGGCGATGCGCTCCATGGCAGATCCTCTCGATAGTCAAATTGGGACGTGGCTCTTTTAGCTGGTTCGAATGGTCGCACTAATCATACCAGTCAAAAAAGCCCCGTCCCAAAAAGACAACTTAGCCAAGGACACGGGCCATACGCGTCTTGAACTCGGACAGGAAGCGCGGAGCATCCACGGTCAGTGCCACAAGCGCGCTCTTGTCCGGATCGGACAGGCGGCGCTCATCGCAGATGGTGCGGCCGCGATACTCACCCAGCAAGTCAACACGCAGGTTACAGCCGAGCGCACCCACGAGCGTTGGATCAATCGCCACGGCAACCGCCAGCGGATCATGCAGCGCGCAGCCGCCCAGGTAGGGCGCGTTCATCTCGTACGAGCCAATGTAGTGCTCGACCATGCTCGCAAATGCGCAGCCAGCCATAGTGCCCGAGCCCGTCCAGCCGGCAATGTCGCGGCGTGTGAGCACCACGCGATGCGTCACGTCCAGACCCACCATGGTGAGCTTACGGCCCGAGCGCAGCACCGCGTCGGCTGCCTCGGGGTCGCTCGCCATGTTGGCCTCGGCGCCCGCGCTCACGTTGCCGGGCACGGTAAGGGCGCCGCCCATCACGACCACGCGGCCGATGGACATCATCGCCGCCGCATCGCGCTCCAGGGCGAGCGCCAGGTTGGAGAGCGGGCCAGTCGCTACGTAGACCAGATCGGGACCATAGGTACGCGCGGCATCGATCAGATAATCGACCGCCGCGTTGCCGTCGGCCGAGGTCGCTCCCACCGGCTCGTAGGGCGACGCGGGCACGCTCGCGCCGCCGATGCCGTTCTTGCCGTGAATGAGCGCGGTGGACGCCGGCGGCGTATAGGGCTCAGTCGCCTGCAGAGGACGGTCGGCACCAAGGTACACCGGAACCTCGGGGCGGCCCAGCAGATCGAGCACCGCCAGGCAGTTGTGCGCCGATTGCTCGACGCGCACGTTGCCAAAGCACGTGGTGATGCCCACGAGCTCCACCTCGGGGCTCGCGATGGCATAGGCGAGCGCCATCGCATCGTCCACACCCATATCCAGATCAAGGATCAGCTTCTTGGTTGCCATTGTTCTACTCCGCTTCTCCGTCTTTATCGTTTAACCAAACCAATGTTCAACTTCGGCGCGCGTGGGAATCGATTGCTGAGCGCCCAGGCGCGATACCGTCACTGCCGAGGCGCGAGCACCCGCGGCCATGCACTCAAAGAGTTGCAAGCCCTCTAGGCGAGCCGCCGCCAACGCACCGATAAACGTATCGCCGGCGGCCGTGGTATCGACTACCGTACTTGAAAGTGCCGGCATGCGCAGCAGCTCACCGCCATCGCCGAGCGCAACCGAGCCGGCACCGCCCAGCGTGATGACCGCGGCGCCGGCGCCCTTGTCGAGCAGCGCATTGAGCGCGGCGACGCAACTCGCATCATCCATGGGCAGAATGCCCGTCAGAACCTGGCACTCGGTCTCGTTGGGGCAGACCAGGTCGACCGCAGGCCACGCTCCTGCCGGCAGGTCGCAGGCGGGCGCCGGGTTAAAGATCGTATAGAACCCCAGCTCGTGAGCACAAGCAAGCGCCTCGGCCGTCGCCGCAAGGTCACATTCGCCCTGGGCAATAAAGACGCTTCCGACAGCCGGGGCAATCTCGCTGGCATCGCCGTCGAGCCCGTCGGCCACCAAGCGCCTCAGTGCGCGGGCAACGTCCTCGCCCGCAAGCGCATGGTTGGCGCCCGGCGACAGCACGATGCGGTTGTCGCTCTCACAGCGAATGATAGTCGCGGTACCGGTCTCCACGTCATCGCGACGCGCCACAAACTCAACGCCCACGCCGGCATCCTGGAGCCCTGCCACAAGCGCATCGCCAAAGGTATCGCGCCCAACAGCGCCGATCATGCACGTGCGCGCACCCATGCGCGCAGCGGCAACGGCCTGATTGGCTCCCTTACCGCCGGCGTTGGTGATAAAACCGTTGCCGCCGACGGTCTCGCCCGCACGCGGTATGCGCTCGCACGCCACCGAAAGGTCCATGTTCATACTGCCGAACACCGCAACGATGCCGCGATCTGCCATGGAAACCTCCTCATCTGCGGGCCTTATGCCCACCGTCGGCCGTCGATCGTGCACTCTCGCACCCCCTATAACTTTAGTTCACTTTGATGTGAACGCGCGCTTGAGCTTGCGCCAGCAGCAAGCATTCACAGGAGCAGGCAGTTACAATGAAGGCGTGCTGATTATTCTCGTCATTGGATGATGTTTTATGGAACAACTCTCGCAATCGGGCTCGCGCGGTCGGCGCCGCACGGGCAACGAGCCGGCGCCGCACGAACGCGTGAAGGGCGGGCGCCGCGCCAACGAGCCGCGACGCACCGCGAGCCCCCATCGCGCTTCTGCCAACAACGCGGGCCGCGCCAACACTCCCGCCGCGGAGCAGACGCCTGCTCGCCCCAAGTCCCGCTACATCCCTGCCCTTGACGGCCTTCGCACGCTTGCCGTCGTCGCGGTGGTGCTCTATCACCTCAACCTCACGTGGGCTCAGGGCGGCCTGCTTGGCGTCACGATCTTCTTTGTGCTTTCGGGCTATCTGATCACACGCCTGCTACTCAACGAAGTCGCTAAGACCGGCCGCATCGACCTCAAGAGCTTCTGGATCCGCCGCATCCGTCGCCTGGTCCCCGCCGTGGTGACCGTTGTGGTTGTAACCTGTGCGCTGTGCACCGTCTTCAACCACGTGATGCTCACCAAGATGCGTCCCGACATTCTGCCGTCGCTGCTGTTCTTTAACAACTGGTGGCAGATTATGCAGGACGTCTCGTACTTCAACGCCCTGGGCGACCCCTCGCCGCTTACGCACTTTTGGTCGCTCGCCATCGAGGAACAATTCTACCTGGTTTGGCCACCGCTGCTGTTTGCCATGGTGTCCATGCATGTGAGCAAGCCCAACACGCGCCGTGTGGTCCTGGGCCTGGCTGCTGTCTCCGCCATCGCCATGATGGTGCTCTATAACCCCGCCGCCGACCCCAGCCGCGTGTACTACGGCACCGACACCCGCGTCTTCTCGCTGCTGCTGGGCGCCTGGATGGCCTTTATCCCCGATCGCGACCTGGCGCCGGTGTGTCTCACTCATCGTTTGGGGCTCAATCGCCTGGCTGGCGCCGCCAAGCACGGCAAGAACGCCAAGGGCAAGCCTAGCGAGAAGGCCGACAACGCAGCCGAGACCGTCCCGGCACAGCCGAGCGCCCTCGTGCGCTTTTGGTCCTCGCCCGCATCCATCGATGTGTTGGGCGTCGTGGGTCTGGTTGGCCTTGCCGCCATGGTCGCGCTCACCAACGGCTACACCGCGTTCCAGTATCGCGGCGGCACGCTGCTATGCTCCATCCTCACGCTCATGGTCATCGCGGCCTGCGTGCAGCCCCAGGGAATGGTTGCCCGCGCACTGTCCGCCGAGCCGCTCGTGTGGGTTGGCAAGCGCTCGTACAGCATCTACCTGTGGCACTATCCGCTACTGCTGCTCATGAACCCGGTCGCCAACATCAACGATACGCCGTGGTGGCAGTACATTTTGCAGGTGTTGTTGGTGGTCGCCGTAGCCGAATGTTCATATCGCTTTATCGAGACGCCGTTTAGAAAGGGCGCCTTTGGGCGCACCGTATCCGAGTTCCGCGACGGCACCACCACGCCCGCCAACTGGGTGCGCGCGCATATTCCCGTGTGCGCCACTTGCGGGATCGTGCTTGTTATCGCGCTGGGCGGCCTGATCTTTGTGCCGGAGACCTCCGCACTGAGCGGTGAGGGCGCCGAAGTCCTCAACAAGGAAGCAAAAAACACCGCGCCCACCGACCAGCAGGCGGCCGACGACACCGACAAGGACAACGACGGCTTCCCCGATGGCTCCTACGACCTGTTGATGATCGGTGACTCCGTGTCGCTGCGCGCCGTTGATTCCTTTGACGGCGTGTTCCCGCACAGCCATATCGATGCCGAAAAGGGCCGCCAGTTTGATGCGGGCCGCGCGACATTTGAGGGCTATCTCCAACAGAACCTTGCCGGCAAGATCGTGGTCTTTGCACTGGGCACCAACGGCTTGGTAACCGACGACCAGATCGACGCCATCATGACCGATGCAGGAGATAAGCGTATTGTGGTGTTTGTGAACACGCGCAGCCCGCAGCCGTGGGTTGGCTCTACCAACCAGGCCATCGCCAACGCTGCTACGCGCTACAAGAACGTGCGCGTTATCGACTGGTACGGATACAGTGCCAATCGCAACGACCTGTTCGATGGCGATGGCACGCACCTGTCGACCACTGGCGTGACTGAGTACCTCAACTTGATCCACGATGCTGTCAAGAAGGACCTGCCCGTACACCCCGAGGATCACGTCAACGATCCGCAGCCGGCAGCCGTCAAGTCTGCCACCGACGCGCTCGTTAACGCCCTCGCCTTCAAACCGCACAAGCTAGGCACCGACAAGTAACCTGCAGCGCAAACTTCCCACATCCGGAGGGGTGCCCGCCACGGCAGGCACCCCTCCGGCAGTTAGGGACGTTCCTTATGTGCCGGCGCCCAGGGACACTCCTGACACAGCCGAGGAACGCCCTCCTTGCGACCGAATTCTGAGTACCTCGCCACCCCGAGCGTTGTTTCCAAGCCCACACCCGCAGCAAACAACCCAAAATCACTCTTTTCGAGCCGACTCCAAGAGGTCATGGACAAAAAGTGGCAAATATGAGTACTGTTACCATTTTAGTAGCAGGCAAAACCACCCAAAATGGTGCCCCTGCGGTAGCGCGCGACCCTTCCAGTTGACCAGAATAGCCGACTTAGGACTTGGAGACCCGCTTTTAATGAGCAGATTCTTAACTATGTTCATTATTTTCTTGGTCGTAAATGCTATCGGCAAGGCAACAGTACTCATATTTGGCATTTTTGTCCACTGCCATATAACTAACGCCCTATAGCGGGCAAAAAACAGGCCGCAGTCCATCGCTACGGCCTGTTCGGAAGCAAAAGTGGGCGCTAAGCGCTGTAGCCCATCGCTTGCAGCACAAACATGACGACCGTCAACACCGTAATCACGGCGATAGTCGCCCAAGTGAGCACATTCCACACGCGACCATTGCGGTTGGCGCCCATAATGTGACGGTCGGCAGCGATAACCACCTGGAACACCAGAACCACGGGCAGTAGCACGCCATTGATGACCTGCGAGGTCATCATGATCTGGAACAGATCGACGCCGGGCATGAGCACCAGCACGGCAGAGATGCCAATGATGGCAGTAATGATGCCGCGATAGACCGGGGCCTCGTCCCAGCTGCGGTCGGCACCGCGCTCCCAGCCAAATGCCTCGCAGATAGCGCTCGACGTAACGCCCGGCAGCACGCAGGCAGCCAAGAAGCTCGCCGCGACCAGGCCCGAGGCAAACAGTACCGTAGACCACTGACCCGCAATAGGCTCCAGCGCGCGGGCAGCATCGGCAGCATCGCTAATCTGAATACCCGCCGGGAACAACACCGTGCCGGTCGTGATGATAATAAAGCCGGCAATGATATCGGCAGCGATCGAGCCGCTCACGGTATCAATACGCTGCAGCACGATGTCGTCCTCGCCCGCATTCTTATCGACCACGTTGTTCTGCGCCAAGAAAATCATCCACGGCGCGATGGTGGTACCGATCGTTGCGACCACGAGCGACACGTAGCTGGGGTCATTTTGAATGTTGGGCACGACCAGGTCGACCGCGACCTCACCCCAGTTGGGGCCAGCCATAAACGCGGCGACAATATAGGTCACGAACACGCAGCTCACCAGCAGCAGAATCTTCTCGATGCGCTGGAAACTCCCCGACATGGTAAGCATCCACACCAGCAGCGCCACCAACGGCACCGAGATGCTCGCCGGCACGCCAAAGAGGGCAAGGCCGCTCGCAATACCCGCAAACTCCGAAATGGTCACAGCCGTGTTGGCGATCAACAGCGCCGCCATAGCAAGTACACTCTTGCGCACGCCAAAGCGCTCGCGAATGAGCGATGCCAGGCCCTTGCCCGTGACGCAGCCGCAGCGCGCCGCGGTCTCCTGCGTCACGATGAGCAGCACGGTCATGACAGGAAGCATCCACAGCATCTTGTAGCCATAGCTGGCGCCCGCGCTGGAATACGTTGCAATGCCGCCGGCGTCATTGCCCGAAAGCGCCGCCAACAGACCGGGACCCATAGCGCCAAAGATGGCCGCGATGGTCAGCTTTTGCTTGGTGCCCGACTTTTGCTTGGTATTTTGCACGCGACCACCTAACCCATGACTGACATGGCGAGCAGCACCGCGGCGATGCAATACGCCACACACGAGATCATGACGGCAATAACGTTCATGGCGGTGCCCGACGTGTTGAGGTCATGCTCGTCACGCCAGAACAGCACCATCAGGTAAATCACGGCACTCATGTTGCCAACCAGGCAAATGATGGCAGCGATATTAAAGCACCCGGTAAAGAGTTGCTCCTCAAACATGGGCGCATCGGGGAATGCAGCGGTGCGCACCAGCTGGGTGCACAGGTAGGTCACGAGTGACAGAATCAGGCCCATGCCCGTGCTCTGGAAGAAGAATCCCAGATACGGCTTGGGCTCGTCGTCGTGACCGTCATACTCCAGGAAGTAGTTCTTGACGAACGACACCATGCGCGAGGCCGCCAGCAGCACGAGCGGCATGGCGCACATGGGAAACACCACCAGATGCGCGGAGCCGAGCGCCGTTCCCAGCACGGTCGCCATGATGCACGACGCGATGCCCCATACAACAACCCAGTACTGGCGATGCACGAACCAGCTGAGCACGTTCGTCGAGTCGTCGGACGCGCTGTCACCCGAGCCGACACCAGCGATCTGCAGGTCCTCCTGATGCTCCTCGGCGATAACGTCCATGGCGTCGTCGAAGGTCACGATACCAAGGATATGACGGTTCTCGTCGCAGACAGGGATGGCAACCAGGTCGTACTTGGTCATCTCGTCCGTCACGTCTTCCTGGTCCTCGTCGGGCGACACATAGACCAGGTCGCGATAGGCCAGCTGACCCAGCGTGGCGTCGCGGTCGGCTACGATCAGCGTGCGCAGCGAAAGCACGCCGGTCAGCATGCCGCTCGGATCCTCGGTATAGACGTAGTAGACGCTCTCGAAGTCCTCGTCGAGTTTGCGAATCGCCTCGATGGCATCGCCGACCGTCGCTGTGGCGGGCAGCGAGACAAACTCCGAGGTCATGATGCGGCCGGCGGTGTTGTCCTCGTAGCCCAGCAGATTACGAATCGCCTTCTCCTCCTTGACGCCCATCAGGCGCAGGAGCTTCTCGGCCTTCTCATAATCGAGCTCGTCGATCAGGTCGGCAGCGTCGTCCGGGTCCATCATGGCCAGCATCGACGATGCGTCGGTATCGGACAGGCCCTCGAGCATCTCGGTCATGAGTTCGTCGTCATCGAACTCCGAGATGGCCTCGGCGGCCTGTGCCGTATCGAGCTGGGCGAACACCTGCGCGCGCAGGCGCGGATCGAGCTGCTCGATGATGTCAGCGATGTCGGCAGGATGCAGCTCGCCAAGCGTCTTGTGCGACACCGAGAGCTGGATGTTTTTAGTCGAGCGATCGAGCAGGTCCATATAAGACCAGGCGATAATGTCCTCGCTGAGCGGCTTGCCCAGGTGCTTCATAAAGCCCTCGACGACGTGCTCGAGCGCGGGGCTGATTGCACGCAGCAGACCGCGGGCACCGACCTCGGCACCCAGCAGGCGCAGCTGATTTTCGCCCGACATGGAGAACTTGATGTCGTTGACGCGCACGACCTTCATGCCCTGTGTGTCGACAATCTGCTTGTTGAGAACATCGCGCGCCAGCAACAGCTCGGTCGGCTGCAGGTACGAAAAACGGATTTCGGTGGCCGACGTCTTAAGGTGTACACCCGTCTCGTCGATACGGTCGACCCATTTGCGCCAGCTGATCATAAACGGCGTCTTGCCGGGACCACGGAACGCGAGCGACGTCACGTGCGGAAAAACTTCGCCGGTTGCAATGCCAAAATCGTTCACAACGCCGAGCTTTTCGCCGTCGACGTCCAAGACCGGCAATTTGAGCATCTCACTCAGATAATTCAATGGTGCTCCCCATCATTATTCCTGCGGACCGCGTGACCATGCCGGCACGCAATTCGTGGACTTTTAGACATATATACGCATGCGCAGGCGGCACGCCGCTCGGCGCTCACACCCCGTGCACGCGCAGAAAGCACCTGCATGGGGTCATCGACTGTATGGTCGAGGTTTGGATTTCACCTGTAACCTTTCTCTTGACCCTCATTAACCGCAGTAACTATAGCATCAGCATCGCGCTGCGGCACCGAATTTATGCGCTGCACATTGCAGGCATACCAAACACTGACGTATCCGTGACATAGTCATTGGGGACGTTCTTCAATGACTAGTCCGTGGTGTCGTCGTCCTCGGGAAGTTGGGGGAACACGGCGTTTTTGGGCATGGAAACCTTGGTGAGCGAGGTGAGCTTTTTGCTCAATGCCGTGTCCGTCTTGACCAGGTCGCTGAGCGTCACGATCTTGTAGCCGTCGGCGACAAGGCCGTCGATAATCTGCGGCAGTGCCTCGAGCGTCTGCTCGGCGCACTCATCGCTATCGGTGAGCAGCACAATATTGCCCGGCGTCACCGAATCGAGCACCGTTGAGACCTGCTCGTCGGCACCGTTGAGCAGCCAGTCGCCCGAGTCAATATTCCACGAAACCACGGCGGACACCAGGTCCATCGAATCGATCCAGTTTTGCTCGTCAAACGCGGCGTAGGGGGCACGCAGCAACATCGTCTCGACACCGGTCGCCGACTTAATCGCCTCGGTGCCCTTCGTGATCTGCTTGCGCACCGTCTCGCGATCCTCGCCCTTGAGCGAATCATCGCTGTAGCTGTTGGAGCCGATCTCGCACCCGGCATCGACAATCGCTTTGGCAGTAGCGGGCGAGGCTTCTGCGGCATCGCCCGAAAGGAAGAACGTCGCCGTGACGCCCTTTTCCTTGAGCACCTGCAAGATCTGCTTGGTCGCGCCGCTCGGACCCTCGTCAAATGTCAGGGCCACGTACTTTTCGTTGCCCTTGGGCGCTACGCTTGCGCACTCGACTACGCAGTCGGTGGCGGGCACGACCTCGCCGCGGTCCTGCGTCTTGCCTGACTGCTCGCCGACCCATACCTCGGAGCGGCCCTGAACGCCCCAGGTTTTGACATACTCAATGGCACCCGTGCCCTCGACCTTGAGCTTTGGCTCGATAGTCGTGGCCTGGACCTCGTGCTTTTCGTAGGTGTTGCGGCCATCCTTGACTGTCACCTTCTCGCCGCCCTCAAGTTCGCGGCTATCCCATTTGCCTTGCTTCACGCGCTTGCCGTCGACCTTCACCGACAGCTTTTCGCCGCCATGGCGCTTAAGCACGCTGTCGTCGACGGCCAGCAGATCACCGGCGTCGTACGTTTCGGTCAGGCTTTGATCGTCGATAAGATTCTGCAACGTAGAGCCCGCGCGCACCGCGGTCTTTTGCCCGTTGAGTTCCACGTCCACGCTGCGGTTGACGTAGCCCACGACGGCAGCGATAAACAGCACGAGCGCGCAACCCACGGCGATAAGCGCATAGGGCAGACGGGACGGTCGGCGCGGCGAGCGCCCGTTGCCGATGCGCGCGCTGCGATCGCTAAACCCACGGCTATGGTTGAGGTACATCGCGCCGGGCTTACGGCGACGTCGACGCTGACCGCTGGGCAGCTGCCCCAGGTCGCGGCGCGCCGTCGGACGCGCACCCGAGCGCCCGTTTAAGTTAGATCCGTTTTGGCGCATGTGCCCTCCCCCATAAACACAGCGAGCCGGAGCAACATGTCTCCGGCTCGCCTCCCATCATTTGGTACGTCGCTATTTGCTAGCTTTTGACGAGCCCCCGCTCGCCTTTTGATATTCGTCCTTAAAGGCCTTGAACATACCGCGCGTCTTGCCGAGCTGCTTGCCCAGTGCACGACTGCCCTTGTCCACGGCGACCGATCCCTTGTCATCGAGCACCTTGGCGCCCTTCTTGACCTTATCGCCTACCACGACACTGGCCTCGGCAGCCTTGGCGGCCGCGCCGCCCGAATACCCGAGCGCCTTGACCTCGTCCGAGACAATCATCGCACCGTTCTCGTAGCCGCGCAGCATCGTCGGCGGCACCTGCGTGTCGCCCACCAGCACGCTCGAAGCGGCACCGGCGGTCACGTAGAACATCTGCACAATACCCGAGCGCGGCTTGAACTCAACGTCCGAGCAGTAGCCCACGACATCGCCCGATTCCGTGCGCACGTCCATGCCGACCCAGATGATGCAATCGTCCAGGTTGATATCGAGGCGCTTGGCTGCGGCGGCATCGTAGGTGCCCTTGACGTCGTCGACCGCGACAGCACCCTCATAGACGCCGATGGCATCGAGCGCCACAAAGCGGTCGGGACGCTCGATCATACCCGCGATATCGGACTGGCGGACCATAAAGCCCACCACGCGCGTGCCGCCCGGGGTAAAGACGGGAAAGTGAATCTTGCCGAGCTTTTTAGGGCTGCGCGGCGTGCCGTCCTTTTTGGTGCGCTTGTCTTCGGCAGGTTTGCGGTAAACCTTGACGCCGACAAAATCCCCTGCGCGCATTATGCCTCGGTCGAGGGCTCCGTGGCCTCGGTGTCGGCCTCAGCGACGTTCTCGACCACGACGTCGGCAGCGGGCGTCACGTTGCCGCCCGAGATGGCATCGTTGAGCTGCTCGCGAAGCTGGTCCATGCGCTCGCGAGCCAGGTCGACCTTGGCGCGCAGGTCATCGGTCTTGGCGTCGACCATCGGACCAAAGTCGTTGACCGCGGCACGAGCCTCCTCGGCACTGTGCTCGTAGGTGTCACGCATGTTGTCCCAGGCATCGTTGGCGATATCGGCGGCCATGGCGCGGGTCTCGGCACCCGAGCGCGGGGCCAGAGCAACGCCGATGATAGCGCCGGCGGCAGCACCAAAGAGCGCACCGGAGACAAAGCTGAAAGTCTTTCCCATGATCATTCCTCTCCTGCGGGCACCTCGATGCCCACCGTTTGAATGCTGTCCATTATACCCGCAGCGCAACACTTGCCGTCACGCTCATCTGCGTACGGTAAAGGCGCAGGTACATGATGGTGATAAGCGAGTGAGCCTACTCCTGAGGCGCAACCGGCATGGCCACCGTGGCGGCCGGGTCTTCGCCGGCGCCATCGACGAGCGGCAGGCTGCCCTCGTGCGCCGAGCCGGACGGAGCCGTTGCCGCACCGCCAAAGACGGCCGCGGGGGCCTCGTGGTTCTCGACGACCGCGCCCTCGGTATCGATTGGCATCTGCGGCTCGTCGTCAAAGCTCGGAACGCCTTGGGGCTCCGCAGACTCGGGCTCAGCAGGCGCCTCGGCAACGGGCTCAGCGCCGGCGTCGGCAGGAGCGTCGTCCTCGGGCGCATCCTCGGCCACGTCCTCGCCGTTCGCGACGGCGACGGCCTCGTGCGGGTCCTTGCCCTCGGCCTCGGCGCGCATGTCCAGCACCAGGTTGCGCAGGCCAGCGACCGTGCCTTCCACGTCGGGGGCCGGCTGGTCAGCGTGCAGGTACGCCCAGTCCATCATAAAGGTCGCCGATGACAGCGCGCCAATGGCCAACGCGTCGTCGGGACACGAAAGCTCAACCTCAAAGACACGTTCATCATGCTCGCTCACGCGGGTGCGACCGCACGAGATGCTGCCGGCAAGACCGGTCTCGTTCATGAGCTCGACCGTCACGTGCTCCAGCAGGTGGCAAAGCTCGGTCTGGCCCATGCAGCCCTGGAACTCGCGGCCGGAGTCGCCCAGGCACAGATGCTTGGCAATCGCGGGCACCAGGTAGTACACGCGCGCCGTGGCCTCGATATCCTCCGAGGTCATGAGCGGCATGCCGGGGTTCACCAGCACGTGCGCGCAAATCTTGTCCTCGCTGACGGTGACCTTAAGGATGTTGAACAGGCCTGCCATAACTCTCCCCTACTCGTCCTTGCCCTACTCGTCGCCATCGTGCGGATCCGCAGTGCCCGCACCCGACGCCGCCGGCTTCTCTGCCGAAGACTCGGAATCCTTCTTATCGGTTTCGGCCGGAGCGATCACGCGAATGAGCGAGATGCGCTGGCCACGCATCGACTGCACTTTAAACTTGTACCCCGCGACCTCAAACACCTCTCCGATGTCGGGCACCGAGTCGCAAAGTTCCAAAATCCAGCCGGCGATGGTCTCATAATCATCGCTTTCCTCGAGCGGCCAACCAAGCTCAATCGCATCATCGCACGAAAAACGCCCATCGACGAGCCACTCACGGCGCGAGAGGCGCGTGAGGTACTTGTTGTCGGGGTCGAACTCGTCCTCGATCTCGCCGACGATCTCCTCAACGATGTCCTCGATGGTGATGATGCCGGCCGTGCCGCCGTACTCGTCCACGACGACCACGATCTGGTCGTGCGAAGTCTGCATCTCGGACAGCAGCGGCAGGATGTCCTTGGTATCGGGCACAAAGGTGGCATCGCGCAGGTAATCGGCAATGGGCTGGTCGCCCTTGCCGTCGAGCGCGGGCTGGATCAGGTCCTTGATGTGCGCGATGCCCGCGACGTTGTCGGGGTCCTCGTGATAGACGGGGATGCGGCTAAAGCCGGTCTGGCGCATGGTGGACAGCACGTCAGCGACCGTCTCGTCGTCCTCGCACATGGTGGTGTCCACGCGCGGCACCATGACCTCGCGGGCAACGGTGTCGCCCAGGTCAAAGATCTCGTGGATCATGCGCTTTTCCTCGTCGAGCAGGTCGTCCTGCTCCGAGACCATGTACTTGATCTCTTCCTCCGAGACATTCTGGCGGTCATCGGCGCTCTTGATGCGCAGGATGCGGGCCAGGCCGTCAGAGCAAGCACCGGTCAGCCACACGAGCGGGCGGGCGATCTTTTGAAACACGGAGAGCGGTCCCACGACCTGTTTGGATACGCCCTCTGCGTTAGCAAGACCGATGCGCTTGGGCACGAGCTCGCCGATCACGATGGACACAAAGGCGACGGCGACGGTGATAATGACCGGCGCCAGGCCGCGCGCGATGGCGGAAAGCGGCGCGATGCCAAAGCTCATGAGCCACGTGGCGAGCGGGTCGGACAGGCTCGTCGAGGCGACGGCGGACGAGGCGAAGCCCACGAGCGTGATGGCGACCTGGATGGTGGCGAGCAGTTGGTCGGAATCGGCGGCAAGCTGAACGGCGCGCTCGGCGCGCTTATCGCCCTCCTCGGCATCGTGTTCCAACACGGCGCGCTTAGCCGTGGTGAGAGCCATCTCGGACATAGAGAAGTAGCCGTTGATAAGCGTCAGAACGAGCGTGGTAATAAGGGAGATGGTTATGTCCATCGGGAGTTTCTCGAACCTCCAAGATTCGGGACGTTGGCAGGAGACGTACGTAGCGGATAGGGCAGTTGCGCCGGTCGCCCGTGCGAGCGGGGCCGTGGGCGCGGTCGCTAGATTACGAAGAGGATCACCGCCATGAACTGGAAGATGCTGCCGGCGAGCACCCACAAGTGGAAAACACTGTGCAGATAGCGCACGTTTTTGGCGATATAGAACGGCACGCCCACGGTATAGCACACGCCGCCAACGGCGAGCAGGGCAAGCGCCACGGGGTTGAGCAGCGACACGAGCTCGGGCAGCTTAAAGACGACAAGCCAGCCCATCAGCAGGTAGACCAGGCCACTTACCCAGTGCGGTTGACGCTCGCGCATAAAGCACTCGAGGGCAATCCCGACGATGGCGATGGCCCACACGGCAAAGAACAGCGCAGGGCCGCCGTCGTTTGCGAGCGTGATGAGGCAAAACGGGGTATAGCTGCCGGCTATGAGCAGGTAGATGCAGCTGTGGTCGATGATGCGAAACACGCGTTTGGCGCGAGCGGGCTGAATCGCGTGATAGAGCGTGGAGGCCAAGTATTCGAGGATGATACTGACGCCATAGACAATCGCCGCGGCCATGTGAGCCGGGCCTCCGCCGCGCAGGGCAGCGAATACGATCAGGAGCACCAGGCCCGCGATACCCAGCAGGCAGCCGACACCATGGGTGACGGAGTTCATGATCTCCTCGCCCACCGTGTAGTGTGGAACGGCCGCGGTCTTGGGTCGCGGCTTGGAACTGTCGCTCGAATCGGACATGCCGGTTACATCCTCCAATGTAAAGAGTTCTCAACACTATATCAAAGCGTCTGGGTACGTGCGAAATTTGCACCATACGTGACCCTTTGTTTACCCATTCTTTGCTTGTTGACGCATCAACGGCGAACATCCATAATGCGCTTGGTTTAAATGTTGATGTATTAACATCTTATAGGAGAATACCGCATGGCTCAAAACGCACATTCCCATCGAAAGCTCAAGATAGCCGGCATCGTTGCACTGGTGGCTGTCGTTGCGCTGCTCGGATTTGCCGGCAACTTTCTGTTTGACTTCGCGCTGAATCCCCGCGCTGCATACACCATGAAGATGATGCAGGACGGCAAGGACGGCAAGGAAAGTGAGCAGCCGGATGCCGAGGGAACCGAGGCACGGGCATGGTTTAAAGAGAACCGCGAGAGCAGTAGCCTCACCGCAGATGACGGAACCGAACTTGCCGCTTGGTATTTTGCCGCCCCAGAGAGCACGCACAATTACGCTATCTGCCTACACGGATACACCGATGAGCCCATCGGTATGGCCCGATACGCCAAACGATTCCATGACCGCGGCATGAACGTGCTCGCGCCTGCCGCCCGTGCCCACGAGCGCTCCGGCGGCGACTATATCGGCATGGGCTGGCCCGAGCGGCTCGATGTCATCGCGTGGATCGGGCGCATCGTTCAGGCCGACCCCGAGGCGCGCATCCTGGTCTTTGGCGAATCGATGGGCGCGGCAACCGCCATGGACGTCGCGGGGGAATCTCTGCCCGCAAACGTGAAATGCATTATCGAGGACTGTGGTTATACGAGTGTTTGGGACGAGTTTTCTCTGCAGCTCAAGGATGTATTTGGGCTGCCCAGTTTTCCTTTGCTCGATGTGGCCAACCTGGTGTGCAACGTGCGCGCGGGCTACGACTTTCATAAGGCGAGCAGTGTGGAGCAACTCAAACACGCGACGGTTCCCATGCTGTTTATCCACGGCGACCAGGACACCTTTGTGCCGTACGACATGCTCGACCAAAACTACGAGGCGTGCGCCAGCAAGGTTAAACAGAAGCTCACTATCCACGGCGCCACCCACGCCAAGAGCGCGCAAGTCGACCCCGAGCTCTACTGGAATACGGTCGACGACTTCCTCGACAAGAATTTTTAGGCAAATAGTACGGTTCACTGGTCTATCTGGCCCCTAGCACTTCCAAAAAGCCGCCCGTGGGCGCTGTGCTCACAGGCGGTTTTTACTGACGTTGCGCTACAAAAGCGCTTGATATGTCCAATAGCTAGGCGCTACTTGACCTTGATGAGCTCATACTTGCTCGTGCCCAGGCCGATCTTCTCGGCATGCGCGATGCACGCGCGCCAGTCGGTGTCGGGATGCGTGATGCAGAAGGGATCCTTGGCCTGCTCGCCCTCCAGATGCTCGTGATTGTGCTCCATCTTGGCCGCGCTATCGGTGAGCTCGGTGTTGGGCAGCGGCTCGGATGCCATGACGGCATCGGCACAGGCCTGGTCGATGGCGACCGGGTCGAAGCTCGCGAACATGCCGATATCGTTGACGATGGGCGTGTCATTCTCGGGATGGCAATCGCAGTTGGGGCTGATATCCATAGCCAGCGAAATATGGAAGCTGGGGCGATCCTGGACAATGGCCTTCGTATACTCGGCGATCTTGTAGTTGAGTACGTCGGCCGCGGCGTCATAGTCGGGCTTGATGCAGTCCTGGTTGCACGCCGCGATGCAGCGTCCGCAGCCCACGCAGCGATCGTGGTCGATGGCGGCCACGTGGACCGTGCGGGTGCTGCCGTTGGCAAGCTCGCGCTCACGCGTACCGTCAAACGTGATGGCGCTGTGCGCGCAAATCTTCTCGCAGGCACGGCAACCTACGCAGTTGGTGGTATCGACGCTCGGCTTGCCGGCGGCATGCTGCTCCATCTTGCCGGCACGGCTGCCGCCCCCCCATGCCCAGGTTCTTCATGGCGCCGCCAAAACCGGCCTGCTCATGACCCTTAAAGTGGGTGAGGCTGATCACGATGTCGGCATCCATGAGTGCCTGGCCGATCTTTGCCTCGCGCACGTACTCGCCGCCCTCGACCGGAACGAGTGCCTCGTCGGTGCCCTTGAGGCCGTCGGCGATGATGATCTGGCAACCCGTGGCATACGGGGTAAAGCCGTTCTGGTAGGCGGTGTCGATGTGCTCGAGCGCGTTTTTGCGGCTACCGACATAAAGCGTGTTGCAGTCGGTGAGGAAGGGCTTGCCGCCCAGCTCCTTCACGACATCCGCGACGGCGCGGGCGTAGTTGGGGCGCAAAAAGCTCAGGTTGCCCAGCTCGCCAAAGTGAATCTTGATGGCGACGAACTTGTTCTCAAAGTCGATCTGCTCAATACCGGCGCGTCGGATGAGGCGCTTGAGCTTGTCGAGCTGGCTCTCGCGAGCATGCGTGCGCAGGTTGGTGAAGTACACCTTAGCGGGTGCTGCGGGTGCAGTTGCGGTCATAGATCTATCCCCTCGGTCTATATGGCATTACAGACATAGAGGATGGTACCCGTTAAAGTAGGGTCGAAGTCAAGCGCAACACCGAGTCGTTAGGCACTCATTGGGGGCAGACTTAAATGAGTGCCGCCAGGGACAGTCCTTGCCAGCCCGACCGGCGAGCCGGAGAATCGGCAAAGACTGTCCCCAATGGCTAGTCATTTAAGAACGTTCCCGATGACTACTCTTGGACTTTGAGGGCCTCGGCCAGGCTGACGCGCTTGATAGAGCGCGTGTGTAGCAGCGCCACGACCAGGTAGGTCGCAAAGCCAATGCCGACGCATGCAGCCATGGACCAGCTTGGCACATAAATCTCGATATTGCCGTTATAGGCGAGCAACATGGAGCGGAAAATAGCCGTGAGCGAGCAGATAATCAACGGCAGGCTCAGCACGAGCGACGCCGCCACGCACAGCGTGATCGAGCGGATGTACAGATGCGAGATCTCGCTATCGCGATAGCCAAAAACTTTCATGTAGCTGATCGAACGGGCGCTATGGTCGATAACAGCCTTGGTCAGCAGATACATAAACAGCAGGAAGATAAACACCGCGAGCCCGACCATCATGCCGATCATTTTGCTCATCATGCCGATGAACTGGTCGCCCACGGCACGCATGTCGTCGGGCGTGGTGTCGCCGGCAAAGTAGCGCGCATCGAGGTCGAGCTTCTCATCGCTCACATAGCCGTTGAAGTAGTCGGCATCGTTGCCAAACAGCTCGTTAAAGTCATCGATGCTCATATAGATATTCATGTCCGACTTTGAGCCCCAGCCGCAATCCTTGCCCGCGTACTCAAGAGAGTAATTGCGAGCCTCGTATTTGTCGCGAAGCTCGACCTTCTGGCCCTCGCTCCAGCCAAACTTATCGAGCAGACCGCCGCCAAAGACGACGCGCCCATCGCCGACGTTGAGGTCCTTCCAGTAGCGCGAGTTTGCCGAGATGCCGTAGACAGAAATCGTCTCCTCGCCATTACCATCGCCACGGTCGTATTGCAGCTGGTAAACGGCATATTTCTCGGCCTGCGCGATTGCGCCCGCACCGTTGTCGGTCGTGTTGACCGGGTGAATGTCGTCGTTGTCGGCATCGATCTTAGAGGCCTTGTCGATCAGGTCGATAGCCCCGTCGCGGTCGCAGCCAAGGGCATCGGCCAGGTCGTCGAGGCGCGCATAGAGCGCATCCTTCTTGTCCTGAACGCTTGCGAGCGCGTCCTGTGCCGCGATCAGGCTCTCGGCAGACGGAGATGCGGTCGCGGCATCGGCTGCCGTCTGCGCCGCATCGGCCGCATCGTCAAGCTCGTCATCGGCATCTTGAGCGGCGGAAAGCAGCGTGCCGTCAACCGACTGCAAGCGCTCGAGTGCCGACCACTGCTCGCGCTCCTCGGCGGTGCCCTCGAGCTCCAGCGGCGCCTTGAGCGTGTACTGATGCTCGGCGACCAGGCTCGTCTCCAGGTTGTCCGCATAGTGCGTCATCGTGGGCAGAATCGCCAGACCAAAGAGCAGCAGCAGCGATGCAAACGCAATACCCACGAAGAGCGTGGCGAAGTTGCCCAGGTTGCGCAAGAAGACGCGCAGGCGGAAGCGGGAAACAAAGCCCATGCGCTCCGGCAGCCGCATGCCGCGCTTGGTGCCCGACTTGCCGCTCGCCTCGTGACGGAGAAACTGCAACGGCGTCTTGCCCATCTTGCGGAGCAGGCCCACCAGCGTGATGAGGATGAGCGCGGCAGCGGGAACCACGGCGCACTTCACAAAAATCTCCCAGCTCCAGTACACCTGGAAGGGCGGCAGGCTGTACGAACCGTAATAGAGGCTTCGCATGGGCTCGGTAAAGAACACAACGCCAAGCGCAGTGCCCAAAAGTGCCGCGAGCACACCCACGATGGCGGGAAGCGCCAGGTAGTGAAGCACGATCTCGCGACGACGATAGCCGCTGGCGAGCAGTGTGCCGATGATGGCGCCCTCCTCCTCGATGGTGGCGTCGGTAAGGACCACAAAGACGAACGCCATGATCACGATGATAATGTTGAGCAGCGTCATCCACATCATGGAGTCACCGTCCACGTCATCGCGCGCATAGCCAATGCCCTGATTGGAATCGGCATCGATCAGATCGTCCACGCGCGCATCGGCATCGGTCAGCGCCTCGACCATATCCTGCTCCGCATCGATGC
This sequence comes from Collinsella sp., assembly GCA_019414205.1. GTDB lineage: Bacteria > Actinomycetota > Coriobacteriia > Coriobacteriales > Coriobacteriaceae > Collinsella. Next base: position 57,130 of record DXML01000005.1, on the reverse strand, counting down.
GATCCGCGGTGGGGAGGTCGCGATCGGCAAAGGTGAAGGAGTAGGTGTAGGCAGGCGCGCCGCCGGCATCCTCGAGCGCGGCAAAGCCGGCGTCGGTGACCTCGGCGACGCCATACGTGATGGTGTTCACCGTAAAGTCCGAATTGTTAAGGAACAGCGCCTGACTATCGGGCTGGGTCATGATGCCGCAGATGGTGTAGGTGCGGCCCTCAAGCTCGACCTTATCGCCCACGGCGAGGTCGTTGTTGGTGGCGAAGACACGGTCGATTGCCACCTCATCGTCCGCCCTGGGCTGCCTGCCCTCACAGTAGGACGCGATATCGACCTTGGTGCGGTGCGCATAGGTGCGCAGGGTGCGCTTGGTGCCGTCGTCGCCGGACGCCTTTTTGATGATGGCGTCGATAGAGAAGTTCTTGTAGAGCGTAACGCCGCCGACGTCCTCAGCCGCGTCTTCGGCAGCCTTGAGCTGCTCGTCGGTGGCCTCGAAGGAGGTAGTTACGCGGCCGTCCTCAATCGTGTAGTCGTCGCGCATGTCGTCGATAAGGCAACCGATGGAATGCGCCGCGAGCAAAAAGCCCGAGGTAAGGGCGATGCTTCCGCACATAAGCAAAAAGATGCCCAGGTACTTGCCGATATTGCGGCGCAGCTCGCGCGGGAGACGTTTTGCGAGAGGTGTCATGGCGCCGCCTACCAATCGAGCTCGGCGGCCGCGACGGGCGACTCGTTGAGCTCGTCCTCGACGATGCGGCCGTCGCGCAGGCGCAGCACGCGATTGGCCATGCGCGCGATGGCGGCGTTGTGGGTGACAATGATGATGGTGCAGCCGTAGGTGCGGTTGACGTCCTCCATGAGCTGCAGGATTTCCTTGGACGTCTTGTAGTCAAGCGCGCCCGTGGGCTCGTCGCACAGCAGCAGGCCTGGGTTTTTGACGAGCGCGCGGCCGATGGCGCAGCGCTGCTGCTGGCCGCCCGAGACCTGGCGCGGGAACTTGTTGCGGTGTTCGTAGAGGCCCAGCGAGCGCAGCAGGTCGTCAATGTTGAGCGGGTTTTTGGACAGGTGCGCCGTGACCTCGATGTTTTCCTTGATGGTGAGATCGGGCACCAGGTTGTAGAACTGAAAGACAAAGCCCAGCTCGCGGCGGCGGTACTCGCCCAGATCGGCGGGTTTGAGCACCGTGAGGTCGCAGCCGTCCACCATGATGGAGCCGCCGTCGGCATCCTCCAGGCCGCCGATCAGGTTGAGAAAGGTCGACTTACCCGAGCCCGAGGGCCCCAGCATGACGCAGATCTCGCCGCGGTTGATGGACGTGTCGATGCCATCGAGTACCGTCAAGCGCGCATCACCGTCGCCGTAGTGTTTCTTGAGCCCGCTGACCTGGACATAGGCTTGCTTTGTCGACATGCTATCCCCCGTTGTTAGCCTTCTGCCACTTTTCTAAGCTAATAGTAAACCTGGGCGAACTATTTTTAAGCGACGTGCGCGAACTATTTTCCAACCTACTCATTGGGGACAGACTTAAATGAGCGAAATCGCTCATTTAAGTCTGTCCCCAATGAGTGGTCCCAAAGGCCGGCATATTGGGACAGTCCTTGCCAACCCGGCTGGCGAACCGGCGAATCGGCAAAGACTGTCCCCGATGACTAGTCGTTTAAGAACGTCCCCAAGTGACGGGTTACGGCTAGGCATGGGATTTGGCGCGCGTGAGGGCCAGGCCTACGGCGGCGATGGCCGCGGCGAAGAGCACGGTGACGCCCAGGTCGCAGGCGATGTCGCCCAGCACGGTGGACGTCAGGTCCGCGGCGAGCGCCTTGCCGATCGCGTCGTTCACCCAAAACGTCGGCACAAAATGCGCCACGGTCTGCACGGCCGAGCCCATGAGCGACAGCGGCATCCAGGCGCCACCCAAAAACGTCATGAGCATGCCGAGTAAGTTGCCCACGCCGTTGAGCAGCTCCTCGCGCGCGCCCAAGCTCGACAGCGTAAAGCCAACGGCCAGCGGCGTGCACGCCAGGGCAAACGTCGCCGCCAGCGCCAGACACACACGACCCACGCCGACCTCGGCAACCGCGCCGGCAAAGCCCACGACACCCATCATGCTCGACACAAACCAAATGCAGACGGTAAGCACGGCGGCGGCCGCAAACACGGCAAGCGAACGCTGGCGCTCGGAGAGCGGACCGGCCTCCATGCGGCGCACGCGCTCGGGCTCGTTCATGCCCGAGAACACCAGCCCCACCGACACGATGACCGACGAGATGATCGCATACGCGCCAAAGTTAAAGTACGACTCGAGCGCGGCGGCGGCAGTCGAGTCGACCTTGACCTGCTCGATCTGGACCTCGGCGCGCTTGGCGGCAGCATGCTCGGCGGCCTTGGCGACCTCGCCGTCGGAAGCAGCTGGCTCAAGCGCCGCCGCAGCACCCGCGAGCGAGATCCAGCGTGAGGCCTCGGCAGACGAAAGCGCCGCCGCCATGGTGCCGGAGCCGTAGGTCACATCGAGCCTGGGCAACTCCTCCCCCGCGCGGGCGGCCGCAACGAGGTCGTCCTCGAACCCCTCCGGGATAAAGAACACGCAGTCGGCGCTGCCCTTGGCGCTGTTACTCTTGGCAAGCGCGTCCGCAAGGTCGTACGTGTCGTCGCCGACGCCCGTGACCAGGTCAAAGCGTGAGCCTAGGTGCTTGGTAAGCGCCCGCGAAAGGTCGCTATTGTCGCGGTCGACCACGATCACGTTGGTGTCGTAGGGCTTGTACTCGGTAAGCTGCGACGAGTTCCAGCTCACCGAGGCCGCGATGAATACGCCCATGAGCGAGATGAACACCGTATAGATGAGCAGGTAGAGCGGGTGCGCGAGCGCCATGCGAAGCGCGGTCTTAAAGGTGCTCATAGCGGCTCCTTCCAAAGATCAGCGTAGCGGCGGCGACAAACACCAGGGCCATCAGGACGAGCGCACCAGCGCGGACGGCAAAGGGCCCCAGGTCCTCAAAGAAATACAGGCGATTGAACATGTCGCAGATGAGCTTGACGGGGTTGAGCCAGCACTCGGCCGGAAAGGCGCGGGCGACGTCGTCGGCAAGCGCCATCGCCGGCTCGCCGTAGAGGCCGGCGAACAGGGCGCACGTGGTGGCAAAGCCCGTGAGGATGCCCGACTTGGACGCCTTGCCACCCTTAACGGGAAGCGTACCCACAAAAAGGCCCAGGCCCGTCGCGGCAAGCGCGGACACGGCGCCACCCACCAGACACAGCCCCTCGCGCCCGCCAAAGTCGACGCCAACGACTAGGCGCACATAGCCAATCGCGACCGCCATCGAGGCAAAGGAAACCAGCCACGAGCCGACAAAGATGCCGGCCAGCGACGCCGTCTTGGAAAGGCCACCCACGCAGCGGCGCGCGCCAAGGCCCGACAGATTGGGCTGCAAATCGACGACGCTCAAAGCGGCAAACTCGGCAGACATCATCGCGACCAGACCAAAGAGCGCGTAGTAGTAAATGGTCGTGCCGTCGGGTGTGGTGCGTGTCAGGCTCACGCGGCGGGTTCCGCCCTCGAGCGACAGGGCGCGCGCAACCGCCTCCGGGTCGGCTAGGGCGGCCGGGTTGTCTTGGGCAATCTTGGACATGAGCTCGGCATTTTGCGTATACGAGCTTGCCACCGTCTCAAGGATGCTGCGGTCGGTGAGCACCGTCGACGCACGCGAGCTGTCATAGCTCGAAAGCAGCGTGAGCTTGGGCGTGCCCGCGGCATCGACCGTATAGATGCCCGCGACCTCGCCGGCCTTGAGTGCCTTGCGCGCGGCAGCCAAGTCTTCGTACTCGCTCACATCGAGCAGTTGATCGTCGCCCTCCCTGGCAAGCGAGGTCGCCACGTCCTTAAAGGACGAAGCGCCCCAGGCTTCGTCAGCGACAACGGCTACCGGCACCGGGTCGATCTTGCCGTCGGAGCTGAGGTTCGCAAACATAAACATGAACATCGTTGAAAGCGCGACGGGAAAGATCGCGCCCCAGACCCATGTGCTCGGCCGGCGCAATAGCGTCTTGGCCGTGGTTATGATGGTGTTGAACATGGCCGTCCCCTAGTCGCGCAGCTCGCGGCCGGTAATCTCGAGAAACACGTCGTTGAGGGTCGGCGGCTCGCTCCACACGCGGCCGAGCGCCACATCGGCGGCGCGCAGCGTGTCAAGGATGTCGACCAGATTGTGCGGGCTCGCCTCGCAGGTGCAAACGAGTTCGCCGCCGGACAGCTCGATCGAAAGCACATGCTCGAGGCCGCGCAGGCGCTCGACCGTGGCGGCCTCGACGGCGCCGACCTCGACGGTCACGCGCTCGCCCATCTGGATCATGCGCTTGAGCTCGTCGTTGGTGCCCTGCGCCAGCACGCGCCCGCCGTCCATGATCATGATGCGGCTGCAGATTTGCTCGATTTCCTCCATGTAATGGCTGGTATACACCACCGTGGCGCCCTCGTCGCGCAGACGGCAGATGCCCTCCAGGATGGCGTTGCGGCTCTGCGGGTCGACCGCCACCGTGGGCTCGTCGAAGAAGATGAGCTCGGGCTTGTGCGCGATGCCGCAGGCAATGTTGAGCCGGCGCGCCAGGCCGCCCGAGAGCTTACCGGGGCGGAACTTGGCAAAGTCGCCCAGACCGACAAAGTCGATCGCCTCGTCCACGAGCGCACGGCGGCGCTTGCGGTCGTTGACGTAAAGACTGCAGAAATAGTCGATGTTCTCGCGCACCGTGAGCTCGTCGAACACCGCCACCTGCTGTGGCACCACGCCGATGCGGCGCTTGAGGTCGTAGCGGGCGGGCGTCATGGGCTCGCCGAACAGCTCGATGGTGCCTTTGTCGTAGGCGAGCAGCTGCAGGATGCAGTTGATGGACGTGGTCTTGCCCGAGCCGTTGGGGCCCAGCAGGCCAAAGATCTCGCCGGGGGCGATACTCAGGTTAAAGTGGTCGAGCGCAATAAGGTCGTCGTAGCGCTTAACGAGGTTTTCGACGTGGACGATGTCTGTCATGAGGCGGCCCTTCTGTTGCTTGCGGCCCGGTACGATTGCATCATCGCAGGAGCTGACGGCGCGCACCAGTGAGCTTTGTCACGAGTGCGGGGCGGTCGCGTAGCCTGCTGACGCGACCGCCCCGCCGCGTGGGAGGAATGTCACGGTTGCTTTGAGTGGCGCCTCCCCCGTGCGCGGCATCGCGTACAATACCCGTATGAACAGGCTATTCGACAAATCGATCGTGCTGGCGTGCTGCATCGCAGCCGCCACGGGCCTTGCTGTGGATGCTCGCCTGGTCGCGGCGTTTTGCCTTGGCGTTGTCATCGCCGCGCTGGCCGAGGTCGCGCAGGGAGAACGCGCCCGTCGCGCCAGCGAGGCCGGCAGCTACGCCTACGTCATCGCGGCTGTCTTCGTGCCGCCGTTTGTGCCGTTCGCACCTCTCGCCCTCTATGACATCGCGCGACGCGTGCGCCGTGAACGCATCTGGCCCGCGCTGGCAATTGGCTCCGTGTTTGCCTGCGCACTTGCCACGGACCTTCGCTGCGGCGCGCTCACCACCCGAACGCTGTTGCCAACCGCCATCCTTTCGGTCGCCGCCACGTTGCTGTCGCTGCGCACTGCGCAGCTGGAGCGCGAACAGGAACGCATGCGTCGCACCCGCGACAAGCTGCAAGAACGCGCCCTGGCACTCGAGGCACGCAACCGCGACCTCGCCGACCGCCAGGACTACGAAGTCGAGCTCGCGACGCTCGCCGAACGCGCCCGCATCGCGCGCGAGATCCACGATAACGTGGGCCACCAGCTCACGCGCGCTTCGCTTCAAACCGAAGCCCTGCGCGTGGTCCATGCCAACGAGCCCGGCGTTGCCGCCGATTTCGCCGACGTCAAATACACCGTTGACGAGGCGCTCCAGCTCGTGCGCGCCAGCGTCCACGCGCTCAACGACAACGCCGTCGACCTTTCCGTGCAGCTCGAACGCATTGTTGAAGGCGCGCGCTCGGACGGCGGCCCGCAGATTGAGCTTGAAGTTATGACCGAACATGCGCCCGCAAACGTCGCGAACTGCTTTGCGGCGGTCCTGCGCGAGGCGCTCTCCAACACCATGCGCCACGCTTGCGCCCATGCTGTCACTGTACGTTGCATGGAGCATCCGTCGTTTTACCAGCTCATCGTTACCGACGATGGCGCGGGCGGGGTTCAAGCAAGCGGCCACGGCGCCGCGGAGGGCATGGGGCTCGCCTCTATGCACGAGCGCATCGAGGCGCTTGGCGGCACCTTCACCGCCGGCCCGCGTGCCGGCGCCGGCGGCTGGCGCGTGTTTGCCACCGTTCCCAAACAGCAAGGAGATGAGGACCGATGAGGCTCATTGTTGTCGACGACGACCGCTTGGTGGTCGATTCGCTCAAGATTATCCTGGGCGCCCAGCCGCAGATCGAGGTAGTGGGCACCGGCGCCAACGGCAACGACGCGGTTTCGCTCCATGCCGAACACACGCCCGATATCGCACTGCTCGACATTCAGATGCCGGGGCGCGACGGCCTTTCGGCGGCACGCGAGATCCTTGAGCGCGACCCTGCGGCGCGCGTGGTGTTTCTGACGACATTCTCGGATGACGAGTACATTGTGTCGGCGCTCAAACTGGGTGCCCGCGGCTATCTGATCAAAACCGATGTCGCCGCCATTCCACCGGCGTTGGCGCAGGTTATGGACGGTAAGCGCGTACTCGAGGGCAGGGCAATCGAGGACATCGATTTTGACGGAACGGGCGTCGAGTCGGGCACCCTCCGCCGGCCCGCGGCCTTTGTCAGCCTGACCGACCGCGAGTTCGAAGTCGCCGAGCTCATCGCCCGCGGCCTCGACAACAAGGAGATCGCTGCCACCGCCTATATGGGCGAAGGCACCGTGCGCAATCACATCAGCTCGATCCTGGCCAAAATGGGCCTGCGCAACCGCACGCAGATCGCCATCGCCTACCTGCGAGGGTAATTACCCAACGGCCAACCGCCCCGGCATAGCAAAATGGCTGCTACCGAGTTAATGCCATTTCAAAACTATGTCGGTTTACTACGATGAATCGCCCACCTTCGACCACGGCAAATTGCGCGCTTACAAAACCGCAGGTAGAACGCTTGCAATATTTAGAAAAATGCAGTCATGGTCGGGAATGTCGAATTCATCGTAGTAAACCGGCATAGTTTTGTTCGGGCGGCCCTGCACGAGTGCCTCCGCAAGCCTCGCGGGACCAAAATGATCCATTTTCTTCCACCCGCGGAAACCGGCTGACAGCGCTCGCCACGAAATCGGCCCATCTACTACGTTTGACTCGATACCCCCGACCATACCCGCTTTTCATGCAAAATCGCAGGCGTTCTACCTGCGATTTTTATTTCGCATTACTTGCCATGGTTGAGGATAGCGGCTTAAACGTAGTAGATGGGCCCATTTCATGGCAGACGGGTCACGTGGCAGCCCTCGCAAGGCCAAAATGATCCGTTTCCCTCTGTCCATGGGAGATCAAGGGATGTTACGGATATGGCGGCATTTCAAAACTATGCCGGATTACGGGGCCAAACTCAGGATCCCCATCCATACCCGCGTTTTCTGCAAGATGACAGCTCGTCTACCTGCGGTTTTGTTTTTGCGATTTTCTGTATGGTCGAAGGTTCGCTATCTGGCCCCGTAATCCGGCATAGTTTTGTTCTCGGCGGTTCAGCCGCGCGTTCACGCGCGGGGCCGGTGGGGCATTTTTGCCCCACCGGCCCGTCTTCGCGTTATTCCGGCTTGGTTTCTACCGTGGGAGTCTTATCCGCCGCAACCGGAGTACGGGCGGTGTCCATAGTCAGGCAGTGCTTGGGGCAGCTTTCGATGCACTCGCCGCACACCACGCAGGCGTACGGGTCAATCGACCAGGTGCCGCCCTTGCGATCGACCGAAAGCGCGCCCGCCGGGCAGCGACGCGCGCACATGCCGCAGCAGATGCACACATCCATGTCATTGACGATATGCCCGCGCAAGCGCTCGGGTGCCGTCAGCCCCTCCTGCGGATAGCACACCGTAACCGGCTGCTTGACCATAGAGCCCAAGGCCGTCTTGGCAAATGTCAGCAAACTCATGCCGCGCCTACCTTTCCGTGCAGCTAATGCAGGGGTCGATGGTCAGGATAATCATGGGCACGTTGGCAAGGAGCACGCCCTGCAGCGCATGTGTCAGACCCGCCAGGTTTTGCGACGTCGGCGTTCGCACGCGAAAACGGTCCAGGTTCTTGGTGCCGTTGCCGCGTACATAGTAGTACGCCTCGCCGCGCGGCTGTTCAATCACAACCTCGCCGCGCGCGCCGTCGGCCGGCGTAAGCTTGGTGCGCCCGCCGATGCCGTCGTGTGGAATCTTACCGACAAGCTCCTTGATGATATCCATGGCCTGCGTGACCTCGGCGCAACGCACCTGGCAGCGGGCATAGCAGTCGCCGTCGGTCGCCACGATGGGTTCAAACGCGGCCAGATCCGCATAGGCGCCGTCGCCAAACATGCGCACGTCGTAATCCACGCCCGAGGCGCGACCGAACGGACCGACCATCGACAGATCCAGCGCGTCCTTCTTGCTGATTGAGCCCACGCCATGCAGGCGCTCGCCGCAGCTGTCATCGTCCAAAAACGTATGCACCAGGGCCTCGTAGTCGGGACGCATGGCTTCGAGCGTCTGGACAATGCCCGCCAGCTCGGAGTCCTCGATATCGTGCTTAAGGCCGCCGATCTCGTTAATCGACAGAATCACGCGCCCGCCGCACGTGCTCTCAAAGATCTTGAGAATCTGCTCGCGCAGGGTCCACGAACGATAGAACAGCGCCTCGAAGCCAAAGGCATCGGCGAGCAGGCCCAGCCACAGCAGATGCGAGTGAATGCGCGAAAGCTCGTGCAAAATGGTGCGGATATACTGCACACGGCCAGGCACCTCGATGTCGAGCATGCGCTCGCAGGCGCTGGCATAGCCGCAACTATGGCCCACGGCGCAAATGCCGCAGATGCGCTCGGCGATATAGCCAAACTGGTGCATATCGCGCTTTTCGGTGAGCTTCTCGAGCCCGCGGTGCACAAAGCCGATCTGCGGAATTGCCTCGATGACGCGGTCGTCCTCGATCACCAGGTCCAGATGAAGCGGCTCGGGCAGCACCGGGTGCTGCGGGCCAAACGGAATAACGGAGCGATGTGCCATGGACCTTACGCCTCCTTTTTCTGCTTGTCGCGGGCGGCCTTGGCGGCAAGCGCCGCGCGGACCTTGGCCGCTTTCTCGGGGTCCATGGCGGCGAGCTTTGCCTCCATCTCGGCGGCTTTAAGTGCGGCCTTGGCGGCAGCTTCATCGTGCTGAGCATCGGAGCCGGCAACCGCAGTGGGCTGAGCGACGGCAGCGCCCGCGGCATCGCCAGCGCCCGTGGCAGCAGCGGCAGCGGCGGCTGCGGGAGAGGCCTTGCGCGCCTTGGCCTCGGCGGCCGCGCGGACTTTCATGGCCTTCTCACGCGCGGCCTTCACCTCGGGTGTGATAACGCTCATGGGTTCGGCAGTCGAGACCTGGTAGAAAAAGCCCTTAAAGTCGATTTGCATATCGGTGATGGCAAGACCAAACAGATCGTGCGCTTCGTTTTCAAACGGGAACACCGCCGGATAGTACGAGCTGATGGACGGAATCTCCTGGTACTGGTCGATGCCCTCAACCACCAGGTTCTCGATCGCATAGCTGCCGTCCTGCGCAATATGTTCCTGAGCAGCGCGAACGTTGATAAACGTATAGACCAAGCGATACGATCCGTCGTCGACGTTGCGCTCGGCATGCATCTGCACAAAGCGCGCGCCGGCGCCCTTGAGCGCCTGGACATGCGACAGGAGCTCGTCGATCCCGACGGTGGTATAGATTGCCTTTTGCATTACTCGGCCTCCTTTGCAGCGGCGGGTGCGGCGGGCGTCCCAGTAGGCGCGTCGCCAGCGACGGGCTTCCCGACAGGTGCGTCACCGGCGGCGGCCCCAGCCCCGGCCCCCGCAGCCACAAACCCGTCCTCGCCCAGCTCAACGCCACCGTCCCAGGTAGCGGCACCGCCCACGGTAAGCGGATCGCCGCCGGCGCGCATCACGGCCTCCTTCTGGTCCAGGATGCCGCACGCCTCCACGATGGCATCGATCACGGTCTCGGGGCGAATGGCGCATCCGGGCGCGTACACGTCCACGGGAATCGCGCGGTCCACGCCGCCGATCACGTTGTAGGCATCGCGGAACACGCCGCCCGAGCACGCGCAGATACCGCAGGCCACCACGCACTTGGGCTCGAGCATCTGGTTGTAAATCTGGCGCACGACAGGCAAGTTCTGAGCGTTGACCGAGCCCGTCACCAAAAAGATGTCCGCATGCTTGGGGTTGCCGGTATTGACCACGCCAAAGCGCTCCGCATCGAACAGCGGCGTGAGCGAGGCCAGCACCTCGATATCGCATCCGTTGCAGCTCGAGCCGTCGTAATGAATAACCCACGGCGAGCGCGACATTTTATGATCCATGGATGCCGCCTCCTAAATAAACACGTCGACGAGGATGGGCATAAGGTTGAGCAGGCCAAACACCAGCGCCACGCCCCAGCCGAGCTTAAAGCAGCTGCGCCAGGTGCTGCGTGCGAAGGTGTTGTCGATCAGCACCTCGACAAAATACGTCGCGGCCATCACGACCAGGGCTACGACCCAGCTCACCGGGTTGTCCCAAACAAAGAACATGCCCACCCACATCAAAAACAGCACGGTCTCGCACCAGTGCATAAGGGTCATCTTGGCCAGCGTGCCGCCGCTCATCTCGGTGGCGACGCCCTGGACAATCTCCTGATGCGCGTGATGCGAGTACGAAAGGTCAAACGGCGACTTGCGTAGCTTGATGGTGAGCACCGCAAGCAGCGCCAGGAAAATGGGCGCACTGTACACGATGATGGGCGCCGACTGCCCGGTCACGGCGATGGAATCGAAGCTATCGGTGGCGAGATACAGGCCCACGCTCATCAGCAGAACGGCGGGCTCGTAGCTCATAACCTGCAGCAGCTCGCGATCGGCGCCGACCTGCGCAAACGGGCTTTGCGTCGAGGCGGACGCCAGCACCACAAAGATCGCGGCGAGCGTCACCATAAAAGCGCACAGCAGCGTGTTGGAGCCCGACACAAAGATGCCGCCGCCCACGACGGTAAAGATGAGCGCGCACGCCATATAGGTATCGTCCATGGTGTTTACGCTGGCAGGGGCCTTGCGCAGCAGCTTGGCAACGTCGTAGAAGGGCTGCAGCAGGCGCGGGCCCACGCGGCCCTGCATGCGAGCCGAAAGTTTGCGGTCGATGCCGTCGATCAAGCCGCCCGCAAGCGGCGCCAGCAAGGCAAACGCCACGGTGCCAATAAAGATGCCCACGACGCCCGAACCTTCGAAATACTTGCCGCGCAGCACCGAGGGCGTGCTCATGGCAAGCCGCTCGGGCCCAATCCATGCGCAACACAGCAGCGCAAACAAGATAATGCTGCAGCATACGACGCTACCCGCGGGGCCAATACGCTTCTCGCCAAGGGCGTCCTCCGAGTACCAATTGCGCTTTTCGGCCTTCACCTCGTGTCCCATCGAGCCGCGGAAATGGCGATATTTGTCGGTTCCCACGCCCGAAAGGTACACGTTGACGTGCGGTTTGTTGCTCACGCGGAATGACGTCAGCAGCACCACGGCGATAAAAGCCACGATAACCACCATCAGATACATGGCGTCCTTGCCAATAACGTACGGCACGCGGCCAAACACCATGGCCAAGTAAGGCGACACCAGACCGCTCGAGATAACCGGAAACGCCACGCAGCACAGAATCAGCAGCGCGGCGATGGTGTTGAGGGCCATCCATTCGGTCTTATGGACATTGACCTCAACGTTTTGAGCCGTGGGGTCGACGCCCGAAAGCTTGGCAAGCCACTTGCCCCAGAAGTAAAACGTCGCGGCCGAGCCAAAGGCAAGCACCATGATCATGAGCACGTTGCCGGTCTGCGCAAACGCCACCAGGGCGCCCCACTTGGACACGAGCATGCCAAACGGCGCCACAAACATGCCCATAATGCCCAGCATCATCAGACGCGTCAGGTGCGGCATGCGGCTGAACATGCCGTCCATGTCCTCGATATTGCGGCTGCCGATATGATGCTCGGCCGTGCCCACGCACAGGAACAGCAGCGACTTGGCCACCGTATGGAACAAGATCAGGAAGATGGCCGCCCATACGGCCTCGGGCGCGCCGACACCCAAGCAGGCACTGATGAGGCCCAAGTTGGAAATGGTGGAGTACGCGAGCACGCGTTTGGCGTTGCTCTGCGAGATGGCCATGAGTGCAGCGAGCAAAAACGTGATGGCACCCACACTCGTGACCATAAAGCCGGTCACGGGGTAGATGGCATAGAGTGGGCTCAGCTTGACCATCAGGAACACGCCGGCTTTGACCATGGTTGACGAGTGCAGCAGGGCGCTCGTGGGAGTGGGTGCAACCATGGCACCCAACAGCCAAGTGTGGAACGGCATCTGTGCGGCCTTGGTGAGCGCGGCGAGCGACAACAGGATGACCGGCATCACCAGCAGCGCGGACTGCGCGGTTCCGGTGCCGGAAAGCTCGATCATGCCCGAGATGGTCAGCGGCATGCCGTTAACGTGCAGATACATAAGTCCGGCCAAAAACGCGATGCCGCCCAGCATGTTGAGGATGATTTGGGTAAAGGCGTTCTTGATGGCCTCGGGCGTACGCGTGTAGCCAATCATAAGGAACGAACACACGGTGGTGATTTCCCAGCCGCAGAACAGCCACTCAAGGTTGTCGCTCGTCACGATGACGAACATGGCCGAGAGGAACAGGAACATGAGCGCCAGGAACTGCGGGCGACGGTCGGGCGCGGTCTGCCCGCGCAGCGCGGCCTCGTGCTCGTCATGGGCCTGGAAGTCCTTCATGTAGCCCAGGGCATACAAGCAGATTAGACTGCCAACGATGCCGACGGCGAGGACCATGATCACGCTCATGTAGTCCAGGTAGAGCGGCGTGGCGGTGACAACCTCGGCCGCGGGCAACGTCATAGCAGCGAAGGCAACCGAACCCACCAGCTGCACCACGCCGAGCACCGTGGTGAGCGTGCTCTTATATTTACGCGCGTTGTACAGGATGACGGCGCACAGGATCACGTCGATGACGGAGCTGATGATCGAGAGCACATGCGAGGTGCCGGGGGCAACCTCGAAGCTCTGCGGGCCCGTGCCAAAAAACATGACGGCGACTACAACCGTCACCGCCATAATGATGCCAGAGCCTACAAGCCCTACCGCATCGCGGGCGCGGTCACCGCGCGCGAGCAGCATGCCCAGCGCCGGTACCAGCGGAAACAGGGTAAGGAAATACAGTAGCGTCATACCATCACTCCCCCATGCAAAAACGCTGCAATTGTTTAACGTTATAGCTCAGTTGAGGAGTAGCGGCGGCGGGTTTTCGGTCAACTGGGGAGTTTTAGGCGTACGGGGTAACGAGTCTGTCCGCTTTGGAGCAGAGAGGCGACGCTCCCCCTATCGCGGCGGCGGGCGCACGGGCCACTGCGCGCGGTTTATTAACCACTTTGGAGGATGTTCCAGTAGGCTCACGACGGTCCAAAAAGTTGGCGCGGCAAGAAAAATGCGCCCCTGTGGGCGCACCATCCCGTTCGCTATTCCGCCTTTTTAACGCGCGGCTTGCGACCGCGCGGCTTATCAACCAGCGCGGGCTCACCGCTCTCGCGATACTGGCGGCACCAAGCCTTGACCGAAGACTCGCTGGGAATCTTGTGCTTGATCATGGCCTCGCGAACTGTTAAGCCGTTTTCCAAGCGGTCCTTGACCACGGCGAGCTTAACTTCGTACGAATAGGTGTGATGATGCGAACCGGCGTTGAGAACGGCGTCGGCACCGCCTACGGCATACGCGCGGGCCCACTGACGAGCCGTGGCCTGGGGAATGCCAAGCTCCGCGGCGAGGGCGCGATGACCGACCCCCTCTTGGAGGATCTCGACGGCGCGCTGCCTAACCTCGGGCGCATGCGTGCGAGTCCTAGTTGCTTCCGACATACCTGCCACTTCTTAGCCTTAACCGTTAATCTGCTTTCTTACGTGCAAGTTAGATAGTAGCATTTTACTGTTTGCTCAAAGCAGTTAATTAAAATAGACGCGGCGTTATCTGGGCATTTGGCACCAATTTACGACATTTCTTTATCGATTATTTACGCTGGTAGCTGACTCGCAGCCAATCGTCATTCGCCTGTCAACAAAATTGACACCTCTTTATGTCCTTTGGCATAGAGGATATAGTTATTAACCCCTCCCCCAATAATTTTGAGTAATCAGCAAGGCAGTAGACGTCCTTACTCCTCATGATTACCGCGCATTGCCATCCACCGAAGCAAAACAAAAAGGGCGGGGCCTGCTGCGCTTGCAGGCCCCGCACCGGTTGACACCCGACGGGACACAGCCGGGCGAGGCGGATCCGTGCTACCGCCCCGCCTGGCCGCGATGTTCAACTACAGCTCGTTGGCCGCGTGATACGCCGTGCGAATGGCGCTCGCAATGTCGGCGGTGCGCTCGCCCGAGCAGTCGCCCACGCAGGTCACGGGCACCGTTACGCCGTCCAGGTCAAACGCGTTGGCCTTGGAGCCCACGGCCATCACCACGTAATCGCAGGCGATCTTCACCGGCTCCTCGGCGCCGTCCTCGGTGGTGCGAACGGCCTCCACGCCCTCGTCGGTAATGGCGGTCAGGCGGGTCTTAACGTGCTGCTCAACGTTGTGGGCGGCAAAGTCGTTCATAATCAGCGGCAGAATGGTCTCGGACTCGCCCGCGGCAATCTTGTCGAGCATCTCGACGATCGCCACCTCGCAGCCGCGCTGCAGCAGGTACTCGGCAGTCTCGGTGCCCACCAGGCCACCACCAATGACAGCGACGCGGCCCGTAAGCTCCACCTTGCCGGCCAGCACGTCCCAGCTCGAGACGACCTTGTCCGAATCGGCACCCGGAACGGGGATGACCACGTCGTGCGCGCCCACGGCCACAATCGCGGCGTCGGCGGCGTTGAGGTCCTCAGCGGTAGCGGCATGGTTGAGCTCAACCTTCACGCCCAGGCCAGGCAGAATCTTCTCGTAGTACTCGACCGAGCGCATGATCTCGTCCTTGCGCGGAGGCGCGGCCGCCAGCACAATCTGGCCGCCCAGATGATCGCTCGCCTCGTAGACGGTCACGTCGTAGCCGCGCTTGGCCGCCACGCGCGCGGCCTCCAGGCCGGCAATACCGCCGCCCACCACGGCAATCTTCTTGTCGCCCTCGCCCGGCTTAATGGCGATGGTCGCCTCGTCTCCGTTCTCGGCATTGAGCACGCACGAGATGTACTTGCGGTTTTGAATCGCGTCGACGCAGCCCTTGTTGCAGTTGAGGCACTCGCGGATGGGCTCGCCCGTGGCGGCCTTCAGCGCAATGTCGGGGTCGCACATGAGCGAGCGGCCGTACGCGATGATATCGGCCGAACCGTCTTCCAGGATCTTCTCGCCGGCCTCGACCGAGACAACGCGGCCGACGGTTGCCACCGGCACGGAGACCAGGGCCTTGACGCGCTCGGCCACGGGCAGCGTCCAGTTGTAGGGCATGGCGCCCATGGGCGGAATGGTGTCGCCCATGTTGCCGGTATGGTTGGCCTGTGCAACCTGGATCATGTCGATGCCGGCGCCCTCGAGCAGCTTGGCAAACTCGCAGGCCTCATCGGGCTGCAGGCCGCCCTTGCCGCGCGGCGTGCCGTCGGGGTTCTCCATGATCACGGGGAGCTTGTACTCCACCATCAGCTGCGGCGCGGCTTCCTTAATGGCGGCGACAACCTCGAGCGCATAGCGAACGCGGTTCTCGAACGAGCCACCGTACTCGTCGGTGCGCTGGTTGAGGATGGCCGAGCACAGCGAACCCACCAGACGGTCGCCGTGAACCTCGATGGCGTCGATGCCGGCCTGCTGCGCGCGGGCGGCCGAGGCAGCGATGGCCTCCTTGATCTGGGTGAGCTGCTCTACGCTCGCCTCGTTCACAAAGTGCTGCATGTCGTGGTGCAGCTTGGCGTAGGCCTGCTTGCGGATCTCGTTGGACTCGGCCATCTTGGCGGCAAAGGTCTCCTCGTCGCCGGCGGCCTTGGCCTCCTGCGCAGCCTTGGCGGCGGCCATGGAACCCATGACCATGCGGCCGACGCCGGGCACGTCGTACTCGGGGTGGAACAGCTGCAGCGCGACCTTGGCGCCGTGCTTGTGAACGGCGTCGGCCAGCGCCTTAAACGTGGGGATCTGGGCGTCGGTCGCTAACTTGGGCGTGGGGCTTGCGGTCATAACAGGAGCAACGTCGCCGATGACGATGTAGCTCACGCCGCCACGGGCCAGGCGCTCGTAAAAAGCCAGGCTGCGCTCGCCAATGGAACCGTCGCGCTCCTCGTAGCCGGTGGTCAGCGGCGGGAACATAATGCGGTTTTTAAGCTCAAGGGGGCCAACCGTAATGGGCTGGAGCAGTTTGGATGCGGGTGCGGTCATGGACATTCCTCTCTTGTAGGCGCGGCGGCGATGTTGCCGCGTAGTTGTTTAGAGGATATGGCATGGGAGCACAGTGGCGCAACGGAAATCGGCAGACGGCAGGTAGCGGCAGGTGGATGGGGCGGGGCGGCCCGTCGGTTTGTCTCAATCCGTAACAGTTACTCAGCAAAACCGGGGTCTACCTGTTACAGATCAAGACAAACGGAAGCGTTCCGTCGGAAAATCTCGATCTGTAACACCTACAGACCAAAAATGACCCTAGATGTTACAGATTGAGACATTTCTCTCAACCCATCCTCAACAATCTAGATCTGTAACATCTAGACCGACTTTTGGTTCCTACCTGTTACAGATCGAGACAACAGAAACCGTCCCAACAAAACATCTCAATCTGTAACATCTATCGGCCAAAAACGACCCCAGGTGTTACAGATCGAGACAAACCGAACCGTGCTGCCGGAAGATCTAAATCTGTAACAGCTACTCGGCAAAATCCGTCCCTCGTGTTACAGATTTAGATAAACGGAAACCGGCGCGCTGGCCTGTCTCGATCTGTAACATCTAGCCACCCAAATCGGGCCCACCTGTTACAGATCGAGATTTTGTTTGAGAGGCTAGAGACCAGAAGCCCGAGTGGAAAAGCGGACAGGCCGACGGCATCGCCCCGCCGTCATACCGAGGACCGCGCCACGGCAGCCCGGGCGTGGGCCAACCCCGCAATTCCGGACATTTCATCCCTTTTCCGGACATTTTTAGCCCGTTTCCGGACATTGTCCGCGAATGTCCGGAAACGGGACCGTCATGTCCGGGATGGGATTTGGCCAACGGCAGCCCCCCAGTAAAGGTTCCCAACCCCACAGCAGAGTTCCCTAATTCACGTCGCGCCGGTGCACGCCGGCATTAGTTAGCCATGGGGAGCGACAAAGGGGTAACCCCTTGGGTCATCGATGCCACCGCGGCCAAGGTGCGACATTACTGCGACAGAGGTGCGACATTACTGCGACAAAGGTGCGAAATAGACCGACCATTCTATTCGACCGACGAGCGCTTCGACCGGATATTCCGCCCGCTCGAAGGCGAGGCGGATGCAGGTTCAGGGCCTCTCCCAGACCCCGGACACCCCGGTGTGCTCGGACAGCGACTTCGGCTTCCACGACCCCGGCAACTTCTCGACGTGGCAGAAGGGCTACTTCATCGAGCACGGCCTCGGCAGGATGGAGGAGGGCGGCCGCAAGCGGAGGCGCTACGTCGGCTACGATTTCCACGAGCTGAGGCATACGCAGGCCACCTTCCTGATCGGCAACGGCATCGACCCGAAGAGCGTGCAGGGGAGGCTCGGCCACGAGGTGTCGAGCATGACGATGGACGTGTACGCGCGCATGATGGGAGGGAACGACCGCGAAGCCGCCGATCTCCTGGAGATCCAGCGCGGGGCGGGCGCGCCCATCACCATCGACGGGAGCCGGATCACCGTCATGGCGAGGGAGGCTTAGGGCAGACGTCGCCACGACGAAGCACACTCCCTCCCTAACGTCAGGGGTCATCGCCGCTGGACCGGCAGGCGACAAAGCCCAGGATGATAAAATGCTTTCGACGCAGGAGCGTCCCCATCTTTGAATCGAGGAACCATGAGCGATTTTGATGCCGAGGACGAATCGGTCGAAACGAGCGCGTCGATAGCCCTGCCCGATTCCGCAAACATAGAGCCCCTAATCCATACCGTCCGTGGGCAGCAAATCATGCTCGACACCGATCTCGCTCGGTTATACGAGGTAGAGACAAAGAATCTCAACCGCGCCGCCGCACGCAACGCCGACAGATTCCCCGAGGACTTCCGTTTTCAACTGACCAAGGAGGAGGACGAGTCTTTGAGGTGCCAAATTGGAACCTCAAAGACCATGGAGGGCCGCGGCGGGCGACGTTATCTCCCCTATGCCTATACCGAGCAGGGCATAGCCATGCTGTCCGGCGTGCTACGCAGCGAAGTGGCGGTGCAGACCAGTATCAGTATCATGAGGGCGTTTGTCGCCATGCGCCACCTCCTCGCCGAAAATGCCACCCTGTTTGAGCGGCTGCGCGGCGTCGAGTTGAGTCAGGCGGCGTTTCAGCAATCGACCAACGAGCGTTTCAACCAGGTGTTCCGCCTGCTCGAAGGCGAGGTCGAGAAACCCCAGCGGATCTTCTTCGCCGGGCAGATGTTCGACGCCTTCAGCCTGCTGACAGATCTCGTGGGCCGCGCCGAGCGCGAAATCTCCCTCGTGGATGGCTACGTAGATGTCCACACCCTGAACATCCTCGCAAAGAAGCGCAAGGGCGTCGCGGTGACCGTCTACACGTCCGGCAACCGGCTCACGCAAGGCGATGTCGACGTGTTCAACGCACAGTACCCGCAGCTCACCGTCCGCCGCACCAGAACGTTCCACGACCGCTTCCTTATCCTCGACGGTGCGACCGCGTATCACATCGGCGCATCCCTCAAGGACGCGGGAAAGAAGTGCTTCGGCATAGACCTCATCCAAGACGAGGAGCTGACGAAGATGCTCATCGAGAAGCTAAAGCTCCTCGATGAGCATCAAACGGCTTGAGCGTTATCCGACCTCTTGCCACAAGCCCTAAAGTTTGAGCATGATCGCTGAAAGCCTCGTTAGTCAACATGTCAAAGTAGGCCCTGGTCCGCAAGCCTTCGATAATGCTTGCCGAGGAGCGTCAACCGGCAGAACTTGCTCTCCATCGCCGCGTTCCACATATGGTCGGCGCCAACTGGAACCAGAAGACCATGCCGGTTGTATTTCTGGAGCAGAGAGAACACCCGGTTGTTCCTGGGCTCTGCTGGAGGCATAGCGTCTGTTCCTCCTTCGTCCTTTGGCTCATACGACGGATCCAGCCTGTATTCATAGTCCTCTGTTGGGAAGAGCTTTTTCGGCTCCTCCTCCTTTCCTCCAGGATGCACGGATGGCAAGAGTCGGAACGTCTCCTCAATATCCAAACTTCACGCAAGCCTAATGCGAATAGAGACGGACCTGGCAAATCAAGACACGACCAGCCGCTCGCACCCAAAGCCGTTTGCCTAAAAGTAAATACCGCTGGCCGAAGTGGAAAGATGGTAACAACGAAAAAGACTATCAAGCTCGTTTTTAAGCACCGTTTGTTCCGCCCCGCATGTTTTGCGAACACGCTAACTATCATGAAGCCAGTAAACAGAGGCGGACATCAACATCCAACGCCGGCAAGCATGTGAGCGCCTCCTCTGCCCAAGGGGCAAGTCCCCGAGATTAGTTAAGAGAGGGGAAGAGATGGATAAAGTCAAAACGGCCTTCCAGAACTTTGGCCGCGTTATCGTCGACCCTATTTTGTACCTTTCGGTAACGGGCATCATTTTGGCCATCGCCACGGTATGCTCGCTCGGCAGCGGAGTTGTCGCAGATCTGGGCACGCTGCTCTCCGCGGCAACCAACTCCGCGGTGATCGGCAACCTGCCGGTGATTTTCGCAGTCGGCCTTACGGCAGGCTTCGCAAAGAAGCAAAAATCCAACGCGGCAGTGTTTGGACTTATTAGTTACCTCATGTTCCTGTATGTCAACAACGCCTACCTGACGCTCACCGATCAGCTGGCAAAAGCCGGCGCGATGGGTCTGTATGGCACTGGCCAGGCAACGGTACTGGGTCTTCAAGTTACCGATGTCAACGTCTTCGGCGGCGTACTCATCGGATGCTTCTGCGGTTGGCTCTATAACAAACTGATCGACGTAAAGGTATCGGAGTATATCCGGATTTACGGCGGACCTCGCCTGGCCCTTCTGGCGATGGTTCCGCTGAGCATTGTCTTCGGCATCGGAGCGACTATCGTGTGGCCCCCTATCGCCAACGCCATCAGCAACGCTTCTTCATTCATCGTAGCCTCGGGTGGTCTGGGCGTTTTCATTTACGGCTTCCTGAACCGCGTCCTCGTACCTCTCGGCATGCACCACTTTATGTGGATGCCGTTTGACTACTCCGCGATTGGCGGCACGGCGGTCGTCGCCGGCCAGAGTGTTTCCGGCGCAGCAAACATCTTCTATGCCGAGCTTCCCCATATCGCTGACGGATCCCTCACCACAGTCGACCCCTCTGTCCGCTTTGCCATGTTCGGCTTTGGCAAGGAATTCGTAACCCTCGGCACCGTGCTCGCAATGATTGCGACTTCCCGTCCGGAGAATCGAAAAGCTGTCGCAGCCATGCTGGTGCCCATTTACATCACCGCCATGCTCTCCGGCATCACTGAGCCGCTCGACTTCATGATCCTGTTCGCGTCTCCGATTCTCTGGGTTGCCTACAGCCTGTTCTACGGACTGGGCGAGATGCTCCTGTTTGTCCTGGGAGTCCGCTTGCTTAACATGTACGGTGGCATCGAGCTGCTCACGCTCGGCCTGCCTTTGCCAATGGGCGTCACCAAGTTCCCGATTTACATCGTCTTGGGCATCGTGTTTGCCGCCGTTTCGTTCATCGTTCTGGCGATGGTGATCAAGAAACTCAACCTCATGACGCCCGGCCGTTCCGCAGAGTGGTCTGCAGAAGTCTCCGGAGACAACAATGCCCTCGAGTCCTCCGGAACTCCGGAAGTCGACGCAAAACAGCAGGAGATGGTGCAGAACATCATCAACGGCCTTGGCGGCAAGGACAATATCAACACCATGGGCTGCTGCATGACTCGTCTCCGTGTCGAAGTCAAAGATCCCAACAAGGTCAACGAAGAGACCATCAAGAAGGCTATCGACAAGGGCTTGTTTAAGAACGGTACCAATGTCCAGATTGTTGTGGGAACCAACGTGCACTCCGTCTACGACCTGCTACGTCCCATCCTTAATCTGGAAGATTAACGATCGCCTAATCGACAGGCGATAAGCGAGGAGACCTCATGTTGACCAAAACGTTTCATTCAATCCGAGGCATGTTCGAACGCCTGCTCAACATGTACAAAGAAAAGTCGACAAGGGGTCTTCTCGTACTTATGGCTGCATTCGCATGTGGTTTTATCTGGCCGCTCCTGGGTCTACTCGCTGCGGTTTGGACCCGGCGTTCAGGAAGGCACGCGGACGCAGGCAGCATTGCAGGAATGGCGGCGGTCATCAACATCGCTACCTACTTCGTGCAGATAGTGACCAAGATTGTCTGCAGCTCAATTTGATTTGAAAGGCATGAACAACATGAACGGATACAAGATTGTCATCTGCGGCGGCGGCAGCACCTATACCGCTGGCATCGTCAAAGATCTGATCGACCAAAAGGATGAATTAGGAATACGCGAGCTTTGGCTCTATGACATCGACGAGGAGCGCCAAGACACAGTCGCCGTGGTGGTTAAAGCGGTTATCGATGACCTTGCTCCCGAGATCCCCTTGCATGTAACCGTCGACCCCAAAGAGGCGTTTACAGATGCGAACTTTGTTATGGCGCAGATGCGCGTGGGCGGGCTCAAGATGCGTATCCAGGATGAGCAAATCAGCCTGCGCCATGGCGTAGTCGGTCAAGAGACCTGCGGGGCAGGTGGCATGGCATATGGCATGAGAACCATCTTCCCCATGTGCGAGCTTGTCGATTTCTGCGAGGAGTATGCCTGCAAGGACTACTGGATCGTCAACTACTCCAACCCCGCTGCCATCGTAGCCAAGGCAATGCATAAGCTGCGTCCTAACGCTCGCATTCTTGACATCTGTGATATGCCAGTGGAGATTGAAGCCCGCATGGCAGAGATTTTAGGGTGCGAACTCAACGACATTGAGGTCGACTACTTTGGCCTCAATCACTTTGGGTGGTTTACCAACGTACGTTGCAAGGGCGTCGATGTTACGGATAAGCTCAAAGAGCACGTGCGTAAATACGGTTATATTTCCGAAGCAAGCCTCAATGACGCCTTGGTGAAGGACCCAGATTGGGCCCACACCTTCGAGAATGCGGCAACGATTTCTACGCTATTCCAGGATTACCTCCCCAACACCTATTACCAGTATTATCTGTTGCCCGATGCCTGCGTGGAGTACATGGACATCAATAACACGCGTGGCATGCAGGTCGTAAACGGCCGCGAAAAGCGCATCTTCGACGCATCTGCGGCGCTTAAGCGTGGTGAAAAGGTAGATCTCACGCAGTTCTATGTAGGCGTCCACGGCAGGTTCATTGTCGATGTCGTCAAGTCTCTGGCAAAAGACCTGCGCCATCGCCAGCTGGTGATTGTACCCAACAATGGTGCAATCGAGAATCTCTCGGACGACGCGACAGTCGAGGTTCCGGCGTACATCACTGATCGAGGAGCCGAACCGATTCGCGTCGGGAAGATTCCCCGCTTCTATAAGGGCCTTATCGAACAGCAGGATGCCTGTGAAGGCCTTGTGGTCGAAGCCGTTATCGAAGGTTCCTACCAGAAGGCACTCGAAGCCTTCACCCTCAATCGCACGATTCCCTCAGCACGCGTGGCTAAGGAAGTCTTGGACGACATGATCGAGGCGAACAAGGGCTATTGGCCTGAGCTGAAGTAAAGGAACCGCCCAAATACCAAAAGCGCAAAAGATGGCCCCAAGGCAAAATTGCCTTGGGGCCATCTTTTATATGCCTAGATCTCAGCAAAACTCGTGAAGATGAACGAATCGGCCTCGCGTTTTACACGATAGTTCTCTTGATAGTCCTGATTGAATATAAGCGAATAAATAACCTGAAGCGTATACGTGAGCGAAATCAAAGAAGAGTAATTGGCCACCTTTCCAATCACGCGTTCTGATTTTGGAATGGGCAAGACAGTGTCGCATTGCTTGGCGAGCACCGAATCAGAAAACGCCGTAATTAAACACGGCTTGACTCCGCGTTCGGAAAGAGTGGCAGCGTATTTGGAATAGTCATAGTGAATGCCGCTGTAGCTTAGGAATAAAAACAGGTCGCCGGGCTTGCCGTTTTTAACATGCAGCGTCTGCAGGCCTCCGTCGTCTGCCATGGTGACATGACGATCGAGCTTAAGAAGATTGTTGCGAAAGATGCATCCCGCCAGGTAGCTTTCCCCTTTAGCAAAGATGTAAATTCGTGGGGCGCTAAGAACCGCCTTGGCGATTATGCTTAATTTGGCGCTATCGAGCTCGATTTTCGTTTGATCTATGATGCCCTTCAAGAGATTCGCAAGGTTACCCTCGATGGCCTCAATTGAATCGGTGCTGTCAAAAGGGCGATTGCGATCAACGGTGGCAGCCAGAAGATAGTCTCCGCTTATCTCCTGGATGAGCTGCATGATCAACTCTCGATAGCCGCTTAGGCCCAGTTTCTTGCAAAAGCGGATGATAGTCGCGTTCGAAGTGTAAGTCTCCTGTGCGAGCTTTGCCATAGTGAGGGTCTTAAGGTCGCTGGTATGATTGAGCAGATAGGTAGCAATAGCTCGGTCGGTTTCATTAAAAGACGCGCTGTTACGCAGGCTATCAAGAATCATGGTCGCTCCGATCGCTTTAGTTTGCCACTTAATTATGTCATTATCAAAACGACGGGCAGCCCTTCATGCACTGACTTACGCCCTGCGATCTCTCTTCTGATATTCCGCATATAACGGCAACATAAATTGCGAGGAGCGTGTCGCTCAGTTCCTAGAGAACAAATGCGAAGAGGTTCGATTACCTGAGTTCACCGCCTGCTTTGAGGCAAAGAGACGGCCCCGGCCAAGCTCAATGCAGATTTGAGGCAGCATAGTGCTTGTCTGTCGGCATCCTACAGCCTGTAATCCCTACTCCCCAGTTTCTGTGCTAGCTGGTTCAGGCAGGCGCCCTGTCTAAAATAAGCTGTTTAAAATTGATTTCGACCAAAATTCGACCAAGATTGAAAGGCAAAAAAGAAAACAGCCCAGAGGAACAATGCCTCTGAGCTGCTAAAAGTCTTGGTCGCGGGGGCAGGATTTGAACCTACGACCTCCGGGTTATGAGCCCGGCGAGCTACCAGACTGCTCCACCCCGCAATGTCTGGGCGCCTCATGTGCGCAAGAAAGAATATTACGCGGGAGTTCGGTAAACGGCAAGGAAAATCTCGTAGAGCATAATTCCTTCATATTTAAACCCCTCAGCCCCTATCACCGTAAACGAATTGCAGCCGAGCGCCGTCGACGGCACGTATACAATGGTGCGCGTCCTTTTATGCCAACACCGGGAGTAGACATGCTGCTCGCTATCGATATGGGAAATACGCAGACGGCCATGGGCCTGTTTGACGGAGACGAGCTGGTGCAGTCGTGGCGTATGCCCACCGACCGCTCCTATACCGCCGACGAGATCCACGTGCGCCTGATGGGTTTCTTTAAGATGTACGGCCTCTCGCTCGATACGGTTGACGCGATCGCCTTTGCGGGCGTGGTGCCGCAGCTCTCGCGCGAGTGGCACGCCGTGGCCGACCGCATTGCCGCAGACGCCATCGTCATCGGGCCGCAGACGGCCGCCGTGACCAAGCTGCGCGCGGCGCGCCCCCAGGCCGTGGGCGCCGACCGCGTCGCCAACGCCGTTGCGGCCGAGACTTTCTACGGCGCGCCGGCGATCGTGGTGGACTTTGGCACCGCGACCAATATCGACGTCATCGATGAGGACGGTTATTACATTGGCGGGGCGATTGCGCCGGGCATCCGCATCTCCATGGACGCGCTTGCCGCCCGTGCCGCCAAGCTCGCCAGCGTGCCGCTCGAGGCGCCCGAGCACGCCATCGGTCGCGACACCGAAGAGTGCATCAAGGTCGGCGCCGTGGTGGGCGCTGCCGCCATGGCCGAGGGCCTGGTCGCGCGCATGAAGCGCGAGCTGGGCCGCGAGGACGCCACCGTTATCGCCACGGGCGGCCTCGCCAGCATCGTCGCCGATTCGACCGACGCCTTCGACATAGTCGACGGGCAGCTCACCATCAAGGGCATCTGCGAAATCTACCGCCGCATGCAGAAGCTGGGGGTAAAACAGGGACATAAGTCGAGCACGCCCGATGTCACAGCCCCGCAAACGTTCGCCAAGCCTATTCCTCAAAACTGAAAAATTTTCAATTTAGAGGAATAGGGCGCTGGCAACCCATTCACCAGATAGGCGAAACCCTCCCCGGCACAGGCCGAAGAGGGCTTCGTTGTCATCGTTATCTTTGAGCGCGGGTGCCTCGCGTTACAGTCCGCGAATCCGTACGGCCTCGGGCGGAAACTCCTGCTCGCCGGCATCGGTCTTGATGGTCGCGCGGCCCCAGATGTCCAGGCCCGCAAACACACCGACTGCGAGCGGCAAGCCGTTGGGCGACACCGCCGCGACCTGACGACCCAGCAGTGGCACCATGTCAAAGTACTCGCCCAGCACCGGAGCCAGCGGGCCGGCAGCGCCCTGCGGCGTGTTGGCGGCAACCGCCCAGGCGTCAACGCGGGTCAGCACAGCGGCGGCCAATGCCTCGATCAGCGCCTCATCTGCCATATCCACGCCAAGCTCACCCAGCGCCGCACGCTCAATATCAACCGTCACCGCGGCAAACATGCCCGCAGCACCGGCACCGCCGTTCACGGCAACACGCGCGAGCGACGCCTCAAACGCAGGCGCACCGCACACGATATCGCTCGGCCACTGGATACCCACTTTACCGGCAAGGCCCAACCCCGGCGTCGAAGCCGTGCCCACGAGCGCGTCCATCATGCCCATCGCGGCCACAAACGGCAGGCCGTGGAAGGCATGCATGTTCACATCGGGGCGCACAACCAGCGAAAACGTCAGCGAAGCATCGCCCACGCTCCACGCGCACCAGCCCGCGGACACGCCCTCGCGGCCCGCGTCACGCGCCGCGTCGAGCTCGGTACCGGCGACAACAGCATTCATCTCGATCATCTACATACGCCCCAATTCGCCCACGATATGGCCCACGCGATCCTCGGGTTCCTTGACCTCGACACCGTTATAGCGGAAGAACCGCGCCGGGTCGTGCATCAGGTCCTCGAGCGGCACCAGCACAAAGTCACGCTCGCCGATCAGCGGATGCGGCAGGCGCAGCTTTTTGCCGCCGTGGGTCTCGCCGTCCATCCACAGCAGGTCCAAGTCGATGGTGCGCGGACCGTTGGCCTTGGCCTTTTTGGAGCGGTCGCGACCCAGCTCGGCCTCGATCTTCATGAGCTCGTCGAGCAGCACCAACGGCGCCAGCTCGGTCTTAATCTCGATGACGGCGTTGGCAAACGCGTCCTGGCGCGTCTCGTAGGCCGGCTCGCTCTCGTAGATCTTGGAGGAGTTGGACACGCAGGTGAGTGGAATCTCGGCGATCATGTCGCGTGCGGCGCGGATGTTGTCACAGCGATGCCCCAGGTTGGAGCCCACGGCCACAAACGCGCGGCGCGGCTGCGGCTTGGCAACCGCCCAGTAGCCGTTCAGGAACTGCGCAAAGCCCGCGGCGTCGTGCACGCGCACGATGTTGGCACCGGCCTGGATGGCGCCCAGGCACACGCCAAACGTAGCGGCATCGCGCTCGGCGGCCTCGGTCACGCCCGAGACGGCGCCCACAAAGCGCTTGCGCGATACGGCGCACATGAGCGGATAGCCCAGTGACGCCATCTTGGCAGTCTCGCGCTGGATGACGATGTCCTCGTTGGCCGTCTTGCCAAAGCCCGGACCGGGATCGATGCAGATGCGGTCGCGCGACACGCCGGCGTGGATGAGCGCGCGGGCCTGGTCGGACAGAAAGCCCATGACGCGGCGCATGATGGGCGCCGAATCGGGCAGGGTGAAGCGGCGGAGCTGCGAGGTGGGCACGTAGGCCTCCTCGCGGCGGGCGCTGCGGCGCATCATGGCCGCCAGGTGATCATTGGGCTCCGGAGCGGCCTCGGTGGCCTCGGGCGCGGGCGCGACGGTCTCGGCAGCAGCAGCCTGCTCGGCGGCCGGCGTCTCCTGCTCGCTTGCAGGCTCGGTCGCGGGCTCAGGTTCGCCAAACGGCAACGAGGGCTGCACCACGCCGCCCGGAAGCTTGGCCTCCGGCTTAGGCTCGCCCAGCAACTTGCCGCGACGGCGACGGGCCGGCTTCTCGGCCTCGCGCGCGGCCTCGGCAGCCGCTTCGCGTGCCTTCTCGGCAACAAACGCCGCTGCCGAGGTATCGAGCTGCACCGTTGCGTGCGTGCGCGCGGGCGCGGCGACCTCGCCGGCATGCATCACGATGACGCCGCAGGTGCTCGTCTTAACAAACTCGACCATCTTGGGGTCGGTGAAGCCGGTCACGTCGTTGACGATCGAGGCGCCGCAGCGCACGGCCGCCTTGGCAACCGCCACATGACGCGTGTCAATCGAGACGATGGCGCCCTCTTTGGCCAGCGCGCGCACCACGGGCAGCACGCGGCGCGCTTCCTCATCGGGATTGACCGGGGTAAAGCCGGGGCGCGTGGACTCACCGCCCACGTCGATGATGTCGGCGCCGGCGTCGAGCATCGCCAGGCCATACTCGATCGCGGCATCCGGGTCGAAGTGCTCCCCGCCATCGCTAAACGAATCGGGCGTCACGTTGAGGACGCCCATGATGCGCGGGCGGTCAAAGCTGAGCTCATACTTTCCGCACCGCCATGTCTTGCTGTCGTTCGCCATGAACATCCTCCTAAAATGCCCACGCCGCCGAGCTTGGGGAGCTGGCGGCGGGGTCGCTTTGCACTCAGTCTTTCTATTGTATCCGCGCACGCGGGCTAGAACGCAAACGCGGCCGCGATGTCGCAAGAAATCAGCAGGTCGGCATTTGCATCCTGATCGGTAGGCGCCAAATTGCAAATGGCCAGCGTATCGCCGGTAAAGTAACGCGTAAGGCCCGCCGCCGGATACACCACGAGCGAGGTCCCGCCCACAATGAGGGCATCGGCCGCGGCGATGGCGGCAACGGCACCGGTCAACACATGCTCGTCGAGCGGCTCCTCGTAGAGCACCACATCGGGCTTGATGCGACCACCGCACGCGGGGCACACGGGCACGCCCGCGGCGTCCTCGTGCTCGCGCGAGCAAATCCACTCGGCGCTATAGACCGCTCCGCACGACTGGCAAATGTTGCGATGGACCGATCCGTGCAACTCAAACACGCGCTGCGAGCCCGCCATCTGATGCAAGCCGTCGATGTTTTGCGTCACCACGGCATCAAGCTTGCCGGCGCGCTCCAGCTCGGCCAGCTTGGTGTGGCAGCGGTTGGGCTTAGCGTTAAGCGCGATCATCTTGGTGCGGTAAAAGTCGAAGAACTCCGCCGGATGTGTCTCGTAAAAGCTGTGCGAGAGCATGGTCTCGGGCGGATAGGCAAACTGCTGGTGATACAGGCCGTCCACGCTGCGGAAATCGGGGATGCCGCTCGCCGTGGAAACACCGGCGCCGCCAAAGAACACCACACGCTTGTGGGTACCGAACAGCTCCGCCAGCGCGGCGGAGGCCTGTTTGGGGTCCGATATTGCCTGCGTCATATATGTCCTCCGTCCGTGTCTCCGGGACGGCGGCGTTCGCACTATCACTCGCGGACTCCACCCCGCCCCTGTTGCGCTAATCTTAAGCCTGCCAACCCCGTCGAAAGGACACCATGCCTCAGACTTACACTTTCGCCTCGTGGAACGTCAACGGCCTGCGCGCCGTGCTCAAAAAGGACCCGAGCTTTATCCAGATCGCGCAAGAACTCGACGTCGGTATCCTGGCGCTGCAAGAGACCAAGCTGCAAGAGGGCCAGGTCGATATTGACCTGCCCGGCTATCACCAAACCTGGAGCTACGCCGAGCGTAAAGGCTATTCGGGCACCGCAGTCTTTAGCCGCCAGGAACCGCTGCGCGTGCTACGCGCCAACGCACTGCTGCCCTACGCCGGCGAAGGCGAGGCTGCCGAGCTCGTCGCCCAAGCCGCGACCGAGGGCCGCGTCTGCGCGCTCGAGTTCGACAAGTTTTGGTTTGTCGACGTCTATACGCCCAACGCCCAAAATGAGCTCGCGCGCATCGATGTACGCATGGCCTGGGACGATGCCTATCGTGGCTTTTTGAGCGCACTAGAGCGCGAGACCGGCAAGCCCGTGGTGACCTGCGGCGACTTTAACGTGGCACACGAGGAGATCGATCTTAAGAACCCCAAGTCCAACCGCGGCAACGCAGGCTTTTCGGACGAGGAGCGCGGCAAGTTTACCGAGCTGCTCGACGCCGGTTTTACCGACACCTGGCGCGCGGCCAATCCGGACGTCGAGGGCGTCTACAGCTGGTGGAGCTACCGCTTTAATGCCCGCAAGAACAACGCAGGCTGGCGCATCGACTACTTCCTGGTAAGCAACGCAATCGCCGGCAATGTGCGCGACGCCGGCATCCGCGGCGACATCTTTGGCAGCGACCACTGCCCCGTCACCCTCACCCTAGAGCTCTAGCCCCAACTGATCTCCTGGGGACGGAGGAAAAGGAATCATTTTCACTTCGCGAGATCATCCACGCAGCTCGCTTGCCACGAAACTGGCCCATCTACTACGTTTAAGCCACTACCCTCAACCACAGTGAACAACGCAAAAGAAAACCGCAGGTAGAAAGCCTGCGGTTTTTCATAAAACGCGGTCATGGTCGGGAGTATCAAGCTAAACGTAGTAGATGGGCCAGTTTCGTGGCAAGCGCCGTCAACTGATTCCCTGGGGACATCTGGGGACGGAAGAAAATGGATCAATTTGGCTCTCCGAGGGCCACGATGCCCGTCGTATCAGCCGGCTATTTCAAAACTATGCCGGTTTACGGGGCTGAATCGCGAACCCCTAACCATACGCAATTCCGAGATAATAAACCCGCAGGTAGACGGTGTGCCCTATTTCGAAAAATGCTGGTATGGTCGGCCCGCGCTAATCTAACCCCGTAAACCGGCATAGTTTTGAAATGGCACTTCGGCAGTATTGATTCCCGCCCCGGCGCAACCAGCCCTACAGCCCGTATTTCACGACGACACGGTTAATGCGACGGCACCAAGGCTTGTACAAGGCGGCCAAAAACACGCAGGTCGCAAGGCCGTGCGTAATATCGAACGGCACTGCCGTGGCAAGACGCGCCACGGCACCCGCCCAAGTAAGCGGCTGTACAAAACCAATGATGTCATACGCGTTGATCACGACGCCATAGAGCAGGCCCGACGCAAAGCCGTACGCCAGCAGTGCTGGCATGCGCACGGTGCCGTCGACGCGGTCGAACGCACCCGCATACGCTAGCGCGCCGCCAACATAGCCAACCAGCCCCCAGGCATACATCTGCCACGGCGTCCACATGCCCTGCCCAAAAAAGAAATTGCTGGTCAGCGCTGCCAACGCGCCAACCATAAAACCATTGCGGCGACCAAGCGTCGCCCCCGCGATAATGGCGATGGCACTCACCGGTTTAAAGTCGGGAATGGGACCGAACAAGATGCGCCCCGCCGCGGCCAACGCCGCCAACACCAGCGTGGGCATAATCTGGCGCAGGCCCGGGCGCGACGCCTCGTAACCCGCAAAGAACAGCGCAAGCACCAGCGCCACCACGACAAGCATGGCAAGCGCCGCCTGCTCAATACCTGCCAGCAACGCTGCAGCCATCACCGCAGGAACCGCCAGCAGCAGCGGGATTTCCATATGTTGCAAGACGCGCGACAACGGCAGCCCCCATCAAACGAATGTCCGTTTATGGTAGCACGGGCAAAATGAGGCCGACCAATCCCCCGGCCGGCCTTGGCTGCCAGTCGATCAGGCTTTCGCCACGCGACCGGTCTTGGCGCTATTCGCCCGTAACTTTAGCGGCAATGGCCGCGACAAAGGGATCAAACAGCAAGCCGCCCACAACGACAAAGGCCCATCCGCCCACCACGAGGCGAACCCAACGCGAGAAAAACGGCACACCGTCGATAACGCCAACGCCTGACTGAAACGCGACTTCAAATAGCCCGATAATGCAGAAGAGCAGAGTAGCGCCCACAACGGTTCCGCAAATCCGTGCGCCCGGAGTGTTCCGATCAAAACCAAAAAACTCAACGCACGTCTCAATTGCTTTGCCAAAGAGCGGCAAAAAGCCCACGAACTGTGCAATACCGATGGCCAGAATAAGCTGCCCCCAGAAACCAGTAAGTCCCTGAAAATCTAAGCCAGGCTTTCCCTCAACAATCGGCAGAAATGAACACATGAATAGAGGATTAACGATGCCGTTGAGAATGGTCACAGCGGTACTCTTTTTTAGTGTCAAGTAGACCAACTCCTTTTGCCCTTGTCGGCCAGGCCCAAAGGGCGAAAACAGGTGTTACATAAGTGAATCGGGAGACGGCAGGAATGGAGACGCCAGCGCCGTCGCGCCAAACAAAACAGCGCACCCAAATAGAAGCGTTTCATAGCTCTCGCCAATGCAGAAGGAGAGGGCCACGGGAATCAAAAACGTAAGCCCCAGCGAAACGGTGCTCACCACGCCACCGGCGCTTCCTGCAAGCCCCTCGCGCACCTCGGGCAACATGTAGGGTAGCGACTGAACGACCGGACCGGCGACGGCAGTCGAAACGCCAATCGCAAACATGAGCCCGACAGAAGGCTGAGAGACAAAAGCCTCTCCGGCCCACATAAGGGCACTCCCCGCCATTGCGGCGATGGCCATAAACACGCGATAGTCGCCAAATTGCGCTCGCGCGTAGGGACCGGCCACGCTGCCGACAATCGACCCAAGCGTCACGAAAGAGGCAAGAAGCCCGGCGACCTGAGGTTCGATTGAAGCCTCAAGCGCTGAAACAAGATAGCCCGAGTGCGCCGTAGCCGATGCAAGGGCGACTCCAAGCAGTATCGCCACGAGCCAAACCATCGGCATCTTGATTACCGTCGCAAACGCACTTGCCGACGACGAAGCAGGCTCCGCACCCTGAACGCCAAGGCCATCTGCAGCCTGCAGAACATCTGCCGATGGCGCAACCAGCAGCCACAGCAATCCAAACATGGCAAATAAAACGGCAGCAAGGGCATATGCTCGTCCGGACGTTGCAAAGAGAGGAGAGGTTGCAAGCGAGCAGGCGATTCCGCCCGACCCCGCAGCGTAGAACCATCCCATGGCCCTATCGGTTTCTCCGCCAAAAGCGGAACCAAGCACTTTTAGAACGATGGCATTCACGACGCATGGTGCCGCGCCCAGAAGCATGGTCGCCGTGAACAGCGTCGCAAACGATGCGCACTCCGCGCGAGCAGCCGCTGCAATTGCAGAAATCGCCGATGCGATGAATACGAGCACCTTCACGCCATATCGATCGGCGCAAACGCCGACAGGCATGCCGAATACAACGGCAGGAACAAACGGGGCAAACAGGACGGCTGAAAACTCGGCCGAGGTCAGATGCAGGTCCGACACAACCAGATGTGCCAATCCCGACACCTGATACTGCGCGTAGTTCGCAGCAAACACGATGCCGCACACCACAAACAGCAGGGCATATTTTTCGACCGTCCCTTTGCTCACGTTCATCACCCTATCTATGCTTCATCCTTGCGATAGACGACGCGTCCGTTAAAGATCGTCGTCTCGACTTCGAGATCGCGAAGCGCCATCGGGTTCATTTCAAACGGATTGCCCGACAGGATGACGATATCGGCAAGCTTGCCGGCGGCAAGGCTGCCCAAACGGCGCTCAAAGCCCTCGACATATGCTGAGCCGAGCGTGTGCGCTTGCAGCGTCTCGCCGAGCGTCAGGGCATTCTCGCGGAAGTATCCCTCCGCCGGGTGCCCGTCAAACTCGCTACGCGTCACCGCAGCATACACGGTATCGATAGGATCGATTGACATCACCGCAGGCCAGTCAGTACCAAGCCCTAAGTGGATTCCGCCATCGGCCTCTTCCCTATAGCGCCACATGTGGCTCATGCGCTCTTCGCCAAGAGACTCCTCGTACACGCCCTGCCCAAGGCCTCCGATGGGATGCTGCGGCTGAATCGCAGCATTAATGCCCAGGCGCTTCATGCGAGCAATATCCTCGAGCTTCAGGTTATCTATATGCTCGATAGCAAAACGCGCCCCCTTGTTGCCGCACACCTCCTCGGCACGCTCGACGGCATCGATAATCATCGTGGCCGATGCGTCGCCGATAGCATGGATACGAACATCGAAGCCATTCTTGCTGGCCTCGAGCATCATGCGGTCAAGCGTCTCCTGGTTGCATGCTGGTTCGCCGCGAAAGTCCTTCCCCGTAGGAGCGTTAAGATACGGCTCATGCATGTAGGCCGTGTACGCCTCGGGACAGCCGTCCAAAATGTACTTGAGGCCTGCCATTCGGACGCGCTCGCCGTGATGACGCACACGCAGGGCCTGCGACTCTGACATCGGAGCGTCGAGCGCAGAATAGTAGCTAATACGCAGCGTACTCAGGTCCTCGCTCGCCAGACGGTCATAGATGTCGTACACGCCGGGCGTAGTCACGCCCAAAGGATACATATCACCAATCGAAGTTATGCCGAGCTTGTTGAACTTGCGCATCGACTTGAGCAACGACGCATCAAGGTCCGGCTTATTGAGCACAACATCGAGCAAGATGTTCGTCGCCTGGGGCTCGGATAAAAAGCCATTCGGCTCGCCGTTGTCAAAGTGGCGAATAAGACCACCTTCAGGCGTCGGTGTATTGCGATCAATACCAACCGCCCTAAGCGCGGCGGTATTGCACCACACCACGTGCATCGAAAAATCCGAAAGCACGATTGGGCGGTCGATATCGAGTGCATCGAGGCTGCGGCAATCAGGGTCAATCGGGTTTTCCCATGCAGGCGAATACCAACCCTGGCCGTAAATCCACGGATTGTCAGGGTGTTCGGCAGCAAACTTTGCCACAGCATCCACGCAAGCCTGCTCACTCGGCAGGAACATCAGATCGCAACAGAAGTCTTCATCCTTCTGGATTGAACCAAGCGCAAAATGCATGTGTGAATCGTTGAATCCGGGCATGACCAGTTTGTTGCCGGCGTCAATAACCTCAGTATCGGGACCGATAAACGGCTGCACCTTGTCGGGAGAGCCCACGGCCACAATCTCGCTGCCGCGAACTGCAACGCACCCAGCGCGAGGCTCAAGTTCCTCGGCCGTAAACAGCGCCGTCGTCTTAAGGACGATATCGGAAGGGACTACCGCCTCCATGGCTACTCACTGTCCTTAGCGACGGCGGCCTGCATGGCCTTGCGACCGAGCTCGGGCAGGAAGAAAACCGGAACCACGGAAAGCAGGAAGCAGAGGCTCTCGAGACCCATGTTCATAGTGTAATCGGCACCGGCAATGGCGGAGATACCGATAGGCAGGAAATAGCTCATGAGCAGGGAGATGGTACCCACGATACCGCCAGCGGAACCAGCGTACGTATCACCAATCTCGGGAAGGAGAACAGGCATGGACTGCATGATCGGGCCGTTGATGGCGGTAAAGAAGCCGTTGATGACCAGAATCGCCCACAGAAGGAAACCAACCGGGGTGTACCACGTCACGAACATCGATATGGCACCGATAAGAGTAGTGACGATGAGGAAACCCTTGAACTTGCCAAGCTTATTGCAGAACGCAGGCCCAACGATGCAGCCGAAAAAGCTGCCGACGGTAACAATTGCGGCCATGAAACCAGCAGTGGCGACGTCTATGCCCTTGCCAAGCTGAAGCGCCTGAGGCAGGAAACCGGCATAGGCAGTGGTAGAGGCAAGTCCAAAACCGACGCCGATGGAGATTAGCCACACGCCAGGACTCTTGATAGCAACCTTGAGGTAGTCGAGCACGGGCTCGGGCTCGGGGAGCGATTGCCCCTCGGGCACATCTCGGTCAAGCACGATCCAAAGAACCCAGGAGATGGTCATGACGACAGCAGCGACCATATAAGAGTTAAAGACGCTGCCGAACAAGCCAGCACAGATCTGAGCGACAACGATGGCAACGCACGAAGCCGCGTAGAACAAGCCCATGGCGAAACCAGTCTGTTCACGGAACCAGGTGCCGAGCACCTTGATGAGGTTGGCGTTGAGTGCCGAGATTCCCATGCCAATCAGGAACATCGATGCCATCTGCATCGTGAACGAATCGAGCGTAAAGCAGCGGAGAAAACCGCCGGCAACCGAAATTGCGGTGCAAACCGTGACAACTTTCTTAGAACCGATACGGTCACCAAGGGCACCCAGCGGAATTGAGAAGAAAACGGCGGTAAGCATAGGAACGAGGAACAGCATCGAAAAGCCGACGGTATCGATATTGAGCATAGGCATGACCTCGACGGCGAGTGCTGAGACCTGGTACTGCATGTAGTTAGCCATAAAGCACAGCAAGCAAACGACTGAAACAATCGCCCAACGCCATGAAGGAAGCTTCTCTTCCATGATGACTCCTTTAATAAGTCGGAATAATCAAACAGCTTGGAGAACCGGGCCCTGGCTCTTAGGTATTCATATTTTGCGATTGGCCCCTCACCGAAACCATTCGGCTAACGGCTTATCATCATTCGAAAAAAGGAGTAGTATCTCTACGCATATTAACTAAAATGCCAGCTAAACCACTACGCAATCTCATCGGAGGTCATCTTGAGCTTTTTGTCCGATTCTGAATGGCTCTGCTTAAACGATCTCGTGCTTTCGATTAATTCCATCGACAGCGACCGCGAGTTTCGCTCGACCGTCCTCAAAAAGCTGCGTTTTCTCATCCCCTACGAGTCGGCTGCATTTTTCCTGAGCGACCTTTCCAGGGATCTCGTATCCACCCCGCAAGAATGGAAAACGCGCGTCTTTCTTGACCCTCTTGGCATCGATGTCCCCGCTGGGATGCTCGAGCTCTACACCGAAAAGTACTGGCAGCAGGACATGATCGTCGCCCACCGCAATCTTACGCGCTCGACGGTGCTGCGCGAGTCCGATCAGCTCAGCCCTGGCGATATCGACAGCAGTTATATGAAGGATTATCTTGGCGGCCGCCACGTCGTCAACGTCAGTTTCTTTAATGACGAGGGCTTTTTGGGATCGCTCAATCTTAATCGCAAGAAAGAAGAGGGCGACTTTAGCGATCGCGAAGTTCAAATCCTTGAGCTCATCGAACCACACCTCACGAACCGACTATCAAAATGGCGTGTACGCGCCGACCGCAGCTCGTCTGAAATCGTATTTGCTCACGACTACGACGTCTCAGCGCGCGAAATCGATGTGTGTCGTTGCGTGTTATCGGGCATGGACAACGCGGCCATCGCCGAAGAGCTCTCCATCAGCACTGGCACCGTTAAAAAGCATCTGGAGAACATCTTTCGAAAAACACAGGTCAACAGCCGCGTTGGGCTCATGGCGCTCCTTCAGCAGTACACGGCGCTCAAGCAGTAAGACCGTTCTCGCCCGCGAACCCGCTCACGCCCTATAAAACACGTTGTCGGCAAAGAAGTCGGCCGGCGGCTCCATGCAGGCAATCTCGCCATCGAACATCATGGCGATGTCGTCGGCGACCTGCTCAGCAAAGTCCAAATCGTGCGTAGCCATGATGACGGTGCCGCCAGCCTTCGCATGGTCACGCAGGGCGCGGGCGATGATGCGGCGGCTCTCCAGGTCCAAGCCCTTCGTGGGCTCGTCAAGCAGCAGCAGCTCGGGGCCAATCAGCAGCAGCTTTGCCAGCGCGAGCAGCTGGCGCTGTCCGCCCGAGAGGTCGTAGGGGTGACGCGTCTCCAGGCCGTCCAATCCCAGTTGCGCCGCACGCTCCCGCGCCAAGTTCTCGTCATATCCGCAGGTCGAGGCCCATTCCATCAGCTCATCGCGAACCGTCTCGGCAACCAGCAATGCTTTGGGATTCTGAGGCAACAGCGCCGCCGAGGCCGCTCCGCGCACCATGCGGCCGCGCTGCAGCTTGGCGGTCTTGGCCAGCACCGAAAGCATCGTCGACTTGCCGCAGCCGTTTCCGCCCACGACTGCATGCACCGCGCAAGCCGAAAACGACGCATCGAGCCCGCGCAGCACCCAACCGCCCGCGCGATCGTAGCGAAACCAGCCTTCCGACAGGGTGGTAGCCGACCCAGCGTGCATTTTTTGGAGTATTCTGCTTCCATTCGTGCGCGGGAAGGCTTCCGAGCCGTTCTCGAGCGACGTTTGCGCCACAAATTCGGACGATTTGTCCAATTCCGAACTTTTTTTCGCGCTCGATACGTCCCCGGGCGTCTCCAGAGAGTCCAAATTGTCCTCACGCCTGCTGAATACTCCGTTTTTTGCACATCGGATGGCACCCCACCCCAACATGTCATCGGAAAACAGCGATTCTCGGCGTCCCAAAGAAGCCATATCTGCCACCTCGCGCACGCGACCGTCCTCAATCCGGTACGCACACGTCGCGTATTCGAGCATTGGGCGCGGCTGATGCGTCGCCACAACAACCGTGCAGCCCAGCTCGCGATTCACACGAAACAGCGCGTGCAGGAAATTCTTCTCGGCAACGGGATCGAGCTGAGACGTGGGCTCGTCGAGTAGCAGCACACGCGGACGCAGCGCCAGGACGGCGGCAAGCGACAGCAGCTGCTTGCGGCCGCCCGAAAGCGTATCGGTATCGCGATGAAGCCAGTCCTCCAGACCAAAGAAACAGCTGGTCTCAGCTACGCGACGGCGCATCTCATCACGTGCTAGCCCCAAGTTTTCCAGGCCAAACGCCATCTCGTGCCACACGGTCTCGCACACGATCTGGTTCTCGGGATCCTGAAACACGTAGCCCACGCGCTCCGCGGACGCCCGGACGTCCATATCGGCAACGTTCTCACCCAGCACGCGCGCATCACCAGTGCGCTCGCCCGCCGGAGCGATCTCGGGCTTGAGCAGCGAGAGTAGCGTCGATTTGCCCGACCCAGTACCACCCACCAGCAGTGCAAACGCACCTTGGGGAACACGCCAATCAAGTCCCTCGAGCACCGGTGCCTCGGCCCCGGGATAGGCAAAACTAAGGCCTCGCACCTCAATCGCCGGCGCGGCCGAGCCATATGCCACACCCGCCGCCGAGCTCCTATCAAACCGAGCCATCAGCCAAACCTCTTCTCATCAATCGCATGCAACGCGCAAGGCAGCACCATCCAGGCAGCGTACACGACATAGC
This sequence comes from Collinsella sp., assembly GCA_019414205.1. Classification (GTDB taxonomy): domain Bacteria; phylum Actinomycetota; class Coriobacteriia; order Coriobacteriales; family Coriobacteriaceae; genus Collinsella. The sequence continues at coordinate 18,546 of DXML01000005.1, read as the reverse complement.
CCGGCCACGGCGCCGGCACCGAGAGCTGCGGATAAAACGAATACTGCGTCGTCGCGGTCCACGCCACTGCCGCCGTGGCCACGCCAAACAACGCAAGCCCAGCCAGCGCGGCAACGTCGCTGCGCCCCAGTCGATACCGCGCATACGTCGTACGACGCGTCGCGGCACCCCACCCGCGCGAGCGCATCGCGTCCGCGCGCTCCAGCGAATCTTCCATGCCCCAGCCCATCAACACACTCGATGCCCGCAAACGCGAGCGTACGGGGTCGGCCGGCGCGCTGCCCGGCACATCAATCGCATCCTGCACCGCCAGCACCGTACGACCGCGGCGCAAAAACTGCGGGATAAGCCTCATGCACATCGAGATCATGAGCGCAATCACCGGTGCGGCATTGCCCAGCAGCGCGAGCACCTTGTCGTATTCGAGCATCGACGCCGCCGCCTCAAACCACAGCACGCTCGCCACAAACAGCCCGCCCATGCACAGGCCGTATACCATGCTCTCCAGATACACCGCGCGCATGCCAATACGGAACAGCTCCGTCGAGCCCGAGGCGCTAAACAGCGGATTGAGCACCGCGACGATCAAAATCACCGGCAGCTGCCAGCGGAGCGCGCCCAGCGTGCGGGCAGCCCCACGCATCGCAAATCCATACGCCAGCCCGCCCGCAAGTGACAGCGCAATCAGTACCGGCTGCATCGAGAACATAGTGAGCCCCAGCGTCAGCACTATATAGAGTGCCGGCACAGCCGGATGCGACATCGAGAATGCCGCGACGGGCTCGCCGCCAAACTCCTCTCGTATGTTGTCCACGGGCACCCCCGTCCCCTCGCTCAAACAACAGCTCCGCAGCACCGCCAACGCCGCACGCAAGCAGTGCAAACGCCACGCCGGCGGCGCAAGCCTCAACCGCCGCAAACCAATCGTTACGCGCTCGTCATATGCCTGCGGTATCATATTGCGCCGTGTATCGTTTCCAAACACACGTCTCTATAACGTAACAGGAGATCACATGGACGCAACCGCAATTATCCTCGCTGCCGGCGAGGGCACCCGCATGAAGTCGAACCACTGCAAGGTTTCGCACAAGATCCTGGGTAAGCCCATGGTCCAGTGGATCGTCGACGCTACCATCAAGGCCGGCTGCAGCCGCGTCGTGGTCGTCATCGGCAGCCACGCCGACGAGATGCGCGCCCTCATCGACGGCGCCTACGCCAACAGCGCCACCAAGGTCGAGTGCGTCGAGCAGACCGAGCGTCTGGGCACCGGTCACGCCGTAAAGGTCGCGCTCGAGGCCTGCGGCATCGCCGAGGGTCCGGTCGTCGTGCTCAACGGCGACCTGCCGCTCATCACCGCCGACACCGTCGCCAAGTTCGCGCAAACCGTCGCCACCGGCGAGCTCGCCTGCACCGTCATGACCATGACCCCGCCCGATCCTTTCGGCTACGGCCGCATCAAGCTGGGCGCCGACGGTCAGATCGAGCGCATCATCGAGCAGAAGGACTGCACGCCCGAGCAGGCCGCCACGCTGCTGGAGTGCAACGCCGGCTGCTACGCCTTCGACGGCGCGCAGCTCGCCGCCCACATTAACGAGATCGGCAACGACAACGCGCAGTCCGAGTACTACCTGCCCGACATGCTCGAAATCCTCAAGGGTCACGGCCAGGCAGTCTCCATCTTCCACTGCGACGACTACCGCGACGGCCTGGGCGTCAACAGCCGCATCCAGCTCGCGCAGCTCACCGCCATCGCGCGCGACCGCATCAACGAGCACTGGATGGCCGAGGGCGTCACGTTCATCGACCCCACGCAAGCCTGGATCGGCCCCGACGCCACCATCGGCCGCGACACCGTCGTGTGGCCGCAGACGCATCTGATCGGCCACGTCACCGTGGGCGAGGAGTGCCAGCTTGGCCCCAACAGCCGCCTCACCGACACCACCGTCGGCAGCGGCTGTGTCATCGATGAGACCATCGCCATCGAGGCCGTCATCGAGAACGGCGTCGACTGCGGCCCGCGCGCCTACCTGCGCCCGGGCACTCACATGCTCGACGGCTCCAAAGCCGGCACGCACGTGGAGATCAAGAAGTCCACGATCGGCGAGGGCTCCAAGGTGCCGCATCTGTCCTACATCGGAGACACCACCATGGGCTCCGGCGTCAACGTGGGCGCGGGCTCCATCACCTGCAACTACGACGGCGTGCACAAGCACAAGACCGTCATCGGCAAGGACGCCTTCATCGGCTCCGACACCATGATGGTCGCGCCCGCCCAGATCGGCGACGGCGCACTCGTGGCTGCAGGCTCCGTCATCACCGAGCCGGTCCCGGCAGACGCACTCGGCCTGGGCCGCGCCCGTCAGGTAAACATTGAGGGCTGGGCCGCCGATTACCGCCGCCGCCTGCACGAGGACGACGAGGTATAACGTTTTACCAAGCATCTAAGGAGCTGTTCCCATGGGGACGGCTCCTTTTTCTATGCTGACCTGCGCGACCGGATGAGTGGTCGGTTCGTGTCCGTTGACGGTAAAGACGTTATCAAGACTCGATAAACCCCGTCGCGCGGTTACAATGCAACAAGGCATCTATATGGCATTCGATATAAAGGAGAAGGGTAATGCCGATTAATGATCCCGAGAAGTCGGAGAATATGCGCAAGTCCATCCGCGTGTATTCCGGTTCCTCCAACCGTCCCCTCGCTCAGAAGATCGCTGAGTACCTTGGGGTCGAGCTTTCGGGCCTTACGCTAAAGCAGTTCGCCAACGGTGAGATTTACGCCCGCTACGACGAGACCGTCCGCGGCGCCGACGTCTTCCTGATTCAGTCCGTGGCCGGCGGCAACGTCAACGACATGCTCATGGAGCTGCTCATCGCCACCGACGCTGCCAAGCGCGCATCCGCCCGCTCCATCACCGCCGTCATCACCCACTACGGTTATGCCCGCCAGGACCGCAAGGCCGGCCCGCGCGAGCCCATCACCGCCCGCCTCGTCGCCAACCTGCTCGAGCGCGCCGGCGTCAACCGCATCATCACCCTCGACCTGCACCAGGGCCAGATCCAGGGCTTCTTCGATATCCCGGTTAACCACCTGTCCGCACTGCCGCTGTTTGGCCAGTACTACAACGACATGCACTTCGACACCGACAACCTGGTTGTCGTCTCCCCCGACGTGGGTCGTGCCAAAGCCGCCAAGAAGCTGTCCGACATGCTCGGCTGCAGCCTCGCCATCGCCCACAAGGGCCGTCCGCGCCACAACGCCGCCGAGGTCATGGGCATCATCGGTGATATCAAGGGCAAGACCTGCATCATCAACGACGACATGATCGACACCGCTGGCACCCTGTGCGCCAACGTCAAGGAGCTCAAGGCCATGGGCGCCGGCGACATCTACGTCTGCGCCACCCACGGCATCTTCTCCGGCCCAGCCATCGAGCGCCTGAACGACGCCCCCATCGTCGAGTGCGTCGTCACCGACGCCATCCCCGTCGAGGTCGGCGGCAAGATCAAGACTATCTCGGTCGCCGAGGAGTTCGCTCAGGCCATTTCCGCCGTTTACCACGAGGAGCCCGTCTCCACGCTCGTCGGCGGCGACTTCGCGCTGTAATCGCATCGTCCTTGCAACCCGGCGCTTCGCCGTCGGAACAGAAGAAACCCCCGCGCTCCCCCTTGCTTCGCAAAGGTCGCGCGGGGGTTTCTTCTGTTCCGACGACTCGCTCTGCCGCGGTCGCGCTTTTGTCTGGTGGGATTTCGCTGAAACGAAGTCTCGCCTTCGGCGGGCGTGGTAGCCTTTGTCGTTGATTGAACTATTTGTGTAACGAAGGGACAAATATGGCAGCTGCACAGCCGCTTAAGATTCGTATGGTTGCCGGACTTGGCAATCCAGGCGAGGAATATGCCGAGACCCGCCACAACGCCGGTTTTAAGGCAATCGACGAGCTGGCGCGTCAGGCCGGCGTCACGTACTGGAAAAACCAGGCCGGCGCCGAGGTCGCGCTCATCAATATCAACGACCCCGAGGAAGAGGGCGGCAAGCGCCAGATTGTGCTGGTCAAGCCGCAGTCGTACATGAATACCTCGGGCGGCCCCATCTCCAAGCTCTGCCGCGAGTACAAGATCAAGGCCGAGGAGCTGCTCGTCATCCACGACGAGCTCGATATTCCCGCCGGCGACGTGCGCGTCAAGGTGGGCGGAGGCCATGCCGGTCACAACGGCCTGCGCTCCATCATCGATAAGATGGGCAGTCGCGACTTCAGCCGCATCCGCACCGGCATCGGCAACCCTCCCGGCAAGATGGCCGTCGCCGACTACGTGCTTAAGCAGTTGCGCGCCCGCGAGGCCGAGGGCTTCCAGGACACCTGTGCCCGCGCGGCCGACGCCGCCGGCCTGGCGATCGTGCACGGCGTGGTCTATGCCCGCGACCACGTCAACGGCGCCGCCTCCGCCAACGGCAAGCACTAAAACCTACCATTTAGGGATGTTAATTTTGGCAGGTTTATCTGCGGAAACGCCGCGGTGGCCGCATCGCAATAAACACGCTGCCACCATACATGCATAACGCTCCAAAGGGGGCCGGCCCCACCGATGCGCGAGGCCGGCCCCCTTTGTCGTTTTGCCTGATAAAACCTGCCGAAATAAACCTGTCCCTTTTTGGCAGGTCACTTTTCCCAACCGCCGAAGACACACGTAAACAGCATGTCCATGAGGGTATAATTCGTACCGTATGTCTGCACAACGCCTGTGCGCGTACGGTTTTATTCGGGCTGCCGTCCATTTCCGTGGAGGCACGGTTCGGCCGCCCTAACAAGAGAGGGGTTCTATGTATAAGATCCTGGAGAAGACGCAGTTCTCGGAGAAGGTGTTCAAGTTCCGCATCGAGGCGCCTGCAATCGCCAAGCATGCGCACGCTGGACAGTTCCTCATGGTTCGCGCCAACGAGACGGGCGAGCGTGTCCCGTTTACCCTGGCCGGCTGGAACGGTGACGAGGGCTGGGTCGAGTTCATCTTCATGGTGATCGGCAAGACCACCGAGATGCTGTCCACCTACGAGGCCGGCGAGTCGCTGCGCGACGTCGTGGGCCCGCTGGGCGTTCCCACCGAGATGGCCGAGGGCCCCTGCGCCGTCATTGGCGGCGGCGTCGGCCTGGCAATTGCCTTCCCGGTCGCCAAGCACCTGGTCGAGACCGGCCACGAGGTGCACGCCATCATGGGCGCCCGCACCAAGGACCTCCTGCTCATGGAGGACCAGTTCCGCGAGCTCCTCGACGAGGACCACATCCACATCACCACTGACGACGGCTCCTACGGCGAGCAGGGCGTTGTCACCGCTCCGCTGGAGCGTTTGCTGCAGGACAAGGCCGTGAGCCAGGTCTTCTGCGTCGGCCCCGTTCCGATGATGAAGTTCTCGACCCTCACCGCCCAGAAGTACGACACCCCCATCACCGCGTCGCTCAACCCCATCATGGTTGACGGCACCGGCATGTGCGGCTGCTGCCGCGTCGAGGTGGGCGGCGTGACCAAGTTCGCTTGCGTCGACGGCCCCGACTTCGATGCCACCCTGGTCGACTGGGATGACCTTCGTGCCCGCCAGGCCGCTTACCGTTCCGAAGAGGGCGAGTCCCTCAAGGCCTATGAGGAAAAGAGCTGCGCATGCCACTAGTTAACGGTCGTTTCGTTGCCGATATGAAGTCGCCCCGCACCCCCGATAACGAGGAGCCGGCTGCCGAGCGCGCCTGCGACTTCCGCCCCGTCGACAAGGGCTTCACCGAGGAGATGGCGCTGGCCGAGGCCGAGCGCTGCCTCAACTGCAAGAAGCCGTTCTGTGTTGAGGGCTGCCCCGTCAACATCAACATCCCCCGCTTTATCGAGCAGATCCGCGCGAAGGACTTCGGCGGCGCTCTCGATACCATCCGCGAGGACTCCATGCTTCCCGCCATCTGCGGCCGCGTCTGCCCGCAGGAGAACCAGTGCGAGGGCAAGTGCATCCGTGGTAAGAAGTCCGAGCCCGTGGCCATCGGCCAGCTCGAGCGCTTCCTAGGTGACCGCCCCGAGCTCGCCTCCACCCCCAAGATGGCCCCCAAGAACGGCAAGAAGGTCGCTGTCGTCGGCTCCGGCCCGTCCGGCATCACCTGCGCCGGCGAGCTCGCCCGTAACGGCTTTGACGTTACCGTCTTTGAGGCCTTCTTCACCGGCGGCGGCGTGCTGGTCTACGGCATCCCCGAGTTCCGTCTGCCCAAGGCAGTCGTCAAGCGCGAGATTGACGGCCTGGAGGACATGGGCGTCAAGTTTGAGTACAACTCCGTCGTGGGTAACATGGCCACGGCCGAGGAGCTGTTCGAGCAGGGCTTCGACGCCATCTACGTGGCGACCGGCGCTGGCCTGCCCAAGTTCCTCAACGTCCCCGGCGAGAACCTGCCCAACGTCTTCTTCGCTAACGAGTACCTCACCCGCGTGAACCTGATGAAGGCCAACAAGTTCCCCGAGTACGACACCCCCACCAAGCACGGCAAGAACGTCGTCGTCTTTGGTGGCGGCAACGTGGCTATGGACGCCGTCCGTACCGCCAAGCGTCTGGGCGCCGAGCACGCCATCATCGCCTACCGTCGTACCGAGGACGAGATGCCCTGCCGTCGCGCCGAGCTGCACCATGCTAAGGCCGAGGGCGTCGAGGTTCTGCCGCTCGTCTCCCCGCTCGAGTTTGTCGCTGGCGAGGACGGCTCCGTGTGCGCCGTCAAGGTCCAGAAGATGGAGCTCGGCGAGCCTGACGAGTCCGGCCGTCGTCGCCCGGTGCCCATCGAGGGCGCCATCGAGGAGATCCCCTGCGACGTCGCGATCTCGGCTATCGGCACCAACGCCAACCCCTTCGCTGCCAAGATCGGCGGCAAGATGGAGCTCAACAAGTGGGGCTACATCGTTGCCGACGAGGAGACCGGCCAGACCACCGATCCCCGCATCTGGGCTGGCGGCGACATCGTCACCGGTGCCGCTACGGTCATTCTGGCGATGGGCGCCGGCAAGAAGGCCGCCGCTTCGATCACCAAGAGCCTGCTGGGTGAGTAATCACCTGCAGCGCTAGCCACCAAACGGCAAAGTCCCCGTCGAGCACACGCCCGGCGGGGACTTTTTCTATGCCGGCCAACCCATCACCACAAAGGGGACATGCACCTTTGTGGTGGTCGGGGACTTGGCCGGCGAACCAATTCCGACGTTTGTCTCAATCTGTAACAGCCAGACCCTGTTGAGCCTCGTAGTTGTTACAGATCAAGATATTGTGCGAACGTCCGCCCGTTCATCTCAATCTGTAACAGTTAGAGGCCAAATTCCTCGCTACGTGTTACAGATCGAGACGTTAGGCTGGCGGCTGAACAGTTCATCTCAATCTGTAACACCTGGAGCCGTTTTGGGCAGCTTGATGTTACAGATTGAGATCTTGCAAAAGCCGAGAATGGGTGCTGCCACCAAAACCTAGCGCTTGCGGCGCTTGGTCGCGGCGATGCCGGCGGCGGCTACGGTTGCGCCGGCGATACCTAGGGCGGCGACCGTCATCGCAGTGGCGTCTCCCGTGTTGACGAGCACCGCGTTATCGAACTTCTTGCCGTTCTCGCCCTTACCCTTGGACTTGTCCGTCGTCACCGTGGTCGTCGCCGAAGTCGAACCGCCCGCAGGAGCCCCGGTACTGCCAGAGCCATCCGCACCGCCACCCTGCTCGCCGCCGCCAGGCGTCGGCTTGGGTTCCGGCTTGGGCTCGGGCTCCGGCCCGGGCTCCGGCTTGGGATCGGGCGTCGCCTCATCGGTCACCGTAATCGTAAAGTTCAGACGCTCGGAATACTCGCTGTACGACATGCCAGGGCGCTGTGCCGCAATGCGCACATACATGTTGTTATCGAGCGCAATAGGCTCGGTGTACTTTACGCGGCCTTCGTCACGGCAGGGGCAGGTGTCGTTGGTGGTGTACCAAATCGTCGTGCCATCCTCGGCCGAAAGCTCCAGCTTCGTGCCCTTGGGCACCGTAATGTAGTTCTCCTTGGGCGACCATGCACCAAACGTCGTCGCACCAATCGTCGCCACCGGTCGCGCCGGTCGCACTGCCTCGGCAGACACGCGAACGTCGACCTGCTTGGACAGCGCCGTGCCGTCGCCGTCAACGTCGTCAAGCCAGGCAGAGCACCATGCAGCGCAAACGTCGCCGCGCCGTCCTCGCCCGTCACGGCTTGGGTGGCATCGACAGAGCAGATAGCCGAGGACTCCAGCCCAACACTAACCTTGGCGCCCGCAAACGGCTTGCCCGCCTTATCGGTCACGTGCGCCACCAGCTCAAAGTCACTGCCCTCAAGCATGGTCACGGCCTGCTCCACGTTGAGCTTGAGCTTGTCGGCACGAACGCCCACGACAAGCTCGCCACTTGCCCAGTGCGCCATGGCCGTGCCGGCGTAGTTGCGAGCACCGTCGAGCTTAAACGCCACCGTCGAGCCCGGCTCGCGCGCATCGGCATAGCGAATACGCAGCACGCGCGACAGCGGCTTGCCATCGGGGTCGTCCTGCTTATCGAGCCACGCATACGTTACGTCGCCCAAGCCCTGCGCGCACAATGCGACCAGGGCATCGTCGCGCGCGTCCATATACTGCGTAAACTCAACCTCGATGCAATCGGTATAGGCATGGGCCGAAGCCACCTCGGGTGCCGCCGTCGACACCAAGCCAATGTTCACCTCAGTCTGAATCGGAGGCACGCGCAGCCAAGCCGAACGCGCCTCCTCATACCCGTCCTTGGTCGCGCGCACCTGATACCAGCCGGTCGGTGTATTCCAGTTGTACGCACCGTCCGCACCCGTTGCAAGCGGATTGTCCTGCTCATACTCCTCGGCATCCCAACGCACGGCATTGGTACCGGCCGCATCGTCGGCGCTCCACAACTCAACCGTCGCGCCTTCAACCGTATTGGACAGCAGGCCCTCGTACACCACGCCCGCAGGGTCGGGTGCCGCCTTGGCAGCCACATTGCGATAACGCGCCTCGAAGATCGACTGCATCTTCTCGTCCGAGATCAAGCCGTCCTTGTTGGCGTTATAGACCTCGGCATCGGTCAGCTCGCCCCAGTTGACCGTAATACGATTCTGGCATGCGCGCTCCACCTGCTCACAGGCAACATCGTAGGCGCATTCGGCATTGGTCAGCTTAATCGCGCGCTCCGAACCTACGCTGGTCGAAGCCGCGTCATAGGCAGCGCCCACCACGGTACCCGCCGAACCGGCCGTCAGCACGCCGGCGATCGTCATAATGGAGCCCACTGCCACATCGGTGCTGTCGTGGCAGAGCTGGCGATACAGCAGATCCTCAAACGCACGCGCCTTCTCCATGGCGTCACGCAGCGCGTAAATGCACTTCCAGTCGTCCTCGGTCTTCTCGGGCTTGGCAAGCAAGCGCGTATGCTGAAGCTCATAGCCCTCGCGCTCGCCCTTCACCTTCTGCATACGGACGTTCACGTTCTCCCAGTTCTTGCTGGCATCGTTCACGCCGTAAATGCCGGTAAAGATGCCGATGCCCTGGGTCGCCGCGGGAAACGCCTGACCGGCCGCCTTCCACGCATCGGTCTTAAAGACCTGGCCGAACATCTCGCACTCGATCTTATAGCTCTTGAGTGAGCGAATCGTGCGGATGAGCTTCATATGGGCGCTCACGTCGCCGTTGCGCTTCCAAGCCATAAGCCAGCTGCGAATCGTAGAGTTATTGAGGCTATGGACCACATTCCAGTTGTCGTACAGGTTGTCCAGAATGTCGCACTGCATGGCGATCGAGTTAAACAGAAGCGCCTGGTTCTTGTTGTTATTGGAGTTCTCGATAAACTCCGACTCGATATAGGCCGTCTGCTCGCCATCGGGCGCGGCGACTTTAAAGCCCTTGACGGTATCGTCGTCAGCCGCCTTGTAGCTCAGCGAGCTGCCGAGCGCATGGCCCAAATCGTTAAACCCACTCGTCGACTGGCCGTTGTACTCGCTGGCCTTAATGCCCGCACACTTGTTGAGCGCCGCAGCCGTTGCGTCATTCCAGCTTCCGTATTGGTTGAGCCGGCCAATACCCATCGACTGGCCCACCAGATCCTCGGCCTGCTGGGCAATAAACTCCGCTCGCGATGCATGGTCGACGAGCTCCTTGATGGCGGCCGCATCCGCAGCGTTCGCGCCCTGGGCCGCCGCAAGTTCCTGATACCAATCTTCGCTGGTACCATAAGCATCCTCAAAGATCATCTTGTCCACATTGACGCCGTAGCTGTCGCCCTGCTGGGTCAGCAGCGCCGCCGACCCGCCGACCGCGGCTTTGAGCTCAGCCGCAAACTGCGCGGCCTCGTCGTTGCCAGCATCATCACCCTCGCCGTCGCTGGCGGCAGGGGCGCGACGAGCCTTACGGGCAGCCCCACCTTGGGCCTCGCCCTCCTTGCTGGCTTCGCCCTCGTCCCTACCGTCCTCATCCTCCTCAGCAAACGCATCGGCGACCATCTGGTCAATCGCATCGTTAAAGGCCTGGTCCACGTCGTTAAAAGAGTTATCCATCATATACTCGTGCCACTGCTGCACGGCATTCGAGAACTCCTGCTGGCGCTCCTCGGCCGCGGCGGAATGCTTTTTGGCCGAAGCTTTGGCGTCAAAACTCAGCATGGTCATAAGCTGAGCATTGGAGATGCGGTAGGTCTGCGGCATAAAGATTTGCTCAAAGTTGCCGCAGTTCACATAGGTCGAGTCATTCGCCTTGTTAAACTCGTCGAGCAGCTTGAGATACCCCTCGTCCACATACTCCGCCACATAGCGCACGCGGGTGCCCTCGCGCGTCTTTTGAGTCAGAGGAATCGTCACCGTCTTGCCATCCACGCAGTCCACGTACAGGTCGAGCGTGTCGGCGGCCTCTTCGTTTCCCACCTCGAGCGTGATGTCAAAGGTCCAGTAGGCGTTCTTCTTTTGTGGCAGATGATGGAAGGTCCACAGGCTCTTGCCGGTGTCCTTGCCGTCCTTGACCAGGTTTTGCGTACCGCCACGATACGTCACATCAAAGTTCCAGACCGAAGCGCCCGGAACATAGCGCACATAATTGCGAGCCGTCACCTCTGCGGTAGCCGCGGCGACGTCGGTGGACCCCACGCGTGCCTCGAGCATCACGCGCTCGGCGGCAAGCGTATCCTGCGGCAGGTCGTATTTAATCTTGGCACGGCCGAGTTTATTGGTCTTGCCGGTGTACTTTGCAGCCGACGAGCCCGTCCCCACGGTGAGCTGCACGCTCTTGCCCGGCGCTGCGTATACGTAGGCCACATTGCCCAGCAGGCTGTGAACGTCGGTGTTGTCGACCTCGATGCGCGATCCGCTAACCTCGAGTGTGGTGCTTCCCAGCGGCAATGTCACCTCGCCCAGCGTAATGAGCGGCGAGATGGCATAGGTGCCCGCGGCCTTAGGCTTAAAGCGCACAAAAACATCAGCGCCCTTGCCCTTCTTCATATCGAGAACGAGGCTGTCGCCCTCCCAAGTTGTGTCAGCCCACATGGCATCGGCGCTGGCGCCGGCTTCGCGAGCGCCTGCGGACACATCCTCGACGGCATCCTTGGCCAGCGGAATCTCAATCTTGGCAGCCTGGCTGTCCTTGAGCTCGTAATGAATGCGCAGCTCGGTCTCCACGCCAACGACCGCGGACGAATCAGCGATAACCGAGCCCGCCGTCAGCCCGCGCTCGGCACGATACGTCTCCACGTCAAACGTGGGGACGTCGAGCGTCACGTCGAGCTGTTTGCCGTCCTCAATCTTCACCTGCTTTTGCGCGATATGCTTACCCACGGTCAGCCCTAGGCGGCTAAACGTGGAATAGCTCGTCGCCTGGATGTCGTAGCTCGTCTTGTTAAAGGCGACGATGGTGTACGAACCGGCCTTAAGGCGCGGCGTCTCGGCCTTCATGATAGGCGTGGTGCCATCGTCTTCGTAGCCCATCAGATAGGTGACACCGTCGGCGACTAGCTTGCCGTCGGACGTACGGAACACCAGCACGCGGTTGGCTCCCTGGTAGTCGCCCTTGGTCGTGACCGTCGCCGTGCCCCAAGGCTTCAAGTCGATATCGACCTTGCCGGCCGAAGGCTTCACCGTCGCCCCACCCAGCTTGAGGCTGTCTTTGGGCACGAGCGTTATCTCCAGATCCTGGTCCGCGTCGGCAATGGCCTGCGACACCACGAGCGCCGTACCCTGGATACGGTAGTCGTTTTCCTTGTCGCCCTTGGCAGGTTTGAGCGTCTTGCCGCCGCTCTTCACCGTCAGATCGATGTTATCGAGACTATCGAGCTCAATGCGTTCGGTCTTATCCTGGCCCACAATCGGTTCAAGATAGCCCACGTTGAGCTCAATCGCGCGCGAGGCCGGAATCTTGGTAAAGTCCTCCGCCTTAATCTCTCCGATATTCCATGTGCCCGTCATCTGGTCGCCCGGGCGCGCCAGCACCATGTCATAGTAACCGCTGAGCGAAATGCGCAGGGTGGCTGCTGTCTTGGAGAGAGCGTCCGCTGTAAAGCTGCCGTCATCGCCAACCGCCAGCGGCGTGGACTGCCCCGACTGCACGAGTGTAGCCGTCGCGCTCTGGGGAAGTTTGCCCGTCACCTGGGCCGCCTCGCCCATCCACTCAAACGTGTAGGCAGGCTTCGAGGAATCGACGGAGTCCTTGCGATCGGCCACGGCATCGGCAAGCTTTTTGACCATCGAGGGGTTGCCAGCCGAATCGGTCGCATAGGCATAGATGGTCTGGCCTTCACTAAAGGGAATCGCATACGTTACGCCGTCGATTGTCACGCGCTCATTATAGTCGCCCGAATAGCCCGCCTCACCAAACTGAAGATCGGGGTTCATCACGCGCAGGGCAACGGCATTATGGTTCGTCTCGTTTCCGTATCTCGTGTTCTCAAAAGCTCCCCACTCTATCATTTCCACGCTTTTGGGTAGCACAATCTCTTTGCCGGCAATCGCAGGATCAAGAGAGGCGAACGCGAGCGCCCCGATAGATTTGACACCGTCGCCAATCGTCACCGACGACACAAAGGAGCACCCACAAAATGCATAGTGCCCGATCCGCTCCACCGTGCCCGGCACATTGATCTGCGTAAAGGTGAGTACCGTTGTATCCGAGACATAGAACTGCGGCACGCCGCAATAGGCGAATGCAAGATAGTCGATAGTTTTGACCGAAGGCGGCAGCGTTGCCACCACATTGTCGTCAAGTTGTTCACATTCATTAAAGGCCTGCTCGGGAATCGTGGTAAAGGCCGCGTTGTTGGGCCAGGTTACCGTCTGGAGCGTCTTGCTTTTGTAGAATGCATAGCTCTTGAGCTCCTCGACCGAATCGGGCAGTGCGATCTCTTTGATGCTGCTGCCGCCCAAGCCTCCAACCGAGCGGACATGCGAATTAGGGGCGAAGGTGATCGATGTGAGCGCAGCGCTTCCCATACCCGTAAGGCTTACGACATTTTTGTCGTCGATGGTCGAGGGCACCTCCAACGTGGTAATGCCCGCGTCGCCATACTCGATAGAAATTTCGTTGGTGAGGCTATCGATCGAGAAGTAGTACTGCGCGGGGGTCTGCTCGCCGGCCACGTAGCCATCGTCGTATTCGTCCTTTACGCCCGTGGCGCCCTTCGAGGTTGCCCAGAGTTCAAGTTCCTCGTTCCAGGTCGCCTCGGTGCCGGAAGCCTCCTCTTGCTTCTGCTGCTCGGCGAGCTCCTTGCCATCGACAAGATCGGTGGCGAGCGTACCCGCAGGTGTGCTCTCGGTCCGCCCAGCACCCGTCAGGCCCGCCGCCGATGCAATCTCGGAGGCCGGGGGCGTAGGGGTGTCACCGGCATCGAGCGCTGTGGGGTCGGCGGCGCCGGCATCGGGCGCGGGGTCGGCGGAAGCAGAGTCTGACGTTTGGGCGTCAGCCGAATCGGCGGGAGCGTCGTCGGCTGCTTGGCCGTTATCCGTCTGCACAAAAGTGCCGTCGGTGGTGAGGGTCTCGGCAAACGCGCCCGCGGGCAACGAACCCGTCACCATGGTGAGGGTCACCGCGGCAACGGTCAGGCGGCGGCAAAGCGCTCGAACAGTGGTCCACCTCATGGTCGTTCCTTTCCTGAAACCAAAAGTCATCCAGCGTAATCGTTGTCCAAAAACAAAGCGAACGGTAGGTTCATATATACGAACCTACCGTTCTACCTGCGCAAACCGCCACAAAGGGGACAGGCACCTTTGTGGCGGTTCTGGACTTGGCCGGCCAGTTTGTCTCGATCTGTAGCAGTTAGAGGTCAAATTCCCCGCTTGGTGTTACAGATCGAGACATTAGATTGGCGGCCATTCGGTTCATCTCAATCTGTAACATCTAGAGCCGTTTTGGGCAGTTTGGTGTTACAGATTGAGATTTTGCTGAGGCCGAGGATAGGTGCCAGCACCAAAACCTAACGCTTGCGACGCTTGGTCGCGGCGATGCCTGCGGCGGCTACGGTTGCGCCGGCGATGCCCAGGGCGGTGACCGTCATCGCGGTGGTATCCCCCGTGGTAGCCAGGACAGCATCGCCCTTCTTGGCCTGCGTGGTTTTCTCAACCGTCTTGGTCGTGGCGGTTGTCGTGGCCGGCTTGGCCGTGGGCTTCACCTCGGGCTTGGTCTCAGGCTTAACCTCAGGCTGCGGCGTCGGCTTGGGATCCGGCGTAGGCTGCGGATCGGGGGTCGGCGTGGCTTCGGGCGTAAACGTCAAATCGGTGTTGAGCCACAGGGTGTAGATCCAGCCGCTGTCCTCATCGGATACGCTATCCGCGACCTGGTAGCCGCACTCCTGGCCGTTGATCACCAGCTTGGTGTCGGGCGTGAAGTAGAAGCCGCGCGCGGACTTGAGGTAGATGCCGTAGCGATAGGTCACGCCAGGCTTAAAAGCATCGATGTGGTTTGTAATGTTCTGATCCCAGAACTTCTGGGAGTTCACTTCGCTGCCGTCGCTACCCGTCCAGAACTCACACTGAGGAAGGGAGTTGGAACCCATCGGAACACTCGCCGTAAAGACCGGCTTATCGCCTGCCTTGAAGGTGGTCGTGGCGCCGTTGATCTCGATAACGTCGATGGCACGCCATTCGTCGATCGGCTGCTCGCACAGCATATTGTCAGCGTTTGGCGCGAAGACGCCGTTGGCGGTCTTGGTGTGGTGCGCCCAATGACCGTTGACGTTCATTTCGCAGTCATCAGCCACGGTATTGTCGTCCTTGAGCCTCAGCTCAACGGAATACATGTAGAACTTGCCCTCTTCAAAGTGCTCGATCTTCCTCGCTCCCGTCGGATACTTGGAAGGGTCGGAATACCAGAAGGCAACGGGCTTGAGCTCCGCAGGGTCGCTGCCATCCATCTCTTCCCAGCACTCATAGGCGATCTCATACTTATCGGCATCGGCGGCAGGAATCGTCGCGGTCGCACGCGGCGCCTCGCCGGGCGCGTAGTCGGTTTTCACATCGTTGACGTTTAGATTCTCAAGAGCTTCGTTTTCCGACGAAGCAGACATCGTAATTGTTTTAATAGCAGGGACATACAGGAATTCTCCGCTTAGACTCGACTTTACGGTTTCCCCGTTTACGGTAACAACGGTTTCATCGCTGAAGGAATATCCGTCTTTTGGCTTCAACATAAGAGAATACACGTACTCTTTCCCGCTTTTAAACTTTGTAATAGTCGGCAGGGAACCATGTGAGCCGTTATCGGAATACCAGGCAGCAACGGGTTCGTTGTTTTCAAATTCCTGCCAGCATTCATAAGCGATTTCGTATTTATCTGCATCGTAGTTAGGGACACCTGCCGTCGCCTGCGGACCAGTATCCAGCTGCCAATTGAAGTTCGCATTCTGAACATTGGCAAAGGAGATGGATTCCGATTCTGATTCCGCTGCCGGGATAACAAGGCACGCCCTCTCGTAGACATGGGTGCGGGTGTAGTAGTCATCCCGGATCTCGTTAATAGTGGGTTTCCCGGTCGCCTCGGTGTCTCCTTTAAAGGCGTCGTCCGGATCACCGATGATGATATTCCCGGGCTCTGTACCCGTATACGTAAGCTTGGATCCATCATAGGTGGTCGTCATCTTGGACTTATTCTCCTTGTACTCCGTAAAGTACTTCTGCTCCTCCTTCTGTCTCTGAATCTTGCTGATATCCAGGGTAAGCGTTGTTTTATTGCTCGCACTGTCATACGCCGCATGGACGATCAAGTCCCCCAGGCCGATAAAAGTCAAAGCGCTACCATCGAGAGCAGACTGGTCTCCATCTACAAGGGCAATCCCCTTCACATACTCAATCGTTTCTTCTTTCTTGATGTCGGTGTAATTGTTCCGCACCGTAATATTGACCCTAACGCCGCTGCCGCCAACAACATCGGTCACACCGCAGGGCATGATGGCGTCATTCGCCGGCGTGGCGACGTTATCGCTGGGAGTATTTTGTTCAGCGGGTGCCGCATCGTTGGATTCATCGGTGGCGCCAGTCGGGGCCGTCTGCTGAGGCTCAGCGGTGGCTTGCGCCGCCGGAGCAGCATCGGTTGCAGGCGCGGTCGAAGCAGCTGGTGCGGTCGTTGCAGCCGTATCCTCCGCAACCGTCGGCGTTACCGGAGCCGCGGCAACCTCATCCGTCCCAGCGGCGGGATCGGCGCATTCCGTCGCCAGCGCCACGCTCGGCAGCAGCAGCTGACCGACCATAAGCGCACACGCGCCGGCGCAAGCGATTTTGGCACCCACACAACGCCAGGTACCGTGAACCAGCGAGCAGGTGGACTCACGTTGAGCTTGCTTGTCAAAGTGGCTTCCGTTCATAACGGCCTCCTTGGTCGATGGGCCATACCACCACAAAGGCGCCTGCCCCCCTTGTGGTGGTCCTGTACCACCAAGATGTGCCAAATGACTCCGCACGCCTAGGTTCGTAGATGCGAACCTAGGCCTCTACCTGCGGTTTAATTCAATATGATTTCGTTGTCGCCACACGCGTCCCAGGGACGCTACAATCGAGGACACAATCATTCGTCCACCCAAAGGACCGTCCTTGAACCTGAGCAGGCCTAAAATCAACGCGCTTCTGGCACTTGCGCTCTTCACCTTCGCCTTCCTTGCCGCCGAGTTTCGCTTCGACGTCAATGTCGGGCTACTCGCCGGCGCCGAACGTGTTGTGCTCGCACAGGGCTTTATTCTAGGTGCGAGCGTGCTCGGCTTTATCGGATATGCGCCGCTGCTCGGGCTCGCACAGCGTAAAGGCCGGCCTCGGGCAGTTGTCAGCGCCGCCGTCCCCATCGCCATCTTGGGGTTGACTCAGATTCAGTCCCCCACGAGCCCGCTTGCGCTCGAGATTCTGGGATGCCTTGCATTCCTCGGACTCGGCCTACTGGGTGGCGCGGCACACCATGCCTTCGCAACGACATTCCAAGACGATCCCAAGCTCGCCACCGGTGCGGGAGCAGCCTATGCCGCGGGCATCCTGATGCAGTTCGCCGTCAACCTGCTCAATTGCGTCGGTATCGTCGAGCTCATCATCCTGGGCGCCGCAACAATCATCATCTCTGCCCTCAGTGCTGTTCCTCAAGAGACCGCCGAGAGCCCGAACTCCCGTATCAATCCCTTTGTTGTGCCCTCTCACGCCCTCGCCAAGCAGGCGTGTTGGAGCATCGCGCTCGTCATGATTCTGGCCTGTCTGTTCTCTACTCTCGATAACGTGGTCACGTTCTCCAACGCCCGCGGCACCATCGCCGTGCAGACCTGGCCGCGCCTCTTTTTGGCAGCGAGCGGTCTTGCCGCCGGTCTTATCTTTGATCTTGCCGAACGTCGCTACATGGGACTCGTCATGTTCGGCGTCACGGTACTCTCCACTATTTCGATCTTAGCCGTCGAAGCAGGAGCCGATCCCAACCTGGGCCTCATTGTCTTTTACCTGAGCTCGGGCTTTTTCGTCACGTTCTTTACTGCCACGTTTACTCAGCTGGCACCGCGCATGCACGCGCCCGCCTTCTGGGCCGGCATGGGACGCGCCGCCAATAACGTGTGCGCGTTCACCACGTCGGGCGTCTCGCTTGCGCTTGTGACCTCGGGCAATGTTGCTCTCATCATGATCGGTGCGCTCGTTTTGCTCGTCGCCGCCTGCGCGGCATTTGTGGCAGCCGGCCTGTTCCGCCTACCCCAAACCGAGCAGGAGCGCGAACATCAACAGCTTGCCGAGGAGGCGCTGGCAGCACCGAGTATCGAGGAGCAGCGTCAGGTCTTCATCACCGATCACGCTCTCACCCCACGCGAAGTTGACGTGCTGGTGGCTGTGACCCAAGATGAGCGCCCGCTCAAACAGGTCGCCGAGGAGCTTGGTATCTCGATGCGCATGGTGCAGCGCCACCTGAGTTCCATTTATCAAAAGACCGGCACGCAGACGCGCGCCGGTCTCACCAAGGCCTTCCCCTCCGCCTAAAACAAACCACCACAAAGGTGCCTTTGTGGTGGTTTTGATTAAAGGCTTTAGCCTGTGCGGGGCGCGCAGCGCGCCGCATCAGAAACCACCCGCTATG
>DXML01000004.1:80773-93803 GCA_019414205.1 Collinsella sp. | reverse complement strand
GCCGCGCGGCAAGGAGATATATTGCCAGACCGGAGGGGCGCCGGGGGCGGGAATCGCGCACTCCATATTTTGTTCACAAATGAATAGGTCCCTCAGTCGCATCACTGAGGTTAAAACTGAAGCATTGGCTTCTGATATTGGCGATGACCAGCTGGTTTATAGGTGTTGAGGCGTCGGTCATCTCTGGAGCGCTACTTTACTCTAAAGGCATCAGGTTTTGGTTTCCTGTCGGTAAAAGGCTGGTTTTGGCCGCCAGGCGTTCTTATATATAGAGAAGTTCGGGGTCGAACCCGTGCACCGGCAACAAAAAAGCGACCAGCCGGAGCCGATCGCTTTCTATTCTATGCTGGATCATCCAGAGGGTGCTTCCGAACTCATTTTCTCGCTGCCATTCATGCTTTCGAAGCATCGTTCGACCTCCGCAGCCTCATGTTTTGAGGATCTGCCGTGTTTATCACTGTTATTAATGAGTGTGTGGAAGTGATCCTCATACAGATATATGCGATCCGCCAGAGAACTGAGAAGCATCTTTCTGCAGCCCTCGTTGTCTCTCCTCGCATCTCTCCAGTCTTCCAGAAATTCACAAGCAGTCTTAGGGTCAATTTATTTCTGCTTTCAGAGACTTGTTTGAGAGTTTTTAAAGACAGTTCAAAACAATAAGTGAGACACCATAAAGCAGAGCAAGATGTGCCGGATAGAAAATGTAGAAGAAATATTTGAGCTTCAGCCCTCGCTTGCCATTATAAAGATTGATAAGCAGCAACGAAACGACCGCGGCAGCAACATCAGGATTAAATACATTAGCTGTAGCAAACTCAAATCCGCCGCCAACTATATGGCATGACGAAAGGAGCACTGCGCATACTGCAGCAAAGAACATCTTGGCCTTGCTGTCGTGGAATAAATAGAATGCAGCCACGAGCAGAATACCATACACACCGCCATCTAGTTTAGTGTATTCAGCTGCCAGCGCTGCCAAAACAATCAGAGCAGTTTCTGCGATGTACCTTTTCCATTTTGAAAGACTTTGTATCTTTTCCAGAACAATCAAAAAGACCAAGGAAAGCAGGAGCTCACACATAACATTTTGTTGCCGAGCGTCAAATAATTGCCCGGTTTGAACGAAATCGTATATGGGCTCCGCAATGATTGCGAAGACAAGCATATTTCGCAGGTACTTCTTTATGTCATGAGTATGCAAAAATCCCTCAACCATCAAAAAGCAAAATAAGGGAAATGCAATTCTGCCAAGAACATGAAGCACATCCGAAGCCTCGCTTAAAATCGCCCACTGTTCGTCCGATATCTGACTGTACGATGCGTGAGTCATGATTCCATTGGTCAGGACGATCCTGCTTACATGATCGAGAACCATCGAAATGGCTGCTATTATCTTTAATGTGCTGCCGCTAATTCCGTATCTATCTGTTTTCATTTTGTTTTCCTTTCTTTGGGTGGGCCGTCAGGGGTTCAGCCTGCTCCGCAGGCGGCCGCTGCGGCGCTTCGCGCCCTTTCGGGTTCGAACCCGCGTCGCGGCAACAAAAAAGCGGCCGGCATCCGCCAGTCGCTTTTCTATTCTATGGTGGGCCGTCAGGGGTTCGAACCCTGGACCTTGGGATTAAAAGTCCCCTGCTCTGCCAGCTGAGCTAACGGCCCGCGGGTGGCATTGTACCACGGTCTGGGACTATTCCCAACTCCATTGGCCGTTCTGGAAAATCACAACTTCACGTCCATCGGGCGTAATGCCCGTAATATCGATGTCGTCCGTGCCGATCATAAAATCGACGTGCGCGCTCGACACGTTGACGCCATGCTCCAAGAGTTCCTCTTTGGACATATCATATCCACCCTCGATGCACTCGGGGAAGCCGACTCCCAGTGCAAGATGGCAGCTGGCATTCTCGTCATAGAGCGTGTCATAGAACAGGATGCCGCTTTCGCGAATCGGCGTGTTCTTGGAAATGAGCGCGACTTCTCCCAGGTGAGCAGCGCCCTCGTCGGTATCGATGATACTTGCGAGCGTCGCCTTGCCCACGCGGGCGTCGTAATCCACCACGTGACCGTTCTCGAACTTGATCCAAAAATCATCGACCTTGTTGCCGTGGTGGATGAGCGGCATGGCCGAGTACACGATACCGTCAGCGCGCATGCGATCGGGCGAGGTGAAGACCTCCTCGGTGGGGATGTTGGGGAAGAAGGGATGACCGTCGGGGGTCTCACCCTTACCGCCGGCCCACTCATGGCCCTTCGTCATACCAATCGTCAGATCGGTTCCGTTCGAAGCGGTGTAGTGCAGGCAGTCAAACTGATTATCGTTTAGGAAGCGCAGGTTCTTTTCGAATGCGGCATCGTGGCGCTCCCAGTCGCTCTCCGGGTCCTGGCCATCGGCGCGGGCGGTGTGCAGAATCGCATTCCACAGCTTATAGATTGCAACCTCGTCCGCATCGCCCGGGAACACCTCGCGAGCCCAGGCAGCGACCGGCGCGCCGGCGATGCACCACGGATTGATGTTGTAATCCAGTCCACGGCGGAAAACTTTGCACTGCGTATTCCTCGCCTTGGATGCCGCGGCCGGCTTGGCCGGATCGATACCCTTGAGGGCCGCAGGATCCGCACCCTCGATAAAGACAAAGCAGGCACCATCCTGGGCCAAGGAATCCAGCTGCAGGCGCTTCCACTCGGGTGTTTGCTCAAAATAGCTTTTCTCGACATGCTCGTACGTGAGCCTTGTCACGGCATCATCGGCCCAAATGACCGTCACGTGGCCGGCGCCAGCAGCATATGCCTCCGCGACCACCACGCGCGCAAACGGCGCGCACTCGACCGGAGACTGAACGACGACCTCCTGGCCGGGCTTAACGTTTACGCCCTTGCGGACGACCAGGCGCGCGTAGTTTTTAATCTTGGGCTCCAGGGCCTTCATGCCCTCCAGAGCTTCTTCAACCGTCAGGGCAGCTCGAATCATGTGCCACTCCATCTACCTATATATAGAACAGTAAAAAGGCGCGCCGCAAAAACGACGCGCCTTATATCTTAGCGATAAGTATGCATGCAAACGCTACTTCTTCTTGGAGTCCTTCTTGTCCTCCTCGGCAGCTGCGCGCTCGATAAGGGCGTTGAGCTTGTTCTCGGACATGCCCTCGGCCTGCGTGCGGTACATGTTGCGCAGGGGACGAATACGAACGAAGTCGTAAATAAAGTCACCCAAAATGATGACGTAGGACAAAACGATGCCGACCATCTGAACGGGGCTGGACACCGTGCCGCCGGGAGCGAAGTAGAGCGAAGCCCCAATTGCCACGACGAGCACCATGCCGATAGCGAGCACGGCCCACCAAATACGGCGGCGCTTGGTGTAGTCCTCATCCTGCTTGAGAAGGATATTCGACACCGTGTAGATGCGATCCTCGCGGGCGCGCTGCTTGGCCTTGCGGGCGCGTTTTTCCTCCTTGGAAAGGCCTTCCAGGTTTTCGCCCTTCTCGAGCTCTTTGCGGCGTGCCTTGGATGATGCCGGCACGACGTGAACAGAGCTCGCTGCCTGACGGGCGGGCTTAGCGGATGCGGCGGACTTGCGCGCAACCCCGGTAACCTCGCGGGATTGCGTGCGCTTGTTCGTGGCGCTGCGGGTACTCACTTACGCGTTCTCCTTCATGCTTGTGAACTGGGAGCCCGTGATGATCTGGAAGGCCTCGCGATAGCGCTCGGACGTGCCATCGATGACCTCGGCGGGCAGGTGCGGAGTCTCCCCCGTCATATCCCAGTTGGCTTTGAGCCAATTGCGGACGAATTGTTTGTCGTAGCTGGGCTGAATCTTGCCCTCCTCGTAGCTGGCGGCAGGCCAGAAACGGCTGGAGTCGGGCGTGAGGCACTCATCGATCAGCGTAACCTTGCCATCGATGACACCAAACTCGAACTTGGTGTCGGCAATGATGATGCCACGGGTCGCTGCATACTCGGCGGCAGCCTTGTAGATCTTGAGGGAAAGGTCGCGAATCTGCGTGGCGATGTCATCGCCCACGATCTCGCAGCAACGCTCGAACGAGATGTTCTCGTCGTGGTCACCGATCTCGGCCTTCGTGGACGGCGTGAACAGCGGCTCGGGAAGCTTGGAGGCCTCGGTCAGGCCCTCGGGCAGCTGAATGCCGCAGACGGTACCGTTCTCGTCATAGGTCTTCTTGCCCGAACCGGTCAGATAGCCGCGGACGATGCACTCGATAGGAATCGTCTGGGCCTTCTTGACCAGCATGGCGCGGCCTGCGAGGTAGTCACGATACTCGGCAAACTCCTCGGGGAAATCCGCCGGGTCGATGGAAACGAGGTGGTTGGGAACGATGTCGGCAAACTTATCGAACCAGAATGCCGAGATGCGGTTGAGCACCTCTCCCTTAAACGGAATCTCGTCGGGAAGAATGAAGTCGAACGCAGAAATGCGGTCGGTGGCGACCATCAGCAGGTTTTCACCGGCATCGTAGATATCACGAACCTTGCCACGGGAATCCGGACGACGCTCCATCGTTGTCACGTGAGTCACTCCTTACCAAAATACGACAGTAATGCGGGCTCTTTCCCGCACGTTTTCGCAAACTCGGAGCGGCAGGGACGAAACCCCTCCTTCACCGAATAGCGAAAAGCTAGTGCTCCATTGTAGTAGATGCCGCGTCCGCCGTGTGCTCGCGAGGCAGATGAATCGTAAAAGTCGTACCCTTTCCAAGCTCCGACTCCACGGAAATGTAGCCATGATGGCGCTCGACAATCTGCTTGGTCACGGCGAGGCCCACGCCCAGACCGCCCGCCTCACGGGCACGGCTGGCATCGGCGCGCCAAAAACGACCGAAGATGCGCGACAGATCGTCCTTGGCAATACCGATGCCGGTATCCGAAACGGCAATACTGACATGCTTGCGGTCACTGAGCACCGACACCACGACCCAACCGCCCTCGGGGGTGTAGCGCATGGCGTTGCTCATGAGATTGATGACGCACTGCGTGATCATGTCGGGATCGGCCTCGACGACATCGTCGTGACCCTGGGTTTCATCTGCAAAGCGCAAGCGCAGATCGCGGTCGACAAACAGGCGCTCCTGGGCATTGACGATGGAACGCACGAAAGGAACCATGTCCACCGGCTCAAGGTTGAGCGGAGCCGTGCTGTTTTCCATGCGCGACAGGTCGAGCATCTGCTGCACCAGACGAGCCAGGCGACGCGTCTCGGAAGCAACAGTCTCCAAGTGCTCATCGTCGGTAGGATATACGCCATCCTGCATGGCCTCGACCGTTGCGAGCATGGCCATAAGCGGCGTGCGAAGCTCGTGTGCAACGTCCGAGGTCAAACGTTTCTCGTGTTTCATATCCTTCTCGAGCGAAGTGGCCATCTCATCGAATGTCTCGCCCAGTTGATCGATCTCGTCATCGCCGCGCAAGCCCGTACGAGCAGACAGATCGCCATCGCGAATTTGCTTGGCCGTGCTGGTAATACGGTGAATCGGCTTGGTGAGCATGCGCGACACGAGTGATCCGATAACGACCGAAATGCAAACTGCAACAACCGCAGCAAGGGCCATGGCGTTAAAGGTCTTCTCCCTAAACGCAGAATCTGCCTTGGTGAGCAAGGCATCGGAGCCGATGGCCCACAGCTTTACTTGTCCGACATGCTCGCCGGAAGACGTTATGATTTCGACGTTTGCAACGCTATCGGAGCCGGTGGGAGCCGACGAGACCGGACTATGCGATGCTTTTTTCCCGCTCGAGCTGCTCGACGGCGATTCGTTCTCGCGCACATCGGCGGTCGCGCTTGCCGAAGGCCATGAGTCGTCATAAACGACAACGCCTTTCTTGTTGACGACCTGCATACCCAAATCGTCGGACACCAAACTCGATGTCGCGACCGTACGTAGCTCGCCCGCAGTCCAATTGCCGTTTTCCTCATACGACGTCGCAAGCTTTTCGGCAGCGGAATTTGCGATTTCGACGATATTGGAGCGCGTGTAATCCGAAAAGACCGTGCCCCACACAACAGAGACCACGCCCACCAGCACCAATACCGTCATGAGCGATGTCAGAGCAAAAGCAAGTGCCATGCGCGAGGGATAGCTCATCGTTGGCCGTGAATCGGAACGAGGCGTGTTCCAACTAGCCTTGGAACCCGCCTCGCTCTCCTGCTTGTGCTTTTGTCCGATTTCAAAGCGCGCAGGTGTCATATGTGATTTCCCTATTTCTCGTCCGACTTATCGGTCTTGGCCGGAGCCTCGAAGCGATAGCCGACACCGTGGACGGTGTAGAGCCACTTGGGCTTCTTGGGATCATCGCCCAGCTTGGCGCGAAGGTTCTTCACGTGGCTATCGATGGTGCGCTCATAGCCCTCAAAGTCGTACCCAAGCACCTTCTCGACCAGCTCCATACGGTTGTAGACACGGCCGGGATGACGAGCAAGCGTGGTGAGCAGCTTGAACTCGGAAGCCGTCAGATCGACTTCCTTGCCTTCGACCAAGATCTTGTGGCCCGAGATATCGATGACCAGATCGCCGAAGTCGAGTACCTCGACGGCGGGCTCGTCGGCCTGGTGGGCACGACGGAACAGGGCGCGTACGCGGGCGACAAGCTCGCGCGGCGAGAACGGCTTAATCAGATAGTCGTCGGCGCCGAGCTCAAGACCGATAATACGGTCCTCGATCTCGCCCTTGGCAGTCAGCATGATGATAGGGACATCCGAGGTATCGCGAATGGTGCGGCAAACGCGCTCGCCGGGGATCTTGGGGAGCATAAGGTCGAGCACGACCAGGTCAAACTGATGCTTCTCGAACTCCTCGATCGCGGACTGACCGTCGCCGACGCCCACAACCCAGTAGCCTTCGCGCTCGAGATAGGCAGCGACGGCGTCACGGATTGCCTTCTCATCCTCGACCAGCAGAATCTTTTTTGCATCTGAAGCCATAACACGGCCCCCCTGTCTCAATTAGCTAAGAACAAGCCCATTTTAACGCACCTGAACCCGCCGGATGCCACTATGACGCGGCAGCTCGGCGGGCGGTACTCACAATTACAACGCGTTTATTCCCCTGTTGGCGCCTTTTTAACCCCTCTAAGCTTAAAGAGAGAATAGGCGTGCAGTGACCGTCTCTGGTATACCCTGGCTGTTGCGCACCGTGGCGTACGTAAGGAATGAGTCCGATTTTCCCGCCGTAGCTGGATAATCGCCATACTCCAAAGCGCGGTCGGGCGACAGCAGCGAGCCATAGGTCTTGGCAGAGGTGTCGATCAGGAAATGCGACGCCTGCACCTTAACAAGGTATTTATTCTTCTTGCCAGCCGCACATGCGAGCGGCTCGCGTGACAGGAAGAGGTACGGCCCTCCCTCATTACCGATATACGTGCCCATATTGCCCAAGCTGCCCACGCCACTATAGGTCGCCTCGATAGAAAACACGAAGGTATCGCCCATATATACGGCCTCGAAAGGCGAGACTGACGAGGGAAGGACTAGCTGGGCACGTTTGGTGTTGTTGCCGTCGGTCAGATCGATTGCCGTTATGCCGTAGTAGACACCCTCGTCGTTGCGGACACGCGGCGAGATGGTCAAAATGCCGTCGCTCGCACGCGGGGCCGATGCAAAGCGGCCCGTCGATTTCCAAATTGTCTCGGCCTTGGATTCATCAAGCGAGCGACGATAGCAAAACGAATCACTACTCGTTTTATTGCCGCCTGCCGAAGGCATTTTATACCAGATGACCGATGACCCGAACGCCGTAAACAGGGGCGGATCATAGTCCTTGCCACCTCGATCGAGCTCAGCCACGTCGCCAGAGAGCGAAGCGCCCGACAGATTTTGAGCGTAGAGCTTCCACGATGAATTGGCAAAGTTCATCTCAACCCACGCAAACACGCCATCGCCGGCACGGACATCGTAAAAAGCATATCCCGTGCCCTCGATAGGATCCTCGATTAATGTGGTAAGCGAGCCATCGCCCAGGTTGAGCATACCAAGCGTATTGGCATGCAGAGCAGAAGCAGGCGCCATCATCGCGGCGGCGTAGTCGCCATCGCAGTAGTACAGCAGCGTGCCCAGCGGCAGCGTCCACGACGCCGCCGGCTCAAGATCGATATCAACAGCTTCGTACTCATCAGTGATCGAGACAATCTTCGAATCGTCCTTGATAACCTGCGGCTCGCCGGCGGCATCGTCGCTGGTGCCCGTTTTTTTCGAGCAACCGGCAAGCACCGTGGCAGCGCCCGCGGCAGCACCGCCGAGCACAAAGCCACGGCGCGATATTCCATTCTTGATGTGGTCGGCGATACCCATTAGGCGATCTCGGCGCGAGCGGCCTCGATAGCGCGTGTAAGCTGGTCGGCGCAGGAGGTCTTTTTCATACCGCAGGTATTACCGGCGAGAACCTCGATTACGCGATCAGCAGGAGCGCCCTCGACCAGCTTGGAGATAGCCTTGAGATTGCCGTCACAGCCGCCGGTAAACTCAACGCCCAGCACCTTGCTGCCATCGTCAGAGAGATTGAGGTGAATATTGCGAGAGCATACACCCTGCGGCTTGTAGTCAAAACTAATCATTGAGATCCCCTCTCAGAAAGAAATTTCAGACGTCTATTATCCCCGCCTGGGCCGACTTATTATCGCAAGCACCGATTCAACATCCTACGATGCATGGACTCGCGGGGGCAAGATTAGCAGTCCGCACCCTGCGCGTGGACCGTGCGCTTCTCCCAATACATATTGTGGTCGGCGACACGATATACATCGGCCAGCGTATTTCCAGCCGTCTCGACGGTCGCCACGCCAATCGATGCGCTGACCGTCAGGGCCTCATCGCTTACCGCGGCAAGACCGAGACGAAGATCCTGTTCCAGCCCGAGCGCAGACTCGTTGTCAGTATGGGGGCAAACCAGCAAAAACTCGTCGCCGCCAAGGCGCATCGGCAGATAATCCGCACCAGCCACCCGCCGCAGCACGGACGCCGTCCGTCGCAGCAGTTCATCCCCCATCTCGTGACCATAGATGTCGTTGGTCCGCTTGAGATAATTGCAGTCCAACATAATCACGCTCACGGGCAAGTCCTCGTTTACCAGGCTATCTCCGCGCGATTCAAGATAGTTGCGGTTGCGAAGCCCCGTCAGTTTGTCTTGATATGACAGCTCCTCGGCATGCTTGACCATCGATATGTTGTGCGTCGCCACGACGACCGACTCCAGCCGGCCTTGCTCATCGCGATGCTGGGGGACAACCTGTAGCGAGTACCAAGCGCCTCGACAATCTCGCACCTCGGCAGCCAAGTACGGTACGCCCTCCATACGTTCACGAAGCGAACTTACATCTACGAGGCCCACAACCGCTTCGCGGCTTTCGGGTCTCACGATATCCCGGCAGACCGTGTCCATAAAGTCATATGCCTCGCTGTGCTCGGCAAATATTTTCGCTATCGCCGGCGACATATTGATCCCCTCGATCTCGAGGGTGTCGAGATGCAAAAGGAAGGTCGAATCGTAGATGGCGCTTATGGCATTGATAATGCCGAGCTGTTTATCCTTTTCGACCAAATTGCGGTGGTCAACGATATTTCGAGCCAACAGCACCACGACCCAAAACGCAAGACACACCAAGACGCCGACGGCGACAAATGAAATCCTGTCAGACATGACCTCAGATTTGGGATATAGCGCAAACAGGCGGTAGTCCTTATATGCCGCACGCACGGCATACCATTCGTCTCCTCGATATTCGATGCGCGTCAGGCCGTCGTCTTTCCACTCAACTCCTACGCTGGTGAGGAGTCGGGCGAGCGACACGTCAGCATCGGCACTGTTGGATGAGACAATCTCCGCATCCTCCATAACAAGCACCGTGGGACCCTGGTGGAAGGTACTGTTCGAAAGCACGTCGGCTATGGCATATGAATAGTCGTCCGCCGTATCGGAAACAAGTGAGCGGTATGCCAGGGCAACGCCGTCGCCATACGGAACAGCACAGACGGCAAAAACGACACCACGGCGCTCATCGACAGTTGAGTAGGTCACTTTGGAACCTTGATACATCGATGCGACCGGCGAACAGGCCAACTCATCTCGCCACAACATGAGCGGATCGCGACCATCGATGTCGTAGTGGGCAGCCATATGGCCATCGGAGTCCATGACCATCAGCCCCGAAAGGTTCTCGGCATGGACAAATTGCTCGATAAGATCGTCGTTAACCTCAACGCGATCAGAGGACAGGAACGTCACAAACGATTCGACCGCGGCGAGCAAATCGTGCGTCGCCTCGGTTTTTCTCCCCTGTTCGTAGCGGTCATATTTTTCGCAAGCGTTCTCCAAAAACACCATGGTTTCTTGGCCAAACCCAAGCGTTTTTTCGAGGCAGCGATGGGTTCCAACCGTATACAACAGGCCTAACAAGACGGCGCTGACAATAACGCTGGCAGCTATGACGTTCAGAGTCTTTCGACTCAAGCGGTGCTCATCAGTTGTCATGAATTTCCTCCTTGTCCGCCCGTCGTCGCTCCTGTCTTGTAATTGCCCACAATACGGTCAATCGTGCCATCTCGATCCATGTCGAACAGCGCGGTATTGAGATCCTTTACGACCGATCCTTCATAGCTGTCATCAAACGCGACGCCCAGGTCAACCGTCATAACATTGTCGGCAAACACACGGTAAACGCCGGGATACTGAGCAACGAGTCGGTCAAGCGACTGGACATCCGCCATCCAGCAGTCAACGTACCCTTTGACTAGAGCGGCTTTGCAGAGTTCGGCAGAGCCATATGATTTGATTTGAACGTCCGACGAGACCCCCAGATCCCCCGCAAGCAATCGGCGTTCACTCACCGAACCCGCAATCACCGCAATGGTCTTACTTCCATCGAGATGTGCCAAGGACTTGATGCCACTCGTTTTCTTGGCGGCAACCGAGACCGTCACGGTTAGATACGGCTCGGTCCAGTAATACTTATCCTCGCGATAACAGGGAGAATAGTCACACCACAGGCAATCGATATCACCGTTTTTGAGCAGCCGGTCGCGATCGTTCCAGTCAATATCGACAAACTGTGGCTTGAGCCCCGCACGCTTGCAGGCCTCGCGGGCGATGTCGATATCGATACCGGCGTAATCGCCCGTGGTATCGACATACACATAGGGGTCGTTATCCGTAACGCCGATTTTGAGCACCGGGAGATCTCTATCGGCTTCATTCGAGGAGGAAGAACTGCTTCGAACGGTATACGTCAGGGCGCCCGCACAGACGGCAACAAGGAGTATGAGCGTAAACGAGACGATGGTGGCCCGCTTGATGCGTCTGGGCACGTGCCCCCTTTCATCGAAACAGCAGTCGGAGTTCATTTTATTACCCGGGCGCATATGCGACAGTAAAAAAAGCGCCTCGCCCAAGACGGGCAAGGCGCCAAAGGTTGAAATGCATCCGCAAGCGGTCGAATTAGGTTAACCCTACTCGAAGCTCAGCTGCTCCAGGCGATCGAAGACCGTATCGATGCGGGTGAGGAAGTCCCACGGATCAAAAATCTCGTCGAGCTTCTCCTGGCTGACGGTGCAGCGCGGATCGGCCTCGAGACGCTCCTTAAAGGTGGGGCCAGAGACACAATCCTGCACCTCGTGCCAGGTGGCCATGGCGTTCTCCTGCACAATGGCGTACGCATCCTCGCGGGTGATACCCGTATCGACGAGGGCAAGCAGGACCTTGGAGGAGAAGATGAGGCCGCGGGTCTTGTTGAGATTGGCCATCATGCGGGCCGGATACAGCTGTAGGCCGTCGATAACGCGAATGAGGCACTGGAACATATGGTCAAGCGCGATAAAGCTATCGGCCTGGGCGACACGCTCGGCGGAAGAGTGCGAAATGTCGCGCTCGTGCCACAGGGCGACGTTGTCGAAGGCGACCTGGGCGTTGGACTTCACGACGCGCGACAGACCGCAGACCTTCTCCATGGTGATGGGGTTGCGCTTGTGTGGCATGGCGGAGCTGCCCTTTTGGCCCTTGCGGAAGGGCTCCTCGGCCTCGAGTGTATCGGTCTTCTGCAGGTTGCGGACCTCGGTCGCGATGCGCTCGCAGGTGGCCGCCGTAGTGGCAAGCACGCCGGCAAGATAGGCGTGGTGATCGCGGCTGATGACCTGCGTGGACAGCGGGTCGTGAACCAGACCCAGGTGCTCACAGACGTACTCCTCGACGAACGGCTCGATGGAGCTGTAGGTGCCGACGGCACCGGAGATGGCACCGAAGGCAACGTTCTTGCGAGCATCCTCAAGACGATCAAGGTCGCGCTTGAGTTCCCATGCCCAAGAGCCAAACTTCATGCCGAAGGTCATCGGCTCAGCATGGATGCCATGGGTGCGGCCAGCGCAAAGCGTATTGCGCTCCTCGAAGGCGCGGCGCTTGCAGATCACGCCGAGCTTCTTGACGTCCTCGATAATCAGGTCACACGCCTGAGTAAGCTGATAGCACAGAGCAGTATCACCCAGGTCGGAGCTGGTCATACCGTAGTGAACCCAGCGGCTGGGCTTGGGGTCGCCCTCGGGAACATCGGCGTCGATGTACTCCTTCATGTTGGTCAGGAAGGCGATGACATCGTGGCGCGTGACCTCCTCGATCTCATCGACCTTTGCCTTCTCAAAGTTGGCGTGGTCGCGGATCCACTGGGCTTCGTTTTTAGAAATGCCGATCTTGCCGAGCTCCGCCTGGGCCTCGCAGGCCAGGACCTCGATCTCCTGCCAAATGGCGTACTTGTTCTCGAGGGAGAAGATGTGTCCCATCTCCGGGCGGGTATAGCGATCGATCATAGCGGCTCCTTTTTGGTTATTGGCACGTTGGTCGTAACCCAACCATTGTACCGTGCGCAGGTGCAAGTATGGGCAGCAGGCATGAACCTAACATTTTGAAGCAGGAGCGGGCAACGGGACGTCCGTGCGTCCGCGTCGCGGACGCACGCCGGCTGTGGTCAGCATGCCCCGGTCCTCAAAGCCGTCGAAGGAGACCGGATCGAACCGAGTGTCCCAGCATCCCCCTTGGCTGATAGA
>DXML01000004.1:48670-80673 GCA_019414205.1 Collinsella sp. | reverse complement strand
GCGGGCAACGGGACGTCCGCGTATTTGCTTCGCAAATCCGCACCGGCTGCGGTCGATCTCCCCGGATTCACGGAGACGATAGGGAAGACTTTGTTGAATTGGCCGTCCCAAGGTCTCCCGCGCCCGATGGAGCGGGCAACGGGACGTCCGCGTATTTGCTTCGCAAATCCGCACCGGCTGCGGTCGCCTATCGGCGACCTTGCCTGCTCGCTATAAACGCTTCGCGTTTATTTAACGCTCGCACCCTGTCGGGTTCGAGTCCCGGCACTTTATTGAAAAAGGCACAGTAACGAAACGTTACCGTGCCTGAAATTCGAATGGAGCGGGCAACGGGACTCGAACCCGCGAGTGTCAGCTTGGGAAGCTGATGCCTTACCACTTGGCGATGCCCGCATATGTGGGGGATAGTATAACGCGGTTGTCTTGTTCGATACAAGGGTGGCGATGCTTGTTTTAGCTGTGGAGATTCGTTTGAAAATCGCGTCAATTGTGGAGACGAGGACCTTTGACTTCCTGTTCACCTTATCTTCTACCTGCGCTTTTGCTTGATTGTTGTATTTGAGCTCAATTTGTCAGGAATTGGGCAAGCTTTTGGTCAGGCTCCGGTACTTACCCGCATGAACCTCGGGGGTAGCCTCATCCTACGCGTCGCAGCCTCCCCGTGCGGCGCACGAGGGATAAGGAGCAGCCATGTCCAACGCACCCACGCACTCTGTCCACAGCGCAATCGCAACAGGTCCGCTGCTCCTGCTCCTCTTCCTGCTTTTCGGCTGCCTGGCACCGGGAGCCGCATTTGCCGTCGATGGCTACGACCAGCTCGGCTTCCGCACTATCAGCGATAATTGTGGGCCCTTCTTTATCGGCAAGTATGAAGCTCAAGACGCCTCGATTGCCTACTGCATGAACCAGGAGCGTCCCGGCCCCACCAAGCCGGGCGGCCCATGGCTCAACTTTGATCAAGGCTGGGTGTGGCTCGACGACGAGTTCGCAGCAATCGTTTGTCACGGATATCCTACCGCCGCGTCGTTTGGCGGTTACCATCTTTCACCCGATCGCGCCCGCGCCGCCACCCAGCTTGCCGTATGGATGCTCAACGGCACTACCCATGTCGACGGCACCTACTCCTACACGACCGCTCAGGGCAAAACCAAGAGCGGGCACTTTACCGCCGACAATGAAGTCGTGGCGGCTGCGCGGTGGCTCCACGACAGCGCAAAATCAGGAAGCATCAAAGCCGCTCCGCACCGCGCGCGGCGCTATCTAGGAACCGTATCGGGCGGCAGCAGACGTCAAGACATGCTCTATGTACTGCCAGCGGTCTCTGTTTCCTTCCAAAAGCAGTCTGCGAACACTGTTATTACCAGCGGAAACAATACCTATCAGTTTACCGGGGCAACATTCGATATTTTTGAGAGCGCCAGCGACGCATGTGTCGGCACCATCCAGATGGACGGCAACGGTCGAGCACAGGCAACACTCCTACCCAACACGGCATACTACCTAGTTGAAACGAAGGCGCCGGCCGGCTATGTCCCCCGCCCCGATCGCGTTGCCTTTACCACGGGGAATGACGGCGGGCAGGTCGCCATCGATGAACAACCCGGCGCCATCACCCTGCATGTCGTAAAACTCGATGCCGCGACGAATGCCGGCCCCCAGGTGGGATCTTCACTCGCGGGAGCAGAGTTCACGTGTGTGTCGCAATCAACCCCTGGATGGGCGCAAATCCTCACGACCGACGAAAGCGGTCGGGCCACCCTCGCCGATGTCCCCTTAGGAACCTTTACCATCTACGAATCAAAAGCCCCCGAGGGCTACCTGCCATCCAACGACAGCTGGTCCTATACCGTTAGAGCCGACCAGCTCGGTGATTCAGGAGTGGTCGAGATCGAATCTCGCGTTTCCGATATCCCCATTGCGTTTGACCTTGAAATTTCCAAATTCAAGGACTACGGCAATAGCGACCAATCCGGCTTGGAGCAGCCGGCGGGAGGTGTTGTCTTTGAGGTTGTGAGCAACAGCTCTCAGCAGGTTGTTGGCACACTGACCACAAACATCTATGGCTTTGCCTCCACCAAAGATCAGCCCGAAGCATGGTTTGGCGCAGGCAAGCGACCCGCCGGTGTCCACGGAGCCATCCCATACGACCGCGCCGGCTACACCGTTCGTGAGGTTCCGGAAACCGTCCCAGAGGGTTTTAAACGTGCAGGGGAATGGACCGTCGAGGCCAATCAGATTTCCAACGGCGCCGAGCTTCAATATATCGTGGACAACCACGCTCTGTCGACGCATCTCCAGATTGTAAAACGCGATGCCCAAACAGGCGCTTCTGTTCCCCTAGCCGGATTCACCTTCCAACTCCTCGACAGCAATCACAAACCTGTCTCACAAACTTGCTGGTATCCAGCACATAACGTAATGGACGCCTTTACGACTGACGCGACCGGGACCGTCACACTGCCCGAATCGCTCGTGCCGGGCACCTATTATGTACGCGAAACCTCGGCCAAAGAGCCCTATCTTGTCGGCGAAGAGATCGAGGTAAACATACCCGCCGACATGAACCTAACGCCCGTTGCAATCGCCTCGTATTATGACCACGCCGCGACCGGAAACATCAGGATCGTTAAAACCGATGCCATAGACGGCAGCAGCCTCGCGGGCGCCGTCTTTGAGATCCGTGCCTCGGGTGATATCGTGCGCCCCGACGGTAGCATTGCCGCGCTCGACGGTGAGACTGTCGCGACCGTCACGACGGATGAAACTGGAGAAGCACGCGCGGGCAACCTCCCACTGGGATCTGGCACCGCACGCTACGAGGTTGTCGAGACTCAAGCGCCGGCAGGCTTCTTGCTCGATCAGACAACCCATATTGTCGACCTTACTTATGCCGACCAGAAAACACCCGTTGTAGAAGCACGGCTTAACGTATCCGACGATTACACCAAGGTTGATATCTCCAAGGTCGATGCAAGCGGTGAGCAGGAAGTGGAAGGCGCACAGCTCGCCTTATATGGTCCCGATAAAACCGAAATAGACTCCTGGACCTCATCCGACAAGCCACACCGCGTCGAACATCTTGCACCCGGCACCTACTCGTTGCGCGAAATGATGTCTCCGCGGACCTATGACCTTGCCGAGGAGATAACGTTTGAAATAAAGGATACGGGAGAAGTCCAATCCGTCGCGATGAAGGATGCGCCCATCGAGATCAAGGGGCAGGTCGACAAGCGTCAGGAACTTGTCCAACCTATCGAAAAGGGCCTGTTGGCTAACGGCGATGGTAAAAACCGTGCCGCGATGCAAACCAATACGGATGGGCTTTTCTCCTATACCATCGACGCTCGAAACGATTCAACTACCTGGGTTGATGAGTTCACAATTACCGATAATCTTGAGTGTGCCGAGGACGATACGGCGAGATTCGTCTCAATCGAAACCCCCGTCGCCATCGGCGACCTCAATGGTCTGTGCAACGTGTGGTATCGCACGACGCCGTTGGACTCGACAGACGTCGATGAGCCGGCAAACGCGACACTTGACGATGGGCACGAAAATCCTTGGCTTGAGTCCGACGAAGTAAGGAAGAGTCTGGGTGAGGATTGCCGCCTCGTCGATTACGACGGCTGGCACCTCTGGAAGGCGGATGTCTCGACCACGGAATCCACCACACTCGAGGCGAAAGAACTCGACCTTGCGTCCAATACCGTCGTAACGGGCATTCGAATTGAATACGGTGCGGTAGCCGCCGACCTTACGACTCGAAGCGATGTGGATTCTTGGACCCGCGATGATCTCAAAGATGAGCACGACGACCTTGACGATGCCAAAGCAATCCTTGGCACAGACGCTCGGGGCGCAGTCGTACACATGCAGGCAACGTCGGCTTATACGCCCCAAACCGCACTCACCAACAGCGCGCGCGTCGATCTTTGCCGCAACGGTGGCGGCGATAAACTTGAGTCACATGACGAGGACAGCGTCATTCAACGCTGTACCCTACCGCAGGACCTACCGGCAACAGGATCAGCTCCCATCGCCGCTTGCATCACCGCGCTCCTGACCTCGGGTGTCGCAGCCCTATGGTTCGCTCGCCTTAGGTCGATCCCAAAGAAGCGCTAGCGCGATGAAAAAGCGGGCGAGACAGTCCCCTGGCTCGCCCGCTTTCAATCATGTAAATCGCCGTATCTACTCTGCAGACGAAGATCCACCATCAACGATTGCTTGCTCGGACTCAGGGATCCCATCGGCACCCGTACTCTGTTCTTGCTCCACCTCTTCGCTGATTGCGGAGGCGGGGGTCGAGCCCTTTGCACCCACGATGTAGGCAGCCCCAAATCCTAACGCAATGGCAATCAAGGTCAAAATCACGTAGACAGGCCAATGGCGCTTAATATACGAAAACACGTTGACTCCTTAGAGCTCCGTCTACGAACGGCGGATAACCTCGGTCACGACCTCGGATACCGTGGCAATGTTCGTCGGGTTGACATTGTGGGGCAGGTCGTCCTCGGTACGAGCGCAAGCCAGACGCGTGCCGTCCACGCCGGCGATGGTGAGGGCTCGGCGGCTCGCCTCAAGCGCGGCATAGGCATCGGTCTTGGCATAGGGCATCTCGAGCGCGCCACAATCGACATGGAACGACTTGCACACCTTGCTGACCAGGTTCATGATGCGGCGATCGCCCTTGAGCAGCTGCTGTTCGCCCTCGACCGTCACCACCGAAAGCCTGCCGGCGCCGACGGATTCAAGATTGATGAAGAATACGCCGCGGAGCTTATCGCGATGCGAAGCCAAGAAGGCCTTCATGCCGGCGCCATCACAATCCGAGGCGCCGGTTGCCACAAACCAGATATCGTGACCGAGCAGCTCATCATCGCCCATAGAGGCGACAGCCGAGAGCATATCTTCGGAAGAAGCGCCATCGGAAGACGTAGCGCCACCCTTCCAGCCATCGTTATCGTCCTCGAAGTTATCCCACGAACCGATACCGCGACCGGACTTCTTGGCATCGTAATCGTCTTCGACGCCCAGCCAGTCACTCATGCTATCCTGCTCGTTTTTCTTTTTACGACCGAACAGGCCACCCAGGCCGCGCTTACGAGACTTGGGTGCCGCCGGGGCGGGAGCTGAAATGGTCTCGATCGGCTGCGCGCCCGGCGCAACGGGCATAGGAGGCGCAACGGGTGCCGATGTGGGTTCGGGACCCTGAGCAGTAGCAAAGGGGTCGTTGACCTGGGCAGAGGGATCGGGAAGGTCGAACAGCGACGTGCGAGACGCAACGTTTGCCTGCTTCATCGACGGCAGCGATGGATCGGGGACCGAAGCCAGCGGAGACGAGGAGGGCGCAGGCGACGGTGCCGACGCCGGATCGGGAACATTCATCTGCGGACGCGGCGATGCCTGGGAGGAAATCTGGGCCATAAGGGAATCGACCGTTTCGTCCTGGGTGGGAGCGACATTGGCAACCGTGGCACCGGAACCACTCGGAGTCGGCATGGTGAAAATCTGCGTGGAGTAAGGCCTCGACTCATCTGTCTCGGGAGCCTCGGAAACCGCAGACACTTCCTCCTGCTCGACCTCGGTCGAATCATCTTGCTCGGCTGCCGCGTACTGCTCTTCGTCAGAGTTGACCTCGACGGGCTCGTCCTCGGTCGCATCCTGAATTTCGGCAGCATCAATGGGCTCGCCATCGCCCGCCGCGTCGTCCTGCTCATCGGAAGCAGGAAGGGGCTCGGCAATCGCGGTACCTTGCTTTTCAAACGTTATCGTGGAATCGAACTGCGCGGCATCAAACGACATGGTGCTATCGACGTGCTGCTGAGCCTCGAAAGACGTTGTAGCTTCGGCAGCGTCGACGGGTACGGACTGCATAGCCTCGTTCTGCTCGAACTCTTGCGCCGCGCGCTCACGTGCCGCCTCGGCTGCCTGCTGCTGAGCGATAGCCTCCTGCTCGGCAGCCTCGCGTGCGGCAGCGCGCTTCTCCTCGAAATCGTCGACAAATTTCTTGCCCTTTGCAAGCGCACCCTTAAAGAAGTTGGAAGCGCTGGCGCCAATCGACGAGAACGCGGATGCAATGTCGGCATGGGGCGTTGCCGCGGGAATCTCGGCCGAGAAATCAGTATCGCTCTCGTAAGACACGCGCCTCGGCTGTTCAACGTAATCGTCGTCAGACTCGTCCGCAACGTCTTGCGCCGGCGCGGCGGGAGCCAAAATGTCCAGTCCTGCCGCGGGATCGATCGCGGACACCGCCTCGGGCTCGGCAACGGCAGCGGCAACCGCGGCAGACTCATCATCCACGGTGACAGCGGGCGCAGGTGCAGCCACGACGGGGGCAGGCTCGGGCTCAAACGTCGGCTCCTCGCCCTCCTCGTAATCGAGCGTGCAGGACTCGGGAAGCATTCCGAGCGCACGGATGGCATCCGAACCAAAGCGGATGTTGCCGGCGGCGTTGCGATAGAGCTTGGGCTCGGGCTCGACCGCGGCAGGTTCCTCCGCCGACTCGGCAGCGGGAACCTCGTCATTGAACTCTTCGGCCTGGACAGCCTGATTCTGATCCTCGGGCACGATAGCGCCGATCAGCGTCTCGTCGGCAGATGCACCCTCAAAGCCCTCGATCTGCTCGTCGAAAGCCTCACCCTGTTCGGGCTCGGTCTGAGCGTCGGGAGCAATCGGCTGACCGAACTCGTCCTCGGCGTAGGTAGGCTCTTCATACTCGATGGTGTTGCCGTAGTCGTTTTGCTGCTGGGCCGCGGCATATTCCGCCGCTGCGCGCGCCATTTCCTCGGCACGACGCTTCTGCTCCCCAAAATAGGTATCGAACGGAACATCGTCGGGAAACTCGTTTTCGCCCTGGAAGGGAGCAACGTTGTCCATAACGCCGAGCATAGCGGCGACAGAAGACTTGTTGCACACCGCGCCGGACGTATAGGGAAGAATGTAGCGGTTAGAAATGATGTTTGCCGCGTTGGCGAGCGCAACGAGGGAAGCGAGGATCGCGACAATCCACAGCAAAACCTTGAGCGCGCCGGGGAACGGCAGGATACGCAAGATGGCAACGGCAGCAGGGGCAACCGTGGCAACGGGCAACAGCTTGGCGATGAGCGCACGATACGAAGCATAGGGCTCGCGGGCGAGCAGCTCAGCACGGGGAGAGTCGTAGTGTGCGACAACGACCACCGGGCGGTTGCGCGGAGACGCGAGCGGGCCCGAGGCCTTGTGGTAGGCGATGACATTTTGGCTCACGCCCGTCTTGCCCAGGCGTGAAACCACGGGGTGGCCCGTGCGCTCGAGCACGTAAAGAACGGCGCCGACAATGGCCAGCAAGGTGCCGACCAAGCCGATGCCGCCGCCGATGCCCATCAGCAGGGCGCCGGCAAACGCAAGAATACCGGTAACGGCAAATGCCAACCTGCTGGGCGCCGGGGCATTGAACTCCTGAACTTCGGGATCAAAGCCGTGGTTGCGGAAGATCTGAGCGATATCCTCGGCAGCCAAGCGCTCTTCTTCGCTGCATGCCGGCGTGATGCCGGTGTTCTGCAGCAGGTGGTTAATATAGTTCTGGGTGTTCGCCATGTGCGCTCCACATCCATAATCCGACAAATAGGCCCAATGCATGCACATTAGAACCGTATATAGTCGAAAGTATACCCCGAGCGAGCGCAAACGACCGAATTCGGGCCATCTTAACGCCCCGAGCGGACAAGGATATAGCCTAATCTCCATATCGGACTAAAATCATGGCAGCAAACCACCTTCTCATGCGAGGACTCTATGACGGCAAGCGACGCGACCGCGACAATTAAAAAGGGGAATTCGGAGCCCAGTTTCGATAAAACGGCCCAGCGCATCCTCAATCTTTTCTTTGTGCTCAACAGCTCCCCCGAACCGCTGACGACCGAGCAGATCGTCTTGGATTCTGACCTGGGATATGGCTCGGGCAACATCGACTCGGATAAGCGCAAGTTTCGGCGCGATCGTGACAAACTGCTCGAGCGTGGCATCTTAATCAAGGAGGTTCGCCCCGCCGGTGCGCAGGAGACCGAGGAAAGCTCGTGGACAATCGACCGCGAGCACACGTTTGCGGCAGGCGGCCTCATCACCGCAGACGACGCCGATATCCTGCTCAACGCTATCGACCAGACAATAGCGGCCGGCTCATCCACTTTTGCCGCGCCGCTTGCCGATATTCGTTCCAAGATTGCCTACCTCACCGGCAGGACGACGGCGGACGAAGCACCGATCCGCCGCTCTCCCACCGTCGATGCGGTATGGAGCGCCTTTGCCGAGCGATGCGCGCTGCGATTTTTATATCAGAACGGACGCGGTGAGCAGAAAGAGCGTACCGTCTGCGTCTACGGCATGTTCGAGCGCGAGGGCGTTGCGTACTTCTGCGGCCTCGACAATGCCACCGACGACATCAGGACATTCCGCTGCGACCGTATCGTTCGCGCTTGGCGCCCCTCAAAGGCCTACGCTATCCCTGCGGACTTCAACCTCAGCGACTACCTGTTCTTTGAATTCGATTTTGCCGACCGCCCGCCCGTTGCGGCTACGTTCTCGTTCGCCCCGCAGACGCAGATCGATATGATCAACGGCCTCACGCGCGGGCGAGGTGAGCTCGCACACACCGATTCGGGATGGACTTGGACCGTTGACGTGCGCGATCTTGAAGCCGCCGCCTCATTTTGCATGGCCCACGCCATGGACGGCATGAGGCCCATGGCCCCCAAATCGCTCAAGCAGGCGTGGAACCACCTCATTGAAAGGACGGTGCACGAGCATGCCCGTGCGTAAACTCACCAGCGAGCAGAGGCTCTCGCGCGCCATCGACATCATGGAGGCCCTCTACGCCGCCGGCGAGAGCGGCATGACACGAACCGAGATTTGCAGTCGCTTTGACATCACGGGGGCGTCGCTCGACGAGATTCTCGAGATCGTCTCGACGCTCGCGGACCGAGAATCGGGTGCGCGTATCATCTGCGAATGCCACGGCGAGCGCGTGGTCCTCACCGGTGACGCCGGGCGTGTACTACCGCTGCGCCTGAGTGACGCCGAGGGCGCTGTGCTCAACCACGAACTTGAATCGTTGGGGATCGAGCCCCAGGCGGCGGCTCGAATTCGACATGCTCTTCTACCCGAAGAGCTCGGCTATAACCAGCACGTCTCTGACACCGTCAACCACGGGTCGCACTGGCAGCAGCTGAGCTGCGCCATTCAGGACGGCGTTCGCTGTCGTATCTCGTATCGCTCGATGGACGATGCGCGGCCACGCGAGCGTCTGGTCGACCCCTTGCGCATTACAGCAAACGGCGACCAAACATATCTGATTGCCTGGGACATCGCGGTCGATGAGCAGCGCACCTATCGCATGGATAAAATCGAGGGACTCGCCTTGACGGAAGACTCCGTCGTGCCTCACGTACCGGACGTTGTATCCCTCCACGATTCCCTTGCCCGGACGCAGCGTAGCGCAAAGCTCTTGATACCATTCGATATGGCGGAGCATCTGGACTGGGCCGGCATCACCCTCATCGAGCGCAGCGGGACAGACATGGCAACGGTAACCGTACATTACGGCTCCGAGCGTTGGCTGCTGAGCCAGATAATCGCAGCGGGCGGAGCCATCCGCATCTTGGATGACCCCGCCCTGTCAAAGCGTCTGTGCGATATGGCAAAAACCCTCGTCTGTCCGCTTTAGCGCCGCCGCTCGTGGCGTGCACGCCACAGCTGTAGATAGTGCCCGATCTGCGCCGATTCGATGCGCTGGTAGGAGCTCGTGGGCAGCGACGTTAAGAACTTCTTGCCATAGCCCTTCGTCACCAGGCGAGGATCCGCCAAGATCAGCACACCGCTATCGGTCGACGAGCGAATCAAACGCCCCGCGGCCTGCTTAACCTCGAGCACCGCCTCGGGCAGCGAATAGCGCGCCCATGCGCGGTCTTCGCGCAGGTTGCGCTCGCACGAGAGCGGGTCCGTGGGGCTTGAGAACGGCAACTTGGGAATGATGACGCAGCGCAGCGTCTCGCCGCTGGCATCAAACCCCTCCCAGAAGGCCTTGAGCGCAAAAAGCGACGAGGTCGGTTCGTTGATAAACCGGTCGCGCAGGCGACGAGGAGATGAGTTGCGCTGCTGGCAGTTGAGCTCCAGACCCGCACGGGCCATCTTGGGCTCAACGCGGGCGTATAGGTCCTCCATGTCGCGCCGATTGGTGAACAACGTGAGCACCGATCCGCCCATGGCAAGATGGGCGTCGACCAGCACGCGCTCGAGCGCCGTAAGATAGCTCTCACGATCGCGCGGATCGGGGATATCGCCCGCAACGACTACAGCCATGTTCGAATCGAAGTCGTAGCTCGAGTCCAAGTGCAGCGATGAGGATGTTGAAGCACCGATGCGATCGAGGCCGACCGCATGGTTAAAGTGTTCAAAGCTTTTGGACACCGTCATGGTCGCCGAGGCAAAGATAGCCGTGTGAACCTCGGGCAGCCACTCGGTTGCCAAGGCCTCGCCAATGTCGATGCGCTCTGCGGTCATTGACTCTCCGCCGGCACGCAGCCTGCGATTGACCTGCAGCGAATACACGTAGTGTTCATCGGTACCATCAATGATGAGTTTTAGGTTCTCGGCCAGCTCATGCAGGCGGCGCGAGATATCACCCAGGTCGACAACAACCTCTGGCTTGTCGGCGGCGACGGCTTGCACCAGCGCGTCGACGCTCTTGTCAGCTTGTTCCAATGCGTCGATGCCAGTGTAGGCCGACTGTAAGAAATCATGCCAGTCGTCAGATTCGCGCAGCTCGGGGCCAATCCATAGATTGGCATTGTCATAGCCCCCACGGGCACGGCGACCGAGCTCGCGAACGCCATCGAACACGCCGGCGATCGCCATGCTCGCGCGCGCAACCGTCGACGTCGCCTTGGCGGTAAGGCCCAGATAGAGCGTAGAGCCCTCGGAGGTTGCCAAATCACGGGAAACCTGGCTTAGCGCGCCGGTGCTCGAGCCACCCAGACGCTCGAACAGGACGCGTGATTCGTCCGCCGACACCACACGCGCCCACTGACGGCGCGCCTCGCGCTCGATGGAATGGGCCTCGTCGATTACCCAATGACGAATCGGCGGCAAAATCCTGCCCTCGGCCGCGACGTTGCGGAACAGCAGGGAATGGTTGGTGACCACCACATCGGCATGCGCCGCACGACGGCGAGCGCCGTGGACCAAACATTTATCAGGGAAAAACGGGCAGAGGCGACGAGCACACTCGCGCGAGGCCGTCGTAAAGTCGGGACGGTTGACGCTGCGCCACCGAATGCCGAGCGAGTCAAGGTCGCCATCGGCTGATTGGCAGACGTACGCCATAATGACCGCGACCGCCGTGAGCGTGTCC
Source organism: Collinsella sp. (assembly GCA_019414205.1). GTDB lineage: Bacteria > Actinomycetota > Coriobacteriia > Coriobacteriales > Coriobacteriaceae > Collinsella. Next base: position 69,287 of record DXML01000004.1, on the reverse strand, counting down.
GCCGGATCGCGCTTGGTGGTAATCTCGACCCGGCCGCGGCTCATGCGCTCGAGCTTGCGCAGGCACGGATAGTGGTCATACCCCTTGAGAGCGCAAAATGACAGACCACCGTCCAGTTGCTCCGCAAGTTTTGGCAGCTCATGGTACATGAGCTGGTCGGCAAGATTGTTCGATTTGGTCGCAATACCAACCGTGATGTTGTTACGGCGTGCTGCCTCGGCAAAAGGCACCAGATAGGCCATCGATTTGCCGACGCCTGTGCCTGCCTCAATTACTCGATGAGTGCCCGTGACCAGCGCATCGCGGACCTCGAGCGCCATCGCGATCTGCTCATCACGCGGCTCGTAGGTGGGATACATGCGATTGACCAGGCCACCTGGTGCATAGTCTGCCTCGATCTCCTCACGACTCGGCATCTTGAGAACCGGCAGCTCATCGGCGTCCACCCGATCGTCGGCGCGATCGGCCTTGAGAACGTCAGCACGAGCGGCGCTGAGAGAGAAGATGGAACCAGGGTTCTGCCCTGCCAAGAATGAGAAGATAGGACGATAGGACCAAGGCACGTCCGGATGCATGTCGGCTAGGCGCGCCATGAGGCCCTGGGGCAAGTCGGTGAGCGCCACGAGCAACACGCGCCATACGCCACACAGGGCGTCGACGTCGGCATTGGCACGGTGTGATACCGAGTCGCAGCCAAACAGATCGGCCATAAAAGACAGCTTGTGCGAGGCCAGGCGCGGAAGCGCGATGCGCGACAGCGCCAGCGAATCGATCCAAATATCGCTCACGTTGACGCCGCCTTTGACCGACTCGATAAACGAGCGGTCGAACGTGGCGTTGTGTGCGATCACCGGGCAGCCACCGACAAAATCGGCGAGAGCGGCGACGGCCTCAACCGCCGACGGGGCATCTGCCACATCGGCATTTGTAATGCTCGTGAGCTCGGTAATCTCGGCGGGAATCAGCTGTTTGGGATGCACGAAGGTATCGAAGCGGTCGATGACCTCGCGGCCCGAAAGACGGGCCGCCGAGATCTCGATCAGCTCGTTGTCCTGCACCGAAAGACCCGTGGTCTCGGTATCGAGGACAATCACATCTTCCTCGATAAGGCCGAAGGACTGCGTTTTGGCGCGGTCAGCAAGCGTGGCATAGGAGTCGATGACAAACTGCGGCGTTCCTGACGAAACCGCGTCCTCGATTAGCATGCAATGCCCGCTCGACGAAGGCCCATACGGATCAGGCTGTCACAGACCTGCGGGAACGTCATGTCGTCGGTGTGGCGGATCTCATCCGGATACAGCGACGTATCGGTCATGCCGGGAATGGTATTGGTCTCGAGGATAACGGGGCCGTCCTCGCTCACAATAAAGTCGCTGCGCGAGATACCCAGGCAACCGAGGGCCTTGTGAGCGGCACAGGCAAGTTCCTGAGCGCGAGCGTAATTCTCGGGTGAAATCTGCGCCGGAATGCGATGGATATCCGTAGGGTCGACATACTTCACGTCCAGATCGTAGAACTCGCAGTCCTCGGGCTTACGAATCTCGACAATCGGCAGGGCGCGTACGTCATCTTCGCCGTATACGCCGACGGTGATCTCGGTACCCTCGATGCACTTCTCGACCAGCACTTTGTCGCCGTACTCAAACGCCTTGGCGATTGCCGCGGGCAGCTCGGAGGGCTCATGGACCAGGGAAATGCCATAGCTGGAACCGTTGACGGCCGGCTTCACAAAGCAGCGCTCGCCACAAACCTCGACGATATGATCGATATCGACTTCATCGCCCACCTCGAGCGCAAGGCCGGGGGCAATGGGAATGCCCGCCTTGGCGTATAGGAGCTTAGAGACCTCCTTGTCGGCACCGCAGGCGCTGGCAAGTACGCCCGAGGCCGTGTAGGGGATACCCAGGGTCTCCATGGCACCCTGCATGGCGCCATCCTCACCGCCGGCGCCGTGCATGGCGATAAATGCCACATCGAATCCGCCGGTCGCCATGGTTACCATAAAGTCATCAGCGGCCGTGTCAAGCAGCTCCACCGAGGTGTAGCCGGCTTCCTTCAGTGCCACCACAACGTTCTTTCCCGAATCGAGCGAGATCTCGCGCTCGGCGGAATGACCGCCCGCCAAGACCGCTACGTGCATGTTCTCTAGGCTTTTACCCGGCATGGGCAGACTCCTCCTCTATAATTTCTGCAGCTGATACCATATTGTAGCGATACCCTCTACGTTTCCCCAAAATCGAAAGGCTTCCATGAATCCCAGGACTAAATCTCAGGACATTCGCGACTTGAGCCAAAACGATATTCGCGAGCTCGTGGCCGAACTTGGCCAGCCCGCCTTCCGCGCGAAGCAGCTCATCGAATGGGTCTTTGAGAAGAACGTTTGTTCGTTTGACGATATGACCAACCTCCCCAAGGCTTTCCGTGAGCAGCTTAAAGAGGCTTTTGCCTTTGATACGCCGACTGAACTCACCAAGCAGGTTTCCAAAGATGGCTCGCGCAAGTATCTGCTCGAGTACCACGATGGCATTTCCGTCGAGACTGTCGGCATGCCCCGTCGTAACAAGCTTTCCGTCTGCGTTTCCACCCAGGCAGGCTGCGGCATGGGCTGCGCCTTTTGCGCTACCGGTCTCAACGGCCTCAAGCGCTCTCTGACCGCTCAAGAGATCGTCGACCAGGTGCTTCATGTATCCAACGACTTTGGCGAGCGTGCCACAAGCGTTGTCTTCATGGGCCAGGGCGAGCCGTTTGCCAACTACGACGAGGTTCTCAAGGCACTGCGTATCCTCAACGATCCCGATGGCATCGGTATCGGCGCTCGTCACCTCACCGTCTCTACCAGCGGCGTTATTCCCGGTATTCGCAAATTTGCCGATATCCCCGAGCAGTTCACTCTTGCCGTTTCCCTGCATTCCGCCATCCAGTCGACGCGCAATAAGCTCATGCCCGGTGTTAAGAAATACACGCTGCTTCGCCTTCACGAAGCGCTTCAGCTCTACACCGAGAAGACTGGCCGCCGCCCGACCTATGAGTATGCCATGATCGAAGGCGTCAACGATACGAATCCCGAGATGCAGGCGCTCTGCGACTTCTGCGAGGGAACGCTGTGCCACGTTAACCTGATTCAGCTTAACGACATCGAGGGCAGCCCGCTCAAGCCGTCGCCGATTCATAAGGTTGAGGATCTTCAGCGTCGTCTTGAGTCCCGTGGCATCGAGACCACGATTCGTAACTCCCGTGGTAACGATATTGACGCCGCTTGCGGACAGCTGAAACAGCGCTTCAAAGTTCAGAAGAACGCATAGGGGAGTCGCACTCCAAAACGTTTCATGTGAAACATCGGACGGCCCCTGTTGCAGGATATGCAACAGGGGCCGTTTCATTTATTGACCTCAATTTTGGACCGCTGCTAGCTTCCCCATTGTTTAGTGACAAAATAAGCGGCCCTTGTCTCATGAATCAGACAAGGGCCGCTCAAAATAAGCAGGGTAATTGTTAGGTACCTAATAGCCTACATTTTCCCATTGGTTGCTAACCCAACCTTGATTAATCTTAGGATTTTTTGTTACCTGAGCAGTACGCATGGCAACATCTTCTGTCATAACATCCATTTTCTTCTTGGAAGTATCGACAATATCTTGCGCACCACGAAGCAAACGACCTCGAAGTTCATCGTCTGTCGCGATCTTATAGCCAGCAAAGGCACCGGCCGCGACAGTCGTCACCAATACAATCGCAGTTAAAATCTTATTCCTCATCTTGGCCTCCTTGATCAAACTGAATCATTTCACCAAGAATACGAGAGAGCTCTTCCTCGTCTTTAAACTCAATCTCAATCTTATTCTTTCCACGCGAGCTTTTCACGCGCACGTTGGTATTAAATACCTGACGAAGCACACGCGCAGCCTTTTTAAAAGACTGAGGCGTTGCAGGCCGCGGCGTCTTAGGTGTCTCTCCGGCAGAAAACAATGGAGCAAGATTTTCTGTCGCTCTTACAGAAAGGCCCTCCGCAACAACCTTCTCTGCAAGTCGAATTCGAGCATCCTCATAGGGAACTGCAAGAATCGCACGTGCGTGACCAGCAGTAAGTTTACCCTCAAAAATCATCTGCTGAACTACTTCGGGGAGATCGAGAAGGCGCAGCGAATTTGTAATTGCAGAGCGTGATTTGCTTACTGCCTTCGACAATGCCTCCTGGGTCATACCGCTGGCATCAATGAGCTGGCGATAGCCCTTAGCCTCTTCGACGGGATTCAGATCAGAACGCTGAAGGTTTTCGATAAGAGCAAGAGCCAGCATCTCTTCATCATTAACATCTTTAATGATGACAGGCAGCTCCTCAAGACCAGCAAGCTTTGACGCCTGGTAACGACGCTCACCAGCGATGATCTCATAGCCGTTTCCATGCTTGCGAACCAAGAGCGGCTGCAAAACGCCATGTTCTTGGATTGACTCGCTCAACTCGCGAAGTTCAGTTTCATTAAAGTGAATTCGCGGTTGATTAGGGTTGGGAACGATATCCTCAATAGGTAGTTTTGTTTCAGATGAGGCATTTGAAGCAGATGCAGCAGAACCACCGGTCTCATACTCAGCCTCTGAGACCAAAGCATTGAGTCCGCGTCCCAATCCACCACGTTTCTTTGCACTAGGCACGCTTGATCACCTCTTTTGCAAGGTTCATATACGCTTTTGCACCCTTGTTTTGAGGTGCATAGGTAATTACCGGTTCTCCAAAAGACGGAGCTTCAGAGATTTTAACCGTACGGGGAATCAGCGTCTTAAACGCCTTATCACCAAAGTACGATTGAACTTCCTCAACAACCTGATTCGACAAAGAAGTACGTGAGTCATACATGGTCATAAGCACGCCATAGGTGTCTAAGCCCTTGTTCAGACGTGATTTGACCATCTTCATTGACTCAAGCAGCTTCGTAACGCCCTCGAGTGCGTAATACTCACACTGGATTGGAATCAAAACGCTATCTGCTGCGGTCAAGGCATTGATAGTAAGCAGGCCGAGCGAAGGAGGACAGTCAATGAAAATAAAATCGAACTCGTCCTGAATCGGCTCAAGCAAATCTTTGAGGCGGGTTTCACGAGCAATTGCGCTTACGAGCTCAATTTCGGCACCTGCAAGCTGAATCGTAGCTGGAATTACGAATACCTTTTTGCAATTTGTATCAAGAACAAGCGATTCTGCCGGCACATCATTCAACAATGCATCATAGATGCAGTGATCAAGGTCTTCTTTTTCAATTCCAAATCCACTGGTACTGTTTCCCTGCGGATCAAAATCGACAATCAGTGTCTTACGACCCTGCTCACCCAGTGCTGCTGCAAGGTTTACAGCCGTCGTTGACTTACCGACGCCGCCTTTTTGATTGATGATTGCAATGATACGCGTGTCTTTTGCGTTCTTAGAACGCTTAACGTCGCGAAATCCCACGGTCCCTCCTGGTGTGTATTAAAGCTGTCAAACGGAGGATGTTTCACGTGAAACATTCCGATTCGATATCAACCGCCATGTTTCACGTGAAACACTGCAAGTTGTTAGTATCCATTATGTTTCACGTGAAACATCTAGGCAAGCGGATTCTTCTTAGCCATGCCATTTGCACGAGGCAATGAAACGGATGCTGGATGACTCTTCTTGAGAACAATGAACTCCCTGTGGCCCAAGCCCTCAGGCAAATCGATTGCGACATTAAGAAGCAAAGTGAAGCCGCAAATCTTAGCTGCCGACATGCCGGAAACTAGCTCCTCATCCGAAGGATTACCCTTGGTGATAACAAATAGACCTCCATCCTTGAGGAACGGAGCCGCATACTCAACAAGAATCGGTAGAGGGGCAAGTGCGCGGGCGGTTACGACAGAAAACTGCTTCTTATGGCTTCGAGCATATTCCTCAAGGCGATCATGAATCGCATGAGCATGTTTCAACCCAAGAGCATGAACAAAAGAATTGACGGCATCAACCTTCTTACCAACAGAGTCAATATAAGTAGCTTTACGATGCGTGGTTATGGTTAACGGAATACCAGGGAAGCCCGCACCTGTCCCCATATCGAGCAAAGCTCCCTCAGGAGCCTTATTGATATAGGGGAGCAAAACAAGTGAGTCGAGGATATGAAGTACCGCAGCATCTTCTACGTTAAGAATACGGGTGAGATTAGTTGTCTTATTTGTTTCCAGAACCAAATCCAAATGCTGAATACATTTCCTCAGCTCAACATCAGATACGCTCAAGGAATACTCTTTGCAATAGGAAGTTAGACGAGTCAACATCTCGTCAGCTTGCTGATCAGTAAGTACTAACAACGAAAGCTCCTTTCTGACAAAAATCAGTGTATCGAGAACTTTTGACAAAAAAAGGGGACGTGGAAACCACGTCCCCTTAGCATAAGCTCGAGCAGATTATCGAGCAACAATCACCACATGGCGATCAGGGTCAGAACCCTCAGAATGAGTATCGACGGCGTCATTGCCACGAAGTGCAATGTGAACCAGTCGGCGCTCGTAGGCATTCATGGGCGGAAGCGAAACACTCTTATGAGTGCGGATGGCACGCTCGGCTGCAGACTGAGCCATGGAGGCAACCTTGTCCTGACGGCGGCTCTTGTATCCCTCGACGTCCACTACAACCGGATACCTAAAGCCAAGCTTGCGGCTCACTAGCAAAGAGAACATAACCTGAAGGGCATCAAGGGTGCGACCATGACGGCCAATGAGAACAGCAAGGTCGGGAGCCGTTACATCCAGAATCAGCTCACCCTCGTCGCCCTCATACTCATCGATAGGAGAGTTGGCGGCATCGAAGTGCGAAAGGATGGAACGCAGGATGGAAATCGCGACATCGGCAATGGTGTCGAGCTCCTCGTCGGTCAGCTCTTCACCGGCCTTGTAGCGCTGTGCAATCTCGGGATAATCGCCCGCGACCTGCGGGGCAACCTCCTCAAGCATATCCTCGATGATCTCTTCAGACATAACGTACTCCAAAAGTTAGGTACCTAAATAAGATTGATATCCCGCTACTTCTTCTTGTGCGGGCGCGGCTTCTTCTCGCGACGAGTGACCTCAACCTGCAGCGGCGCGTTCTTAAGGCGCTCCTCCTCATCGGCCTTCGCCTTGTCGATGACCTTCTGCGTCACAAAAATCTGCTGGATAACCTGCCAAGCAGACGAGACGTCGTAGTACAGCAGAACACCAACGGGAAGGCTCCAGCCCATCCAAAGCATCATGACCGTCATGACAACGGCCATCATACGCATGCTCTGAGCCTGCTGGCCGGTCTGGTTGCGCGACATATAGAGCTGCGGAATCAGGGTCAGGACAGCGAACAGGATCAGGCAGACCAGCGCAGGCAGCGCGACCATAAAGCCATCGGCAAAGGAGGCACTCGGCGTGGTGGTCAGGTCGGGCAGAATATTAAAGAACGAGAACGCGCCGTCGTTAAAGTAGTCCGGCAGGTTACGCAGCAGCGTAAATAGGGCGAACAGGACAGGCATCTGAATCAACAGCGGCAGACAACCAGCCATCGGGTTGAACTTGTTCTCGCTGTAGAACTTCTGCATTTCCTCGGCCTGACGCTGGGGATCGTCGGCATAGCGCTCCTGGATCTCGAGCATCTTGGGCTGCAGCACCTGCATGCGTGCCGTCGACTTAGTCGACTTGAGCATAAGCGGCGTCAGTAGCAGACGGATGATGACCACCAGGATGATGATGGACAGGCCCCAGTCGACCGCAAAGGTCTGGATGAGCTTGAGCAGCTCGAAAAGGATGTTAACGATCCAATCCCACATGTAAGTTTTCCTCCGATAGCGAGTGCCCGCTAGGGCACAGGGTCATAACCGCCGACGTGCAGGGGATTGCAGCGAGCGATGCGCCTCACGGCAAGCCAGCAGCCTCTCAAAACACCGTACTTCTCAATCGCCTGGACGGCGTATTGCGAGCACGTTGGGTAATAAATGCAGGCGTCAGGCAATAAGGGCGAAATAACCTGTTGATATATGCGAATAGGAGCGATGGCAACACGTCGCAAAACGTGATTGCTCATCGCTCCTCCCCGGCAACGCCGGCGCGTTTCATAAGCGAACGCAATGCATTGTCCATCTCCTGAGGCGAAGAAACCCTCGTCTTGGGAGTTGCGAACAAGATGATGTCATAACCCGCAACGGGAAATCCACAGCTGCGGGCGGCCTCGCGCATCACACGCTTAGAACGGTTGCGCACGACAGCACAACCGAGCCGTTTAGCACCAACGAAGGCGACCCTTCCGGAGTCGCCTTCGCCAACCGATTCACATATGGTCATTCGAATCAGAGGGTGATTGAAACGACGCCCCTGACTGAACACATGCTCGAAATCTTGCCGAGACTTAATAGTCTTCATGCGAGATGTGTGTATCGCTGCTAGACAGTGAGACGCTTGCGGCCCTTGGCGCGACGACGGGCGAGCACGGCACGACCACCCTTAGTGGCCATACGGGCACGGAAGCCATGGGTCTTGGCACGCTTACGCTTATTAGGCTGATACGTACGCTTCATCTTAAGTTCCTCCTGCTGCATTTCGAGTGTCCGCGGGGGCGCGGACGCAGATATAGACACGTGAGCTTGAAGATTGTAGGGAAATCAATGTTCAAATGTCAAGAAATCAAAGGTAAAAGGTTGCGCAGTTCACACGGTTCCCCCATAAGCCGAGCTCGATTTAGCGGTGCATGGCAACTTTTCACGATATTTCATCGAGTTTTCAACAGGTCATGTTGGCAATGTTGAGAACTTTTCGTCCGTTTTCCAAAGTTTTCAACAGGTTTTGAAAAGTTGTCGAAAGATGAGAAACATTGCACGGTGAGCTACTATTTGTTCGAAACCTTTTGAAAGATTGCGAGCGGCATGTCTGACGACTTTTACACCATGGTCGATTCCGGAGACCCGGCACCCGACAACGAGCACATCACCGGCGTGCGCGAAGAGCGTGAGGAAGGCGAGCAGACGACCACGCAGGCGCCAAAAGCCATGTACGCCGCGCGCATCGCCGTCTATGACGATATGCTGTCGACACCGCGTGTGATCGTCATTGATCCGCAAGATGTCCGCACGTATTTGGAAGAGACGACCAACACCGTCTACCAGTGCATGAAAGAACAAGGTGGCCATATCTCGCTCATGGTCATCCGCGAGATTGTCGAAAACTTTATCCACGCGCACTTTGCCGAGCCCATCATCTCGATTCTGGACGGCGGAGACACCATCCGCTTCGCTGATCAAGGACCCGGCATCGACGACAAGGAGCGTGCTTTCGACTTTGGCGTTACCAGCGCAAACAGCAAGATGAAGCGCTACATCCGTGGAACCGGAGCAGGGTTTCCCATGGTGCAGGAGTATTTGGAAAACGCCGGCGGGGCCGTGTCCATCGAGGACAACATGGGCAACGGCACCGTGGTTACGGTAAGCCTGGACCCTAAACGCGTGCAGGAAATAGAGCGTGCCGGCGGACGCGGTGCTGCCGTGCGGCCCGAGACGGAGCAGCCCACATATCCCCTGCCGGGAGCTTTTGCGCAGCAGCCCATGGCAACGCAACAGATGCAGCCCCCCGTGGGACAGATGCAGCAGCCCGGAATGCTTCCTACACAAGAGCCCCAGGCGGCATCGATGTCGATGCCGCCAAACGCGCCAGAGGCCATGCCGCTGGCGGATCAGGATGCAACAGCAATGCAGCAGGCGACGGGGGCACCGGGTGGCCAGCAAATGGGCTATCAGCCGTACCAACAGGGATATCCATATCAGCAGATGCCGCCACTGGGGTATGGCCAGCAGTTCCCGCAGCAGTACCAGCAGGGATATCAGCAGCCGTACCAGCAGATGCCGCAGCAGCAGTACAACCCCTGGGCCCAGCAGATGACTCCGCAGCCTTACCAACAGTGGCCTCAAAGTTTTCAACAGCAAATGCCGCCGATGCAGAGTTCTCAACAACCAGCAGCTCAAATGATGTATCCTAATGCAGCAAATCAGTATGCGCAGCCACAACCGGACGTGTTCGTAAGCGATCGCGGCAACGCCGCGCTGGGCTATCTGGCGCAAAATCAAGCGTGCGGTGCTACCGATCTGGCGAGGGCGTTTGGAAACTCGGCCCCCACTTGGTCACGCACGCTCAATGACTTGGCGCAGGCCGGCTTGGTCATCAAGCATGGCCAGAAATACCATCTGACCGAACTCGGCGCCGCTCGCGTGCGAGCTCAGAGCTAAAGAACGGGAGAGACAGTGGACGAGGAAGCAAGCATCATCCTGGGGGATGCCATCGCCTTTTGCCAGCGCGACGGCCAAGATGCACGCCTCATCAACATGCTGGGGCAATCGCGCGCCATAAGCCTGACCGAAGATACGCTCACGATCGAGGCCCCCTCGCGCTTTGCCATCGCGCAGCTCAAAAAGCATCAGCCGACCATTGAGGCCTATCTGGAAGAAATCGCCTTTGCACCGATTGCGCTCGACATCGTGGCACCGCAAGGAGCCGTGGCGGAATCCGCTGCTGCGACGGCGCCCGCCGCGGCTCCCGCTGCCTCCCCGGCGGTGCCGGCCTCCGCAGGCGACGTGCCGACAATCGAGCACCAGCACGGCGATGTTTCCCGTGAAACCATGGCACCGTTGCCGACCGCGGCGGCGACGTCAACGAACGCACCCGTCACGCACATGCCTATCGCTCACGACGCAGCGGCGGGCGCGGATTCGGGCATTGCAATCAAGAACACGCTCTCGGCCGATGATTTTCGTCGCATGATGAACCAGATGAAGGGCGGAGCGCCGACTAAGTCCACGCAAGCTGCGACCCCCGCTTCACCCATGCCGGCACCGACCGTACCGGCCGAGCAGAATGCGGATGGAGCCCCGCTCGCCGCGAACTCAAAATTTACCTTTGAGAACTTTGTCTACGGCCCCGAGAACAGCCATGCCTATCGCTCGGCACTCAAGTTTGCCGCCCTCGCGGACGAGCGTGGCACGTGCACATCACTGTTCATCTACGGCAAATCGGGCCTGGGCAAGACGCACCTGCTGCTTGCCATCAAAAACGAGCTCGCCGAGAAGTCGCCCGAGATCAAGGTCAAGTATGCCAACTCCCAGGCATATCTGGACGACCTGATGACCGAGTTCGACCGCCAAAAGAAGAGCAACGCCCCTATCATGCAGGCATACCACGGCGTGGACGTGCTCATCATCGATGACATCCAAAACATCATCGGCAAGCGCGCGAGCGTGGACTACTTTTTCCAGCTCATGGACGAGTTCATCCGCAACAACAAGAAGGTCGTCATCGCGGCAGACCGCGCCCCCAAGGACCTGAGCATGGACGAGCGTCTGACCAGCCGCTTCAACGCCGGCATGCTCTGCTTGGTCGCAGAGCCCAGCTACGAGATGAAATACAAGATCTTGCAGCGCTATTACGAGAACACCATCGTCGCCGCTCCCGAGGCAGGCGACGACTCGCTGCTGGCGGCCTATGGGGGCGACGGCGGGCACCTGACCGACGAGCACTTTAAACACATGGCCGAGGTCTCGGGCACCAACATCCGCGAACTCGAGAGCTTCTGCGAGCGCTGCGCCGGCGAGGCGGGCGACCGCGAGCGCGAGGGCGGGGAGCTCACCTTTGACGATATCGACGCCATCGCCAGCCAGTACTTCGACACATCGGCCAAAAAGATCAACGTCCAGACGGTTCAGTCCGTCATCGAAGAGCAGTACGGCGTGACGCACGAGGAGCTCATCGGCCCGCGTCGCAACGCCAATATCGCCAAAGCACGCCATATCGCTATCTACCTAGCCATCGAGATGTGCGAGATGACGACCACGGCGGTGGGCGCCGAATTTGGCAACCGCAACCACTCGACCGTCAGCACGAGCTACAAAAAGGTCCAGAAGATGATCCAGGAAGACCGCACTGTCACCGAAGACCTCAAGTCGCTGCGCGATAAAATTACACTGCGCTCGTAGGGAAATAGAGACACCTGTTGAAAACTTGTCGAAACCACGGGCATAAGGTGTCTAAAACCCAACCCGCGGTGATGAAAAGTTTTGCGCAGGTTTTGAACGTGGAAAACCACCCCCGTTGCACACAGGTTGCTGTCGATTCTCTTTCTGGGTCTGACCTGCGTCTTTGGGAGTAATCAACAGTTTCGTCAGTGCTATTACTATTATTAAGATATTTATATCTATAGAAAGGTATTAAAAGATGAAGTTCACCGTCAGCCAGAGCTCGCTTACACAAGCCATCGGCGTCGTTATGAAGGGTGTCGCTTCGGCATCCACCCTCCCCATCCTGTCGGGCGTGCTCGTTAAGGCCCAAGACGGCATCTTGGAATTCCAGACCTCTAACTACACCATCTCGATCCGTCATCGCATCGCGGCGCATGTCGAAGAAGAGGGCGAGATGGTTATTCCCTGTAAGATGCTCTCCAATATCACCAAGACCCTCCCCGATGCCCCGGTCACCTTTGAGCTGTCCGAGCGCCAGGTGCTGATTGGTTGCGAGAAGAGCTCTTTTAGGCTGAACACGCTCGATGCCAATGACTTCCCCGAGTTTCCGGCCTATGCCATCGAGAGTGCCGTGGAGCTGCCGACCGATGTCTTGTCCGAAATGGTCGGCCGCGTGTGGCGCGTCACCTCGACCGACAAGGCTCGCCCCATCCTGGGCGGCGTGCACATGAAGGTCGAGAACAACACCGTACGCCTGGTAGCGACCGATTCCTTCCGCTTGGCCGTGTGCGATACGCAGGTCGAGACCTCGACCCTCGAGGGCTCCTTTGAGCTCAACGTTCCGGCTGACGCCTTTAACGACGCGCTGAACATCATGGCCAGCCAAGCGACCATCATGATCGGGGCTACCGACACCCAGGTCGTCTTCGAGGCCGGCTACACCACCTACGTGTCGCGTCGCATCGAGGGCGTGTACCCCAACTACAAGCAGCTCATCCCCGATTCGTGCGTGACGAGCGTCAAGATCGACGTCGCCGCCTTTAACGCCGCCCTCAAGCGCGTGGCCGTTATCGCGAGCGCCAACCCCGCCGTCAAGTTCGAGATCGATGTCGAGAACGGGCAGATGGGCCTGTCCTCCATTTCCAATGACCAGGACCTTGCGCAGGAGACGATCGATGTCGAGGCCGAGGGCGAGTCGGGTACCATCGCCTTCAACTACCACTACATCTTCGGCTGCCTCAATGCCCTGTCCAAGGAGAAGGAGATCACGCTGGAGCTCAAGAGCTACTCGCAGGCGGGCATCTTTAAGTCCTACGACAAGATCAACTACCTGTACCTGGTCATGCCGGTCCGCATCTAGCGCTGCGCCATGACCATGTTCGCCCGCGATCTTTCCGTCGCGCACTACCGCAGCTTCGATAGCTATCACATTGCCCTGGACGAGGGCGTGACGATACTTGCGGGACCCAACGCGGCGGGAAAGACCAATCTCATAGAGGCGCTGCAGCTGCTGACGAGCGGCGCCTCGTTTAGGCATCCGACCGCAGCCGAGCTCGTCCATGACGGCGTGGGCTCGTGCAAGATCGAGCTGAGGCTCGAGGGCGACGGCCGCGTGCTTGATATGGGATTGAGCGCGGAGGACGGTAAGCGCTCGTTTAGCCGCAACGGCAAGAGATGCTCTGCCGCCGGTGTGCGCGGGGTTCTTCCGAGCGTGCTGTTTTGCCCCGACCATCTGGACATGGTTAAGCGTGGCGCCAGTGTGCGCCGCGCCGCCCTCGATGACTTTGGCATGCAGCTGAGCGCACGCTATGCCGATCTTGCGAGCACCTATGGGCGCTGCGTGACCCAGCGTAACGCCTTGCTCAAGGAGACCTGGTGCTGCCGCGAGATGCTCGGCGCGTGGAACGATTCGATTGCCCGCGCGGGCTCGGCCCTGCTCGTGCACCGGTTGGCTCTGCTCGACCGGCTGGCGGGCCATGTGCACACTGCCTACGGGCAAGTAGCGTCAGGTGAGGCCGCCAACGTGACCTATGCGTCCACGCTGGGGGCTTTGCCCCAGGTCGAGGATCGCGAAGAGCTGAAGGGTTGGGCGTACGAGCGCATGCTGGCCGCCCTTGACGAGCATGCCGACGAGGAAATTCGCCGCGGCGTGACGTTGGTGGGACCGCATCGCGACGAGATTGAGTTTACCGTGGCGGGTCGCTCCGCCCGTTCATTTGCCAGCCAAGGACAGCAGCGCACGCTGGTGCTGTCCTGGAAGGTGGCCGAGGTTGCCGTGGCTCGCGATGTCCTGGGCACCGCCCCACTGCTGCTTCTGGACGACGTGATGAGCGAGCTCGACGGCGAGCGTCGCGGCGCTTTCCTGCGGCTGATTGGCGATGATATCCAGACGGTCATAACTACGACCAACCTGGGGTACTTTACCGATGACCTGCTTGATCGAGCCAAGGTGGTGAGCATGGGTGAGACGTGCTAATTACGAGCGCGAGAGCGAGACAGTCGCCTTCAGCGGGTTTTTGAACGCAGAGCGCCAGCGCATCCTGGCGGCTGCAACGCCTAAGCGCCGTGCGCAGATGGAGGCCGCCGAGGAGTCGCGCACGGTCTATCGCGCATGGAACGCGGTGTGCTCGGGCACGCGCGAGGGGCGGCATGTGACGGGACTGCGCTACCTGCCCGAGTCCAATGAGCTGCTGGTGTATCTCGACTCGCCCTCGTGGACGCAGGAAATGACGTTGTTGCGCGAGATCATCCGCGCGCGCATGGAGCGCGCCGGTGCGCATGTGGACGGCCTGGTGTTCAAAACCACCGCGCCCGGTCACACGCCGCCCGCCGCCAAGGAGCGCCTGCGCCCGGCGACGACCGAGCGCCCGCCGGCCCCGCACGCCGACCTAAGTGAGGCCGAGTGCACCGAGATCGAGCGCCAGGTGGCGCCCATCGAAGACCAAAAACTGCGCGAGGCCCTCGAGAATGCCATGAGAGCCAGTGCCGAGTGGGCCAAGGGCGTGCAAAGCAAAAAAGAGCCTTAAATCGCATCTGGTGGCCTTGTAGAGCCAAATACCCTCGGTCCCGAGGGTATTTTTTTACGATAAACTAGTAAGGCTGTACACATTTTCTTGACTGAAGGAGGACGTGTGGCAAACGAAAACGATTACGATGGCGGCGAGATTAAGATTCTCGAAGGTCTCGAGGCCGTTCGTAAGCGCCCGGGCATGTATATCGGCTCGACGAGCGCCAGCGGTCTGCATCACCTGGTGTGGGAGATCGTTGACAACTCCGTCGACGAGGCCATGGCCGGTTTCTGCACCGAGATCCAGGTGACGGTCCACGCCGACAACTCCATCACGGTCGTCGACAACGGGCGCGGCATCCCCGTCGACGAGCACCCTGTTAAAAAGATCCCGACGCTCGAGGTCGTCATGACGATCTTGCACGCCGGCGGTAAGTTCGATAACTCGGCCTATAAGGTCTCGGGCGGCCTGCACGGCGTAGGCATCTCCGTCGTCAACGCACTGTCCAAGCGCGTGGTCGTTCAGGTTCGTCGCGATGGCAACACCTACGAGATGGAGTTCTCGCGCGGCAAGACCGTCAAGAAGATGGAGGTCGTGGGCACCTCGGATTCGACGGGCACCACCGTCACCTTCTGGCCCGACGACGAGATCTTCGAGACCTGCATCTACGATTTCGATACGCTGCACAACCGTCTGCAGGAGACAGCGTTCCTCAATAAGAACCTCAAGATCGTGCTGACCGACGAGCGCGAGGCGACTCCCCACGTGGAGGAGTTTTGCTACGAGGGCGGCATCATCGACTTCGTCAAGTTCCTCAACGAGGGCAAGGACGTCCCCGAGGCCTTTAAGGAGCCCATCTACATCGAGGGCAAATCGGACCCGGACGCTCCCGTGGCCAAGATGGGCGAGGTCGAGGTTTCCCTGCAGTGGAATAGCGGCTACGGCGAGAACGTCATGTCGTTTGCCAACGACATCTACACTCCCGAGGGCGGCATGCACCTTGAGGGCTTCCGCACCGCGCTCACCCGCGTGATCAACGACTACGCGCGCAAACAGAACCTGCTCAAGGAAAAAGACGCCAACCTGACCGGCGACGATGTGCGCGAGGGCCTTTCGGCCGTTATCTCGGTCAAGCTGCCCGATCCGCAGTTTGAGGGGCAGACCAAGGCCAAGCTCGGTAGCTCCTATATGCGCGCGCTCACGCTCAAGATCGTGACCGACGGCCTCGCCGATTACTTGGAGGAGCATCCCAAGCCCGCCCGCGAGATCGTCAAGAAGGCGCAACAGGCCTGCAAGGCGCGCAACGCCGCCCGCAAGGCGCGCGAGGCGACCCGCCGCAAGAGCCTGCTCGAGACGGCGTCCCTGCCCGGTAAGCTCGCTGACTGCTCAGTGCGCGATGCCGAGCTGACCGAGCTCTTCATCGTAGAGGGCGACTCGGCAGGCGGTTCGGCCAAGGACGGCCGTCGCCGAGACATCCAGGCGATTCTGCCCCTGCGCGGCAAGATTCTGAACGTCGAACGCGTTGGTGACCATCGCGCGTTCTCGAGCGACACCATCCAGTCGCTGATTACCGCGATCGGCTGCGGTGTCACGACGAGTGCCGGCGACGGCGGCGACTTCGATATCACCAAGGCGCGCTACCACAAGATCATCATCATGACCGATGCAGACGTCGACGGTGCGCATATCCGCATCCTGCTGCTGACGTTCTTCTACAAGTACATGCGTCCGCTGATCGATGCCGGCTACGTCTATGTTGCCTGCCCGCCTATCTTTGGCATTAAGGTGCGCAACAAGATCCACTACGTGTATCCCAACGGCCGCCAGCCCGAAGACGAGATCCTGCGCGACACCATTCAGAGCCTGGGCCTGAACCCCGACGAGGACGACGAGGACGGCAAGGCCAAGGACGGCAAGATCACCAAGAAGCGCAAGGGCTATACCGTCCAGCGCTACAAGGGTCTGGGCGAGATGGACCCCAAGCAGCTTGCCTCGACGACGATGGACCCCAAGACCCGCATCCTGCAGCGCGTGTCGATCGAGGACGCCGTGGTGGCGGACCGCGCCGTGCGTGAGCTGATGGGTTCCGAGGTCGGCTATCGCCGCGAGTACATCGAGAAACATGCGCACGACGCGCGCTTCTTAGACGCCTAGCTTTCCCAGGCACCCCATCTTGCCCTTCAGGATTTCGGGCGCCGCACGCAAGGCGCGCGCCCTCATCCTTCAGGGCAACCTGGGGCACCTGGAAAACCTAGGAGGGTTATCCGGTGTTCCCGGTAATTCGTCTCCGTGGTAGGGAACTAATGGACCACGCAAACCATGAGGAGGTAACGTGGCAGACGATATCAACAATAACGAGGGTATGGACGAGGCCGGCGATGCCGGTATGCCCGATGATCTGAAGCGCCTGCTTGCCCGTGCTGAGCAGGGCGAGGACGGCGACCCGGACGCCTATAACCCCGATGCCGATGATGATGAGGAAGAGGACGACGACGGTGAGCTCGAGGAGAGCTTTGGCGAAGTCGACCGTGGCGCCTCGGCCGGCGAGGATATCAACGGCGGCCAGCTCCAGATTTCGGAGTTCGGTCGCGAGATGAAGCAGTCGTTTATCGAGTATTCGATGTCGGTTATCACGGCGCGCGCCCTGCCGGACGTGCGCGACGGCTTAAAGCCGGTACACCGCCGTATCCTGTATGCGATGAACGAGAGCGGCATCTACCCCAACCGCCCACATAAGAAGTCGGCCTGGACGGTCGGCGAAGTTATCGGTAAGTACCACCCGCATGGCGACTTCGCGGTCTATGAGGCCATGGTCCGCCTGGCGCAGTGGTTCTCCATGCGCACGCCGCTCATCGACGGTCACGGCAACTTCGGTAACATCGACGGCGACGGCGCGGCGGCCATGCGTTACACCGAGAGCCGCCTGGCCAAGCCCGCCATGGAACTGCTGCGTGACTTGCAGAAGGATACCGTCGACTGGCAGCCCAACTACGACGAATCGCTCGCCGAGCCCGTGGCGCTGCCTGCGCGCTTCCCTAACCTGCTGGTCAACGGCAGCCAGGGCATCGCCGTCGGCATGGCCACCAACATCGCCCCGCATAACCTCACTGAGGCGATCGAGGCCACCTGCTACCTGATCGACAACCCCGACGCCACTGTCGACGAGCTCATGCAGATCATGCCCGGTCCGGACTTCCCCACCGGCGCCATCATCATGGGCAGCGCCGGCATTAAGCAGAGCTACGAGACCGGCCGCGGCTCCATTACCGTGCGCGCCAAGGCCCACGTGGAGTCCACCAAGACCGGCCGCAGCCGCTTGGTCTTTACCGAGATTCCCTACATGGTCAACAAGGGCACCCTGCAGGAGAAGATCGCCCAGCTCGTCAACGACAAGCGCATCGAGGGCATCTCGGATATGCGCGATGAGTCCAACCAGAAGGGCATCCGTCTGGTCATCGAGCTCAAGAAGGGCGTCATTCCACAGGTCGTGCTCAACAACCTGTATAAGTACACCTCGCTGCAGACGACCTTTGGCGCCAACAACCTGGCGCTCGTCAACGGCGTTCCCAAATGCCTGAGCCTGCGCGAGATGCTGCAGCACTACATCGACCACCAGGTCGACGTCGTCACCCGCCGCACCCGCTTCGACCTTAAGAAGGCCCAGGCCCGCGCGCATATCCTCGAGGGCTACCTGATGGCTCTCGATCATATTGACGAGGTCATCAGCATTATCCGCTCCTCGCAGACCGACTCCGAGGCCAGCAGCCGCCTGATCGAGCGCTTTGGCTTTACGCCCGAGCAGACCACGGCCATCCTCGAGATGAAGCTGCGCCGCCTGACCGGCCTGGAGCGCGACAAGATTCAGGAAGAGCTGGACGGCCTGCGCCGCGCCATCGCCTACTACGAGGACCTGCTGGCGCACGAGGAGAAGATCCTGGGCGTCATTAAGGAAGAGATGCGCGAGATCTCCAAGAAGTTCGGCGATAAGCGCCGCACCGAGATCAGCCATGTCGAGAAGGACCTGGACGTCGAGGACCTCATTGCCGACGAGGACATGGTCGTGACCATCACCCACACCGGCTATGTCAAGCGCATCCCGGTGGCCGCCTACCGCGCCCAGAAGCGCGGCGGCAAGGGCGTCTCGGGCGTCAACCTCAAAGAGGACGATGTCATCGACGAGATGTTCATCGCGTCCACGCACGAGTACGTGCTGTTCTTCTCGAGCAAGGGCAAGGTCTATCGCCTGAAGGTGCACGAGCTGCCGGTGGGTACGCGCCAGGCGCGCGGTACCGCGATCGTCAACCTGCTGCCCTTCGAGGAGGGCGAGAAGATCGCGAGCGTCATCAGCTGCCGCGAGTTCCCTGCCGACGAGTATCTGATGTTTGCCACCAAGAGCGGCATGGTCAAGAAGACCGTGATGAGCGCATATGACCGCAGCCGTCGCGACGGCCTGATCGCTATCAACCTGCGTGACGACGACGCGCTGCTGAACGTGCGCCGCGTGCGCGAGGGCGACAAGATTATCCTGGCCACCACCGCGGGCAAGGCGATCATGTTCTCCGAGGAGCAGGTGCGCGCCACCGGCCGCGATACCAGCGGCGTTCGCGGTATCGGTATGAAGGACGGCGTGAGCGTTCTGGGCATGGAAGTCACTAACGGCAACGGCGATCTGTTCGTCATCACCGAGCGCGGCTACGGCAAGCGCACGCCGGTCGCGGACTACCCGGAGCAGAATCGCGGCGGCCAGGGCGTCTACACCATCCAAATGACCGAGCGTAAGGGTAACCTCGCGGCCATGAAGACGGTGGGCCCGCAGCACGAGCTGTTCATCGTGACGGAGGGCGCGACGGTCATTCGCGTCAAGACCGACGAGATCAGCCAGACCGGCCGTGCCACCCAGGGCGTCAAGATGATGACCGTCGACGACAACGACCGCATCTGCGCCGTAGCCCGCATGACGGCCGCCAAGGAGAAGCCCGAAGGCGAAGCCACAGAAGACGGCTCTGCCCCCGAAGAAACCCCTGTCGATCTAGGCGACGGCAACGACATGCCAGAGGATCTCCTAGACGAGTAAGAGGAACTAGCTGGTAGAAAATATCAGACCCCATATATCGGCGGTCGGCGCACTGCGCGCCGACCGCTTTTTTGACAATCTTGAACCTCGCGTCGGCCCCGGCTGCCCGGCGGCATGCGAAGTCGATCGCGAGTTCCGCACGAGCCGGAGAGCACTTAATGTGCTCTCCGTGCGAGCAGGACTGTCCGAGCAGGCGACTTCGCATGCCGCCGGGCAGCCGGGGCCGACACCCCTCAAAGATTTTCAAAAAAGTTGTTGACGCGCGCGTAACGACTCGTCTAATATATCCCTTGCGCGATGGACCTGTAGCTCAGTTGGTTAGAGCGTCCGGCTGATAACCGGGAGGTCACAAGTTCGAATCTTGTCAGGTCCACCACTTTCTTTCGCAATAAACACCCCAGCGAGAGCCGAGTCGCCGCTGGGGTGTTTATTACTGTCTCCGTGGGGGTTTAGCTCAGCTGGGAGAGCGCGGGCTTTGCAAGCCTGAGGTCAGGGGTTCGATCCCCCTAACCTCCACCATGATGGACCTGTAGCTCAGTTGGTTAGAGCGTCCGGCTGATAACCGGGAGGTCACA
>DXML01000004.1:0-48570 GCA_019414205.1 Collinsella sp. | reverse complement strand
AGTTCGAATCTTGTCAGGTCCACCATCAAAACTGTGAAGAGCCCTGGGGCGTTGCCTCGGGGCTTTTTTCTTACCTACTGAAAGTAGTCAAAAAAGCCCCGTCCCAAATTAACTACTTTGATTTTGTGTGCTGTGCGAAAGATTGGGTAGTATAGCTATTCAATGCGGCGGGCTGCCGCGTGTTAACCGCTACGTACCGGAGGTGTTCCATGGTTCGTGTCGACATAGAGACCATCGTCATGGCCGCCGGTCCCGTGCCATCGCTTATCGTGCTTCGTGAGCGCAGCAGCAAATCGGACTCGCCCGCGCCGCTGCGTTCCCTTTCCATTCAGACTGGTTCGTTTGAAGCTGCTGCCATCAGCCGCGGCATCGATAGCGGCCGCGCCGAGCGCCCGATCACCCATGATCTGTTGCTCGATACCGTTGACGCCCTGGGCGCCAAGCTCGAGCGCATCGAGATCGTCCGCGCCGAGCCGCCGGTGTTCTACGCGACGATCGTCGTACTGGCCGATGGCGAGGAGCGCAAGATCGACGCTCGTCCCAGTGATGCCATTGCCCTTGCCGTGCGCAGCAATGCTCCCATGTTTGTGGAGGACGACATCATGAATCGCCTGGGCACTGTTTCCACCCACGCCGAGGATGTCGACGACGAGCAGGAGTTCGAGAAGTTCGACGAGTTCGTCCATACGCTCTCCCCCGATGACTTCTAAATGCGGGGCGGCAGGGTTGCGGAGTGTTCGCTGATGGCCAGCGGTATGTCGGTTGAGGCGGCGGCCATTGCACGCGAGGCCCAGATGCGCTCGGAGGCTTCTGAGGCGGCTCGCATTGCCTATGTGACGCAGGCCCGCACGCTTCGCGAGCGCCGCGGCTCGTTTATCAAGATGGTTGTCGTCTCCGCCCTTGTCGCGGCAATCTGCTCGCGCCTTCGTGGTACAGTTGGTGCGCTTGGGTTTTCGATCTCTACGGGCCTCGTGATCTGGGGTGTGGTCGATGCGGTAATGCTGACCAACCAGATCAAGGTACTCGACAAGCGCGCGATGGATATGATGCGCGCCCGCGACGCTGCCGCCAAGATCGCTGCCGAGGCACAGGAACTGTAACGACGCCAGACTCGATGGGAAGGTCTAAAGATGGCACAGGATATGCAGGACGCCGGTAACGTCTCCGCCGAGCTCGACGCCATGGTGTGTGACCTGATTGGTGCGTTCTTGGACGACCTTGCCGCCGGCGAGAATCCGGGCGTAGTTGTGGCGATCGAGGACGCTGCTTCCAACCGATATCTGGCGGCGCTCGACGAGGACGGCGAAGAGGCGTGCCTCGAGGCGGCCACCAACTTTATCTCCGAGCACAAGATGGGTCTTAAGGACGAGGGGCTGGGCCGCATCGCCCGTTACGCTATCGGCTACACCGGTTGTGTCGAAATTGACGGCGGCTATCACGACGCCCTGCTCGTGAGCTTCTTCGAAACCATGCTCGAGAGCGGTTTTTCGGCATACGTGCTGTATGAGGGCATGGGTGCCGGCGATGGTTTTATGTGGAGCGACCCTGAACCTGCAGGTGAGGAAACCCCTCTCATCTAAAATCGCTAAAATAAACGAGTTTTCGGTAAAAGGCTCAATATTCCCGCCGAGCGTTGTGTTGCTGGGCGGGTCACATACGCGTGCCGTTTGTATATGGATAGAAGATAGGGGAACTACATGCGCGTAGACAATCTGAGGAACATCGCCATCATCGCCCACGTCGACCACGGCAAGACGACGATGGTCGACAAGCTCCTGCGTGCCACGGACGCCTTCCGTGCCAACCAGCAGGTCGAGGACCGCGTCCTGGATTCTAACGACCAGGAGCGTGAGCGCGGCATTACGATTCTCGCCAAGAACATCTCTATCGAGTACAAGGACGTCAAGATCAACGTCATCGACACCCCGGGCCACGCCGACTTTGGTGGCGAGGTCGAGCGCGTGCTGCGCATGGCCGACGGCGCTCTGCTGCTGGTCGACGCCTTTGAGGGCCCCATGCCCCAGACTCGCTTCGTGCTGCGTCACGCTATCGACACCGGCCTCAAGATCATGATCGTCATCAACAAGATCGACCGTCCGGGCGCCAACCCCGAGAAGGCATACAACGACTGCCTGGACCTTATGGCCGATCTGGGTGCCACCGACGACCAGCTCGAGTTTGCCATGGAGCATGTTATCTACGCCAGCGGCGTCAACGGCTTTGCCCGCCATGACCCCGAGGACGGCAATATGGACATGTATCCGCTGCTCGACATGATCATCGACGACATGCCCGCCCCCGAGGTTGACGAGAACGCCCCGCTGGCCATGCAGTGTGTGACCATCGACCACTCCAACTTTGTCGGCCGCATCGGCATCGGTCGCGTGTATTCCGGCGCCATTCACCAGGGCGATCAGATCCTGGTTGTCAAGAACGATGGCTCCAGCGCCACCGCTACCGTCAAGCAGCTCTTTACCTTCGACTACCTGGGCCGCACCGAGTGCCAGGAAGTCGGCGCCGGCGACATCGCCGCCGTCGTGGGCATCGACCGCACCGATATCGGCGATGTTTACACCGACCCCGAGAACCCCGTTGAGCTCGAGCCCATCGAGATCGACCCGCCGACCCTGTCCATCGTCTTTGAGGCTTCGACCTCCCCGCTCGTCGGCCGCGACGGCGACATCGTGGGCGCCCGTCAGCTCAAGGAGCGCCTGTTCAACGAGGCCGAGAACAACGTGACCATGAAGATCGAGGAGCTCGAGGACAAGAGCGGCGTCGAGGTCTCGGGCCGCGGCATCCTGCACCTGTCCGTTCTGATGGAGTCCATGCGCCGCGAGGGCTTTGAGTTCCAGGTCGGTCGTCCCCGCGTTCTGTTTAAGAAGGACGAGAACGGCAACAAGATGGAGCCCGTCGAGCAGGCCGTCGTCGAGTGCCCGGACGAGTACTCGGGCAAGGTCGTTGAGGTCTTCGGCACCTCCGGCGGCATCATGACGAGCATGGATACCTCGGGCATCGTGACGCACCTCGAGTTTAAGATCCCGACGCGCGGCATCATGGGCCTTAAGAACCGCATCATGAACGTCACCCACGGCGAGGGCGTGTTCTACCACACCTTCCTGGAGTACGGCCCCTATGCCGGCGAGATCGGTAACCGCCAGAACGGCGCCATGATCTCCATGACCACCGAGAAGGCCGTCGCCTACGCTCTGGGTACGCTGCAGGAGCGCGGCCAGCTGTTCGTTGAGCCGGGCACTGAGTGCTACGAGGGCATGATCGTGGGCGAGCGCAGCAAGGCCGGCGACATGGTCGTCAATATTGCCCGTACCAAGAACCTGGGCAACCAGCGCTCTTCGACCTCCGATATCTCCGTCCAGCTGGTGCCGCCCCGCACCTTCTCGCTGGAGGAGGCGCTGGAGTACATCGCCGACGACGAGCTGGTCGAGATTACTCCCAAGAACATTCGCCTGCGCAAGCGTCTGCTCAACGCTACCGACCGCAAGAAGGCTGCCGTCCGCGCCGGTCAGGTCAACAAATAAGTGCTGGGTTTTATAGCTTTAATGAGAAAGGGCGTCGACCGCAATGGTCGGCGCCCTTTTTGGTGCATGGGGATTGAGGCGGCCTACGCCACCACAAAGGTGCCTGGCCCTTTTGTGGTGGTTGGCGGCTAGGCGGTGGGGAGTCCTGGCGTGTTAGCCGGCTGCTGCGGCTTGAGGTGGGCGTTGCGCCAGATGATCTGGATGGCGTAGCCGAGCGTGAAGACGAAGGCTACACCGCTGACAAAGTTGCCCATAAGAGGAAGTGCCGTGAGTGCGCCCGCGACGATACCGCCCACGGCGGCCATGGCGTAGCGGTTTTGGTTGTGTCCGACCATGCGCGCGACCGCGGTGCCCGTAAATGCCGCCGAGACCAAAGCGATGCCGATGACGCCGCACATGAGGGCGGCGGCGAGCGACAGGCCTGCAATCGAGATGATGAGCAGCAGCACGGCGGGAGCGACGGCGACCGTGCCCAGAAGACCACTTACCCACAGCGGCATGGGACGCTGATGGAGCATGCCGGCAGCGCTGGCGGTTGCGCGTGGAAAGACAAGCTCAAGCAGGATGGCGACAAAGCAGGTGGAAAGCGCCGCGGCAACGATGCCGCCGATAATGTCGTTGGCCGTAGAGGTGTTCTCGTTCTCGGTCCGGTCGATCTTGAGAGCTCCGACCTGGGCGCCCTCGGCCCGCTCGGGGTCCTGTGAGACGTGGGCGTTCACCGTGCCGGTGATGCGGGCGTTTTTACCCAGGATGAGCTTGTCGGCCCAGACCTCAACATCGCCATCGACGGTGCCGTCGATGGTTACGGTGTCGCCGGCAAGCGCCGCCGATTTGGCGGAGCCGCGCAGGGCGACCGTTTCGCCTGCCGCGTAAAAACAGTTGGCGGTGCTGCCGGTGTTGAGCACGACGTGCTGGCCGGCCACCGTGACGCTGCCATCGATTGCGGTTTTGGCGATATCGATGGTGCGTGCCGCCAGACGAACGGCGCCGCCTACGGTGCAATCGCGAATCGACAGGTTCTCACCCGCCGCGATAATATCGCGGCCGATGGAGGCGTCGTCTAGGTTGAGACTTTGGCCGGCCCAGTACAGGTCGCCTTCGATACCGGACGGAGTTGAGTCAACTTCGGTTGCGAGCACGTTTCCCGCGGTGTCGGTGCCGGCGAACGACACCGTGGGAAGTGCGGTGAGCGCGAGCGCAATCAGCGCGAATAGGATGGTGATGCGGGTCTGCGCTTTGTGGCGCCGGATCGACGGTACTTGGTTGCAAGGCATAGTGAATCCTTCGTTAGATACTCGACAGGTATCTAACAGGGTACCCAACGCGCGGGCGCTCTAAAAGAATCTCTCGGTTGCATTTCGAGGGGTTGTGCTGTGCTACCTACTTTTTACGGTGCAAAAAGCGCGCGATGTCTTCCTCGGTAGGGCTTTTAATGTCAAAGCGCAGTGATAGCCAACGCAGCCCCATGGTCACCACAACGCATACGACCAGTGCGGCAACATTGCTCATGAGGCCGCTCATGACGAGGGCTACATAGCTTGCCGATCCGGCGATGGCCGCGATGGCATAGAAGTTGGTGCGTTGGAAAATGCCCGGGACCACGCCCATAAAGCCGTCGCGCAGCATGCCGCCGCCCACGGCGGTAAAGAAGCCCATCATGATACATACGGCGGGCGCAAATCCGTACACCAACGCCTTGTCCGCGCCGGTTGCTGCATAGATGCCGACCGAGATGATGTCGAGCAGGGGAATGAGTTTTTCGGGCTTATCGACGATTGCCGGGAAGATATAGATGATGGCGGCTGTGGCGATGGAGAGCGGTAGTGCCATGGGCTGGTTGAGGATGTAGACGTTGCCGACCTGGAGCGTCATATCGCGCAAAAGACCGCCGCCCAGACCGCAGACCACCGCGAGCGCGACCGCGCCCACCAGGTCGAGCTTGTGCTCGCGAGCGACCAGCACGCCCGAGATCGATGCCGCGACAACGGCGAACATCTCGAGCCAAAATGGGATAGCGACCATGGCATCCGAGGCGTGTGAAGTAACAGTCATAGCGGCGACGACGGGCAAGATGAGGTCCTTTGATTCTCGGGTTTGAACAATGCCCGTACATAGTACATGGTTGGCGGCGATTGAGACCCTATTGCTCGGCAAACGGTAGGGACTGGGAACGGTCATGGGTACCAAACATGTGCATCAGCCTCCAAAGATGCCGAAAAATGTCGTTTTTGGAGGGTGATGTACATGTTTGAGATTCAAGGTGAAATCGAAAGCAATGGGGGACGTGGCTGAATAGGAGGGATGTCCAAATTTTGAGCGGAGCTCAAAATTTATTCGGTCGGCTTGCGCCGACCGCGCTGCGCTAAAAACGTGCCACTGGCGTGTTTTCTTTACGCTCCGCGTCCTGACGGGTTCGAATCCCTCCTCCTCCGCCGTATTTGCTTGTAAGGGACTCTAAACAAAAAAGCCCCCGTTTTCGGGAGCTTTCTCAACCAAAATGGCGGAGGAGGAGGGATTCGAACCCTCGTGACCTTATACAGGCCAAACGGTTTTCGAGACCGCCGCATTCAACCACTCTGCCACCCCTCCGCGTGGGGTAAAAACAAAGCAGGCTCGAAGGCCTGCTTTGGAATTAACTGGCGGAGAGTCAGGGATTTGAACCCTGGAGACGCTTTTGACGCCTACACGATTTCCAATCGTGCTCCTTCGGCCACTCGGACAACTCTCCGTTAAATGCGAAAGTCAGTATACACGAGGAATCGCAAAGTGCAAACAGAAAAGTTGGCATTTTTTAAAACGCTTGGCCGTGCTTGGCGCTGCAGTGGGGCTTGAGGTCCCAAAAAACGGCTTCCGACCAGCGTGGTTGATCAACTCAATTGTTCAAAAAAGGGTATTCATAAGCGACTTGGCAATGAATTTAAAAATCTTTGGGTGGTGCTGTGGGCCACTGGTATGCATTTTGCGACCACAGCCTTGTGCCCGCTGACCTGCGGCTTGGCTCAGCTTGTCCCCACGGCACCGTATCTTGAACACAGATCCGTCAAGCATTTGGTCAGCATTTGGTTGGAATGCGCATGAAGTGCCGTGTGAGCATGGACATATGTGGAGGTCATGAGGTTGTAGCTGCATATTCTTGCAGCCTAGGAGGTTGAAAGATATTATTACCAAGTCTTTTCCTGCTTCAGGCGCACCTTCACGACCTGAAGCCACATTTGCCCAGAGGAGGTGACAATATGAAGGCTTATGAACTGCTGTTCTTTGTTGACCCGTCGCTCGACCCCGAGACTCGTCTCGCTGTTATGAAGCGTATCGATACCACGATCGCTGAGGGCGCTGGCAAGGTCGACTCCGTTGACGAGTGGGGCAAGCGCAAGCTCGCCTACGAGATCAACGACCTCACCGATGGTGACTACACCCTCATCAACTTCCACGCAGATCCTACCCAGATCGCCGAGCTTGATCGCGTCCTGCGCATCACCGACGCTGTGGTCCGCCACATGATCGTCCGTCGCGACGACCAGGAGTAAGACTGTCGTTTTGGACTGGGCTTGTGCCCCAAGAGGAAGTAGTGAGTTATGAGCATCAATCGAGTGAACATCACCGGTAACCTCACCCGCGATCCCGAGCTGCGCGCCACCGCCGGCGGAACCCAGGTTCTGTCCTTTGGCGTCGCCGTGAACGATCGTCGCCGCAACGCGCAGACTGGCGAGTGGGAGGACTATCCCAACTTTGTCGACTGCACCATGTTCGGCACCCGCGCCGAGGCCGTGAGCCGTTTCCTGGCAAAGGGAAACAAGGTCGCGATCGAGGGCAAGCTGCGCTACAGCTCTTGGGAGCGCGACGGCCAGCGCCGGAGCAAGCTTGAGGTCATCGTCGATGAGATCGAGTTTATGAGCTCCCGTGGTGGCCAGGGTGGCTACGACCAGGGCGGTTACGCCCCCGCAGCTCCCGCGCCCGCAGCACGTCCTGCCGCACCGGTGGCTACGCCGCCCGCGGTCGACGTCTACGATGAGGACATCCCGTTCTAAGGGTTGTTCACCTATTTTTGAGTGAGAGGCGGCTTCGGTTCGCCGAAGTTGCCAAACGAAAGGTATTTTGACATGGCTAATGATTTTTCTGCACGTCAGCCGCGTCGTAAGTACTGCCAGTTCTGCAAGGAGAACACTGAGTTCATCGACTATAAGGACACTCAGCTTCTCCGTAAGTACATGACCGACCGTGGCAAGATTAAGCCCCGTCGCGTCACTGGCGCTTGCACGCAGCATCAGCATGACATCGCCAACGCCATCAAGCGCGCCCGCGAGATGGCTCTCCTGCCGTACACCGTCCCCGTGGTTTCCTCTCGTGGCAACCGCGACCGCGGCTAAGAAGGGAGACGCATCATGAAGGTTATTCTTCTCGATGAGATCAAGGGCAAGGGCGGCGAGGGTGACGTCGTAGAGGTCGCTCAGGGTTACGCTGAGAACTTCCTGTTCCCCAAGAAGCTCGCTGTTGCCGCCACCAAGGGCAACCTCAAGCAGCTTGACGAGCGTCGCAACAACATCGCCAAGCGCGAGGCCGTCCGTCTGGCTACCGCCAACGAGACCAAGGCTGCCTTCGAGGGCAAGACGGTCACCGTTGACGTCAAGGTCGGCGACGAGGGCATCCTCTTTGGCTCCGTTACCGCCGCTATGATCGCTGACGCCATCAAGGCTCAGCTCGGTATGGACATCGACCGCAAGCGCGTCGAGCTCGGTAAGCCCATCAAGGTTGCCGGTGCCCACACCGTTGCCATCTCGCTGTACCGCGAGATCAAGGCCGAGGTTGTCGTTCTCGTCGGCGTTACCGCCGAGGAGCTCGCTGCCGAGGCTGAGGTCGAGGAGGCCGCTGAGGTCGCCGAGGCCGAGACCGCCGAGGTCGAGACTGAGGCTGCTGCCGAGTAGCATTTGCTGCAACGCAACAATCTTGTTCTAAGAAGGGCGCTCTGGGAAACCAGGGCGCCCTTTTGTTTTTTGCGCTGAGTGAGTGTCATGGTGAACGTTGCGTCGAAGTCCTATATACAGGACCGTTCATCCGTTTGGTTCGGTGATGATTGGCGGCGCGCGGCGCGTTTTGGGACCGTGGCTGATACTATGGATGCTCGCAAGCGATATGAATGAGGATGCTCATGGCATATGACGATAGGGAGACCGGGCTGACGGTTGAGGACCGCGGCTCCAAGTTGGGTCTTCCCCAAAACCAAGATGCAGAGGCCAATGTACTGGCCGCTATGCTGCTATCGCCCGAGGTGGTCGAAGAGGCCCAGGTCGAGCTGCAGCCCGATGACTTCTACCGGCCCATTCATAAGACCATCTATACCGCGATGGTCGATATGTACAACAGCCGCATTCCCATCGACTCCATCTCGCTGATCGATTACCTGCGAAGCATCAACAAGCTTGATGCCGTGGGCGGCGAGGCCTACATTTTGGAGTTGATGGGTCAGACCCTGTCGCTCGTCAACTGGCAGCACCATGCCGCTATCGTTCGCCGCGATTCGATGCTGCGTGAGCTGATCGGCGCCACCAACGAGATCAACGCGCTGGCCTATAACGCTCCCACCGATACCAAAGAGGTCGTGGAGCTGGCCGAGAGCAAGTTGCTCAAGGTCACGGCGCGCGAGGTCAAGTCGAGCTACAAGACGCTGACCGAGTTTATGGTCGAGGCCTATAACGAGGCCGAGGAAGTGTGCCAGGCAGGCGGCCAGGCTGCGGGCGTGCCCACGGGCTTCCCGTCGCTCGACCGCATGCTCATGGGTTTTCGCGAGGGCCAGCTCATCATCATCGGCGCCCGCCCTGCTGTGGGTAAGACGTCGTTCGCCCTGAATCTGGCGCTCAACGCTGCCGCGGCCGGTTATACCGTCGGCTTCTTCTCGCTGGAGATGTCGGGCAAGGAAATTGCCCAGCGTCTGATTTGCGCCTACGCCATGATTTCGATCAGTGACTTCCGCATGGGCCGCATTAGCCCCGAGCAGTGGGCCAATATCAACGAGGCCACGCAGACCTTGTCCAAGCTCGATATTCTGATTGACGATACGCCCGGCACCACAGTGACCGAGATTCGCGCCAAGAGCCGCCGCATGCTCCACAACAAGGAGAAGGCCATCATCATCCTGGACTACCTGCAGCTGGTGAGTCCTCCGCCGGGACGCCGCTCCGAGAGCCGTACCGTCGAGGTCTCCGAGATGTCGCGTGGTCTGAAGATCATGGCCAAGGAACTCAAGATCCCGCTCATCGCGCTGTCGCAGCTCTCGCGTCAGGTCGAATCCCGTACCGGCAAGCGCCCGCAGCTTTCCGACCTTCGTGAATCGGGCTCCATCGAGCAGGACGCCGATATCGTTATGTTCTTGGACCGCTCCGCCGACGAGGCCGAAGCCTCGCGCGACGATCGACCCGACGAGGGCGTTACGCGTATCGTCGTGGCCAAGAACCGTTCGGGCCCGATCGGCGACGTCGACCTGATGTTCCTGCCGGCATCCACCAAGTTCTATGAGCTTGATGGGGCACATGCCGAGGAGTAGGACAGGCGCCCGTTGCACGGGTATACTGGGAATGTTTTGTGCTTCTGCGTGCCGGCGTGGCGCGTAGACAGTCCATGAATGTAAGGAGTAAACATGCCGTCAACCGTTTTGGTCGGTGCCCAGTGGGGCGATGAGGGCAAGGGTAAGATCTGCGACCTGGTCGCCGGCGACTTCGATGCCGTCGTGCGCTACTCGGGCGGCAACAACGCCGGCCACACCATCGTCGTCAACGGCAAGAAGTACGGCCTGCACCAGGTGCCCTCCGGCATCATGTATTCCGACCATGTGTCGGTGATCGGTAACGGCTGCGTCGTCAACCCCAAGGTTGTCCTTGAGGAGATCGACATGTTTGAGGCCGACGGCATCACCACCAAGAACCTCAAGATTAGCGGCAACGCGCATGTCATCATGCCGTACCACATCGACCTGGATGGCGCCTTTGAGCAGAAGCTCGGCAAGAAGAACATCGGTACCACCAAGCGCGGTATCGGTCCGTGCTATCAGGACAAGATGGCCCGCATTGGCCTGCGCATGCAGGATATGCTGGACGAGGCGCTGTTCCGCGACAAGCTTGAGACCGCTCTCGCCCGCGTGAACCCCGAGCTTGAGCTCATCTACAACCTGCCCACCTACACCGTGGACCAGATTTGCGACGAGTACCTGCCCATGGCCGAGCGCCTGCGTCCCTACATCACCGAGACGAGCCTGCTGCTCAACAACATGATCGATGAGGGCAAGGACCTGCTGTTTGAGGGCGCCCAGGCGACGTTGCTCGACATCGACCACGGCACCTATCCGTACGTGACGTCTTCCAACTGCACCGCCGGCGGCGCCATCACCGGCTCCGGCGTGGGCATGAAGAACGTCGACCGCGTGCTGGGCGTCATGAAGGCCTATATCACCCGCGTCGGTTCGGGCCCCATGCCCACCGAGCTTTCCTATGAGTCCGAGGCCGGTCACACGCTGACCGAGGAGGGCTATGAGTACGGTGTGACCACCGGTCGCCGTCGTCGCTGCGGCTGGTTCGACGGCCCCATCGCCAACTACGCCTCACGCGTCAACGGCCTCACCGATATCGCCCTGACTAAGCTCGACGTGCTTTCGGCCTTCGACACCATCAAGGTGTGCGTGGCCTACGACGTCGATGGCGAGCGCTACACCAGCGTGCCCGAGCATCAGGTGCGCTTTGAGCATGCCAAGCCCATCTACGAGGAGCTCCCCGGCTGGAAGTGCGACATCACCGGTTGCCGCAGCTTTGATGAGCTGCCGCAGGAGGCTCAGGACTACGTGGCGTTTATCGAGGATCTGGCACACACCCGCGTGACGTTCATTGGCGTCGGCGCCGGTCGCGAGCAGATCATCAACCGATTCTGGAAGTAATCGGGACTATTTGGTTATTGCGATATACCCCTTTGCAGCCCAAGCGGGCGGCCGAGGGGTATATTTGCTTGCAAAGGGCTCGCGCGGAGCGGGCCATTCATCCATAGAGGAGGCACCCTTGAAGGCGGACACTCAAACCATCGACATCCTGTTGTTGGGCAGCGGCGGCCGTGAGCATGCTTTGGCAGCTAAGCTCGCAGCATCACCGCGCGCCGGCAAGCTCTACATCGCGCCGGGCAACGGCGGCACCGCGAGCTGCGGCGAGAACGTTGTTCTCGACGACTGCGATCCTGCGGCCGTGGCGGCGTTTGCGCAGAGCCACGGATGCGGACTCGTGGTAATTGGCCCCGAGGCTCCGCTCGTGGCGGGCGTGGCCGACGCCGTGCGCGCGGTGGGTATTCCCTGCTTTGGCCCGGGTGCCGAGGGCGCCCAGATGGAGGGCTCTAAGCTGTTCTCCAAGCAGCTCATGGAGCGCGCGGGCATTCCGACGGCAGCCTACGGCTCGTTTACCGACGAGGCTTCGGCTCTTGCTTATGTGCGTGAGCAGGGCGCTCCGCTGGTCGTCAAGGCCGACGGCCTTGCCGCGGGCAAGGGCGTTATCGTGGCGACCGAACTTGAGCAGGCCGAGGAGGCCGTGCGCGAGTGCTTTGGCGGCACCTTTGGCGATGCCGGCAACACCGTGGTTATCGAGGAGATGCTGACCGGCCCCGAGTGCTCGCTTTTGGCCTTTACCGACGGCAAGACCGTGCGCCCCATGGCCACCTCGCAGGACCACAAGCGCGCGCTCGAGGGCGACAAGGGCCCCAACACCGGCGGCATGGGTGTCTACAGCCCGGTGCCCATCGTGACCGACGAGGAGCACGCCACCATGGTGAAGGTCATGGAGCAGACCGTTGCCGAGCTTGCTGCCGAGGGCATCGACTACCGCGGCTGCCTGTACGGCGGCTTTATGCTCACGCCCGCCGGCCCCAAGGTGCTGGAGTTCAATGCCCGCTTTGGCGACCCCGAGACGCAGGTCGTGCTGCCGCGCCTTAAGAACGACCTGGTTGAGGTCATGCTGGCCTGCGCCAACTGTGAGCTCGATCAGATTGAGCTCGACTGGCGCGACGAGTGGGCCGTGGCCGTTGTCCTGACGAGCGCGGGCTATCCCGGCAGCTACGAGAGGGGCAAGGTCATC
The DNA here is from genome assembly GCA_019414205.1 of Collinsella sp. GTDB lineage: Bacteria > Actinomycetota > Coriobacteriia > Coriobacteriales > Coriobacteriaceae > Collinsella. The sequence goes on along the minus strand of DXML01000004.1, from coordinate 35,939 downwards.
GCCGGTATCACCGATGCCGAGGCCATGGAGAACGTGACCGTGTACCACGCGGGCACTGCTGTGGTGAACGGCCAGCTCTTGACCAATGGTGGTCGCGTGCTTGCCGTGACCGCTCTGGGCGACACGTTCGAGAACGCTCGCAACCTTGCCTACGAGGCCTGCGAGAAGATTGATTTTGAGGGTAAGACCCTGCGTCACGACATCGGCCTGCGCGCGCTGCGCGGCCGCGACGCCTGGGATGCCTAAAGTCCGAGAGGAATGAGACGGATGGACGAAAAGAACGAAGAGCTCGTGGATGCGCAGATCGTCGAGGAGGACAGCCGCGTGTATGGGCACGCCGAGGGCGAACCTGGTGGCGAGGTCGCTGACGAGCCGGCGCTGGTGCTGGGCGACGATGACCCGCACGATGCCGAGCTGCACGAGAAGATTCTTTCGGAGGAGTGCGCCTGGAAGGGCAAGATCCTCGACGTCCACCGTCTTGAGGTTGAGCTGCCCAACGGTCGCCGCAGCGCCCGCGATATCGTTCGCCATCCGGGTGCTGCGGCCGTTGTGGCGCTGACCGAGAGTGGCAAGATCGTACTGGTGCGTCAGTACCGCACCGCCATCGACCGCGTGACGGTCGAGATTCCCGCCGGCAAGCTCGATTCAGGTGAGGACCCGCTCGATTGCGCCAAGCGCGAACTGCATGAGGAGACGGGCTTTAGGGCTGGTCGCATTCGCTTTTTGACGTCGATTGTCACGTCCTGCGGTTTTTGCGATGAGATCATCCACATCTACTTGGCTACCAAGCTCGAGTTTGATGCGCCCAACCCCGACGATGACGAGTTTGTCAACGTGGACCTGGTGCCGCTGCACGAGCTGATCGACGCCGTGCTCGACGGCAAGATCGAAGACGCCAAGACCGTCGTGGGCGCTCTTGCCTGCGACAGTATCGCTCACCGACTAGGCGGGGCAGAGCTCTAGGTTACGCGGTTTTACCAAACCGCGTAACGAGTCGACGCTGCAAACGCCCCTAAGCGGCAATCTGCCTTTCAATCGTCGCTCGCGTACCGAAGTACGCGTCGCTCCTCTTTCAAGGCACCTTGCTCGCTTAGGGACGTTTTCGCTGACGCTGCCAGAACATCGGCGTTATGCTTGTTGGGACGCTTTGTTTTCAGCCTGACCGGTTCAACCGGATTTCTCACGCTATTTATTTCTCTTCGAGGATTGCATGTTTAAAAGGTTTCTCTCGTATTACGAGCCCCAGATGGGGCTTTTTGTTGCTGATACTGTTTGTGCTCTGGTGCTTGCCGCCATTGACCTGGCGTTCCCCATTATCCTGCGCAATTTGACCGGTGGGCTGTTTACTCAGGGTCAGGCTGTCATTATGCAGGCGCTCGGCATGATCGCGGTGGGCTTGGTGCTGATGTATGCCGTCCGCTGCGCCTGCCGCTATTTTGTGAGCTATTGGGGTCACGTGATGGGCGCGCGTATGGAGTCCAAAATGCGCGAGGACCTGTTTGACCAGTATGAGCGCTTTAGCTTTGCGTACTTTGACCGCAACAGCTCGGGCGACATGATGAGCCGCGTGGTCAACGACCTGTTCGATATCTGCGAGGCGGCGCATCACGTGCCCGAGTGGATCATCATCTGCGGCATCGAGATTATCGGCTCGTTTGTGATCCTCTTTACCATCGCCCCGGTGCTGGCGCTTGCCATGGCTGTGGTGACGGCGGCGTTTGCGGTCATCATGTTTTGGCAGAACATGCGCATGCGCGAGGTCTTTAGCGACAACCGCAAAAAGATCAGCGGCATCAATGCGCAGCTGCAGGATTCGCTGGCGGGCATGCGCGTGGTCAAGAGTTTTGCCAATGAGGAGACCGAACGCTTCAAGTTCCGCGCCTCCAACAATCGCTATCTTTCGTCCAAGGAGAACATGTATCACGCCATGGGCGTCTATACCGCGACGTATGGCCTGCTCTCGGGTGTGCTCTATGTGATCGTGGTGCTGCTGGGCGGCTGGCTGGTCGCCCAGGGACAGCTGCAGGCGGTCGATATGGCGACCTTTGCACTCTATATTTCGCTGTTCTGCACGCCGCTCGAGACACTCGTCAATTCGGCCGAAACGTATCAGAAGGCCATCGCCGGCTTTAAGCGCATGGACGAGGTGCTCTCGACCGCGCCGGATATCCAGGACAAGCCGGGCGCTACGGATCTGCAGGTGACTGCCGGCGCCGTGGAGTATCACGACGTGTGCTTTAACTACGAGGACGTTGAGCTGGGCGAGGGCGATGCCGAAGAGCGTCCCGTTATCGACCATATGAATCTGTCCATCAAGCCCGGGCAGACCATCGCTTTGGTTGGCCCTTCGGGCGGTGGCAAGTCCACGACCTGTTCGCTGCTGCCGCGCTTTTATGACGTGGCTGCCGGATCCATTAGCATCGACGGCCAGGACGTGCGCGATGTGACGCAGCAGAGCCTGCGTCGCGCCATCGGCCTGGTGCAGCAGGATGTCTATCTGTTTGACGGCACGATTGGCGAGAACATCGCCTACGGCAAGCCGGGCGCTACGGCAGGAGAGATCGCCGAGGCCGCCCGTCGCGCCAACATCGATGCCTTTATCGAGTCGCTTCCACAGGGTTATGACACGGTCGTGGGCGAGCGCGGCAGCCGTCTTTCGGGCGGACAGAAGCAGCGTGTTGCCATCGCGCGAGTGTTTCTCAAGAACCCCAAGATCCTTATTTTGGATGAGGCGACGAGTGCTTTGGATAACGAGAGCGAGGAGGCGGTGCAGGAGTCGCTCGAAGAGCTGGCACGCGGCCGCACCACGATTATCATCGCCCACCGTCTTTCGACCATTAAGCATGCCGATGAGATCGCGACCGTTGAGCATGGTCGCGTTGTGGAGCGTGGCACGCACGAGGAGCTTCTCGCCCGTGGCGGCACTTATGCCCGTTACTATCGAATGCAGTTCGAAGGTGCGCGTGCGCACGAGCTCGACTGATTGATATGACAGGAAGTTTATGGCTGACAAGAACCCTTTGACTCCGGAAGAAGTGACGGAGTTATTCTCCGAAATCGATGCATCCGGTGTCTTGGATCCCACGCTTGCCAAAAAGCGCACCGAGCGCATGCGTGAGAAGGAGGCTGCGGCCAAGCGCGGTGACAAAGCGGCGCTAGCGCAGCTGCGCAGCGAGGACCGCGCGAGCCAGGCAAAACATATCGACCCGCTGTCCGAGGACGACCCTTCGGGCTCGCAGGTGAGCCATACCATTACGAAGACTGCCATGGCCGTGGTCATTGGCATCTTGGTGCTGATTGTGGGCATGCAGATTGGCTACGGCGTGATGCGACGCCTGAACACCGCCAACCTGTCCGAGAGCGTTTCGGTGGATACCGTTTCGACGGCGCTGAAGGGCGGCCTTGAGTGGGGCAACGGCTTTACGCAGTTCCCGCTCGACTTTACCGTCGATGAAGCTGATGAGCGTACGGGCACGGTCGAGGTGACGGTGTTGGACACATCGTCTGCCAACGAGCTCGAGCTGCTGTCCAACGGGCAGATTCAGGCCGCTGCGCTTGCGACCAACGCGCTGCTCAACGATAAGATCGACCGCGTGGTGTATAACGTTCACGCCTATATCGACGAGGATAGCAACATTCAGCACGATTCCTTCTTTGGCATGTTTCCCGCGCGGGGTCATCAGAGCGCCATTTTGACGTTTGTGTGGACCAAGAGCTCATCCAACGCCACGAGTATCGACTGGAAGATGCGCATCGTAAGCATGGACGACACCATTGCCGAGCGCATTCAAAAACAGGTGAACTCGGTTTCGTCGCTGATCGAGGACCCGGTGGTGAGCCAGACCAAGATTGACGAGGAAAAGGCCGAACGTGACCTGGAGCATCGTCTGCATGGCCGCGAGATTTTCCGCGGCGGCAAGCCCGATCGCTCACCGTCCGATCTGCTGGAACAGGACAAGCAAAAGTAAGAGGCCATTATCCCGCGTGAGCCACAAGCCCACGCGGGATAATTTTTCTGGGACGGGGATTAAATAATCATTATGCATAGAAAGTCATAATTATCATTTCGTAAACATTTCGATGAAATTAACGCCATGAGGCATGCTTGCGGTTACAATACCGCGAGGCCTAACTACACACCTTTAAGCCGGTCCTGTGAGACCGGGAAGGAGAATTATGGCGAACAACCATACCGCGGGCGCTGCCGCCCGCACCTTCGCGCCCAGCGAGCTTTGCCAGCGTATGCTGGCCAAAACCAGCAAGGGCACCTGCGGTCCCTGTATCCTGTATCTTGAGGATGGGACCATTTTTTATGGACGTGCATGCGGCGCCGAGGGCACCGCGACCGGCGAAGTCTGCTTCAACACCTCGCTCGAGGGCTACTTTGAGGTCATGACCGACCCGAGTTATGCCGGCCAAATTGTAACCATGACCTATCCGCAGATCGGCAATTACGGTATCGACGAGACCGATGTCCAGTCGGCCTTCCCCGGCGACGCCGTGCGCCCTGCGAGCGCTCCGGCTATGCGCGGCATGATCGTTCGCGATATGTGCGCCACGCCTTCTAACTGGCGCTCGGCCGTCAGCGTGCCGGAGTACCTGCGCGCTCACGGCATCGTCGCTATCGAGGGTATCGACACCCGCGCTCTGGTGCGCCATCTGCGCGACAATGGTTCCAAGATGGGCATTATCTCGACCGAGATCTTCGACGTCGACGAGCTTGCCGGGCGCTTGTCCGCTGCGCCCACGCTGGTAGGCGAGAACCTGGTCAAGACCGTAAGTTGCCCCGCGCCTCACGAGTTTGTGGCCGCCGACCTGCCTGCCACGCATGACTTTGCGCTTGCGGCTGCCGCTCCTGCCCGTCACAAAGTGGTCGCCTACGACTGCGGTGTGAAGCGCGGTATTCTGGAGGGCCTGGTCCGTGCCGGCTGCAATCTCACCGTCGTGCCGTGGGATACGCCCGCCCAGCAGGTGCTCGACATGAATCCCGATGGCGTCTTTTTGTCCAACGGCCCCGGCGACCCCGATGCCGTGGTGGAGACCTATGAGCAGGTACAGCAGCTGATCGGCAAGGTGCCGGTCTTTGGCATTTGCCTCGGTCACCAGATGATCAGCCTGGCCTGCGGCGCCCAAATGGAAAAGCTTAAATTCGGTCACCGTGGCGGTAACCAGCCGGTTATGAATCTGGTGAGCCGTCGCGTGGAGATCACCGCGCAAAACCACGGCTTTGGCCTGCTGTTCCCCAGTCTGGGCAAACTGATTCCGGAGCTTTCCGGCGGCGAAACCGAGCATGCGGCCGACGGTGACCTGCGCGCCTGGGTGCGTCGCGGCATCGCGCCGGTCGTGATGAACGAGCGCTTTGGTCGCATTCGCCTGACACATGTGAACCTCAACGACGGCACCGCCGAGGGCATCCAGCTGCTCGACGCCCCGTGTTTCTCGGTCCAGTACCACCCCGAGGCTTCGCCTGGCCCCACCGATGCCCACTATCTCTTTACCGCCTTTACGCGACTCATGGACGGCGAGGAGAACTACCTGGACATCGACACCGCGAAGGACCGCCTCGCCGGCTGGAATTTCGCCGAGTCCGAGAACGCTGCGACCGAGGAGAACTAACATGCCTAAACGTACTGACATCAAGCGCATCCTCGTTATTGGTTCGGGCCCTATCGTCATTGGCCAGGCCTGTGAGTTCGACTACTCCGGCGCACAGGCCTGCAAGGTGCTCAAGGAGGATGGCTTTGAGGTCATCCTGGTCAACTCCAATCCGGCGACCATCATGACCGACCCGGGTCTTGCCGACCGCACCTATGTCGAGCCCATCACCGCCGAGTTTATCGAGCGCGTAATCAAGAAAGAGCGCCCGGACGCGCTGCTGCCCACGCTGGGCGGCCAGACCGGTCTGAACGCCGCCGTCGAGCTGGCAAAGGACGGCACGCTCGACAAGTACGGCGTCGAGATGATCGGCTGCGACCTGGCCGCTATCGAGCGCGGCGAGGACCGCAAACTCTTTAACGAGGCCATGGCCGAGATCGGCCTGGAGGTTGCGCGCTCGGGCTATGCCTACAGCGTGGCCGACGCCGAGGCTATCGCCGAGCGCGTGGGATATCCCTGCGTACTGCGCCCGAGCTTTACCCTCGGTGGCGCCGGCGGCGGCATCGCGCATACCCACGAGGAGCTCGTCTCCATCGTGAGCCAGGGCCTTGAGCTCTCGCCTGCCCATGAGGTGCTGGTCGAGGAGTCCATCGAGGGTTGGAAAGAGTATGAGATGGAGGTCATGCGCGACCACGCCGGCAACGGCATCATCGTGTGCTCCATCGAGAATCTCGACCCCATGGGCGTGCACACCGGCGACTCCATCACCGTGGCGCCGGCGCAGACGCTCTCCGACCTTGAGTACCAGCGCATGCGTGTCGCCTCGCTCGCCATCTTGGGGAAGATCGGCGTCGAGACCGGCGGCTCCAACGTGCAGTTTGCCGTGAACCCCCAGACCGGCCGCCTGATCGTCATCGAGATGAACCCGCGCGTGAGCCGTTCGTCCGCACTGGCCTCCAAGGCCACGGGCTTCCCCATCGCCAAGGCCGCCGCTCGCCTGGCCGTGGGCTACACGCTCGACGAGATCGTCAACGACATCACCAAGGCAACGCCCGCCTGCTTTGAGCCCACAATCGACTACTGCGTCGTCAAGGTGCCGCGCTTTGCCTTCGAGAAGTTTAAAGGCACTGATCCTACGCTCACCACGCGCATGAAGGCCGTGGGCGAGATTATGGCAATCGGCCGCACCTTTGAGGAGGCCTTCGGCAAGGCCATGCGCTCACTGGAGGACGGTCGCCAGGGCATCTGCGCCGGTGGCAAGGAGGGTGCCGACAAGCTGAGCGACGATGAGCTCGCTCAGGCCGTGGCAACCCCGACCGAGCACCGCATCTTCTTTGTGGTCGAGGCCCTGCGCCGTGGCTGGGACATCGCCCACCTCCATGCCATCTGCGGTATCGATCCGTGGTACCTCAACCGTATCAACGACATGGTGCAGGTCCAGGAGAGCATCCGCGGTCTGCGTGTGGAGGATATCGACGCCGACGCGATGCGCCTGCTCAAGCAGTACGGCACGAGCGACGCCGAGATTGCCGCGCTGACCGGCTCGGACGAGCGCTTTGTGCGCGCCTATCGCAAGGGTCTGGGCGTGGTTCCCAGCATGAAGACGGTCGATACCTGCGCTGCGGAGTTTTCGAGCGCCACGGAGTACCACTACAAGACGTACGAGAACATCTACCGCACGAGCCCGGATGCCAAGAAGTGCGTGGCTCCCGACGAGACCACGCCGGCGGACAAGCCCAAGGCGATGATCCTGGGCGCCGGCCCCAACCGCATTGGCCAAGGTATCGAGTTCGATTACTGCTGCGTGCACGCGAGCTACGCACTGGCGGCTCGCGGCTTCGAGACCATCATAGTCAACTGCAACCCCGAGACCGTTTCGACTGACTACGACACCTCGGACCGCTTGTACTTTGAGCCGCTCACCTACGAGGACGTCATGGACGTTATCGATGTCGAGCGCCCCGACGGCGTCGTGGTGACGCTCGGTGGCCAGACCCCGCTTAAGCTGGCGCGCATGCTCGAGGAGAGCGGCGTGAACATTATGGGCACCAAGCCCGATGCCATCGACTTTGCCGAGGACCGCGAGCGCTTCGCCGCTCTGCTCGACAAGCTGGGCATCATGTACCCGCCGGCGGGCCAGGCCACCTCGTTTGAGGAGGCCGAGGCCGTGGCCGCGCACATCGGCTATCCGCTGCTGGTGCGCCCGAGCTATGTGCTGGGCGGCCGCGGCATGATGATCGCCTACGATGCCGAGCATCTGCGCGATTACATGGCCGAGGCTGCGCGCATTAGCCCCGACTACCCGGTGTACCTGGACCGCTTCCTGGAGGGTGCGATCGAGTCCGACGTCGACGCCCTGTGCGATGGCGAAGAGGTATACATCGGCGGCATCCTGGAGCATATCGAGGAAGCCGGTATTCACTCCGGCGACTCCGCGACCTGCATCCCGCCGTTCAGCTTTAGCGAGAGCCTGCAGGCGAAGCTCCGCGAGACCACGCGCCGCATCGCGATGGCGCTGGGCGTGCGCGGTCTGGTCAACGTGCAGTACGCCATTAAGGGCGAGACCGTTTACGTGATCGAGGCCAACCCGCGCGCCAGCCGTACCGTGCCGTTTATCTCCAAGGCCACCGGCGTGCCGCTGGCCAAATGCGCGGCGCGCATCATGGCAGGCGATTCCATCGCGAGCTTGGGCCTGCCGAGCGACGAACGTCAGCTGGACTGGTTCTGCATGAAGGAAGCCGTTATGCCCTGGGGTCGTTTCCCGGGCGCCGACGTCATCCTGGGGCCCGAGATGAAGTCGACGGGCGAGGTCATGGGTATCGCTAAGAGCTATCCCGAGGCATACGCCAAGACGCAGCTGGCGATCGACTACAGGCTGCCCGACCCGAGCGCCGGCAAGGTATTCATCAGCGTGTGCGACCGCGACAAGCGCCACATCCTTTCGGTCGCGCGTATCCTGCGTTACCTGGGCTTTGACATCTGCTCCACCGAGGGTACGGCGCGCGTGCTGCGTGGAGGCAACGTGACGTGCGAGATTGTGGAGAAGATTAGCGGCCCGCACGACGGCGAGCGCCCCAACATCGGCGACCTCATCGCCGATGGCAAGATCGCGGTGATCATCAACACGCCGTACGGTCCGGGCTCGCGCGGCGACGGCTATCTGCTGCGCACCGAGGCGGTGCGACGCGGTGTGACCTGCGTGACCGCGATGTCTGCCGCCAACACGTATGTGAGTGCCATCGAGGCGGTGCGCGAGGACCAGCAGGGTCACGGCAGCGCCAACGACATGGGCATGGACGTCATCGCCCTGCAGGACCTGCCGCAGCACACGGTGTAATGTGACCTGGTCGGCCGGGGCGGCAGCCGGACACTTTCTCTCGGAAACTGGGCTTCGCGAAGTTTTCCGAGAGAAAGGACCGCCTCCCGCCCCGGCCTACGGTGACTCGGTTGCACCGTGTGCTGCCGAAGGGGCTTTGTGCGATGACTAGGGCTGAATAGAAAATGAGTGTGGGCGCCGTCGTTCGTTTGAACGACGGCGCCCACGTTTTGGATTTATTGGGCTGTGGCGGTGAAGGTTGTTTTGTCGGCGGCGATGTGCACGTGCAGCTTTGCCTGACCGTCGCAGCTGATGAGCACGCCTACCTCGAACGGGGTTCCCGTCTTGTCGTAGGTCGAACGCACGATGCGCATCGCCGCCTTACCGGTGTTCTGTCCCAAAAGACGCGCCTCATGCTTGTCGAGGTTGACCGTCTCGTAGACGGCATCGACGCTTGCGGGCAGGATGCCGGTCTTTTCCGCGATGTAGGCGTAGAGCGAGCCATCCACGTCTTTGCGCGTGAGCTCGGGGCAAAGTGACACGGGGATATAGACGTAGTTGAGCTCCATGGGTTTGTCGTTGGCGAGACGCAGGCGGCGAATCTCCCAGACGGGTGTCCCTTCGGGCACTTTGAGCCCGGAGGCGATGCCGCGGACGGCCGGTATGCTTGAAAAGGCGAGAATCTGCGAGCTCGGAACCCGTCCCGCTTCGCGCATCCGCGCGCTGAAATTCAGGGCCAGGTCGATGCCGGGTGCTGAAGTTTGGGGCTTGATGAACGTGCCCTGGCCGCGCTTGCGCACCACGCGCCCCTCGATGACGAGATCTTGGAAGCAACGGCGCACGGTCGCGCGCGATAACTCCAGCCGCTCACAGATTTCGAGCTCGCGTGGCAGCGGCGTCTTGGTGTCGAACGCCTGGCTGGCGATAAGCAGAGCGATTCGATGTTTAAGCTGGACATAGAGCGGCGTATCACCGCTGCGGTCGAAGGGTTCGGAGGCGAGAAACGAGATCATATCCATGGGGTACCTCCATGTCGTGGGCGTACGTGACATGGTCTGACACTGCGGGGCAAACCGGAGATGCCAGGCCCGATTCTTGCTGGTATGTATGGTGCATAAGGAACATAAAACATTTATCAGGCAATCTACCTGCTATTTTAAAAATAATTAGAAGAAAAAATAATTTAGGCACAAAAATAGTTGCTACCGTTAACCGATGAATAGTTGCCGTTCGCAACTATTTTCTTTTACAGGCTTTAGCCTGTGCGGGGCGCGCAGCGCGCCGCATCAGAAACCACCCGCTATGCGGGTGGGGACAACCGGCTTTACAAAGCCGCCCCCTCGCCGGACACTTGCGATTGTTCAGGCCGCAAGGAATCCGAGTCGAGAGGGCGGTGGTGGCGTATGGCCCAGAAGGCCTACGGCCCGTCGCACACGAAGTGGATGTGCAAGTACCACGTCGTGTTCACGCCGAAGTATAGGCGCAAAGTCATCTACAACCAAATAAGGTCCGACCTTGGGGAGATCTTCAGGAAGCTCTGCCGGTACAAGGGGATAGAGGTCATCGAGGGGCACCTGATGCCCGACCACGTCCACATGCTGCTGGCGATACCGCCGAAGTACAGCGTGTCCAGCGTGATGGGCTACCTGAAGGGGAAGAGCTCGCTGATGGTATTCGACAGGCACGCGAACATGAAGTACAAGTTCGGCAACAGGAAGTTCTGGGCCGAGGGCTACTACGTGTCCACCGTCGGCCTGAACGAGGCCACGATCGCGAAGTACATCCGGGAGCAGGAGAAGGCCGACATCGCGCTCGACCGGCTGAGCGTCAAGGAGTACGAGGACCCCTTCGATAGGGGGCCGGGGCGCAAATAGCGCCGGTTTGACCGGCCCGTCACGGGTCAACCTGCAGTGCGGCCCGAACCCCGTGAGGGCCGGCGCCTTTAGACGCGTGCCGGAAATCCAAGGGTTACACCCTAAGAGCAAACCACCCCTTCTAGGGGTGGTTTTGATGTACCGAACATGCCCCGGCGCAACAATAATCTCAGCAAAAAGCAAAGCCGTGCGACACACGGCAGGTCGAGAGGAGACCGCATGCGGTATCTGGTAATGGTCAGTCACGGAACGCTCGCTCCCGGACTGCACAGTGTCCTCAAGATGCTCGGCAATGACGCCCCGAACATCTTGTCGACGAGTCTCGTGGACGGCATGGGCGCTGACGAGTATGTCGAGAACGTCAAGGCGATGCTCGCTCCCGTTACCGCCGATGACGAGGTTGTCCTGCTTGGTGACATCCTGGGCGGATCGCCGCTCACCAATGCCATGAACACGCTGGCCGAGAAGGGTTTGCTCGCCCACACCATTGCCTTCGGCGGTATGAATCTGCCCATGGCTATGACCGCCATGATGGGGCTTGCCACCATGGACCTGGATTCCCTCAAGCAGATGATGCTGCAGGAGGGCAAGAACGGTATGTCCGAGCTCGTTGTCCCGACCGATGACGCCGACGACGAGGACGACGACATCTAGGCAGCGCATCCGCCCAAATTTTCGTGATGGAGCGGGGGTTAAGAGGAAAGACCCCCGGTGATAAAGAAAGGGAGAACGCATGATTTCGTTCATCCGTATTGATGACCGTATGATCCATGGACAGACCGTTACCCGTTGGGCCCTCGAGTATCCCTGCGACGGTCTTATCGCCGTCAACGACGCTGCAGCGTCCAACCCCGTGCTCAAGGAGGCCTACAAGAGTGCCTCGGGCAAGAAGACGTTCGTGTGGACCAAGGAGCACTTCAAGGAGGTCTCCGAGAAGGTTCTCAAGTCCGACACCAAGTACTTCCTGATCACCAAGAACCCGCTCGACATGAAGGAGCTTCTCGTCGATTTTGGCTTTAAGCCCGGCATGGACCGCATCATCGTCGGTCCCTGCAACGATCGTCCCGGCACCACCAAGCTTGGCAACAACCAGTCGATCACGCAGGAAGAGGCCCAGGCGCTCGAGGATCTCACCAACGCCGGTTACACGGTCGAGTTCGCCCTTATCAAGGAGAAGTCCATCGGTGAGTGGCCCAAGTTCCGCGGTCAGTTTGGCTTCTAGTTAGGTGCCAGCCGCATTTTGGTATCTACAGCCCTTGGTGAAAGGGGCTGAGGAATAAAGAAAGGGGAAAGCATGGCAATCAATGCATTCCAAGCCGCGCTGTTCGGCCTGTTCGCCTGCCTGGCATCACTGCCTGGCATGGGCGGCACGACGATCGGCAGCTACACTCTGGGTCGTCCTCTGGTCGCCGGCCTCATCGTCGGCATCATCATGGGCGATATGCAGACGGGTATCCTCGTCGGCGCTGCCATCCAGGTTGTCTACATCGCTCTCGTGACCCCCGGCGGAACCGTCTCCGCCGACGTCCGCGCCGTGTCCTATATCGGCATCCCGCTGGCGATCCTCGCCATCAAGAACTCGGGCATCGATCCCGCCTCCGCTGAGGCTGCCGGCATGGCCGCATCCCTCGGTGCCGCCGTCGGCACGCTCGGCACTGTGCTCTTCTATGGCACCGCCACCATCAACCTGGTGTGGCAGGGCATGGGCTGGAAGTGGCTCGAGAAGGGCGATCTCCACAAGCTCTACCTGGTCAACAACGTTCTGCCTTGGATCGGTCACATCGTCTGCTCGTTCCTCCCGACGTTCATCATCACCATGGGCGGCACCGCCATGGTCGACCTCATGAAGACCTACATGCCCATGGACGGCATCGCGATGAAGACGCTGTTTACCGTCGGCTCGCTGCTGCCTACCGTCGGTATCGCCATCCTGCTCAAGCAGGTCATCTCTAAGCCCACGGACTTCCTGACGTTCTTCTTCGGCTTCACCCTGTCCGCTGTTATGGGCTGCAACCTGATCGCCGCTGCCGGCATCGGCTGCTTCTTCGCCCTGATCAACTATGAGATCGCTTCGCTCAAGATCGACCTCGCAAACGCTCCCAAGGCAGCTATCGCCTCGGGCTCAGATGATGAGGAAGAGGAGGACATCTAATGGCAGAGAAGAAGAAACTCTCTAAGAAAACGCTTGCCAAGTCGTTCCGTAACTGGTCCTATGGCAACCTGACCTGCTTCTCGCAGGAGCACATGCAGACCTTCGGTTACCTGTGCGCCATGCTTCCGATTGTCGAGGAGCTCTACGACACGCCCGAGGAGCAGAAGCAGGCCCTCCAGACCTACTCCGCGTTCTTCAACACCGAGCCGCAGATCGGCACCATGATTGTCGGCGTCACCGCCGGCCTCGAGGAGGCTCGCGCAAACGGCGAGGCCATCGACGACGACGCCATCAACGGCATCCGCGCCGGCCTCATGGGCCCGCTCGCCGGCCTTGGCGACTCGCTGATCGTCGGTACCCTGATCCCGATCCTGCTCGGTATTGCCCTCGGTCTCTCGACCGGCGGCTCCCCGCTCGGCGCCATCTTCTATATTGTCGTGTGGAACCTGCTCATGTTCCTTGGCATGCGCTTTGCCTACAACCAGGGCTATGAGCTCGGCGGCAAGGCGGTCGAGGCCCTCGTCGGCCCCAAGGCCAAGGCTCTGCGTGATTCCATCGTGATGGTCGGTACCATGGTCATCGGTGCAGTCGGTGCTACCTGGGTCTCCATCACCTGCAGCCCCAACCTGGTGCTGCCCGGTGGCGGTAAGTTCCAGGACACGCTCGATGGCATCTATCCGCACCTGCTGCCGATGATCTTCATCATCTTCTGCTGGTACATGATGACCAAGAAGAAGGTCAACCCCATCGTTATGATGCTGATCCTCGTTGTGATCGCATTTGTGGGCGTTCTCATTGGCTTCTTCGACCCGGCACTGAGCTACTAGTCATCATCCCCTGGCCCCCTGTAAGGCCGTGCGGCCTCAACCGCACGGCCTTCTGATTTTGCGCCGCCCTTCAAGGGCAATATGGCCAGCGACCTCCATCGCCTACACGACACCCGCTATATTGCTCTTGAAAGATGACGTATTCGACAAACGATGCACTTGCGCATGATGCACACTTTGCACGAGGAGGACCATATGCACGAGAAACATGGACACGACCTTTCGCGCGACGACTTGATTCGCGAGGCAAAGATGCAGACCGATGCTATTCAGCGGCTCAATGTTTGGCTGCGCCTGGGCTATTCGCTCGTGGCGATTGGCTTTTTGATGGGGATGTGGGGTATGCAGGGCGGCCCCGGCTGGGGTGTCCCCGTGGGCATCGTGTGCCTGGTGGTGGGCACTCCGCTTTCGATCGTGCTTAAGGTCGGCACGACCAACGCCAAAAAGAATGTCGAGCGCATGCTCGAGGCCGCTGGTGTCGACGTTGAGGAGCTTATGCGACGCAAGAAGGACGAGCAATAGACTTCCGCGTTGGGGTATCATAAATAATTGTTGCGAATGTTAACTATTGTACGGCAAATGACGGTTTTATGGCCCTTCTAGAGTTGCAAAGGACAATATCCCCAGTGGCAAAGGACAATATCCCCAGTGGATTACGATGACGTCGCTCGAAAACTGATTGTGTACTCACGTTCCCTTGCCAAGGGATCCTTGAGTGCTGCCGGCGGCGCCAGTGTGGGCGAGGCACCGGTTTTACAGTATCTATCGGGTATTGACGGTGATGTCATTCCCTCCGAGATTGCCAAGAAGCTGAAATTCTCCCGTGCGCGCATGTCGCATATCTTGGATTCACTCGAGAGTAAGGGTTACGTTCAGCGCAGGACTGATCCAAACGATCGTCGGCGTGTGCTGGTGAGCATTACCGAGGAAGGCCGTGATTTCGCGGCGAAAAAAAATGCCGAGAGTGTGGCATCGCTCTCGAAACAACTCTCAGCGCTCGGCGAGCACGATGCCCAGGAGCTCGTGCGCATCCTGAATAAAGCTTACAGCCTTACCTATGATGCCGACGACTACCTGGACAATCTATAAGGATAAAGACAGACATTTAGGTGCATCTTGAAATGCACCCGGGACAGTTGTGCCCATCAGCCACCGTCAACATCTCATTCCAAACCAAATCAGCCAACGTACGTCATGGCAATCCCCGGTAGGTTGCAGGATGGCGGCTGAGCCTTTCCCTCGGGAAACTTCGCGAAGCCCAGTTCCCGAGGGAAAGGTATGGTCTGTGTAATACCAGACAAACAGTACATTTTTGCTAGATTGGTATTTGACTGAAGAACCAATTGGTATGGCTTATTAAGCCCACCTTGCCGCTGACGCTCATTTTACTGCCGCTGGTGGACTTCCGAACTTGGTTGCGCAAGTGCTCCCATATATTGATATGACCTAGTAGGTGGCTATCTGGTTACTACCAGTTGGCCCCTTGGTAACGGGTGGCCCCATTGTGCGGAATGTACCGAACATCCCCGTTTGATACGTTTTCCCATGCTGCCGGGGGGGGGCGTCCTCGGCACCTCAGCATCTCGGAAGAAAGGAGACCAGGTGCGCAGGAATTCCATTTTTACGAAACGGTGGGTGAAGGGAAGCGCGGTCCTCGTTGCCACTGCAGCGACGCTCGTGTTTGCCAATCCCCAGCAGGCGATTGCCACGCCACTCAAGGGCGTCGACTCGGCGACCGTGTCCCAGTCTGCCTCGAATGTCGTCGACATCGATTTCGCTGACGGCATCAAGGGCCGTATTACGTTCCTCGAGGACGGTATTTTCCGTTATAACGTCGACCCCAAGGGTGAGTTTTCCGAGTACGCCACGCCGCGCAGTAAGTCCCACACGGCTAAGATCCAGGCTCAGCCCGATACCTCGGACACCTACAGCAAGCCGAGTGCGACGGTTGCCGACAAGGGCGACACTATCGAGATCACCGGCGGAAAGGCGACCGTGATCCTGGACAAGGCGACTGGCAAGATGAGTATCAAGTCAGGCGACCGTGTCGTGGTTTCCGAGTCCGCGTCCCTCGACCTTGATAAGAAGGGTACCGTCCAGACGCTCGCCAAGGAGAAGTCCGAGAACTTCTTTGGCGGCGGCACCCAGAACGGACGCTTCCTGCACACCAACCAGACCATCGCCATCTCCAACACGAACAACTGGACCGATGGCGGCGTTGCCTCGCCCAACCCGTTTTATTGGACGAGTGACGGCTACGGCGTGCTCCGAAACACGTTTGCAGAGGGTTCCTACGACTTCGGTTCCACGGACTCATCGACGGTCACGACTTTGCACAGCGAGAATGAGTTTGATGCCTACTACTTCGTGGCGACCAACGAGGGAGCTTCGAACGTGGCAACTGAGATGCTGCAGGACTACTACAAGGTGACCGGTAACCCGGTACTGCTGCCCGAGTACGGGTTCTACCTTGGTCATCTTAATGCCTATAACCGTGATGGCTGGTCAACGACCTCGGGTCAAAAGAAGTGGGAGACCAAGGGCAGCAAGTCCTCGAGCGAGAAGGGCGACGTTAAGTACGAGTCTGGCATGTCGACGGGCTACAAGCTCGACGGCACACTTGCGGCCGAGACGCTCAACGGTGAGGGCCCTACGGTTGATACCGAGAACATGAAAGCGACCGATTTCGACCGCCGGTTCTCTGCTCGGCAGGTTATCGATGACTACGAGGACAGCGACATGCCGCTCGGCTGGTTCCTGCCGAACGACGGCTACGGCGCCGGCTATGGCCAGAACGGTTACTACAAGACCGGCGGCGTCAACTCCGACGGAGCGAGCTCGGCCGACCGTCTTAACGCTGTGCGTGCCAACGTCGACAACCTTAAGAAGTTCACCGAGTATGCCAACTCAAAGGGTGTGAGCACGGGCTTGTGGACCCAGTCCAACCTTGAGCCCGACAGCAACCCTGAGACCCCGTGGCATCTGCTTCGCGACTTCGACGCCGAGGTCAAGACGGGAGGCATCACTACCCTTAAGACCGACGTTGCCTGGGTTGGATCTGGCTACTCCTTTGGTCTTAATGGCATCAAGACAGCTTATGACACGGTGACGACCGGCGCTAACAAGCGCCCCAACATCATCACGCTCGATGGTTGGGCCGGCACGCAGCGCTTTGGTGGCATTTGGACCGGCGACCAGTATGGCGGTAACTGGGAGTACATTCGCTTCCATATCCCCACGTATATCGGTCAGAGTCTTTCGGGCAACCCCAACATCGGCTCCGACATGGATGGCATCTTTGGCGGCGACCCCATCATCTCTGCGCGTGACTACCAGTGGAAGACGTTCACGCCCTCTATGCTCGACATGGACGGTTGGGGCACCTACCGTAAATCGCCCATGACGCACGGCGATCCCTACACAGGCATCTCGCGCTTCTATCTCAAGCTCAAGGCGCAGCTCATGCCCTATATCTACACGAGCGCGGCCTCGGCGGCCAACATCGACACGGGTAACGGCGATGCCGGCCTGCCCATGATCCGCGCCATGCTGCTTTCTGACAACTCCGAGTACGCCGCAAGCACTTCGACGCAGTACCAGTATATGTTCGGTGAGAACTTCCTAGTGGCACCGGTGTATCAGGATACCCAGGCAGATGAGAACGGCAACGACATTCGCAATGGGATCTACCTCCCCAACTACGGCACCGACGAGAATCCCACCATCTGGATCGATTACTTCTCGGGTAAGCAGTATCGCGGCGGCCAGGTTCTCAACAACTACGAGGCTCCGCTTTGGAAGCTGCCGCTGTTTGTGAAGGCCAACGCTATCGTGCCGATGTACGCCGAGAACAACAACCCCGAGGCAGTGAGCGACACCAACACCAAGGGTACCGACCGCAGTCAGCGTATCGTCGAGTTCTTCGCCACCGAGGGCGACGGCACCTTTACGCAGTACGAGGACGACGGCTCCTCCATCGAAAACAACACGACTGAGGACGATTCCTACGGCACGATCGACAATATCTCCTACGGTGAGCATGTGAGCACCGTCTACAGCTCCAAGGCCGCAGGCGGCACCGCGACCTTTACCGCCGAGGCCTCGCAGGGCGGCTACAACGGCTACGACTCCAACCGCACCACGACCTTCGTGGCCAATGTGTCCGCCAAGCCCACGAGCGTCGTCGCCAAGAACGGCGGATCCGCACTCAACGTGGTTGAGGTCAACTCGCAGGAGACCTTTGACGCCGCGACCCCCGAGGCCGGCCAGGCGGTCTACTTCTACAGCAAGACCCCCAACCTCAACCACTACGGCAGCGATGCGGACGGCACCGAGGCCGAGCAGGGCGAGAGCTTCAACAACACCAAGATCACCACGAACCCCAAGGTCTACGTCAAGTTCGCGAAGACCGATGTTGCTGCAGCGGCGCAGACGCTCGAGCTGGGCGGTTTCGTGAACGCCGACGCAACGCTCACAGCCGATCGCCTCAACGAGAACCTCTCCGCACCCACGAACCTTGCTGCCCCCGAGGACGTCACGACCCCAACGAGCATCAAGCTCACCTGGGGAAAGGTCGATGGTGCTACCTCCTACGACCTTAAGGTCGACGGCACTGTGTTTGCCGTGGGTGATGCGGCCGAGTTCACGCACACCGACCTCGCCTACAATAGCAAGCACACCTACCAGATTCGTTCGCGCAACGCCGAGGGTTACTCCGCCTGGAGCGATGTGCTCGAGGCGAACTCCGCACTCGATCCGTGGCGGAACGTCCCCGACGCCGAGCAAATCACCTGGGAGGGCTCACTTTACGGCAGCCATAAGGCCGAGCTCGCCTTCGACCATGAGTTCCAGTCGGGCGACGGCGGTTTCCACTCCGGTGGCAACGATCTGGGCAAGGCGCTTACCGTTGACTATGGACGCGCTTACAAGCTCGATAAGCTCGAGTACTATCCGCGCGATGACGCCGGCAACGGCACTGTGACCAAGATGCGTGTTGAGACGAGTCTCGATGGCGTCCACTGGACGAGCCAGGAGGTCGATTGGGCACGTTCCGCTGATTGTAAGACGGTAGCGTTTGACGGCACCGTGGCCGCCCGTTACGTGCGCATGACACCGCTCGCCTCGGTCGGCAATTTCTTCTCCGCGTCCGAGATTGCCATCTACAAGACCGACGGCACGGATGGCTTCGCCGTGGGCTCCAACCTCAACAAGGCCACGATCTCCGACGGAGACTACTCCAACATGAAGAACTACCTGGGCCTCGAGAATCGCGAGCCCGATACCCCGACGTTCGGTTCGCAGATCCGCGACCACTTCGCCGACCTCAACGATAACGGCGTTTACGACGTCTACGATTACTCGTTCACCATGGCGGGTCTTGACGGTGGCACTAAACAAAAGGGCAAGGTCGCAGGTTCGCTCGCGGTGATACCGAGCAAGACCGAGGTCGAGGCTGGTGATGAGATCACCGTTGATGTCTATGCGGCCGACGCCAAGAACGTCAACGCCCTGGGCGCTCTCGTCAACTTCAAGAGCGACCAGTTCGAGTTTGTGTCCGAGAGCATCGCGCAGGACGGCTCGACTGCCGGCATGGAGAACCTGTCTCGCGAGAAGGTCCAGTTCGCGGACAGAACGCAGACTATCAATCTCGCCTTTGCCAACCGCGGCGATGGCAAGCTCTACAACGGTACCGGCGCGGTGGCGAGTTTCAAGCTCAAGGCCAAGACCGCCGGCAAGGTCGAACTGCCCTCGACATCTTGGCTCATCGGTCCGGCATGCGACGCGCTTGAGTTTGCGAGCGACGGCACGGTGACGATGCCGGATGTTCCTCAGCCAACGGTCGCCGAGTACGGTCAGGATGCCTTCAACATCACGATGACCAACGATGAGCTCACGACCGACGACGGGACCAACGTCGAGAAACTTATCCAGCAGAAGAGCTATAACGCGCTGTTCGATAATAACGAGGGCGACAACGGCTTTGAGTTCCTATGGGACTGGAGCGGCAACTGGGACAGCGAGGGTAAGCTTCCGAGTTACGTGAAGCTTCCCACCACGATGACATTCGCATTTAAGACGCCGTCGAAACTCGATAGTGTCGAGGTCGTTAACCGCAACGGTGGCAACGGAACCGTGCAGAAGATCAAGGCTGTCGTGACGTTCGAGGATGGCTCGACCCAAGAGTTCGCGGGCGGGGAGTACGATTCCTTCCTGGCTCGCTACGCCTTTGGCCTCTCTGCCGAGAACAAGGGCAAGAAGGCGACCAAGGTCGAGGTCACGCCGCTTGAGGCATCGGGTGACCAGATGCTCACACTGCGTGAGGTCAACTTCAACTACACGCAGGGTGTCGAGGCCATCGAGGGTGTCGAGCTAGGCAAGAACCAGACCGAGTTCTTTGAAGGCGACATTACGCCCGTCGACGCCAAGGCTACGCCTGAGAGCGCTGGCTACCCCTATGTGACGGTCGAGAGCTCCGACCCCTCTGTGGTAAGCGTCTCCGCTGTTCAGGCTGGCGATAGCGTGAGCTACTACCTGCGTGCCAACAAGGCCGGCAAGGCAAAGATCACGGTGGCGTCGGTACTCGACCCCTCCAAGACCGCATCCTATGAGGTCGAGGTCAAGGCTGGTGTCGATACCTCTGCGCTCGTGGCAGCGCTTTCCAAGGCCGCGGGCTACAGCGAGTCCGTCTACACCAAGGATTCCTATGCAGCTCTCACCACTGCGGTCGAGGCGGCTCGGAAGCTCCTCGACAGCGGCCAGGGCAGCTATAGCAAGAAGGATGTCGCAGACGCCACTGCCAAGATCGAGAAGGCAATCGACGGCCTCAAGATGCGCCCTGTCGATGAGAAGATCCTCATCAACACGCCCGAGAACCGCAAGAACGTCAAGGTGGCCGACTTCTCGAGTGAGGCCGACTACGAGGGCAGCAACGCCGTCAACGCTCTCGACGGCGACGAGCGGACGCTTTGGCACAGCGACTGGGCCCATGGGACCGGTATGCCCCAGTATCTGAGTGTCGACCTGGGCCGCGACTACGATCTCACCGACGTTACATTCCTGCCGCGCCAGGACGGCGGCACTAACGGCGATATCTTCGAGGCCGAGATACTGGTCTCCGACACTGCCGACGGTTATGAGATGGGCACCGCCGCGTCGATGGGTACGTTCGCCTTCGACAACGACGGCCGCGTGCTCACCGACCGTGGCGACTGGAAGCAGATGAGCTTTGGCGCCGCGCGCGGTCGCTACGTGACCGTCAAGGTGATTCACGCCGGCGGTGGCGACGTTGATGCCTACTGCAGCATGGCGGAGCTCAAGTTCTACGGTACGGCCGTCCCCGATCCGGTGGCGAAGGATGATCTCGCTACCGCGATCGAAAAGGTTGATGCCGAGGTTGCTGCCGGCGACCTCAAGGCCGGTGACTACACCGAGGCCTCCTGGACGGCGCTCGAGAACGCCCTGGCGAGCGCCCGCGCCATCTTGAGCGATGAGGACGCCACGCAGGACGAGGTCGACCAGGCGCTCAGGGCGCTCGAGAGCGCCCGCGGCGCGCTCGAGAAGACCCCGGTGGTCCCGGTCGAGAATCCGACTAAGAAGCAGCTCAAGGCCCTGGTCAAGCAGGCGAAGGAGACTGACACCAGGGGCAAGACGGACGAGTCTGTCAAGGCCCTGACGGATGCCATTACCTACGCCGAGGACGTCTTGGGTGATGAGAATGCTTCCGACACCCAGCTCCAGGCGGCCTATGACCAGCTCAAGCTGGCCATTGAGAGCCTCAGGGATGCCGACTCCGGCAACCAGGGCGGCTCGGGCAACCAGGGTTCCGGCAATGGCTCGAACGGCGGCAACCAGGCGGGCAAGCCCGCAGGCGACAAGGCCCAGGGCAGCAAGAAGAACGGTTCGGCGATCCCCAATACCGGCGACCAGACGGCGGCGACCGTCGTGACCGTCGGTGGTCTCGGCGCCATCATCGCCGCGATCGGCGCTTTCTTCCATCGTCGCAGCAAGGCCAAGTAGCCCCAGCAACAGCTAAGCAAGCGTGCCCGCCGTCCCACCCAAGGACGGTGGGCATGCTTTTTGAATGTAGGCGGAAAGCTCCGACCCTTCGGCCTTAATCTCGCAAAGCATTCCGTCTCTCACCGAACACATCGGCATCGGTGGCTATACTTGAATTATTTGCAGTTAAGGGTCGCGGATTCGCTGCGTCACCGCTCTCAACAGGAGGTCTATGTTTATGGCAGATCAGAAGCCGGTTGTCGGGATCATCATGGGTTCCAAGTCCGATCTGGGCGTTATGGAAGGCTGCACCGCCGAGCTCGAGGCACTGGGTGTGCCCTATGAGCTCGTCATTGCGAGCGCGCACCGCACGCCGGCGAAGGTCCACGAGTGGGCTTCGACTGCCGCCGATCGCGGTATCAAAGTGATTATCGCCGCCGCCGGCAAGGCCGCTCACTTGGGTGGTGTCGTGGCTGCCTTTACGCCGCTGCCGGTTATCGGCGTGCCTATGAAGACGAGTGACCTGGGCGGTATGGATTCGCTGCTGTCGATGGTGCAGATGCCTTCGGGCGTGCCCGTGGCCTGCGTTGCCATCAACGGTGCCAAGAACGCCGCCATCTATGCCACACAGATTCTGGGTGCTTGCGACCCCGAGTACCGCAAGGTTATCGAGAAGATGAAGCAGGAGATGGCTGACGCCTAAGCGTTCCGCCGTTTCACCGCAGTATAAGGAGAGCCATGTCCGATTATCAGGGAAAACGATTCAAGGCTTCTCAGATTCCCGATCCGTCGAAGCCGGGTGCTGCCCGTGCGGCACAGCAGGGTCGGACATCCTCTCCTCAGCAGCCGCGCGCGCCGCGCCCCGTGACACCGGCGACGCATCGTCGACAGGACGCGCCGGCCGCATATCGTCCTTCGTCTTATAGCTCCGCTAAGAAGCCGCCCCGGTCTTCATCGCATGCCGCGCCGTCGGATCGCACCGAGCCGCCGCGCAAAAAGCGCCACTCCATTATTCCCATTCTGCTCATCATCATCGGTATCGGCCTGATTGTCGCCGCCGCCGCTATCTTTATTAATGCCCAGATTGGCTATAAGCAGGCGAGCGATTCGTATCAGAAAATCGAGAAGCAATATGTAAGCGATAAGGACGCCAGCGGCGTGCCGATTATCGACTTTGATGCGCTTGCTCAGACGAACCCCGAGATTGTGGGTTGGATTTACGTGCCGGGAACCAATATCAACTATCCCGTGGTGCAGACCAACAACAACTCCAAATACCTCAACACGCTGTTCGACGGAACGGCTAACGCGTCCGGTGCCATTTTCCTGGATAGCGATGACACCGCGCCGGGAATGGTCGACCAGCAGACCACGATCTACGGCCACCATATGAACGACGGATCGATGTTCAACGTGATTTCGGACACCACTGATCAGGCGACGTTCGATAGCATCGAGTTTGTGTACTACATCACGCGCGATGCGACGTATAAGCTGCGTCCGCTGGCGACCAAGGTGGTCGAGGACACGTATGCCAAGGCGCGCACGACCAATTTTGAGGGCGACGACGGACTCAAGAACTACCTGTCCGAGATGCTCGACGGCGCTTCCGCCGTGGCGAGTGATGCTACCGATCGTGCCGCTTCGGCAACTAAGGTTGTAACGCTTGTGACCTGTCGTTCGCTGTCGCTGAGCAACACACGCGCCGTCATGGTGCTCACGCCGGTCGAGGAATAAGTTGTTCGAGAGTAGCTAAAAAGGCCCCGTCCCAAATTGGCTACTCGACGACGGTAAGGGAGAAATGATGCTCGAGAGTGGCAAATTGATGCCTTCGATTGATGCTTGGCTGCGCGAGGCCAAGGCCGATGCTTCGGCGGCAGGCTGTGGGATGTATCTGACGCATAACGGTGTGGTGCGCGCGACGCCCAAGGCTGAGGTGCGCGGAGTCGAGACCGATGGCGTGGCGCCAGGCCACAGGGTGGGCGGCATGGTCTTTGACTACGACGCCGAAAAGGTACGGTCTGCTATCGAGACTACGCGCGCGATGCCGGGTATCGGCTATGTGCGCGTGTGGCTGGCAAGCGGCGAGCTTACCGTAGGTGACGACATCATGCTCGTGCTTATCGGCGGGGACATTCGCCCACACGTGGTCGATGCACTGCAGGCGCTCGTTGGCACCATCAAGAACGAATGCGTGAGTGAGGTCGAGCGCGAGGCATAGAGGATTGCGTCGATAGAAGGATCGTTTATAAAAATGCCCACCGGTACGTGTGATACCGGCGGGCATTTTGCGTTTTGGGCGCGGCGGGCGCTAAACGCGCGTGGCGTCCTTGGGGCTCATGGTCATGCTCTGGAAGCGGTTCTCCATGTAGTCGTTATCGAAATACTTGCCGTAGAACTGTGCGACGGGAATGTCCGGCTCCGTGCCGTTAACGCGCTGGTACCAGTAGTCGAGCGACTGCAGCGTCATGACGCCGTCGACCAGCATAATGACGGTAAAGATGACGGTGGCCGAGTAGCGGCTCTTCCAGGGGATCTTGTTGATGAGCTTAAGCAGCCTCGGTAGCAGCAGCTTGATCCAGATGAGGCCACCTAGGCCCCACAGGCAGGCAAAGCCCGTGCAGGTGCGTCCGCCCGTGAGGACCACGAGCGGATCGGGCAAACCAAACAGCGTTATGTGCGAGTAGCTCCACGAGACCACGCCAAACGCGGTCTGCATAAACCAGCCCACGAACACCTCAAAGCTCGCGCCGAGCACAGCGCTCACCAGGAAAATGATGATGGGGTTCTTTTTGTAGAAGCGGTTAAGCACCATGGTCATGAGCACGGCGCCAAATCCGTAGATGGGGCTGAAAGGGCCAAACAGCATGCCGGCGCGGTCCTGGTAGACGCCCGGGTCGTTGACCGTCATGTGCCAGATGTCCTCCAAGATAAGTCCCAGTACGCAGCAGACGAAGAATACCCAGAACAGGTTGAAGTAGTTGAGCTTGATGTAGCCCTCGCCGGTCTCATCGCGGCCGAGCATGCCCTCGGCGGCGGCATCGCGGTCGAGCATCTCCTGCAGGCGGCGCTGCAGCTCGCGCTCCTGACGCAGCGTGGGGTCGACGGTGGCCGAAAGCGCGATGAGGATGCCGAGCTGAATAGCGGGGCGCAGCAAGAAGGGCCCGATACCCTGGAGCATCACGTCGACCAAAAGCTCGACGACGGTGAATGCAATAAGGATGTAGGACAGGCGGGCGGCGTTGCGGCGCTGGTTTTTGATAAGGTCCAGGCCAAAGATGATTAGGATGACGGCACTTGCCGCAGAGAGCATGATGCCGGCGACGATAAGGCCGACTGCGACGAGCGTGTTGTCGCCGAGCTTTTCGGTGGCGTTGCCGTTAACAAGTGCCGTGATGACCTGCCACATAAAGGCAGCGACCGACGGGAGCGTGCCCACGCCGGAAAGGATGCACAGGACGGCGTACACCTTAATGATGAGGGGAATCTTCTTGACCTCTGTGGCGCTGGGGACGCTAGGGTCGAGTTCGTTTCGATCCATACAGAACCTTTCTCGCTTTGTTGTAGGTTATAAGGATACGCCGCCGACCTGCCAAAAGACAGGACGAACGTCCCAATTGCAACTTTGTAATCCCCAACGGCAGACGCGGCGGCCATCTGGGGGCGCGGGCACTTACACTGGACAGACCGATAAAATGTTTGGCAACAAAACTGATTATTAGCTCGGTGGGCTTTTAAAAAGCGCTGCTCATGCGCTGGGGAGCACGTCGCGCCGTGCGTATAATAAGGCGGGTAACGCCAAAAATACGAGGCTCTGAGGGGATACCATGTCTCAAGAAACCATCCGCGCGGCCGAGCGTGCCGCGGGACAGGTGAACACCATGTCGACGTATGATCCGGACTCCGACCAGCTGCATGAGGAATGTGGCATTTTCGGCGTATGGGCGCCCGATCGCGACGTGGCTCGACTGACGTACTTTGGCCTGCGTGCGCTGCAGCACCGTGGCCAGGAATCGGCTGGAATCGCCGTGGGTGACGGCGGCACGGTTATGGTCCGCAAAGATCTGGGCCTGCTCGACCGCGTGTTCTCCAACGCCGACCTGTCGACGCTCTCCGGCCAGCTGGCCGTGGGCCACGTGCGCTATGGCACCGCCGGTGCCAAGAGCTGGGAAGCCTCTCAGCCGCACCTCTCTACCATCAACAGCGTCATTATCGCGCTCGCGCACAACGGCACCCTCGTCAACACCGACGAGCTGCGCCGTCAGCTGATCGAGCTGGGCGTGCCGTTCCTCTCCAATTCGGATTCCGAGGTCGCGACCAAGCTTATCGGCTACTTTACCCAGCGTACGGGCCACCTGCGCGAGGGTATTCGCAAGACCATGGAGCTCGTGCGCGGCGGCTACGCCATGACGCTCATCAACGAGCAGGCGCTCTACGCATTCCGCGATCCACACGGCATTCGCCCGCTCGTGCTGGGCAAGCTGGTGGACGAGGGTCTGGACCAGGCCGATGCCGCAGCCGTTTCGCAGCTGCCGTCGCAGGACGGCGCCGCGACGGTCGACTCCGCCGTCCGTGTCACGCGCGCCGGCGGCTGGGTCGTTGCTTCCGAGACCTGCGCACTCGACATCGTGGGTGCCGAGTACGTCCGTGACGTCCGTCCCGGCGAGATCTTGCGCATCAGCGCCGAGGGCCTGGTATCCGAGCAGGGCGTGCCTGCAGCCGAAGAGCCCGCCAACTGCATCTTTGAGCAGGTCTACTTTGCCCGCCCCGACTCCATCATGAACGGCAAGAGCGTCTATGCCTGCCGTTACGACATGGGTCGTCAGCTGGCACATGAGGAGCCTGTCGAGGCCGACCTGGTCATCGGCGTGCCCGACTCCGGCCTGCCGCCTGCGGAGGGGTATTCGCACGAGAGCGGTATTCCCTTTGGCGAGGGCCTTATCAAGAACCGCTACGTGGGCCGTACGTTTATCGAGCCTACGCAGGAGTTGCGCGCCATGGGCGTGCGTATGAAACTCAACCCGCTGCGCGACAACATCGAGGGCAAGCGCCTGGTCGTCATCGACGACTCCATCGTGCGCGGCACCACCATGGTGCAGCTCGTCAAGATGCTGCGCAACGCCGGCGCCAAGGAGATTCATATCCGCATCAACTCGCCCGAGGTCATCTGGCCGTGCTTCTACGGTATCGATACCGACGTGCAGTCGCAGCTTATCAGCGCCAACAAGACGGTCGACGAGATTTGCGAGTATATCGGCGCCGATTCGCTGGCCTTCCTTTCGGTCGAGGGCCTGCTTAAGGTCATGCCCAAGGGCGGTTACTGCGATGCGTGCTTTACCGGCCGCTACCCCGTGGCGATTCCCGAGAGCTTTGGCCGCGACAAGTTTATGGAGGGCTTTAAGCCCCGCAACCTGGACAAGCCGCTGCACTTTGACGACGACGCCGTGATCGAGAAATACGACGACCGCAGCTGGGAAGAGGAGCACGGCGAGGCATAAAACCTGCCATATGGGGACAGGTTTATTTTGGTAGGTTTTACCTGCTGTTTTGTTGATATGACGGCGCGTGCTGTTATGGCATGCACCGAATCGAGGACAACTATGAGCACCGTTTGGCGCCCGCGCGGCGCCACGGTAGTGGGAGAGGAAGGCTCAGATGAGCGACAGCAAGCATGTGACGTATGAGGATGCCGGCGTCGATACCGCTGAGGGCGGCCGCGCCGTCGACGCGATTAAGCAGATGGTCAAGGACACCAATCGCCCCGAGGTTATCGGCGGCATCGGCGGCTTCGGTGGCCTGTTCTCGGCTGCCGCGCTTAAGGATATGGAAGACCCGATCCTGATTAGCGGTACCGACGGCGTGGGCACCAAGCTCGTGCTCGCCCAGATCATGGACCGTCACGAGACGGTGGGCCAGGACCTGGTCGCTATGTGCGTCAACGACATTCTGGCTTCGGGCGCCGAGCCGCTGTTCTTCCTGGACTACGTCGCCATCGGTCACATCGAGGCCGAGCACATGGCAAAGATCATCAAGGGTGTGGCCGACGGCTGCAAGCTCGCGGGCTGCGCGCTCGTGGGCGGTGAGATGGCCGAGCACCCGGGCGTCATGGCTCCTGCCGACTACGACCTTGCCGGATTTACCGTGGGCGTCGTCGACCGTCCCAAGATGCTCGACCCCGCAAACGTCCGCCCGGGCGATGTGATCCTGGGCCTGCCTTCCACCGGCGTGCACTCCAACGGCTACTCGCTCGTGCGTAAGGTCATTGGCGTCGACGGCATTAAGCCGGGCACGCCCGAGGCCGCCGCTAAGGCCGAGGAGCTGAGCCGTCCGCTCGAGGAGCTCGGCGGTGCATCGCTGGCAGACGCTCTGTTGGCCCCCACGCGCATCTACGTCAAGCCGATCCTGGAGCTGCTGCGCGGCGGCGTCAACGTGCATGCTATCGCCCACATCACCGGCGGCGGTATTACCGAGAACCTCAACCGTGCACTCGCCGACGACGTCGACGCCGTGGTCACCCGCAACGGCGCCGAGATGGGTTGGGACGTTCCGCCCGTCATCACCTACGTGTCGCGTCAGGCCGAGCTCGCGCCCAACGAGGCATGCAAGACCTTCAACATGGGCGTCGGCCTGTGCCTGATCGTCGCCCCCGAGGACGAGGCCGCGGTTACCGAAGCCCTGGTCGCGCTGGGCGAGAAGCCGTTCCGCGTGGGCGAGTGCGTCGAGGGTTCCGGTAAGGTCGTGTACTCCGATGAGCGCTAACGAGCAGATGGCTGCTAGTGAGGGCCTGGGCTTTGTGCCCTACACCCGTCCGACCGGCACCGATACGGTCGAGCCGCTCAAGATCGGTGTGCTCATCAGCGGTTCGGGTACCAACCTGCAGGCGCTGATCGATCTGATCGCCGCCGGTAAGCTCAACGCCTCGATTGAGCTTGTGGTGTCGAGCCGTCCTTCGGCTAAGGGTTTGCAGCGCGCTGAGCGCGCGGGCATCCAGACGCTCACGCTGTCCAAGGATGTCTATGCCGACCCTATTGCCGCCGACGAGATCATCGCGCACGAGCTGCTCGAGCGCGGCTGCGAGTACGTGGTGATGGCCGGCTATATGCGCATGGTGCACACACCGCTGCTGGCGGCGTTTCCCAACCGCGTGGTCAACTTGCATCCGGCGCTGCTGCCGAGCTTTACCGGTGCGCATGCGATTGACGATGCCTTTGCGCGCGGCGTCAAGGTAACTGGCGTGACCGTGCATTTTGCCAACGAGGTCTACGACAACGGTCCCATCATCGCCCAGCGTGCGCTGGCTGTCGAGGAGGGCTGGGATGTCGACGCGCTCGAGGAGCACATCCACGCGATTGAGCACGTGCTGTATCCCGAGGTCGTGCAAATGTTCGCCGACGGCCGCGTCCACGTGCTGGAGAGCGGCAAGGTCGCAATTGATGCGCCCCGCGTCTAGCGGCGCACAGTACAATTTAGTTGAGTGGTCAGGGTGGTCATTGGCGCCAAGGCGCGCGTGGCCACCTTTTGTTTTGGGTAGTCATCGGGGACGTTCCTGAATGACTAGGTGAGAGAGGTGAGCGCATGGCGGATAACGAAGCGCTGTTTACGCCTGAGCTGGTGTTTTTTGATTGGGAGTGTGCGACGCCGGGTGAGGTGTTTGCGCAACTCGAGAGTGAGCTTGCTCCGCGCGGCTACATTGCCGACGGTTGGCTCGACGCCGTTCGCACGCGCGAGGATGCCTATCCCACGGGTCTTGCCATGCCGGCGGCAAACATTGCCATTCCGCATACCGATCCGGGGTTTGTGGCCAAGCCCTATATCGCGGTGGTGAAGCCCTCCGCGCCCGTGACATTTAACGCTATGGCTGGCATGGGCGCTCCGGTGCCGGCGCAGATCGTCATCAATCTGGGCATCGCCGAGCCGGGCGGCCAGGTCGAGGCTCTGCAGGCGCTCATGAACATCTTTATGGACGCCGATGCCGCAGCCGACGTGCTCGGCCAGACCACGCCGCAGGGCATGGTCGACGCCATCCGCCGCCACTTCTAAGGTGGGGCTAAGCCGGCACCTAGGGACGTTCCTTATGTGCCGGCACTTGGGGACTGTCCCTAACTGCCGGCAGAAAAGGAACGTCCCTAACTGCCGGCTGCCAGAGCTGTCCCCTTTGCACCAAAATGGTGCAGATTAACCTGTCCCCAATGCACCAAGCGTGCCGCGGGGGCTGCGTTGTGACACAATGGCGTTTGTTCGATTCGTTATGCGAAAGGCCAACTATGGCAAATAAGAAAAAGAACCCCGCACTCGAGCCGACGCCCGAGCAGCAGGCTCGCGCCGCCTCCAACTCTCGCAAGAAGCAGCGCAAGACCCGCGTGTCCAAGACCGTCAAGATCGTTCTGGTGGTCATCGGCGTGCTGGCGATGCTGCTTTCCGTCTCGGCGATGGCGTGCTCCGGCCTTATGTCGCAGGCCGAAGACACCTCGGGCTACAAGCTGACCGGCGGTGTTGCTGCTACTATCAACGGCACCAACCTCACCGAGGACACCGTGACCAAGCAGATCATGAGCATGCGCACGTCCTACGGCTACACCAAGGACAAGGACTGGGCGCAGTATCTGGTCGACAACGACCTCACGCCCAAGAAGTATCGCAAGCAACTCATCGACTCCTACACGCAGCAGATTCTGCTTCAACAGGCACAGAAGGAGAACGGCGTGACGGTGTCGGACGAGGAGGTCGAGAAGGCTTGGAAGGACGCGTGCAAGAGCGCGGGCGGTGCCAAGGCCTTTAAGAAGACCCTCAAGACCTACGGCTATACCGAGGATACCTACAAGGATTCGCTCAAGGAGAGTCTGGCGCAGCAGAAACTCAAGGATGCCGTCGCGCCCACGAGCAAACCCAAGGACAGCGAGATTGTCGATTACATCAACGAAAACCTGTCCAGCTACAACGACGCCCGTCGCTCGTCGAACATCCTGATCAAGGTTGATTCCGACGCTTCCGACGAGGACAAGGCTGCCGCCAAGGCCAAGGCGCAGGAGTGCCTGGACAAGATCAACTCCGGTGAGCTGAGCTTTGAGGACGCCGTTGAGCAGTACTCCGAGGACACCGGTTCCAAGGAGAAGAAGGGCGATGTGGGCTGGGATAAGCTCACCACCTTTGTCGACAGCTACCAGACGGCGCTCGAGGGGCTCAACAAGGGCGACGTGAGCGAAGTCATCGAGTCGACCTATGGCTACCACATCATCAAGTGCACCGACTACTTCCATGTCGATAATCAGGTTGATGACATCAACCAGGTGCCCAAGGCCATCAAGAAGTACGTCTCCAACGTGGTGAAGACGCAGGCGGCCAGTACCGCGTACAGTGAGTGGCTGGAGCAGTACAAGAAGGACGCCGACATTACCGTCAACCCCATGCCCAAGGACGTACCCTATAACGTGAGTCTGAAGGGCATCACCAAGAGTTCGACCGACGATTCGTCGACGACTGAGTAATCATGGGGCGGTGCTCGCGCGAGTGCCGCCCACGCTATTAGAGAGGATTTGCAGATGACCAACGAAGAGCTGCAGAAGGAAATGATCGCGGCCATGAAGGCCAAGGACAAGGTTCGCCTGTCCATCATTCGCCAGGTTAAGGCCGAGGTGAAGAATATCGAGGTCAATGAGCGCCGCGATGTGACCGAGGAAGACGTCAACAGCATGATCAAGCGTCTGATCAAGCAGACGAGCGAGACACTGGAGATGTCCATCAAGGCCGGCACCGACCAGGAGCGTACCGACAACCTGACCGAGCAGGTCAAGATTCTGGAGAGCCTGCTGCCCGCGCAGGTTTCGGGCGAGGAGCTCGAGGCTCTGATCGAGCAGGTCATCGCCGAGCTGGGCGCCACGTCCAAGAAGCAGATGGGCCAGGTTATGGGTGCACTCGGCAAGGCCACTGGCGGCAACTTCGATAAGCCGGCCGCGGCAAAGATCGTCGGAGCCAAACTCGCGTAATTTGTTACGCGGTTTTACCAAACCGCGTAACGGCTCGACGCTGCAAACCCGTACACGCGGCAATCTGACGTTCAATTTCAAGGGCGCGACCATAAGGTCTGCGCCCTTTCATTTCACGTCACCTTGCTCGCGTGTACGGGTTTTCGCTGACTTATGCTCAACAAGGGCGGTTGGGCGCTCACTGGGGACAGACTTAAATGAGTGCCCAATGAGTGGGTGGAAGATTGCGGGTTCTTTACGGGAATGTAGTGTGGGCTGCGGAAACGTGGTTCTTTCCGTACAATAGTTCAACTCGTGTAAACGCAGGGAAGGGACATTCATGGCAGACATGATCGAGATCAAGCATCTCAACAAGTACTTTGGCGACCTGCATGTGCTCAAAGATATCAACCTCACCGTCAAGCGCGGCGAGAAGCTCGTAATGATCGGGCCTTCCGGCTCGGGTAAGTCGACGCTCATCCGCTGTGTCGATTATCTTGAGGAGCCCACGTCGGGCGAGGTCATCATCGACGGTACGCCGCTCACTAAGAAGAATCACCTGGAAATGGCTCGCAAATATAGCTCCATGGTGTTTCAGCAGTTCAACCTGTATCCCAACATGACGGTGCTGGGCAATCTGACGCTCGCGCCCATCAAGCTGCAAAAGAAGAGCAAGGAGGAGGCGACCGAGATCGCCGTCGCCGCGCTCAAGCGCGTCGGCATGGCGCATAAGGCCGGCGAGTATCCGCAGAACCTCTCGGGCGGTCAGCAGCAGCGCATCGCCATCGCCCGTGCCCTGTGCACCAAGCAGCCCATCATCCTGTTTGACGAGCCGACCTCGGCGCTCGACCCCGAGATGGTCCAGGAGGTTCTGGACGTTATGATTGAGCTCGCGCAGGAGGACATCACCATGATCTGCGTGACGCACGAGATGGGCTTTGCGCGCCAGGTGGCCGACCGCGTCATCTTTATGGAGGACGGCCGCATCCTGGAGGAGGGCACGCCCGAGCACTTCTTCGATAACCCCGAGAACCCGCGCTGCCGCGAGTTCCTGTCCAAGATTCTGCACTAGGCGCGGTGATGGACATGACGGATATGACGAGGGCGGCCGTGTCGCGCCGTCACTTTTTGCAGCTGGCGGGCGCCGGCATGCTCGCGCTGACGGGGACCGCGCTCACCGGTTGCGGCAACTCCACCAGCGGCGAGGGTTCCGACAAGGGATCCAAGCTTGCGGCCATCAAGTCGCGCGGCCATCTGAATGCCGGCGTCAAGAAAGATGTTCCCGGCTACGGCTATTACGACACCGCCAAAGGACGCTTTGAGGGCATGGAAGTCGATTTGTGCTACCAGATCGCCGCCGCTGTCTTTGGCGTGAGCTACAAGGAAGCCCGTGCCCAGGAGCTTGTCGAGTTTACCGACGTAACGCCCAAGACACGCGGCCCGCTGATCGATAACGGCCAACTCGACGTGGTCGCAGCGACCTACACCATCACCGACGAGCGCAAGAAGAGCTGGGATTTCTCGACGCCGTACCGCACCGACTACGTGGGACTCATGGTCAAGAAGCGTTCGGGCTTTACCTCGATTGAGGACCTGGACGGCAAGGTCATCGGCGTGAGCCAGGGTGCCACCACGCAGGGCCTGATCGAGCAGATGATCAAGGACAACGGCTTTAGCTGTAAGCCCGAGTTTAGGGCCTTTAGCGGTTATCCCATCATCAAGAGTTCGCTCGACGCCGGCAATATCGACGTCTTTGCCATGGACCGCTCCACGCTGGCCGGCTACATGAACGAGACCGTTGAGCTGCTGCAGCCCGAGGTCAAGTTTGGCGAGCAGGGCTACGGCGTGGCGACCAAGAAGGGCTGCGACCTTTCGGCCGTGGTCGATCAGGTGATTTGCGATCGCCTGGCCGACGGCTGGCTCGACCAAGAGGTCAAGACCTGGGGTCTTGTATAGGCGCATCGTCCAAGGAAGGAATCAAATGCTCGAAGGATTATTTGACGCCGACCGTTGGTCGACGACATTTCAAAACATGGGGCCCTTCTGGGAGGGCTTTGGCGTGACGCTACAGGTGGTCGTTGCCGGTCTGCTGCTGTCGCTGGTGCTGGGCACGCTGCTGGGCGTGTTCTCCACCACCCGTTCGCGCGTGCTGCGCGCCATAAGCCGCGTGTACGTGGAGTTTTACCAGAACACCCCGTTGCCCGTGCAGGTGCTCTTTATGTACATGGCCGGTCCGCAGTTTTTGCAAGCCATAACCGGCGCCGACCAGCCGGTGCGCATCGCGCCGTTCGTGCTGGGCTTCTTGGGCGTGGGCCTGTATCACGCGGCCTACATCTCGGAGGTCATCCGCACCGGCATCGAGGCTGTTCCGCGCGGCCAGATGGAGGCGGCCCAGAGCCAAGGCTTCACCCGTGCGCAGGCCTACTGGTACATCGTGCTGCCCCAGACGTTCAAGATCATCCTGCCGCCGCTGTGCAACCAGGCGCTCAACCTGGTCAAGAACACGTCGGTGCTCGCACTCGTGGCCGGCGGCGACCTTATGTACCGCTCCGACAACTTTGTGAGTCTGTACGGTTACCTGCAGGGATACATCGTCTGCTGCCTTATGTACTTCATCATCTGCTTTCCGCTCGCCATGCTGGTGCAGTGGCTCGAGCGCCGCTCCAAGGAGCGTCCGCGCGGCGTGAGCCTGGCCGAGCTGGGGCTCGACAACGTAGAGGAGGCCTAGCGCATGGAAATCTTCAACGCGACCAACCTGCTCTACATTTGGGGCGGCTTTGTTAAGACAATCGAGATCTCGGCGCTGTCGATCTTTTTCTCGCTCATCTTTGGCACGGTGCTGGCGCTTGTTAAAAGCTATGCGCCCCGCCCATTCCGTATTTTGGTGAGCGCCTATATCGAGCTGTTCCGTTGCACGCCGAACCTGCTGTGGATCCTGTTTATATACTTTACGGTGCAGGGTTTGGACATTGTGATTTCGACCATTGCCTTTACGCTGTTTACCAGCGCTGTTATGGCCGAGATTGTGCGCGGCGGTCTCAACTCGATTCCGCGCGGCCAGTTTGAGGCAGCGCAGAGCCAGGGCTTCGGCTTCTTTGCCACCATGCGCTACATCATTTTGCCGCAGACATTTAAGACGATCATTCCGGCACTGTTTAGCCAGTGCACGACCGTCATCAAGGACAGCTCGTATCTTTCGGGTATTAACGTGGCCGAGCTCATGTACACGGCAAATGTCGTGATGGCCCACGCGATCGACCTGTCGCAGGTGCTTATGCTCTACGGCCTGGTGTTTGCGATGTACTTTGTGCTCAACTTTGGTATCTCGCTGCTGGTCCGAGCCTACCAACACCGCATCGTAGCCGCATAGCCTGGCTTTCCCTGGCACCCAACCTTGGCCTTCAAACCGTCGCTCGCGTACCAAAGTACGCGTCGCTCCTCTTTCAGGCCAATCTTGGGCACCAGGAAAACCCAGGTACGGTATCGTGGGAATAAGAGATAAACAGCCCTTTTCTCATTTGTTAGAAAGGAATCGCGATGAGCGATCTGGAGAACAAGAAGAGTCCTGTGGTTATTACCATCGCGCGCGACTTTGGTGCCGAGGGCCACGAGATTGGCCGTATCCTCGCCAATGAGCTGGGGATTCCGCTGTACGATAACGAGCTGCTGGTGCGTGCGTCGCTGCGCGCGGGTGAATCGCTCGATAAGATGGCCGCCTACGACGAGCGCCTGGCCGTGGAAAACATGGCGTTTCTGCCCGACCGCTACGATGCGCGTTCGTACTCGGATAAGTTGTTCCAAAAGATGAGCCAGGTGATTTTAGACCTGGGTGAGACCGAGAGCTGCATTATCGAAGGCCGTCTGTCCGATTACCTGCTGCGTAACAACCCCAACCACATTGCCGTGTTGGTGACCGCACCCTTTGAGGACCGCGTTGAGATCGTGCGCAAGAAGCGCGGCCTTAACAAAAAGAAGGGCGCCAAGCTGGTCAAACAGCAGCAGAAGGCGCGCGAGGCATTCTACAAGCGCTACAGCGCCGGCAAGTGGAAGATGACAAGCGGTAAGGATATCGTCGTCAACCGCGCCAAGCTGGGACGCGAGGGCTGCAAAGACGTTATCGCCGCTGCCTACCGCTATAAAGTCGCCCAGCTCGAAGCCTAGCCAATCAAAACCACCCCTAGAAGGGGTGGTTTGCTCTTAGGGTGTAACCC
Organism: Collinsella sp.; assembly: GCA_019414205.1. Classification (GTDB taxonomy): domain Bacteria; phylum Actinomycetota; class Coriobacteriia; order Coriobacteriales; family Coriobacteriaceae; genus Collinsella. The sequence continues at coordinate 7 of DXML01000004.1, read as the reverse complement.
TTGGATT
>DXML01000003.1 GCA_019414205.1 Collinsella sp. | reverse complement strand
CTATACGCCGCACCATTTGAACTTAAAGCCTCCGGCGACGGGGGCTTTTCTTTTACGCCGGCACCCCATGGATTCGAACCTCGGTCGAGGCGCGAGCGTCAAGCGGACTATTTCTTATCGACTCGTGTAAGATTTCGAGTAGGTGTCGCGGTCCATTCGCGGCCACTCCTTCTCTAGACGACCGATCAGGGTGATATTTCGTGGCAGAGCGTCCGACATACAAGCTCAGGTTTCTCGACCCCAAAAAGCGTTTTCCGTCGATGCCGGAACAGCCCGCAGGGCGCTCGTACGGCGTTGTCTGGAAAGTTTTTGGCGAGGATCCTAAAGAGTCCTGCTACGTCGTTGAATTCGTCGGCAAAAGCCACGTGTCGCTCTTGGGCTACGTGAGTGTGTCGGGCAAGGTCTATAAGGTTGACCGCCCTGTTCGGGAGGCGTCGTTGCCCAAGGATCCCGACATGGAGCTGGTCCTTGACGAGTCCGACTCCAGTATTGGCGAGATTATGGTGAGGGGAGCCAACGGCGCAATGCGCCCGCGTGCGCGAACTGCCGGCTCTCCCGAAGGCACCATGCGCGAGCAGTCCGACCACGAGACATGGAATTCGACCCGCGCCCTTCCTTACGGCGAGTTCATGGCATCGATGTTCCTGCGCTACGTGATATTCGCTGACTCCGAAAATGCCATTGCGAGCACGGCGGACGCCGGCGGACTCGACGAGGGTATGCAAAATGTTATCGACAAGATCAAGCTCGTAAAGTTGCCCGAGCCGGTCGAGGTGTTTTTGGGCTTTAACACGGCACCGCTCCCTGATGCTATCGAGACGCTGCTTTACCGCGTTGACCATGCCGAGAATCCGAGCGGTATCGAGCGCTATGCCGCCGCCCTTATGAGTGAAATTGACTTGCCCCGCTTGCGCACCATCGCCGCTAAGTCCGAGATGAGCCTGGCTCGCATCGATCGCTCAAAGCTTTTCTATCTCAATTTTGATCGTAGTCTGCTGGAGCAGGACGAGATTGACACGCTGCTCGCCATCGAGTGCCGTCTCAACCGCCTCTCCGGCATCCTTGAGCGCATCGGGGCTGGATTGGTCCCCGCGGCCTCGTCGCCGAGCCTTGAGGGCTGCGCGCTCTTTGATGCGTGGCATATCGCTAAGACGACCAACGATGTTCCCCGACTGCTCGATACGGCCTCGAGCGATAACCCGTGGGGCGAACCGGGTACGGTGGCTTGCCAACCGGGCGGTGAGTGGGATGTGCGTACCCGCTTCGCGCGTATTGTCGAGGCACTTAACGTGGTCACGCGGCTCGACTATACCTATCGGGCAAACGTTGCCGAGGGGATCATGCTCGTTCGGTTTGGGCAGTCTGTCGTTGATGCTATGCCACAACGTGAATACGACGCTCAAGATGACGCCTGGCGCGAGTTGGGCGAGGACACGCGCGCGATCTGGGCCGCGGAGCACGATGCGCGCGTGGCGCTCACGCTTGCGGCAGCGTGTTTTGCCGCGGGCACCTGCATCACGCGCTGCTATGTGCAGATTGCTGCTCCCGACAGTGAGCAGGGCGAGCGCGTTGTTGCAACGTATTTCTTTGGGCGCGCGGCCTATCTGGCCGATTGCGTGCCTGTCGCCAAGGATCTTGAGAGCATGGACATGGACGATATGCCGTGCAAGCGTGTGCTTGAGGCGTATGAGTCAACCGCTCCGGAGACGATTGAGCCTGCGGAGGTTCATGCTCGTCCGCGTGATGACCATCGCATGCTGCCGCCGGCGCTGCGCGATCTGCTGCTTGCCGATACGGCTGACGAGCTGGAGGTCATGGAAGAGGACGACGACCCATACGTGGCCCGTGTTGTTGAATTGCGCGAGCAGGCAAAAGTCGACCGTACAGGTGCTTTTGAAGGCTTTTCTCGTCTTGTTGAGGAGTTGGAGGCTAAGTGCGCCGTCGCCGAGCTTTTGGCGACAGGTCCGGTTCAAACGCAGTTTTGCGATAACCAGCTGGTGCGCATGGTGCTACCGGTGTTGGAAGAAGACCGCTCTGTGCGAATCCTTCGTGCGCCCGATGCACTGTACTTTGCCCAGCACGAGATCTGCAGCTTTTACGCCGAGCAAGAGGACTTTGAACGAGCACTGCCCGAGGTGCGCCATCTTTACGATCTGGCGCGCTCGTCCATGCAGTCGCACTTTGCGCTCATCAACGTGCTTGCGCGTCTGGAGCGCTTTGACGAGATTATCGAGGTGGCGCGCCACGGCCTACGTATTGCCAGCGATCGTTCTGCAATCGGCTACCTGTTCTATCGCTTGGCGTTTGCCTATTGGAATTGCGATCAGCTCGACCTGGCGCTGGCTTGTTACCGTCTGGTGCCGCGCGGCGAGGAGTCGGGCAGCAGCGCGCTGGAAGAAATGCAGGGCCTTATGAACGAGATGGGCGTCAGCGAGCCTCCGACGTTCGAGGAAGCGGTCGAGACCATCCACAAGGCTGGACTAGAGCTGCCGCCAGTGTCCGCCGTGACGAATCAGCTGGCAGATGCCGCTGTGCAACTGGTCGACAACGGTTTCTTTTTCCTGGCGCGCGGTTGTATCTTCCAAATGTGGCGCACCATGGGCAACGACGAGCTCGGCTCCCTCAACCGCTCGCTGGGGTAGGCGAAGCTTTCAAGAAGGAAAGGCTGCTAGGCAATTAGAAAATTTCCTCTTGCTCATCCTTGGCTGTTTGGTTACTATAGAACGGCTGTTACGGAGAGCTGACCGAGAGGCCGAAGGTGCTCGCCTGCTAAGCGAGTATGCCCCAAAAGGGCATCTGGGGTTCGAATCCCCAGCTCTCCGCCAGTACGAATTTGAAGAAGGGTCCCATTTGGGGCCCTTTTTATTATCAAGAATGGCGGCTGGGGATTCGAACCTCAAAAAAGGAGGCATCCTTTCGGACGCCTCCTTTCAGTGGACTTATTATTCTTGCGCCCTACACCTCGGGCGCCTTGGCGACGGTCTCGCTTTCTGCCGTGAGTGGGCGGTTGTCGATGCGACGGCCCAAGCGATCGAGCTTCACGAGCAGCCATTCAATGGGATTCGGCCCTGCGCCTTCCTCGTCGGCAACCAGGTCCATGACGGCGATCTTGGTGCCGTCCTGCTTGAGCGTGACGCTGCCCACCTTGTCGCCCACATGCACCGTGCCCGAAAGATCGTCGTAGCTAACCTTTTCGGTCACCTCGCCGGCAAGGGAAAACACGGTCGCTTGCGCCGTGGGATCGGCGAGTGTGGCGTCGATCGTCTTATCCGTCCAGTCGGTTTGACCAATGCGCGCCATAAGCGGGTTGCCGTTGGCGGTCTTTTCCTGTGTGTTGGCGATTGCGACCGTCACCTTGTGACCGTAGTACCAATTGGCAAGGGTTGCGGTATCGGTAAAGCGCTGGTCGGTGGTGGTGGAGTTCAAAACGACGGTGTAGATCTCGTCGCCGTCGCGGTTGTAGGCGCTCGTAAAGCAATAGCCCGCGTCGTCGGTGGTGCCGGTCTTGCCACCGATGTTGCCATCTTGGCCCAGCAAATAGTTATGCGTGTCCATGGAATGCGAATGGTCGGTGCCGTCGGCGCCCGTGACCTCGATCCAGGAATCCTCGCTCGCTACGACCTCGCGGATCGTGTCGTTTTTCATGGCCTCCTGCATCATCAGCGCTACGTCGTGTGCGGTTGAGTGCATATCGCCAGCCCACTCATCAAAGTCCAGACCATGCGGGTTTTCAAAAAGCGTACCGGTGCAGCCGAGCTTCTTAGCGCGCTCGTTCATGGCCTTCACAAAGGTTGCCTCGGCGTCTTTGGTCTTAGGGTCGATCTTCTTGCCCACATATTCGGCGAGCACGACGGCGGCGTCGTTGCCCGAGGGAATCATCAGGCCGCGCAGTGCCTGCTCCACGGTAAGCTCGTCACCTTCGAGCAAGCCGGCGGTCGAATTACCCACGGTGGCTGCGGCGTTGCTCACCGTGACCTTCTCGTCCATCTTGCAATTCTCGACGGTTAGGATTGCGGTCATGACCTTGGTGATCGAGGCGATTTTAACCTGCTCATCGGCGCCGCGCCCATAGTAGACGGTGCCGTCTTTGCCCATGACGAGCGCATTGGTCGCATCGATATCGGGCAGATTTTCGGCCGTGATGCCGCGCGCATCGGCGGTTTTGCCGCAAACATTGTCGGTCGTGAGTACTTGGGCGCCGGCGACGGTGGGCACGCCAGCGGCAAGGGCGATAGCGCAGACAAAGCCGGCGGCAAGCTGAGCTGAGCGCTTTGCAAAAGAGGTGAGGGACTTCACAGATTTCGCTTTCGACGGGATGGTCTCTTCTGGAACTAGAGTATATCGTTTGCCGGTGTCGGCGATCATCGCGTGCGTGCGTGGCCCACATCCGCGCCCGAACGGGCACAAGGGTGCTTAAGGCCGACTTAATCACCCACGCTTGTTGTGTGTGGCATGCGCCCCCTCGGGCATAATGGAGCGCGAGAGGAGCACGCATGAACGAGCGCATTTTGGTAGTTGATGACGAAAAGGCCATCGCCGACTTGGTTGGTATCTACCTTACAAAAGAAGGCTTTGACGTACAGGTCGCCTATAGCGGGGCCGATGCTGCCAAGGCAATCTTGGAGCAGGAGTTCGATCTTGCGCTGCTGGATGTCATGCTGCCCGATATCGATGGGCTTGAGTTGCTGCGTACGATCCGTTCCAGCCATACCTATCCCGTGATCATGCTGACGGCGCGCGATGCCCAGCAAGACAAGATCGAGGGCCTTTCGCTTGGCGCGGACGATTACGTGGTTAAGCCGTTCCGCCCGCTGGAGCTCATCGCGCGCGTGCACGCTCAGCTTCGTCGCTACACCAGCTACGGTAGCCGTGCACAGGCGGCCGAGTCGCCGACCATCCAGTTCGACGGCCTGGAGATCAACCGCGATGCTCGTTCCGTAATGGTGGACGGTGCGCCGGTGCGCCTCACGCCCATCGAGTATTCCATCTTGCTGTATCTGGTCGAGCATCGCGGCAGTGTGGTGGCCGTGGAGGATCTGTTCCGCGCGGTGTGGAACGAGGATTTTATGCCCGGCTCCAACAATACGGTGATGGTGCACATTCGCCACCTGCGCGAAAAGATCGGTGACGACGCTCAAAAGCCGCGCTTTATCAAAAACGTCTGGGGCGTCGGCTACATAATCGAATAACGCCTTTGATGGTGGGGAAGTGGATATGACAAAAGACGATAGGCAGGCATTCGAGGTGCCCGATCGACTCTTTGAATACGTGAGGTCGGTCGTCGAAAACCGCGCGCTTGCAACGGTGCTGCTCTTTTTGCTGAGCCTGCTGCTGATTGGCATCGATAACATCGCTGGAATCTTGGCGGTGCTGCTTGTCGGCTTTTTGCTGATCGATCGATTTGAAATCGTACGCCGCTGCGTGGTGATTGGCGGTGCCGCGTGGGCCATGACGTTGGCGATTGGCGCCATGGCACTCGGCGGCATCGAAGGGCCGGTGCTGTTCGATGCCGGCTTTGTATTCAACATGCTTGGCTTTGTGCTGGCGCTTGCCGTGTGCGTGCTGTTCTTTTGCGGCCGCGCCCTGTACTACCAGGGCTATGAGCAGGGCGAGCAGCATGCCGATTGTGTGCTGGCCGCTCGTATTCAAGATCGCCTGATCGATCACCCCGACACCTGGGACAACATCGACGGCGACTTCCTGGAGGTCGAGGGCGCACTCAACCGTGTGCGCGATCGCGAGCGCAAGGTGCAACAGGCCTTGCGTGACGAGTCTCATCGCAAGGACGATCTGGTCACGTACTTGGCACATGACCTACGCACCCCGCTTGCCAGTGTGGTGGGCTATCTTTCGCTGCTGCAAGAGGCTCCTGAGCTGCCGGTTGAGCAACGTGCGCACTTTACGGGCGTGGCGCTCGACAAGGCGCACCGGCTCGATGCACTCATCGAAGAGTTCTTCGATATCACGCGCTTTGACTTCCACGATATCGTGCTCACGCGCGGCTATGTTGATCTGGGGTTGCTGCTGGCTCAGGTGGCTGACGAGTTCTATCCCATCCTCAACGAGCAACATAAGGAAGCCCAGGTTGATATTCGCGAGGACCTGACGGTGCTCGTGGATGGCGATAAGATGGCCCGCGTGTTTAACAACATCATGAAAAACGCCGTCGCCTATAGCTATGAGGGCTCGACTATCACGATTGAGGCCAGGCGCCAAGACGATGGCGGCGTGCGCGTGCGCTTTATCAATCAGGGCGATCCTATCCCTGCGGCTAAGCTCAAGGTGATCTTTGAGAAGTTCTATCGCCTGGATGCGGCGCGTGCGACCAATCGCGGTGGTGCCGGTTTGGGCCTTGCTATTGCCAAGGAGATCATCGCGGCACACGGCGGTACCGTTGCATGTGAATCGACGCCCGAACACACGATATTCACCATCGAGCTGCCCGCCGCATAGCTAGCGTGCCCTTACAAACACTTGACAATGTGCTCACGTGCGTATGAGCCGCGATTCCTACTATCGATACTGCTGAATTGATATCGATATGGAGGTGTGCGGTATGACGGCTGCTGCGGCTGTGGAGCCCACGGAGCTTGAAGAACTCATGGAAGCGCAGGCCGAGGCCGCGCATGAGCGCGAGGTTGGGGATGCGACTCGCCCCACGGCAGAGGATCTTGCCGCCTCGCCGACGCGCATCGACGTCGAGGGCCTCGACCTGTTCTATGGCGACCACCATGCGCTCAAGGACGTGAATATCAAGATCCGCGACAAGCAGATCACCTCGTTCATCGGGCCTTCGGGCTGCGGAAAGTCCACGTTGCTGCGCTGCTTTAACCGCATGAACGACGGCATCAAGGATTGCCGCATCGAGGGCAAGATTGCGCTCGATGGTCAAGATATCCTGGGCGATTGCGACATCTGCCGTTTGCGCCAGCGCGTGGGCATGGTGTTCCAACGCCCCAACCCATTTCCCATGAGCATCTACGACAACGTCGCCTACGGTCCTCGCGGTATGGGTGTGCGCGACCGCGCCGTGCTCGATGAGCTGGTCGAGGACTCCCTGCGTCGCGCTGCCCTGTGGGACGAGGTCAAGGACAAGCTCAAAGAGTCGGGCCTGGGTCTTTCGGGTGGACAGCAGCAGCGCCTGTGCATCGCCCGCGCACTTGCCGTGCAGCCCGACATTCTGCTGATGGACGAGCCGACTTCGGCACTCGACCCTGTGTCGACGTTGGTGGTGGAGCAGCTGGCCTGCGAGCTCAAGGAGACCTGCACGCTGGTGGTCGTGACGCACAACATGCAGCAGGCCGCGCGTATTTCCGATTCGGTTGCGTTCTTTTTGCTGGGTGAGCTGGTGGAGCACGCGCCCACCGCGCAACTCTTTAAGAATCCGTCCGATCCGCGCACCGCGGATTATTTGACGGGGCGTTTTGGCTGACGCTGTCTTTTACAGGTGCCTTTAGGGTTAAGATGCGGTCATATCGGCCGCAAAGGGGTTCAACATGATCTATTACGTCGAGGACGATGACAACATCAGGGATTTGACAGTCTACGCGCTGCGCAAGCAGGGAATCGAGGCCGAGGGCTTTTCGTGTGATGGCGAGTTTAAAGCTGCCGTGGCGCGACGGGTGCCCGATGCTGTGCTGCTCGATATCATGCTGCCCGACACCGATGGCTTGGCGATTATGCGTCGCCTGCGTGCCGATCGCCTGACGGCGACGGTGCCCATCATGATGCTTACCGCCAAGGACACCGAACTCGACAAGGTGATGGCGCTCGATGGCGGTGCCGACGATTACCTGACTAAGCCGTTTTCGCTCATGGAGCTTGCGAGCCGCTGCCGCGCACTGCTGCGTCGCGGCGGCATGGTCAAGCAGGCGAGCGATGTGCTCAGCGTGGGCGACATCGTGCTTTCGCCTAGCCATCGCGAGGTGACCGTTGCCGGCGAGCCGCTTAAGCTCACCCTGCGCGAGTTCGACCTGCTCGAGTACCTCATGCGCAAGCCCGGCGTGGTCTTTACCCGCGAGTCATTGCTGCAGAGCGTGTGGGGCTGGGACTTCGACGGCGGTTCGCGCACCGTTGACGTGCACGTGCAGACGCTTCGCCAAAAACTGGGCGAGCATGCCAGCGCCATCGAGACCGTGCGCGGCGTGGGTTATCGCCTGGCCGAGCCTTCTGCCGGTGATGGTGCCGAAGGCGACGACACCGCGGCCACCGCATCGGAGGAGTAACCCGTGGTCTTCGCCCCCCAGGGAAAACATACGCTGTCGCACCGCGTTTTTGTGACGATCTTTGTCTGCGCCATGGCGGTTATCGTGGCGTTTACGGTGCTGGGTGCGTTCTTTGTGCAAAACACTTTGGCGGATGCCACGAGTGCCAATCTGGCGCAGGAAACCGAGCTCATTGCTGCCGCCCTCGACGAGCAGCAGGAGCCCATTCCGTTCTTGCGAAGCCTCGATCGCGAGGATCTTCGTATCACGCTGATCAATAAGGACGGATCTGTTGCCTACGACAACGAGGCGTCGCCTTCCACACTGCCCAACCATGGCGATCGCCCCGAGGTCATCGAGGCCTTTGAGAGTGGTTCGGGTTCCGCGGAGCGCGCAAGCTCTACACTCGACGAGATTATGCTGTATCGCGCCGTCACCCTTGATAACGGCCAGGTCGTTCGCTTGGCGCAGGCCCAGCCTGGCGTTGCGGCGATTTTGCTGTCGATGCTGGCGCCGATGCTGCTTATCGCAGCAGCGGGTGCAGTACTCTCGTTTTTTATGGCGCGCCGTGAGTCCCGTGCCATCATCGCGCCGTTGCAAGAGGTGGATTTGGATCACCCACGCCGTAGCTATGAGCACGCCTATGCCGAGATGGTCCCCATGCTTGAGCGCATCGAGTCGCAGCGCCAGGAACTCAAGCGCCAAATGGCGGTGCTAGCGGACAACGACCGTATGCGCCGCGAGTTCACGGCGAATATCACCCATGAGCTCAAGACGCCGCTTACGGCGATTTCGGGCTATGCCGAGCTCATCGCAAATGGCATGGTCGAGGGCGAGGACGACCTGCGCAACTTTGGCGGTCGCATCTATCGTGAGGCGGGCCGCTTGGCAGCGCTTGTCAACGACATCCTTACGCTGTCTAACTTGGACGAGGCCGAACGTGCAACTGAAGGCGAGGCAGTGCCCATTGGGTCCACGGAGCCTATTGAGCTCTCGCGTGCGATCTACGCGGTTGAGCAGCGTCTTGAACAGGTCGCCCGTCAAGTGAATGTGACGATAAGTCATGAGACCAAGCCTGTGGTCATCGAAGGCGTGTCGCGCTTGGTCGACGAGCTCATCTATAATCTGGCAAGCAACGCCATCCGCTACAATCGGCCCGGCGGTACGGTTACGCTGCAGTGCGGCACCAACGACGAAGGCCATCCGTTCCTCGCTGTCGCCGACACGGGAATCGGTATCGCGCCTGAAGAACAGGGCAAGGTATTTGAGCGGTTCTATCGCGTGGACAAGAGTAGGTCCAAGGCACGCGGCGGAACCGGCCTGGGGCTTGCCATTGTCAAGCATGCGGCCCTGTATCATCACGCCACGCTTGATCTGTCGAGCGAGTTGGGCGTGGGAACCACCATTACGGTGACGTTTCCCATACAGCAGGACGAGCCATTCGCATAGCGATACAACACAGATATTGATGTAGACGCCGCATTTGACTTTCGGGTGCGGCGTTGTTGTGCAATTTTACGATTGCTTCCGACATTTTTACAGGAGAGCCTGTTTCTTATGTATAGAGTTTGGTCTCGGTAAAAAGATGCGATAACATACGGACAGTTTTGTCAATCCGAACTGGGGAAATGAAAGGCAAGCTGCATGACCCTTCTCGAACTGTTCCAGCTGCTGAAGAAGCACCTCAAGCTGGTCATCACCCTTCCGGTGGTCTGCGCGATCGCCATGGGCATCGTGTCCTTCGTTGCGATGGACAACACCTATACCGCGACGACGAGCATGTACATTCTCGCCAAGACCGACGATAGCGGTCAGATGAGCTACAACGATCTCTCGGCGAGCCAGATGCTTTCCAACGATATCGCCACGCTGCTGGATAGCGATAGCGTTAAGAGCGGCGCCGCCAAAGAACTGGGCCTCACCGATTTGGATGACTACAAGGTGTCTGTTTCCTCCGAGACCACCACGCGTGTCATTACGCTTTCGGTTACCGGCACCGATGCCAAGGAGACGGCTGAGGTCGCAAAGGCCATTGCCAGCTCGGTGAGTACGGTCGCTCAGAACGTCGGCGCTGCCCAGAGCATCAACGTTATCGACGAGGCTAAGACCCCCGAAGCCCCCAGCGGCCCCAAGCGCACGCTGTATATTGCCGTCGCGTTCCTCGCCGGTATCTTTATCGCAGTTGCCTATGTCGTTTTGGCAGACATGCTCAATACCCGCATCCGCGGTGCCGAAGAGGCAGAAGAGCTCCTGGGTATTCCCGTTGTTGGCCGAATTCCGGCTATGAAAGGTGGTAAATAGGCATGGCTAAGGCAAAGAACACCGATAAGCTCGTTGTGCAGAATGCCGCCAAGACCCTTCTGGCCAACATCCGCTTTGCGAGCGTGGACGACCCCATTCGCACCATCACCGTTACCTCCTCGATTCCCAACGAGGGCAAGTCTACGGTTTCCATTAATCTTGCTCAGGCAATCGCCACGAGCGGCAAGAGTGTCCTGCTGGTCGAGGCTGATATGCGTCGCAGGTCCCTTGCCGATATGCTCGGCGTCCGCTCCCGCGGCGGACTCTATGCAGTCCTGTCCGAGCAGGTTTCTATCGACCAGGCGATTGTCGAGACAGGTCAGAAGAATTTCTACTTCCTCGATGCCGAGCCGCATATTCCCAATCCTGCCGACATCATCGTCTCCCATCGCTTTGCCAAGCTGGTCAAGGCACTGTCTGCTAAGTTCCAGTACGTCATCTTCGATGCTCCTCCGGTCGGCACCTTCATCGATGCTGCCGAGATTGCCAGCCTGACCGACGGCGCGCTGTTCGTGGTGCGCGAGGACTTTACCAAGCGCGAAGAGGCGCTCAACGCTATCGCCCAGCTTAAGAAGTCCGAGAAGGTCAAGCTCATCGGTACCGTCATGAATTACTGTGAGACCGAGACCAGCGAGTACTATTATTCTTACTACACCAAGGACGGTAAGAAGGTTAAGAAGGGCTCCGACGATCAGGGCACTTCCAAAAAGGGCATCTTCACCAACCGAGCAAACGTTTAGTTGATTAAGGCTGACCTATGCGTGACATTCATTGCCATATCTTGCCGGGTGTAGACGACGGCGCCGCCGATCTCGAAGAGAGCTTGGCGATGCTCGAGGCTGCCAAGCGGGCCGGTGTAACCAGAATCGTTTGCACTCCTCACTGCCGTGATCCCTATTTTGATTACGACAAGATGTGGGATGCCTTTGAGCTGCTGCGCGATAACGCTGACGGTTTTCCGCTCCAGATGGGCTTCGAGGTCAACCATCGAAAGCTCGTTGAGCTTGGTATCGATGCCGCGGATCACTTGCATTTCGATGGGACCAACGAGTTTCTGCTCGAGCTTTCGACGCATGCCGATGCGTATGCGTTTAGAGAGTACGAGAACACGATTTACGATTTGCAGTGCCGTGGCTATCAGGTGATCATCGCTCATCCTGAGCGCTATCGTGCGGTTCAAAAGGATGTAAGCGTGGCGGAGCGCCTGGTCGATATGGGCTGCAAGCTGCAGGCTTCGGCGGACTTTATTGCCGGCGGTCGCTTTGGTCGCGAGAAAAAGCCGGCACAGCGCCTGTTCGATCAGAACCTGTACAGCTTCATCGCGAGCGATGCCCATAACGTGGGTCATTACGACTGTCTGGCGAAGGCTCGCGCGAAGTTTAGCGTGCGCGGAGCTCATTTTCGCTAAAATCTGTCCCTAACGTTCGCGTTGAATGAAAGGGCAGCTATGGATATCCAACTTAAGACGGGATGCTTTGACGACGCGGCGTTGGTGCGCCGCGTCGTTTTTATGGACGAGCAGGGCTACGAGAATGAGTTCGACGCTATCGACGAGGATCCGAACTGCATTCATGTGACACTCTATGTAGACGGCGAGCTTGCCGGCTGCTCGCGCGTGTTTCCCGAGGAACTGGAGTACGCGGCAGATGCCGAAGCCCCAGTTTTGCCGGCGTGCGACTTGGACGAAGGCGTCGCGGCGGGGGAGACCTACATTATGGGGCGCGTGGCCGTGCTGCCGAGCATGCGCCGTCGCGGTTTGGCGAGCAAGATTGTCGAGGCCAGTGATACGTGCGCGCGTGATGCCGGCTCCAAGCTCATTAAGCTGCACGCGCAGGAATACGTGCTACCACTCTATGCCAAGGCGGGTTACACGCAGATTGCCCCGGTGGACTACGAAGACGAGGGCCAGCCCCATGTTTGGATGGCCAAGCGCGTAGATGGCAGATAGGGACGTTCCTTTCCTGCCGGCAGTCGGGGACACTCCTTGGCAATTGGTGCATCAGAGCGTTTGGACATACAGTTTTTCGATTCCGTATGTATATATGCGCGCTAATGGGTTATAAAATCTAAGTCTGAACATAGCAGGTCTGCAATGCGGCTCGGGCAACCGGGCCGTTTTTGCGGACGGGGGTAGCGCGAAAGGACTGCACATGCGTCAATTTAAGACCGAGAGCAAAAAACTGCTCGACCTCATGATCAACTCCATCTACACCAATAAGGAAATCTTCCTGCGCGAGCTTATCTCCAACGCGAGCGATGCCGTCGACAAGCTCAACTTTAAGAGCCTGCAGGATCCGAGTGTCAAGCTCGACCAGGGCGACCTGGCCATCCGTGTTTCCTTTGATAAAGATGCCCGTACCATCACCATTTCGGATAACGGTATCGGCATGACCGCCGAGGAGCTCGAGCGCAACCTGGGCACCATCGCCCATTCCGGCTCCGAGGAGTTTAAGACTGAGAACGCCGAGCAGCAGGGTTCCGATGTCGACATCATCGGTCAGTTTGGCGTGGGCTTCTACTCTGCCTTTATGGTTGCCAGCCACGTAAAGGTTGTCAGCCGCGCCTATGGCGAGGACACCGCTCACGTGTGGGAGTCTGATGGTCTTGAGGGTTACACCATCGAAGACGGCGAGCGCGCCGAGCACGGCACCGATGTCATCCTGACGCTGCGCGAGAACGAGAAGCTCGACGCCGACGGCGAGGCCGAGACCTACGATCGCTTCCTGACCGAGTGGGGCCTCAAGAGCCTGATTCAGCAGTACAGCAACTATGTGCGCTACCCGATTCAGATGATGGTGAGCAAGAGCCGCCAGAAACCCAAGCCCGAGGACGCCGGCGACGACTACAAGCCCGAGTACGAGGACTACCAGGAGCTCGAGACCATCAACTCCATGACGCCGATTTGGAAAAAGCGCAGCTCCGACGTTGAGCAGAAGGATTACAACGAGTTCTACAAGTCCACGTTCCACGACTTTGACGATCCCGCGCGCACTATCAGCTTCCATGCCGAGGGTACGCTTGAGTACGATGCGCTGCTGTTTGTGCCGGGCCGCGCCCCGTTCGATCTGTACAGCAAGGACTACGAGAAGGGCCTGGCGCTCTACAGCTCCAACGTGCTGATTATGGAGAAGTGCGACGACCTGCTGCCCGACTACTACAACTTTGTCCGCGGCGTCGTGGATTCTGCCGACGTGTCGCTCAACATCTCGCGTGAGACGCTGCAGCAGAACCGTCAGCTCAAGGCCATCGCCAAGCGCGTGGAGAAGAAGATTACCGCCGATCTTGAGGATATGCGCGACAACGACCGCGAGGCATACGAGAAGTTCTTTGAGAACTTTGGCCGCGGTCTTAAGTACGGCATCTACTCGAGCTATGGCATGAAGGCCGATGAGCTCGCCGACCTGCTACTGTTCTGGTCTGCCAAGGAGCAGAAGATGATTACCCTGGCCGAGTATGCCAAGGGCATGCCCAGGGATCAGAAGGCCATCTACTACGCCGCCGGCGACTCGCGTGAGCGCTTGGCCAAGATGCCCGTGGTAAAGGGTGTGCTCGACCGCGGCTATGACGTGCTGTTGCTGACGCAGGATGTGGATGAGTTCACGTTCCAGGCTATGCGTGAGTACGTTGCCGCCGATATGCCTAAGATCTACGAGGACGACGCCGCCCGCGAGGCTGCCGAGAAGGCCGTTGCCGACGGTGCCGAGCCCGAGGTCGAGGATCGTCACCTGGAGCTCAAGAACGTCGCGACTGGCGATCTTGATCTGGCGACCGAGGACGAGAAGAAGGAGGCCGAGGACGCCACCAAGGAAAACGAGGACCTCTTTAGCGCTATGAAGGAGGCGCTCGGTGACAAGGTCGAGAAAGTTGCCGTCTCCGCGCGCCTGACCGATGCCCCCGCTTGCATCACCACCGAGGGTCCGCTTTCGCTCGAGATGGAGAAGGTGCTCCAGAAGGGACCCGAGGGCGCGCCCGACGGCATGCCCAAGAGCCAGCGCGTGCTCGAGCTCAACGCCAAGCACCCGGTCTTTGACAAGCTTGTCGCTGCCCAGAAGGCAGGCGACGCCGATAAGATCAAGCAGTATTCCGGCTTGCTCTACGATCAGGCCCTGCTGGTCGAGGGCATCCTCCCCGAGGACCCCGTTGCCTTCGCAGCAGCTGTTTGCGAACTTATGTAGTTTGGTAGTTACGCGGTTCTACGAACCGCGTAACTACTCGACGCTGCCCTTCGTTCCGCCGTTCTAACGAACGGCGGACCAGCCGACGCTGCGCGGGCACCAGAGCGACAACTTGTCATTCAAAGAGGACGGCATGACCAGAAGGTCTATGCCGTCCTCTTTTCATGCCAATTTGTTCGCTCTGGTGACCGCTCGCTGGCATTACCAAAACATCGACGGTCCAATAATGATCCCTTGGGGACGGAGAAAAAGTGGTCGTTGGGGACGTTCTTGTTTGACTGGTCGTTTAAGAACGCCCCCGATGACTATTCGGATTGTTAATTTGTGCGGGTTGTGGTTTTGCGACCTGCTGAAATTTGAGATACTGTACAACTGTACGTTAACTAATCTTCGTAGTATATTGCTACCCGCAAAACTCAATACCATTGTGCTTCGAGACGCTAAAGCGCCTACGTACAATGGTTGTTGATAGTACGATTTGATTCAACGACAGGATGGATGGTCCAAGCGTGAGTCTCGGCAGCAAACTATCCGATGCAAAGGTCTCCTTTGCGATATTCAAGCGCGACATTAAGCGACTGCTTGTGAACCCCGTCGCCTTGGTGGTTACCCTGGGCGTGTGCGTTATCCCCTCGCTGTACGCTTGGTACAACATCGTGGCTAACTGGGATCCATATGGAAACACCCAGGGCATTAAAATCGCTATCGCCAACAACGATCAGGGCACCCAGAACGACCTAGTGGGCGAGCTCAATGCGGGCGATAAGGTGGTCGACCAGCTCAAGGAAAACGATCGGCTGGGCTGGACCTTCGTCGACTCGGCTGCCGATGCCAAAGAGGGCGTCGAGAGCGGGGAATACTACGCGGCGATTGTAATCCCCAAGAACTTCTCCGACAATCTCGTCTCGATGCTCGATGGCAATTACCATCAGCCTAAGCTGACCTATTACGTCAACGAGAAAAAGAGCGCCATTGCGCCCAAGGTTACCGATACCGGTGCCAACACCATCGAGGAGCAGATCAACTCGGAGTTTGTCTCCACGGTGGGCGAGACCGTAGCGGGCATCGCCAAGGATGCCGGCATCGATTTAAAGGACAAGGCAACCCAGACTCAGGACTCGCTGACAAGTTCGGTGTCCGAGGCATCCGACACCTTGGGTGAGGTGCGCGATTCGATTGGCGATATGAATGCCGCCATCGATAAGACGAGTGGCGCTATCGCCTCGGCTGATGCGGCGCTTGCCGGCTTGCAAGGTCAGGCACCGTCGCTGACGCAGGCAATCTCCCAGGGCAACGACCTGCTGGGCGAGGCTCGCGCCACGGCGGGCAACTCTATCACCTCGCTCTCCAAGGCACTCTCGGAAGGTAGCCTTGCACTCACCAAGACGTCAGCCTCCGCGAACGCTGCGATTGGCAAGCTAACGGGTACGGTCACATCTACGACCACCCGCATCGACAACTCGCTCGAGTCTCTCCAGGCGACGATCGATCACAATAAGGCCGTTATCGGGCACTTGGAGATTCTCGTTAATGACACGTCGACAGGTTCCGAGGAAATTGACGCGCGCATTGTATCGACCATCGATTCGCTTCGCGAGCAAAACCAGAAGCTGCAGAGCATCAAGGATGGCCTTTCTGCACAGTCGAGCGCCATGGCAAACGACGCTACGGCAATCTCGAACGCGAGCAACGCACTCAACGCGGCAATTCAGACTGGTACGGCTAGCCTCGGTCAGGCTCAGACCGATCTGGGTCAGAACGCACTTCCGAAGGCTTCGAGCGCGCTTGACTCCTTTGCCGCCGTTTCGGGCGATTTGACCGGCATTGTGTCGGGTATGACCCCCACGATAGCGAGCGCGCGCGGCACGCTGGCGCAGCTCGACGCCACGCTCAAGCAGGCAAAGACCACGCTGTCCCAAACCGACGCCTCCCTTGCCAAGGTTCAGGACAAGCTCGCGACCGCCGCCAATGACATTGCGGCGCTGCAGACCTCTGAGTCTATGGGCGAGTTAGCCGACCTCATGGACGTCGACGTCAATGACGTGGCAGATTTCATGGCATCTCCGGTTGAGCTGACGTCCAAGTCAATCTATCCGGTCAAGAGCTTTGGCTCGGGCATCGCGCCCTTCTACACCAATCTGGCGCTGTGGGTAGGCGGCTATGTGCTCATCGCTATCTATAAACTCGAGGTCGACCGCGAGGGCATCGGTAGCTTTACGGCGCGTCAGGGCTACTTTGGCCGCTGGCTGCTGCTGGTGATCCTGGGCGCGTTCCAGGCCATTATCGTTACGGTGGGCGACCTGGTCATTGGCGTTCAGTGCGTCAATCCGCTGCTCTTTGTACTGGGCGGCATCGCTATTTCGTTCACCTACGTCAACATCATCTATGCGCTGTCCACCACGTTTAAGCATATCGGTAAAGCCATTGGCGTCATCCTCGTCATTGTGCAGATCCCCGGCTCGTCGGGCATGTATCCCATCGAGATGATGCCCGGCTTCTTCCAATGGCTGCATCCGCTGCTGCCCTTCACCTATGGCATCAACCTGCTGCGCGAGACCGTCGGTGGCATGTATTCGTTCAGCTACCTGTTCAACCTGTGCATCCTGGGCGTGTTCCTTGCCATCGCACTCTTTATTGGCTTGCAGCTGCGTCCGCTGCTGCTCAACCTCAACCTGCTCTTTGACAAGCAGCTTTCCACGACGGGCCTCATGATCTGCGAGTCCAACGACCTGCCGCGCCAGCGCTATTCGCTGCGCACGGCCATGCGCGTCATGCTCGATTCGGATTCGTACCGTCGCGAGCTGCTCGATCATGCCGTGGCGTTTGAGCATCGCTACCCGTACTACATCAAGGGCGGTTTTGCCGCCGTGGTAGGCGTGCAGGTTCTGCTCTTTGTGCTTTCGACGGTGCTCGATATCGACAATAACGGCAAGATCATCCTGCTCGTTATCTGGATCATTTCGGTTATCGCCATCTGCGGCTGGCTCATCAACATCGAATACATCCGTGCGAGCCTCAATACCCAGATGCGTATCTCGGCGCTTTCGGACGAGGACCTTCGCCGCGAGATGCGCGAGCACACGGCTGCCATCCCTGCCGCCCGTCGCATGTTTGGTCTCAACGCCAGCGAGCGTGGCGCCAAGGGAGGCGAACAGCCTACGAGCCGTCTGTCGCATATCGGTGCGCATCGTAAGGCTCAAGATGCCGATGGCGCTGACAACGTAAACGGAAACGACGGGGACACCACCTCGCTTGGCAAGCACTCTAAAGGAGGTGAGGCATAAATGAAAAACATCCTGCACCTGTTTAAGCGCGATGTCCAAAACGTGTCTCGCTCCGTGATCGGCATGGTCGTCGTGATGGGCCTGATCATCGTGCCATGTCTCTATGCATGGTTTAACATCGCCGGAAGCTGGGATCCGTACGGCAACACCGGCAACCTTAAGATCGCCGTGGTCAACACTGATGAGGGTTACGAGAGCGATCTGATTCCCGTCGAGGTCAACGTGGGCGAAAACGTAACCGCCACCCTGCGCGGCAACGAGAACTTCGACTGGGTTGTGCTCAACGATCGCGATAAGGCCATCGATGGCGTCAAGTCGGGCGCGTACTACGCTGCCGTCGTTATCCCTAAAACGTTTAGCGCCGACATGATGACGCTTTTCTCGACCGAGGTGAAGCACGCCGATATCGAGTTCTACGAGAACCAGAAGGCTAACGCCATCGCACAGATCGTGACTGAAAAGGGCTCGAGCGCCGTCCAGAGTCAGGTCAACGAGACCTTTACCAAGACCATCACGACCATCGGCCTTAAGACCGTGTCCAGCCTGCTCGACTATATGAGTACCGACCAGGTGAGCAACTTTATCGCCAACCTGTCCTCGACGCTGGGCGATTCGGTCGAGGACCTGCAAGACGTTCAGGCCAGCGCGACGTCGCTGGCGGGCATTTTGAGTTCCACGTCCGATTCGCTGACGTCGGCGGGCGGTATGCTCAAGCAGACGGGCACGGTCGATGAGTCGACTAAGCAGCTGATGGAGCATGCCAAGAGCGGTATGAGCGATTCCAAAGAAGCGCTGAAGGCCGCCAACGATGCCGTTGACGCGGCGATTGACGGAAGCGCGGGCTCGTTCGACAACGTATCCGCCGAGCTTGCGAAGGCATTCGACACCGCAAACCAGCATGTGGACCTTACGGTGTCCCAACTCAACGATGCCGCTGCGGCCCTCGATGCGCGCGCCAAGGATATCGATGCGATGGTCGATCAGCTCCGCAGCCTTGCCGACCAGGTGAGCGATGACAAGCTCAAAGACGGCCTCAAGTCCGCCGCGACGTCGCTGGGCAGAATCGCCGTTGAGTACCGCAACAACGCCAACGACCTGAGGGCAACCGCAAAGTCCCTTTCCGACAGCATGGCAGAGGTCAACAGCACGCGTGCCGAGGTCGACCAGGCCATCGCCGATGCCAAGGCGGGTATCTCGGGTGCCAAGTCCGACTACGATTCCACGTTTTCGGTTAAGGCCAAGGAGCTCAAGAAGACCATTTCGGGCGTTCTGAATTCCCTGAACGGTATCTCGGGTGATTTGGATAGCGCCGTGAGCGGTCTGACCGACGCCTCCGGTTCGCTCGCGAAGGGCCTCTCCAAGGCTGCAAGGCTCGTCAACAAGGCTTCCGATCAGCTGGGTGAGGCATCGGACAAGATCAGCGCGTTCAAGGACGAGCTCGACGGCGCCCTGATGTCGGGTGACCTGGCGACGATCAAGACGATGATCGGCAACGACCCCGAGGGCCTGGCCGTGTCGCTTTCCGGCCCCGTCGCGCTCGACCGCAAGCCGGTCTATCCGATTCGCAATTACGGCTCTGCCATGGCGCCGTTCTACACGATTCTGTCGCTCTGGGTCGGCTCAATCGTACTGGCGGCCATGATGAAGGTCTCGGTCGACGACGAGCTCATCGACGAGCTCATCCCCGTACGCCTGCACGAGATCTATCTGGGCCGTTACCTGTTCTTTGGCGGTTTGGCCCTGCTGCAGGCAACGCTCGTGTGCGCGGGCGACATTCTGTTCTTTGGCATTCAGTGCGACAACCCGCTGCAGTTTGTGCTGGCGGGCTGGGTCGCGAGTCTCGTGTTCTCCAATATCGTCTACACGCTTACGGTATCGTTTGGCGATATCGGTAAGGCCCTCGCCGTCGTGCTGCTGGTCATGCAGGTCGGCGGTTCGGGCGGCACGTTCCCCATCGAGATGACCGGCCCCGTGTTCCAGGCGATCTATCCGTTCCTGCCGTTTACTCACGGCATCAACGCCATGCATGCCGCCATGGCTGGCGCCTACCATATGGAGTACTGGGCTGAGCTGGGCATTCTGGCGAGCTATCTGATTCCGTCGCTGGCCCTGGGCGTCGTCTTCCGCCGTCCGGTCATCAAAGCCAACGACTGGATCATCGAAAAGCTGGAGTCAACTAAATTAATCTAGCGCAACAATGTAAACGCCGTCGGAACATCAAGGTCTTCCAACCCGATGCTTTAGCGTAGTGAATTGCGTGGGCTGCTTGGTTGTTGCTACAGTAGCGGGGCGTGCCGGGGGTCCGGTGCGCCCCGTTTTTATTTGACCATGAGGCGGCACGCAGCCATACGCGTGCGGACACCACGCCCAGATTGAGTGTGAGGATGTTCCATGGCCCAATACGCTGCCAACGAAATCGAAAACATGCCCGATAGCCCTGTGGCCCGTGAGGATTTAGGCGCGGGCGGTATTCCCAGGGGCGCCGGCGCACGCTCCCCGCTGTTCTGGAAAGTTTTGCTACTTTCGGTGGCGGTCATCTGGGGCTACTCCTTTACCACTATGAAGGATGCACTCGGCACCATTCCGGTGTTCGAGCTGCTCTATGTACGCTTTCTGCCTGCAGCGTTGGTCATGTTTGCCGTCTTCCACAAGCGCATCACTGCACATTTCAACGCTCGCAATCTGATCGTTGGCCTGAGTATGGGCGTGCTCATGTGGGCGGCCTATGCGTTGCAGACGGTCGGTCTGGCATATACTACGGCGGGCAAGAATGCTTTTTTGACGGGCACGTATTGCATCCTCGTGCCGTTCGCGAGCTTTTTTCTGAGCGGAGAAAAACTCACCCGCTATAACCTGGGCGCGGCACTGCTGTGCTTGGCGGGCATTGGCTTGGTGGCGCTCGATAGCGTCGAGTTCAACATCGGTGACGTCATTACGCTGGCAGGCGCGGTCTTCTTCGCCATCCAGATGGCGGTGACCGCCAAGTACGGTCGCAAAATGGACATCAACGTTATCACGTTTTGGATGTTTGTGGGCAACGGCGTGCTGAGCCTGGTTTCGTCGCTGTTATTCGAGACCCAGGCGCCTCTGTCCGTGTGGACGCCGAACTTTATCGGTGTGATGGCGTTTCTCTCGGTGGGCTGCACATGCGTGGCTCTGCTCATCCAAAACGTCGGCCTGGCGCATGTCCCGGCTTCGACGGGCTCACTGCTCCTTTCGATGGAGTCGCCTTCGGGCGTGTTGTTTTCGGTGCTGCTGATGGGGGAGGCGCTCACCTCGCGCCTACTCGCCGGCTTCGTGCTTATCTTCCTGTCGATTATCTTGAGTGAGACTCACTTCGATTTTTTGCGCAAAAAGCCGCGCCCGCAATTGTAAACAACTTGTTGCGCCGCCCTCCCGGGGCGGCATTTTTTATGCGTCGCCCTTAAAGTTGTACCTTGCACTTTATGCTATCAAAGTGCTTGCTGCAAAAACGTTACTGGAGGGCATCTATGGCACCAGCTTTGTCCGATTTTCAACCGCAACCAGCGCCCAAGGCTACCGCAGCGGCGCAGGCCGCTATCGGTGACGGTCTTGTTGCAGAAGCTCAGACTTTTGCAGACGAGCTTGCTGTGTGGCGACACGATCTACACCAGATGCCCGAGCTGGGTAACAACCTTCCGCAGACGTCCGCCTTTATCCAGGCGCGTCTGGACGAGATGGATATTCCCTATGCCGTGCTTGTTGACGGCTCCTGTGTCGTTGGCCTTATCGGTGCCGGCGCGGCAGCTGCTGCTCGGGGTAACGGTACGTGCACGGACAAGCAGGCCGGTACGGTCATCATGCTCCGCGGCGACATGGATGCCCTGCCCGTTGCCGAGGAATCCGGCGAGCCCTTTGCATCCACCAATGGCTGCATGCATGCTTGCGGTCACGATATGCACGCGACGGCGCTGCTTGGTGCGGCTCGTATGCTCAAGGCCCGCGAGTCCGAGCTTCTCGACGCCAACGCCACGGTTAAGTTGCTGTTCCAGCCGGGCGAGGAAACCTTTGAGGGTGCCCGTGCCGCCATCGTCGACGGTCTGCTGCAGAACCCACGCCCTCAGGCGGCTTTTGCCATGCATGTTAACAGCCAATCGCCGCTCGGCCTGGTGCTCTATGGGAGTCCGGCGCTTTCGGGCGTGTACGGTTTCCGCATCACGCTGCAGGGCAAGGGCGGCCATGGCTCGAGCCCCGAGATCTGCATCGACCCCATCACGGCCGGCGTCCATGTGCACCTGGCGCTTCAGGAGCTTATCGCTCGCGAAGTGCCGGCGGCCAAGGAGGTCGCACTGACCGTGGGTAAGTTTGCCGGTGGTCAAGCGGCCAACGTCATCCCAGATACCTGCGTGCTCGAAGGCACGCTGCGCGGCTTTGACGTTGAGCTCATGGAGCACCTCAAGGAGCGTATCGCCGAGGTCGTCAACGGCGTGGCCGCAACGTATCGCACGTCGGCCACCATCGAGACGCTCTCGGATGTTCCCCCGCTCGTGCTCGATGACGACGTGACCCAGGCTTCGCTTGGCTACGTGGGTGCGACGCTGCCCAAGGCCACCTTCCTGTCGCTGTTCCATGCCATGGCGAGCGAGGACTTTGCGCTTATCTCGAGTGAGATACCGAGCGCATACTTTACGATCGGCGCGGCTGTGACCGATACGGACGAACACTTTGCCCAGCATCATCCCAAGGCGCGCTTTAGCGATGCCGAGCTGCCACTTGGTGCCGCGGCTTATGCCGCCGTTGCTTTGGGCTACATCGCTGACCACAAGGAGTAATCCATACCCCAGCAGCATAAATGCTTCCCCGGTTGGCTCGTCGTGGCCTCCGGCTTTGTCATCAGGGCCACGGTCGTTACCGCCAAGATTTCGCTCGGCGCGATCTATGATCGCTTTGGCCTGCGCTTTGGCAAAGTGCTGGGATCCGTTGCGTGCATTATCGCTTGCGTTGCCCTGTGCTTCCCCGCGACCGATCTTGGTCCCATCGTGGCTGCCGTGAGCTTTGGTGTCGGAACGTGCATGGGCACCATCACGCCTACTATTGCCGCGTCCAAGCAGTTTGGCATGGCCGACCTCGGCAAGGTCACGGGCACCATTACCTCGCTCGAGATGGTCGGCGGCACCGTGGGCGCCATCGTCTCGGGCGTGCTGTTCGATGCCACGGGCTCCTTTGCGAGCGCCTGGATTGTGTGCCTGGCGTGCTCTGTGGTCATGCTCGTGTTCCTGCTGGCATCCGAGCCCATCGCCGCCAAGCTGCGCGCGAGCGTGGCGGGGGAGTAGACGTCCGTCGCTCTTTTCTGTTCGCTCCGTTCTGTCCGTGGCCGCCTTGGAAGCCGAATGGATGCTCGTACCATCATTCGGTTTCCAAGGCGGCCACGGGCCTACGAAATGATCCCTATTCCTCCGTCCCCAAGGGATCACGTGATCCGAAGGGGACGGAGGAAAAGGGATCACAAACAGCGGCGGCGCGTCTGGCCGAACGAGTCCCCATACCCTCGTTCGGTCAGACGCGCCGCCGCTGTTTGTATTTGTGCCGTATAATGACCGTTACCTATGACGCGATACAAAAGAAAGGTGTTTGCCCATGCAGGCACAGAAGGCGGAGGGAACCCGCGACCTTATCGGCGCCGAGATGCGCGCCTGGCAAAAGATGCAGCAGATTGCGGCCGGCGTGTTCGAGCCGTTTGGTTTTAAACCCATCGAGACGCCCGCGATCGAGCAGGTGGACGTGTTTGTCCACGGTATCGGCCAGTCGACCGACGTCGTGCGCAAGGAAATGTTCCGCGTGTTCAGCGGTGCCAACCTGGAGCGCGTCTTTACCGAGGGCACCGACACCAAACTCAAGCCCAAGCAGCGCCTGGCGCTTCGCCCCGAGGGCACGGCCGGCGTGGTGCGCGCTGTCGTCGAGAACAATCTGGTGCCCCAGGGCTCCACGCCGTTTAAGGCGTACTACGCCGAGGCCATGTTCCGCGGCGAGCGTCCCCAGAAGGGCCGCCTGCGCCAGTTCCACCAGGTGGGCATCGAGTGGCTCGGCGCTCCCGATCCGGCGGCAGACGCCGAGTGCATCATCATGCTCATGGAGTTTTACAAGCGCCTGGGCTTCGATCTTTCCAAGCTTCGTCTGCTCATTAACTCGATGGGCGACGCTCAGTGCCGTCCGGCTTACCGCGAGCAAGTCAAGCAGTTTATCCTCGATCACGCAGACGAGATGTGCGATGAGTGCCGCGAGCGCGCCGAGCTCAACCCGCTGCGTGCCTTTGACTGCAAGAACGACCACTGCCGCGAGATCATGGCCGAGGCTCCGCTGATGGGTGACAACCTGTGCGATGAGTGCCGCGAGCACTACGAGCAGGTCAAGCGCTATCTGGATGCCGCCGGTATCGAGTATGTCGAGGATCCCACCTTGGTGCGCGGCCTGGACTACTACACCCGTACTGTCTTTGAGGTCGAGGCCCCTGGCGCCGGCGTCGGCTCCATCGGCGGCGGCGGCCGCTACGATGGCCTGGTCGAGCTCGAGGGTGGCAAGCCCACGGCGGGCGTCGGCTTTGCTGTCGGTTTTGAGCGCGCCCTGCTGGCCCTGCAGGCCTTTGGCAGCGATTTGGGTGCCGATGAGGCCCCGTGCGTCTATGTCGCCAACGCCGGCAAGGAGCTGCGTCAGAACGTCTTTGCCATTACGCAGGAGCTTCGCGCCGCAGGTATCGTGACCGAGGCCGACTATCAGGGTCGTTCGCTCAAGGCCCAGTTTAAGCAAGCCGATAAGGTAGGCGCCAAGCTCATCTTGGTCCTGGGTGGCGACGAGCTTGCCGCCGGCAAGGTCAAAGTGCGCGACATGCAGAGCCATGACGAGGTGCTCGCCGATCTGGACAACGTCGTCGAGGCGGTTCGCGAGCGCCTGTAGCGCATCTTTTTGAGCTTCGGGCCTGCTAACGTGCCCTGCTCATGGAGAGCGATTGTTACGGGGGTGTTTCGCTTTTATGCGGAATGCCCCCGTTTACGTATGCCGCCCACCGAGAAATACGACCATTTAGGGCAAAAACCTTTGCAATGCAGAAAATACTTTTGTGTGGTAAAGCGCAATCAGTGTCGAAAGTATTTCTCAAGCGCCTATAATGAATACCGCATGTTACGTGCATAGAAGGAGGAATGGGAGGAAACGTGGCTGAGAACCTAAGCAACCAGTCTGTACCCGAAGCCGCGGCGCGCGTCGCTGCCGTGGTCAACCGCCTCGTTAACCGAATCGGCTCGAATGCCGAGTCCAGGGAGCGTCTCGCCGAGATCGAGATCCCCGAGGAGCTGCGCGACAATCTGGCGCTGTTCTTGCGCCTGGAGCGCCGTGTGCTTAGCGAGTATGATCCCGAGATCGCGGACCTGTTCGACAAGATTTTGACAGCCGAGATTGTGGTCAATGCCGGCAACCCCGGTACCTGCGCTGCCGACGAAGCCGTCGACGAGCAGGGCGTGCCCACCGCCGACGAGCCCACTGCCGTGGCATTTCGTGAGGTCGTCGATTTGATCGACAGCCTGCCGCTCGATAAGCAGCAGGTCATCGTTCGCGCCTTTACGAGCTTTTTCCATCTGGCAAACCTGTCGGAGGAGAACTACCGTGTGGCGCAGCTGCGCGAGCGCGAGGCCGGTGCGTCGACCGATACCGAGGTCGATCCTGCCAACGAGCTTACCGTTGCCTATCACCAGCTGGTGAATGAGCTGGGTGTCGAGGGTGCCAACGAGCTGCTCGACAAGCTCGAGTTCCACCCTGTCTTTACCGCACATCCCACCGAGGCCCGTCGTAAGGCCGTCGAGGGCAAGATCCGCCGTATCTCCAACCTGCTGGAGGAGCGTCCGCGTCTGGGCGGCTCCGACCTGGTGGAGAACGAGCGCCATATGCTGCAGGAGATCGACGCCCTGGTGCGTACGAGTCCCATCGCGCTCAAGAAGCCCACGCCGGTCGAGGAAGCCGATACCATCATCGACATCTTCGATAACACGCTGTTCGACGTTATCCCCGTTATCTATCGTCGTTTTGACGATTGGGTGCTGGGCGACAAGGCCGGTACTGTGCCGCCGCTGTGCCCGGCGTTCTTCCATCCCGGCAGCTGGATCGGTTCCGACCGCGACGGTAACCCCAACGTCACCGCCAAGGTGAGCCGTGAGGTCGCCGCCAAGTACTTTACGCACATGGTGCTCAAGCTCGAGGACAAGTGCCGCCACATCGGCCGCAACCTCACGCTCGAGGCTACCTACAGCAAGCCTTCTGCCGAGCTTATTAACCTGTGGAACCATCAGGTCGAGACGAGCCCTCGTTACACGGCCCGCGCCGAGCTGATCTCCGAGCACGAGCCGCATCGCGCCGTCATGCTCGTCATGGCCGACCGCCTGAACGCCACCGTGCGCCGCATCACCGACACCATGTACCACAGCGCCGACGAGTTCCTGGATGACCTGCGCGTCGTCCAGCGTTCGCTTGCTGCCTGCGGTGCCGTCCGTGCCGCCTACGGTCCGGTCCAAACCATCATCTGGCAGGTCGAGTCCTTCGGCTTCCATATGGTCGAGATGGAGTTCCGTCAGCACTCCGTGGTGCACGCCCGCGCCCTCAAGGATATCCACGAGAACGGTATCCATGGCGACCTGCAGCCCATGACGCGCGAGGTCATCGATACCTTCCGCGCTATCGGTTCCATCCAAAAGCGCTACGGCAAGAAGATGGCGCACCGCTACATCATCTCGTTTACCAAGAGCGCCCAGCATGTGGCCGACGTCTTTGAGCTTGCCCACCTGTCCTTTGCACACGAGGAGGATGTCCCCGAGCTCGACGTGATCCCGCTGTTCGAGCAGCTCGAGGACCTCGAGGGCTGCGTCGACGTGCTCGACCAGATGCTTACGCTGCCTGTGGTGCAAAAGCGCCTTGCCCAGACCAACCGCCGCATGGAGGTCATGCTGGGCTATTCCGACTCCTCCAAGGATGCCGGTCCTACCACGGCCATGCTCGCGCTGCACTCCGCGCAGGAGCGCATTGCCAAGTGGGCCGAGAAGAACGATATCGACCTGGTGCTCATGCACGGTCGCGGCGGTGCCGTGGGCCGTGGCGGCGGCCCGGCCAACAAGGCCGTGCTGGCGCAGCCCAAGGGTTCGGTCAACTGCTTCTTTAAGCTCACCGAGCAGGGCGAGGTCATCTTTGCCCGTTACGGCAACCGCACGCTGGCTCAGCGCCATGTTGAGTCCGTTGCCGCCGCAACGCTTTTGCAGTCGGCCCCGAGTGTCGAGAAGACCAACACAGAGACCACGCAGAAGTTCTGGGATATGGCCGAGAAGCTTAACGCTGCAAGTCACGAGCGCTATCTGGACCTGCTGAACACCGAGGACTTTACACCGTGGTTCTCGACCGTGACGCCGCTGACCGAAGTCGGTCTGCTGCCGATCGGCTCGCGTCCCGCTAAGCGCGGCCTGGGCGCCAAGTCGCTCGACGACCTGCGTACCATTCCGTGGATCTTCAGCTGGAGCCAGGCACGCATTAACCTGGCCGCTTGGTATGGCCTGGGCACCGCCTGCGAGCAGCTGGGCGACCTTGACCAGCTCAAGGCTGCCTACCAGGAGTGGCCGTTCTTCCGCACCTTTATCGACAACATCGAGATGTCGATCGCCAAGACCGATCAGCGCATCGCCAAGATGTATCTGCACCTGGGCGATCGCCAGGATTTGTCCGAGAAGGTCTTCACCGAGATGCAGCTCACGCGTAAGTGGGTCCTTGCCATCGTCGGTGACGAGTGGCCGCTGCAGCGCCGCCGCGTGCTCGGTTGCGCCGTCCGCGTGCGCAACCCCTACGTCGACGCCCTGTCCATCGCCCAGGTCCGCGCCCTTCGCGAGGTGCGTATGAACCAGGACGAGATGGCCGAGGAGAAGAAGGCCGAGTACATGAGCCTGATTCTTTCGACTGTGACCGGCGTCTCGGCAGGTTTGCAGAACACGGGGTAATCGATAGCCCTGTAGTCGTCCGGGCCCGCCATCAGCTTACTTTTAGGCACGTCCTCGGACATGCAAGAAGCCCTCGCTGCGCACTTCGTGCGGCGAGGGCTTCTTGCGTCCTGCGGAGTGTGCCTAAAAGTAAACTAATGGCGGGCCCTACGATGTCCGGTCTTCGGCGGATTACTGCTGGGGAAAGATAGCGCGCTTCGCGCACTTTGATGGGGCTTCGTGCTGCGGAATGCATTCAGAGGGAAACCCGTCGGGTCCCTTCGTCCTCGGTCTTCTGGGATTAAAGCTGAAGGGAATAAGGCGCGCTTCGCGCCTCGCGTCTTATCGATCGGGATTGAGATGCATGTGGCGCTTCTTGACTTACGACTGTAGCGGCCGCGGTCTCGTTTGGGATCGCGGTTGTTTTGTTGTGGGTCAAATATGAACGTTGTGTTAATGAGTCGGTGGACGGTGGTGTTTTTCGGTGAGCGGCGTATCCTTCCAACGGTTTGACTAGTGTGTCAGTTGAAAGGAAGAGGGCGCTCGTCATTGTTTGAATGTGAACTGCCGTTTGACCACAAGACGTTGCATTTGGAGCTCGAGGATAAGAACTTCGCGGGTGTGATGGAAGGTCATCAAAATGAGTTTAAGACCACGAAATCGCAGGAAGAGCTGGTAGAGGAGTCGCTTGCCAACCCTTATGGATCGCCTTCGCTCGAGGAGCTTTGTGCTGGCAAGAAGGATATCGTCATCATTAGCTCCGATCATACGCGTCCCGTTCCCTCGCGTGTGACGATGCCTATTCTGCTGCATCACATCCACTCCGCTGCGCCCGAGGCTCGCGTGCGTATTCTGGTTGCTACGGGTATGCATCGTCCGTCGACGCACGAGGAGCTCGTCAACAAGTACGGCGAGGAGATCGTTGCCAACGAGGAAATCGTTATGCACGTCGCGACTGACGACAGCATGATGAAGAAGATCGGCACTCTGCCCTCTGGCGGCGAGTGCATTATCAACAAGATTGCCGCCGATTGCGATCTGCTGCTTGCCGAGGGCTTCATTGAGCCGCACTTCTTTGCCGGTTTCTCTGGTAGCCGCAAGTCCGTCCTGCCTGGCATCGCCAGCTACAAGACCATCATGTACAACCACAACGGTCAGTTTGTGAACGATTCCCATTCGCGTGCCGGCAACCTGTGCCACAACCACGTGAGCGAGGACATGTTTGCCGCTGCCGAGATGGCTCACCTTGCCTTTGTGCTCAACGTGGTGCTCAACGGTAAGCACGAGGTCATTGGCTCCTTTGCCGGCGACATCCATAAAGCGCACGAGGCCGGCTGCGAGTTCGTGAAGAGCCTTGCCGGCGTTGAGCCCGTCGAGTGCGATATCGCCATCACCACCAACGGCGGCTACCCCCTCGACCAAAACATTTACCAGGCCGTGAAGGGCATGTGCGCTGCCGAGGCCACGCTTCCCGAGGGCGGCGTGATCATCGACGTCGCCGGTTGTGCCGACGGTCACGGTGGCGAGGGCTTCTATCACAACATCGCCGACAACGATCCGGCAGAGTTTGAGCGTGCCTGCATCGACCGTCCTAAGGACGAGACCCTGCCCGACCAGTGGACGAGCCAGATTTTCGCCCGCATCCTGGCGCATCACCCTGTGATCATGGTCACCGACCTGTGCGATCACCAGATGCTCAAGGATATGCACATGACGCCGGTCAACACTATCGAGGAGGCGCTCAAGCTCGCCTTTGAGATGAAGGGTGCCGATGCCAAGGTGGCCGTCATTCCCGATGGCCTGGGCGTTGTTGTCGCTCAGCACTAGTGTGCGGCTCAAACGAATCGTTTATAACCGACAAGAAAGATAAGGTTTTATGCTTACCAAACTCCTCTGCGAATTCGGCGCAACGGCCCTCATGATCATCTTTGGCGTGGGCGTGCACTGCGATACCGTGCTCAAGGGCACCAAGTATCAGGGCTCCGGCCACATGTTTGCCATCACCACCTGGTCTTTTGGCATCTCGGTCTGCCTGTTTGTCTTTGGCGGCGCCGTGTGCATGAACCCCGCCATGGTGCTTGCCCAGTGCATCGTAGGCCTGGTGCCGTGGAGCAGCTGCATCCCCTTCATGATTGCCGATATGCTCGGCGGCTTTGTGGGCGCCGTAATCGCTTGGCTTATGTATGCCGATGAGTTCAAGGCTTCCGAGGGCGTCGTCGACCCTATTGCCCAGCGCAACATCTTCTCGACCAACCCCACCACCGAGGGCACGAACTATGCTCGCAACTTCTTCTGCGAGGCCATCTGCACCTTCGTGTTCATCAGCGCCATCCTTGCTGCTGCTAGCCGTGCTGGTGAGAACGTTCTGTTGCTCGCCATCTGCGTCGGCCTGATCGTTTGGGCCGTTGGCATGGGCATGGGCGGCATCACCGGCTTCGCCATGAACCAGGCACGTGACCTTGGTCCTCGCATGGCCTATCAGGTGCTGCCGATTAAGAACAAGGCCGACAACAACTGGAAGTACGGCCTGCTTGTTCCTGGCATCGCTCCGTTTGTCGGTGCCATCGTGGCTGCGTTGTTTGTGCATGGTTTCTTGGGCATGTTCTAGTCCAAGGCAATTGATATAACGTCCGGGTCCGGCATAGGTTAACTTTCCGCCGCGTCCTCGGACATGCAAGAAGCTCCCGCTGCGCACTTCGTGCGGCGGGAGCTTCTTGCGTCCTGCGGAATGCGGCGGAAAGTTAACCTATGCCGGACCCTGCGGGAATCCAGTTGCGTTCGAACAAGCAACCAACATATATATCTGAATTTGGATGTGGTGGGCACTTTGTTGTTAGGCGCTTTGAGGTGCGAGTGACACTTTGGGATGCGTGGCGCCTTGGCGTGGGGCGGTGCTTTGGGATGAGCTTCTTACTTAGTTGAAGAGGGGTTTTATGGCTGATAGGTAGTCTTTGGCTACGTCCTCTTTTGGGGCTTGGAAGTTGTGCCAGGCCCACCATTGGACGGTGGCTACGAAGCTTGAGGCCATGTGGTGTAGTAGGAAGCTTCGGTCCATGGTGGCGGCGGGGCCGTTTGGGTCGGTAGGGACGGTTTCGGCTGCTCGTGACATGATGGTCTTGCGTAAGCAGTCGGCGAAGACGCGTGAGCCGGCGCCGGCTACCAGCGCTCGGACGCCCTGGCGACGTTCCCATAGATTGTTGAGAATATGCTCGACCTGCACGAGTGGGTCGTCGAGCGGTGCGCCATCGTCGTCGAGGGCGTGGGTGCAGATGTCGCTCACGAGTTCGGACAGTAGGTCGTCTTTGCTCTTAAAGAGGCCGTAGAATGTTGCGCGGCCTACGTGAGCGCGCGCGATGATGTCGCCGACGGTAATCTTGCCGTAGTCCTCCTCGCGCAGCAGCTCGAAGAACGCCGCAACGATGGCAGCGCGGCTTTTTTCCTTGCGGGCATCCATGGCTATGCGTCCGCGTGAACGAGCAGGCAGCGAAGCGTACCGGAGCAACCCTCGTAGGGGCGCTTACCGGCGCCGTAGCCGACGGCCTCGATGCGGTAGCGGGCCGGCAGGTGCTCGGACGTACGCAGTGCGGCGACTATGGCGGCGCCCGTGGGCGTCACGAGCTCGCCGGCGACCGGTGCGGGCGTGAGGGCGATATTGCCTGCTTGGCATAGGTTGACGACGGCGGGCACCGGGATGGGCATAAGGCCGTGGGCGCAGTGGATGGTACCGTGACCCTCGGAGAGCGACTCAACCACAATGTCCTCAATACCCAGGTCATCGAGGCAGATGGCGACAGAGCAGACGTCGACGATGGAGTCGACGGCGCCCACCTCGTGGAACATGACGGTCTCGGGCGTTTTGCCGTGGGCCTTGGCCTCGGCGGCGGCGAGTGCGGTAAAGATGGCGAGGGCGCGACGCTTGGCGCCATCGCTTAGCTGCGAGCCATCGATAATGGCGGTGACGTCCGCCAATGACCGGTGGTGATGGTGATGGGCGTGATGGTGGCCCTCATGGTCATGACCGTGGGCGTCATTATCATGCTCGTGGCAGTGATCGTGCTCGACATGGTCGTGATGATGGTGCTCATGCTCATGCTCATGCATATGCTCGACAGCTGCTTCGTTGCCGTAGAGCCAGGCCATATCGTGATCATGGTTCTCGAGGCCCTCTGCAAGCTGGACGTCGAAATCGCAGGCGTCGATGCCGTGCTTGTTTACGCGCGTGACAGCGATCGTAAAGCCGTCGACCGGCAGCGTGGCGAGCTGTTCGCGCAGATGCTCCTCGCTGGCGCCCAGGTCGAGCAGGGCCGCGACGGTCATATCGCCGCTGATGCCCGAGGTTCCGTCGATGATAAGCGTGTGCTGATGGTTGGACATGGGATGCTCCTTAGCGGGCGCAGGGCGTGCCGGCGCTCAGATGATTGATAAGACTTGCCTGGTAGGCGGCACCAAAGCCGTTGTCGATATTGACGACCGAGACGCCGCTGGCGCAGGAGTTGAGCATGGCGAGCAGCGCGGCCACGCCACCAAAGTTCGCGCCGTAGCCCACGCTGGTGGGAACGGCGATGACCGGGCAACTCACCAGGCCGCCGATAACGCTCGCCAGGGCGCCCTCCATGCCGGCGATGGCGATGACCACCTGTGCCTGGGCAAGTTCCTCGGCATGCGCGAGCAGACGGTGCAGACCGGCGACACCCACGTCGTAGAGGCGGTCGACCTCGTTGCCATAGAACTCGGCCGTCAGTGCCGCCTCTTCGGCGACGGGCAGGTCGCTCGTACCGGCGCAGGCGACGACGATGCGCCCGTTGCCGGTGGGGGAGGGCTTGCAGCCCACGAGGGCGAGCTGGGCGTCCGGGACATATCCCAGGTCGATGCCGTTGCCGAGAAGCTTAGCGGTGCGCGCGGCTTTTTCGGCATCCAGGCGCGTGACCAGGATGCGCTCCTGGCCGGCATCGCGCAGCGCTTCGATAATGGCGGCAATTTGCTCGGCGGTTTTGCCGGCACCGTAGACAACCTCGCCGGCTCCCTGGCGCACCCCGCGCGAAAGATCGAGCTGCGCAAAACCCAGATCGGCGGTTGGCGCCGTCTGGATGCACGTGAGGGCGTCGGCAGGGGTGACTGCTCCGCCGGCAACATCGCTCAGCAATTGCTCAAGATCTCGCTTATCCATATATGTTCCCTTCGACGGCGCAAAGTCTAGCACTCAAAGGGTATGTTTCCGAACACTAAGACAAAATTGTTCGGAAACTTTAGGACAGACTGATTCAATTGTTAGACGGATCGGTTAGTCGCGCAGGATGATGTCCATGGCGAGCATCAGGTTGCGCTCGTCGATGGCAAACGGGGCGGCCTCGCGCGTCTTGGGCTTGGCGCAAAACGCGATGCCCGTGCCCGCGGCCTGAATCATGGGGATGTCGTTGGCGCCGTCGCCAATCGCGACGGTGTGAGCCATATCGACGCCGCATTCAACTGCCCAATCCAGCATCTGGATAAGTTTGGACTCCTTGGTCACGATGTCGGCCGCCAGCTTACCCGTGAGCTTGCCGTCTACGGCCTCCAGGCGGTTGGCCAGGCAAAAATCGATGCCCGCAGCGGCCACGATCTTACCGGCGACCTCGTGAAAGCCGCCGCTTACCACGCCGACCTTCCAGCCCTTGCTGTGTGCCGAGCGCACAAGCTCCAGCGCGCCGGGGGTAAACGTCACGCGCTCAAAGGTGCGCTCGAACACGCTCTCGTCCAAGCCGGCAAGCAGCCCCACGCGCTCCTCGAGTGCCTGCTTAAAGTCGAGCTCGCCGCGCATGGCGCACTCGGTGATCTGCGCTACCTGCTCGCCCACGCCGGCCTCCTCGCCCAACAGGTCGATGACCTCCTGGTTGATGAGGGTGGAGTCGATATCCATAACGATGAGGCGTGCAGTCATGTTGGGCCTTTCCGAGTGCAGTTGTATTGGGGCACATTGTCGCACGCGGCGCACTTCGGCAACGGCTGCGGTGCGTCAATTGTTTCGTCTCCGTCAAGTCTTTGGGCAGGAGCTAGTTTTTCGCGGCACATCGACGCGGGTGCGATAAGATAGAACGCCATGTCCGGCTGCGCGGTTTACGCAGGCTGGGCAAATCTGTACGACGCCGCCCGGAACGACACGGGGCGGCACAGATCCATAAAGGAGGATCACTGGTATGAGCCAGACCCGTCCCATTGACGAGCATTCCATGCACACCCGTACCTGCGGCGAGCTTCGCTTCGAGAACGTGGGCGAAGAGGTCACCCTCACCGGTTGGGTGAGCCGTCGCCGCGACCACGGCGGCCTAATCTTCTGCGACCTTCGCGACCGCGAGGGCATCACGCAGCTCACCTTCGACCCCGAACACTCCGACGGCGACGCCTTTAAGATCGCCGAGACCATGCGTCCCGAGTGGCCCATCAAGATTCACGGCGTCGTGCGCGCCCGTGGCGAGGAGACCACCAACACCAAGCTCGCGACCGGCGAGATCGAGGTCCTGACCGACCACGCCGAGGTGCTCAACACCTCCGTCACCCCGCCGTTCCAGATCGAGGACGGCATCGAGACCAGCGAGGACACCCGTCTGCGCTATCGCTATCTGGACCTTCGTCGTCCCGAGATGATGGCCAACCTCAAGCTGCGCTCCGACTTTACCTTTGCCATTCGCGAGGCGCTGCACAACCGTGAGTTCATGGAGGTCGAGACGCCCTCCCTGTTCAAGTCCACGCCCGAGGGCGCCCGCGACTTCATCGTCCCCAGCCGCATCCAGCCGGGCAACTTCTACGCTCTGCCGCAGTCCCCGCAGCTCCTGAAGCAGCTGCTTATGGTCGGTGGCGTCGAGCGCTACTATCAGGTTGCCAAGTGCTTCCGCGACGAGGACCTGCGTGCCGACCGTCAGCCCGAGTTCACCCAGGTCGATATCGAGATGTCCTTCGTGGACCAGAACGACGTTATGAGCGCGCTCGAAGAGGTCCTGGCCGACGCCTTCGGCCGCATGGGTGTCGAGATGCCCACGCCGCTGCGTCGCATGGACTATTGGGAGGCCATGGACACCTATGGCTCCGACAAGCCCGATACCCGCTACGGCATGCACCTGGTCGACCTGACCGACATCTTTGCCAACTCCAAGTTCAAGGTCTTCGCGACTGCTGCAAACGAGGAGGGCTCTGTCGTCAAGGCCATCAACGCCAAGGGCGCCGGCGCCTGGGCACGTGCCAAGATCGATAAGCTCGCCGGCGTGGCCTCCACGTTTGGCGCCAAGGGCCTGGCCTGGATCGCTTTCCGCGAGGATGGCTCCATCAACAGCCCCATCGTCAAGTTCTTCTCGGACGAGGAGATGGCGGCTCTGCGTGAGCGCATGAACGTCGAGCCCGGCGACCTTGTGATGTTCGCCGCCGGTCCGCGCCTGCTCTCTGACGAGATCCTGGGCGGCATGCGTTCCCACATGGCTAACGCGCTCGAGATCAAGCGCGAGGGCCACGACTTCCTGTGGGTCGTCAACTTCCCGCTGTTCCACTGGGACGAGGATCGCAAGGCCTATGCTGCCGAGCACCAGCCCTTTACCCTGCCGACCGAGACCGACATCGCCAAGATCGAGGCCGACCCGCTGGCAGCCGGTTCCTGCACCTACGACTTTGTCATGGACGGCTTTGAGGCCGGTGGCGGCGGTATGCGTATCCACAACGCCGAGATGCAGATGTCCATGCTTAAGCTCCTGGGCTTTACCGAAGAGCGCGCCGAGTCTCAGTTCGGCTTCCTCATGGAGGCCCTCAAGTTTGGTGCGCCCCCGATGGGCGGCTTCGCCTTGGGCCTGGACCGCGTATGCATGCTGCTCACCGGTTCCGATTCCATCCGCGACGTCATGGCGTTCCCCAAGACGGCCAGCGGCTCCGACCTCATGTCGGGCGCCCCGAGTGCTGTTTCCGGTGCCCAGCTCAAGGACGTCAGCCTGCGCCTGATGTAGGCGAGCGACTACATATTGCTTGCAACGAGGGAAGGACGCGCGCCTTCCCTCGTTTTTTATGCGCGGGCGTTGCGAGGGCATGGGGTGACCGGACGTCGCGGAAACTGTGTCCCAGAATTTGCACCCAGAGCGGGATGGGCTTTCCGCTAGGGCCGCTCAGCGGAAACTGTGACCCGGAATTTGCGTCCAGAGTGGGCTGCGGTTTCCCAAACAGGGCCCTTTGGGAAACTGCGACCCAGACTCCAGCCAAATAACGGGACGCACTTTCCAGTCGAGCTTCTGGCGGGTCTCGACAAGCATCTAACGCTACAATAACTACCACGTGGCTGGGTTTGCCGGCCGAATGTGCGACGTCGTGGGAGGGGACATGGTCGAGTTTACAAAGACGATTAAAGATCCGTTGGGATTGCATGCCCGCCCGGTTGCGCTGCTCTATGACATTATTGCCAAGCATCGTAGCAACGTATCGGTCAGCATCGGCGATCGCCATACCGACGGCCGCGATGTGATGGGGCTCATGGCTCTCTACGGCGAATGTGGCGAAGACATCGTGTTCCGCGTTTCGGGCGTGGATGAGGCCTCCTGCGTCACGTCGATCAGAAACCTCTCGCTTTAACCGCAATAATGTGGCAAAGGGGCAGCCCCCTCTGTTGCATAAATTGGTATGACAAGGCACCGCAAAGAGACAGTCTTTGCGGTGCCTTCTTTGTTGCATATAGGAAACTTTTCCGAAAACTGAATAGGGACCCTTTCCAAAAAGTTAGCCACGTGCTAGTTTACTGTAGCGAACATAGACGTGGTTAACTTTTGCTGCGTCGATGTTGAGGACGAACTGAGGTTAGGAGCACACTCATGTCTTGCGGACCGCAGATGCCGGCCATGCCGCTTTCGATGGTGAAAGCGGGCGAAACCGTGCACGTGTCTCGTGTAAAGGGCAATGAGGACATGAAGCACCATCTTAAGGACCTCGGCTTTGTCGAGGGCAACGAGGTTCACGTGGTGAGCTCGAGTGGCGCCAATATCATCGTCACCGTGCTGGGCGCACGCTTTGGTATCGATACCAAGGTCGCCATGCACATCATGACTGTCGGTTAGTTCGCAGCATTCCATAAAAGCTGAAAGGGGGAAAAGAATATGAAGACGTTGGGTGACGTTAAGGTGGGCGAGAGCTCTACCATCGTCAAGCTTCACGGCGAGGGCGCACTTCGCCGTCACCTTATGGACCTGGGGCTCATCAAGGGCACTTCGTTCAAGGTCGTAAAGGTTGCACCGCTCGGAGATCCGGTCGAGATCAACGTGCGCGGCTACGAGCTCTCCATCCGCAAGGAGGAGGCTGCCGTCGTCGAGGTCCAGTAAGGGCCGGCGCACATATTTCTGCAGATAAAGTTAGGTTTTTCTAACTCAATAATGCAGTGTTGAAGCACATTATCCAGCCCGCGCGGAGAAAGCAGCGCGGGCACACAAGGAAGAAGGATTGAATGGCGGATTCTCAGATCCATGTCGCGCTGGCGGGTAACCCCAACTGCGGCAAGACCACGCTTTTCAACCTGATCACCGGCGCCAACGGCTACGTTGGCAACTGGCCCGGCGTCACGGTTGAGAAAAAGGAAGCCAAGCTCCTGAGTGACAAGAACGTCACGATTACGGACCTCCCCGGCATCTACTCGCTTTCCCCCTACAGCCCCGAGGAGCAGTGCTCGCGCGATTACCTCATGAGCGGCGAGCCTGATGTCGTCGTCCAGGTGGTCGACGCTACCAACCTCGAGCGCAACCTGTACCTAGCGCTTCAGGTTATCGAGACCGGCCTGCCCGTGGTCGTTGCCCTCAACATGGCCGACTTGGTCGAGAAGAACGGCGACAAGATCGACACGGACAAGCTCTCCAAGAAGCTCGGCTGCCCGGTCATGATGATCTCGGCCCTTAAGAACAAGGGTATCAACGAGCTGTTCGAGCAGGTCAAGAAGTCCGCTGCTTCCAAGGGCCAGGTGCCGGAGCACAAGTTCGATTCTTCTATCGAGGACGTTCTGACCCACATCGAGAATAACCTGCCGGCGAGCGTTCCCGACAACAAGCGTCGCTACTACGCTGTCAAGCTGTTTGAGCGCGATGCGGACGCCTGCAAGCTCATCAACCTTACCAAGGAGAAGGCCGATCGCGTTGAGCAGCTGGTCGCCCAGTGCGAGCAGGATTGCGACGACGATGCCGAGTCCATCATCACCGGCGAGCGCTATGGCGTGATCGCCCACATCATCGACGAGTGCCTCACCAAGGCTCCGGCCAAGATGAGCACCTCCGAGAAGATCGACCGCGTGGTTACCAACCGTATCCTGGGCCTGCCGATCTTCGTGGTCATCATGTTCTGCGTGTACTACATCGCCGTTTCCACCCTGGGCGGTACGGTGACCGACTTCACCAACGACCAGCTCTTCGGCACCGATGGTTGGTACGTGCTCGGTCAGGGCCGCGACGCCTACGACGCGGCCGTCGAGGCTGCGGGCGACAATGCCGACTCGGTCGACCCGGCACAGTACGGCCCCTATGTCCCGGGTATCACCACCGTGGTGCACGACGCCCTTGTGGCGGGTGGCACCGAGGATGGTGGCCTGGTCGATTCGCTGGTCTGCGACGGCATCGTCGGCGGCCTGGGTGCCATCTTTGGTTTTGTGCCCCAGATGTTCCTGCTCTTTGTGATGCTGTCGTTCCTGGAGGACTGCGGCTACATGGCCCGCGTCGCCTTTATCATGGACCGCGTGTTCCGCCGCTTTGGCCTGTCCGGTAAGTCGTTCATCCCGATGCTCGTCTCTTCTGGCTGCGGCGTCCCCGGCGTCATGGCCACCAAGACCATCGAGAACGAGAAGGACCGCCGCATGACGGTCATGACCACCACGTTCATCCCCTGTGGCGCCAAGCTGCCGATTATCGCCCTGCTCATGGGCTCCATCATCGGCGATTCTTCCACTACCGCTGCGTGGATCAGCCCGCTCTTCTACTTCCTGGGCGTCTTTGCCGTCATTGCTTCGGGCCTCATGCTCAAGAAGACTAAGCTCTTCGCCGGCCGCCCGACGCCGTTTGTTATGGAGCTTCCTGCCTACCACTTCCCGGCGATCCGTTCTTGGGCGCTGCACGTGTGGGAGCGCTGCTGGGCCTTTATCAAGAAGGCCGGTACGGTCATCTTCGCGTCCACCGTCGTTGTTTGGTTCCTCTCCAACTTTGGTAGCTACAACGGTTCCTTTGGCTTCCTGCCTGCGATGGATGGTATCCCCGAGGAGTTCATGGACTACTCCGTGCTTGCCATGCTCGGTAACCTGATCGCTTGGATCTTCGCCCCGCTCGGCTTTAGCACCTGGCAGGCCACCGCGCTGACCGTTTCTGGCCTCGTCGCCAAGGAGAACGTTGTCGCCACCGCCGGTTCGCTGCTCTCCGTTGCCGACGCCGCCGAGACCGACCCGAGCCTGTGGACTGCGTTTGCCGGCATGTTCCCGACTATGGGTGCTTGCGTAGCCTTTGGCGCCTTCAACCTGCTGTGCGCTCCGTGCTTCGCTGCTATGGGCACCATCCGCAACCAGATGGACTCCGGCAAGTGGACCGCGATTGCCATCGGCTACGAGTGCGCTTTCGCTTGGGTCATCGGCCTGTTCATCAACCAGTTCTACAACCTGTTTGTTCTTGGACAGTTTGGTATCTGGACGGTTGTGGCCATCGTGCTGCTGGTTGCGATGCTCTTCCAGATCTTCCGTCCCATGCCTAAACACGCTTGGACTGACGAGGACGAGACCAACACCGCTTCCGCCGCAGTTTCCGCCTAAGTCCGAATAAGGATTAGCCCCTTTCCACGAGCCCGGGTGTCCCAGCGACCCCGGGCTTTTTGGTGCAAGGGGGAAGGGTTGGTGCAAAGTAACCTGACCCCCATGCACCAAAAGCTGAGATGTGGCGTTTCCGCAGATAAAACCAACCAAAATAAACCTGTCCCTTTTTGGCAGGTGGAAGATGGGGTAAAGTAAGTGGTGGTTAACTAGAGGAGGCTTGCTATGGCACCTATCGATATTGTTGTGTTGGCTGTTATCGGCATTGCGTTTGTCGCCGTGTGCGTGCGCATCTACCGCAAAGGCACCTGCGCCGATTGCGCTCAGGGTGGCGTTTGCACGGGGCATTGCTCCAACAAAAAGACCTGCGCCGCACTTAAGGCCGTGGACAAAATCGCCGAAGACTTGGGCCGCGGTATCAAATAAGGCCCGGGCACCCAGACACCCAGGCGCCTCGCGAGCATCCGTTCGCGGGGCGCTTTGCACATTTGGGGACGAGCGCGGCGAGTTGAAGAGTGATTTTGGGGTATCGCTAACTATGTGGTCAACGGCCCGCTCACGGTCGTCCATGCCGCGGCCGGCGCCAAACTCGCCGTCGAAGGTATGATTGCCTACCTTGGCCTTTAACCCATCCCACCCATCAGTTGCGGTGGAATACGGACTGTTTTGCCTGTCAAAGGCCTCATCTACTCCGTATTCCACCGCAACTTTTTTGTGGGGTGGGCTAGAGACGCTGCATGCGGTACCCGACACCCATGTGCGTCTGAATCATCTTGGGGTGAGAGGGGTCTGCCTCGATCTTCTTGCGCAGGGTGCGCATGAACACGCGCAGGCTCGCCAGATCGCTGTCCCAGCTCGTGCCCCATATCTCGCGGGTGATGAAGGTGTGGGTGAGCACCTTGTCGACGTTTTTCGCCAGAAGGACGAGCAATTTGTACTCGGTTGGGGTGAGCGAGAGCTCGCGTCCGTCTTTCGTCGCGTATCCCGCGGCGTAGTCGATATGCAGCGGACCGTTGTCGAACGTACTCGCTTCTGTCGACTCGCTCGACGCCATCGAGGAGCGCCTCAAATTCGCACGGACGCGCGCGAGCAGCTCATCCACAGAAAAGGGCTTGGTGAGGTAGTCGTCTGCCCCTGCGTCAAGTGCTGCAATCTTGTCGGAATCTTCGGTGCGCGCCGAAATGACGATAATGGGGACTGCCGACCAGCTTCGGATCTTCGTGATGACCTCGATACCGTCAATGTCGGGAAGGCCGAGGTCGAGCATGATGAGGCTGGGGCCGTGCGACACCGCATCCATGACGGCGGCCTGGCCGTTGCAAACCTTGCTCACGACATAGCCGTGGAGGTCAAGCGCGGTCGAAACGAGGTTTTGAACGGCCAGGTCATCTTCGACCAGGAGGATGCGTGGC
Organism: Collinsella sp.; assembly: GCA_019414205.1. Taxonomy (GTDB): domain Bacteria; phylum Actinomycetota; class Coriobacteriia; order Coriobacteriales; family Coriobacteriaceae; genus Collinsella. The sequence continues at coordinate 101,041 of DXML01000003.1, read as the reverse complement.
TTAGCGGCATTATTCATGAATCTCGATCTCCTCGGCGGGCAGGGTAAAACGGAAGACGGCCCCATGGGGGTGGTTGTCGCGAACTTCGATGACGCCGCCATGCGCCTCCACGATGGAGCGGCAGAGCGACAGCCCAAGGCCGATGCTTCGACGCGAATCCACGGGCCGCGTATTGCTTGAGGTGAAGAAGCGCTCAAAGATATGAGGCTTGTCGCAGTCTGCCACACCTGGCCCATCGTCTGCGACGTCCACCACGACGAATGCACCCTCGCGACGTGCGCTGACGGTGACAGTCGAGTCCTCGGGCGTGTATTTGAAGGCGTTCATGATGAGATTCGTAAGCACCTGCATGATGAGATGGACGTCGATGCGTACCAGCAGGATGTCGTCAGTGTGCTCGATGGTGACGGCACGTCCATGCGATGCTTGGGCGACATGGCTGAGGGCGGCCTCGATGACCTCGTCGATGAGCTCGGATGTGAGGTTGAGGCGAATGGTGCCGTCCTCGACGCGTGTGATGGCGAGGAGGTTCTCCACGGTATCGATAAGCCAGAGGGAGTCATCGTAGATGGCATCGGCAAGATCGCAGCGCTGTTCGAGGCTGAGCCTCTCGTCGCTCTTCCGAAGGATTGCCGCAGATCCGGATATAGCCGTGAGGGGTGTCCTCAAATCGTGGCCGATGGAGCGCAAAAGGTTGGCGCGCAGCTGCTCGTTTTTCGCCAAGACCGCAGCCTCTTCGCGCTCTTGCGCCGCCCGGTCGCTTTCGAGCGCCAAGGCGCATTCGCCTACGATAGATAGGACGATCGAATGCTCGAAGGCTTCGATCTCGCGCCCCTCCAGGTCGATGCCGATGACACCGAATACCTTGTCGCCGGTGCGAACCGCGAGGTAGAGGCAGCGCGCCTCGGGCAGGGTCCGCGTGCTTGCGCCCGCGCGTTTGTTGTTGGTGTAGGTCCAGGTTGCAACAGCGCGCTCGTAGTCGGTGAACAGCGACGCGGATCGGTTTTCGGTGCCAGCGGACTCATAGAGCGTCTTGCCGAGCGTGCCGTGTTCGGCGGTGTAGAAGACCACGTCGAGTTTTAGCAGTTTGATGAGTTGGTTCATGGCGACGCGGGCGCACTCCTCCGCGCTATGGGCTTGCTGCAAGAGCTGGTTCGTTTCGAGGAGTACGCGCGTTTTGAATGCGTTCTCGGCGGAGGTACGGGCGTTGTCGGCGATGCGCGCAGTTAACTCGCCGGCGACCATAGCGGTAGCGAACATGATGCCGAACGTGACCAGATAGCTTCGGTCGTAGCTGGCGAGCGAAAACAGAGGCGTGACGAAGCAGAAGTTGTAAAGCACTACAGAGAGCACGCTCGATACGATCGTGCAGATACGCCCCGTCGTGGTGACGGCGGTCAGCAGGGCCGTGAGGATATAGAGGGATATGATGCTGGAATCGGCAAATCCCAGATGGCGGAAAGCCGTGCCGATCGCCGTGGCGACAAGAGAGAGGGCCAGCGTGCGAAGCACGTTTCGGCTGCTGGGCGGCTGCAGGGCGAGCGCACGGCGGCGTCCTTTGGGTCGGGAGGGCGGAGTCGACTGGTCTGGAATGATGTAAATGTCGAGGTTCGGGGCGAATGTTATGAGCTGTTCTACGAGAGATTTGCGGCCAAAGAGGGCCTGACGGACGCTGCTGTGCTCGCCCGTGCGCCCCATGACGATCTTCGAAATACCCGACAGGCGCGCGAACTCGGAGATCTGAAACGCGACGTCGTCGCCATAGACGGTTTCCATATGTGCTCCGAGCTGCTCGGCTAGGGCGATATTGTCTGCAAGCTTGGCGCGCTCATCATCGCTCATGGCTTGCGTGCGCGGGCTCTCTACGAACAGGGCGACGAGCTCGCTGCGAAACGCTTTCGCCATGCGTGCGGCGGCACGGACGATGCGGGGATTGGTCGGCGCCGGGGAGACACAGACTAAGATACGCTCCCTGGTGTAGTAGTCACGGTTTCCCAGCACGCGTGCGGCGTCTGTGAGGTGGCCGGTGCGATCGGCGCAGCGGCGCAGCGCGATTTCTCGGAGTGCGGTGAGGTTTTCGACGGTAAAAAAATGCTGTTGCGCTCGGTCGGCTTGTGCGGGACGGTAGACGAGGCCGGCGCGAAGGCGCTCAAGTAGGTCTTCGGGCTCTATGTCGACGAGCTCGACCTGGTCGGCATCATCGAAGATACGGTCGGGGATTCGTTCACTCACGACAACGCCGGTGATGGATGCAACCATGTCGTTTAGGCTCTCGATATGCTGAACGTTCACGGTCGTATAGACGTCGATGCCCGCATGTAGAAGTTCCTCGACGTCTTGATAGCGTTTGTCGTGGCGAGACCCCGGCGCATTCGTATGGGCGAGCTCGTCGACAAGGATGAGCTGAGGGGCGCGCTCGATAGCCACATCTAGATCGAACTCGCTGAGCGCAATGCCGTTGTGCTCGATGAGTTTACAGGGCACGTTCTCAAGCCCTTGTGCAAGATGGGCAGTTGCCGGACGTTCGTGCGGCTCGATGTATCCCGCGACGACGTCGACACCTCGCCGCTTGGCGGCGTGGGCGGCTTGAAGCATCGCATAGGTTTTGCCTGCACCAGCAGCGTAGCCAAAGAAAATCTTGAGGTGTCCCCGGCTGGTTTGAGCGTCATCGGCGACCTCGTCTTTCTCAATTGCCTTGAGGATGAGGTCTGGATTGACGCGAGTGTCCGATGCGTCGCGCTGCATAGCGTAGCCTTTCTGAAACGTTGTCCATGCGTGCATACGCGGTGAGGACGCCACTGTATGCTCGCGAGGTCGAGTATAGGCGCACTGCAGCCGCAATAGTGCTTTCTACCTGCATCTTTACGGCATCTTAAGGTCGTGAGCCCCGGCCCTCACGCCTCTTTAATCTCTAGAAGCGTTTACTGTCCCCAGGCGCTTGCGGGAGCAGGCGTCCGAGACATCGGACCGCGCGTGAAAGGGGCGGTAATGGACATCCTCATTCCCATTATCGGAGTCGTCTGCATCGGACTCCTTATCTATTACATCTACATTCTGATGAGGAGTGATTCGTAAACTATGGACGCTGCGATTCAGTACATCTTGTACTTTGCCGTGCTCGTCGTCCTGGCCGTTCCGCTCGGTCGGTTCATGGCCCATATCATGGATGGCGAGCATACGTTCCTGTCGCCTGTGATTGCTCCTGTGGAGCGTGGCGTCTATCGTCTGCTTCGCATCGACGCGGCAGAGCAGATGGGGTGTAGGCGCTATCTGGCGAGCGTGCTGGTCTTTTCGGGGATCGGCCTCGTGGCCCTTGTGGCGCTCCAGGCGCTTCAGCCCTTCTTGCCAGGCAATCCCCAGCACCTGCCGGGTGTGTCATGGGACCTGTCGTTCAATACGGCCGCTTCCTTCATAACCAACACCAATTGGCAATCCTATTCCGGTGAGACCACCCTGTCCTACCTTGTGCAGTTCATGGGCCTCACCGTGCAGAACTTCTTGTCCGCCGGCACGGGTATTGCGGTCATGTTCGCGCTGATCCGCGGCTTCCGTCAGGTCAAGGAGCAGGGTCTGGGTTCCTTCTGGGTCGACCTCACCCGCACCGTCCTGTATGTGCTCGTCCCGCTGAACCTCGTGTTCGGCATCTGCCTGGCTGCCGGTGGCGTCATCTCCAACTTCCAGCCGGCTCAGAAGGCTGAGCTCGTAGAGCCCGTCGCTGTCCAGCCTAATGCAGACGGCGGCTGGAGCGTCATCGACGGCGCCCAGATCGAGGGCGATACGGTCAAGGTCGACGGCAAGGTTGTCGAGGGCGCGCGCGTGGTCACCGAGCAGTTCCTGCCCCAGGGTCCTGCGGCTCCTCAGGTCGCCATCAAGCAGTCCGGTACCAACGGCGGCGGCTTCTTCGGCGTGAACTCCGCCCATCCGTATGAGAACCCCAGTGCCTTCACCAACATCATCGAGATGACCAGCCTGCTGCTGATCCCGGCTGCCTGCTGCTTCACCTTCGGTATCGGCGTCAAGAACACCAAGCAGGGCAAGGCCATCTTCGCGGCGATGCTTATCCTGCTCGTGGTCTTTACCGGCATCATCGCCGTTAACGAGCATATGGGTACGCCGCAGCTGGCCGATGGCGGAGCGGTCAATATCGAGATGACCGACGGCCAGGCCGGCGGCAACATGGAGGGCAAGGAGAGCCGCTTCGGTATCGCCACCTCCTCCACGTGGTCGGCTTACACCACCGCCGCTTCCAACGGCTCGGTTAACTCCATGCACGACTCCTACACCCCGCTGGGCGGTTTTGTCCAGATGCTCCAGATGGCTCTGGGCGAGGTCGTCTTCGGCGGCGTGGGCTGCGGCCTGTACGGCATGATCGGCTTCGCCATCCTCACAGTGTTCATCGCCGGCCTTATGGTCGGCCGCACGCCCGAGTTCCTGGGCAAGAAGATCGAGCCGGGCGAGATGCGCTGGGCAGTTGTCCTGTGCCTGGCAACTCCGTTTGCCATTCTGGTGTGCTCGGCCATCGCCTGCATGGTGCCCGGTCTTGCCGACCAGCTCAACAATGGTGGCGCGCACGGCTTCTCCGAGGTGCTGTATGCCTTCACCTCATGCGGTGGCAACAACGGCTCGGCGTTTGCAGGCATGAACTGCAACATTCCCTGGATCAACGTCATGCTCGGCCTCGAGATGCTGTTTGCCCGCTTCATGCCCATCATCGGTACGCTGGCTATCGCCGGCTCGCTGGCCAAGAAGGGTAGGGTCGCCGAGAGCGCCGGTACCCTGTCTACCACTAACGGCATGTTCGTATTCCTGCTCGTGTTCATCGTTCTGCTGATCGGTGCCCTGAGCTTCTTCCCGGCCCTGGCGCTTGGCCCCGTTGCCGAGTTCTTCCAGATGATTGCGTAAAGGAGGGCGCAGATTTATGACTATGCAAAAAGACATGATGGGCCGCGCGGTCCGCGACTCGTTTGCCAAGCTGGACCCTCGCGTCCAGATTCAAAACCCGGTCATGTTCCTGGTGTGGCTTTCAGCCGTCATGACCTCCGTCCTGGCCGTCGCTTCCATCTTCGGTGTGCAGGACGCGGGTGTGCCCACCTACTATGTGGTCACCATCGCGGTCATCCTGTGGCTTACCGACCTGTTCTCGAACTTCGCCGAGGCGCTTGCCGAGGGCCGCGGTAAGGCTCAGGCCGATTCCCTGCGTGCGGCCAAGAAGGATGTCGAGGCCCATCGCATCGAGTCCGTTGAGGACAAAGAGCGCTTCACCGTCGTTCCCGGCACCGAGCTCACGCGCGGCGACCTGGTGATCGTACGCGCCGGCGAGCAGATTCCCGGCGACGGCGACGTCATCGAGGGCGCTGCCTCCGTTGACGAGTCCGCCATCACCGGCGAGTCCGCCCCCGTGGTCCGCGAGGCCGGCGGCGACCGCTCTGCCGTTACCGGCGGTACCACGGTGCTGTCCGACTGGATTATCGTCAAGATCTCCAGTGAGCCCGGCCAGAGCTTCCTGGACAAGATGATCGCGATGGTCGAGGGTGCCGCGCGCAAGAAGACCCCTAACGAGATCGCTCTGGAGATCTTCCTGGTGGCCCTCTCCATCGTCTTTATCCTGGTCACGCTGGCCCTGTATTGTTACTCCTGCTTCTCGGTCGGTCTTAACGACATGGTCAACCCCACGGCTGTGACCACGCTCGTGGCGCTGCTCGTGTGCCTGGCTCCCACTACCATCGGCGCCCTTCTGTCCGCCATCGGCATCGCCGGCATGAGCCGTCTGAACGAGGCCAACGTGCTGGCCATGTCCGGCCGCGCCATCGAGGCCGCCGGCGACGTCGACATCCTCATGCTCGACAAGACCGGCACCATCACCCTGGGTAACCGCCAAGCCGCCGAGTTCATCCCGGTCGACGGCGTCGATCCCGCGGAGCTGGCCGATGCCGCTCAGCTTTCCTCGCTGGCCGACGAGACCCCCGAGGGCCGTTCCATCGTCGTGCTCGCCAAGGAGCAGTTCGGTCTGCGCGGCCGCACGCTCGAGGATAAGGGTATGGAGTTCATCCCGTTCACCGCGGCAACGCGTATGTCCGGCGTGAACTACGAGGGCAATGAGATCCGCAAGGGCGCTGCCGATTCCGTTCGCGCTTATGTGGAGGCTGCCGGCGGCGTGTTCTCCCAGGAGTGCGACGAGGTCGTCGAGCGCATCGCCAAGGCCGGCGGCACCCCGCTGGTCGTGACCAAGAACTGCCGCGTCCTGGGCGTTGTGTACCTCAAGGACATCATCAAGTCCGGCGTTAAGGAGAAGTTCGCCGACCTGCGCAAGATGGGCATCAAGACCATCATGGTGACGGGCGACAATCCGCTCACCGCCGCGGCAATCGCCGCCGAGGCCGGCGTTGACGACTTCCTGGCCGAGGCCACCCCTGAAGGCAAACTCGAGAAGATCCGCGAGTTCCAGCGTGAGGGTCACCTGGTCGCCATGACCGGCGACGGCACCAACGACGCGCCCGCTCTGGCCCAGGCCGACGTCGCCGTGGCCATGAACACGGGCACCCAGGCTGCCAAGGAGGCCGGCAACATGGTCGACCTCGACTCCAGCCCCACCAAGCTCATCGAGGTCGTGCGTATTGGCAAGCAGCTGCTCATGACCCGCGGCTCGCTCACGACCTTCTCGGTGGCCAACGACGTGGCGAAGTACTTCGCTATCATCCCGGCCCTGTTCTCGCCGATCTATTCGGGACTGGGCGCCCTCAACATCCTGGGCCTCACCAACCCGTTGACGGCCGTGCTGTCCGCCATCATCTACAACGCGCTGGTCATCGTCGCGCTAATTCCGGCGGCTCTCAAGGGCGTTAAGTACCGCGAGGTCCCGTCCGGACAGCTGCTGACCCACAACCTGCTCGTGTGGGGTCTGGGCGGCATCGTTGCCCCGTTCGTATTCATCAAGATTATCGACATGCTGCTGGCCTTGTTCGGCATTGGCATGATGTAGACGGAGGTTTGTATGTTCAAAGGTATCGCATCGCGCGCACTTGGCGTGTTCGCGCTGTTTACCATCGTCTGCGGCCTGGGATACACGCTCGTGGTGACCGGCATCGCTCAGGTTACGTTCCCGTATCAGGCGAACGGTTCGCTCATTACGGTCGACGGCAAGGTTGTGGGTTCCGAGCTCATCGGCCAGAACTTCGATGACGAAGCCCACATGTGGGGTCGTATCCAGAACGTATCAATTGTCGAAGGCGAAGGCGGCGAGCTCATGGCGTATGGTGCCCCGTCCAACCTGTCCCCGGCGAGTGAGGAGTATCGGCAGCTTGTGGATGCGCGCGTGAAGAAGATCCGCGCCGCCAACCCCGATGCCGATATGGACGCTGTGCCCGTCGACCTGGTGACGTGTTCGGGGTCCGGCCTCGACCCGGAGATCTCCCCCGATGCCGCCGAGTACCAGGTACCGCGCCTGGCGAAGGCCACGGGCAAGAGCGAAGGCGAGGTGCGCGACATCATCGCCCAGTGCACCAGGGGCCGATTCCTGGGCGTCTTCGGCGAGCCCACGGTCAACGTGCTCAAGGTGAACCTTATGCTGGACGGCGCGCTGTAGGTGAGGGAGTGGCGGATGAGGGTATGACTGACTATCTGAGCCCTCAATTCCACCCCGCCCATCAGTTGCGGTGAAATACGGACTGTTTTGGCTGTCAAAAGTCTCATCTACTCCGTATTCCACCGCAACTTTTTTGTGAGGGTCGGGATTGAAGGTGGGGAGTGCGAGCGAGTGCGAATGCGGCGGTTGCTGATACGATAGGTACGTCTGCAAGTGCCGCCGAGCGGCTTAAACGAAAGGAAGCCTGTATGGAGTCATCCGCCTACCCGATGCTCTTTAGCCCGATCAAGGTCGGTACGACCGAGGTCAAGAACCGCGTCTTTATGCCGCCGGTGTCTACCAACCTGGCCGACCACGGCTATGTGACCGACGATCTGGTCGACCATTACCGCGCCCGCGCCAAGGGCGGCGTGGGCCTAATCATCACCGAGGTCGTGACGGTCGAGCCCACCTATACCTATCTGCCGGGCGACATGTGCTGCTACGACGACACGTTTATCCCCGGCTGGGAAAAGCTCGCCACAGCCGTCCACGAGTACGGCTGCAAGATCATGCCGCAGCTCTTCCACCCCGCCTACATGGCCTTTAACATTCCGGGCACGCCGCGCCTCATTGCCCCGTCCTTTGTGGGCCCGTCCTATGCCCGCGAGGCGCCGCGCCCCATCACGGTCGATGAGATTCACGAGCTCACGCATCAGTTTGGCGACGCAGCCGTGCGTATGCAGAAGGCTGGCGTCGATGGCGTCGAGGTCCATGCGGCGCACGCCCACGGCATGCTCGGCGGCTTTTTGACCCCGCTCTACAACAAGCGTACCGATGAGTACGGCGGCTCGCTCGACGCTCGCATGCGCTTCCTGCTCGAGGTCATTGCCGAGATTCGCGAGCGCTGCGGCAAGGACTTTATCATCGACGTCCGCATCTCGGGCGATGAGTACACCGATGGCGGCCTGACCCTCAACGACATGGTCTACGTTTCACGTCGCCTGGAGAAGGCCGGCGTCGACATGATTCACGTGTCGGGCGGTACCACCATCAAGCGCGGCTCCGCGATTCCCGCCGCCGGTACGCAGCAGGCCTCGCACGCCGCCTGCTCGCGCGAGATTAAGAAGCACGTCAACATTCCTGTCGCCACGGTCGGTCGCATCAACGAGGCCTGGATTGCCGAGGAGCTGATCGAGGACGGCGCCGCCGACATCTGCATGATGGGCCGCGCCAATCTGTGCGATGCCGAGTTCTGCAACAAGGCCGCTGCCGGCAACGCCGACGACATCCGCCCCTGCATTGGCTGCCTGCGCTGCCTGAACGGCATTATGTTTGGCAAGCGCATCTCCTGCACTGTCAACCCGGACGTGGAGCGCGACGAGGCTGGCTACGAGCCTGCCGCCGAGGCTAAGAACGTGCTGGTTGTGGGTGCCGGTCCTGCGGGCATGGAGGCAGCCTACATTGCCGCCAAGCGCGGCCACAACGTGGTGCTCGTGGATAAGCAGGACGAGCCGGGCGGCGAGATGCGCATCGCGGCTGTTCCGCCGGCAAAGCAGGAACTCACCCGCGTGATCAAGTACCAGTATCGCCGTCTTGCTGAGGCGGGCGTGAAGTGCATCTTTGGTACCGAGCTTTCGGCCGAGGACATTCAGCGTGACTACGCGGGCTACGAGGTCGTCCTGGCTTATGGCGCCGAGCCCATCGCCCCGGCCTTCATGCAGGGCTTTAAGCAGGTTATGACGGCCGACGACCTGCTGGGTGGCAAGGCTTTCCCGGGTAAGAAGATCGTCATCGTGGGCGGCGGCACCGTTGGCTGCGAGACGGCCGATTATCTGGCTCCGCTGGTCAACGACCTGTCGCCGGCCAACCGCGATGTCACCGTCATCGAGATGACCAAGACGCTCGCCGCCAACGAGGGCGGTGCCGGTCGCGCGGTGCTCATCACGCGCATGCTCTCCAAGGGCGTCCACGTGCTGACCGAGGCCAAGGTGACCGAGATCACCGAGGACACCATCAGTTACGAGAAGGACGGCGAGGTCCACACCATCACCGGTGCCGATACGCTGGTGCTTGCCATGGGCTATCGTCCCAATACCAAGCTGGCTGATGACCTGGCTGCAGCCGGTGTTGCCACCCACGTGCTGGGCGATGCCCAGAAGTGCGGCAACATCCGCGATGCCATCGGCGATGGCTACAAGGTCGCCTGCGAGCTCTAGTCAACCCCTTGGTGCGTGGGGACAGGTTACTTTGCACCAACTTGGTGCATGTAAACCTGGCCCCATTGCACTATTTGATAAAACGCAAGCGGCCGCCGCTTGCGTTTTATCAAAGAAAGATCATTGTCGAGCCTTAAATGCCTTTTGTCTGTGCGTCCTCTGCAATCATGTTGCGGTTGTAGACCGGGTGCAGATACATCGCATCGTGAGCGGCGGTGGGGTTGCGCGCCTCGATGGCGCCGGCCACACCGTGGTGCGTACGGATGGTCTCCTCGACGAGCTTTTTTGCCCGTTACGTCGATAAAGAGGGGAACGGATGCCTTGAGCACACCCATCGGACGGGTAACGACGAGGTTGCCGCCATCCCAGGGCGGCTTCATGGAATAGCGCCCGTACGCATCGAATTTCTCCTCTCATAGATGTGCGGCACAAAGAGCCCCGAGTTCATACGAGCTCGGGGCTCTTTTCGTTTGGATTGCAGACGTATTGACAGACGAAAACAGTCTGTGTCCGGTATTGAGCCATACGAAAGCGAAATTATGCGTCTTAATTCCGTACGCAAATAAAGACGAAAACCGTTTGCGTCTTTGATAAATCAGTACGCAAACGGTTTTCGTCTTATAATACGGTTATGAATGGTACGAAACGAGAGGGTTGTACATATGGTTGTTAGAGAGAACCCTACAGTCGAATACAAGGAAAGCGTTACGCCGACGTTTCTTAAAACGGTGAGCGCCTATGCAAACTACGGGACGGGCAAGATTGAGTTTGGCGTTGATGACGAGGGCGTGGCTGTCGGCCTTGCAGATCCGGTCGCAGAGTGTCTCCGCATCGAGAACATGATTAATGACAGCTTGGATCCCGCTCCCCGTTACACGCTCGAGCCCGATGAGAAACACGGGACCGTAATCCTTACGGTTTATGAGGGCCAGGACAAACCCTATCGAAGCAAGGGAAAGGCCTACAGGCGAAACGATTCGGCAACGGTGGAGGTCGACCGGTTTGAGTATGGCAGGCTGACGCTCGAAGGCAGCAACGTAACGTTCGACGCGCTCACGTCGGCTCGCCAGGACTTGAGTTTTCACACGCTCGAGCATAAGTGTGTTGAACATCTCGGCATTTCCGAGCTAACGCCGGATATTATGCGCACGCTTCGCTTGCTCGGCAAAGATGGCTATACCAACGCTGCGGCGATTTTGGCGGATAAGAATGATTTTCCGGGCATCGACTGCGTCCGTTTTGGCGATACCGAGGATGTGATCTTGGACCGTGAGACGGCGACAAATGTATCCGCAATTGAGCAGGTGGACAGGGCGGTGGCTATGTTTGCACGCTACTACCGTTTTGAGCGTATCGAAGGGATGGAGCGCGTCCAAGCCGATCGGATTTCTCTTGAGGCATTCCGCGAAGCTGTTGCAAACGCTTTGGTGCATCGGACGTGGGACGTTCGAGCGAATGTTCAAATTGCCTTGTACGACGATCGTGTTGTTGTGACTTCGCCCGGATCACTGCCTGCCGGTTTGACGACGGAACAATACCTGTATGGGCAGATATCCGTGCTCAGAAACCCAATTGTCGCCGAGGTCTTTTTAAAGCTGGATTACATCGAGAAATTTGGCACGGGAATCGCGCGCATTAGACGCGCCTATCGCGATTCGATCAATCAACCAATTTTTGATGTTCGCGGCGGCATGGTGGCCGTCACATTGCCCGCTACCGATGCCTTTGAAGGGTCCGAGGAAGAGATCCAGGTTCTCAATGCCTTGTCGGGCGGGCGAATTATGTCGCGAAGCGAGATTGAAAAACAGACGGGGCTGAGCCGCATGCGGACGTTGGCGGCACTCGAATCTCTGCTTGAACGGAATGCAATCGTAAGGCAGGGAACCGGGCGGGCCACGAAATACGAGCGCTCATAGTCCAAAAGAGCCATGGTACAAGACGGACCCCAAGCCAGCGTTGGCTTGGAGGCCGTATATCCCGGATGGTAACGGGCCGATTATTGTCAAGTTATAGCAAAGTATAGCGACGTACAGCAAAGTATAGTGAAATATGGCAAGCCGTATAGCGCGCTTTGATTATCAACCCTTGATTATCAACCCTTGATTATCAACCCTTGATTATCAACCGTCCGTATTTCACAGCAACTTATAACAGGCTCGGGGTGCCAATTTGGGGTGCGGTAGTGCTGCGTCACGAAAAGGGCCTATCTACTACGTTTAAGCCGCAGGGGTCAACCATAGTCGGCTTTTTCGATAATTGACAAGCTGTCTACCTGCGGTTTTGTTTTCACGGTTTTCGGTATGGTCGAGGCTATCCGTGTTAACGTAGCAGATGGGCCACTTTTGTGGCAAGGGGCCGATCTGCGGGCCAGGGTAGCTAAAAGAGCCCCGTCCCAAAAAGACTGATTGGGAGCCGGGGCGTGTCGATGCGATAGTATAACGTGGTGAAATTCGACAAACCGTGGGCTTCATCCGAGGGCTTTATGGAACAACACCAGCATTATCAGAGCCTGCAAGACCAGGCATACAACGCATTGCGCTCCAAGATCATCTATGCCGAGCTTAGGCCCGGCACACGCCTTTCGGCGATTGGTCTGGAAAAAGAGACGGGAATCGGGCGCACGCCCATTCGCGAGTCCTTTGTGCGCCTGCGTGAGCAGGAGCTGGTGGAAACGCGTCCCAAAAGCGGCACCTATGTCTCAAAAATCAGCATGGAGCGCGCCGAGAACGCCTGTTTCTTGCGCGAGAAACTCGAGAGGAGCGTGCTTATTAAATGCTGTTCTGCTGCCACGCCCGAGCAAAAGCAGCGGCTTGAGCAGATTCTTACCGAGTCCGAGTCGCTCGACCATGGCGAAACGCGCCGCTTCTTTGACCTGGATAACCTGTTCCATGAGACGTGTTTTGAGATTGCCGGCCGCCACATGTTGTGGGATTGGATGAAGAGCATCAACACGCATTTTGAGCGATACAACTGGTTGCGTATGGTGTCGCAGGATCTGGATTGGGAGCCGATTCGTCGACAGCATCGCCGGATTCTCGAGGCCATTAAGAGGGGCGATACCGATGCGGCGAGCTATCTGGCCGAGACACACTTGCATCTGATGCCCGAGGAGCAGGGCCCGGTTATCGCCTTGCATCCCGACTATTTTGAGCTGTCCAAAGACTCGTCTATCTAGCCCATCACCGCATCTGCTCGAGACGCAAAAAACGATGCTGCTCACCTACAACGTTTTGCAAGCGAGATTTTTAAAAATGCCTAAAATGGCTCAGAATGCTGACAGTTGGGAAACGGGGTGCGCTATGGCGCAGATGAGAATCAAGGATATTGCCGCCGAGGCGGGTGTGAGCCCGGCCACGGTCTCGCGCTATCTCAACAACCGCCCCGGGCAAATGACCGAGGAGACCCGTGCCCGCATCGCGGCGGTTATCGAGCGCACCGGCTATCGCCCGCGCGCCGCCGCGCGCAATCTGCGCAGCTCGCGCACCAACCTCATCGGCGTGATCCTGGCCGACATCGCCAACCCGTTCTCGAGCGCCATGCTCGAAGGGCTTTCCGCCAGTACCGCCGCGCGCGGCTGCTCGCTTATGACGGCCATTAGCGGCAACGACCCCGCCAAGGAGGCCGAGTCACTCACCAGGCTTATCGATGCCGGCGTGGACGGCCTGATCGTCAACACCTGCGGCGGCAACGACGAGGCAATCGCCGCGGCCGCGGGACGCCTACCCGTTGTGCTGCTCGACCGCGATGTTGCCAATGGCGGCATCGATCTGGTGACCTCTAACAACCGCGAGCTGGTTGCCGGCCTGGTAGACGCCTTGGCCGCTGCGGGCAGCGAGTGCCTGTGCCTGCTCGCCGAGGCAAGCGACGACAGCCCCGTGCGTCGCGAGCGCGCCGAGGCCTTTGCCGACGAGCTCTCGCGCCGCGGCCTGGCCGGCGAGGTCGTCACCCTGGCCGATGGCAGTGCCACGGGTGTCGGCCGCCTGGACGAGGCCATCCGCGAGTACGCAGGTAAAAAGCTCGGCCTCATTGCCGTCAACGGCCTGGTCTTCCTGCGTTTGACCGAGGCGCTGGCGCAGCTTGGTCCCTCGCTGCCGGCGGGGCTCAAGATCGCGACGTTTGACGACTACCCCTGGAACCACGTGCTCTTTGGCGGCGTCACCACGGCCGCGCAAGACACCCTTACCATCGCCGAGCGCGTAGTCGAGCGCCTCTCCGAGCGCATCGACGTTGTTACCACTACGGTGGGCGAGGCCGCAAAGCTCGCCCCCAAGCGCATCGAGATCCCCGGCCACATCGAACACCGCGCTTCGACCTCGCGCTAGCCGCTCGTTCGCAACTGCCTGCTCGCGCACGTTTTTTGAGCGCTTGATACGCTTTAACCCTGCGGAAACATTTTTCTGCGATAGTATCTGCGATATAGACCAGTCGAAACCCGCCCGAAAGAAAGGGGAGCGACATGAACCAGCAGAACATCGATTACGTACTCCGCTCCGTAGAGCAGCGTGACATCCGCTTTGTGCGTCTGTGGTTTGTCGACATTCTCGGCCGCCTCAAGAACTTTGCCATTAGCCCTGAGGACCTCGAGGTCGCTTTTGAGGAGGGTATTGGCTTTGACGGCTCGGCCATCGAGGGCTTTGCCACGCCCGAGGAAGCCGACATGCTGGCGTTCCCCGATGCCTCGACCTTCCAAATCCTGCCGTGGCGCCCGAGCCATAACGGCGTTGCACGCGTTTTCTGCGACGTGTGTACTCCCGATCGCAAGCCCTTCGCCGGCGACCCGCGCGACGCCCTGCGCCGCATGTTTCGCAAGGCCGAGAAGGCTGGCTATCTGCTTAACGTGGGTGCCGAGCTGGAGTATTACTACTTCCCCGACGAGCACACCCCCGAGCCGCTCGACAACGTGGGCTACTTCGATCTTTCGGTGAGCGATGCCGCCCGCGACCTGCGTCGCAACACGGTCCTCACGCTCGAGAAGATGTCCGTGCCCGTGGAGTACACCTTCCACGCCGCCGGCCGCTCGCAGCACGGCATGAGCTTGCGTCACGCCGAGGCCCTGAGCATGTCCGACGCCGTCACCACGGCCAAGCTCATCATTAAGCAGCAGGCCTACGAGAGCGGTTGCCACGCTTCCTTTATGCCCAAGCCGTTGGCGGGCGAGGACGGCAGCGCCATGTTTTTGCATCAGTCGCTGTTCGACCACGACGGCAACAACGTCTTTTGGGGCGAGGACGACGAGAAGTACCACCTCTCCGAAATCGCCAAGCACTACATGGCCGGCATCTTAGCGCACGCGCGCGAGATCAGCGCCATCACCAACCCCACGGTCAACTCGTACAAGCGCATCACCACGGGTGGCGACTCCGTGCCGCAGTACGCCACGTGGGGCCTGCGCAACCGCGCGAGCATGGTCCGCATTCCGGTCTACAAGCCCGGCAAGCAGCTGTCCACGCGCATCGAGCTGCGCAGTCCCGATCCCATGGCCAATCCGTACCTGGTCAACGCCGTCACGCTGGCGGCTGGTCTGGATGGCATCGAGCGCAAGCTGGAGCTCCCGCCCGAGGCCACGGCCGAGACGCTCAAGCTTACCGACCGTCAGATGGTCGAGGCCGGCTACACGCCGCTGCCGCGCTCGCTCAAAGAGGCGCTCGACGTGTTTGAGGACTCGCAGTTTATGAAGGATGCCCTCGGCGAGCACATCCACAGTTTCTTCCTCAAAAAGAAGCGCGACGAGTGGCATAAGTTTGAGTCTACGATCACCGAGTGGGAGATCAAGCACTACCTGGCGAACTCCTAATCGCGCTGGCTTGTTCCAGTACGATTGAGCTCATTTCTTTGGAGGCCGATATGTCCGAAAAGAGTGCCCTGTTCATGGCGCGCACGACGCGCTTCCACGAGTTTGCCCGCAGCTTGACGACTACCCTGGGTGTCGAGGTGAGCCTGGCAACCCCCGATTCGCCAACTGCGGCGCACGACTTTGACCTGCTGATCCTCGATTCCGATGGCATCCGCAGCGACCGCATCGATCAGATTGCCAAGTGGCTTGACGATCGCGGCGGTGTCCCCATGCTGGTGATTGTCGACGACGAGGCACTCGGCACCTTGCGCCTGCCCAATCACGCGCATGCCGACTTTGTATGCCCTACGGCGACGCCCAACGAGCTCAAGGCTCGCGCGCAGCGTTTGATGGGCGAGGAGGAGACCGTCACCGCCGACGATGTGCTCAACATCGATAACCTCGAGATCAACCTGGCTACCTACCAGGTGACGCTCGATAACGAGCCCATCGACCTGACGCTGATGGAGTACTCGCTGCTGAGCTTTTTGGCCACGCACCCCAACCGCGCCTACAGCCGCGAGGTGCTGCTGCACCGCGTGTGGGGCTTTGAGTACTGCGGCGGCACGCGCACCGTCGACGTACACATTCGACGCATCCGCTCCAAGGTGGGCCCGCAGATCGCGGCGCACATCACCACCGTCCGCGGCGTGGGTTATCTGTTTAAGGACTAGATTTCCACCACAAAGGGGACAGGCACCTTTGTGGTGGTTTTGACGCAGGTGCGGGTCCCTCTCGAATCTGCAACAGAACTTAAGCCTTCCTAAAAGATTGCGTTCTCGTACACGTACGCCCGCATATTGGGGTACAACTCAACGTGAACAATGATGGCCCGCCACGTGTTTGGCGGGCCTTTGGTTATTTGACGAAAGGATCGCAGCTATGAGCGAGAACGATTCCCAGCGTCCCCAGGACGCGGGCAACGCCGGCGAGACTCAGCAGCAGCCGCGCGTGCAGGTGGAGTCGACGCCTGCCGACGGCAACATTCCCTACGTGCAGGCCTACGACACGCAGACTGGCAAGCCGCTGGGCGGCCAACAGGTCGTGAACAAGCACACGGTGGTCAAAACCAAGACCAAAAAGCTGCCGATCTTTATTACGGCGCTCGCCGGTTGTGCCTGCGGCGCCCTGCTAGTCATTGCGCTCATCATGAGTGGCACGCTCGATATCGGCGGCGGCAAGAACGCCGTGACGGCGGGTGCTTCGGGTTCGTCGACGCAAAAGATTACGATTGATTCCGAGGACACCACGCTGGCCGAGGCCGTTTCTGCCAAGGCCCTGCCCTCCGTCGTTTCCATCACCGCCACGTCGAGCGGCAGCCAGAATGGCTCGCTTTCGCAGTCTGCCGACGAGTCGGACAACTCGGGCAGCGTCGGTTCGGGCGTGGTGCTCGATACCGAGGGCCATATCCTCACCAACAATCATGTGGTCGATGGCTACGATCAGTACGTGGTTACCATGGACGACGGAACCACGTACGAGGCCGAGTTCGTGGGCAACGATGCCTCGAGCGACCTCGCCGTCATCAAGCTCAAGGACGCCGACGCCTCCAAGCTCACGCCGATCGAGATCGGCGACTCCTCCAAGCTCAACGTGGGCGAGTGGGTTATGGCGATCGGCTCGCCGTTTGGCAACGAGCAGTCTGTCTCCACCGGTATCGTCTCGGCGCTGTATCGCTCCACGGCCATGAGCTCTACCAACGGTAACACCATCTATGCCAACATGATTCAGACCGATGCCGCCATCAACCCGGGCAACTCCGGCGGCGCGCTCGTCAACGACAACGGCGAGCTCGTGGGTATTAACTCGCTCATCGAGAGCTACTCGGGCTCTAGCTCGGGCGTGGGCTTTGCTATTCCCGTTAACTACGCCAAGAACATTGCCGACCAGATCATCGGCGGTAAGACACCGGTGCACCCGTACCTGGGAGCCACGCTTTCGAGTGTCAACGCGCTCAACGCCCGCACCAACAAGCTGAGCACCGATAGCGGCGCGTACGTGGCGAGCGTCGTCGAGGACGGTCCCGCCGCCAAGGCCGGCATCCAGGAGGGCGATGTCATTACCAAGCTGGGCGACGACGAGATCACGAGTGCCGACGGCCTGATCATCGCGCTGCGCAGCCACGAGGTGGGCGAGAAGGTCGAGATCACGCTCGTGCGCGGCAAGGAAGAGAAGAAGGTTACCGTCGAGCTGGGCTCCGACGAGGAGCTGCAGAACCAGCAGCAGAACGACAGCGCGACCGACACCGGTAACGGCGGCATTACCGATGAGCAGCTGCGCCAGTACCTGGAGGAGCTGCTTGGCCAGCAGGGCCAGGGTCAGGGCAACGGCCAGGGTTTCTAACGAGCTGTATCGCACATATCGAGGCCAGAGGGGGCTGTTCAGCCAACGCGGGACAGCCCCTCTTTTCTTATTGATCCGTTGGGGACGGGGAAACGGATCATTTAGAAATGGCAAGGGCATGAGTTGATCGCGCGATCCACTCCGGTCTGGCGGCTGCCGATTCGATGCGGTTCGAAAGGGTTATTCGGCGCCATGGCGACCGGTGGTACTCTAGTATCCGTTTGAAATCGAGCGAAGGAGTGCCGCAATGGAGCAATCGAGCCTGTTTGGTGACGGTGTGGACATCGATACCGAAACGCCCGCGAGCGCGGATGCCGCCGCACCGACCGACGCCCGTGCCCAGGCGGCAGCGCGCGCGGCCGAGCTGCGCCACGAGCTCGATTACCACGCCTATCGCTACTACATGCTCGACGCACCCGAGATCACGGACGCCGCCTTCGACAAAATGCTCGTTGAGCTCCAGCAGATCGAGGCGGCCTATCCCGACCTGGTGACGCCCGACAGCTATACCCAGCGTGTGGGCGGATACGTGAGCGAGCAATTTACGCCGGTCACGCATATGGCGCGCATGTATTCCATGGACGATGCCATGGATCTGGATGAACTTGACGCGTGGCTCCAGCGCGCCGAGGATGCGCTCGGTGCCGGCAGCGTCACCTATACCTGCGAGCTCAAGATCGACGGTCTGGGCGTGGCGCTTACCTACCAAAACGGCACCTTTGTGCGCGCCGCCACGCGCGGTGACGGCACAACGGGCGAGGACGTGTCGCTCAACGTGCGTACCATCAAGGATGTGCCCATGCACCTGTCCGAGCCGGCGCTCGCCCACATGGGTGCCGACCGCGAGCGTACCATCGAAGTACGCGGCGAGGTCTATATGCCCAAAGGCAGCTTTGTTCGTCTGAATGAAGAGGCCGATGCCGAGGGCCGCGACCCCTTCGCCAACCCGCGCAACGCTGCTGCAGGATCCCTGCGCCAAAAAGACCCCAAGGTCACGGCGCGTCGCGACTTGGCCACCTTTATCTACGCCATCGCCGATACCGATCCGCTGCACGTCCACAGTCAGCGCGAGTTCCTGGACTGGCTGCGTAGCGCTGGCTTTAGCGTCAACCCCAACGTGGCACGCTGCGCCACGCCGACCGAGGTCCACGAGTTCTGCGCCCAGGCCCTCGAGCATCGCGGTGACCTGGACTACGACATTGACGGCGTGGTCGTAAAGGTCGACAGCTTTCAGCAGCAGCTCGACCTGGGCTTTACCGCTCGCGCACCGCGCTGGGCTATTGCCTTTAAGTTCCCGCCCGAGGAAAAACAGACGGTACTTCGCGAGATTCGCATCCAGGTGGGTCGTACCGGCGTGCTCACGCCGGTCGCCGAGTTCGACCCGGTCACGGTTGCCGGCTCTACCATCGCGCGCGCAACGCTGCACAACATCGACGAGATCCGCCGCAAGAACGTGCGCGAGGGTGACACCATCATCGTGCACAAGGCGGGCGACGTGATCCCCGAGGTCGTGGGTCCGGTGCTTGACAAGCGTCCTGCCGATTCGGTCGACTGGCAGATGCCCGAGGTCTGTCCCGTATGCGGCAGCCCCGTGGTCCACGAGGACGGCGAGGTTGCCTATCGCTGTGTGTCCATCGATTGTCCAGCGCAACTCAAGGAGCGTCTGCTGCACTGGGTGAGCCGTGGCTGCATGGACGTCGACGGCCTGGGCGACGAGATCGTCGACAAGATGATCGCCGCTGGCCTGATCCACGATGTCGCGGACTTCTACCAGCTCACGGTCGACGACATCGCCGGACTGGACACGGGCCGCGTGGTAAAAGGAGGACATCGCAAGGGCGACCCCATGCTCGACAAGCATGGAAAGCCGATACTCAACGCGGATGGTACTCCAAGGCTTTACAAAGCCGATCGAATCGTTAAAAATGCGGGCGAGCCCATACCGGTGGGTGTTAAGACGGCTGAAAAGATAGTCGATGAGCTCAATAAATCTCGCCAGCTGCCGCTCTCAAGGGTTCTATTTGCTTTGGGGATTCGCTTGGTGGGAAAGAGCGTTGCCGAGCTTATAGCGCGGCGTTACCTTTCAATTGATGCGCTTGTTGTAGCTGACGCGGAAGATATGGCCCAGATTGAAGGAGTTGGACCGGAAATTGCAAAAAGCATAAAGGAGTTCCTCTCTATTCCGGAAAACCTCGATGTTCTCCAACGACTTCGTGAATATGGTCTCTCTCTCGAGGAAGACCTTATGGGCGAGATGCAAACAAAGTCTGAGCAAGCTGGCATTTCCGTCGATCTCGCTTCGGGGCAACCGCTAACTGGATTGACTTTTGTGCTGACCGGTACGCTCGAGAAGCGCACACGTTCCGAGGCGGGAGAAGCGCTCAAGCTTCTCGGCGCAAAGGTTGCAGGTTCGGTATCAAAGAAGACATCGTTTGTTGTGGCTGGCCCGAATGCCGGTTCCAAGCTTTCAAAAGCTGAATCGCTCGGAGTGCCGGTGTTAAACGAGGAAGAGCTTGAAGAGATCCTGCGGACCGGTGCTGTCCCGGAGCGATAGGAGATTCATATGGATCTAACATTTTTTGATGTCGAGACTCCTAATAAGAAAAACGATCGGATAAGTTCGATCGGGCTTATCCGGGCGACTTCGGAAGGCGAAATAATCGACCGCGTTCAGTTCACGGTTAATCCTGAAGAACCTTTTGATGACTTCAACATGCGCCTAACGGGCTTATCTCCTGTTGCGGTAAAAGATAGTCCTTGCTTTCGTTCTCTTTGGGAAGACGAACTGTCGGATAGAATCGAGGGATCGATTCTCGTTGCCCACAATGCGCCCTTTGACCTATCTGTATTAAGCAAGTCTTTGCTTGGCTATGGTTATGAAAAGCCGGATTTTGTTTACGCGTGCACTCTGGAAATGACCAAAAGGTTGCATCCTGAATACGAGAATTACAAGCTTCCGACTGTCTGTGGCAACTTAGATATTTCCATGGGACGCCATCATAATGCTATGGACGATGTTGATGCCTGTTTTGAAATATATTGGAAGCTATGTGAGGAAGAGCGTTCGGAAGAGCGCTTTAAGCCATTTAGCCTAGGCAGTCTGGGGCGTCGTGAAAGGCGCGCTTGCCATGAAAGGCATTACTCATCGCGAACGGAGGCTCTGCGCGGCCTTATCACGCTGAGCCATGAAGTCATCTCAGACGGTTCTGTATCCTTTGATGAAGCAATGAACATCATGGCTTTTATCGAGGACCACGTTGATCTCAGGGAAGATGTTACGGTTTCACATATCTATGAATTGATGGCTGAGATGCTTATCGATGGCGATATCGATTCTGAGGAATCGGATGGCCTTATTGAGCTGTTCGGAAGGCTTGAGGATCCTGTGGCCCATGGATCTGGTAAAGAAGTCTTCTTTGAAGGGCGTTATTTCTGTTTGAGTGGCAACTTTGAGCATGGCTCTAAGGATGTAATCGCTTCTTACATCGAGAAAATGGGCGGCAGCTGCATCAAAAGCGTAACCAAGAAATGCAACTATGTGGTTGTGGGCGGCTGCGGAAACGAAATGTGGTCAACCGGAAAATACGGATCGAAAGTCAAAAAGGCTATGGACTGGCAAAGCAAAGGGGTTTCCATCGAGATAATTGGTGAAGAAGAGCTAGGGATGTAGAAAAGTTCCATCGGACACCATGCCGAAGATGACGTAATGGGGCCGCCTCCATTACGTCATTGTTTTGAGTAGCTATATGCACATTCGTTTCCCTACTCATGCGCAAAACGAACACTTAACTAGTAAAAAAGTTGAGCAACAATATGAAATAAAACCCACTGACCGATTGAAAACAACCAGATGAAGCTCCGGCGATAATTCACCCTTCTTTCCCGCCTCTTATGATTGAGAATGGTAATCAATGATGGTGAGAAAAGGAGGACGGATGGCTAACAGCATTGACGATGAACAGGATAAAGCTGATGTCGGAGAAAAATTAGATAAGCTCAACAATGAGAAAGAGGATTTGGATCAGATTGGCAGTTTATCTAGTGAAGAATCTAATAAAACCCCTGAAGCTGTGAAAAATGAAGCTAATAATGACGGAGCAAGCGTGAAGCGGAAGAGGCCAATCATTATTGTTTCCGCTGTCGCTGTATTGTTGGTTGTCTTTTTTGGTATAGCGAATGCTGCGGGTTTGTTTCACCAGCATGATTGGGCAAAAGCAACGTGTACGAAACCAAAGACGTGCAAAGAGTGCGGTGCCACCGAAGGCTCAAAGCTTGGACATGATTATGTCGAAACAGACGAAGCCCCCACATGCACGGAAGCGGGAAAGAAGGTATATACCTGCGGCCGATGCGGGAAGAGCTATAGCAAAGATAGCGGCGAGCCCGCTACCGGTCACACTCCGGGTTCATGGAAGCTGAGCGACGATGGAAAACAGCTGACTCAACGATGCGCCAAATGCAATGCGGTTCTCGAGGTGAAAGCGCTTACTCGTGAACAGCTTGATCTGGAATTAGCTTCTCAAAAAATGACCGTTGATTCTGTTTATAAGGAAGATAGCGGGAGTGGCTATAAGGCGCTATATCCAGATAATATCGAGGTTGTCGTAACCAATCATTCAAACAAAATCGTTCGAAATGCAGATGTCATAGTATGCGCGTGGGATGAGAGCGGGCTACCGGTTACGGTTGGTGTTCAGTTTAGCGCGCGAGCTTCGGCCCCAACGCTTTCTATGGAAGATATTAATATTGGTCCGAATGAAACATATAACTGCTCTGAGCATCAAGTTGGATGGCCGATAGATTCAAACTATACCGACCGAATGGTTCAATTTAAGGCGTGCGTTTCGTCGGTTACCTATTCTGATGGCACTACTTGGACTAATCCTTATGCAAAGGCCTGGCTAAATCTGTATAAGGATAAGAATCTTTAAGCAAGACGCCTGCCTAGCCTATATATCGCGGCAGAGCGTTTGAGGTCGAACGGTTGATTAAAAGTCGTCGTAAAGGTACTAAGTACTTTCACGACGACTTTTATATGCATAAACATTAACAATAACGTGTATACTCAGCAGTGAAGATATATGTTGAGAGGAGCCGCTATGGTTACCGTCGCGTTTTCTGAGCTGCGCCAAAACCTTACGCAGGTGGCCGAAAAGGTTGCCAATGAGGGCGAGGAGGTTGTGGTCTTCAAGCGGAGCAAGCCGTTGTTCAAGATCGTGCCACTCGACTATCAAGGCTCAGTTGCGGTGGAATATGACGCTGCCCAGGAGTGCGGGGGCGCAAAGCCGACGCGCGGCTCGGACAAGCCCAAGCGCGACGTGGGTACGATGTGGCATCCCAAGATCACCTGGAAGGAGATTCGCGAGATGCTCGCGGAGGATGCGGACTACCAGGAGTATCTCGATCTCGTAGCCAAAATGCCCAAGGGAACGCCGCTCGATACGATGACGGTTGAAGATGAAAAGCGCATCGCGAGGGAGCGCTACCTATGAGGGCATTTCTCGATACTAATTATCTGCTCGATTGCGTGCTACCGGGCCGGCCGGAGCATGGGGCGGCGCAAACGATCAAGGGGCTTGTTGACGTGGGGCTTATCGAGGGCGTTGTTTCGGCCTGCTCTCTCAAGGACGCGTATTACATTCTCACTAAACAGGCCGGCGAGGTGCGCGCCTGCGAGGTAGTGCGCGACTGCCTTAAGAGCTACTCGGTAGAGCCCCTCGACCGAGAAGCTTGTTTTACCTCCGCCTATTCCGATGAGCCGGACTTTGAGGACGGCTGTATCCGTGCGATGGCCGAGCGTGCCGGCGTGGACTTTATCATCACGCGCGATCGCGCCGCTTTTGTGCGCTCGACCATCAAGACCTTCTCGCCTGCAGAGTTCATCCGTGCGTTTCCGATCCCGGAGGAGTAAAACCGCCACACCGGGGACCGTCCGCGGCGTGGTAGTCCTCCTGTAGCCGACGCTCGTTAGTTGAGCCGCACTTCATAGCTTTCCGGGAGGTTCTTAATCGAGCACAGTAACCGGCACCGTGATTTGCGTCACGTAGGTTGCCGGGTCGTCGCTGATGATGTCATCGATAAGGGCGATCTCGCGCGAAGGCCCGGCGGGCGCCAGGTTGTGTTCGCGCATATAGCCGAGCAGCTGCTTATAGCGTGGGGCTGCTTGCCCGTGCGTGCCGCGGAAACTTATGGTCAGGCAGCGCGCGGCGGGTCGCGTCTCAACGTCGCCCAAGTAATCATCGGTGTCATCGAGCAGCAGAAAGACCTCGTCGTAGCCATCAAAATCGCCGGCGGCCAGGCGCTCGGCGCCAATTCCGACGCCCAGGTTGCCCAGAAAGACAAAGGTCTCGTGCTGGCCCTTCTGCAGTTGACGAATCTGCCACTCTAAAGCATAGGCGTCGGTAGGGTTGACGCGTTCGCGCAGCACGGCGCATCGAAGCTCGGGCGCATCGATTGTGCAAATGGTATCGAGCTCAGTGTTCAGGGCATCGTGCAGCAGGGCAAGCCGGTTGTCGATCTTGCGCGACACGCGTTCGAGCTCGCGGCGCTTGCGCTCGATGAGCTCCTGCTGCTGAGCCAGCTGCCGCTGCATGAGCTCCACATCGCGCGTGGTCACAAACTCGCGGATTTGCGCCAGCGGCAAGTCGAGAACGCGCAGGTTGCCGATGGTGTTGAGGGTGGAGAGCTGCCGCGATCCGTAGTAGCGGTACCCACTTGCCGGATCGACATATGCCGGCTCCAACAGCCCCATCTGCTCGTAATGACGCAGTGTGCCCACGCTTAAATTGAGCAGGCGCGCCACCTCGCCAATGCGGAGCAGGCCCTCGGTGTGTTCACTTGGCATGTCGGTCACAGGACCACTCCTTTCGGTAAAAACAGGGGAGAGGCGCTAGGCCCGCGTCGCCCCGCTACGCCACCAGCTTGTCAAAAGCCCCGCGCCGGTTGAGCACGGTAAATGCAATCACGCAGATGCCCGCCGACAGAATCGACCCGCACGGTGAGGCGATGCCCATGGGGAACAGCGTGTCGGAATAGGCGTTCGACAGCAGCCATGCGCCGGGCACGCGAATGAGCACCACGGCCAGCACGTTGTGCGCAAAGCCAATGTAGCTCTTGCCATACGCAGCGAAAAAGCCGCTAAAGCAAATGTGGATGCCGGCAAAGATCGCGTCGAAAATATAGCTGCGCATATAGCCGGTACCGGCGGCGACTACTGCAGCGTCCTTGGCAAAAAAGCCGATAAACGCCGGCGCCACCAGCCACATCAGCACCGTGATCAGGCAGCCGTACACCACCGAGATGGTCATGGCGTCCTTGAGTACCTGACGCGCGCGATCGCCCTTGCCCGCGCCGGCATTTTGCGCCGTGAGCGCGCTGACGGTAGCGCCCATGGAACTCGGCACAATGAACAAAAAGCTGATCATCTTTTCGACCAGGCCCACGGCGGCGGCGTCGACCAGACCGCGGTGGTTGGCGATGACGGTGATGAACATAAACGCCACTTGGATGCAGCCGTCCTGCACGGCCACGGGCACGCCGATCTTAAGAATGCTACCGAGCACCTCGGGCTGCGGGCGCAGGTCGCTGCGCTTAACGTGGATGTTCGTGCGGCGGCTCTTGAGCCACACGAGCGCGAGGGCAACGCTGGCCGTCTGCGCGGTCACCGTGCCGAGCGCCGCGCCCACGGGGCCGAGCCCCATGTGGCCGATAAACAGAAAATCGAGCGCGATGTTGATGATGCATGCCACGCCAATCACGTACATGGGCGAGCGCGAATCGCCCAGGCCGCGAAAGATGGCCGAAAGAATGTTGTACGCGGCGATAAAGGGAATGCCGATAAAGCAAATGCGCAGGTAGGCGGCGGTGCCCTCGACCGCCTCGGCCGGCGTGCCAATGAGTGCCACGATCTGCGGGCACAGTGCGAGCAAGGCAGCGGCCAGTACCACCGAGACACCCATAAAGAGCGTGATGGTATTGCCGATAGCGGTCTCGGCGCGGTCAAACCGGCGCGAGCCCACGGCGTGGCCGACGATAACCGTCGTTCCCATGGCCAGGCCCACGAGCGTCACGGTAATGATATAGAGCGTCTGCGCGCCGTTGCCCACGGCGGTGATGCCGGCGGCGCCGCTAAACTGTCCCATCATGTACAGGTCGGCCATGCCGTAGAGCATCTGCAAAAAGTACGAGAGCATATAGGGCAGGGCAAAGACCGCGATGGTCTTAAGGACATTGCCGCGTGTGAGGTCGTGTTCCATAGGTGGGGCTTTCTGGCTGGGTTTGTTTACGTACCAGTGTAGTGAAAACCCTATAACGATTGTAGAGTCAAGGTTTGTGTTGGCAGCGGGGCGAAAAAGTCACGCTCCAAGCACGATGCTTTGACCTCTCCGTGCTCTTCACCTCGCCTCAAACCATCACAACATTCGACGTTTTTTGCCAAAAACGGGAAAAGCATCGAATGTTGTGATGGTTTTTCTACCACTCGACCGGGTGGAATCGCTTTCTTGCGCACGAAGGTGTGCGGACCCGTGGGCAGGGGAATAAGGTTGGTTATCCGACTCCATTGGAGGGCTCATGGACCTGCCGATCGTCCTGTCCCATAAGACTGCCTGGCTGTACCACAACGTGGCGCGCCCGTCCGAGCCGCTCTCGCGAGCAAGCAGCCTATACGATGAGGACTCGCTTGCTAACGAGGCGGAGCCGACTGCGGGCCTGTCCAAATTGGGACTCGATGTTAAGGGGCTGAGGGCTTCAGGGGCAGTTGGGATCGTTGCCGACTATCTGGTTTCGCTTGGTATTCCACGAGAAGAGCTCGGTCATATCGACACGCTCGTCAACTTCGATTTTGAGCGCTCGACGCCGGCTGGATTTAGGTGCCACGTGTTTGGGGCGCCGGTACCTCCAGACCATCTTCTTGAGGTGGCAGAGGGCCTTCTAGTGGTTGATGAGGTCATGTGCTTTGTCCAAGCGGGTTCGTGGATGAGCGAGCCCGAGCAGCTGGAATATGGGTATGAAATCTGCGCCCGATACCATTTGAATCATCTGTCGACAGACGATTATATCGAGATGGGGCAGAGGTATACCGTTGCCGACTTGATTGCTTATTGCGATGAGAATCGATCTCGTCAGGGGGCTATACGCGCGGCCGGTGTGCTCAGGCGCGTGCACGATGGCGCGCGATCGCCCATGGAGACGGCCACCGCAATCATGGTCGTAGCAAAACGTTCCCAGGGCGGGCTGGGATACGTCAAGGTTGAGCTCAACCATCGGGTCGATGTTCCCAGCGAGTTCAAGTATCTCGCTAAGGCCGGGTATTTCGAGATTGACGTATATGCGCCTGCGAGCGGTACGGGAATTGAATACAACGGCTCGGACCATCTTGATAAACAGCGCAGCGCGTCGGATGCGGAGCGTATGACCGTGCTGAGCGCGCTGGGCTTTAGAATGATCGTCCTCACCGGGACTCAGTTTGCCCATCAGCTGCAATTGCACCGGGCGATGAACGCCATCGCACTCGCTATGGGCCTTAAGTGCGACCGAAGCGAAGCGTTCCAAAAGCGGCAGAACGACCTGCGAGAATTCGTGATTCGGCACTGGGACGGCGGCCTTTAGGGGCGTTTTGGTCCTTCTACGGGGTGCCGTGGGCAGGCAGACCATCACAACATTCGACGTTTTTCGCCAAAAACGGGAAAAGCATCGAATGTTGTGATGGTTTGCGTGCTGAGGATGGGCTTGGGAAGCCGGTCTTGCTCGAAGCGACCTGTCCTGTCGTACGGGTGTCGGCATGATTCGCTCGTGGGGTATTATGTTTTCCGAAGAATAAAACGCCGCGTGAGGGGAGGGCTGCGTGGACGGGCACGTGCAACATGACGGCTTTGGCCGCGATATCAACTACCTGCGCATTGCCGTTACCGACAAGTGCAATTTCCGTTGCATTTACTGCATGCCGGCCGATGGCGTGGCACCCCGCGCGCACGACGAGCTGCTCAGTGCTGAGGAAATCGCCCGCTTTGTGCGCCTGGTAGCGGGGGAGGGCATTCGCCGCGTGCGCCTGACGGGCGGCGAGCCGCTGGTCAGCCGCCGTATCATTCCGCTTATTCGCGACATCCGTGCGATTCCGCAGATTGAGGACATCTCGCTTACCACCAACGGCGCCCTGCTGCCCAAGCTGGCGCCGCAGCTCAAAGATGCCGGGCTTAACCGCGTCAACATTTCGCTCGATACACTCGACCCTACGCTCTTTGGAAAGATCACGCGCCTGGGCCGGCTCGAGCAGACCATGGCCGGCATCGACGCGGCGCTGGCTTGGGGCTTTGAGCCCGTTAAGGTCAACTGCGTTGTGGTGCGCCGGCTCAACCAGGATGTGGCAGCCCTTGCACGACTGACCGTCGACCGCCCCATCCACCTGCGCTTTATCGAATACATGCCCATCGGCGACGAGCATACGAGCTCGCATTGCACTGTGGACCCGCATGCGCCCGCGCTCAATCCCGAGCTGTGGGACGCGAGCGATACCGTGCCGAGCGACGAGCTGCGGGCGCGCATCAATGCCGGGGCCACCGCGACGGGACTGGGCGAGCTCGAGCCACTCGACATCAACGACGCTCCTGCCGGCGCGGGCCCTGCGCGCTACTGGCACTTTCCGGGTGCGGCGGGAACGGTCGGCTTCATCAGCGCCATGTCCAACCATTTTTGTGCGAATTGCAACCGTCTGCGCCTGACGGCCGATGGCAACGTGCGTCCGTGCCTGTTCAGCGATGCCGAGTATTCGGTGCGCGACGCCCTGCGCCGTGGTGATGATATGCAGGTACTTTCGATTTGGCGCGATGCCGTGGCCCACAAACCGCAGGAACACGCGATAATTGAGGGCACGCAACGATTTATGTCCCAAATCGGAGGATGATCATATGGCCAAGAGCAGGTACGCCGATGCCACCAAGGCCGCTCGCAGGGCCGCGATGTCTGCCCACAAAGTCACGGCTGCGGCGAATGCTGGCAACGCCGACGCGTCCGCGCAGCTGATCGCCAGCGCCGTCGTCGAGTCCGCCCGCGACGCCCGCCGCGACGAGCTGACGCACGTGGACGCTAAGGGCGAGGTGCGCATGGTCGACGTGTCCGACAAGGCCGAGACCCATCGCATTGCCATCGCCGAGGGCACCATCCTCATGCACCCCGAGACGCAGGCCATGGTGCTGCAGGACCGCGCCAAAAAGGGCGACGTGCTTGCCTGCGCGCGCGTGGCGGGCATTATGGCCATCAAACGCACGAGCGACATCATTCCCATGTGCCATCCGCTGCTCATTACTAAGAGCAAGTGCGACATTGCGCCCATCGCTGCGGCGGGGACGCCGGCCGATGACGTGCCCGAGGGCTGGGCGCCGGCGCGCGCGGACGGGCAGGTTGGCTTTCACGTACTGGTCACGGCGGGCGTGACGGGCAAGACGGGTATCGAGATGGAGGCTCTGACCGGCGCGAGTGCCGCGTGTCTGACCATCTATGACATGTGCAAGGCGGTCGATCGCGGCATGGAGATCGTCGACGTGCGCCTGCTGCACAAGGAGGGCGGCCGTTCGGGCGTGTGGGATCGTGCGGAGCGTCAGGTTGCTGCTGTTGAGGCCGTGGCCGCTGACGGTGCCACGCTCGCAAGCGCACCCGTCGCCGTCGCGCCCGCTGCTCCGGCACCGGCCGTCCCCGCGATCGCGTTTATCGGCTACCAGAACTCGGGCAAGACCACGCTCGTCGAGAAGGTTATCGCCGAGCTCACCCGCCGCGGCCTGCGCGTGGGTTCACTCAAGCATCACGGGCACCACGGCTTTGATATCGACGTGCCCGCTAAGGATACGTGGCGCCATCACCAGGCCGGATCCAAGCACGTGGGCCTCATCTGCGCCACGCGTTGGGCGGAGTACGCCGACACGCGCGAGGAGGACGAGATGCCCGCGCGCGAGCTGCTGTCGCGCTACAACGATGTCGACGTGGTGATCATCGAGGGCTACAAGACCGAGGGCTTCGACAACATCGTGGTCGCGCGCTCCGGTGTCGACCGTCTGCGCGGCAAGAGTTCGCTCGACCTGGTCGACGGTCACACGCTGGCCCTTGCCTGCAACGAAGCCCTGGCGCGTCAGGCCTTCGACGCCGGCTTCGCGACCCGAGCCATCAACATCAACGACGCCCGAGCCATCTGCGACCTGATCCAAGATCACCTTTAAGGGCCGGCTCGCTGCGCTGCCATAACCTGCCAAATAAGGACAGGTTTATTTTGGCAGGTTTTATCTGGGCAAACGCCATTTCCACCACAAAAGTGCCGGCACCTTTGTGGTGGTTTTTGCTTTGGTAGATGTGTGGGACATGCCTTACAATCTACCAAGTAGTTCATGACGGGCGAAAAACGGAGAGAAGGGTCCTGATGCGTCCTTAATGTTTCATGCGGATAGATTGATTTGACAGACGGTGGCGAATGCCCGCCGTCCGCATTCGTATGAAACAAGGAGTCTCCATGCTCATCTCTCTTTTCTCAAAGCCTCAGTCATCGCTGTCCGTGCAGGCCAAGCGCCTGGTGGCGATGCGCTTTCTCATCTACACCGGGTTTCAGACCAGTTATTTTATCGGCGTCATCGGAACGCTCACCTATGCAGACGATGCCTCAGTCGTGGCGACATCGCTGGCCGTCCTGTTCATGAACGTTTTCGTGATCCTGGGATCCTTTGCGGGTGGCGCGGTGCTCGACGCCTGGGGTCCGCGCCGCCATTTCTTGCTGAGCATTGTGGGCACGCTCGCAACTGGCACGGCAATCATCGCCTTTGGCAGCGCGACCGGCATCGTCCTGCTCGGCGCGGTGTTTCTGGGCTTTGTGATGGGGTTCGCCCAGCCCATTGCCACATCCTATCCGGCCTACCTCACCGACGATCCTGTCGAGCTCAAAGACATCAACTCCGCCATCGCCATGTTTTCAAACGTGAGTATCATCGTTGGCCCCACGCTGGGCGGCTTTGTCGCGGCGGCTGCGTCGTCGCGCGCGGTGTTTGTGCTCATGATGCTCTTTACCGTGCTGGCGCTCGTCGTCGGTTGGGGCTTTAGGCCGCAGACCAGCCATGTCGCCGGGCATGCGGATGCCGATTCGGCAGAGGAAGGGGAGCGTGCGGGACAAAGCTCCAACCCCAGCACGTCCACCCGCGCCACCTTCGCAGCCAGCATCAAGACAGTCTTCACCAACAGCGTTCTCGCCCTGCTGTTTTGCATTATTTTTCTTTCGAACTTTGGCTACGGAGCCTTCGATCCGCTGGAGTCGTTCTTCTACCGCGATGTCCTGCACGTCGGCGTTGAGTGGATGGGTTGGCTCTCGTCTGCCTCGGGCGTGGGCGCGGTGCTGGGTGCCGTGCTCGCGCTCCGCTTGCCGCCGCACCTGGTCAACCTTAAAACGCTGCTTGTGGCGCTTATGTCCGTGGGCCTGGGAAGTCTGCTCTATGTGGGGACGCCGTACGTGGGCGTGGCCCTCGTCGGCCAGATCGCCCTGGGCATAGCCTGGGGTGTCGTCAATCCGCTCCACAACACCATCGTGCAAACGACGGCGCCGCTCGAGCAACTCGGCCGTGTGAACTCGGTCATGGGCTTTGGCAATATGTTCGCCGGCGTGGCGCCGCTGGCGATTGCCCCGTGGCTGGCGGCGACATTTGGCGTACAACGGACACTCGTGGGGGCAGGCATGGTCGTGACGGCGGTTCCCGCGGCGCTGCTGCTGTTTGGGCGCAATTACTTGGAACGTGCCGTAAGGCAGTAAAACCATCACAACATTCGATGAAAACCGCGATTTTGCCGAAAAACGTCGAATGTTGTGATGGTTTGGCTCGTAGACGCCGCGATCACCACAAAGGGGCCAGGCACCTTTGTGGTGGTTTTTGCTTTGACGGGCCGCGCCTGTGCCTTGGTATACCATGTACGCCGTTCACGAATACACCCCACACCGCCGCACGACCCAGAAAGGCCCCCATGGACACCACCTTCAGCCACATCAAAGCCGTGTTCTGCGATATCGACGGTACGCTGCTCACGAGCCAGCACACGGTGTCCCCGCGCACCGTGGCGGCGATCCGCGCCCTGCGCGAGCGCGGCGTGCTCTTTGGCCTGTGCACCGGGCGCGACGCCCACGCGACCGAGGCCATGTACGAGCTCTGGGGCATCGAAGGCCTGGTGGACGTGCTCGTGGGTTGCGGCGGCGCCGAGGTCATCGACCGCGCGCACGACATCAACGAGCTGAGCTATCCGCTGCCGGGCGAGACCATCGCGCGCATCTGCAAGCACATGGCGGACCTTCCGGCAACGCCCGT
Source organism: Collinsella sp. (assembly GCA_019414205.1). Taxonomy (GTDB): domain Bacteria; phylum Actinomycetota; class Coriobacteriia; order Coriobacteriales; family Coriobacteriaceae; genus Collinsella. The sequence goes on along the minus strand of DXML01000003.1, from coordinate 68,764 downwards.
CTGCCCCCGAGACGGCGTGTTCTACGTGCCCGAGAGCAACGCGTGCGTCGAGCACCTGTCGCGCGTCGACGGCGTGCCCTACCAGGTGGTCGATTTTGCCGAGTTTTTGCGCGAGCCGCAGCCCAAGGTGATGTTTACCATGGCACCCGAGGTAATGCCGCGGGTGATTGAGCGGGCGTCGACGTTTGCCGATAACACTGTTAAGGCGGCGGCTCTGCAAACCACGCAGCGGCTCTACGAGTTCATGGATCCGCGCGTGTCCAAGACGCGCGGCCTTGTGCGCGTGGCAGAGCTCAACGACATGGAGCTCCAGAACATCTGCGTGTTTGGCGATGCGGACAACGACACCTGCATGGTGGCTGACGCCGGCGTGGGCGTGGCCATGGCAAACGGCAGCGACGCCACCCGTGCCGCCGCCGATTTTGTAACCGCCAGCAACGACAAAGACGGCATCGCGATCTTTATCGAGGAACATCTGCTGTAGCGCTGGGGGAGAACCACTGCAAAAGGGGACAGGCTCCTTTGCGGTGGCCTCAGGCGATTTGGGCGAATTGATGCCTAAAATCTGTGGGAAAATTCAAATATTGTTGTCTGAACATCATGCTTCCAACCACCGATGGGTTTAAGATATTCTCATCAATTTGGTAGGATATTCATCCCGGTTAATGACCTACCGCTCACGGTCGATTTTCGACCGTTCACAGGATGTTCGCTCTTGAGCAAAATGTTGTGCAAATAAATCTAATGCCATTAAAAAATAATAGGCAACTAAATTACCAGCAGAAACAAAAAATAGATAGCGAATAAACGAAGGTAAATCTGAGCAAATGTCAAGAGAATTGAGAACTCGCTACAAAAATGTCGGTTTTATTGCTCAGATGTTTAAACAATCGTTATAATTGCATTACTAAACGAGCGCAATTACAGATTGCGCAGATACGTTTGATGGTGAAAGAGCAAGATCGCGGTCTCTTGGGGAGGAGACATCGATGAAAGCGAATTCGGACAAATCTAAGCAGAGTAATAAAGCGACGCGCCGTGTGCTGGCAGGCGTTTTGTGCGGAGCCTCCGTGTTGAGCCTGGTACTGTCGCTCGTCATGCCCCCGATCTCGCAGGCCATTGCCAACGATGCCCAGACCGAAGAAACTGTGACGGGTGATTCCTCAACTGAGTCTACTGATGTAGAAAACACCAACAACGTGGATACCGAAAGGCAGGATAACAACGACGTCAAGAATGACGAAGTCTCTGGCGACGCTGGTGCGGCGAGCCTGTTGTCCGATGACGCAGGGGTTGAGGATGCTGTACAACCTGCGGATGACAGTGCTAATGATGAGGGCGATATTGCTCTAGCTGTGGAAGACGCGGACGGATATACGCAGATTAATACAGCGCAGGACCTCTACGATTACCTTCAAAAAGATAAAAAAACCGGCAAGTTTCGCCTGAATGCCGATGTCGAGTATGCAAGTGACATTACGTTGGGCGCAGGTGAGGTGACCTTAGATTTAAATGGTCACAAGATTAAGCATAATGGCACCGAATCAGGTCGCAACAACATGTCCATGTTCAATGTGCCTGCGGGCGCGACGCTCACGATTGAGGATCTGCAGCAGGCGGCTGATAACAAGTTCGAGCAGGGTGGCGACAAAAACGGCAACCTTGCTAAGCTCGATTACGACGGCACAACGCCCAGTAAGCTCACTTACTACGTGACTGAGTCGACTTCGAGTGACACTGCTACTACCGAGACCCTTTTCAGGCACGAGGTTGCCATCAATGGCGCCATCGTGGGCACCACTGCTCACTCTACGATGAGGCTCATCAACGTCTGTGGCGGTACGTTTAACCTTCAAAGCGGCGTGCTGACCACGAATCAGGACGCAAATGTTCGCCACCTGATTTATGCCGATAACGGCTCTACCGTCGACATGAGTGGCGGATACGTTTGTGGTGCTTCTATGGGCCGCGATGGTGCTGGTGCTGGAATTCATGTTGAGGGTGAGGGCTCAACCCTGGTGATCTCTGACGGCGTAATCGCTGGTAACTATGCCCCCAGTGGCGGCGGCGTTTATGCCATGAATTCTACGGTAAACATGGTTGGCGGTATTATCTCCGGTAACGGTACAAATAATGATCAAGGCGGTTTTGGCGCGGGAATTTGTGCTGAGAACTCTAATGTGACCATTACGGATGGTTACATTACTAACAATAAATATCAGCACTACGATGAAAGTCACAAGGGTAACGGTTGCCACGGTGGTGGCGGCATTGCTGCTTTCAATGGCGGCAGTCTCACAATTGCAGGCGGTTACATCACGGGCAACCACTCTGCCGAGGCTGGCGGCGGCGTTTATGCTGGCGCTTGGAATAGAGCTCTTTTCGGGTTTACGTTTTCTGGTGGAATCATCGCCAGCAATGTGGCGCAAAACTCGGAGGGCGGCGGTATCCGTATCTCTGCGCCTACAGTTGGCGAATTTAATGTGAGCGGCAATAAAGCCTACATCACTAACAATACGACCAATACCACCAACGACTGGGGCGGCGGTGGCGTATTCGTCCAGGGCAGCAGCGACAACAACGTTCAGCCGGCAAGGCTCGGGATATATAACGCGCTGATTACCAACAATCATGCCAAAGGCTTTGGCGGTGGGTTTGCCGCCTGCCCGACTGGTAAGACTGCCATTACCGATACCGATGGCATCGCGATTTTCGGTAATTCTGACGAAAATGGTGTTAACCGATCGGGTGGCTCTAACGGGAAGAGCGAGGACTGGGATGCCAATGAGGAGGTTGATCGGGGCGGCGAAATAACCGAAGCTTTTAAATCAGCCGGCCATGAGGACCTTTTCTTAATTCACGATTCTGCCAATTGGGAAAACAATCCGTATATCGCTGCCGTAACTGGACAAATGCTTGGCGGCGGTGCTGCTAACTGGTCGGGCACGATCGACAAAACACCAACGTCTATCGGCAAGTACGAGGGCGCCCAAGCTAAGTACATGATTGGCCTTGCGGCTAAGCCAGCTAAACCGGACAAGGACGAGGCTATTAAAGCGGCAAAGCTCTTCATCACGGGCAACGAATCCAACGTCCACGGTGGCGGAATCATGACCAACGGCGACGTAATCGCTGACTCCACCACGCAGGTGAGTGTGTATCCCAAGATGAAGCTCAACGGCACTAAGGCACTGGAAGGCCGCGCGCTTACTGCGGATGATGCGGGAAAATTCAGGTTCCAACTCTTGGAGCCGGGCCAGAGTGATGAAGCCCCTAGCTTTAATAATAATGATGGCAAATTGCAGCTCAATGGCTGTTCAAAAGTTGGCGATGGCGATGGGGTCACGAACGACGCTGAAGGTAACTTTGTCTTTGATTTGGGCAGGGTCAACTCCGATGGAACGAGCGTCTACTACCTCGTTGAGGACCCCGGCGATCACGTCGATGGCGTCGATGGCGTGTACTACGACAAGACCATCTACAAGATTGAGCTTACAACTAGGACCGAAACACGGCCGGTGCTGGATATTGATTACATCTACTATTTAGTTACGAATGTAACGGTCACTAATCTCAAGACTAATAATTCGAATCCGATTACTCCGAACAACGGTAGCGATGTCTCCATTAAGATCACCGATGGCAACACCGGCAACACCTTTACTAATACATATGCACCCACGGGCTCTTGGACACCTCAGGTGACCAAGAAGGTTGATGGCGGCGAGATGAAGGCGTTCTCATTCGAACTCGCGAACGAGGACGACCCGAACTTCAAAAAACCAGAAACGGCAACAATTGATCTCGCGAATTCCACTAACGAAAACGGTAATGTGAGAACGGTCGATTTCAAGCCGAAGACATATAAGCTCGAGAACCTTGAAAATGGTTCCAAAACCTTCACGTACTATGTGCGCGAGAAGGAAGAAAGTTTAACCTATCCGCATTACAAGTTCGATCAGTCGGTCTATCAGATTACGGTCAAGGCAACTGACGGCTCTAAAGGCAAGATTAACATCTCTGCGACCTACAAGCAGATTCGGGATCGCAACGGTAATGAAGTGACCAACGACACGGACCACGACCTCACCGACACCTCCATCCCCACCTTCACCAACACCTACTCCACCTCTTTGCCCCTTTCTGGTATGTCGGGCGTCACTCTGACGTACCTTGCCGGCGCGGCGGTGCTTTGCGCTGCTGCGGCCTGGATGCACATTCGTCGCAAGGCGAATGCGAAGGGAGGTGAGCGTCGTGAATAAGAAAGTTTGCTCCTTCCCGATCTTGTTTGCGCTGCTTGCCCTCTTGATCGGCATCTGCGCGGTTGTGTTCCCCGCATCCGCGCAGGCCGCGCCGACCTCGACCGGTTCCATCACGGTGAGCGGCACCGTGGCGCACAGCTACGACGCCTACCAGATCTTTAGCGCCAACGTCGTTGATGGCGACAACGATGCCAAGATTGCTACCGACCTCGCCTGGGCAAGCGATGCCGTGCGCGACGCCGCGCTGCCTGTGCTGCACAGCGCCGGCATGCCCAATTCCCAGACCACCGCGCAGGAAGCTGCCGAGTGGCTCAACTCCGATTCCCACCTTACGAGCGCGCTGAGCGCACAGCTCGCTCGTTCCCTCCAGAGCTCTGACGCCGTGTCCGTGGCCCTTAACGCGGGCACGGCGGCCGAGCTGCCCTGCGGCTACTGGCTCATCGTCGCCGACGACGGCGCCATCGCCCAGGGCGAGGCCGGCACCGCGCCGATCATGGCCCTGGTCGGCGGCAGCGCCGTCACCGTCAAGCCCAAGGCGGCGACCCCCAAGGTCGCCAAGCACGTGCTGGAGGACAGCGCCGCCGCATGGCAGAAGGCCGCCGATGCCACGGTCGCCGACGACCTGTACTGGCGCCTCTCGGCCACGGTTCCCGCGGGCCTTTCCGCCTATGACACCTACGCGGTGCAGTTCGTCGACACCATGAGCGCGGGGCTCGACCCCTCCAAGGTGGCCGCGAGCATGCGCGTGTACGTGGCGGCGGGCGCGGATGGCGGCTTTGGTGCGGTCCAGACCGACAAGGACGGCCGCGCCGGCACCGAGCCCGCGAAGGGTTGGACCGATATCACGGCCCAGTGCGCCACCAAGGTAGCGGCCGACGGCAAGACCTTCACCGTGCGCACCGGCGACCTGATCGCCGCGCTCGGCGGGGCCGACGCCTTTACCGCGGGCGCCCGCGTGGTCGCCGTGTACAATGCGCCGCTCAACAGCGCATGCAACCACGGCATCGCGAAGGGCAACCCCAACGAGGTCTACCTGCGCTACCCGCGCTCTCCCTTTGCCGACCAGTCCGGCGACGCCGGCTTTACCCGCACGCCGAGCGATGACGCGTGCGCCTACACCTGGGATCTCGCGCTCACCAAGCGCGGCAGCGACGGCGACAAGCCGCTGCCCGGGGCGGTCCTGAGCATCGCCGACGACCGCGGTCGCACACTGGCGGCCGATGGCACGTGGGATGCGGAAGGTAAGGCCACCGTCACCACGGGCGAGGACGGCCGCGTGACCGTCTCGGGCGTGGACTCGGGCAAGCTGGAGGTCCGTGAGCTCAAGGCGCCCAAGGGCTACACTGCCTTTGAGGGCACGCGCTCCGTGACGGTCAAGGCCGAGGGCCTGGACGTCGACCAGGTGGCCGCCGCCAAGCCCAAGGTGACCGTATCGGCCGAAAGCCCTCTGCGAGTTGATGCCGCCGATGCCGGGAAGGGTTTAGTCGAGTTGTCGGTGCTTAACACCCCAAGTAACGAAGTGAGTCGAGGCTTTATGCCCTCGACGGGAGATAGAACGTTGGTGTTGGTAACGGCTTTGGCCGTCATCGGAGTAGTGGCTATTGTCGTCGCGCTCGTCATCAAGCGGGGAGGAGGTCGCCATGATAAATAATTGTCCCCCCCCCCTTGCTCAGTGGCGTACTACCTCCGTAGCGATTAGAGCGCAGGGAAATGAGCCTGCTGACTTTTGGTGATGACGAGAATTAAAGCAACCTCCAAGAAAGAGGTCCCAACATGAAAACAACCAAGAATATCGCCCGTTTGGCAGTAACCGCCGGCCTCACCGCAGCCCTGAGCTTCGGCGGCGTGATGGCGCCGGTGACCATGGCGTTCGCCGAGGGAACGGGGTCGACCGTCACGTTCGAGGACGCCGATTACGCTGCGTCCACGACCTATAAGGGTATCCAGATCTTCAAGGCAAAGGTCACGACGACCGGTGGGAATACGACGGTGAGTAGCATCGAATGGGCCAGCTCCGAAGCCCAAACTGCTGTCGTAAAAGCCATCAAGACAAAGGATGCATCCTACGATAGCGAGAACGCACAGGATGCTGCCGATTGGCTTAGCACCAAATCTGAAGTTACCGGGACCGATTCGAAGGTTGCTAGCGACAACGTTCTCAGTCTAATCGCCGATGGCCTGAAGAGCAGCACCGCCTGGAGGGTGACGAGCGAGGACAGTGCATCCCTTTCCGGACTCGGCGCCGGCTACTGGCTCTTCCTCACCGCTACTCCCGGTAAGCCTGCTGACAAGTCGACCGATGTGTTCACCTCTCCCGTCTACGCCGTGATCGACGGCGTGAACGCGACGACCGTTACGCCAAAGAAGGGCGTGCCCACTGTCGAGAAGAAGGTTCTCGACGATGCCGACGCCGCCGATGCCACCGACATCAAGGGCTCCAACAAATGGAATGATGTCGCCGATTCCCAGATCGGCCAGGAAGTTAACTACAAGCTTACCGGCACGATCGCCAGCAACTACGCTACCTTTGGCACGTATGCTTACAAGTTCACCGACGGGCTCTCCAATGGCCTTGACTATGTCAAAGGCTCGGTTAAGGTGTACGCGCTGAACGGCGAGACTTACAGCGAGATTGAGTCGAGCAATTATACAGTGACGGATGCTGATGCTAGCAACAACAACACGCTGACGGTCGAGTTCAAGACCGGAGACGGTAAGAAGGGCCTCAAGGACGTCAGTGACGTGAACGCCGACACCAAGATCGTTGTCCTTTACAAGGCCAAGCTCAACGGCAACGCCGTGATCGGCAACGCAACCGACGGCAACAAGGGCGGTAACCCCAACACCGTCAAGCTCGAGTACTCCAACAACCCGTATGCCGAGGGCACGGGCGAGACGATCGAGGATACCGTCGCCGACTTCGCGTTCAAGCTCAACCTCAACAAGGTCGACCAGGGCACCGAGAGGGGCCTTGCGGGCGCCGTCTTCACCATCCAGTCCGATGATGCGAACACTCAAGACCAGTATATCGCCTCGAAGGACGACCCCACTGCGGGCGTCGTCGCGGGCCAGCTCGTGACCGTTGCCGGCACCACCAGCCTTCCCGGTTACGTGAAGTTCACGTCTGGCGATAATGGCCAGATTGCCGTGAAAGGTCTCGATGAAGGCTCCTACAAGGTGACCGAGGTCCAGGCTCCCAATGAGAAGTACACCAAGGCCAACCCCTTCACTTTCACCATCACCGCGACGTATGATGACGCGAGCATGAAGGTGACGGGCCTCACGGCGGCGGTTTCCAAGGACGACGAGGGCCGCACCGACATCGCCTTCGGTAAGCTCGACGGCAATGACGGAGACAATAAGCTGACCGGTACGGATGGCACCGGCACCAACGCCGCTACCGGTGAGATCACCATCAACGTCGGCAACACCAAGTCCGTCGGCCTCCCGCTGACCGGCCTCAACGGCGTGACCTTCACTTGGATCGCTGGTGGCGCGGTTCTGTGCATCGGCGTGGCGCATCTCATCCGCAGCCGTAAGCAGGCTGAGGAGTCCGAGCAGGAATAACGCTCGCTCACCCATCCCTTTGGCAGGTGGGATGTGATGGCCATGAGACTTGCGGACACTTTTCTCGTCCATCGACGTTCTTGCTTTGCCATTCTTTTTTCGGGGCAGACTCCGCACTGGAGTCTGCCCCGTTCTTTTTGGATAACGCAGCCAGCCTCCATCGTCCGATGCGGGCACGTTCGTCATCGCGTTTCTTGACTCGTATGAGGTTCGGTTTAAGGTCCGTAGGCGCACGCGCGGTGCGGACGGTAGAAGGCATTTGCGCCGCAACAAGCGCAAATAAGAATGCCCGGGGTTAGAGGCCCGGGCATTTAACAACACCGGAAACTGGTCGCCCGCGCTTTCGATCACTTACGCGGGGTGCGTCGTTTCCTGTAGCTATTGTATCCCGAATCTCCCCGCCGATCCGGGACATTTTGAAAACGCAAACACGTCGGGCAAACCCGGACAATGCGACCAGGCTCCGCTGGGTGAGGAATCGTGCTTGTAACTATCGAACAAATGTTTGTCAAAATCGCGTTGACCAGCTGTGGGTGCATACACTCGCAGTAAAATGGCTTTGCGACGCATCCCGTGCGCGGGCGGCCGACGACTCGATCGGAGGTCCCCAAATGCTGAAATTCCTTAACCCGCTCGCCGCCCTCGCGACGGTGGGCACGTTCGTCATCGCGTTTCTTGACTCGTATGAGGTTCGGTTTAGGGTCCGTAGGCGCACGCGCGGTGCGGACGGTGGACGGCATTTGCGCCGCAACAAGCGCAAATAAGAATGCCCGGGGGTCGGATCCCGGGCATTTAACAAAAGCTGAAAACTAGGCCGCCCACGCTCCCAAACATTTACGCGGGGTGCGTCGTTTTCTATTGAGATTGTATCCCGAATCATCCCGCCGATCCGGGACACTTTGAAAACGCAAGTATGGGCTTAGGCAAGAACGGTATCTCGTTAATTCCGAAAATTATGTATAATTCCAATACAAACTGGAATCGAACGAAAACAATGGAAATGAACGAAGCGCTAATCTACTTACAAGAAGCACTAGGCCTCTTCGCCAAGACCAAAACTTGGCCTGGATCCGCACGCTTGCCGCTGCATCTGCGGGCGATTGGGGTCCGCGCTGTTGACGCAAACGGTTTTTCGTTTTTGCTTGCAAGCTTGCCTACTGGCGTCGGGCTTCCCGAGGCTAAGAGAGTCTATAGTCAGCTAGCCTTGCGCGCGGAGACTCCTGTTGTCGTTTCGTTTCCTGATGCCGATGCACGTCAGCGCAAAGCATTGGTCGCACAAGGGATTCCCTTTGTCTGCCCCGGTAGACAGGCTTTTCTTCCATTTATGGGCACAGCTTGCACGGAGAGGGGCGGTGCCCGGTTTCGCAATCACGCGACCAAGATGTCACCCAACGCACAGGCTGCCGCAATCTGGGGAGCAGCCCAGGAGCCATATCGTCCCTATGACCTTTGTCGTGCGCTTGGGATTTCGGCAAGCCGCGCGAGTGAGGCTATAACCGAGCTTGTTGACAGGGGGCTCGCGAGGCGCGAGCGTCGCGAGCGACGTGTCGTCGTGTTCCCTGTTGCCGTTGATCTTCTACTCAGCGAGCACATGGCAGAGCTCTCCTCGCCTGTCTCGAAGGTCTTTTTTGCAAGGAAGACGCCGCAGATTGACTGTCTTGTTGACGCCGGGGAGACGGCGCTCGCTGCGCGTTCGATGCTCGCTGCACCGGGCATGGAACAAAAGGCCGTCTTAAGAAGCGTATGGCGTCAACTGAGCGACCTCGAAGTCGCAGACGGGGAGTTGCCGGATAACGAAACGGCGATGATCCAAGTGTGGCGCTATGCACCCGTGTTTGCCGACTCCTCTTGCGTCGACAACATTTCGCTTGCGCTATCTTTGGCGGCAATCGACGATGAGCGAATTCAGCTCGAAGTCGATCGCATGTTTGGAAAGGAATATCCATGGCAAGAAGCGCTGTAGAAGGTCTCCAAGAATTTGGGCCGTAGGCGGTGTTTCGGTCCTAGCTGCGTTGTCCGGCGCATGAGCTCGCTAATCGGCTATTATTTGTTTAGACAACCTGAGCTGTAGAGGAGTGACCGGCGATGGTGCAGGGCGCCAAACATATGAAGAGCAATAACGCCGCGGACAACGGCGGCTCAAGCCCTCAGCCCAAACCTCAACCAAAGCCCAAGCGCCGTCGCAAGCGACTGCCGCGCTGGGCCGACCGGCTCATCACCATCGTCATTATCCTTATTGGCGTGGGCCTTATGACCTGGCCGTGGATCTTGGACCGGCTCGAGGCCTCGGGCGTGTTCAACCAGATCAGCACGGTGTCCAGCACCGTGGACGCGCTGTCTGCCGAGGAGCGCGAGCGCATCTTGCTGCAGGCGCGCTCCTATAACGAGCAGCTGGCGGGCGAGGCCACCGAGCTTCCCGCCGACCAGATCGAGCCCTACGCCCAGCAGCTCATCTTTGACCGCGACCCCATGATGAGCTGGGTCGAGATCCCTTCCATCGACGTGAGCATGCCCATCTACCACGGCACGAGCGAAGAAGTCCTTATGGCGGGTGTCGGCCACCTGGAGGGCACGAGCCTGCCGGTGGGCGGCACCTCGACGCATTGCGTGCTTACCGCGCACTCGGGCATGCGCAACCTGAGCATGTTCGACGACATCCACTCGCTGGAGCCCGGCGACCTGGTGCTGCTGCACACCATGAACAAGACGCTCGCCTACAAGATGGTGGACTCCGAGGTGGTGCTGCCCGAGGAGATGGAGTCGCTGACCATCGAACCCGGCGCCGACAAGGTGACGCTCGTTACCTGCACACCCTATGGCGTGAACGACCATCGCCTGCTGGTGCACTGCGTGCGCACCAAGTACAGCAAGAAGGACGTCAACGAGCAAAAGTCGCTGGCCGGTCGCCACTGGGGTAAGCGCGAGTTTGCCGTGCTTATCGTAGTCGTGGCCATTGTGCTGTTGATGCTGGACATCGTGATCCACGCGGTCCGCAAGCGCCGAAAGGCCAAGGCCTCGGCATAAGACATTCTCCAGAACCGCCACAATGGGGACAGGCACCTTTGTGGTGGTCGGGGCTTCCAAACCATCACAACATTCGATGAAAATCGCGATTTTGACGAAAAGCGTCGAATGTTGTGATGGTTTTCGTTGTGGGGAGGACGGTTTTCGTTGTGGGCGGGACGGTTTTCGCTGTGGGCGGGATGGTTTTCGCTCCAGAACCGCCGGCCCGCCGCCTGCCAGCCCGCCGCCCTCGTTACGTTTTCGCTGCATTTGGGTAAAGCACCTGCTCCAAGTGGCGTTGCCTTGTATACTAGAGCGGTTTATCTGTTATGCGGAAGGGAGCGCCTATGGCACTCAGCGAGAAAGACGTGCGCGGCATCGCCGAGTACGCAAAGATCGCACTGACCGATGACGAGCTCACCCAGATGACGTCCTACATGAACGACGCCGTCCAGATGCTCGAGCCCGTCTTGCAATATGACTTGCCCGACGTGGAGCCCACGTTCCATCCTATCGGAAGCCTGTCTAACGTGATGGGCGATGACCTGCGCGAGCCCGAGCGCGACCTGCCGCTCGATGTTGCGCTCGAAAACGCTGGCAGCGCGCGCGACCGCTACTTCCGCGTGCCGTCCATTTTGGGAGAGGGGGAGAGCGAGTAATGGCGCAGAGCTTCGATTCCCTTACCGCCGCCCAGATCGCCGCGGGCGTTGCCGCCGGCGACTTTACCGCTACCGAGGTGGCCCAGGCCTCCCTTGCTGCCATCGAGGCGCGCGAGGGCGGGGTCCAGGCATTCCTGCAGGTGGCGCCCGAGCTCGCGCTCGAGGCCGCCGCGCGCGTGGATGCCGACCGTGCCGCAGGCAAGCCGCTGCCCCCGCTTGCGGGCGTGCCGCTGGCCATTAAGGACAACATGAACCTCGTGGGCACGCGCACCACCTGCGCCTCCCGCATGCTCGGGGACTACCAGAGCGTCTACACCGCCACCTGCGTCCAGCGCATGCTCGATGCCGGCTGCCTGCCCATGGGCAAGGCCAACATGGACGAGTTTGCCTTTGGCAGCTCCACCGAGAGTTCGGCCTTCCACCGCACCAACAACCCTTGGGATACCGAGCGCGTGCCCGGCGGCTCTTCGGGCGGCTCCGCTGCCGCCGTCGCCGCGGGTGAGGTCGCGCTCTCGCTGGGCTCGGACACCGGCGGCTCTATTCGCCAACCGGCGGCGCTCTGCGGCGTGGTGGGCTTTAAGCCCACGTATGGCGCCGTGAGCCGTTACGGCGTGGTTGCCTTTGGCTCGTCGCTCGACCAGGTGGGCCCCTTTGGCCGCACGGTCGAGGACGTCGCGCTGGCCATGAACGCGCTCACCGGCGCGGGCCACGATCCGTACGACTGCACCAGCCAGGATTGCGCCGTCGACTTTACCGAGCACCTCAACGACAGCATCGAGGGCAAGCGCGTGGGCATCATCCCCGCGTTTATGGAGGCCGAGGGCCTGACGCCCGAGGTCAAGGCCGCTGTTCAGCGCGCCGCCCAGGAGCTGCAGAACCAGGGCGCCGAGCTGGTCGAGGTCGACCTGCCGCACCTGGACGCCGCCATCGCCGCCTACTACGTCATCGGCCCGGCCGAGGCGTTCTCCAACCTGGCTCGCTTCGACGGCATTCGCTACGGCTATCAGGAGGAGGGCTGCGCCAACCTGTCCGACCAGAGCTCGCTTTCGCGCGCCCACGGCTTTGGTGCCGAGGCCAAGCGCCGTCAGATGCTCGGCGCCTACCTGCTGAGCTCGGGCGTGTACGACAAGTACTACTACGCTGCGCAAAAGGCCCGCACGCTCATCACGCAGGACTACGACGCCGCGTATGCCAAGGTGGACACCATTCTCATGCCCGCCTCGCCGCGCACGGCTTTTAAGTTTGGCGAGATCAGCGACCCCACGCAGATGTACCTTTCGGACCTGTACACCATTTCGCTCAACATTTGCGGCAACGGCGGTATCTCGGTGCCGCTGGGCCTGGGCGAGGATACTCAGCTGCCCGTTTCTGCCCAGCTGGTGGGTCCGGCGTTTAAGGACCGTCAGCTGCTCACGTTTGCCCGCGCCCTGGAGCGCGGCTTTGCCGATGCCGCCACGGGTGCGCCCGTGCTTTCCGTCGCGCCCGATTTTGCCGGGAAGGGAGGCGAGCTGTAATGAAGGAGCTTTCCGAGGTCCTGCAGGATTGGGAGGCCGTGATCGGCCTAGAGATCCATACCGAGCTCACCGCACTCGATACCAAGATGTTCTGCAACTGCAAGCTCAGCCACGATGACGAGCCCAACGCCAACGTGTGCCCGGTGTGCCTGGGCCTGCCCGGCGCCCTGCCGGTGCCCAACAAGCGTGCCATCGAGAGCATCGTCAAGGCCGGTCTCGCCACCAACTGCGAGATCCAGCGCCACTCGATGTTCTACCGCAAGCACTACTTCTATCCCGATATGGCCAAGAACTTCCAGACCACGCAGGGCCCGGTCGCCTTTGCCATGTACGGTCACCTTGATCTGGATGTGACCGGTCGCGGTGCCGCCGAGCGCCCCGACTGCGCGTTTGGCGAGGCCGAGGCCCAGAGCTTGGCGAGCGCCTCGGCCAACGCCGAGGGCCTGTCCACGTCCATGACGTCGACCATGCGCGAGGGCAACCAGCGTGCCGGCCACCTGGCCAGCTACGATGCGTCCAACCTGCAGATGCCCGAGCGCCGCGAGGACGGTTCCTACACGGTGCCCATCCGCATCCTGCGCATCCACATGGAGGAGGACGCCGCCAAGATGGTCCACGTGGGTGGCGCCGAGGGCCGCATTACCGCCGCGGCCGAGTCGCTCGTCGACTACAACCGCTGCGGCACGCCGCTGATCGAGCTCGTCACCGAGCCCGACTTGCGCACGCCCGAGGAAGCACGCCTGTTTATGGAAAAGCTCCGTCGCATCTTTGTGACGCTGGGCATTTCGGACTGCTCCATGGAGAAGGGTTCCATGCGCTGCGACGGCAACGTGAGCCTGCGCCGCCGCGGCGAGACCAAGCTGGGCACCAAGACCGAGCTCAAGAACCTCAACTCGTTTAAGAGCCTGCACGATGGCCTTGCCTACGAGATTTGCCGCCAGGCAGAGGTGCTCGAGGAGGGCGGCATCATCTATCAGGAGACCCGTCACTGGGAGCCCAGCCGCAAGCGCACCGTGGTCATGCGTGTGAAGGAGACGGCCGACGATTATCGCCTGTTCCCCGATCCCGACCTGGCGCCGTTCGATTTGGACGACGAGTTCATCGACCGCTGCCGTGGCGAGATCCCCGAGCTGCCCGATGCCAAGCGCGCCCGTTTTGAGGCCGACTTTGGCATTAAGGCGGCCGACGCCGAGCAGATTGCCGGCGACCCGGAGTTTGCCGAGTTCTTTGAGGCGGCCGCTGCCGGTATGGCCGGCAAGGAGGCCCAGACGGTCGCAAACCTGCTGGTGAACGAGATGATCGCCTACCTTAAGGGTGCGGGCGTCTCGCTGACCGAGTCTGGGATCGCGCCGGCTCAGGTGGCGGCGCTTGCCAAGCTGCTGGCGACCGATGCCATCAGCTCCAACCAGGCACACGAGGTCTTTGAGGCCATGGCCCAGACCGGCGATGACCCCAACAAGATCGTCGACGAGCGCGGTATGCGTCAGGTGAGCGATGCCGGCGCGCTGCAGCCGATTGTGGACGAGGTGCTGGCAAACTGTGCCGATCAGGCGCAGCAGTATCGTGACGGCAACCAGAAGGTCATCGGCTTTTTGGTGGGCCAGTGCATGAAGGCAAGCCGCGGCAAGGGCAACCCGAAGCTCTTCAACGAGTTGCTGAGAACGTCGCTCTCGTAAGCGGGAACCCGGGAGCCCCGGCAGGGCGGGTGCTTCCTCAAAATTTCAAACAGTCCTGCGCAAGACGAAGGCCACATTTAGTGGCCTTCTTTGCGTGCGGAACTCATTTTGAGCAAGCACCCGCCCTGCCGGGACTCCCGGGTTCTGCGACGACTCGGCCGTTCGGGTCAGGCGGGGCTGAATGGAATTTGGTGAATGAGGGCGCCGTTGGCGCCTTCATTCTTTATATATGTTGGGAGCGCCAGGTGGTGGGGGTGGTGCCGGTGTGTTGCTTGAAGGCTTGGGCGAAGGCGGCCTGTTGGGGATAGTCGAGCCGCTCTGCCACCTGCGCTATCGTGAGCGAGCTATCGGCCAAAAGGTCCTGTGCTCGCTCTATACGGCGTCTGCGAATGTAGGCGCCCAGGGACTCGCCAGTTTGGGCCTTAAAGGTGGCGCATAGCTTGGAGCGGCTTGTGTAGAGCCTCTCGGCCACCTCGTTGATACCCACATGTTTGCCCTTGTCGAGCGAGTGTTCTACAAGGCTCGTCGCTTCCTCGGCAATGGTCACGCTGACGCGTGTGTCTGCCGCCTGCTGCGCCTGCTTGTGGGCCGCGCGCGAACAGGCGAGCTCCGCGACCATGGTCTCCACGATGCCTTGCATATAGACGTGTCCGCCTACGGTGCGGGCGCGGTCCTCGTTAATCCGGTGCAGTGTGTGGCAGATGGCGGACGTCGCTTCCTCGTGCCATGGCTCGGCAAACGCCTCAAAGACCCCTGCGAACTCGGTGGGATAGCGGTGCTCCAGCTCGTCAAAATAACCGGGCAAAAAGAGGACCGAGCGCGAGTGGTAGAGCTGCCCTGCAAACAGCGGGCTTAGCTCCTCACCGCAGCTATCTTGGACAAAGCTGCAGATCGCGCTGTTCGGCCACGGTCCATGCAGCGGCTTGAGGTTCGCAGGCGTTATGCCGGCTTCGGGCATGCACATGAGCGTGGGCGCGCTGACCTCGCTCACGCACGCGTACGGTTCGGGCGTGTATTCGGCTAGGTGCATGTTGTGCATCGGGGTAATGAAATGCTCCATGACGATGCAGGTGGGGGAAAGGGGCATGATCCATGCGCGTCCGTGCGCCCGATCGTTTGCCACCTCGCCGGTAAAGACAGCGCCCTTGCCGGAGAACTCCAAGCCAAACTGCTCAAACTGCGGTGCGTAGAGCTCGGTTATATCGGTTGCCGCCCGCCGCATTTTCAAAAGCGTCCCCTTCATTTGCGAAAACGTCCACGCCTGGCCCAATTGTGTGCCTTGGCTAACACGCCCATGATAAGTTTCTTACGGTTAACTCTCAAGCCGTTAGAAAGGAATCTCATGACAAAGGGATCAAAAAAGGAAGGCGGCGGCATCGGCGAGCTGCTTGCATATGCCGGTGACCGTAAATTCCTAACGTATTTGGGCATGGCCCTCTCGGCGTTCTCGCAGCTGTTGAGCTTTGGCCCGTACGTGTGCATCTGGCTTGTTGCGCGAGACCTGATCGCTGTGGCGCCTAACTGGAGCGAGGCCGCCGACATCGCGATGTATGGTTGGTGGGCTGTCGGTTTTGCCCTGGCAAGCATCGTGGTCTATTTCGTGGGACTCATGTGCACGCACCTGTCCGCGTTTCGCTGCGCATCCAATATCCGCAAGACCACGAGCGAGCATCTGCTTAAGCTGCCGCTCGGCTACTTTGACACGCACGCCACCGGTGAGCTGCGCCGTATCGTAGACGGATGCGCCGCCTCCACCGAGACCCTGCTCGCGCACATGCTGCCCGATATCGCCGGCGCCACCGCCATGGTCGTGGGCCTGCTCGTGCTGCTTTTCGCCCTCGATTGGCGTTTGGGCGCGGCATGCTTAATCTCGGTCGTCGTTTCGTTTTGCGCCATGGCCACCATGATGAGCGGCAAGGGCGCCGAGTTTATGAAGGCTTACATGGGCGCGCTGGTCAAGATGAACAAGACCGGCACCGAATACGTACGCGGCATCCCCGTGGTCAAGGTCTTCCAGCAGACGGTCTACTCCTTTAAGGCGTTTCACGATGCGATCGCTGAATACGCCGACATGGCGCAAAGCTATGCGGGCACGTTCTGCCGAGGCCCGCAGGTGCTCAACCTTACCGCGCTCAACGGCCTCGTGGCATTTCTTTTGCCCGTGGCGTTGCTGTTGGCGCCGGGCGAGACGGACTTCGCGCACTTTATGGTCAACTTCACGTTTTACGCGATCTTTTCGGCCGTGGTGCCGACGGCCATGACCAAGCTCATGTTTGTGGGCGAGGCCTCTCAGATGAGTGCCGATTCGCTGGCTCGCATCCGAAGCATCATGGATTCCAAGCAGCTCTCCGTGCCTGTCCAGCCCAAGCACCCCGCTGGCAGCGATGTGCGCTTTGAGGACGTGAGCTTTACCTACGAGGGCGCCGAAGCGCCTGCCGTCAACCATGTGAGCTTTAGCGTTTCCGCAGGTAGCATCCTCGCGCTGGTGGGTCCCTCGGGCGGAGGTAAGTCAACCTGCGCAAGCCTGATCCCGCGTTTTTGGGATGTTTCCTCGGGTCGCGTGCTTGTGGGCGGCGTAGACGTTCGCGACATGGATCCGCACGAGCTCATGGACCAGGTCGCCTTTGTGTTTCAGACCAACCAACTGTTCCGGCAAACACTTGCCGATAACGTGCGCGCTTCCAAGCCTACGGCCACTGACGACGAAGTGCGTGCGGCCCTCTCCGCAGCTCAGTGCGACGACATTGTGGCCAAGCTCCCGCAGGGTATTAACACCATGCTCGGTGCTGGAGGGGCATATCTTTCGGGCGGCGAGGTACAGCGCGTGGCACTCGCCCGCGCGATCCTTAAAGACGCACCTATCGTGGTGCTCGATGAGGCCACAGCGTTTGCCGACCCCGAGAACGAGGCGCTCATCCAGCGTGCCTTTAGCAAACTGGCGGCGGGTCGCACAGTCATTATGATCGCGCACCGGCTTTCGACCGTGGTGGGGGCCGACAAGATCGTGGTGCTCAACCAAGGTAGCGTGCAGGAGACTGGCACCCATGCCGAGCTGCTGTCCCAAAACGGTCTATACGCCAAGATGTGGGCCGAATACGAACAGGCCGCGAGCTGGAAGATCACTGCTGCCGCGGATGCCGCCGTCACGAAGGGAGGCGAGGCCTAAATGTTCGCCTCATTCCAAAAGAAGTATTTCCTATCCGATAAAGGCGTCGCCGGCGTAAAACGCGGCATTTTCTGGACCGCGCTCACCAATCTCATTACCATGGCCGGCATGGGCTTATTGTTCCTGGTCATGGCCGGTTTTGTCGAACATCTCGCCACCGGTGCCGACCTGCCGGATGCCCTACCGATTGTGGGCGGCCTCCTGGTCTTTTTCGTGTTGCTCTTTGCCTCTAACTGGCAGCAGTATTACTACACCTACTGCATCTTTTACGAGGAGTGCGGCAAGCAGCGTATGGAGATTGCCGAGCGCTTGCGCAAGCTGCCGCTGTCGTTTTTTGGCCGTCGTGATCTGGCCGATTTAACCGAGACCATCATGGGCGACGTCCAGGCCATGGAGCACGCCTACAGCCACGTGCTGGGAGAGCTTTGGGGTGCCATCATCGCAAGCGCCATTGTGTTCGTGGCGTCGCTGTTCTTTTGCTGGCAGCTGGCGATCGCGGCGTTTTGGAGCGTGCCCGTGGCCTTTGCCGTGCTGTATCTGACACGCGGCCCCATGACCCCGGTGTTCGACCATGTGCGTGCCGAGAAGGTCAAGGTTACCGAGGCGATCCAGGAGACGCTCGACTGCGTGCGCGAGATCCGCGCCACCGACCAGGAGGCTCATTATCTTGAGGGGCTCAACGCCGTGATCGATGCCGAGGAGCGCGAGACCACCAAGGGCGAGCTCGCCAATGGGCTTTTGGTCAACTCCGCCTTTGCCATCCTGCGCCTGGGGATTGCCACCACGTTGGTCACGGGCGCTGCGATGGTCGCCTCCGGCCAGGTCGACTTTTTGATGATGTTTGCCTTCCTGCTTATGGTGAGCCGCATCTATGCGCCCTTTGATCAGGCGCTGATGCTGATGTCCGAGCTGTTTGCCGCCGAGTCGTCGGCCAAGCGCATGCGTTCCATCATGGAAGAGCCCGTGGCGCGGGGCAGCGAGCAGTTTGAGCCCGTGGGCCACGATGTGGTGTTCGATCATGTGGCATTTGGCTATGGTGCGGGCGAGGACGGCCGCGCCGGCGAGAAAGTTCTTACCGATGTGAGCTTTACCGCCAAGGAAGGCGAGGTCACGGCACTGGTCGGTCCTTCGGGCTCCGGTAAGTCCACGGTGAGCCGCCTTGCCGCGCGCTTTTGGGATGCCACCGCGGGCAAGGTTACCGTGGGCGGTGTGGATGTTGCAAGCGTCGATCCCGAGGTACTGCTGCGCGACTACGCCATTGTGTTCCAAGACGTGCTGCTCTTTGACGACACGGTGATGGGAAACATCCGTCTTGGTCGTCGCGATGCCACCGATGAGGAAGTGCTTGCTGCCGCGCGTGCCGCCAACTGCGACGAGTTTGTGAGCCGCATGCCGCAGGGCTATGACACCATGATCGGCGAGAACGGCTCCAAGCTGTCCGGCGGTGAGCGCCAGCGCATCTCTATCGCCCGTGCGCTGCTCAAAGACGCGCCTATCGTGCTGTTGGACGAGGCGACAGCGAGCTTGGATGTGGAGAACGAGACCGTGGTTCAGCAGGCGCTCTCCCGTCTGCTTGCAGGTAAGACGGTTATCGTTATTGCCCACCGTATGCGCACGGTGGAAAATGCCGACAAAATCGTTGTACTCAAGGATGGTGTGGTTGCCGAGCAGGGCACTCCGGCGCAGCTCAAGGCGGCAGGTGGAGAATTCGCCCGCATGGTGGCGCTGCAAAAGGAAGCAGCTACCTGGCAGTTGTAAGAAGGGGCAAAGGGACAGTCCCTTTGTCACATTGACAATCGGTTACTCCGCATCGTTAATTTTCAAAAGGTTAGCCATGGCTGACCTAGATAGTTAGATAAAATTGAGATATTTCAAAAGCGTGCTCGAGCAAACTTGTTTACTCGGGTGCTGAAGCACCATGCCGCGTCCAATGCGGCAAAAGGGAGAAGCAACATGAAGAAGTCGACGTTCAATACCCTGCTTGTCGGTGGCGGTTTTCTGCTTGGCACGGCCGGCATCAAGCTGCTTACCAGCGCTCCGGTCAAGAATGCCTGCGTGCAGGGTATTGCGTGCGGTATGCGCATCAAGAACGGCTACCAGGACATGGTCGAGCAGGCCAAGGCTAATGTCGACGACATGGTTGCCGAGGCTGCTTACATCACCCAGAGCGAGGCCGCTGCTGACGAGGCAGCCGAGTAACGCTCCCAGGCACAAACTATGAGATTCTCGATTATCAGCGAGATCCCCGGCAGGACCCGTCTTCAATTGGCGGGTCCTGTGCCAGAGAGCGATCTCGATGCACTTCTTAAGCTCAGCGGCGATATCGACGGCGTGCACAAGGTGCGCGTCTACGGCCGTATTGGCCAGATGGCGCTCGAATACGACGAGTCGCGCCGCGATGCCGTGCTGGCCGCCGTCGGTGCGCTCGACGCTCAGGCCATTGCCGACGCAAAGACAGGCTACGTGATGCAGCTTGAGCCACGCAAGCACAAGCTCGTCATGGATCTTGCCACACTTATCGGTGCCCATTACGCACGTCGCTGGTTTTTGCCCACGCCCCTGCGTGCGGTGTTTGTCGTGGCCGGTTACATGACCTTTTTGCGCGCCGCCCTGCGTGAGCTCGCGCAGCCGCGCCTGACCGTTCCCGTGCTCGACGCTTCGGCCATCGGTATCTCGTTTGTCAAACGTGATGTCGACACCGCGGGCCAGACGATGTTCCTGCTCAACGTGGGAGAGCTGCTCGAGGACTACACGCGCGCCATGAGCGAAAACGAGCTCATCAACTCGCTGCTCGATGTGCCCGACAAGGCGCAAAAGGTCGTCGGCGACACCGAAGTAAGCGTTGCTGCGACCGAGCTTGAGCCCGGCGATCTGGTCGCCGTGCGCACTGGCATGTCCATTTGCATCGACGGTGTTGTCGAGCAGGGGAGCGCTATGGTCAACCAGGCGACCCTGACCGGCGAGCCGCTGGCCGTCGAGCGCAGCGTGGGCGACGACGTGTTCGCCGGTACCGTCGTGGAAGACGGCGGCATCTTGGTGCGCGTGCGCGCCAATACGGCGCAAACCAAACTGCGCTCAATCGTCTCGCTCGTGCAGACGGCCGACTCGCTCAAGTCCGAGGGCCAGTCGCATATGGAGGACCTTGCCAACAAGATCGTCCCGTGGAACTTCCTGCTCGCGGGCCTGGTTGCGCTTACTACCCGCAGCCTTATCAAGACCTCGGCGGCGCTGATGGTCGACTACTCGTGCGCGCTCAAGCTCACGGGCTCCGTCGCCGTCATGACCGCCATGAGCGATGCTGCCAAGATGGGCGTCATGGTCAAGGGCGCGAAGTACTTTGAGTCGTTTGCCAAGGCTGACACCATCGTGTTTGATAAGACCGGCACGCTTACCGAGGCGCAGCCGCGCCTGGCTTGCGTGCTGACGACAGATGGCTGGAGCAAGGACGAGGTCCTGCGCCTTTCCGCTTGCTTGGAGGAGCATTTCCCGCATCCGGTGGCGCGTGCCGTGGTCAACGCCGCCCTCGAGCGCGGGCTCGAGCACCGCGAGCGCCATGCCGCGGTCGAGTACATCGTGGCGCACGGCATCGCTTCGTCCATCGAGGGGCGTCGCGCCATTATCGGTTCGGCGCACTTTGTATTTGAGGACGAGGGTGCGCAGCTCGAGTCCGACATCAAGGAGCGCATTGAGTCCCAGATGCAGGGCCTGTCGCCGCTGTATCTGGCGGTCGACGGCACCGTTGTGGGCGTGCTCGGCATTGAGGATCCGCTCAAGCCCGGGGTCCGTGAGGCCATCGCCGACCTGCATGTGCTGGGCGTCAAGCATGTCGTTATGCTCACGGGCGATTCGGAGCGCACGGCCGAGCGCATTGCGCGCGAGGCGGGTGTCGATGAGTTTAAGGCCGAGCTGCTGCCCGAGGACAAGTACGCCTATGTGGAGCGCATTAAGAGCGAGGGGCGCCATGTTGCCATGGTGGGTGACGGCGTCAATGATTCGCCGGCGCTCGGTTTGGCCGACGTGGGGCTGGCAATGGGTGGCGGAAGCGACATCGCCAAGGAGGTCGCCGATATCATCCTGACCGACACGGATCTGGCCGCGATCGTGCGTTTGCGCCGCATGAGCCAGGGCCTCATTGATCGTCTGACGAGCTCCTACTCTAAGGTGATGCTCACCAACTCGGCGCTGTTGGCATTGGGTATTACCGGCGCGATTACCCCGCAGACGTCGTCGCTGCTGCACAACGGCTCGACGATTGCCTACAGTCTGAGCAACGCGAAGGCTTACCTGCGTTAGCAGACGTGTTCGCCCACGTTATCTGGCCTGCGCCCAGACGGCATCGGTGTCGTCCGGGCGCAGGTCTTTTGCATTTGGATGCCAACGTATGGGTTGATTCGTTTTGCGTCGACCATGCCGAGTCGCTTGCCGCGCGTGCGTTTATTGGGCGGGCGACGGAGACGCGTGCGCTGCTGTTCTTCCCGGTGCATACCGCTAAGGACGTGCTGTACGTTGTACAGCACGAACTGAAGCGTAGCGTTCTTGCCAGCGGGGGAGCGCTCGACGAGGCATCTGCCCGTGCAATTGGTGATGCGGCGTTGGCGTTTGTTCGGAACATGACCGAAAACGCCACGGCCGTGGGTGCGGATGCGTCGGACCTTTGGCTGGCTGACAAATACTTAGCGCTCCATCGCGATTACGAGGACAACTTGGTGCTCGCCGCGTGCAAGCGCGCGCAGGTTGATTACTTGGTAACTAACGATCGCAAACTGCTCGAACATGCCGATCTTGCAGCAAAGACACCTCGTCAAATGATGCCGATTCTTGCTTTGGCCGAACGCGGCAGCGCGGCTATCGGTTGACGCGAACTGCTTGCGGGCCTCTTGGACGACGATGCGCCAAGGGGCCCGCGTCTGCTATTTACAAAAGCTCGGCCTTAATGGCGGGACTTTCTGCGAGCTGCTCGGCTGCCTTTTCGTCGGAGCTGTCGAGTGCTGCCAGGCTGCGGTAGACCCACTCGTTGACCTGGGTGTTCTTGACGCCTGCGGTCTGCATAAGAGCGCCTACCTCGCGGATTGCTGCGAGCAGATCGGCTTTGGGACCCGCGAGCTCGACATCGATGCCGTGGTAGGC
Source organism: Collinsella sp. (assembly GCA_019414205.1). Taxonomy (GTDB): domain Bacteria; phylum Actinomycetota; class Coriobacteriia; order Coriobacteriales; family Coriobacteriaceae; genus Collinsella. Next base: position 45,790 of record DXML01000003.1, on the reverse strand, counting down.
GGCCACGCCGCGGTTCTCACTCACGTGATCGATAAAGCCCTCGACGGTCTCAAGCTGCTGGGCGAGAGCTGCATCATCGTCAGCGTCCAGCGCGACGAGTGCGTTCGATACCGTGAGGGCAGGATGTCCGCAGGGGACAAAGCCTTCGATGACATCCATAGCTTCGGTAATGGTTGAGCCCAGGCCTGCGAGGGCATTGACGAGTTGCTGCTTGGTATCCATAACGGTCCTTTCGACGGGTCAATTTTGCTTGGCGAAAATATACGTGACGCGATCGGTAACAAAAGTGCGAAGTGCGGCGCACATTGGGGTCTTCACAGCTCGTGCATAGAACAGCTGTCCGCTTTCAGAACGTGGTAAGATAACACTCCACAAGCGGGGCTCGCCCCGTATGTTCCTTGAAAAGTCGACGGTTATCGGGTGTTTGCAGGCCCGATACCATCCAGACTTTCCCGACATTCGGGGGCGACTGGTTTCGACACGATAGCTCTGAGAGAGGAAGCAAGCCGAGGTCTCCTCGCCTCGTTAAACAGGGGCACCGTCAAATTGAATTGACAACAACTCTTCTTTTGAGCCTATGGCTCTCGCTGCTTAATTTATAGCGGCGCGTCAACCCGGTGATTTCCCCGACACCGGCGCGACGTCATTTTAGGGGAATGCTCCTGCGCACGTAATCGGTATGGCGCAGGCTAAGACCGAACCGGTTAGGACGCCGCGAGCGTGTCGCTGCGCGCAAAGCGTCCGAGACTAAACCAGCGACTGAGCTTGGAGATGCCAATCAGGGGGCTTTCGTGGACCGGAGTTCGATTCTCCGCGCCTCCACCAATAGTTACAAGCAGGTAGGTAAACGCACCTACCTGCTTTTTTATTACTTATAGATACCGCGGAGAATCGAACTCTATGCAGGGCGCGAGCGTTAAGCAAACGCGAAGCGTTTGTAGCGAGCGGGCGAGGACGCCGGCAGGCGGCCGAAGCCGGTGCGTATTTGCGAAGCAAATATGCGGATTCTCCGCGCAAAGCTTCAACCCTATGCAGATGCGATGCCGATCGGACTGCAGCCTGCCATGCCCCGCATCAACGTCGCCCCAGGCGGAAAATCCATCCCAGAATTCCGGCTCAGACTGGGATGCGGTTTCCGGATGACGTTTCAAGCGGAAACTGCATCCCGGAATCGACGCTCGGAATGGGATTCATTTTCCGGAAGACGCCTCAAGCGGAAAGTTCATCCCGGAATCCGCGCTCAGAACGGGTCGCGCTTTCCCAACGGCGGTCCAAGCGGAAAGCGCATCCCGGAATTCCGCCTCAAACTGGGACACACTTTCCGCTTCACCTGCCGCCTCAAAAAAACCTGCGCGCCCTCCATCCCAAAACTGGGTAGAAGAAGGCCAAAACGCAATCGCAGGAGGTCAATATGACTGCAGAAGATAAGGCAAAGAATGCCGGCAAGGTCGCGCTCGTCTTGGAGGGTGGCAGTTTTCGTGGGCAGTTTACCGCCGGCGTGCTCGACGTTCTCATGGAGGCCGGTGTCGAAATTCCGGCGGTATATGGCGTATCGGCCGGTGCGCTCAACGGCGTCAACTACAAGTCACACCAGATCGGTCGCGTCAATCGCATCAACCTGACCTTCTGCAATGACAACCGCTACATGGGTGCCGCATCCTTCGCATCCACGGGCTCCATCGTGGGTTACGACTTTATCTTCAACGATATCCAGGACCGCCTGGATCCCTTTGACAACGAGGCGTTCGACGCGAGCCCCATCGAGATGTACGCCGTCGCGACGGACATGCTCTTTGGAACTGCCGCATACCTGCCGGTCAAAAGCGCCGTGCTCGACCTCGACGCCGTGCGTGCCTCGACCTCGTTGCCGCTGGTGACGCCGCCGGTCGAGATTGACGGGCACAAATACGTCGACGGCGGCGTAGCCGATTCGGTTCCTATCGAGCATGTGCTGGAGGAGGCCGGCTTCGAGCGCGCGGTTGTCATTGTCACGCAGGACCGCTCGTACGAGAAAAAGCCCTACGAGTTTATGCCTGCCGCGCGCGCCCGCTATGCCGACTACCCCTACCTGCTCGAGGCTATCGAGACGCGCCACGACCGCTATAACCTCCAGCGCATGCACCTGTGGAAGTATGAGCGCGAGGGCCGCGCGCTGGTCATCTCTCCGCAAAAGCCGGTCGAGGTCGGCCATGTCGAGCATGATCCGGCAAAGCTTTTGGACCTGTATATTCAGGGTCGCCAGGAGGCAAAGCGTTTGCTCGCGGAGATCCAGGAGTTTGTTGAGCGCTAGCGCTGCAACGTCACGGCTCGTGGATGACATGTGCAGAAACTCTGGTCGGAGCCAAAATACCTGTTGACTCGTACGGCGAGCGGGGTAATATGGACGGGTTACTTGCAGAGCCCCGTGAATCTCTGTAACAACACGTACTGTACATGGAGGAGTCTAAGTGATTTCGAAATCGACTCACTACGCCAAGCAGGGCGAGGTCCAGCGCAACTGGGTTCTCGTCGACGCCGATGGTGCTGTCCTGGGCCGTCTTGCCACCCAGATCGCAATGATCCTGCGCGGTAAGAACAAGCCCCAGTTCACGCCCAACAGCGACTGCGGCGACTTCGTTGTCGTCATCAACGCCGATAAGGTCCAGCTTACCGGTAACAAGGCCGACACGAAGACCTATTATCGCCACAGCGGCTACAACGGCGGCCTCAAGGCTGAGAGCTTCCGCCAGGCTATGGAGAAGCACCCGGAGAAGGTCATCGAGCGCGCCGTTCGCGGTATGCTGCCCAAGACCACCCTCGGCCGTGCCCAGATGACCAAACTTAAGGTCTACGCTGGTGCCGAGCATCCGCACGCTGCCCAGAACCCCACGAAGATTGAGCTGGAGGCTTAAAGATGGCTGAGAACACCGTTGTCTACCAGGGTACCGGTCGTCGTAAGAACGCCGTCGCCCGCGTCCGTCTCGTCCCCGGCACCGGCAAGGTGACCATCAACAAGCGTGACGCCGAGCAGTATTTCGGCCGTCATCAGCTCGTTGAGAACGCCCTTGCTCCCTTCAAGGTGACCGACACCGCCGGTCAGTTCGACGTTATCGCTCTGTGCGATGGCGGCGGCATCTCCGGTCAGTCCGGCGCTCTGCGCCTGGGCATCGCTCGCGCTCTTCTGAACGCTGGCGATTACCGTGCTGACCTCAAGAAGGCCGGTTTCCTTACGCGCGATGCTCGCGTGGTCGAGCGCAAGAAGTACGGCCTCAAGAAGGCCCGCCGCGCTCCCCAGTTCTCCAAGCGCTAAGGTTTTATCTCCATTCGAGATACAATGTACAAGCGGGGCCTGCCGATTCCTCGGCGGGTCCCGCTTTTCTTTTTCGACTAGGGTGGGCGGTTGCATATCGCCTGCTAGGGAGGGAGCGATCCTATGCCCCAGAACATCTTCGGTACCGACGGCGTCCGTGGCGTCGCCAATGCCGACCTCTCGTGCGACCTCGCGTTTCGCCTGGGCCGCGCGGCGACCAAGTTCCTTGGTCCGGATATCTGCGTCGGCCGCGACACGCGTCTTTCGGGTACCATGCTCGAGAGCGCTCTGACCGCCGGCATCATGGCCGAGGGTGGTCGTCCGCACTGCTGCGGCGTTATCCCCACGCCTGCCGTGGCGCTGCTCACCGTCCAGAATGAGCTCGACGGCGGCATCGTCATCTCTGCTTCGCATAATCCGCCGGAGTTCAACGGCATCAAGTTCTTTAGCCGCAAGGGCATGAAGCTTCCCGATGCGGTCGAGGAAGAGATCAGCGCCTGGGTCATGTCCGAGGAAGCCATGGCTGCCGACACGCTGCCGACCGGTGCCGGCGTGGGCCACATCATCAAGATGAAGGACGCTCGCAAGGCATACGTCGACCACGCCATCGATACGCTTGACGGCCTGAGGCTCGATGGCCTGGTCGTTGCCGTCGACTGCGGTCACGGTGCTTCCTGCCAGACTACGCCCGCCGCGCTGCAGCGCCTGGGTGCCACGGTCCATGCCATCAACACCGATTACTGCGGCACCGACATCAATGTCGAGTGCGGCTCTACGCACCTCGAGCCTCTGCGCGAGCTCGTGCTGCGCACCCACGCCGATATCGGCCTAGCCCACGACGGCGACGCCGATCGCGTGCTGTTCGTGGACAGCGAGGGCAACGAGATCGATGGTGACTACATCCTGGCCATCTGCGGCTCCGACCTGGCTGCCCGCGGCAAGCTCGCCAACTCCGAGATCGTCTCGACCGTTATGTGCAACCTGGGCTTCTCCATTGCCATGAAGGAGCAGGGCTTTGAGATGGTCCAGACTGCCGTGGGCGACCGCTATGTTCTTGAGCGTATGCTCGCGGACGGCGCCGTCATCGGCGGCGAGCAGTCTGGCCACATCATCTTCCTGGAGCACAACACCACCGGTGACGGTCTGGTGACGGCTCTGCAGCTGCTGGCCGTGCTCAAGCGCACCGGTCGTACCCTCACCGATCTTGCCGGCATCATGAAGAAGTACCCGCAGGTACTCGTCAACGTGCATTCCGACAACAAGGCTGGTCTGGACGATTGCCAGCCCATCTGGGATGCCGTCGCTGCCGCCGAGAAGGAGCTCAATGGTCGCGGCCGCATCTTGGTGCGCCCGAGCGGTACCGAGCCGCTGGTCCGCGTTATGGCCGAGGCCGAGACGCACGAGCTGACCCAGCGCGTTGTCGACAACATCGTCGAGGTTGTCAAGCGCGAACTTCCCTAATGGTCAAAAACGAGTGCCAAATGGTAAACTGTTAAGGCTATTTTGGTCGATTGGTATGTCCGAGGGGGAGCATGTTCACTAAAGTCCTAAGGTCTTTTGGTATGCGTGGTCGAGTCCTTACGCTGGATGCTCCCATCTCGGGCGACGTCATTCCGTTGTCCGAGGTCAATGACCAGACATTTGCCACCGGCCTTTTGGGCCAGGGCGTGGCGATTCAGCCTACCGGCACGCGTGTGATTGCGCCGGCAGACGCCAAGGTCGAGGCCATTTTTCCCACGGGTCACGCCGTTGCGCTCAACACGGTCGATGGCCTAGACGTGCTCATCCACGTTGGTTTGGACACTGTTCAGCTTGAGGGCAAGCATTTTAGCGTGCATGCACAGGTGGGCGATGTCGTCCATAAGGGTGACGTGCTCATCGAGTTCGATCGCGAGGCAATTGCTGCCGAGGGCTACGATGTGACGGTCCCCATCTTGGTGTGCAACTCCGTTGAGTTCTCGAGTATCAAGGGCTCCGTTGGTGCGCATGTCGAAGAGATGGACCAGCTCATCGTTGCTCGCGAGCGCTAGCAAGTGCACGTGGCCATTAGCCTACAATTCAAACACGTTTATGGAGGGCGCCCTTGAAAGAGGGCGCCCTCCGTGGCAAGATGGGATTTGTCCGAAGCTAAACGGCTTTGGGTCACCGTGGACGGGCAGGGGCCTCGACGCGGCTAGACACGAGACACATACATTACGCGACCTCGCCCTGGTGGCCGCACACGTTGGTTGCGGCCGACGCGGGCCGCGGGCAAGTGCTTGTAAGGGGAGCCTTGCCTCTCTTGTACGAGAAAGGACGCGTAATGAAGATCATTAAAGCTAAAGACTACGAGGATATGAGCCGCAAGGCCGCCAATATCATCTCGGCGCAGGTTATTCTCAAGCCCGATTGCGTGCTGGGTCTTGCCACCGGCTCCACCCCGATCGGTGCCTACAAGCAGCTCGCTGCTTGGTACGAGAAGGGCGACGTCGACTTTGCCGAGGTCAGCACCTACAACCTGGACGAGTATCGCGGCCTTTCGCACGACGATCCCCAGAGCTATCACTACTTCATGCGTGAGAACTTCTTCGATCACATCAACATCGACCTGAACAACACGCATGTGCCCGACGGTTCCAACCCCGACGCCGCCGCTGCCTGCTCTGAGTACGACAAGATCGTCGCCGCCGCCGGTTACCCGGATCTGCAGCTGCTCGGCATTGGCAACAACGGCCACATCGGTTTCAACGAGCCCGATGACCACTTCTCCAAGGGCACGCACTGCGTCGACCTCACCGAGAGCACCATTCAGGCCAACAGCCGCCTGTTCGACAGCATCGACGATGTTCCCCGTCAGGCCTACACCATGGGTACCCAGACCATCATGTATGCCCGCATGATCCTAGTCGTCGCCAACGGCGAGGCCAAGGCTCAGGCCGTGCATGACATGCGCTATGGTCCGGTTACGCCCGCGTGCCCGGCTTCGATCCTGCAGCTGCACACCAACTGCGTTGTCGTTGCCGACGAGGCCGCCCTTTCGCTCTGCGAGTAGCGCGAATCCTGCATCTCGACATAGCCTTGCCTAAGGCCTCCGCTTTGCGGGGGCCTTTTTGTTATCCCTCTCCGCCCGCTTGACCAAAATCTTGCCGCAAGCTTGACGGATGCCGGATGCCCAACAGCTTGATTCATTCCATACCAGATTCTATGCAAAAATGCCACTAAAAGGTCGTAGACGGTAGCGGGTGCTAGGCGAGTTGAATGACATAGCTGAACCTTGTTCATTTGCGTTACACTGCCGCTTAGATGGGACAAGCTGACAAGCTCATTTACCTGCTTAAAGACCGATTAGTCGGGGGATTAATAACAATCGGCCCTCGCTGTACAAAAACTTGCCGCTTGCGTACCAAAAGACAACCTAAAACGCAAGGTCGCTCTATTCATAGCGCGGCTTGTATGGTCTTGCGGTTACAGTGTCCATACGGTCGAGTTGAGGAGCGGGCATGGTAAACGATTTGAGCAGTATAGACGACCTCGAGCTGATGCCGCTGGGCGGAGGCTATATGGTGCGACGCGAACGCTTGATGAATGAGCTTCTCGCCAAGGGCCGAAAGGCCGGCATCGTGGTTCTTTATGCGCCCGACGGGTTTGGGAAGACCTCGGTGCTGCTGCAGTACACCCATGAGGTTAAATGCGACCCGACGCGAGGTCCCGTGCGGATTATCGAGGCCGATCGCGCCACTGGGCGCGAGGTGTTTATGCAGCTCGAGGTGGTTACCGAAGAACTCAAAGACAAACCGCACTCCCTTATCGCGATTGATAATGTGCCAAACCTCGATCAGCACGATACCGAAGACCTCATCGACAGGATTCGCGGCCTGCGCGCCATGGGGGTAGGGGTCTTTATCTCCTGCCGTCCTTCAAATCGTCAGCTGATTCATGGGCTGGGCGATTCGGTTAAGATCAATGCGCAGATGCTCAAGGTGCATGCCTATGAGTATTCGGCGTGGGCATCGGCGTTTTCGATCAGCACATCGCTCGACTTTTATCAGCTCACGCAGGGCGTGCCCGAGCTCGTTTCGGCATTGCAGACGGGTCTGTATGGCCAAGGCGACGTAGCCGGTCTGCTCGAAAACGAGATTGTCAACGTATATGGCGCGGCACTTGTCGATCTGGCTTCGCTCGACAATAATGCACTGTTTTGCGTGGCATGTCTCATGATTTTGATGGGCGAGGGCAATATCGCAGAACTCGAGGCTTGCGGGGTGAGGCTGTCGATGGTCGACCAGTCCTACTTTGTACGCGACTACCCGATCTTTGGCTTGGATCCCGCCGAGCGGAGTTTTACGTGTCTGGGCACGGAGGATAACGGACGCTTGCGTTTGCGTAAGTTGGTGGCCGAGGTTCGCCCCGAACTTGTTCCGAGGGCGGCCCGGATTTTGCTTAAGGCGGGTAGATGCGATGCGGCGATGGGCCTGGCGGACGCCTTTTTGGACCGTGAAGCGGTCCTTGAACTTGCTGGGCAGTATGGGGTCGATCTGGCTCTGACGGGGCACGGGGCCGATATCTGCCGAGCAGCGCTGGGCACGATCGATGCCGACGATCCGGCTCCAGAGCCAACGCCTGCCGAGGCGCTTGGCGTATATCTGGCAGCGGTCAGCGTGTCCAATACAAAGCTCGCTCGCTATATGGCATCGGTTATCGAGCGCGGGGGCGAACGGGCGGCCTGCGAAATAGACCCTGTTTCATGGAGGGTGGCCCAGACACTGACGGCTGTTTGCTATGGGGACAACGGGCTTGGGCTTCCTACGAACCTGGCCGTGCCAGAAATCGAGACATCCCATACCGCACTCGATATGTTGTCTGCGCATATCGAGGTCAAGCGCTGCCTGACCGAGCGGGGAGATGACGGCGGCGTTCTACAGCAGCTCAAAACGAGCAAGGCCTACGACTGCGAGCTCGACATCGCGGGGATTGTTATACGGGCCGATAGCATGCTGGTGGAGCTCTTTGACGGGTCGTTTGCGGGAACCGACGAGCGCGACGACGAGATGGCGGTGGTGCGGGAGGCGCTCGACGTACGTGGGCTTAAGGCGATGGCTATCTGGGTGCGCATGGTGTTGGCGGCACGGCGGCTCCTTTCCGGCCTGCCGGTAACCGACGACGCGGCGTTCAACGAGCTCGATCGTTTTGCCGTGCGCATGCGCGACAACCAGATTCAGCTGTTTGGCCTGTTGCTAGAAGGCTGGCAGTCGCTGGCAGAGGGACGGCCGGTTAATGCAAAGTTCCGTGCGGTCCAAGTACTCAAACTTGCCGAGGAGTCGATTGCGTACATGCGCGATAACGCATTGCTGTTGGAGCGCGCGGCGTATCTGCGTAACACCTCGATGGTTTCGGTGCGCGAGGAAGCGGAGCTACTCGATATAAGCCAGACGCAGGTTGGTGGAGCGGAGGCCTGGATGGTGGCGCTGCATTTGGCCTGTGCGGGCCGAGACAGCGATCTTGCGGCCTGGATGTCCATGAATCGTGCGGGGATTCTGGAGCCATCGTATCGGCTCTTTGCGCGCCTTGCCATGCATTGTCTGGGCGAGCCGGCGACCAGGATTCGCAAGAAGCTTCCCGTGCGCGAGCTGTCGCGGTACTCGCTGCGCGACGATTTGGAAGGGGAAGGCGAGCGCCTGTTCCAGGCCGGCGAGGTTGAAGCCGTTGATACCATCGACCATATCGAGATTCGCATGTTTGGTGCGTTTCGCGCCGAGCGCGACGGGTTTCCCATCACGGACAAAATGTGGCGCCGCAAGAAGGCGGCGACACTTGCCGAGCGGCTTGCGCTGGGCATGGATGCACTCGTCGATCGCGAGACGCTGGCCATGGAGCTGTGGCCCCATGCCGAGTTCAATAGCGCCCGCAACAACCTGTACTCGACGATATCGCGCTTGCGGTCGGCTTTGGGACCGACGCCGGATGGCAAGTCGTGTGTGCTCATCCAAAATGAATGCATCGGACTCAACGGCGACTACGTCAAGACCGATGTGCGGCTGTTTGACCAGATAAGCCGCGAGGTTTTGGGAAATCGCACGGGTGCGCACGGGCCCCATTTAGTTGAGCTGTGCCTTAAGATTGAGCAGCTTTATACCGGACCGCTGTATGTTCCCAATGGCTGTAACCCCACCTACTTTTTGCGTATGCGACGCATTATGCAGTCAAAGTACATCGATTGCATGATTAAGGGAGCAAATGCCGCTCTAGAAGAAAACGATCTGCAGTCGGCGATTTGGCTGGCGGAGTCGGGGCTTCGACAGGAAACGGCACGTGAGGATATGGTGCGCTGCGCCATGCGCGTCTACAGTGTGGCGGGGCGGCGGCGCGATATCGTCGAGCTGTACAGCGGGCATATGCACCATCTGAGGGAGCAGGTCAATGGCGTGCCCGAGCCCGAGACGCGGCGTCTATACGAGCGCTTGGTGGAGGGGCGGCTCAATCGCGTGCTGGTCGAGCGATAAAAAACGGGCGCCCGAAGTACTTGGGCACCCGTATGCTTGCTATGTGTTGGTTCGCCGGATCATTGACTCTTAGACGAGCTTGATCTTCTCGATGTCCTTGCGCGAGGACTCGCGATACAGCGAGAACTTGCGGCCGATGACCTGGACGACCTCGGCGTGGCAACGCTCAGCGAGCTCTTCGGCGGCCTCGCGGGCGGAAAGACTGGAGCCATCGAGCACGGAGCACTTAACGAGCTCATGCTTCTCCAGGTAGGCGACCGTCTGCTCGACGGTGCCCTCGTTGACATCGGACTTACCGATGATGATGGCGGGGTTGAGGTGATGGGCCATGCTGCGAAGCTGCTTGACCTGGGCTCCTGTCAGTGCCATGGGTTCTCGCTTTCTATGTATGGGGCGCCCCGCGATGGGGCCTTAATCTACGTGAGCTGTCCCACGATAGCGCAGGAACGGCGCGGTGTGGGGCGTGTTTGCCCAGTTCAAAAAGAATGCGGATGCCGAGCGGGAGAACGGCGCGGGTTACAGGCGGACGTGTACGACGGCCGAAAGCGGTCTATGGACGGCTCGAAGAGACCGGCTCCCATGCAATAAACGCCCAACGGACCTTGCGGATATGGTCGAGCATATAGCGTCCCTGCGGCACTCCTTTGGACCCCGGCTCGCCAGCACGGGGATTCTCAATCATATGCTGAGCGACGTAGTCGCGCAGACGGTCGATCTTATCCTCGTTACCGTGCTCGAGCATGCGGGAGAAGTCCGCCACGCCCGCCTCAAGGCTATCGAAAGTATCGCGACGGGGCGATTCGAAGTATGTAACCTGCGGCAGCGCCCCCATCTGAATGAGGATATTAAAGGCATACACAAAGCCATTACTGCAGGTAACCGAGGCGCCGATAGCGTTCATCAGGTGCAGGTCATAGCGCGGGCTGGAGTTGGCGACCATCGTGACAGCACAACGCCGACGAGCCGTTCGATCAAGCTTGGCAAGCGCGCCTTTTAGGTTGGTCGTGGTGACAGAACGACTGGCAAAGGCAACATCTACCGCTTTCGCGACCGGTCCAACCAAATCCCAGTCATCATCCCAAGCAAGTTCAAGCGGTGTAATGCGATCCTCGAGTCCATAGTACTCAATGCCAGCATCAAGCGTGCCCAACATAGCAGGGGAAAAGTCAGCAGCAATCACAGGATGCCCAGCCTGAGCAAGCGGAATGGCAATCGACCCAGCCCCACACCCCATATCAAGCACCGACTCGCCAGGCTTTAACGCCAACAGCTTTATAAAATCCCGGGCATACGGAGCAGTCTCAAGCGGCCGAAAATGCCGAGCCCGCTTATCCCACTCAAAAGAATCATCAGCCCGCCGCCGACCAGCCTGCAGGCGCATCCATTCGCCATTCCAATCAGCAGAAAGAAGCTCAGAGCGAATCAAATCATCAGCCACGGGCCATCCCCCTCACAACAAAAAAGCGACTCCTCCCAAAAGAAGAGCCGCAACCAGCATATATCAGAAAGAACCGATCCAACGCCAAACCGCCGTATCAACCATGTGGTGCAGGAGCGAAGCAACTGCAACATGGGACAGAACTCAGCCAAGGTTGAGATGTGCGGGAACCCCGGGAAGGGCAAATATATAAGGTCGATCGCGAGTTCCGCACGAGCCGGAGAGCACTTAATGTGCTCTCCGTGCGAGTCAGGGCTGTCCGAGCAGGCGACCTTATATATTTGCCCTTTCCGGGGTTCCTCGCCTCGTATCCCTGGGCTAGTTCTTGAGCGAGTTCAGCGGTGCCGGGAAGCGTCCACCACGGTGGGCAAGCACGGTGCCGGCGTTGGGGTTCACCGGCATGATGGGCGCACGGCCGAACAGGCCGCCGTACTCGACGCAGTCGCCCACGCCCTTGCCGATGGCGGGAATCACGCGGACGGCCGTGGTCTTGTTGTTGATGACGCCGATAGCCATCTCGTCGGCGATGATGCCGGCGATGGTCTCGACCGGGGTGTCGCCGGGGATGGCGATCATGTCCAGGCCAACGGAGCACACGCAGGTCATGGCCTCGAGCTTCTCGAGCGAAAGTGCACCGGCCTCGACGGCGGCGATCATGCCGGCGTCCTCGGATACGGGGATAAAGGCGCCGGAGAGACCGCCCACGCTGGAGCTGGCCATGACGCCGCCCTTCTTGACGGCATCGTTGAGCATGGCGAGCGCGCAGGTCGTGCCCGGGCCACCACAGGTGCCCACGCCGATGATCTCGAGGATGCGTGCGACGGAGTCGCCGATGGCAGGCGTGGGAGCCAGCGACAGGTCGACAATGCCCTTCTCGACACCCAGGCGATGGGCGGCCTCGCGGCTCATGAGCTCACCGGCACGGGTGATCTTAAAGGCGGTCTGCTTAATCTTCTCGGCGACTTCCATCATCGATGCGGAATCGGGCAGCGTCTCCAGGGCTGCGGCCATAACGCCGGGGCCCGAGACGCCTACGTTGATGACGGCGTCGGCCTCGCCACCGCCGTGGACGGCGCCCGCCATAAACGGGGAGTCCTCGACCATGTTGGCAAAGCAGACAAACTTGGAAGCGCCGACGGAATCCTGGTCGGCCGTGAGTTTAGCGGCATCGATGATGGTCTGGGCGGCCATAAGCACGGCGTCCATGTTGATGCCGGCGCGCAGGCTAGCGACGTTGACACTGGAGCAGACTCGGCTCGTGGTAGCGAGCGCCTGGGGGATGGACTGGATGACGCGGCGATCGGCGTCGCCGATGCCCTTCTGGACGAGTGCGGAGAAGCCACCCAGGTAATCGATGCCGAGCGTCTCTGCCGCGCGGTCGAGGGCATGCGCGATGGGGGTGAGGTCCTCATCCTTGCAGCACGCGGCGATCTGCGCCACCGGGGTGACGGAGACGCGCTTGTTGACGATGGGGATACCGTACTCGCGCTCGAGGTTCTCGGCGGTCTCGACCAGATGCTCAGCCGTGTGCGTCACGTGGTCGTAGATCTTCGTGCACATGCGGTCGAGGTTCTCGTCACCGCAACCCATGAGCGAAACACCCATGGTGATGGTCCTGATGTCGAGGTTCTGCTCCTCAACCATGCCGCGGGTTTCCGCGATTTCTGCGGGCGTGATCGCCATCCTTGCGCTCCTATCTGCCAAAACGAGCATAGTCTTTTCTATTCTAACGTGCCGCACGTGCCAAGTGGCGCGTGCGGCACGTTTTGGTGCTTGGTTGTTTCCGTTGTGTTACTGCCCAAAGACCTCTTCGGCGATACGAGCGCTCTCGGCGGCGTCCTTGGCGTAGTAGTCCGCGCCGATCTGCTTGGCGTATTCGGGGGTGAGTACGGCGCCGCCTACGATGATCTTGACGCCCGGCACCTCGGCATGAAGCAGTTTGATGGTCTCTTCCATGGCCACGACGGTGGTAGTCATAAGCGCCGAGAGGCCGACGAGCTTGATGTCACGCTCCTTGACGGTCTTGAGTACCTCCTGTGGATCGACGTCGCGGCCAAGGTCAAAGACGGTGTAGCCGTAGTTGTCGAGCAGCATTTTGACGATGTTCTTGCCAATATCGTGGATGTCGCCCTTGACGGTGGCCACGCAGATCTTACCCTTGTCGGCAATCTCGCCGGCGGGCATCAGGCGTTTGATGGTATCGAAGCCCACGCGCGCGGCCTCGGCCGAGGCCATGAGCTGCGGCAAGAAGAACTTGCCCTGGTCAAAGAGGACTCCGACCTCGTCGAGGGCGGGGATAAAGTGATTGTTGATGAGTTCCATAGCGTCGTGGTCGGCCAGCAGGCGCTCGGTCTCGGCCGCAATTTCGCCCTTGCGGCCCGAGACGACCATGTGGCGGATGGGGTCGTCGTTGCCGTCGGTGCCGGCGGTGTCAGCAGCGGGCGCGGCGTCGGTCGATGTGGTCTGGGCCGCTGCCGGGTTCGCGGCGATCTTATACGGATCGGTCCAGCCAGCGTAGCGCTCGATGTATCCGGTCGAGCCCTCGTCCTCAACGCTCAGCACGCGATAGCTGTAGACGGTATCCATAAAGCGCTTGGAACCCGGGTTCATGATGGGGGCGTCCAGACCTGCACCAAAGGCGGCGGCCAAAAAGACCGAGCCCAGCAGCGGCCGCGCGGGCAGGCCAAAGCTGATGTTCGACACGCCGAGTGCGCATTTGACGCCCAGGCGCTCCTTGCACATAGACATGGCGCGCAGGATCTGCTCAGCCTGGCGCTGGTTGGTCGAGGCGGTCATGACCAGGCAGTCGATGAGGATGCGGTCCGGGCCGATGCCGTAGCGGGCGGCCTCGGCCACGATGCGCTCGGCGATGGCGAAGCGAGCCTCGGCGGTATCGGGGATGCCGCCTTCGTCGAGCGTGAGGCCGACGACGTTGGTTCCATAGTGGGCGACCAGCGGAAAGATCTCATCCATGATCTGCTGCTTGCCGTTGACCGAGTTGATGATGGGCTTGCCGGCGTAGCGGCGTACGGCGGCCTCGACAGCGGCGGGATCGGTGGAGTCGATCTGCAGCGGCAGGAGCGTGGAGCCCTGGAGCTGCTCAGTGGCCTGCTGGATAATCTTGACCTCGTCGATCTCGGGCAGGCCCACGTTAACGTCCAGGATATCGGCGCCCTGTTCTTGCTGGCTGATGCCCTGACTTACGACGTAGTCCAGATCGCCGTCGCGCAGGGCCTGCTGCAGGCGCTTTTTGCCGGTGGGATTGATGCGCTCGCCGATGACGGCGATCTTGTGGCCATCGCAGGGAAGGTCCACGACCGTCTGGGCGCTCGTGACCGACATGCTGGGCTTGCGATGGCGCGGACTGGGCGTGTGGTTGTCGATAAGCGTGCGCAAGGCCGCCATGTGCACGGGCGTGGTGCCGCAGCAACCGCCCACGACGCTCACGCCATCCTTGATCATGCCGGCGACGGCCGCGGCGTACTCGGGCGCCTGGATATCAAAGACGGTGTTGCCGTCGTCGTCCACGCGGGGCAGTCCTGCGTTGGCCTGCACCATGATGGGCTTGTCGGTAACGGTGAGCATGCGTGCAGCGAGTCCCCGGAGCTCGGCCGGGCCCTGGCTGCAGTTGATGCCCAGGACATCGGCGCCGATGGCATCGAGCGTGATGGCGGCAACCTCGGGACTCGTGCCCAGGAAGGTGCGACCGTCTTCCTCAAAGGTCATGGTGGCAAAGACGGGCAGGTCGGAGTTCTCGCGGCAGGCGAGGACGGCCGCCTTGATCTCGGCCAGGTCGGTCATAGTCTCGATAATAAAGAGGTCCACACCCGCGGCGACGCCGGCGCGCACTTCCTCGGCAAAGAGGTCATAGGCCTCGTCGAAGCTGAGGGTACCCAAGGGGCGAAGCAGCGCGCCGATGGGGCCGATATCGCCGGCGACGTAGTGGGCGCCGGCCGCGCGGGCGCAGGCGACGGCGGCGGCAAAGACATCTGCCACGGTGGCGGCGCCGTCGAGCTTGTGGGCGTTGGCGCCAAAGGTGTTGGCGGTGATCACGTCGCAGCCGGCCTCGACGTACTGTCGCTGAATGTCGGTAATGACCTGGGGCTCCTCAAAGTTGAGCAGCTCGGGCAGGGCTCCGGCCTTCATGCCGGCCGCCTGCAGCATGGTGCCCATGCCGCCGTCGAACAGCAGGTGTCCCGTGCCCTCGATGGCGGCGCGCAGGCGATCGTCCTTAACGCGAAGGTCGTCGATCGTGCGCGTCTTGTATGCAGCCCCGTTGCGGCGCGCAGCATCAACAGGCGCCGCCAGCGCGGCACCGTCCAGATCATGAGTGATAAGTATGTTTGAGCTATTCGCCATGTGCGTCCATTTCGTCTAGAGCCCACTGAGGAATTTCTATTTGAAGGGATTTGTCGGGCTCGATATCTTCGATTCGCTTGTTGTAGTGGGCAAGAAGCCGTGCGACATTTAATCGAATTAGGTCTCGCTTGTAGAACGATAATTCTTCAATATTGATGCCGATAAACGATTCGAGCGCGATAACCTGTACGCGATTGCCGAGTCCCTCACTTTCGAACAGTCCGTAAGCGAAGGAAACTTTATCGTGGGGGACAACGACGATGGGCCGAATGCCATTTCGAATGTTATCTCGGCATCGATCGGTCAATTTGGCCATTGGCGATACAGTCACGTGAAATGCAGCATCATTGATTTGGAAATCGCCAGAACGGTCTGTTTGCTGGTCGGCAGCGTTTGAGTTGTCCTTTCCGATTTCTATGGTTGGAAATAACATCTCTAGTTTTGCGCCTACCAGGTGCTGTGCGACGGTACCCGTTGGCTTATCGGACCGTAGGCTTGCTTCGGCTAGGATATCATCGACAATGACAGAAATTGGTTTTTGAAGATCGATTTCGACTTTGATTCTCTGCCGGTTAAAGAAATCGACCTGGATTCGCTCGACGAAGAAATTGGCGATTGCATTCGCAGCTTCAAGACGAGCGTCTTCGCAAGTGTCACTGGGTAGGGCAGAGTTGATAATTGTGGCAAGCTCAAGCGCCATCGGGAGTGTGCCGCGTGAGGTTCTGCCGCCCTCTGATGCGAAGGCACGCGTTTCCCCATGTCTGGCTAAAACTGTTTTGATGCATGCTCCACTTAGGCCTCGTACTTGGCTCCCCTTGTCCGATTGCACATAATCGTCGGTGAGCGGAAAACGGTTTTGCAACAGCTCGCTTATGCCTATGCCAACCGCCATGACGTTACGGTTGACATTGCCTCGCTTGCTGCGTTTGGATTCGTACCAGAGTTCAATGGCATCCAAGATATCTTTATCGGGCTCGTTCAAGGAGCAATTGGTCATTTCCATTATTGTTCACTCCGTTCCTTGAAGACATAAGCGCGGGTTTGACTGCATTTTTTATAAGCCAAGTGACAACTGGCACGGCAACTGCATCGCCGAATGCGTAGCGAATCTGAGCATCCGAGAAGCCGCTAAACTGACATGAGTCAGCACCTTGGAGACGGGCATATTCGGTTCCAGTCATCCAGCGAACTTTTATCTTTCCGTTTTCGCATATAACGACTGCCTGTCTTGATGAGCCGCCGCGAGCCGTTCTTAGACATCCGGCAATTTCTTCTTCACGGATTTCCCAGCGCACAACGCCTGATCGCGTGCGACGGTAAGCAGTGCGAACAGTTTTTTCTTTGGCATTTAAGAAGCGCTGAAGGCGCTCTGCTTGATGCGGTGCAAGCGAGTCGATAAATGCTTGTACTTGGTTTTTGTTCCACCAACGCTTGTCGCCCTCGGGAATATCTTCAACAACCGTTGCAAGGCCCGTCATGCGAAGTGGGCTCGGCTCGTTTAGGTGAGAGACGTGCGTAATGAGTGAAGGGTCGGAGTGAATCCAGGAGACCTTTTCAGGTCGAAGCGAGGAATCGAGTCGGCTGTTGGGAAGAGGGTCTTTTAATCCGACGACAAACATGCGGGGGCGTGACTGGGGAAGCCAGTGCCGTGCATCGATAAAATAAGCGTCGCATGAATAGCCTAAACGATTAAATTCCTGGCAAACGAGTCTAAAGTCATCACTGTTATTAGACGTGGCAAGGCCGATGACGTTTTCGAGAACAAGTGCCCGCGGGGCACGATCGCTCATTCCTTCGATGGCCTTAATAAAGCCAAAGAACGCACTGGACTCTTTGCCAGAGATAAGTCCCTCCCTGTTTCCCGCGAGAGATAAGTTTGTGCAAGGGCTTGACGCCCATGCGATGTCGGCTTGGGGTATTAGGTCGGGGTCGAGTGTGTGGACATCCTGCTCGACTAGATGCTCATCGCCCCAGCACTGGCTGTACATGGCGCATTTAGTACGGTCTATGTCATTTGCCCAGATTGTTTTGATTCCGGCTTTTGCCATGCCGGCACGAGCCAAGCCAATGCCTGAAAAAAACTCAAGCGCGGTTAGTTGTGGCGAGAACTGCAGAATGTTGTGCATGTACTGGCTTTCAGATAGTTGTTATTTGGCATCTTATGGTACTTGTTTGTGAGGACATCCGCTTACTTACGGATGAGATTCCCTCGATACCGTGCCATCAATTGACATTTTATTCAGAATGCGAATAGCAGGTGGTGTGGGCGGCGCGGAAGCGGCAGTGCTCACGCATGCGGCAGATATTGCAGGTGGGGCGGCTCTGGGCGTCGTGGACCCCGCCGTCAAACAGACCGATCACCGCGGTCACGCTCTTGGTGGGCATGAGCAGGCTGGTGGGGGTGACGGTAAGTCCAATGAGGCGCGTGGCGTTGAGTGCATCCACGATTGAGCGCTGGGCCGAGAGCGGGCAGTCGCCATAGCCGGGACTAAAGCGCCGGTTACCGGCGAGCCCGTGTGCAGCGGCCGCAGCCTTGACCTGCTGGTCCATCTGCTCGATGGCGGCTTCTACATAGGCAGAGCATGCGGCGTCGAGCACGGCGCCTTCCAGAGGCTGCTGGGCTCCCGTGGTACGCAGACGACGCTCGGCGTCCATGCCGAGGGTGCAGGCCATGAGCGCCGCCAGGCGGGCGTCCTTAAGGTGGCGATAGATATCACGACCCCGCAGCTCAACATTGGTGCCAACCAAGCGGATGCAGGGCTCGCCCTGCTCGTCGACGCCCGTGGCATCGACGGCAAACACGCGTCGCACGCCGCGGGGCTCGATATCCAGCTCCAGACGCTCAACGACAAGCTCAATTCGACGTGACAGCTCGGGCTCAATCTGCTGGCCGCCGTAGCCCAGATACCGCAGCATCTCGGCACGGTCGACACGAGGGTGGTGGGCAGCGTCGATACGGTAAAGCGCCGGCGACGCAAGGTCGGCCGGCACTTCTGCAACGGTTGTATCGACGTGCGGTTTTTCCATTACCCCAGGCGCTCCATAATGGTCGCGGCGATTGCAGGACGGTTCATAGTGTACAGGTGCAGACCGTCGGCACCGTGCTCCTTAAGGTCGCAAAGCTGACGAGCAGCATAATCTACACCGGCAGCCTGCAGGCTCTCGGGGTCGTTCTCGTACTTGGCGAGGATCTTGATGACGGGGGAGGGCAGCGACGCACCGCACATAAAGACCATGCGGCTGATCTGCGACTTGCCCATAAACGGCATGATGCCCGCGGTAATGGGCACGGTGATGCCGGCCCTGTCGGCAAGCTCGCGGAAGCGATAGAAGCACTCGTTATCAAAGAAGAGCTGTGTCACAAAGAAGCTTGCGCCGGCATCTTGCTTTTGCTTGAGGTGCTCGACCGAGAGGTTGAGATCCTCGCAGGCAATGTGGCCCTCGGGGTAGGCTGCGGCGCCCACGCAAAAGCCGACGTTGACGAGCTCGGGGATGAGGTCACGGGCGTAGGCGTAGTCGGAGGCGGGCTTGTCGTCCTCAGTCGCGCCAGCGGGCAGGTCGCCGCGCAGGGCCAGCACGTTTTCCACGCTGGCCGAGCGATACTCGTCAATCTTGGCGGCGATATCGGCATGTGTGCGGCCAACGCAGGTGAGGTGCGCTACCGAGGGCGTATCGAATTCGCTCGTAATCATATGTGCAATGGGGGCGGTGGTGGCACCGTTACCCGAGCCGCCAGCGGAACAAGTGACCGAGACAAAGCTCGGTGAAAGCTTGCACAGGTTGCCTGCCACCTCGCGAGCCGTATCGAGGGTAAGCTCACCCTTGGGCGGGAACATCTCAAACGAAATGGGCGTGGTGCCTTGGGATGCTGCCTGCTTAAAAACCTCGTCGACGCGCATATCGTGCTCCTTTAGATATTTAGTGCGATGTGTTGTAAGGATTCTACAGCACCGCTGTGCCACGGTGGAGTTTTACTCGCGATTTAGGGATACCAATCAAAGATGCCTTGCTATCGGCATTGCCTATAGCAGAGCGGTCAATGTAGGAAAGGGCTATATTGAATGGTATCTGATGCGAAATGCCAGTTAATAAAGCCCCATCCCAAATTGACTACCCTTAAACTATGGGGAGAGGTCTGCAATTTATACAGTTGATTGGCCATTAAGGGCGGCAGCGCCGCTGTGATGCGGTAACCTCATTGATTGGTTTCGCGACAGCAACATAACGGTAATGTCGCGGAAACACGGCGAGTCTAAGCTATGACTCGTTCGTTAGTAATCAACACCGCATCTCACGCGGTGCCGATACGAAGGGAGTTCCGTATGGCCGATCTTACTGACCGCTTCGGGACCATGGTGTTCTCTGAGGAAGTCATGAAGGACTACCTCCCCAAGGACATTTGGAAGCGCCTTGCTGCAACCCTCGAGGACGGTGAGCCGCTCGACCTGGATGTGGCCAACGCCGTTGCCCACGCCATGAAGGTCTGGGCCATCTCCAAGGGCGCGACGCACTACGCGCACTGGTTCCAGCCGCTTTCGGGTATTACTTCCGAGAAGCACGACAGCTTCCTCGAGCCCAACCACGACGGCACCGCCATTACCAAGTTTACGGGCAAGAACCTCATCCAGGGCGAGCCGGACGCCTCCAGCTTCCCCAACGGCGGTCTGCGTGCCACCTTCGAGGCCCGTGGCTACACCGCTTGGGATCCCATCAGCCCCGCCTTTATCAAGGACGACGTCCTGTGCATCCCCACGGCTTTCTGCTCCTACACGGGCGAGGCCCTGGACAAGAAGACCCCGCTGCTGCGCTCCATGACTGCGCTCTCGCGTGAGTCTAAGCGTGTTCTGGCGCTGTTCGGCAAGACCCCCAAGAAGGTCGTTCCTTCCGTTGGCGACGAGCAGGAGTACTTCTTGATCAAGAAGGACGCCTACCGCAAGCGCAAGGACCTGGTCATCACCGGCCGCACGCTCTTTGGCGCCGCTCCCTGCAAGGGCCAGGAGCTCGAGGAGCACTACTTTGGCGCAATCCGCCCCACCGTCTCGTCCTATATGAAGGACCTGGACAACGAGCTGTGGGCGCTCGGCATTCCCGCCAAGACCAAGCACAACGAGGTTGCCCCCTGCCAGCATGAGCTCGCCCCTGTCTATGGCGAGGTCAACGAGGCCATCGACCAGAACCTGGTTATGATGGAGAAGATGAAGCTCATCGCCTCCCGCCACGATCTGGTCTGCCTGCTGCACGAGAAGCCGTTCGAGGGCATCAACGGTTCGGGCAAGCACAACAACTGGTCGCTCGGCACCGAGTCCGAGAATCTGCTCGATCCGGGCGACACCCCGCTCGACAACCTGCAGTTCATCGTCTTCCTCACTGCGGTGATCGAGGCCGTCGATAACTATCAGGAGCTCCTGCGCGCCTCCGTCGCTTCGGCCGGCAACGACCATCGTCTGGGCGCCAACGAGGCTCCTCCGGCGATTATGTCCATCTTCCTGGGCGACCAGCTTACCGAGGTCGTCGAGAAGATCATCGATGGCAAGGCTTCCGTCCATGCCACGCGCGGCGTGCTCGACCTGGGCGCCGATACCCTGCCCAAGCTGATGCAGGACAACACCGACCGCAACCGTACCTCCCCGTTCGCCTTCACCGGCAACAAGTTCGAGTTCCGTGCCTGCGGCTCCGAGCAGAACGTCTCCGACTCCAACCTGGTGCTCGATGCTGCCGTGGCCAAGTCGCTCAAGTCTTTCGCCGACGCACTCGAGGGTACGCCCGAGGATAAGTTCCAGGACGCCGCGCTCGAGTACTGCAAGAAGGTGCTGACCGATCACCAGCGCATCCTGTTCTCCGGCGACGGTTACTCCGACGAGTGGCCCATCGAGGCCGAGAAGCGCGGCCTTGCCAACAACAAGACCACGGCCGACGCTCTTCCCGCCTTTGTTTCCGATAAGGCCATTGCGCTCTTTGAGGAGACGGGCGTCCTGACCAAGGCCGAGGCCCAGTGCCGCTATGACTGCAAGCTCGAGAAGTACAACAAGCTCATGAACATCGAGGCTACCACGATGGTTCGCGAGGCGCGTCGTACCTATCGCCCGGTCATTACCGCCTATGCCACCAAGGTCGCTAAGGGCCTTGAGACTATTCGTGCCGCCGGTGCTGAGGCCGCCATGCAGTGCGAGCAGAACACGCTCAACAAGCTCTGCAATGGTATCACCGCCATCAACGACTCCATTAAGGCGCTCGACGCCGTGCATCAGAAGGCCGAGGCTCTCGATGGCCAGGAGCAGGCCAACGTGTATGCACACGAGGTCGTTCCCGCTATGGATACGCTGCGCGCCGCCGTGGATGCCATGGAGGAGATCGTGGCCGCCGACTACTGGCCGGTTCCGACCTACGACGACATCCTGTTCTACGTGTAGAGCGTAACTGACATATCGTCACGGTATTGAGCCGGGGTCCGCATCGCGCGGGGCCCGGCTATTTGTTTGCGAAGGACGCTTTGGATCCCGCTTTGCAACTGATTCGCCCACGCAATAAGGGGTCGTGGGCAAAAAACGTCAAATATGAGTACTGTCACAAGCCCTGTAGCATTATCTTTTTGCAAAATATGCAGTGTTACGCAACATATGTCCAAGTACTTAGCTGATAAATGCCTGCAATTCCTCCGCCGTAGGACGCCTTGTGTCCAAATCGCCTTCTGATGGCATGAAATCGCTGTTACTAAATTGGTAACAGTACTCATATTTGCTATTTTTTGTCCACGGGCCCTTGGATGACAGTGTGATTTTATGCCTTCGGGGTTCGAATCCCGGCGTATGGGTAGCAAAAAGCCCGTCACCGAATTGGTAACGGGCTTCTCAGATTCTGTGGTGCCCCCAGCGGGATTCGAACCCGCGATATCCACCTTGAAAGGGTGGCGTCCTTGGCCGCTAGACGATGGGGACAGCGGGAAAGAGTATAGCAGACTTTTTTGCCGGCGCGTATATCGTTGGCAAACTGGAAAACCACCACAAAGGTACCTGTCCCCTTTGTGGTGGTGGGGTGCTAGGGGAGGAGCTTCATGGCGGCGTCGTGGGCGGCGCGCTCGTAGGTGTCGTCGAGGGGCTTGAGCGGCAGCAGGGCTGTGGCCTGCGCATCGCCGCGGCGCTCGAGGGCGTGCGCGATCAGCCAGTCGGCGAGTTCGGGGTTTTTGGGCAGCGCCGGCCCGTGCAGGTACGTGCCGATCACGCCCTTGTAGATCAGACCCTCAAAGCCGTCGTCGCCGTTGTTGCCGGTGCCAGTGACGACGGACGTTCCGAGCGGCGTGGCATCGGCGTCCAAAAGCGTGCGGCCGCCGTGGTTCTCGAATCCGACAAAGGGCTCGGGTGCCAGGTCGGTCTTGACGGCGACGTTGCCGATCAGGCGGTCGGAGCCGCGCACAGTCTCGGCGGCAATGACGCCCAGACCCTCAATGCGATCGTCGCCCATGTAGTACGAACGGCCGAGCAGCTGATAGCCGCCACAGATAGCAAGCAGTGTGCCGCCGTCCTCAACATAGGCCGCGACCTTGTCTTTTTGAGCGAGCAGTTCGTGTGCCACGGCCAGCTGGTCGCGATCGGAGCCGCCGCCCATCATGACGATATCGGCATCGGTGAGATTGAGCGACTCGCCCATGCGGACCTCGTCCACGCGCACGGGAATGCCGCGCCAGGCGCAGCGGCGCTCGAGGGCGATGACATTGCCGCCGTCGGCGTAGAGGTTGAGGGCATCGGGGTACAGATAGACGATACGCAGGGGGCGCGAAAGCTCGACCGGCGCAATATCGGTGGGGACAGCGCTGCCATCGGCGCGCGTTACGGCGTGGGAGGCTACCGAGTTCGTATCGGTGCCTTTGAGTCCGTCGAGTTCCTTGACCAGCGGCGGAAAGGCCGTGTAGTTGGCGACGGCATAGAAAGTGTCGCCGGCGGCCTCGTCTGCCACGGCACCAATCGCCTGCTCGACATTCGAGATAATCGTGGCATCGATGCCGGCGTACTTGAGGCGCACCTGCATGTCGTGCGCGCGCGTGCCGCCGGCAAAGGCGACAAGACCCGGCGTGTCGGCGATGCGCTCGAAGTCGACGTCGTAGATCCACGATACATCGTGGCCGTCAGCATCGTTGTCATTGAGGAAGAAAGCGCAGAGTCTGCCGCCTGCCGTCTTGATGGACTGGATTTGTCGATCGAAGCCTACGGGATTCTTTGCCAGGTTTGCCTCGACGGTGCGGCCGGCAATATCCCAGCGGCCCATGCGTCCGCCGGCGGGGACGTAGGCATCGAGCGTGGGCTGCAGATGTGCCGCGTCCACGCCCAGCTCGCGCGCCGCAAAGAAGGCGGCGGCAACGTTATAGACCATGTACAGGCCGTTGTAGCGTGTGGCGATGTGTGCAGCAGCAGCGTCGGGCGCAGGTCCAAAGACCAGGTCAAAGCCGTAGCCGTCGCAGCCGAGCTCCACGCCCGTCACGCGACGGACCAGCGCGGGACGCTCCCATCCGCACGAAGGACAATGATAGGCTCCGAGCTGGCCGTACTGCACGTAGTCATACTCCAGCGGCGCGTTGCACTGCGAGCAAAAACGCGAGTCGCTAATGCGATCGGACTCGGTGCCCGTGGCGCCGTCGATGCCAAAGGCGATGCCCGTGTTGGGGACGCGTGCGGCGATCGAGGCGCACAGCGGATCGTCGGCGTTGTAGATGAGCGTTGTCGTCGGAGAGAGCTCCAACGCATGGGCGATGACGTCTTGGGTATGGTCAATCTCGCCGTAGCGGTCTAGCTGGTCGCGGAACAGGTTGAGCAGCACAAAGTACGTCGGTTTGAGCTTAGGCAGAACGCGTACGGTGTAGAGCTCGTCGCACTCAAAAACGCCCACGCGCTTGCCGCTGCTGGTGTGCTTAAGGCCGCCGCGGGCCTCGAGCAGAGCACCCACCACACCAGGCTCCATATTGTTGCCGGCACGGTTGCACACCACGGTAGCGCCGCTGGCAGCAACGGCGTCAGCGATGAGGTTGGAGGTGGTGGTCTTGCCATTAGTACCGGTAATCACTACGCTGCGGTCGACAAGGCCGGCGAGGTCGCTCAGCAACTCGGGGTCGATCTTCATGGCGATGCGGCCGGGAAGCACGCCACCCTGGCGTTTGAGGACAGAGCGCAGTCCCCAGCGGGCGATATCGCTCGAGGTGCAGGCGAGAGATGAGCGGAGGTTCATGAAGCCGTTCCTAACATAGATGACATGGTCGGGGCGATCGCGTCGCTAAAAGCCGTAGCGGCGCGCAAATTCCTGGGCAAGCCGCGATACATCTTCGCAGGCGTTGGCCCAGGGGGCAAAGTCTGGGGTGTCCGAGATAATGCCGTCGGCTTCCCAAACCGCCTGGTGCGAGAGGTCCCAGGGGTCGCGCGGCTCGGGTCGGCAGGGAAGATACGGCGTCTGGTACATGGGATTCAGCAAGAAGAACGCGCCACCCTCGCAACGGTTAGCGAACTCACGCAGCGCGCGCGTCGCCGGGCGCATCTTGTTTGTTTTGAACAGCAAGATCGTGCGGGCGAGCAGGTACCAAGGAGAGTTTTCGAGTGCGTCTGCCCCCACCTGTTCCTCGAGCTGGTGGGCCAGGGCAAAAAAGCCGTCCTGGTCTTCCAGGCGAGCGAGGGCGAGCAACACGGTGCCGGCAGCTCGGGTGGGATAGCCTTCTGCCTTAAGGACGCGGCGGGCGTAGTTGGCAGCAGCGCGGTAGCGGGCGCTCGCCATGCACAGCTGCGAGATGGCCTCGAGTGTGTGAAGCCATCCGATAAGAGCCGGCTCGCTCACGGTAAGGTCTGCTGCGGTGACACCGTCGGCCAAAACATTATTGGCCCAGTAGTGTGGGGCCTCCATATCGAACCCGGGCACGCTTTGCTGAAGGTAATCGGCCGTGGTCGCCTCGAGCTTCATCAGGTCGCCCAGGCAGGCGTCAACGGGCGTGTCGGCCAGGATGATGGCGAGCAGCTGCGCGTCGACGGCCAGTGCATCGACGCGGACAATCTTGAGCAGCTCATCGCGCATGTCGTCGAACAGACGATTGCGCGTCTGCTCGAACTCCTCGTCGCTGCCCATGTCCTCGATGCGATGGAGCTCGTCGAGCAGGTGGCGATGAACGCCGGCATAGGACAGCAGTGCCTGGGCATGCTCGGCCTGCGCATACTTTTGAGGATTCGCGCTAATGTCGTTATGGACAAGCTCGCGTGCTGCATCGGTGAGCTCGGGGTGCGACGCCAGATAGGTGCGCTCCAGGTAGGCGGGGATGTAGACGCTCGGATCCATTAGAGGTCCCCTCCCTTAAATGGAAGCCCCTGCTCGGCCGCGCGCAGGATGCGCTCGTCGATCTGGGAACGCACGATGTCGTTGGTGGCGATCCAGGCGGCAAAGCTGGCGTTGTCGGGGGCGCCCAGGCCCTCCTGCAGTACCGGCGTCGCCTCGGACAGCGCAAGGACAAGCTCGTCGGTGGAGCCTGCACCCACGTTGACGCGGGCATAGACGCCATCGGGAAACTCGGTTTGGAAGTAGAGCGCCTCGGCTGCGTGCGGACACGAGCGCGCAAGGATGCGCAAGTAGTGCTCGGCGCCCTCGTAGTCCAGCTCGCGCCAAGCAGCGCTCATCAGCGCGATGAGCGTCCATGGGTCCAAGTCACGCTCCGCATCTTTGGGGCGGCGGCGCAGCGGGGTATTCGCGAGGTACGGCACGGAGTGAGCGGAGCGAAAGCGCTTGAGCTCCTCGGCGGGGTATTCGAGTTTTGCCATGGCGAGCATCGCGGTGTGGCGGACACCAGCGGGGTCGTTGGGCGCAAAGTCCAAGCTGCGATTTGCGGCTTCGAGCGACATGCGATAGCGGCCGCTAATGAGGGCGCGCGATGCCAAGGCGGCAAGCCAGCGCAGATAGGGGCGGCGCGTGAGGTCGCCAGCGGCCTCGCGCTCGTAGGGGTCCTGAGCCGAGGCGATCTTGAGCGCCAGGTCATGCTCGACTTCATCGCACTTGGACACCAGGTACTGTACGTATTCCTCGTTGGATTCGGCGGTGAGCGCCGTCAGCATGCGCTGGGCATCCCAGTTGGCCGGATCGAGCGCGGCTGCCTCGCGGAGCATGTTCTCGGCTGCGGCTTCTTCTTGCTCTGCCTGGGCGTCGTCGGGGATAAAGGGGATGCGGTAGTCGACAGCCTCGACCACCTTGGCAATGAGGTGCCCGGCGCGGTCGCGGTCGTGCACGATGAGCGGTGCAGGGTTGCGGGTGAATTGTTCCATCAGACGCTCTACGGCGGCACCGTCGGTGAGCGGGATATTGTCGCGGCGCAAGGCCTCAAGAACGAGGCGATGGCAATCCTCTTGAATGGGATCGAATGCCATGGGGCCTCCTTTGCTGCGGTTAGGGTTCAAATGTCTCTATATAAGGTTCTAGTTTACCCGCATATGGCACACCGGGGGTGCCGCACTTGGACTTGCACCTTTGCACCACGAAGACGGATGTCGCACAAATGTCGGCACCTTGGACGACCGAGTGGTATCACGGTGCCGCAAACGGTCGATTTTTGGCGGCGAACGGGGCACATTTTGGAGGAGCACCGTCCTGCCCGGGATATGTGGTCAACCTTGATAAAACGTTTGCCCAGCTTGGGAGTATGAATGCCCCACAAGGGTCTTCAGGGATAGAAAAAACGTTTCATCATTGTCGGCTTTAGGTGAATAACTGACCAACCAGAACGGTAGAATAGTGTTTGTCTGAGCGTTGAGACGTTTGGACATCGCGCATTGTCATCGCCGGCAACGCGCAAAACGGTCCTAACGGAGCCAATCGGGTGCTCCGTTATATACGCAAGTCTAAGAGGGGCTTGTTTAGGAGGCACAGTATGGGACGTTTTACCAATCCTCGCGATCTGTACTTTGGTGAGGGCGCTCGCCACGAGGTGAAGAACCTCAAGGGCAAGAAGGCCATCATCGTTTCTGGCGGCAGCTCCATGCGCCGCGGCGGGTTCCTGCAGGACGTCGAGGCCGACCTCAAAGAGGCCGGCATGGAGGTCAAGCTGTTCGAGGGCGTCGAGTCCGACCCGTCCATCGAGACGGTCATGAAGGGCGCCGAGGCCATGCGCGAGTTCGAGCCCGACTGGATTATCGCCATCGGCGGCGGCTCGCCCATCGATGCCGCTAAGGCCATGTGGGTCTTCTACGAGTATCCCGAGGAGTCCTTCGACAACATCATCCAGCCGTTCAGCTTCCCCGAGCTGCGTCAGAAGGCTCATTTCTGCGCCATCTCCTCTACCTCCGGCACCGCTACCGAGGTCACCGCGTTCTCCGTCATTACCGACTACGCCAAGGGCATCAAGTATCCGCTGGCCGACTTCAACATCACCCCTGATGTCGCCATCGTCGACCCCGAGCTCACCTACACCATGCCCGCCAAGCTGTGCGCTCACACCGGCATGGATGCTCTGACCCACTGCATGGAGGCCTACGTTTCCACCTGCGCCTCTATGTTCACCGACGCCAACGCCCTGCACGGCATCCGCGAGATCGTCGAGTGGCTGCCCAAGTCCTATGCTGGCGACCATGAGGCCCGTCAGCACATGCACGAGGCTCAGTGCATCGCCGGTATCGCCTTCTCCTCGGGCCTGCTCGGCATCGTTCACTCCATGGCTCACAAGACCGGTGCAGCCTTTGAGAACGGCCACATCATCCACGGTGCTGCTAACGCTATGTACCTTGGCAAGGTCATCCAGTGGAACTCCAAGGATCCGCGCGCTGCCGAGCGTTACGCTTACGTGGCCAAGGAGATCCTGCACCTTCCCGGCGAGACCAACGAGGAGCTTATCGCTGCGCTCGTCCAGAAGATCCGCGACCTCAACGACCAGCTCAACATTCCGCAGTCCATCAAGGATTACGCGAATGGTGGCGTGAAGGTCGACGCCGAGAACCCGCAGATGGTTTCCGAGGAGGAGTTCCTCGCCAAGCTCCCCGAGATCGCCGCGAACGCCGAGCAGGACGCCTGCACGCCCGAGAACCCGCGTGAGACCAAGGCTGCCGACTTCGAGAAGATTCTCAAGGCCTGCTACTACGACACCGACATCGATTTCTAATCGACTCTTGTTATCGTAACGAGGGGCTCCGCACGTATCTGTACGGAGCCCCTTTCTTTTTTCTTTTAGAGAATGGGATAGTTATGGCTGCAATTTTCAATAGCCCCAGCAAGTACATCCAGGGTCCGGACGAGCTCGCCAAGCTCGGCTCCTATGTCGAGCCGCTCGGCGCTAAGGCCCTCGTCATCGTGACGCCTTCGGGCAAGAAGCGCGTCGGTGCCAAGATCGAGGGCGGCTTTGCCGAGGCTAAGGCCGAGCTGCTGTTTGAGGACTTTAACGGCGAGTGCTCCAAGGGCGAGGTCGATCGCCTGGTTGCGCTCGCTCGCGACAACGGTTGCGACATCATCGTCGGCGTCGGTGGCGGCAAGATCCTCGACACCGCGAAGGCCGTCGCCTATTACCTGGAGTCCCCGGTTATCATTTGCCCCACCATTGCTTCGACCGATGCCCCATGTTCGGCGCTTTCGGTGCTCTACACCGACGATGGCCAGTTCGATAAATATCTCTTCCTTAAGGCAAACCCCAACATTGTCCTGATGGATACGACGGTTATCGCGGCGAGTCCGGTGCGCCTGACGGTTTCCGGTATGGGCGATGCGCTCGCAACCTACTTTGAGGCCCAGGCGACGCATGATGCCGACGGTGGCACTTGTGCCGGCGGCAAGGGCGGAATGGCCGGCCTGGCGCTCGCCAAGCTCTGCTACGAGACGCTTATGGCCGATGGCGTCAAGGCCAAGGTCGCGCTGGAGAAGGGTGCGCTGACGCCTGCCGTCGAGCATATCATCGAGGCCAATACGCTGCTTTCGGGCATTGGCTTTGAGAGCTCGGGCCTTGCTGCTGCTCATGCCATCCACAATGGCCTGACGATGCTGCCCGAGTGCCACGGCATGTATCACGGCGAGAAGGTCGCCTTTGGCACCATCGTCCAGCTGGTACTCGAGGATGCCCCGACTGAGAAACTCGAGGAAGTCTTGGGCTTCTGCATTGAGTTGGGCCTGCCGGTCACGATGAAGGAACTTGGCGTTGCTGAGCTTACGCGCGAGAAGGCCATGATTGTTGCCGAGGCTGCGTGCGCGCCCGATGACACCATGTGCAACATGCCGTTTGAGGTGACGCCTGAGATGGTCGCCAACGCCATCCTGGGTGCCGACGCACTGGGTCACTACTACCTTATGGATGAGTAAACTAAGGTAAGGAAGGGGCAAAGCCGACAGATGGCTTTGCCCCTTTTTGCTATGGTGCAAAGGGGTCAGGTTACTTTGCACCAATTGTTGTTTGATGAAGGGCGGATTCTCGTATGGCGCTTCCCATGGTATATGGCGGTCCCGGACGATATGTTCAGGGACCAGGCGAGCTCTCGCGTCAGGGCAGGTATTTGTCATGGTTGGGCTGTGCTGCCTATGTTCTGTTTGACCAGGGCACCGAGGATCGGCTGTGCAGGCAGATCGTCGATGGATTTCTGGACGAAGATCTAAGCGAGCCGTTCTTTAAGATTTATAACGGTCCGTGTACGGAAGAGGCCGTTGTCGGAATGGCCAAGGAAGCCCGGGCCGAGTATTGCGACATGGTGGTGGGTATTGGCGGCGGCAAGATGCTCGATATCGCCAAGGCGGTAGCGTTTTATGCCGAGTTGCCGTTGTGTGTATGCCCCACGGCGGCTTCGATGGACGGCCCGTGCAGTGCGATTTCGGTGCTGTATCACGAGGATGGGTCGTTCGACCGCTACTTGATACTCGACAAAAATCCCGATCTGGTCGTGGTTGATACCAACGTGGTTGCGGCAGCACCACTGCGGATGACGGTCGCTGGTATGGGCGACGCACTGGCAACGTACTTCGAGGCGCGTTCGTGTGCCGCGGCGCACGGCGCTAACGAGCACGGTGGCGCGCCGGGACACTTGGCCTTGGTTACGGCCCGTGCCTGCTATGACACGCTCATGGAGTGCGGCGTCGCTGCCAAGCGCGATCTCAAAAAGGGCCGTATATCGCCGGCGGTTGAGCGCCTGATCGAGTGCAATATTCTGCTTTCGGGCGTTGGCTTTGAGAGCGGTGGCTTGGCGTTGGCGCATGCCATCGCCAACGGCCTGACGATTCTGCCCGAGTGCAAGGCTATGCACGGCGAGGCCGTGGCGTTTGGTCTGGTGGTCCAGCTTCGTCTGGAGCGTGCGCCCGAGCTTGAACAGGTGCTCGAGTTTTGTCAGCGCGTCGGTCTGCCGACGACGCTCGAGGAGCTGGGCCTTGGCGAGATTTCCGATGCCGACCTGCAGGGTGTTGCAAATGCGGTCTTTAGAAACGAGCGTAACATAGCCAACGAGCAGGCCAAGGTGACCAAACAAAAGCTCGTGCAGCTCATGTGCGAGGCATAGTTTGGCGCTTGATTGACCTTGTGCAATCGAGGCGGCGATAGGCCATAGGCTATTTGTCCCAAAGGTGCTCCGCGTGTAATTTGCTCGAGGCACGGGCCGATGGCGTATCATTATCTCTTGCTTGTTTGCACTGCTCAGGGAGGGGCCGCGCATGGCGCAGGAACACGATCTGTTTGATGACATTATCGAGATCAGCAAGGGTTTCGACTTTCTTAAAAACCCGCTTGGCGGTGTGACCGACGCACTCGATCCGTCGGCGCCCCAGTGGAATCCTGCCGACTACAAGGAGCGTCCGCGCGGCAATACCATTCCGTGCTTGACCTGCAAAAACGAAAAGAGCGGTTGCACCGCGTGCATGGATGTGTGCCCGGTCAACGCTATCGAGGTCGAGGAAGACGCTATCGAGATCCTCGACTCCTGTCGCAAGTGCGGCCTGTGCGCCGCTGCCTGTCCGACCGAGGCGATCATCTCGCCGCGCTTGGCGCCAAAAAACCTGTATGACGACATTGTCTCGGCAGCTACGAGCCACGAGACCGCCTACGTCACCTGCACGCGCGCCCTTAAGCGCATGCCGCGCGAGAACGAGGTCGTCGTTGCCTGCGTGGGCGATATTACGGCCGAGACCTGGTTCTCGGTACTGGCGGACTATCCCAACGTGAGTGTGTACCTGCCGTTGGGCGTGTGCGATAAATGCCGCAACACCGGCGGTGAGGACATTCTGGGCGAGGCCATCGCTACCGCCGAGGAGTGGGCCGGTACGGGCATGGGCCTGGAGGTCGACCCAAAGAGCCTCAAATGTCATAAGCGCCGCGAGTACGAGCGCAAGGAGTACATGGATAAGATTGCCCGCACCACGGGCCTTACCGTGACCAAGCTCAACCCGGCAACGGCGGCGCTGGCCTCGGTGACGCAGAAGCTCAAAGCCCACCGCCACCAGATTACCCAGCTGGAGCGCACGCTCAATACCATGTGCGGCACCACGACGGCCAAACGTCGCCGTACGCTTACGCACGGGCGACAGCTGGTGCTCTCGACGCTGCAAAACCATCCCGAGCTTGCCCAGAACATGCAGGTGAGCACGCCGGAGTGCGATTTTGACAAGTGCACGTCGTGCGGCGAGTGCGTCAATGTGTGCCCCACGTTCGCCTGCGATCTGGTGGGAAGCGCCCGCTTTGCACTGGAGTCCACGTATTGCTTGGGCTGCGGTGCCTGCGTCAAGGTGTGCCCTGAGCATGCGCTCAAGTTGGTTGAGCACGACGCGTCCAATCTGGTCGTCGTCGATCCCGAAGCCGAGGAAAAGGCCGCCCAGAAGGCGAAGGCCCACGAAGAAGCCCAGAAGGTCAAGGCCGAGGCAAAGGCCAAGCTCGATAAGATGCTCGACCAGGTGGAGAAGCTCGCGGACTAGTCAGCGACCCCTATCTCTGCTTCATTCGTGCCGCCGTGGCGTCCGGGTTAGCCCAGATGCTGCGGCGGCGCTATACTTATGCAGTTTGAAATGCTTGTACCAAAAGGAGCTGTCGTGTCCCTTTCCATCGGTATCGTGGGCCTGCCCAACGTAGGCAAGTCGACGCTGTTCACCGCGCTTACCAAAAAGACCGGCCTTGCCGCCAACTATCCGTTCGCCACGATCGACCCCAACGTGGGTATCGTCGACGTGCCCGATAGCCGCCTGCAAAAGCTCGCCGACATCGTTAACCCGGGTCGCATTGTGCCGGCGACGGTCGAGTTCGTCGACATCGCAGGTCTGGTGAAGGGCGCCAACGAGGGCGAGGGCTTGGGCAACCAGTTCCTGGCCAACATTCGCGAGACCGACGCCATCTGCGAGGTCGTGCGCTACTTTAAGGATCCCAACGTCATGCGTGAGGTGGGCCGCACGGGCGAGTTCGTCGATCCCGCTGGCGATGCCGACACCATCATGACCGAGCTCATCCTGGCCGACATGGGCACGCTCGAGAAGCAGCTGCCTAAGCTCGAGAAGGAGGCCAAGCGCGACAAGGAGCTCATGCCCAAGTTCGAGGTCGCCAAGCGCCTGCTCGCCTGGCTCAACGAGGGTAAGCGTGCCGCGTCCATGGAGATGACCGATGAGGAGCGCGCCGCCGCCAAGGGCCTGTTCCTGCTCACCATGAAGCCCATCCTGTATGTGGCCAACGTGGACGAGGATATGCTTAACGACGATCTGGCGCCCATCGATGGCGTCAAGCCGCTGCCGATTTGCGCCAAGATCGAGGCCGAGCTTTCCGAGCTCGATCCCGAGGATGCGGCCGACTACCTGGAGAGCTTAGGCCTGGAACAGCCCGGTCTGGACGTGCTCGCGCAGGCCGCTTACAAGCTGCTCGGCCTGCAGTCGTTCTTTACGGCCGGCGAGATGGAGGTCAAGGCTTGGACGGTACGTCAGGGTGCGACCGCCCCGCAGGCTGCCGGTGTCATCCACACCGACTTTGAGCGCGGCTTTATTAAGGCCGAGGTCATTGGCTATGACGACTACATCGAGCTCGGCGGCGAGCAGGGCGCCAAGGCCGCCGGCAAGCTGCGTATTGAGGGCAAGGACTATGTCATGGCCGATGGCGACGTCGTGCACTTCCGCTTTAACGTGTAAGGACGACGCACATGTTTAAATATGGCAAAAAAGCCGGCTACATGGGTATTGCGCTGCTCGTGCTTGCGGTGATTCCACTGGTGGTCGCAGCGTGTGTTATCCACAACATCGGTCCCGAGGTGGCAACAAAGTTTAATGCCGCCGGCGAGGCGACGCGCTGGGGCAAGAGCTACGAGTTGCTGGCACTGCCGGTGCTCAACCTGCTGCTGAGCGTGGCGACGTACTTTACGGCAGGACGCCAGGCTAAAAACAATGATGACTCCGCCGCCATGGCGCGTATCGTGTGCGAACGCTACCTGCGCAACGGTTGCATCACGGGTGTGTTCCTCAACGTGGTTAACGTTTACTTTATGTACTCGGCTATTACCGGAACGGGCTTTGGCTTTGGTTTCTAACTTGTTCTTCTAGGCAACGAGCCTGCACGCATATTCAATGGCTGCTGCGAGGCCGCCGCTCGATCGTGGTTTAAAGACCATGTCGGCGGCGGCCTCGTTTTCGTATCCGGCGCCGCGAAGGGTGAGCGCGGTACCGGCTTCCAGGAGAAGGGGCAGACCGCGTTGGCTGGTTGCGATTACGGCAGCCTGATTGAGCGAGCAGCTGTGCGCTTGGCATTGGATGGCAAGTTCGCCTTGCGCCGGGCAAGGGACCAGAACGGCGGCGACGCGACTTGATAGCAATGCAAATGCTGTGCGCTCATCGGGCGAAAGACATTCTGCTTCAACGACGACGAGCTTGGGCGGTGCGCTGTTTGTGCGAAGCGTGGCTCGGTACGTGCGGACCGAAGAACCCGACATAGAAAACTCCTGTGTATTCGGCAAAACGTAAACTATAGTTTACGTTTATGTTCGGCTCCATTTCAAACTCGTCTGCATGGACGAACGTGCGAAACAGATTCTTGGCAGGTGGGTCGAAGAGACACGCAGGGACCTTGGTATCTCCAAGGTTGATTTTTGTGTGGCGACAGGAATCAGCCGACCCTACCTCGACCGAATCGAAGATGGGACGGCAAATTTCACGCTCAAGGTTCTATTTAAGATCGCGCCCGCCCTTGGCATGACGGTGTCAGAGCTTCTCGAGGGGATCGAATAGGGCGTTCCCCCGCTGTATTTGACGCTCTTTGGGCGGGTCCCCCTGGTTGCGATGTGCAAAATCGCGAGTATTCAGCACCAGTTCGGCCGTAGATGGTAGCTCGAGCGGCTGGCTTTGCCTTTTTGACAGTAGATAATCCACACTCTAAATAAAAATGAGGAATAAATATTTACTAGACGGACCCTTCGTCCTAAAAGTTCGTCTAATAATCGGCCGATTCTATGCCTCCGGAGGAGAAATTGCAGAATACTCCGATTTTTGCACGGCCCGAGGGGGACCACCTGTCGTTTAAGGCTGCGATAAGTGGAGCTGCCTTAGGGATTACGCCATCGGGATGCGGTCGTGGTTGACTTGGCTGTAGAACAGGCGCTGAATCTCGGCCGCATCACGTGACTGGCCGAGTGCCCACATGGTTTTGGCCACGAGCGTCTCGGTGGTCATGTCGTCGCCGCGCAAAATGCCCGGATGATCGGCGTAGGCACGGCCGACCTCATAAACACCCAGGTCAAGGCCCTCTTCGGGGACCTGCGTGGTCATAACGACAGTGCGACCCGAATCGACCCAGCGGAAAATTGCCTCTTGGAACGACTCGCCCGACTCACCAAACTCGGGGATACCGCCAATGCCAAAGGTCTCCAGAATCACAGCGTCGTAGCTATCGGCAAGAGCGTCCAGGATACCCGGGTTCACGCCGGGTGTCAGCTTAAGGACAAATACGCGCGGGTCGATGCTGTCGTAGAAACGAACCGGGTTCTCGTCCTGGTGAGTGCCGTGGAGTCCGTTGCGAACGATGCGGTCGTTGCGGATATAGGCAATGGGCGGATAGTTGACGCTAATGAACGCGTTAAAGCTCATGGTGCGCTGCTTGCGGGCGCGCGTGCCGGCAATGGCTACGCCGCCAAAGACAATCGAGACGTCGTGCGAATGCTCGTCGAGCGCATAGAGCAGGCTCTGGTACAGGTTGAGCTTGGCGTCGGTAAAGGGATTGCCCATGGGCTTTTGCGAGCCGGTGAGTACGATGGGCTTGGGGCTGTCCTGAATCAGATAGGAAAGCGCCGCCGCGGTGTAGCTCATGGTGTCGGTGCCGTGCAGAATCACGAAGCCGTCGTGGTCGGCATAACCCTCGACGATGACGTCGCGGATACGCATCCAGTCGCTCGGACGCATATTGGTGCTGTCGATGTTCATGGGTTGCACGACGTCGAGCTCGCAGAGGCCCGAGATCTCGGGGACGCTCTGGGCGAGCTCCTCACCGGTCAGGGCGGGGGAGAGGCCGTTGCCGTCCTCGGTCGATGCGATGGTGCCGCCCGTGGCGATGAGAAGGATGCGCTTCATGCTGGTATTCCTATCGTATTTGCCGCCGCAGAGGCGGAGTCGTTCGGCAGTATTGTGGCACAGGGCGTCCAATGTTCAAACGTATTACATCATCTGTAACGTTTGGTAACACTTCAATTGCCGTCAAATAGGCCCCGGTCGTGCGTTTGCCGTGCGCTGATGGCTGCGAGGGACGAGAAACCCCATATAACGTGTACACTATGTAAGCTGTTTTCGTTTATTCGCGCGGGTGGGCACAGGCTCCCCGCCAACAAGAGGGGGAAACCATGGATCAA
Organism: Collinsella sp.; assembly: GCA_019414205.1. Classification (GTDB taxonomy): domain Bacteria; phylum Actinomycetota; class Coriobacteriia; order Coriobacteriales; family Coriobacteriaceae; genus Collinsella. Next base: position 9,463 of record DXML01000003.1, on the reverse strand, counting down.
AAGGCTTCCGCAAAGGTCCTCGTACTCGACTTTGGTGCGCAGTACGGTCAGCTCATTGCCCGTCGCGTCCGCGACCTCAACGTGTATTCCGAGATCGTTCCCTGCGACATCTCGGCCGATGAGATTCGCGAAATGAACGCCTCTGCGCTCATCCTCTCTGGCGGCCCGGCTTCTGTGTATGCCGAGGACGCTCCGTCCATCGATCCCGCCATCTTTGACCTGGGCCTTCCCGTTCTGGGCTTTTGCTACGGCCATCAGATCACGGCCGTGACGCTCGGCGGCAAGGTCGGTCACTCCGAGGTGGGCGAATACGGCCGCGCCACCATCACGCGTACGGCCGGCGCCAAGCTCTTTAACTCCACGCCTATGGAGCAGACCGTGTGGATGAGCCACCGCGACGCCGTGTCCGAGGTACCCGAGGGCTTTACCGTTACCGCCAGCACCGACGTGTGCCCGGTTGCCGCCATGGAGTGCGTCGAGCGCAAGATCTTCACCACGCAGTTCCACCCCGAGGTCAAGCACTCCGAGTACGGTCAGCAGCTGCTGAGCAACTTTCTGTTTGAGATCTGCGGCCTGGAGCCCAACTGGAGCATGGATAACCTGGTCGAGACCATGACAGCCGAGTTCCGCGAGAAGGTCGGCGACGACCGCGTGATTCTGGCCCTGTCCGGCGGCGTCGACTCCTCCGTCGTGGCTGCGCTGGGCGCTCGCGCCGTGGGCAAGCAGATGACCTGCGTGTTCATCAACCACGGCCTGCTGCGCAAGGGCGAGCCCGAGCAGGTGGAGGAGGTCTTCACCAAGCAGTTTGACGTCGACTTTATCCACGTCCACGCCGAGGACCGTTATGCCGAGCTTCTGGCCGGCGTGACCGAGCCCGAGGAGAAGCGCCGCATCATCGGTACGCAGTTCTGGAAAGAGTTCTTCGCCGTGGCGCAGCAGCTCGAGACCGATGGCAAGCCGGTCAAGTACTTGGCTCAGGGCACCATCTACCCCGACATCATTGAGTCCGGCGCTCGCAAGACGGGCGGCAAGACGGCTACCATCAAGAGCCACCACAACCTGATCCCGTTCCCCGAGGGCGTGCACTTCGACCTCATTGAGCCGCTTGATCACTTCTTTAAGGACGAGGTCCGCGCGCTTGGTCTGGCACTGGGCCTGCCGGGTCGCATCGTGTTTCGCCAGCCTTTCCCGGGCCCGGGTCTGGCCATCCGCATCATCGGTGCGGTCGACAAGGAGAAGCTCGAGATCCTCAAGAACGCCGACGCTATCGTGCGCGAGGAGCTCGATGTCTACAACCAGCGTCTGTTTGAGCAGACCGGCGAGCGCAACTCCGAGCACAGCTGCTGGCAGTATTTCGCGGTCCTGCCCGACATTAAGTCCGTTGGCGTTATGGGCGACGAGCGCACCTATCAGCGCCCGATCATCCTGCGCGCCGTCGAGTCCAGCGATGCCATGACCGCCGACTGGGCCAAGCTGCCCTACGACGTGCTGGCCCGCATTTCCGGCCGCATCGTTGCCGAGGTCCCCGGCGCCAACCGTGTGTGCTACGACATCACGTCCAAGCCGCCCGCGACGATTGAGTGGGAATAGAACAGACGTTCGATAAAATGCTATAGTATCAGATAGCGGGCACGGTTTCAATTGAATCCGTGCCCGCTGCTGTATGCGTGTCCCTGCACGCCCAATATGCGCCGTAAAAGCCGTCTTCTTCGACGTCGAAGTGAATGCGCTTCGTTTTTGCCTCTCAAAATCTTATTTTCACGATTTGCATTTTCATCCCGTTGTCACCGACCCTTGCGAGAAACCGGAAAAAGCCGCTGACAGAAGAGTCCCTCAAATCGTTGTAACCCAGCATGTAGCCCCGGCTGGTGACCTGCAAGCGGCTATCCCACGCACTAATCTCTTTGGGAGCGTCGGAAACCGCGAAATACGCGCCCACATCCTTGATCTTCGCGCTCTTGAGCCATGTCTTGGCAATCATCTTTACCGCCGTTCGGTTCGCCGCATCAAACACCAGCACACCGCCGGGGAAAGCGTCCTCCATCCCCCGCACCAGTTCCCGGACCTGCTGGGTCAGAAAGTAATAGAACACTCCGGAGGCAAAGAACACCGCCCCGCCGGAGGCATCGATTTTGCCAAACCATGCGGTGTCTTTCAGGTCGCAGGGGATATTTTGTTCTCGATCCCCGGCGGGCAGCAGCTGCTGCCGCAAGGCAATCACATCCGGGAAGTCCAGATTGTAGATCTTGCATCTACCGTTGTCGCAGGTTCTGCCGGTGTTGTCCAGCCCGCAGCCCAGATTGACCACCGCCGCATTGGGGTGGTCTTTCAGGTAATCCCGCACCTCGAAAGCAAGATCACCCTGCCGCATGGCCACCTCCAGCGCACCAAAGCGCTGCATCAGGCTGCGGGAGTTTTTCTCTGCCTCTGAAAAGTCGTAGTCGATCTGGCCGAGCAGACGAACCGCTGTTTCATCCTTGTAAAGGTTCGGGTACAACTCCGTACACTGCTTCCGGGAATACAGCGGGAGGATCAGCGTCTCCTGCACGGTGTTTTTCTCAATTTTACATTTCATAGGTTTCTTCCTCAGTGAATAAAAACTGTCATAATTGCCGCCAGCACAGCCGCTATGACCGTCATGCCTATCGCCATGTGCAGGATGGATGAAAAATGCCCGTGCTTGATGCCCTTACTTCTGCGCCGTGACGCAGAGCCACCTTTTCTTTTTGCGTATCTGCACCTCGTGAAAACCCGCCTGCTCCAGACATGCCTTTAATTCAACGTCCTTATAGATGGTCATGCCGCCGATGATCTGCGTCCACCTCTCGTCCTTGTCCGTATCGCCATTGCTCTCGTTGCAGATGAGAATTGTCCCGCCTGGCTTCAGCGTCCGCCAGACCTCACGGAAGCATCGGGGCAAATCAGGCCAAAAATAGACGGTCTCAAAGGCCGTGGCGGCATCGAAGTAGCTATCCTCAAACACCATATCCGCCACACTGCCTTGCAGAACGGCGCAACGCCCCTCCTGAATTGCAATTCGGTTGAGCTTTCTAGTCTTCTCCACGCTGACGGGCGAATAGTCGACGCCCTTGACGACGCCATGCGGGCATTTTTTCAGCAGCCGTTTTATGTTCGCCCCGCCGCCGCAGCCGCAATCCAGCACCTTGGCATTTGGCGCAAGTCGTAGAAATCGAAGTCCCCACCGCGCCACAGGGCTGTGGCCCAGGTTCATCATGGCAACCATAAGTTTTCCGCCGAGGCCCACGGGCTTGCGGGTGTTTTCAAAGAACGACATCTGCCCCCTCCGATTTTGTGCATTCCGCATAGGTCAACGGGAACGAGGCCTTCAACACCGCGCTTTTCTGCACCGCCCAGCCGTTTTGACGCAGGAAACGTAGGTATTCCTCGCTTGTCCACCTGCTGTGGAGGGGGAATCCCGCCATACTCATGAAAAAGGCTTTTGCCTTGCCGGAAACCGAGTTCTCCGCGTGGGTGAAGGTTGGCGCGATGAGCACGCCGTCGTCCTTCAGCACCCGCCTGATTTCTTGCAGGGCCTTTTCCGGATGCGGCACTATGTGAAGCGCGTTGGACGCAATCACCACTTCGAAGGACTTCTGTGCATAGGGCAGGTGGAACATATCTTGTACGGAAAAGTGCAGCTTTGCGGATTGAATGTCCCGTTTTGCTTCAAGGATCATCTTTGCAGAAGCGTCCGTAGCCTCGATGTGTGCCGCCGCATTCACGATGCTCTTTGCGATAAGCCCCGTGCCGGTGGCAACCTCCAGTACGGTTTTTGCTTTCACTACCGGCCGGATCAGCCCATACATCTTCTCATACGCCGCCCGGTCCTTTCGCATGAAACGGTCGTACCGACCGGCATTCTTGTCCCAGAAGCCCTTGCGTTCGTGCATGGCTATCGCCCCCAAACAGTTAGAGCCATCTAACTATAACACACGAATCATACAGTAAGATAAGGCTAACCTTTTTTCTTGGCTAAGATGCATCTCTTCGGTTTTTGCTTATAACAGCGCGAGTCAGATACTAGGCTGGAGCTGAAGAAGGAGCTTGGCGGACAGGTAGGTCGATACCGGTTCCCGGAACGGTGATCCAGCCAATTACACCAGGGCTCTAGTCATTGAGTGGGAATAGAATATTCCTTAGTTATGGGGGTAAAAATTTGATTCCCTTTAGGATAAACCCCCATGACTATATGAATTGACCTGCTGACTTTAATGAAGATTGGAGGGTAACGGCCAGGGGTGACGGCCCAGCGAGTGCTATTTTGCGAGCTATGCGCATTGAAAGCGACCTCTCGTGGTATAAACTACTTGCCGGAAGCTGCGGCTTTCAGAGTACGGCTTACGTGTACGTTTAACCTCCGTGGGCGATGGGGTGCCGCAAAGCGTAGAATATCGCCCACCTGTAGGGGCCCGCAGCGATGCGGGCCCCGCTTCGTATGAAGGGGGCGTAACCGATGAAGATTGTATCCATCCCCAGGACTTCTTCGTCCACGCCGAGGGCGACCGCGAGCTCATGCTTAAGCACAATCGTCCCTGCATCGTAGTGGTGAGGCTGCGTTTCCGCGGGAAGCGCAGGGACTTCGCCGTGCCGCTGCGTTCCAACATCGCCCCTAACGTGCCCAAAGACCAGTACTTTGCGTTGCCACCCCGCCCCACGACGCGCCCCAACTGCCGCCACGGCATCCACTACATCAAGATGTTCCCCATAACCAGGCCTACCAGCGCCGCTTCAGGACCGAGGGCTCGGCCTACTACGAGACGCTCCAACGCATCATCGACGGCAGCACCAAGCGCATTGTCTCAGAGTGCCAGGCATACCTCGACCGCTACGAGCAGGAGGGAAGGCCTCGCTTTGCCGTCGACATCGACCGCATCGTGGTGCTGCTGGAGGGCGAGAAGTAGGGCACCTCGGCTCAGTCTCGAGCCATACAGAGTCGCTCCGCATTTTTGAACGCCGTGTGTGCGTCCCAAATACTTGAGAAACAAGCTGTGAAGTGCGGCGGCGCGCCCGTGCCCGTGCATAGCCGTCACCATCAGCGTCTACGCGGCGTCGGCTTCAAGTGGAACTGGCCCCACTGCTGTATATGGTTTGCCTTGCTGCACATGGCGATCAATGCCCACGATGCTTCTGCTTGCGCTTCAGCTTTCGCTGCTCGAAGCGCGCCTCCGCCTCATCCGCGCGACGCTGGCTTCTTGCGCGGGCTGACTCCCGTTTCATTGTCTCCCGCTGACTCGCGAGCACCTGCTGCGCCCTGGTGCCCATCGCCGGCTGCTTAAGGGCCTTCGACGCCTCGCGGGCGCGGCGCTTGGGGTTCCTCGCGGGCTTGCTCGCCTCGGCGGGATCGTCACCGAAGAACGCGAGCTCCGCCCATTTGCTTGTAACGAATCGCAGGATTTCCTCATCGGACGGTTCCGCGCCGAAGACGATGCGGGCGGCGCCGTATCTGCCGTCCTCGACATGCTCCGCCAGCCCGACCCAGAATTGGCCGTCGTGATATACGGTCAGGGTGGATGACACGCTGATCTGCATGGTTGGTTCCTCCTTTATGTAGATGACCATGCAGAGAAGGGACAACCAAGGAGGCAGGTTACTGATGCGGACTCCCGCACGCCCACGACTACCCGACGGGGACTGTGTTTTCATCTCTGGTGCCCGCATTGTAGCACGCGCGGATTTACGATGTTGATCGCCGGCGCCTAGGCGGAGATGAAGGCGGTTCGATCTAGGTCAAGCCGGTCGCTCGTTCATGAAGCGGCCGATTCCCTGAAAATAAAAGGCGCCCAGGAGGACACCTACAGGCTATCTTCGAAATACTTGGTTTGGGGCAGACGGAGGAAAAAAAGGGCAGAATCGCTCTCACGATCCCGCCCCGCAAACCCGAGGGTTTCTAACTGGCTCCATTATTCCGGGCTTCTCAGTTCTGTCATTGACCCAGGTATCACCCGTCTCCTATAGCGAGTGAATATAAAAATAGGGCAGAGTCGCTTGCGCAAGTCCGCCCCTAAAACCGTGAAGGTTTTGCTATCTGCAGGCTATTCTACCAACCCGAGCGATTCTGTCAACCTGCGAAGGAACTCGAGCGCGGAGCGAGCTGCGGCGTCGGGCCCCTTGTCGGGCAGCGCCTCGGTTTCTCCGTCGGCCCTGGCGAACATCTCGGCGAGCTCGGATGCGGCGCGCGAGCGCGAGGAGCCCTCGGGTACCAAGCCGGAGTGCGCCACGAGCACGGTCGCGACCTCCTGCATGGCCGTATTCCCCATCCACTTCCTCCTGGTCGCCTTGGGGATTCCCACGGCGGCGACCCTTCGGGAGACGCCACTGGACGCCGAGCCCCGGGCGGCGCCCCTCTCGGCGAAGCAGTTGATCAGGCACGAGCCGTGCGCGGCGCAGTTGCGGACGGACTTCACGCGCTTGAGGTCGTAGTGGGAGGCCTCGAAGCGCCTGTCGCCCCATCGCCTGGCGCAGAAGCGCACGAAGTCGATGAGGGTGCCGAACGAGGTGAGCTCAAGGAAGGCCCAGGCAGGCATGTCGCCGGAGTACTTCGCGTAGAGGCTCGAGCTGTAGGGGCTGCGGCCGCTCATCTTGAGCTCGCGCAGGCGGTACTCCCTGTTTGCAGTGGTAAGCGATGCCATGTAGTCGGCCACGATGGCGTAGCCATCCTCTCCACGGTCCTCCATCTCGCGAAGCAGTGTCACCTTCTGGAAGTGCTCGATGTCGAGCGTCATGCCGAGCAGGGCGTGGCGTAGCTCCTGGTCGAGCGCCGCGAGCAGGCGTAGCTGGCCGAAGTCGAGGTCTACGTAGCGGCCGTCGCGCGGGCCTCCCTCGTATTTCGAGAAGAGTTTGCGATAGGATGCGAGCTTGAAGAAGTTGCACTTGTCGCGCAGGTAGTCCTCGGCCTCTTCCTCGGAACACAGCTCGAAGGCTACGCCCTTCTGCTTGAGGTGCTCTATCTGCTGCTCGATCGTGAGGATCGGCTTCCTATCGTGGGGTTCGGCCATGCTCGTTCTCCTGTCATAAAAAGTATTGCCTATTTTACCAGCATGTTCTCGACATTCGGTGAAGGCCTCATCGTCGACTCATGGGCAAGCCGCCTGATACGACTCCCTTTCCCTGCCAGCAGCGCAGTCGCCTGACCTGCGGCTTTGGAATCGCGTTGGAAGCCGTCCTCGACCAATCATTTGCAGTTGTTGCGAGTGGCTTGTGCGTGATGCTGCGGTTGAGTTCCAGAAACGGGCGATTCCGCCCAATCGGGCATCCGAATCACGGCCGGAAGCTCCTTTGGGACAAAAACAAAAACTCAAAGCCCTGAGTTTGAAAAAAGTTTTTGAAGTTGTCCCAGCTTTTGTCCCCGAAGCCGACGAGACGCGACATCGCGTCATTCGGCGGCACGCGTTCCGTGTCGATGCCGAAAACTGGGTGCAACTGGAATGACGGGACGACAGAACCAAAGCCACCAGCGAAATAGTGGGAATAACAGCCCTCGAACCCTTTGGTTCGAGGGCTTTCTTTTTGCATCTCTACCTGGGAAAACGACCCAATTATTCCCGTGTGTCCCTACTGGGCGGTACAACGGAGTACTCGGCGGTACGGGAATAATTAGGCCCTGCGGGAATAATTCACAATTCGGGTCCCCCGAAGACCGATTTCGAGCGGATGAAACTGACTTGAAACTGCGAGGCGGATTCAAGCCCTCTTCAATTGCATTCGCCCAGGTCAACAAATGGGAATAAAGAAATGCGAAAATCGGTTTCCGCAGTTTCAGTGACCCCGAATGCCGCCGAATAACGCCGTGTATTCTGAGCGTATTGCTTGCATTGTTGCATTATTTTCCACAATGCAAGCATGGAATAAATCGAAGTCATACGAGCCACCAACGACATCGCCTCTTCCCAAAGGGGGCTCTTCACATCTGTGCAGGCGAAGGTGCTCGGCGTCGAGCGGTGCGCGCTCTCGAGGCGGGAAGGGCTCGGCAACATAGAGAGGCTCGCGAAGGGCGTCTACCGCATGGGCGGCTCGCCGAGCACGCGGGAGGAGGACGTCCTCGCGGCCTGACTGTCGATCGACCCGGGGAGGCGCCCCGTCGCCATGGGGGCGACGGCTGCATGGCTCTACGGCATCGGCGAGGTCAGCCCCTCGCCCTACGAGTTCTGCACGCCCGAGAGAAAGCAGACTAAGCGCCCGAACCTGATTCATCAGGAAGCGCCGCCTCGACCCGAAGGACGTGGCGATCGTCTCGGACATCCCGGCGACGAGGCCCTGGCTCACGGTGGTGGACCTGATAGACTCCGGGGAGGAACTGAGCCTGGTCGCGAACGTGCTCGCGGACGCGCTCGAAAGGGGCCTCGTCGAAGACGAGGGCGCGCTGAGGGAGAAAATCGACGCCGGGGGGCAAAAGCCGGGATGCCGGCGGGGGCCAGCCTGTACGATTCGTTAGCTAGGAGGCGGGAAGAATGACGTACGAGAACGGCGGTCAGCTCGACAGGGCCCTGAAGAGGGCCGTTCGCGACAGGGGCGGTGACCCCGGGGACGGCTGTCGTCGGGCTTTGCGCGACCGGTTCCTGCGCAGGGTGTTCAGCAACCCCGACGGCCGGTTTATCCTCAAGGGCGGAAGCGGGCTGCTCGCGCGCATCCCCGACGGCCGCGTCACGCGCGACATCGACTTCGCGACGGCATCTGTGTTTGATAGCGTTCAATTTTCGGGTTGGGGCTGCGGTGGAAATCCTGGACCAAAAGAGGACCAGGATTTCCACCGCAGCCCCAACCCGAAAATCAGGCTTGACTAAACACAGACGGTCTGCTGCGCGAGTACTTCCCGAAGGGGACCGGCTTCTCTGCGGTCTCGGACGAGGAGGTCGAGCGGGTGTACGATGCCATCAACCGCAGGCCCCACAAGCGCCTGGGGTTCAGGACGCCCTACGAGGTCCACTACTCAGGGGTGTTGCAGTTGCTCTGAGAATTCAAGCTCGAAAAGGCGCAAGCAAAGGTATCTTGACTACGCTCTAAAGCGTGGCGTGAAGTCCGGCATCGTTGACGCGCTGAGGCTTCAGGGAATTGCCGCGAGCGAGGTTGATGCAGTTTCTGTTGTGGTTGACGAGCATTCGACTTCGATCGACGGAAAGTACAACCTGGCAGAATCGGTTGATGAGGAGCTGCGCTGCGGCATGTTCAACCCAACGTGGCAGACCTCCTACCCTCCTGTATTTAGCGACTGGCTGCCCAAGATTCCAGTCTCCTATGTCGACTCCTCCAAGGTGGCTATGGTGAGGGCGGCTGACGTGACGGCGAACTGGGCATTTATGGCCGAGCGCGACAAAGAGACATATCCGCGAGCCTACGAGATGCTATCAAAGGCGACGGTCCTCGGGCTTCTGTAGCGTTGGACATGTAACTATCTGTCTTTTCAAAAGCCGTGAAGATCTTGGTGGATGATAAATTGCGATTTGTC
>DXML01000024.1 GCA_019414205.1 Collinsella sp. | reverse complement strand
GGCAAGGCATGACCAGAAGGTCTATGCCTTGCCTTTTTCATGCCAACTTGTTCGCCCTGGGCGGCGCTCGCTGGCGTTGCCAAAACATCGGCGTTGCCTTGATCAAAACCTGCCAAAAAGGGACAGGTTTATTTTGGTCGGTTTTATCTGAGCAAACGTGGTTGTCTATCGCAATGTAGTCGTTGGGAACGTTCTTGTTTGAGTAGTCGTTTAAGAACGTCCCCAACGACTACATAGGATGAGAGTGGATAATCTCCCGGTTTGAGCCTGCATTCAAGCTCAAAGTGGGAGATTATCCACTCTCATTTGTTGTGTGTGCGAAAATCCACGCTCGTTTCTATTCCGCCTACATTTGTAGGAACAGTTCGTGGAGGCGGGTGTCTTCATCGAGTTCGGGGTGGAAGGTTACGCCGAGCTGGTTGCCCTGGCGGGCGGCGACGATGCGGCCATCGACTTCGGCTAGGGTCTTGGCGTCGCCGTGGACCTCGACGATGCGGGGCGCGCGGATAAACGTCAGCGGCACTTCACCGTCGATGCCGGCTACCTGCCCTTTGGTTCGAAAGCTGCCGAGCTGTCTGCCATAGGCATTGCGCTCGACAAGTACATCCATGGTTGCCAAACGCGGCGTGCCCTTATCGTCATGGGCAGCAAGGTCGTGAGCCAGCAGAATCAGGCCAGCGCAGGTGCCCAGGACGGGCATGCCTTCAGCGATACGGGTACGAAGCTCCTCGAGCATGTCCAACTCATCAAGCAGCTTCCCTTGAACGGTAGACTCGCCGCCGGGAAGTACCAGACGGTCAAAGTCCTGCTTCAAATCAGCCGCCTGCCTCAGCTCAATACAACGTGCGCCCAGCTCGGACAGCCTCGCCTCGTGCTCGGCAAAAGCGCCTTGGACCGTCAGCACGGCGACCGTCTGGTCTGCGTAATCGCTCATGTGCGATCCTTTCTGCTGGACTAGCGTCCGCGCTCCTCCATGATGATCTCGATCTCGTCGGCGTTGATGCCGACCATGGCCTCGCCCAGGTCCTCCGAAAGCTCGGCGATGAGTTTGGCGTCGGTGAAGTTGGCCACGGCCTTGACAATGGCGGCTGCGCGCCTGGCGGGGTCGCCGCTCTTAAAGATGCCCGAGCCGACAAAGACGCCTTCGGCGCCCAGCTGCATCATCAGCGCGGCGTCGGCGGGGGTCGCTACGCCGCCGGCGGCAAAGTTCACGACGGGGAGCTTGCCCGTGGCATGGACCTCGCGGACCAGCTCGACCGGCACCTGCAGTTGCTTGGCTGCCTCAAAGAGCTCGTCGTCACGCAGGGCAACAACGTCGCGGATCTGCTTTTTGATCTTGCGCATGTGGCGCACGGCCTGAACGACGTCGCCCGTGCCCGGCTCGCCCTTGGTGCGGATCATCGTGGCGCCCTCGGCGACGCGGCGCAGCGCCTCGCCCAGGTCACGGGCACCGCAGACAAACGGGACGTCAAACTGGGTCTTGTCGATGTGGTAGACATCGTCGGCGGGGGAGAGAACCTCGGACTCATCGATGTAGTCGATCTCGATGGCTTGAAGGACCTGCGCCTCGACGATGTGGCCGATGCGGCACTTGGCCATGACAGGGATGGAGACGGCCTCTTGAATGCCCTTGATCATCTTGGGGTCGCTCATGCGCGAGACGCCGCCGGCTGCGCGGATGTCGGCCGGGATGCGCTCGAGTGCCATGACGGCGCAGGCGCCCGCCTCTTCGGCAATGCGTGCCTGCTCGGGCGTGGTGACGTCCATGATGACGCCGCCCTTGAGCATCTGCGCGAGCTCGCGGTTGAGTTTAACGCGATCGGCCTTGCTGGTCTGTTCTGCCATGGTTGCTCCCTTGGTTGGCATGTGTATTGCTTGACGGAACATCCTATCGGGGAGCTGGGTATGGCGAAATACTCAGTTTTCGAGATAATAGCAAGGTCAGACTAATGCCAGATTGAATGACTCGATAAGGTCAGGTGACAAACTCATGCTTGACTATAATTTGGAATACCGCGGCGAAGCATCGCTCTATGAGTATGTTTACCAGCAAATTCGAGATGATATCGTAGCTGGACGTATTGCGGCGGGGGAGCATCTTCCGTCTAAGCGTGCCTTTGCCAGTCATCTGGGAATCAGTGTCATTACCATCGAGAATGCATATAGCCAGTTGCTTGCCGAGGGTTATATTTGCTCAAAGCCGCGGCGTGGTTACTACGCGTGCGAGCTTCCCGATGCACCGGTTTTGTCTTTGGCCGCGGGGGATATCGACCGAGATGCTGTCTCTGTTGGCCCCAGCGCGCATGATTCCGACGGACAGACCGAGCAGTTCGAGGCTCTTTCTTCTTCCGCTTTGGAGGCGGCGCGGCTTTGGCAAAGCGCGCTACGGGCGACACTGACGTCCGAAGACGAACGTGAAATCTTTTCGCCCGCGCCGGCGCAGGGCACCGTTCGGCTACGACGCGCAATTGCTCACCATCTGCGCGGGACAAGGGGTATGAATGTCGACCCCAACAACATCGTTATCGGTGCGGGCGCCCAGTTGCTCGATACCATGTTGGTTCAGCTGCTTGGCGCGGACAAGGTGTATGCCGTTGAGGATCCGGGGTATTTGCGTTTGACGCGCATCTATCAGGCCATGGGTTGCGAAGTGCGGCATATCCCGTTGGACGGTGAGGGCGTGGACTTGAGCGCTCTGCAGAAAACCGGGGCGGATGTCCTTCACCTGATGCCGTCCCATCAGTATCCGACCGGCCTTGTGACGAGCATTGCGCGTCGCTATGCCCTGCTGAGCTGGGCCGCCGAGCAGCCGGGTCGGTATCTCATCGAAGATGACTTTGATTGCGAGTTTCGCCTTGCCGGTAAGCCGATTCCCGCGCTTGCGTCGATCGATGCCGCCCAATCGGTCATCTACACCAACACGTTTTCAAAAAGTCTGTCGTCGGCCCTGCGTTTGGCGTATATGGTCCTGCCCGATGAGCTAATGGAGAGGTTTAAACGCAACCTTGGTTTCTACGCCTCGTCGGTAAGTTCTGTTGATCAGGTTGCCTTGGCGCGTTTGCTGGAATCGGGTGATTACGAGCGACATGTGAACCGCGTACGCGTTCGTGCTCGCGAGGCGCGTGATGGCCTGGCGACGCTTGTACGGAAGGCATTTCCGGCGGGGGAGGTTTCGATCGAGCACGCAGACGCTGGCCTTTACTGCGTCGTGGCCGTGGAACGTGACGCGGGCGGAAGCTCTTTTGCACGGGCCCTCACGCGCTCGAGCATCCCTTTTATCGATATCGGTGACTGTTTTTGGTGTGCCGATGGCGCATCTGTCCCTGAAAACTCAACTCAAATTCTTGTTCAGTATGACGATCTGAGTCCAAAAGTACTAACTACCTTGGAATTGCAGCTAATGGGGGGCACTCTGCAACCTAAGTGAGTAGACTTTTAGCACTTTGGCGACCAGGCAGTTTTGTAACAAGCTATCTACCTGCGGTTTTGAAAAGCAGGATGACCGGCCTGCTCGGGATGTTCAAAAAAGTCTACTCACTTGCCGCGCAAAGCTCCTGCATGAGAAAAAAATGGGGTTTTCAACAGGGCCCCGTCCAGTTCTTGGCAAGCTTTTGGTCAGTTGGGGAGGGCTGTTGAAAACTTGACAGTCCGTTCGACGCCATTTACGCTGCGTTCGCGCCATAGCGAGACCGGCTGGGTTGAAATTCGTGTTTTCCTGTGCCTATGAAGGATCTACTTTGTGACATATCAGCTTTTAGGTACTGGCGTTTGCCTCCTCAAGTCCGCGCTTTGTGTCCGCCGCTTCCACGACCGGAAGAAGACCGGCAGCGATATGATCTCGCCCGCAACCCGACGGCTGCGGTCGCGCTCGGTTTTCCGTTGTATACATTGGTTCGGTCGAGAAACAAACGGACTTGTCCTGTCAGCATTAGGCAGCGGCTGTTTCTTGGTGAGCTTCCCAGGGAATCCGTGCTGGAAACGGAGCATGGGGTTTTGATTACGTCTCCTCTACTGACGGCATTCATCATGTTGCGGCATCTGACGGATCTTCAGCTTCTTTTGGTATTGGCGGAGATGTGTGGCTTGTTTGCGGTGTGTGCCCTGCCGGCGGCACTTGAGGCGGAGCTTTCGCGTGCAATTGATTCGGGCGCGATTTCGACAACGTTCGGTTGGGTGCGCTGCCCGTCCGAGGACGGCACCGCCTCAAATTTATGGCGTCGAGACGCTTTGGTTTTGGGCGGAGACCTTGACCGTTTTTGTTCAGATGTTTGCGGGATGCGTTACGGCAATAGATTTATAGCGGTATCGCAACTCGTTCCATTGGGCGCCGCGTCGCCTTTTGAGGTCGAGGCGTATTTGCTACTTGCACTGCCGCGATCCCTGGGAGGCGAAGGTTTTTGCGGCATAGAGCTTAATGTTGAAGTGATGCTAAGCACAAGTGCTCGAGCGATTGTGGGAAAGTCCCGTGTATATATCGACCTACTTCTTTCTTCGCCGGACGGCAGGCGACAGGTGGCCATTGAATGTCAGGGAAAGGCCTCGCACGGACGCGCAGGGGATGGCTTGCGTGACGCTGACCGCATGACGGCCCTTCAGGCCATGGGCTACGATGTACTTCTCCTGACACACAGACAGATATCCGATGAGGGTAGATTCCACGCGATCGTTAAGGCCGTATGCAGGATGCTCGATGCTGAATATCGTGATAAAAGCTCAGATGAGCAAAGGGCTGAGACATTACTCCGGTCTGAACTATTCGTTGACTGGACAAAATTGGGAGTAATTGACGGAAAGATGCCCGTTAGACACAAAACAGCTCGATCGTGGACGGCTGCGGTTCTAAGTGAGTAGGCTTTTGGCACTTTGGCGACCAGGCCGTTTTGAAACAAGTCATTTACCTGCGACTTTATAAAGCAATACGGATGGTCTGCTCGGCAAGTTTCGAAAAGTCTACTCACTTAGTTTTTGACGAGAGACCGATGCCGAAGATAGCTCTATTTCAGGGCGTTAACGAGTCCTCGAGGCACAAAAAGGCCCGAACCAATACGGTCCGGGCCTTCTTCGAGCTAGAGGTTATGTCTCAGGCAGTTGGCTTAGCCAAAGTAGCGCTTGAGCAGGCCAGCGAAAGCCTTGCCGTGGCGAGCCTCGTCGCGAGCCATCTCGTGCACGGTGTCGTGGATGGCATCGAGGCCAGCGGCCTTGGCGCGCTTGGCAAGATCGGTCTTGCCGGCGGTGGCGCCGTTCTCGGCCTCAACGCGCATCTCGAGGTTCTTCTTGGTGGAGTCGGTCACGACCTCGCCCAGAAGCTCGGCGAACTTGGCGGCGTGCTCGGCCTCCTCGTGGGCAGCCTTCTCCCAGTACAGGCCGATCTCGGGATAGCCCTCACGATGGGCGACGCGAGCCATGGCCAGGTACATGCCGACCTCAGAGCACTCGCCCTCAAAGTTGGCGCGCAGGTCGGCAACGATGTCCTCAGAGACGCCCTCCATCTTGGCGACGCCCACGACGTGCTCGGCAGCCCACTCGAGCTGACCCTCCTCCTGCTTCAGGAAGCGAGAACCGGGAACGCCGCACTGGGGGCACTTGAAATCCTCGGGCAGCTGGTCGCCGTCGAACTCTTCCACATAACCGCAAACGGGGCAAACAAACTTCATGATTCGATCCTTTCGATCGATGGCGATGGTGCGCTCGTCCGGTCCCGTAAGGGCCCTCTCCGGACGTGCGTCTTGACGAGTTCTATTATCCATAAATGAGACCGAATGTGAAGCCTATTAGGAATGATTTTTGATAAAACAATTTTGAGATATGAAGATGTTGATTGATTAACGGTTTGCAAGTCATATACGGACGCCGCTGAGTACAATCGGGCGAGCAAATGTTGACCTATCAACAAATGAAGGAGTTTCCTTTATGCATCTAGCCCGTCGTGCCTGGTGCCGAACATATCAGACGGTTTTTCGCATCGCGTTGCCGATTCTGCCCTATACCGAGCCGCGCATTTTGGAGCATGCCGAGGATGTGCCCGCAGTGCTTCAAAAGCGCTCGATCCAGAAGGTCCTTATCGTGACAGACCCTGGTATTGCACGTTTGGGGCTCACGGCATCACTCGAGCGTGCGCTTACGGCTCAGGGGATTGGCGTTACGGTCTATGCCGAAACGCGTACGAACCCCACGGTCTCAAACGTGGAGGAAGCGGCGTCCCTGTATCGCGAGAGCGCCTGCCAGGCCATTATCGGCTTTGGCGGCGGTTCGGCCATGGACTGCGCCAAGGGCGTGGGCGCACGCATCGCACAGCCAAATAAGCCCATCAACAAGATGCGTGGCCTGTTGCGCGTTCACCGTCTCCTGCCGCTGCTTATTGCGGTTCCCACTACCGCCGGTACGGGAAGCGAAGTCACGCTCGCGGCGGTTATCACCGATGACGAGACGCACTACAAGTACCCCATTAACGACTTTGTGCTTATTCCGCGCTTTGCGGTGCACGACCCCGAGTTTACACGTGGCCTGCCCGCCTCCATTACGGGGCAGACGGGTATGGATGCCCTGACGCATGCCGTCGAGGCCTTTATCGGCCGTAGCACCACGCCCTACACGCGCAAGATGGCGCGCCAGGCGGTGCAGCTCATCCACGACAATTTGCTCGAGGCCTATGAGCATGGCGACGACATGCGTGCGCGTCGCAATATGCTTTCGGCGGCGTATAAGGCGGGCGTTGCGTTTACCCGCTCCTATGTGGGATACGTTCACGCCATCGCGCACAGTCTGGGCGGCCGATACGGAATTCCGCACGGTTTGGCCAACGCGATTATCCTGCCGCACATGCTTCGCGCTTATGGTGACGCCGCCGCCCCCAAGCTTGCCGATCTTGCTCGCATGGCGGGCATTGCGCCGGCTACCGCGCAGGACAGTCTTGCGGCCGAGGCCTTTATCGATTGGGTCGACCGCATGAATGCCGCCTTGGGCATTCCCAAATATGTGACGGGCATTCGCCGCTCCGATATTCCGCAAATGGCGGCCCATGCCGATGCCGAGGCCAATCCGCTATACCCCGTTCCGCTTCTAATGGACCGTCTTGAGCTCGAGCATATGTACGAGGTCGTTGCGGGTGGTATGTTTGAAGACGAGAATTAGGAGGGCCCATGAACACCGAGGAAATTGCGCGCATCGTCGGCGATCAGCGCGCCTACTTTAAGACGCGCGCCACGTTTGACGTTAACGCTCGCCGTCGCGCGCTCGTGAGCTTGCGCGACGCAGTGCGGGCGCACGAACCCGATATTGCCCATGCGCTCAAGACCGATTTGGGAAAGTCGCATGACGAGGCCTATATGTGTGAGATCGGCACCTCGCTTTCCGAGATTCGTCATCAGATTGCGCATGTGGCTCGATGGAGTCGTCCGCGCCTGCGTCCGTGTGACCTCGCCAACGCCGTGAGTGTGTGCAAAACGCAAGCCGTGCCCTATGGCGTCACGCTCATTATGGCGCCCTGGAACTACCCGTTTTTGCTAACGCTCGAGCCGCTTGCCGGCGCCCTTGCCGCGGGCAATACCGTGGTCATCAAGCCGAGCGCCTATGCTCCGGCATCAAGCGCGGTGCTCAAGCGGATCTGTGAAGAGGCGTTTGATCCGCGTCTGGTGACGGTTGTCGAGGGCGGCCGCGCCGAAAACGAAGCGCTGCTCGACGAGTGCTGGGACAAGATCTTCTTTACCGGTAGCGTTCCGGTCGGCAAGCTCGTCATGGAGCGCGCGAGCAAAAACCTCACGCCCGTGACGCTTGAGCTGGGCGGCAAGAGCCCCTGCATCGTTGATGCGACGGCAAACTTGAAGGTCGCGGCACGGCGTATCGCCTTTGGTAAATGGCTCAACGTAGGGCAGACCTGCGTGGCGCCCGACTACCTGCTGGTCGATGCGCGCGTGCACGACGAGCTGCTGGACCTCATCAGGGAAGAGGCCCGCCGTATGTTTGGCGAGCACCCGCTCGACAACGAGGACTACGGTCATATTGTCAACGCCAAGCATTTTGCGCGCGTGCGCGGGCTGATCGACCCCGATAAGGTTGTGCTGGGAGGCACGGCGCGCGAGTCGCCGCTCAAGATTGAGCCGACGATCCTAGACGGCGTGACCCCCGATGACGCCGTGATGCAGGAGGAGATCTTCGGTCCCATCTTGCCGGTGCTGACGTTTGAGAGCCTAGACGAGGCCGAGGCGTTCATCACTAATCGCCCGACGCCGCTGGCCCTGTATATCTTTAGTCGGGATCGCGCGGTTCAGCAGCGCTTTGTGCGCTACGTGCCCTTTGGCGGCGGCTGCGTTAACGACACCATCATGCATCTGGCTACGAGCCATATGGGCTTTGGCGGCATGGGAGCGAGCGGTATGGGGCAGTACCATGGACGCGAGAGCTTCGATACGTTTAGCCACAAGAAGAGCATCGTGAACAAGGCAACGTGGCTGGACGTGCCATTCCGCTACGCTCCTTACGCAAGCTGGAAGCACAAGTTCGTGCGCATGTTTGTGCATTAGAATCAGATGGTGTAGCGACAAACGGTCGAAAAGGCACGGGTGGGGCGAATTTGTGTCCGCGCGAGTTCGTAGACTTCTCTGTAAGGTTAAACGCCGGTTTATCCGGCCGTTAGGGGAGTTGCTATGTACGAGCCTTCACGTGTTCTTCTGTCATTTCACATTGCAGGATTTCAATATGCCGACGGCGCTTTGGTCCTAGGTGATCTTAAAGCGGGCGATAAACTGACGCTGTGTGCCGAGCGCGATAATCCTCATGACCCCGAGGCAGTTGCGATCTACTATGGCAAGACCAAACTTGGCTACGTTCCGGGAAACGAGGTCGGCCCACTGTCCTTGATGATGTATTACGGCCACGAGGACGTATTTGAGGCCCGTGTGCAACAGGTTGCCCCCGAGCGCAGCCCGTGGCATCAGGTGCGCGTTGGGCTCTATGTGGTGGATGCTCGCTAGTCGGCAATGGAGGCTGCCATGTTTGACGACGACCTGTTCGATTTGACGGACGATCCGTTTGAGTGGGATATGCTGCTCGATGACGATGAGCTGGAGCAGGATCGCAAAAAGCAAAAGGATAAGAACACCCAGGATAAAGGTTCGAATAAAAAGGACAAGCGCCGCCGAGGTCTGTTCGGCGGGCTCTTTGGGTAACTGTCGCATCGCTGCATCTGTATACTAGGCACGTGTTAGACGCGTTGCGAAATGAGGACAGAGACGATGATGTGGTTTACCGCCGACCTGCACCTGGGCGATACGAATATCTTGCACGACATGGATCGACCGTTTGATTTGGTCGAGGAGATGAACCGCAAGGTCATCGATGCCATCAATGAGTGCGTGGCTGTGGACGACCGCCTCTATATCTTGGGAGACTTTACCTATCGTTTGCCCCTGGCGGAGGCGGTGCGCCTGCGCGAGTGCATCGAATGCCAGAATGTGACGCTCATCCGTGGTAACCATGACAGCGACTGGGAAGATCCCGACGTACCGCAGATTTGGGAAGACGTGCGCGATTACCTGGAGATTGCTCCTGGCTATGCCAAGGGCCATCGCCTGGTTTTGAGCCATTACCCCATGCTCAGCTGGAACGGCAAGGCGCGTGGCGCCATCATGCTACACGGGCATATCCACAGCAGGGGAGACCGCACCAACGTGCGCAACCGCGATCGCGAACGCCCTATCTTTCGCTACGATGTCGGTCTCGATGCCAACGAGTACAAGCCCGTAAGCCGCGATCAGATTCTTAGCTTCTTTGGGTTATAGGGCGCCAGAGCCACCACAAAGGGGACGGGCACCTTTGTGGTGGCTCTGGCGCCGTTGCCATTATGGCAGCGGCGCCTTTTTTGTCCGTGCGGCGCGGTAGAGTGTAGGCGGTTGAAATTTGCGTCCATCGAGGAGCTGCTATGAACGAGATCAAGTGCCCGCATTGCGGCGAAGTGTTTAAGGTCGATGCGTCTGGCTATGCGGATATCGTCAAGCAAGTACGCGATGCCGAGTTCTCGCGCGACCTGGATGAGCGCGTGAAGGCGGTCCAGCGCGAGGGCGAGCAGGCACTGGAGCTTGAGCGCTCGCGCTCGACGGCTGCCTTGCAAAAGGCAGAGTCTCAGCGCGACGCTCAGCTTGTCGAGCAGAAGAACGCTGCAGCTCAGCAGCTGGCACAAGAGGTTGCCAAGCGCGACGCTGAGCTTGCCGAGCTGCGCGCCAAGCTCGAAGGCGCTGCCGCAGAGCGCGAGAGTGCAAGTCAGCGCGCGGCGGTTGAGGCCCGTTCCGATGCTCAAAAGGAGAATGCCGAGCTTCAGCGCGAGATCGACAATTTACGTGCGCAGTTGGAGCGCAAAGATGATGAAGCCAGGCTTGCCGAGGCGGCGGCACGCAATGCTGCTCAAAACGACCTGTCCGCGCGCGACGCTCAGATTGCCGAGCTGCAGGCCAGGATCGCCGCGGCGGACAAGGCCCAGGAGATGGCGCTTGCCGCTGCCGCGGCAGAGTCGCAGCGTGAGCTCGATGCCGCTCGCAGCGAGGCCGAGCGCGCGCTTACTGACTATCGCGCGAAGGTGCAAGAGAAGTTTTCCGCCGCAAAGGCTCAGTCCGAGCAAGAGGCCGAGGGCCTGCGTGCCCAGCTGCGCGAGCAGGAACTGATGGCAAAAATGAACCTGTCAGAGGCGGTCGCCGCGGCGGAGCGAGAGCGCGATGAGGCACGTGCCAAACTGACGAGCGAGCTGGCGGTGCGCGATTCTCGCGAGGAGCAAGCCAAGGCGGCACACGAGCTCGAGCTTGCGCAGGCCAAGCGCGCGAGCGATGACCTGATTCGCTACAAGGATGAAGAGATTGAGCGCCTTAAGGACATGAAGGTTCGCCTGTCCACCAAGATGGTGGGCGAGTCGCTCGAGCAGCACTGCGAGACCGAGTTTAACCGTCTGCGCATGACGGCGTTTCCCAATGCGTACTTCGAGAAAGATAACGATGCATCCGAGGGCACCAAGGGAGACTTCATTTTCCGTGAGTGCGACGCGAGCGGCAACGAGGTCATTTCGATTATGTTCGAGATGAAAAACGAGAACGACGAGACCGCGACCAAGCATAAAAACGAGGACTTCTTTAAGAAACTCGATCACGATCGTCGCCAGAAAGGCTGTGAGTACGCGGTGCTCTGCACGCTGCTCGAGCCCGAGAGCGAGCTTTACAACGCGGGAATCGTGGACGTGAGCTATCGCTACGAGAAGATGTATGTGATCCGCCCGCAGTTCTTCATTCCCATCATTACTCTGCTGCGCAATGCCGCCATGGGTTCGCTTCGCTATAAGCAGGAGCTGGCGGAGTACAAACAGCAGAATATCGACGTCACGAACTTCGAAGCCAAGATGGAGAAGTTCAAGAACGATTTCGGCCGCAACTACGAGATCGCGAGCCGCAAGTTCCAAACGGCAATCGATGAGATCGACAAGACGATTAGCCATCTGCAGAAAACCAAGGAGGCATTGCTGTCCTCCGAGAACAATCTGCGCCTTGCCAACAAGAAAGCCGACGATCTTACCATTCGCAAGCTCACGTGGGGCAACAAGACCATGAAAGCAGCGTTTGACGAGGCGCGCGGGGCCGCGACAGAGACGAACGATGAGCCAGCCGAGGCGGATTCGTATGAGGTCGAGGATGCCGAGTAGGGGATAGCGTATCGCGCAAAAAGCGGGGCCGCTGGCGATGTTGCCAGCGGCCCCGCTTTGTTTCGTCCCATTGCGCCCGGCTAGTCCTCGAGCAGGTCCTCGATAAAGCCGACACGGTAGTTCTTGAAGATTACCTCGCCGCCGTCTTGCGTGGCGTCCAGATCGACATCGCCCATGATGCCAAAATCGTGGTCGCCATCCTCGTCAGCAAAGATCTGGTGCACGTGCCATACGTGCGCGGTCTTCTCGTCGGACTCGTCGATGGAAAACATCGCGGCGCTGCGGGCGTCTCCGTCGGTGAGGATTTCCTCGTGCTGCTCATGGTAGGCATCGAGCGCCTTTTGCCAGCGGATCTCGCTCATGCCCCAGTCGTCGTCGAGCTCGCCCAGGTCGCGCACGTGCTCGCGGGCGGCAAGGGTCACGCGGCGGAAGAGCGCGTTGCGCACCAGCAGCGTGCAGCCGCGGCGATCCGCCACGACCTCGTCGATGCCCTGCGGCGGCGCGGCGTCGAGGGCTGCCGGGTTGCCGGCGTTCTCCCACTCGTCCACCAGGCTCGAGTCGACCGAGCGCACCACAAAGCCGAGCCACGAAATGATGTCACGCAAGCGCTCATCGTGCTTCTCAATGGGCACGGTGCGATCGAGGGAACGGTAGGCCTCGGCTAGGTAGCGCAGCAGAATGCCCTCGGAGCGGGCGATGCCGAGCTTTTGGATATAGCCCTTAAAGTCACTCGCGCTTTCCAGCATGTCGCGCAGGACACTCTTGGGCGAGAGCTGGTAGTCGTTGGCCCAGGGTACTTCCTGGCAGTACTTGTCAAAGGCGGCGTCGAGCAAATCCTCGAGCGGTTTTTCGTACGTGACGTCCTGAATACGCTCCAGACGCTCCTCATACTCAATGCCGTCGGCCTTCATTTCGGCCATGGCGCAGTCGCGCGCGGCGCGCTCCTGTGCGCGCAATACCTGCTTGGGGTCCTCGAGCGTAGCCTCGACCATCGAGATGAGGTCCATGGTATAGGTCTCGCTCTCGGGATCGAGCAACTCCAGCGCGGCAAGCAAAAACGGCGAGAGCGGCTGGTCGAGCGCAAAGTCCTCGGGCAGGTCGACCGTCAGCGCGTAGTCGATGTCCGGCGCGGCGTCAGCCGGAGCGTCGGGTGCGGGCGGCACTTCGGTGCGAACGACGACGCCGGAATCGATGAGCGTGGCGAATATTTCGTCGGCGCGAACCTCGAGCTTAGCCTTTTCCTCGGGCGTTTGCAGGCTTGTCTCGATGAGGTCGTGCACGCGGGCGCGAGCGTCGCCGCCCTGCTCGACCACGCTAATCACCATGGAGTGTGTGATGCGAAGGCGCGGCTTGAGCGTTTCGGGCTGCGTCTCGATCAGGCGCTCAAAGGTCTGCTTGTTCCAGGTGACAAAGCCCTCGGGGGCCTTCTTCTTTTTAATCTTGCGGAGCTTCTTGGGGTCGTCGCCCGCCTTGGCCATAAGCTTGGCATTCTCGATCTCGTGCTCGGGCGCCTCGGCAATCACCATGCCCTCGGTATCGAAGCCCGAGCGGCCGGCGCGACCGGCAATCTGATGGAACTCACGGGCGCGCAGACGACGCATCTTGTAGCCATCGAACTTGGTGAGCGCGGTGAGCACCACGGTGTGGATGGGTACGTTGATGCCGACGCCGAGCGTATCGGTGCCGCAGATGACGGGCAACAGACCCTGCTGCGCCAAGCGCTCGACAAGCAGGCGATAGCGCGGCAACATGCCAGCATGGTGCACGCCGACGCCGCATCCAAGCAGACGTTTGAGAATCTTACCAAAGGCCGTGGAAAAGCTCGTTCCCTTTGCCGCTTCTTTGATGGCCTCGCGCTGCTCCTTGCTGGCGATGCCAAAATTGGCGAGCGACTGTGCCGTCGCAAGGGCAGCATCCTGGCTAAAGTGCACGATATAGAGCGGGGCCTCGCCTCGGCGCATGGCGAGCTCGACCGTGCCCTCGAGGGAGGTTGTCACATAGTCGTAGCTCAGCGGAACAGGACGCGGGGCGTCGACGACCAAGTCGCAAGCAGCGCCGGTGTGCTCCTCGAGTGAGGCGGCGATGGCAGTGACATCGCCGAGCGTGGCGCTCATGAGCATGAATTGTGTGTGAGGCAGGGTGAGCAGCGGTACCTGCCAGGCCCAACCGCGATCGGGGTCGGCAAAGTAGTGGAACTCGTCCATGGCGACGCAGCCCACATCGGCATCTTCGCCCTCGCGCAGTGCGTCGTTAGCAAGGATCTCTGCCGTGCAGCAGATGACGGGCGCTTTGGTATTGATATGCGTGTCGCCGGTGATCATACCGACGTTATCGCGGCCGAGCACCTGTACCAGGTCGAAGAACTTTTCGCTGACCAAGGCCTTGATGGGGGCCGTGTAATAGCAGCGCTTGCCCTGCGCCATGCCCATAAAGAGCATGCCCAGCGCGACAAGCGACTTGCCCGATCCGGTCGGTGTGCCCAAAATGACGTGATCGCCGGCAGCCAGGTCCATGAGGGCCTCTTCTTGGTGATCCCACAGCTCGATGCCGCGGTCGCTCGTCCATTCAAAGAAGCGCTCGAAGGCCTGATCGGGCGTGAGCCACGGTTCGGGCTCGCTGCCATCCTCGGGCTCCCACCAAGCGGGGGAGAGCGCGCCGAGCGAGCCGAACTCGGCCTCGGTTCCCGTGCCGCCCGAGAATGAGCTGGCGGCGCCGGCGCCCGAGACGGTGCTGGCGGCGGTATCTGTCGTGGTCTGTGCCATGTGTGGTTGCTTTCTCTCGCGATTGTTCGCCAACTATTATGGCGTAGCGGCGGCGCGGGGTGCCAGCACGCGAGAAAATGCAGGAAATGGGCGTTCTGCCCAGCCGTTTGGTGCAGTAGCCAGCTAAGTGAGTAGACTTTTTGCGATATCGCGAGCACATGGCTTTTGCGCAAGGGCTCTACCTGCGGTTTTAGTTTTCACTATGCGGGTTGTGCTTGGCTATTGCTAAATAGTCTACTCACTTAGGTTTGAGGACCGTTCGCTGGCGCTTATTTGCGCTTGTTTGCCGATGCCGCGACCATCAGAAGCCCCTAGGACTCCTGCGGTAAGCGCTTCTTGCCCTTGCGGGCGCGGTTTCTAAAGTTCTCGACGGCTTCTTCCATGCCCAGAGGTACATAGGTGAGCTCATCGAGGTTATCGGGCAGGTAGCAGGCAAGACTTTGCTCCTGCATGTGACCCGCCGTGAGCACATCGTCACTGGGCTGCGCACCGGGCGTGGCGCAAATGCCATAGACGACGGCACCCATCTCGCGCGTGCGGCATTCGTATTCGGTCTCGGGATGCTCGGGATGGTCGCGGCGGACGTCGTCGCTTACCCAAAGCGTGTCATAGCCGGCCGCAGCAAACTGCCCCAAGGCGTAGTCGCGCAATGGCTTACTGTCGGTGCGCAGCGTGACGGTGGCGCCGGCTGCAAAGAGCGGACGGTACAGCATTAGGTGGTCGACATGGACGAGTCGCTTTTTGGCGTACTTGGCCTTGGGCTGCGGCGTGGGAAAGTTAATGGTAATGGCATCGAGCTCGCCTGCGGCAAACAGCTGCGGCAGCGATGCGGCGCCTCGGGGCAGGACGAGTACGTTTGATAGCTCCTGCTCGCAGATTTTCTGCGCGGCATAGGCGATGCAGATGGGCTCCTGGTCCATACCGATAAAGAGGGTGTTTGGCTCGTGGGTCGCGCGCTCTACAAGGTACGTTCCCTTGCCACAACCAAGGTCCAGGTGAAGGTGTTCGAAGGGCTTGCTGCCAACTGGCGCACAGGCCTCGCGCCAATCTCCGGCATAGGCCTCGGGGTTCGTCTCAATTGCATCGGCGTAGCGCTCCAGGCGCTCCTCGAGCACAAAGTTCTTAGGCGTGCGAACGTGGACGGCTCCCATGAGGCTCCTTGGTCATAAGTATGGAACGCATGGCTGCGCGTTCCATCAATGGGTTGAAAAAGGGGTGGGCATAGTTTGCCCGAACGTTGCGGCGCGGCCCGGCGGCGAGTCGTCGATGCCTACAGGCGCTTGAGGATTACATAGCGGTTGAGCTCGCCGCTACGGCCGTCGGCGTGGAAACGCTCGAGCTCGCGCACGGGGACCTCGCCGCTTTTGTAGAACGTACGGACGCCGCGCACCAGGTCGGTGATCTGCTGATCGTCAAAGTGATGGCAATAGCGGTAGGCGTGGCGGTCGTTTTGCCAGCCGATGAGGTGATCGCCGGCCTCGAACTGTGCGGAATCGTATCCCTCAAACGGTGGTGCGAGCTCGGCGCGGGCCTCGGCGCGAACGGCCTTGCGCGCCATGCGCTCGTCGTTCATAAACTCCCAAAAGCTGATAGCGATGATGCCGCCCGGGCGCGTCTGGCGCACCAGGGCGTCGAGCACGCGCACGCGGTACTCGCATGACGGCACGTGGTGCATAAAGCCAAAGCAGACCGAGATATCGGCGAGCGGGGCATCGAAAAGCACATCGGGCGTCTCGGCGGGGTTGAGCTTCATGAGGGCGTCGAGCGCATCGAGTTCCTGGAAGTGCAGGTTGGGAATGCGCAGGGCGTGGCCGTGGGCGTCTATTGCCAGATCTTGGCACGAGTCGACACCATAGAACTCAAACGGGCAGCTGGCATCTGCCGAGGGGTTTGCGCCGTCGACGCCCTTGGCGGCAAGTGCCCCGCCGGCGGCAAAGTTCTCGAATCGCATATTGCCGCAGGCAAGGTCGAAGACGCGGACGGGATGCTCGATCGTGGCCACATCGAGCTGCTCAAGCGCGATGTCCATGGTGCGCACCCAGCCGGGCCACGGGGCTTGGCGCGTATCGGAAAAGGAAGCGGAGTGCTCGCGATAGAACGTATTGTTGAGCTGGATGAGCGATGATGCGAAATCGCGGTTCACGGCGCGGAACTCCCTCCGATGGCGGTGCGGAATAAACAGTACGACCATACTACCGTTAACGCCGCAACGGGGACAACCGAGCTGTGGGTCATTGCTTTGTTTGGACACATTTCCGCAGCTCATATGTGCCCGCAACCGCCGGTTGTCAAAAATCTCACTAGAATAGGTGGCATGATTTTGGCGGTGGCGGATAGATTTTTAACTGTGCAAGGCGCCTTAAGAACAAAAACGGTCCGGCGGCACGGCTGGCATCGCATAGGAGGAACCATGAATGTAGAAACTGCTCAGCGGCTCGCCGACCTTCGCCGCAGCAAGGGCTTTAGCCAAGAAGGATTGGCGCGAAAGCTGGGACTGTCACGCCAAGCAGTCAGTAAATGGGAGCGCGCGGAGAGCTCGCCCGATACCGAGAACCTGATTTCGCTCGCCAAGCTCTATGGTGTGAGTCTGGATGAGCTGCTCAATCCGAGCGACGAGATCGAGGACGATATCGAGTTTGAGAACGAGGACCGCGCCCGTCAGCGCGAAGCCGAGGCGGCAGAGCGTGCCCGCACCCACGAGGCGGCGGCACGCGCTACCGAGGCGGCAACGCAGGCAAGTGACGCTGCGGCCAAGGCGGCGCAAGCGGCAAGTTGGAGCGCGCAGGCCGCCAATGCCGCTACGGCGCAGGCGACGAGTGGCGGTGCGGTTGGCTCGACTCCGGTGAAGGGTCCGTTTCAGTCGTTCCCATATTGGGCTGTGTGCTGGCTGCTGTTCTTTTTGCTGATGTTCCCGTTTGGTGCCGGCCCCTTTGCCGCGCTGATCTTCTTTACGATCCCCATCTATCACTGGGTGGCGCGTGCGCTCGATGGCGATTGGGCGCGCGGAGATATCCAGGTTGGTTCGGCACCGGTGACGGCTAGGACTCAGGTGCAGGATGCTTCCGCTGCGGTTGATGCTGGCGTGGCTACCGCGACTACCGCTGACCCGATCGCCAAAGAGGGTGATGAATGATGAAGCTTTCGCATGAATCCAAGGTACGCTTGGGCGTTGGCATCGGAGCGTTCGTGCTCATCATCGGACTTGTCTTTGGTATTTCGCGGACTTTGATTCATTTTGATGGCCCGTGGGATCTCGACGATGTTGTACCCGGCTTGTCTGGTATGGACGATATGTTTGACGAGGACGATCTTTTGGATGGCGGTAACTATTCCGCTCGGCCTCAGCAGCTTTCGAGCACGACTTTTGACGAAGACGCGTTCCAATCGCTCGACTTGGATGTGACGTCGGGGACGGTCGAGGTTAAACGTGTCTCTGACGGACCGGTACGTGTCATCGAAAGCGGGCACGTTGCAAAGGGGGCATCTGCTTCCGATGCCGCCACTCAGAATCTAGCCAAGATCGAGGGCTCTACACTCAAGATTAGCCAGTTCGACTGCGATGACGAGCGCGCCCATGACCGTAAGGTCACCATTGAACTGCCGCGTGAGCTTGCCGATAACATGACGGGCATTACGGCAAACGTGGGGTTGGGAGACCTGACGGTCGCGGACATTGCGTGCCACGACTTTGATTTGACGTTGGACTCGGGAGACGTCGCGTTTACGGGCGCCGTGACCGACACTCTGAATGCCAAGGTCGGTTTGGGCGATGCGACGTTCGAGCTCTACCAGGCCCCCGCGAAGTCGATGGACGTGAGCGTGGACTCGGGCGATGTGGAGATGACGGTTCCGAATTCTACGGGCTTTAAGGCGAGCCTTACCGTGGGCAGCGGCGATTTTGAGAGCGATTTCCTTCCGCTTGGCTACGATGGCGAGACCATTTTGAATCTTGAATTCGATAACGGCGATAAGTCTGCCACGTATCGTTTTAAGGTCGGTTTGGGCGACATGTCGTTTGATCCGGAGTGACATGCGGTTTTCGGAGATCGGTACATATAGGCATACTCTTTGATGGAGGCGCCGGGGCCGTGGTCGGCTTCGGCGCCTTTGCCTTTACAATGGGGACATGGAACAGATTATCTTGAACATACTCGAGGCTCTGCGTCGCGGTGAGACCGTGGACGACAAGGCGCTCGTCAAACTGATACATGCCGAGGCGCGCCGTGAGGGTGCCGACAAACGCGATTTGGCCAAGCGCCGTCTGCTGCCGTTCTACCAGCGGGTTAAACGTGAGGAGCCGGCTCGGTGGGCTGCGTGGAATGTCGATTCCGATCTGGAACGCCAACTGCTGCAGGTGCTGCGCATGAAGCCGCGCCGCACGGCTTCGGGCGTGGCGACCATTACCGTTATCACCAAGCCCTGGCCATGCTCGGGCGATTGCCTATTTTGTCCCAACGATCTGCGCATGCCCAAGAGCTATCTGCACGCTGAGCCGGCGTGTGCCCGTGCGGAGCAAAACTGCTTCGATCCGTATCTGCAGGTGAGCGCTCGTCTGACCGCGCTTTCGCAGATGGGGCATGCGACCGACAAGATAGAGCTCATCGTGCTCGGTGGTACCTGGAGCGACTATCCGCAAGGGTATCAGGCATGGTTTATGTCGGAGCTCTTCCGTGCGCTCAATGACGATGCCGTGGCTGGTGTGGCGGCTAACCCCATGTTGGCGCGTCCGGGCATCAACCGTGCCGAGGCGGGGCGCCTGCTCGATGACGCTCCCGCCGATGCCCTGCCGCCGGTGGTAGCAGACCGCCGCGAGCGCTATCGGGCTGCCGGCATTGTGACTGATGAGGCCGAGCTTGCGAGCGGCGTTACCGACGAGCAGGAGCGTGTGGATGCTGCCGTGGGATGCTATAACCGTGCGGTACGTCGTCTGTACGGCCCCGGCACGCCGTGGGGCGAGGTCACCGAGTGGCAGACGGCAACGATGGAGGAGCTCGAGCGTCAGCAGCGCATCAACGAGACGGCGAAGCATCGCGTGGTGGGACTCGTTATCGAGACGCGCCCCGATGCCGTAACGCCGCAGGCCCTCACGCTCATCCGCCGCCTGGGCTGCACCAAGATTCAGATGGGTATCCAGAGCCTCGACCAGCACCTGCTCGATATCAACGAGCGTCGCATTTCGGTGGCGCAGATCGAGCGGGCGTTTTCGCTTGCGCGCCTGTTTGGCTTTAAGATCCATGCGCATTTTATGCTCAACTTGCTGGGCGCCACACCCGAGGGGGACAAGCGCGACTACGAGCGCTTTATGACCGAGGGCGCCTTTATGCCCGACGAGGTCAAGGTCTACCCGTGTGCGCTCATTGAGGGCTCGCGTCTGGTGGGATGCTACGAGCGTGGCGAGTGGCGCCCCTATACCGAGGACGAGCTGCTCGATGTGCTGGCAAACGACATCGTGGTGACGCCGACGTTCTGCCGCATTAGCCGTATGATTCGCGATTTTAGTTCCGACGACATTATGGTGGGCAACAAGAAGCCCAACCTTCGCCAGCTGGTCGAGAATTGCCTGGCGGCGCAGGGCAAGGGCGCCAAGGTGCGTGAGATTCGCTATCGCGAGATTAGCACGGCGGGTGCCGACCTGGGCGAGTTGGCCCTTGACGAGGAAGTGGCGTACGAGACGCCGGTGACGCACGAGCGCTTTTTGCAGTGGGTGACGCCGCAGGGCAAGATCGCGGGTTTTTTGCGCCTGTCCCTGCCCGATCGCGCCTTTGTCACCGCACATGCGGACGAGTTGCCGACGATGCCGGACGAGGCGATGATTCGCGAGGTGCACGTGTATGGCATGGCGGCGCGTGTGGGGGATCAAGGCCAGGCAGCCCAGCACCATGGATTGGGACGGTCGCTGGTGGAGCGTGCGTGCCATATTGCTCGGGACGCGGGCTACACGCGCATCAACGTGATCAGCGCGATCGGTACGCGCGAGTACTATCGCCATTTGGGTTTTTACGACCATGGACTCTATCTGCAAAAGGAGCTCTAGATGAACAAGCCGAGTGTTTCTGCTGGCGTCGTTGCCGGCGTTGCTCTGGGAGCCGCGGCGCTTGGTGCGGCCGCCGTCGCTGTTCGCGCTGCCTGTCTGCAGGTTGCGCGAACTCGCAATGGGTTGGCGTGTGTGAAACGCGTGCACGATGAGAACGGCGACGAAGTCCGCGTGTTGGTGCAAGGCGGCGTGTACCAAAGCGCGACCTACGTTGGCGAGCGTTGGGCAGAGCCCGTCTTTGCATACTATCGTGCGTTTGACGATGTGTTTGAGACCGAGGACGCCATGCACGATGCTTATGGTCATGGCATCGACCGCATGCTTATGCTGGGTGGTGGCGGGTTTGCCTATCCCAAGTTCGCGCTGATGTCGCACGAGAGTTTGCGCATGGACGTCATTGAGTACGATTCCGAGATTACGCGTCTGGCCCGCCGCTGGTTCTACCTAGACGAGCTAGAGCGTACGGCGGGCGATCGCCTGCGGGTGATTACCGCCGAGGCGCGTTCGTACCTGGGCGTGACGAGCGTGGGGCATCGTCGCTACGACGTGGTCGTGAGCGATTGCTTTGGCGGTGTCGAGCCCGTACGCGAGCTGGCGACGGTTGAGGCGTTGCGTTTGGTGCGAGGCAGCCTGAACCCCGGGGGTATCTACGTGGCCAATATCGTGAGCGCAAGCGAGGGGAGCGATGTGACGTTCCTGCGCGACTGCGCTGCCACGGCGCTCGAGGTGTTCGCCCATGCCTGGGTGGTCCCGTGTGGCGATGCGGAGTTCGGTGGCGAGGAGAACTACCTGCTCATCGCCAGCGACGGCGACTACACCTTTGCCGAAGCCGTGCCTTTTGACGTCGACTTCCTTGGCGCTGCCCTTCACGACAAGTAAGTCTCCCCGTCCCAAAAAAGACTGGTTTTATGTGTGGTCGCGCCAGCCGAGAACGCGCTGCTTCATGCCTTCGATGTCGAGCACGCCTTCGGCAAAGCCCTTGCGCACGAGCTCTTCTGGAACGAATTCGTCGTAACGGTCAAAGTAGGGAACCTCGCCGGGATAGACGAGCTCGATGGGATCGAAGTCCTTCTCGGCCTCGGCGGCGAGCACTTCAAAGAACGTCTCCTCGTCGGCCTTCATCTTAAACTGCATAAAGTACGGGCGTGACGGGTCAAGTCCGCGAAGGCCCAGTTCCGCGGCACATTTAATCTTGAGCATGCGCTCGAGCGCCAAAAAGGCGTAGCTGCCCAGCCAGGGGAAAAGTGCCCAGGTATCGCCGCCCAGGTTGATGAGCGGCTTAGTTCCCGCACCCGAAATATCGGCCGTATGACGAGCCTGCGCCAAGCGGGCTCTCGCGTTGCCCATAAGGTACGGATATGTCGCGTGCTCGTTGAGCGCCTTGCGCATGCGCTCGAGTACGTGTGTATTGATGTCACCGGGGCAGTCGCCAAAGTAGGCCGGCACCCGGCCCTTGACCTGCGTGGCAAAGACGGTATGACGCTTCCAGTCCACTTCCTCGACAATCCAGCAGTGTCCGGCGATGGCGATGCGCTCACCGGGCGGTGGCGGATTGACGATCGTGCCCAACTCGGCCGACTCGCTGCGAACGGTGAACTCCTCGTTTTCCTGGAACACGGCGTAGAACTTAAAGTTGTTGATGATGCGCTCGCCCGCGAGACCCACAATGAGCCCGCCACCCTCGGTGACTTGGATATGGTCGATGGTAATGAGGTGACGCAGCAACACGCGATAGTCATCGGCCGAGATGCGATGGAAATAGCTGAGTGTGAGCACGCGCCGGGCAAGCTCTGCCGGCGTGAGTTCGCCGGTGCTGGCAAGCGTCGACATAGTCTGGTGGTAGAGCAGGCTGTAGGGGAGTCGATCGAGCTCGGGCGGCTCGACCCACTTTTCCTCGCGATAGAGTTGTACGAGCGCAATGCCCTGCAGGAGCTTCCACGGAATGGTCTCGGGCATCATCGTGCGCGGCTCGGGCTCTTCCTCGCGCATGACGAACCACATCTCGGGCGGAAGATCGCGGCGCCCCGTGCGGCCCATTCGCTGCAAAAAGGAGCTGACGGTAAACGGCGCATCGATCTGGAAGGCACGCTCCAGACGGCCGATATCGATGCCGAGTTCCAGCGTAGAGGTGGTGACGGTTGTCTGCGCCTGCTCCTCATCGCGCATGAGTTCCTCGGCCGTCTCGCGCAGCGATGCCGAAAGATTGCCATGGTGGATGAGGAAACGGTCGGGCTCGTGCCGGCTCTCGCAGTAGCTGCGCAGCATGGAGCACACGGCCTCTGCCTCCTCGCGCGAGTTGGCAAAGACCAGGCACTTGCGTCCGCGGGTGTGTTCAAAGATGTAGCCCATGCCGGGGTCGGCGTTGTCGGGCGCGGTGTCGTTGGGGTTGAGCAGTCCCTGTTCGGTCGCTCGTGGGATGTCGACTTCGCCCTCGGGGGCGGAGGAAGCGCGGCGATCCCTGGAAGTAGCCTTGTCCTGTGCCTGTTCGCGACGCTGGCGGCGCTCCTCCTGCGTGAGTTGTCCGCTGTGACGTCTGTCCTGGGTGCCGGTGGGTAGTGCCGTGGGCGTCGCCGCCTCGATGCGCTCGCACGCAAGCACCTCGGCCTCTTGGGGACCTGCGCTCTCGAATCCTCGCTGCTGCGCCTGAGGACCCGAGTTATAGAAGTGCTCCATGGAGATGCGCCACACGCGGCGCGGTTCTTCAAAGCGGGGGATAACGCAGTCGCGCCCCGTTCCCTGTGAGAGAAAGGCACCCGTGCGCTCGGGGTCGCCGATGGTAGCCGAAAGGCCAATGCGGCGAGGTTGCACGCCGGCCATGCGTGAAAGACGTTCGATAAGGCAGAGCGTCTGCCCGCCACGGTCGCCGCGCATGAGCGAGTGGACCTCATCGATGACCACATAGCGTAGGTCGCAAAACATGCGCGGGATCGCCATGTGCTTATGGATTAAGAGTGCTTCGAGTGACTCGGGCGTAATCTGCAAGATACCGCTCGGTTTTTTGATGAGCTTAGCCTTGTGCGACTGCGAGACATCGCCATGCCAGTGCCAGACAGGGATATCGGCCTCTTCGCAGAGGTCGTTGAGGCGGACGAACTGATCATTGATGAGCGCTTTGAGGGGGCCGATGTAGAGGGCGCCCACGCTCGCGGGCGGATTCTCCCAAAACTCGGTCAGGATGGGAAAGAAGGCCGCCTCAGTTTTGCCAGATGCCGTGGATGCCGTCAAGAGCACATTATCTTGCGTGTTAAAGATGGCATCGGCTGCTGCAACCTGGATAGAGCGTAAGCTCTCCCAATCGTGGGAGTAGATGAAGTCTTGGATAAACGGGGCATATCGGTCAAAGGCGTTCACGGGGCCTCCTCTCAAATGTGAACCTCTCAGCGTGGCGAGCAACGGTTTGCCGCGTTGCTGCCTCAGCATTTGCCGAGATAAAACCTGCCAAAAAAACCTGTCCCTATTTGGCAGGTTAGATGGTGAACTCGGCGAAGTTGCGTGTGTCGGATGATGCGGGCGATTCGTTGGCTGGCGCCAGCGCGTCGCCGCCGACGCTTTGCAGCAGCTCTGCCACGTTAGCATCGGGGTTTTGACACAGGATATCGAGCAGTTCGATAAAGTCGCGGATGACCTCGCGGGGCGTCAGATGCGTGTCGGCCCCCACGCGGCCAAACTCAATCTTGAGGAAGTCCACCAAGTCGTTCTCGGTAAGCGTGGGCGTCCAGCCAAAGTAGCCGGCGTGAATTTGCATGAGCTTTTCGATGAGCACCAGCAGCTCCTCGTAGGTGAGCGGCTGCAGACGGATGATGGGCGCGAGCATGTCTTTGAGATCATCGCGCGCAAAACGACCCTGAGCGAGTCGGCTGCGCAGGGCCTCGTAGGAGAACACGCCGCGGCGACGGTCTTCGATGGAGGTTGGCGTGCCGCCCATGATCACGCCCAGGTACTGCGCTTTGCCCTGGAGCGTGTCGTTGTACATCGTTAGGATTTTCTCGTAGTTGTACTGTCGCGTGATCGCGTTGGGAATCTTGTACAGATTCACGAGCTCGTCGATGAGTACCAGCATACCCTTGTAGCCGCTGCAGACCAAAAAGCGCGCGATGAGCTTAACGTAGTCGTACCAGTCGTCGTCGCTGATGATGGTCGAGGAGCCCAGCTCGGCGCGTGCCTCGCTCTTGGTGCGGTACTCGCCGCGAATCCATTTGGTCACGCGACTCATAGCTTCTTCGTCACCCTCCGAGACGGCCGTGCGATAACGGCGGAGCATGCGGGCAAAGTCAAAGCCGTGGACCATCTCCTCGAGCGGGGCCAGTTGGGCATTGACGGCAGACTCGTCGGCCTCGGCACACGAGGCGACCCAGCGGTCCAGGATAAGGTTGAGCGCGCCGCCCTCGGGGCGCGTCTTGGTCGATATGTTGCGGATGAGCTCGCGATAGGTGGCGAGGCCCTGGCCCTGGCCGCCCTGTAGGCGGCGCTCGGGGGAAAGGTCGGCATCGGCGACCACGAAGCCCTCGCCCATGGCATGCGTTCGGATGGTCTGGAGCAAAAAGCTCTTGCCGGCGCCGTAGCGACCGACTAGGAAACGGAAGCTTGCGCCGCCGTCGGCGATGAGACTCAGGTCGGTGAGCAGGGCGCGGATCTCGACCTCGCGTCCTACGGTGATGTAGGGAAGGCCAATGCGCGGGACAACGCCGCCCTTGAGCGAGTTGAGAATGACGGCGGCGACGCGCTTGGGCACACGGGGTGCTGCGGATGCGGTATCACTCATGGTCTAAGTATCCTCTCACGTCTGCTTCGTAGTCCTCGATAATTTGCGGTCCTGCTGATCCAAATTCAATAACGGTGTCGCCCACCAGGTCAAAGAGCGCTTCGTTGATGCTATCGACGAGCATGTCCTCACTCTTGCCCGACTGTTCCACCGCCGATGCCGTCTGTGCTGCGTTTTGCTCGAGTAGCGCTCGAAGATAGGCGTCTGCGGCGGGATCGAGTGCGGACGCGGTGTCGGCGGGCGCGGGCGTTGGCGCGAGGAGCGGGGCTACGACGCCAAACTGCTCGGTGGAGATGGTCGGCTCGTCGGCTTCGTTGCGCTCCGTGGGCACCGTGACCGCCTCGGCAATCACGTCGGACGCGGGCTTGGCTTCCAGCTGCTCGGAGCCCGCCACGTCAACCTGTGCGGGCGCATCGTCCTCGCGCTCCTCGTCGATCAAAAGCGCCTCGCGCGTTTGCGCGGCGGCGCTCCGAATGTGCCCCAGCTGACTCAGATCGATATCGATCTTGACGGGCTGGTGTGCGGCGTCCCACGAAAGCCATGCCACAATCTCGTCATCGATAATCTTGGCCAGATATTTGGGGACCTTTTCTTCCTTAAGGGGATGGGCGGGGTCCAGCGCCAGACGCAGGCGTTGGTCGCAGGCGCGCATCATCTCACCGAGCTTGCTACTTTTTTGTCTGCTGCCGTGGATGCGCATGCATTCCCAAAAGCCGTTTTGGCAACGGTAGATGTGGATAGGATCTAGGCGATATTCGCAGTCCTCGTGGCGCTCGGGCGCAAAGAATACGGCCGACGCAAACATGGTGTAGGGCATGGCCGTCTCCTCCCCAAATAAACTCGCCACGATGCCGGTCTTTCGGTGCGTGTCATAGTAGTGCGCCATGCGGACATACGCGGCGCACGCCACGTGGCGCAGATCGCGGTGGTGGCTGCGGTCGAGCCGCGAGTTACTTAGGTTATACGTGGAGAGGGCATTGATGGCGGCCATGAGTCGTTTCTCGCGCGCCTCGTCGGGCGGAAGGGGGAGCGTGGGCTCGGAGGCCTTGCGACGCTTGGGCGCCTGGTCCGACGGTGCCGGTGCTGGTACAAGGTCTCGTGCCGCGCGCCGCAGCTCGATAAGGGCGTTATCGAACATGACGGTTTTAGAGTCACGAAGCAGCTTGGGGTCGAGCCCGTGGAACACGGCGTAGTCCTGCAGCCACACGCGCGCAAACCGGTCGATGCCGGGCTCGAAGGCGCGATAGACATCCCAAAAAGCCTTGATCTTGTTAAAACCATCGAGCAGATCATCTACGCCAATGCCGCAGATCAGCTCGTAGAGATACAAGAAGGCAAACGAGGTCGATGTCTCCTCGATATTCCCGCGGCGCACTTGGGCACGCCAGGTAAAGTAGCCGCGCAACTGCCGGTCGCTCATGGCGTTGTAGGTGGGAAAGTACGACTTAAAGGTGCCGTTGTAGGGACAGTCGTCCTCAAAGTCGGCCATCAGCAGGCCTTGGCGGTAGAAAAGTTCGGCTTCCGAAAGCCAACGGCCCGCGCCGCCCTTTGGGTCTTCTTGCCAACGCGATATCTCACGCATCTTGCGGTATTGGTCGGGGAGGAAGTTCTGCATCTGTCGGCCGGTCTTGAGAATCGGCTCGTCTGCGTAGATTTCGTTTGAGAAGCGGGCGGACTGATGGGTCCGAGCCTCGGCCATAATGCGCTCGATGAGCATCTTGATGTCCTGGTCGGCCACCGCTCCTCCTCTCGAACGCAGCTACGGTGACCTCATATCATAGCACAGCATCAAACAGATGTTCGAGATACCGCTACGTAGATAGATTTAGAACAGGAGGGCGTAGATGACGGCGATGATGACGGAGGGAAGCATATTGGCAGTGCGGAAGGTCTGAGGACGGATAAGGTTGACGCCGACGCAGAAGATGAGCATGGAGCCTACGAGCGAAAGGCTGTCGAGGGCTGCCGTGGTCATGATGGGGGAGAGTGCACCGGCAAACAGCGTGATCGTCCCCTGGAACACGGCGACGGGCAGGGCGGAAAAGATGCAGCCGCGGCCAAGTGAGGCCGTCATGGTGCAGACGATGATGCAGTCCAGTGCGCCCTTGAGGGCAAGCGTTGACCAGTCGCCGAGCAGGCCGTCCTGAATCGATCCCACAATGGCCATGGCGCCGATGCACACGGTGAGCGAAGTCGAGACAAAAGCGTTGGTGAACTCGTTATCGCCCTCGCTGCCGGTTTTGCGCTTGAGCCATTCGCCAAGGTTCTCAATGGCGGCTTCCAAGTCGACGGCCTCGCCGATGAGCGAACCGAGCGCAAATGAGACGATGAGCATGGTGGTACCGGTGGTCGACAGCGCCTTTCCATCGATAAGGAGCATCTTTTGCATGGTGCCGCCAAGGCCGATAAACAGGACGCACAGCCCCGACGCTTTCATGAGCGTGTCTTGGATACGCGGTGTGATAAAGCGACCGCCCGCTAATCCCAAAAGACCGCCCGCAACTAAAAGGACAACGTTGATGATTGTTCCCAAGCCCGGCATGAGCCCTCCTGTATTGATGCCAACGTGGCAATCGTAGCAGAATGGAATGCGAGACACATCGCGACTCATCTAATACGTTATATAAGTGGTATTAGCAACGACGCGCAGTATTTAAGCCTCAGGTGGTTGTCGGGACATAGGGATAGTAGTCAAAGCGCAGTGTCATAAGCCGCTGTGGGGATTCAATAGCCGCGGCGATGATATTGGCATCGCGGGTACGATCAAACCCTTCGAGTTCGATCTGATACGAGACGTCTTGCATAATGTCCAGACGTCGCCAGGCTAGGAGTGTGTCGCCATCGAATTCCAAGGTCTTGCCTCCGTCTGGGGCAACGGCGTATAGGCGCAATTTAGCGGTGGTTGCAGGGTCGACAACCGTGACCTTTTTAATTTCGTTTCGAGTATTCTTGGCGCCCAACAAGGTGAGCAGTGTTGGGGCCACGACCTCGCCCGATGGCAAAAAGACGACTTCGATGGATTCAGGAAATGCGATGATGGCCGACTTGCGGACGGGCTGATTGGCGGCGGCAACTTCGATGCTTGCAGCGTCGATGACCTCCGTGTGGTCGAGCGCGGCAAACACGCAGCAGTTACCTTCATCGATTTCTTGAGGATCAGCAAGCCCCAGACTGTCCGCGAGCTCGGGATCGTTTTGATCGGTAGCGGGCTCATTCGGTGCTTCGAAAGAAGCTGGGACGCTGTTTGTCGGCGATGACGTGTCGCCCGCACCCGCTTCCTTGTCCGCGCTCTCTTCTTGTATGGTTGCGTTGATGGGTTCGTCGTTTGAGGGGAGCGTCTTGGCGTCAAGCGCGGAGGGGAGAATTCCGATGGCTCCGGATCCGTTCCACTCCATTTCGAGAAGCGCCGGGTCGGCAAGAATGCGTTGCCTGCTTTGCGCGTGGGCATCGATTTCAATAGGGCCTGCCTCTATCCCTCGTGTAAGGCTGAGTGATCCGGCTGGCTTCTCGAAATGAGCGTCCGTGTCTTTGGTGCTGGCGGCGTAGAACAGCAGGGACGTTTCTCCCGCCGCGATGGCATCGGTGCCGGCTTTGGCCAGCCGCAACGATGCCGTGAATGAGAGGGTGGGCTGCGTGTCGTCTGCATTCGCGGCGGCGCAGCCCAGACATATACCGCCTCCTTTCTCGAAAAACGCACCGTCAAAGGCGACCTTCGCTCCGTTCGCCGAGTCATCGACCGAAGCGATGTCGATGCGCAGCTCTAAATTGCATGGATCGCCATCTGCATCGAGCACAACCGAGCGCCACGTGCAGACGGCGCACCCCGCCTGGGAGCCGTTTACCTTGTTCGAACGATTGATATCCACGACTATCGAGCCGTCCGTATTACGACGAAGGCATCCCGAGGTTGAGATTGCGGCCTGTGCAATCGAAAAACGCTTACACGCAATGGCGCTCGACGGATTTGGTGCGGAGCTTAGGGCTGCTGGTAAGGAGTCTGCTATGACGGGAGTCGCCCAAGCGGCGACAGGCGTTCCGGTTGCGAGCGCGCCGCAGAGTGCGACGACGGGCAAAAGGTTCTTCGATGCCATGGGGTCTCCTTAGCTAATTTAGTGCGGCCTATCCGTGTTTTGTTTCTGGCTGTGTTTGATGTGCAGACCGAGGCCAGCGGTCCCCGCGCCTGCTGCTGTGGCACCTACTGCCAAGAGCCATCGTCTGTCGCCTGTCTGCGCCAACGGTTCCTCGCGGTCGCCGCGGTCGAGTTCCGAGAGATCGACCGTCACTTGCGTGGCGGCCTGTACCTGTTCTTGCTGGGCAAAGGCCATGGCTGGCCCAAACGCTAGGATGCTGACGGTGGCGGCCAGGGCGATAGCCTTATGCCGTGTGCGCACCGGGCTCGACCGTCCAGGTGATCGTTGCAACCTGATCGCCTTCGCCGGTTACGCGGAAGATGTCGCGCGTGACGCGGGCGACGTTTCCGCTTGTCTTGAGCTTAATTTTGTCCGTGCCGCCGGCAATGCCCTGGTAGCCCATGTCAAAGGCTGCATTCTTGGAAAGATCGAGGCCCGTCTCCTGCATTGCGGCGCTGGCGTTCTGGAGTGCGCCGTCGGGGCCGACCTTAAAGTCGATGGAATTCTGCGCGGTTCCGGCCTTGGCGTCGGCGGCAATGGTCCAGGTGTTCATGGCGTCGATCTTCATGTTGGTGACATGGATGCCGTAGGCCGAATGATTGTCGATGGTGGTCGCGTCTTCTGAGGGGCCCTGAAGCGTGCCGTCGGCCTTGGCGACGAAGGGAATAACCGTCGGAACTTTGAACTCTACGTTGTCGATCTCGGTCCTGACCATTACTTTCGTGGTTCCAACGCGCCCGGCTGCCAGAGCTGGCGTCGGGGCGGCGCCCATTGCGAGCGCGAGCGCGAGCCCTGCGCCCACGACGAGCGCTCTGGCTCCGTTCATGTTCCTGGTGATGTCCATGGTCGTTCCTTTCTATTCGCCGCGGGCCGTCCCCGCGATGATTGGACGAATGCTGGTGAATTGCGTGCGGTGCCGCGTCGGCCGAAAAAGCTAGTTCTCGGCTTGCTCAACCCGTACCCTGACACGTGTCGGATTGCCGTGGCTGTCGAGGGTCTTGGCATCGAGTGCCTGGATCTCGATGTATGCCTCGCCTTCTTTGATGTCGCCGGCGGGGCACGTCTCGATTGTCTTGCCGGTCTCGACCACACCGGATTCGTACATGGTCTCGTCGTTTTGGATGACGCGGAATCGCTGGGGAAATTTATTGTCTTGGACGTTTTGCACGTTGACGCGCAGCTTGCCGTCCTCCTGCAGCTGAGCGATCGGTGCGACCGAAATCGTCATCATGTTGTCGCGGACGATGGCATCGAGCTCATCTTGGATTTCTTGTCGCGATTTACCCTCTGCCGTCGTGACTGAGGCGCCCGCTTCGGGCACGGGCTGCGACTGCCAGGCGTATAGCCCTACGGCGATGAGGGCGCAGACGATAGCCAGACAGACAACGACGAGTTTCTTGCGACGCCCCAGTCCTGCGAGGCGGGGCGGCTTCTTCGCACTCATGCGGCGTCCTTGGTGGTGTAGACACGTGCGAACGTGGACGGGTCCGCTCCAAAGAGCATGTGAAGCATCAGGCGGCGCGAGTAGATGAGCTCGTCAAAGTCGTGAGGGAGCTCGATGTCGTGGATACGCGCGATGTGGTGGGCGAGCGCCGAGAACGACTCGGGGTCGCAGATAACATCGGTGGTGACGTGGTAGACCGCCGTATCGGGGAACGCCTCTTCGTCGAAAGGCAGGAGATAGGGATCGTCGTCGACCTCGATGGCGACGCCGTACTGGGGCCAGTAATATGCCATGGGAACCTCCCTGCTTCTGGGGCCAAAACTTCTATCGGTTTTGGCTGTCGACGCCGACCGTATCAGCCGCTACTTGACCAATTTCTGACCAAATGCTTGACGGATTGACATCTCCGCAGGTAAAAGGTGGAAAAAATTACTTCAACTTTTTTCGAGCGACAATCGAGCGGTCGGCGACGGCGGGGCGATATGTGTCAAAAGCATCGTCTGCCGAGGAAGCCTTGCCGTTCGCCGAATTGCACAAACGTAAAAATCGCCAATTATGGAGACGGTCTCGAACACGTCGACGAAACGATGCGGTAACATCTCCCTGCAAACACTGTAGTTAGCTAAAGGGGGAGTTCGCGTGTCTGCAACCATCAAACCCTTCACCGATGAGTTCGAAGAGTATGGCCGCGATGAATCTCGTGCATCGGGCGAAGCATCGAGCATCTCGTTTCCGACAACGGAAGACGAGGTCCGTGCCATTTTGGAAACGCTCCATGCCGAGCGTGTCCCGGTAACGGTTCAGGGCGCCCGAACCGGCCTTGCCGCCGGTGCCGTGCCCCACGGTGGGCATATCCTCAATACTTCCCGTATGAATCGCTACTTGGGCCTTCACCGCGATGAACAAGGCCAATTTCTGCTGCGCGTGGAGCCGGGCGTTGTGCTCTCGGAGCTGCGTAAGCAGCTGAGCAAGAAGGTACTGCCGACCGCTGGTTGGGACCAGGCATCGCTTGAGGCCTACGAGGAGTTCCAAGAGTCCCCCGAGCAGTTCTTTCCCACCGATCCCACCGAGGCATCTGCCTGTCTGGGTGGCATGGCGGCATGCAACGCCTCCGGCGCCCGCAGCTATGCTTACGGCCCCATGCGCCCACATATCACGGGACTCCACGTCGCACTGGCTGATGGCGATTTGCTTGAGCTTCAGCGCGGCGAGGCTTTTACCCAGGGCCGCCACCTGTCGCTCGTGACGGCAGCGGGCCGTACGCTCGAGCTCGATCTTCCCGGCTATACCATGCCCGAGACAAAAAATGCCTCAGGCTATTTCGTTGCGGACGATATGGACGCCATCGACCTCTTTATCGGCGCGTGCGGCACGCTCGGCGTTATCACCGAGCTCGAGATTGCCCTGCAGGCGGCGCCTGCGGTCGTTTGGGGTGTGAGTTGCTTTTTCGATAGCGAGGACAAGGCGGTGTCCTTTACCGATTCCGTGCGCCCTGTCCTGTCCCATGCGGCTGCCATCGAGTACTTCGATGCTGGCGCCCTGGATATCCTGCGTCGCCAGCGCGAGCAGTCGACGGCGTTTGCCTCGCTGCCGGCGCTCGACGACGAGGCAAAGGTCTGTGTCTACGTGGAGCTCGACTGCGATGACGAGGCGCAGGCGACCGAGGAGCTGTACCACCTGGGATGGGTGCTGGAGTTTGCGGGCGGCCGCGACGATGCGAC
Organism: Collinsella sp.; assembly: GCA_019414205.1. Classification (GTDB taxonomy): domain Bacteria; phylum Actinomycetota; class Coriobacteriia; order Coriobacteriales; family Coriobacteriaceae; genus Collinsella. Next base: position 38,070 of record DXML01000024.1, on the reverse strand, counting down.
ATGGGTCGCCCGCACCGAAGTCGATCGCGAGTGCCAGCGGTTCTTCCGCCACGCGGTGCCCGAGAGCGTCAACATGCTCATTGACGAGCGTCGCCGCACCGACCCCACCATTACCAAGCTGGGATCGGATATGTCGGTGCCCAATGCACGCCTTGCCGATGTCGTGGCCCTCTATCGCCGCACGCTGGCCGAAAGCGGGCTTGAGTCTGCTGCCTGGGGACACATCGGGAACAACCATCTGCATGTGAACATCCTGCCGCGCGATGCGCAAGACTACCGTCGTGGTGGAGAGCTCTTTGCCCAGTGGGCTTCCGAGGTCACGGCCATGGGCGGTGCCGTTTCTGCCGAACACGGCGTCGGCAAGATCAAGGCGGGCTTCTTGGAGACGATGTACGGCCACGAGGCCATGGTCGAGTCGGCGCGCCTCAAACTCCAGCTCGATCCTGCCGGCCAGCTGGGTCGCGGCAACCTGTTTACGGAGAAGCTCTTGGATGAACTCGTCCAGAAAGGGGGCGCGTGAAGATGAGTGATTTCCATATGGTGGTGTGCGTCAAGGCGGTGCCCGGAAGCACCGAGGTCAAGATGGACCCCAAGACCAATACTATCGTGCGTGATGGCAAGCAGGCGGTCATTAATCCCTTCGATGCAAGTGCCCTCGAATGTGCGCTAGCGCTGAAGGACGACTTTATCGGCTTTGGCATGGACGTGCGTGTGACGGTGGTGTCGATGGGCATCCCCGCGACCGAATCGCTGCTGCGCGACTGCATCGCCCGCGGTGCCGACGACGCGCTGCTGCTGACCGACCGAGCCTTTGCGGGCGCCGATACCCTAGCCACCACCTATGCCCTCAAATGCGGCATCGAGGCACTCGATGAGGACTTTGACCTGCTCATCTGCGGCAAGATGGCAGTGGACGGCGATACGGCCCAGATCGGCCCCGAGCTGGCCGGCGCCTTTGGGGTCCCCTGCGTGACCGACGTGAGCTGTGTGCAGAGCGCGGGATTTACGACGTGTGGCTCGCTGGCGCTCGTCCACGGCTGCGATGCCGGCGAGGAGACGGTGTACCTGGAGATGCCGTGTGCGATGACGACTGCCAAGGAGATTGGCCAGCTGCGCATGCCGAGTATTGCCGGTATTCGCGCGGCCGAGGATGCAGGCGTGCGCGTGGCCAGCGCTGCCGACGTAAACGCCGACCCCTCGCGTTGCGGCCTTGCCGGATCACCGACGCAGGTCGTGCGCTCGTTTGTGCCCGACCGTGACCAAACGTGCGAGGCCGTCGAGGGAACGGCGTCCGAGCAGGCGTTAAAACTTGCCAAGATTATCGAGGGGATGGCATAGATGAGCGGGCTGATTATCGATAGCGAAGCCTGTATCGGCTGCGGTCGCTGCGTTCACGCCTGCGCCTCGGGCGGCATTGTGGTGGAGGGTGAGCGCCCCAATCGCTGTGCCCGCGTAACCGACGGCTGTATCCTGTGCGGTGGGTGCGTCGACGCCTGCCCCGTCAACGCCATCTCGATTGAGCGCGACGAGGCCGCCGGCGCGGCAGACCTTGACGCATATCGAGACATCTGGATCTTCGTGCAGACTGACGAGCACGATGCCGTTGCATCCGTGGCCTTCGAGCTCATGGGCAAGGGGCGCGAGCTTGCCGATGCCCGCGGCTGCCGTCTGGTGGCACTGGTCGGCATGAGCCCCGAGGGCTCACTCGGGGACCTGGAGCATCTGATTTGCGCCGGTGCGAACGAAGTTCTGGTCTGTCGTGACGAGCGCCTGCGTCAGAACGACGCGGAGGTCTACGCTCGCTTGATCTGCGATTTGGTAGCCGAGCGCAAGCCCGAGGCCATTCTGTACGGCGCGACCGCCTTTGGTCGCGAGCTGGCGCCCGGTGTGGCCGTGCGCTTGCAGACGGGTCTTACGGCCGATTGCACGGTGCTTTCTATGGATACGGAGACGGGTCTGCTGCAGCAGACGCGCCCGGCGTTTGGCGGCAACCTGATGGCCGCCATTATCTGCCCCAACCACCGTCCTCAGATGGCAACGGTGCGCCCCGGCATCTTTAAGGCGCCCGAGTTTGACTATAGCCGCTCCGGCACGATTACCCAGGTAGTGCTTGCGGATGACGTTAAGGCCCGCGTCGAGATCTCGATTCCCGCCGAGGAGTGGGGACAGCAGGCCTCAATTGCCGATGCCGAGCGTCTGGTCGTGGTGGGCCGCGGCATCGGCTCCAAGAAGAATCTGCCCCTGATGCGAAAGCTCGCCGATGCCCTGGGTGCCGAGCTTGGTTGCACGCGTCCCATTGTGGAGGCAGGCTGGTTGGAGTATCGCCACCAAATTGGCCAGACGGGTGTATCGGTCTCGCCCAAGCTTCTCGTGAGTATCGGTGTTTCGGGCGCCATCCAGCATCTTGCCGGCATCGGTGGGGCGGAGTGCATTATCGCCATCAACGAGGACCCGGATGCCCCCATCTTTGGTGCTGCCCAGTACAAGGTTGTCGGTGATGCCGTCGAGGTCGTCGAGGAGCTGCTGGCCCAGTTTGAGCGCTAGGCACGCGCCAGCCAGTCGCGCATCTCGTCCTTTAGGCGGCTCCAGGTTGCCTGCGTGGCGGGGTCGGTAAAGGGCCGCGTAATGCCAAAGGGCGCGTCGAGCAGGCGGTAGATATCGCCTTGCTCGCGCGCCAGCGCGCGGCTTGCCGGATAGCCGAGCTCAAACATAAAGCAGATAAGCCCCACCAAGAAGTCGGCGGGCTCATCGCGCTCATCGCGCGCGACGCAGCGGTGCTCGTCAAAGGCGGTAAGCGCCGGTGTCGAGAAGTGGCTGGCGAGAAACGTGTCCTCATCCACCTTGAGGACGGTGTCGACGGTGCTGTCGGCGATGGTGCGCATAATGTCGATCTTGTCACCATCGCGCACGATATCGCAGAAGCTCCGCGTGCGCTCGTCGAGCTGCGAGGGTAGACGGAAATCGCTGTGATAGGCAATGCTCGCTCGGATGAGCTCATCTTCTGCCGGGTCATCGATAAAGTCGCGGATGCTCGTTACGGCGGGTGCATCGGCGGGATTCTCGCCAAAGAGGACCTCGATGCCCAGCGCCGCATGGCTCATGCTCTCGGCGTCCTTAAAGGTGTCCCAGCGCCGCAGCTGCTCAAAGCGGCCCATATCGTGTAGCAGGCCGCAAAGCCATGCCAGGTCAATATCTTCTGACGACCAGCCCTGCTCGCGCGCTACGGCATCGCATGCCTCGGCCACGTGGTACGTATGCTCGATTTTGAGCGCGATGCGTGGATTGGTGGCGTCGTAGGCATCGGTGTAGCTTTTGAAGGCCGCGCGCGCCCGGTCTCGATCTATAGCTGTCATAATGACTTCCTAAAAAGTTGTGTCTTTCGATCCGGTGGCAATTGTAGGTGAACTCGGTTGCTGTCGGATGATGATTCTGCCGTGTCGCTACATGCGGCTCGGAGACCTTGTCAGGATGAGAAGCGTATGGTGCTCAAAATCGTTAGAACCGTCTGGCCGGTGATGCTTACCTATGTTGCGATAGGCGCGCCGTGCGGAATGATCATGGGGCAGACGGGAATGGAGCCCTGGATGGTCTTTGCTCTGAGCAGCACGTTTGTGACGGGCAGCGGCCAGTTTATGATCTGCAATCTTTGGCTGGCGGGCGTACCGGCACCTTCGATTATCGCGAGCGTCGCCGCCATCTCATCGCGCTTTGCACTTTATTCGGCATCGATCGCACCCCATCTGGCGGGCGCCTCGAAGCGTCAGACGCTGGCTGTTGCCGCGACGCTCACCGAGGAGGCATACGGCATCTCGCTTGCCAAGCTGGTTGAGGGGGAGGATTGGGGCCCGCGCGAATCCTTCGTGCTCAACGTGATCCTCATCGCGACATGGGGCGCTTCGTGCACGATGGGTGCCATCGCCGGTGCCGTTGCCGATGTTCCCACCGCTATTGCGAGTTTCGTCTGCACCTCGCTCTTTATCTGCCTGCTCTTTTCGCAGCGGCTGTCGCGCGGCAACGTTGTCGCGGCGGTTTCGGGCGCGGTGTCCGTCGCCGTATGCAAGTTCTTGGGCCTCGTGAATATTGCCGTGCCGGCAAGCGTCGTGGTCGGCATTACCATTGCGCTGGCGTGCGATGCTGTATTTGACGGAAGAGGTGCCCGCGATGCCCGTTAACGAGTTCTTGGTTCTGTGGCTGTCGTCGTGGGCTGCTATCGCGTTCTTTCGCATCGCGCCGGCGTTCGCCTTGCGCGGGCGGACCCTGTCGCCCCGCATTACCGAGGCCCTGGGCTATATCCCGCCCGCCGCCTTTGCCGCGCTGGTCGCCAACGACTTGGTGAGTCCCGGCGCGTTCGACGCGGGGCTCTGGCCTGCCTTGGTTCCCTGGATTGCGGCCGCCGGCGTCGTGGTCGTGGCGGTCAAGACAAAATCGATGCTGTGGTGCTGCGTCTCGGGCATCGTACTCTATATCGTCTTGAGCCTTATATAGGGGTGGCGTCGCGGGCGCCGAATCTCGTTCCATCCCAACTTGTCGAATTTTTCACCGAGCTGGTCTATTTCTTCTGGTACCATGGTCAAACTTTACTGTAGCAAAGCGTGACGTGGGCTTTTGTACCCCGTCAGCGGAAATGGGGGTTTCATGGCACAGGAAGCGAACGCCAACGAGCAAAAGAAATTCAAGGTCCCGCGCATCCCGGGCGACATCATGATCTATCCGATGATCGTCGGTCTTTTGCTCAACACCTTCTGCCCGCAGGTTTTTGAGATCGGCGGCTTCTTTACGGCTGCCTGCCGCGGTGGCTCCAATACCATCGTCGCCGCGATCCTGCTGTTTGTGGGCGCCGGCATCAGCTTTAAGTCCACGCCGGGTGCCATCAAGACCGGCATCGTCGTGCTGATCCCCAAGCTGGTCGTCGCAGCGGCTCTCGGCCTGGGCGTGGCATATTTCTTTAACGACAACTTCCTGGGTCTGAGTTCCGTGTCTATCATCGGCGGCATCACGTTTTGCAACATGGCGCTCTATACGGGCATCATGGGCGAGTTTGGCGATGAGTCCGAGCAGGGCGCCGTCGGTATCCTGTTCTTTACGGCCGGCCCTGCCGTCACGATGATCATCCTCGGTGTTTCCGGCCTCGCCAACATTCCCATTGGCACCATTATCGGCTCCATCTTGCCACTCGTTATTGGCATGGTTCTGGGCAACCTGTTCCCGTTTATCAAGAACCTGCTGGTCCCCGGCGCCAATCCCGCGATCGCTGTCATCGGTTTTCAGCTCGGTGCGTCCATGAGCCTATCGAGCTTTATCACCGGCGGTATTTCCGGCATCTTGCTGGGCCTTGTCACGCTGTTTGTCGTCGGTCCCATCACCTTTGCGTTTGAGCGTCTGTGCGGCGGCAATGGCAAGGCCGCTGTGGCTTGCTCCACCATTGCCGGCACGGCTATGACCACACCGGTTGCCCTCGCCGAGGTCGCACCGCGCTACGCCGAGCTTGCGCCCACCGCGTACGCTCAGATCGCCACCGCCGTTATCATCACGGCGATCATGGCTCCGATTCTGACTGGCTGGGTCGACAAGAAGTTCTGCCAAGGCAAGGAGGATCTGCCGCCTGTCGGTGTCGAGGCCATCGAGGAGGCTGTCGCGACTGACATCGATGGCGAGTAGCAATCGATACCCATCAATGATGCCGGCGTGTGCAATTCGCGCCGTATGGGCGCCCGAACAGAAACTGTTTTGCAGTGATGTTCGGGCGCTCTGCTATTATCCCCTTTACCCCTGCGGAGTAAAGGGGTGTTTATTGCCCTGATTCGAATTGGGCGATTCTGACCACTTGGATATTGAAGGGATGGCGCTAGTGGTTAAGGCACTCAAGATTGAGATATTCGTGCTATGCATGATTGTTCTTATCGGGCTTGCCGTACGAAGCCGTCGCTCCCTGTTCTCGAGCACCCAGCAGCTTTTGTTTAGCATGCTGGGCTACACGTCTGCTGCGTACATATTATTCGATATGATCTGGACGCTTTCGGACGGTGTGGACGGCACGTTGGGCATTGCTGCCAACTGGATTTCCAACGCGGTTTCGTTTTCGCTCTTTGCTATCGCGTGTCTCATTTGGTTTATCTATTCCGAGACGGTGCAGGGTTCTCGCCTTTTGACCTCGCGCTATAGGGTGGTGCTTGTAGCGTTGCCTACGGCTCTGGTGGTCGTGCTGGCGTTTACCAGTTACTGGACGCAAGCCCTGTTCTATATCGATTCGCAGGGCGTGTATCGTCGCGGCTTTGCCTATATGATCCAGCCCATCGTCAGCTACTGTTACGTTATACATACGTCCCTGCATGCATTTGTGCAATCTCGCAGGGTCGAGAGCCTGCAGACGAAGGCCATCTATCGAACCTTGGCATTTTTCGCCATTCCGGCCCTGGTGGGCGGTACCTTTCAGGTCGTATACTCGGTGCCCGGCCTTTGTGTCGGCATAATGATTAGCATGTTGCTGCTCTACATCATCTACCAGGAGCAGCTCATCTCGACCGACCCGTTGACTGGACTTAACAATCGCAACCGTTTTGAGACCTATATGCTGTCGCTCTTCTCAAATGTGGATCAGGCCGAAGATGTATATCTGCTTATGATGGACGCCGACGGCTTTAAGCAGATTAACGATCTCTATGGGTATGTGGAGGGCGACCACGCTCTTCAGGTTGTTGCGACGGCGCTCAAGGATGCCTGTTCGCCGGCTGGTGGCTTTATCGCACGTTATGGCGGCGATGAGTTCGTGGTGCTCCAAAAGGCAGCGGCGGAACAGGACATCATGCGTCTGTGCGCGGCAATCAACGATGAACTCGCACGCGCCGAGGTGCCGTATCTGTTGCGGATGTCCATCGGCTATGCACGGGTCGGTGATGGTGTCGATACCTGGCAAGATTTGCTTCGCGCCGCCGACGCGGAGCTCTACCGCGTAAAGTACGAGAAGAAGAAAGCTGGCGTCCAGATACGCTAGAAATAGGGGCGCACGCTTGCGTGCATGGTGGCCCTCGGCTCTCCGATGTATTCCATTAAACTAAAGTATGTGAATCCCCTCTGCTAAATAAGGGCAGTTCGCTAGGCCTTTTTAGGCCTGTTGACGATGATGATGCCGCCGCAGACCAACAGCAGGGCGACTATAACGGTAACGGGGCTCGTGCCGGCGCCCTCGCCGAGCAGCAGCGCACTCAACAGCACACCAAAGACGGGGTTCATAAACCCAAAGACCGAGACGCGGCTGACGGGGTTGACGGCAAGCAGGCGCGACCATAGCGAGTACGCGATGGCGGAGATGAGTGCCATATAGATAATGAGCGCGATGGCGGGGATGATCGCGGTGGGGGAGAGCGCGCCGCCCATCAAAAACCCGATGGCGGTGAGGACCAGGCCGCCGACCAAGAACTGCCACCCGGCAAGCAAGACACCGTCGTGCTCGCGCGAGAAGATGCCGATCAGGCAGGTCGACAGGGCACCCGCGACGGTGGAGGCCAGGATAAAGCCCTCGCCGTCGAGCGTAAAGCCAAAGGTGCCGTCCGCGCCCGAAAGGTTGACGAGCGCGACGCCGGCAAAGCCCAGTACACAGCCGAGCACCTTGGCCGCATCGAGCTTTTCGGTGCGAAACGCCAGGGCGGCAAAGAGGATTGCGAGGAAGTTGGCGCTGGCCTCGATGATGGAGCTCGACATGGCGCTGGCGCGCGAGAGGCCCAGATAGAAAAAGAAGTACTGCCCGATAGTCTGGAAGAGCGACAAGACAAAGATGGGCTTGATGTCGCGAGCCTGCGGAATGAGGGGGCGGCGTTGGGCCGCACTCATCCCAACGATAACCAGGGCGCCGGCAAGCGTGAAGCGCAAGCCCGCAAAGAGTAGCTGCGAGGCGCTATCGTGCGCCGGGATCCCAAAGAGTGCGTAGCCGATCTTGATGCAGGGAAAGGCCGATCCCCAGAGTGCACAGCAAACAAGACAGCCCAGGATGAGTCCGGGCAGGGTGGCGAGATACGGCTTGCGGCTTTCCATGATGTCCTTCCTACATGCGCGAAGCAAAAAAGAACCCGCCACCGGATGTGTCGGTGGCGGGTGTTGTTACCCGAGGGGATTGTACCCGATGGGAAAGGCTTAGGCGAAGTAGGCTACGCCGCTCTCAAAGATCGGCATGAACTTGTCGCCGGGGACATGCTCGGGCACGTTGCGGTACAGGTTGTCGCCGCGACGCTCGGCATGGCCCATCTTGCCCAGGACGCGGCCGTCGGGGCTCGTGATGCCCTCGATGGCGAGTGCGGAGCCGTTGGGGTTGACGGAAAGGTCCATGCTGGGCTTGCCGTCCTCGCCCACGTACTGCGTGGCGACCTGGCCGTTGGCGATCAGCTGGGCGAGCACCTCGTCGTTGGCGACAAAGCGGCCCTCGCCGTGGCTGATGGCGACGGTGTAGGGGTCGTCGAGGCTGCACTGCGACAGCCACGGGGACAGGTTGGACGAGATGCGGGTGCGCACCAGGCGGCTCTGATGGCGACCGATGGTGTTGAACGTCAGCGTGGGCGCATCGGGCGTGGCGTCGACGATGTCGCCGTAGGGTACCAGGCCGAGCTTGATCAGGGCCTGGAAGCCGTTGCAGATGCCCAGCATCAGGCCGTCGCGGGCCTTGAGCAGGTCGCGAACTGCCTCGGTGACCTCGGGAGCGCGGAAGAACGCCGTGATGAACTTGGCGGAGCCGTCGGGCTCGTCGCCGCCCGAGAAGCCGCCGGGGATCATGACGATCTGGCTTTGGCGGATGCGACGGGCAAGCTCGTGGGTGCTTTCGGCAACAGCCTCGGGCGTGAGGTTGTTGATCACGAAGGTGTCGGCCTCGGCGCCGGCGGCGCGGAAGGCGCGGGCGCTGTCGTACTCGCAGTTGTTGCCGGGGAACACCGGGATAATCACGCGCGGGCGGGCGATTTTGGCGCCGCCGTACACGTGGATATCCTTGGTGCGATAGTCGATGGTCTCGACCTCGGGCTGCTCGCCGGTGCTGCGGTAGGCAAAGACACCTTCGATGCCGCTCTCCCAGGCCTCTTGGAGCTCGGAGAGCTCGATGACCTCGGAGCCGGTGTCGATGACATAGCCCTCGACGGTGGTGCCCAGGGGCTCGACGACAACGCCGTCGGCGACCTCGGGCAGCTCGGCGTCATCGGCGAGCTCGACGATAAAGCTGCCGTAGAGCGGGGTGAAGAGGCTCTCCGCGTCCACGTCCTCGGCAAGCTCGATGCCGATCTGGTTGCCGACGCACATCTTAAAGAGGCTCTCGACGCCGCAGCCGTAGCCGGGCGTGGAGACGGCCAGGGCGTCGCCGTTGGCGGTGAGCGCCTCGACGGCGTCAAACGCGGCGAGCAGCTGCTGAGCGTCGGGGCGGTAGTCCTCACCATAGGTGGCGGGGGCGATGCGCACGACGCGATGCGTCAGACCCTTGAACTCGGGCGAGACGGCACGGGCGGCCTTGCCCACGGCCACAGCGAAGCTGATCAGGGTCGGCGGAACGTTGAGCTCACCGGCCTCGTCCTCAAACGAGCCGCTCATAGAGTCCTTGCCGCCGATGGCACCGGCACCCAGATCGACCTGGGCCATAAGGGCGCCCAGGACGGCTGCCATGGGCTTGCCCCAGCGCTCGGCCTCGGTGCGCAGACGCTCGAAGTACTCCTGGAAGGAGAGATAGGCACGCTTGTGCTCAAAGCCGGCAGCCACGAGCTTGGCGATGGACTCAACCACGGACAGGTAGGCGCCCGCAAACTGGTCGGCCTCCATCAGGTAGGGGTTGAAGCCCCATGCCATAGCGCTCGCCGTGGTGGTCTCGCCGTCCACGGGGAACTTGGCGACCATGGCCGAGCTCGGGGTGAGCTGCGTCTTGCCGCCGAAAGGCATAAGCACGGTTGCGGCGCCGATGGTGGAGTCGAAGCGCTCGGAAAGGCCCTTGTTGGAGGCAACGTTGAGGTCGGTGACAAGCGAGGTCATGCGCTCGGCAAGCGTGGTGCCGGCCCAGCTGGGCTGCCACACGCTGCGGGCACAGACGTGGGCGACCTGGTGCTTGGGCGCGCCGTTGGAGTTGAGGAACTCACGGGACAGGTCGACGATGGCGGCACCGTTCCAGGCCATGCGCATGCGCGGCTCGGCGGTAACCTCGGCGATAACGGTCGCCTCGAGGTTCTCCTCGGCGGCGTAGCCCATGAACTCCTCGACGTCACCGTCGGCGACGGCGCAGGCCATGCGCTCCTGGGACTCGGAAATGGCGAGCTCGGTGCCGTCCAGGCCGTCGTACTTCTTGGTCACGGTGTCCAGGTCGACATACAGGCCGTCGGCAAGCTCGCCCACGGCGACCGAGACGCCGCCGGCACCAAAGTCGTTGCAGCGCTTGATCAGGCGGCAGGCATCGCCGCGGCGGAAGAGGCGCTGTAGCTTGCGCTCGACCGGGGCGTTGCCCTTCTGGACTTCGGCGCCCGAGGTCTCGATGGACTCGGTGTTCTGGGTCTTGGAGGAGCCGGTGGCGCCACCGATGCCGTCGCGGCCGGTGCGGCCGCCCAGCAGGATGATCTTGTCGGTGGGGGCGGGGCACTCGCGGCGCACGTGGTTTGCCGGGGTAGCGCCCACGACGGCGCCGACCTCCATGCGCTTGGCAACGTAGCCGGGGTGATAGAGCTCGTTGACCTGGCCGGTGGCAAGGCCGATCTGGTTGCCGTAGCTGGAGTAGCCGGCGGCAGCGGTGGTTACGAGCTTGCGCTGCGGCAGCTTGCCCTCGAGCGTCTCGGACACGGGGACGGTGGGGTCGCCGGCGCCGGTGACACGCATGGCCTGGTACACGTAGCTGCGGCCCGACAGCGGGTCGCGGATGGCACCGCCCACGCAGGTGGCGGCACCGCCGAAGGGCTCGATCTCGGTCGGGTGGTTGTGGGTCTCGTTCTTAAAGAGGAACAGCCAGTCCTGGTCCTCGCCGTCGACATCGACCTTCACCTTGACGGTGCAGGCGTTGATCTCCTCGGACTCGTCGACATCGGTCATGACGCCGGTCTTCTTGAGGTACTTGGCGCCGATGGTGCCCATGTCCATGAGGCAGACGGGCTTGGTGTCGCGACCGAGTTCGTGGCGCATCTCCATGTAGCGGTCGAAGGCCTGCTGCACCACGGCGTCGTCGATCGTCACGTCGTCCAGGACGGTGCCGAAGGTGGTGTGGCGGCAGTGATCGGACCAGTAGGTGTCGATCACGCGGATCTCGGTGATGGTGGGGTCGCGATCCTCATCGCGGAAGTACTGCTGGCAGAAGGCGATGTCCGCCTCGTCCATGGCAAGGCCGCGCTCGGAAATAAAGGCGGCAAGGCCGGCTTCGTCGAGCTCGCGGAAACCGTCGAGCACCTCGACGGGCTGGGGCTCGGGGGTCTCCATGTACAGCGTCTCGGGCAGGTCGAGCGAGGCGATGCGCGCCTCGACGGGGTTCACCACGTAGTGCTTGATGGCATCAATGGCGGCCTCGTCCAGAGCGCCCGAGATCATATAGACCTTGGCGGAGCGCACGGCGGGGCGCTCGCCCTGGCTGATGAGCTGCACGCACTCGCTGGCGGAGTCGGCGCGCTGGTCAAACTGGCCAGGCAGGAATTCGACGGCAAAGACGGCGCTATCGCTTGCGGGGAGCTCGTCGTAGGTCACATCGACCTGGGGCTCGCTAAAGACGGTCGGCACGCAGGACCGGAAAAGCTCCTTGTCGATGCCCTCGACGTCGTAGCGGTTGATAATCCTCAGGGCCTCGATGCCCTTGATGCCGAGAATTTCGGTCAGCTCGCCCTTGAGCTGCTGAGCCTCGACGTCGAACCCGGGTTTCTTCTCCACGTAGATACGAGAGACCATTGGTTCCTGCCTTCCTGATCGGTTGGGCGTACGGTACGGTATGCGGCAGCGGTCGGTTTGCGGGGTCTGCCCTGCGGTCGCCTTGAGCCACATGTTTGTAAACCTCACTATGATACGACAGCTCGCGGCGCGTTGAGGACGGCGAGGGTGCTACAGTGAAGCGCAAACAAGAGAAAGGCATCACATGGCATTCGTTTCGCTCGCCATCATCGCACTCGTGGCCTTTGCGAGTCCTTTTATCGCCTCGGCGATTCCCGGAAAACCCGTTCCCGAGACGGTCTTTTTGCTCGTGCTCGGCGCGGTACTGGGACCCCATATGCTCGGCGTCATCCATGTAGATGCTGAGGTCTCGCTTGTGTCCGAGCTGGGCCTGGCCTTTTTGTTCCTGCTTGCCGGCTTTGAGATCGACCCCAAGAGCATCACGGGCGTCGAGGGGCGCTACGGCTTGGCGACGTGGGTCGTCACGTTTGGTATCGCCTGGCTTGCCGTGCGCTTTACCCCGTGGTTCTCAGTCAGTCATTTCGACGGTATCGCCGTGACGCTTGCCCTCACTTCGACGGCGCTCGGTACGCTTGTGCCCATCATGCGCGAGCGCTCGCTCACCGGCACGCGCGTGGGCGACTCGATTCTCGCGTATGGCACTTGGGGCGAGCTCGGTCCCGTGCTCGCCATGTCGGTGCTGCTGTCTGCCCGCACTGGCATCCAAACGCTCGTAATCCTTGGCTTGTTTGCGGTGGTTTGCGTGTTGCTGGCCGTGGTCCCAAGCCGCTCCAAGCGCGTCGGCAGCCGCTTCTTTGCGTTTGTCGAGGAGCGCGCCGATACCACGTCGCAGACCTTCGTGCGCCTGACGGTGCTCATCCTGGTCACGCTCGTGGCGTTCTCGGCCGTCTTTGATCTCGACATCGTGTTGGGTTCTTTTGCCGCCGGCTTTGTCCTGCGCTATATCATCCCCGAGGGCAACCATACGCTCGAGACCAAGCTCGACGGTCTGGCCTACGGTTTTTTGATTCCGGTGTTCTTTACCGTATCGGGCGCAAAGATCGATCTGACGGCCGTGGCGTCGCGCCCGGGTCTGCTCGTGGGCTTTATCGTGGCGTTGTTGATTATTCGTGCCGTGCCTATTCTTATTTCCATGAGCATTTGTCCTGCGACGCGCGATGTGTCGGCGTATGGTCGCATTACCGTGGCCCTGTACTGCACCACGGCGCTGCCGATCATCGTTGCCGTTACGAGCGTTGCCGTCAACGCGGGCGCGCTGTCGCAAGATATTGCGTCGGTCATGGTTGCCGCCGGTGCCATCACGGTGTTCTTGATGCCATTGCTCGCGCAGCTCTTCTACCGCGTGGTGGATGCCGCACCGGTCGCCGCCGTGGCAGAGGTTGCCGAGCATCCATCCGATGCGCTCGACATCTTGCGCGCCCACCACGACCTAGCGAGCTTGCTCGCGCGCGAGCACGAGCTGCTGACCTCGCATGGCCATGGTCGCGTATTCGAGGGCCTGCCTACGCTCGATACGATTGCCGAGCGTCTTTCCGCCGAGGCAGCGAGCGGCCACATCGATGCCCGCATCGTGGACGCGGCGCACCTGCTTGCCGATAAGACCTATGGAGACGAGGTCGACCCGTCCGAGCTGACTCCGCGTGAGCGCCGCCGCCTGGAGCGCGCCAAGCTCGCTGTGCGCGAATACCGCCGCCGCATGCTGGAGCTCTATGCGCGCGAAGAAGCCGAAGACGACGACGGTAAGTAGTCGATACTTTCTCGGGGAAGCCGCGTCCCGCTTTGAAGGCTCGGAACGGGATGTGGTTTCCGCAAGGAGGTCCTGGGGGAAACCGTGCCCCGTTCTGATCCGAAATACTGGGACATAGTTTCCCTTTCATAACAGGAGAAGGCGCGCTGTCTGTAGTTGATTCAGACGGCGCGCCTTTTTGGTTGAGCTATGTTGAAACTTGAAGCCAAAGCTTGTGGCTCCTTAGGAGCGGGCGGCTCCGTCGACGGGGAGCACGGCGCCCGTGACATAGGAGGACATGTCGCTCGCCAGGAAAACAAAGGCGTTGGCGACATCCTCGGGCTCGCCCATGCGACCCAGCGGAATGGTGGCGATGATGGGCTTGATGACCTCTTCGGGCAGGTTGGCGACCATGTCGGTCTTAGTCACGCCGGGGGCGACGGCGTTGACGCGGATGCCCATGGGAGCGAGCTCGCGCGAGAGCGACTGGACCATACCGTTGACGGCAAACTTGGACGTGGGGTAACCGACGCCGGAGGGCTGGCCGTACTTGGCGACCATCGAGCTTGTGGTAGTGATGGTGCCGTCGTGGCCGGCCTCGGTCATGATCTTGGCGGCAGCCTGGTGGCCATTAAAGACGGCGACGACGTTAAGGTCCATGACCTTTGCGAACTCCTCGGCCGTATAGTTAAGGAGCGGCGAGCGCTGGGAGATGCCGGCATTGTTGACGACCGTGTCCAAGCCGCCCATGTCAGCGGCAGCCTGGGTAAAGGCCTCGGTCACGGCTTCGAGCGAGGTGAGATCGCAGGAGCGACCCCAGACCTTGGCGTCGGGATAGGCGGCTGTCAGCTTCTCAACGGCCGTGTCGGCAGTCTCCTGGCGCGAGCCAAAGACGGTGACGGCAGCGCCTTCCTCGATAAAACGGCAGGCGATGGCATAGCCGATACCGCGTGTGCCTCCGGTGATGATTGCTTTCTTGCCCTCGAGCAACATGGTGCTTCCTCTCATCGCGGGCGGACATTCGCAGCACAGCGTAGCGGTAGTCGGAATCGGCCGCGTTTGCATATCGGTGAACGGTAGCCCGCGTTACCGATGAGCGGCTCGCGCAAATGTGCTTTGCCGTTGTGCTTAGGGCAGGTGACAAAAGGGCTCCCGTCCCACATCGGACGGGAGCCCTCAAGGCGCGTATTGCTAGGCGAGCGTTGGGCTAGTTCGCCATGACGCCTTCGGTCCAAGCCTCAACGTCCTCGATGCGCAGGACGTTGGCGACCTCGGCCACGCAGCCGACGCTGGCAAGCTCGGCGGCGGCAGCCTGGACGTCCTTCTCGAGCGCGCGGTGCGTCAGGAAGATGACCGAGCAGGCATCGCTGACGCCCGATTTGCCGTCCTCGACCTGGTTGATGAGCGAGATCGAGATGTTGTGCTTGGCAAAGATGTCGACCGTCTCGGACAGGGCGCCCACGCGGTCGGCGACTTTCAGACGCACATAGTACTTGGTCTGGAGCTCGTCCATGGGCTTAAAGGTGAGGTTGTGGCCATAGGGCTCAATCTCGGGCAGCGGAGCCACGCCGCGGCTGATCTGCTCGGAGAGCGACAGGATATCGCCCACGACGGCGCTCGCGGTGGGGAAGGAGCCTGCGCCCGCGCCGTAGAACATGGTCTCGCCCACGGCGTCGCCTACCACGTAGACGGCGTTCATGGCGCCGTTGACCTTGGCAAGCATATGGTCTGCCGGGATGAGCGTGGGATGCACGCGAACGTCGACGCCGGCGTCGGTGTTGCGGGCGATGCCCAGCAGCTTGATGGTGTAGCCGAGCTCGCGGGCCTGGGCGATGTCCTCGGCGCCGATGGTGCGGATACCCTGCTGGTACACATCATCGGTGGTAACGCGGGTGCCAAAGCCGATGGAGGCGAGGATGGCCGTCTTGCTGGCGGCATCGAAGCCGTCGACGTCGGCGGACGGGTCGGCCTCGGCATAGCCCTTAGCCTGTGCGTCGGCGAGCACGTCAGCGTAATCGGCGCCCTCGGCGTCCATGCGCGACAGGATGTAGTTGGTGGTGCCGTTGAGGATGCCGGCGATGGTCAGGATCTTGTTACCCACCAGGTCGTGCTCGAGTGTGCTGACAATGGGGATGCCGCCACCGCAGCTGGCCTCGCACTTAATCTGCACGCCGCACGCACGCGCCTTTTCGGCAAGCGTCTCGACATGGCGGCCCAGCAGGGCCTTGTTGGCGGAGACGACATGCTTGCCGTTCTCGAAGGCAGTGGTGAAGATCTCGGTTGCGGGATGCTCGCCGCCAATCAGCTCGACGACGATGTCGACGGCGGGGTCGGTGACGACATCGTGCCAGTCGCTCGTAAAGGCCTCGCGCTCAATGCCTGCCGCCTCGGCCTGCTCCCAAGCAAGCGCGCAGGCGCGGGTCAGCTTAAGGTCGATGCCGTAGGCTGCCAGGTACTCATCGTGGTGGCTCTTGATCAGACGGGCCACGCCGCCGCCGACGGTTCCCAGACCGATCAGACCGACGTTCACGGTGCGCAGGGGTTCGCTCATAGATAACTCCTTCGTGCATCTTATGGATGGATAAACCGCTTAAAGGTTGAGTGCATTCTAGCGTGAACCGGGGGCGCGTGCTCGCCAGGCAACAGGAGCCGCACAAAACGGCACCCCCGAAACGCTGCGGAAACATTGGAAACACGCTCGCTACAAACGGACTTCCGTAACAAACTGTCAACGTTTGCGCCATAAGGTTTGCCCTGTACCGCAAGACGGCCGCACCGCGGCCAGCGAAAAAGGGGGACACCATGTTCAACATCAACAGCACGCTCAGCCGTAGGAACTTTCTCGCCGGCGCTGCGGCGCTCGGCAGCACCGCCGCACTCGCTGGTTGCTCGTCGGGTGGCTCGGACGGCGGCACCGCCGATGACGGCAAGACCTTCAAGATCGGTGTCATCGGCCCTCTGACCGGCGCCGCGGCAACCTATGGCGTTTCGGCCGAGAAGGGTGCCAAGCTTGCCGCCAAGGATTTCTCGACCAAGGACCTCAAACTCTCGCTTAAGTCCGAGGATGACGTCGCCGACGGCGAGAAGGCTATCAACGCCTTCAATACCCTGTGCGACTGGGGCATGCAGGCGCTCGTCGGCCCCGTCACGACTGGTGCCGCCGTCGCTGTCTCGGGCGAGATCGCCGACGATATGCTCATGGTCACCCCCTCTGCTTCGTCCCTCGACGTCACCAAGGACAAGACCACGGTTTTCCAGGTTTGCTTTACCGACCCCACCATGGGCGCGAGTGCTGCCAAGTTTTTGGCCGAGAAGTATGCAGACGCCAAGATCGCCCTGTTCTACAACTCCGGCGATACGTACAGCTCGGGTGTTGCCGATGCCTTTGCCGAGCAGGCCAAGGCATCCAAGCTCGACATCGTCGATACCGAGACCTTTAAGGACGACTCCTCCACGAGCTTTACCAACCAGCTCACCAAGGCCAAGGAGGCCGGCGCCACGCTCATCTTTGCGCCGATCTACTACACGCCGGCGTCCGTCCTGCTCAAGAACGCCAAGGACATGGGCTACGACGTCAAGATGATGGGTTGCGACGGCATGGACGGCATCCTGGGCGTTGAGGGCTTCGACACCTCTCTTGCCGAGGGTCTGCTGCTCATGACCCCGTTCTCCGCCGACGACGAGAAGAACGCCGACTTCGTCAACGCTTACAAGGATAAGTACGGCGATACCCCCGACCAGTTTGCCGCCGACGCCTACGATGGCGTGCACGCGGTGGCCGAGGCCCTCAAGGAGGCCGGTCTTGGTGTCGACGCCGACCCGACCGAGGTCGCCGAGAAGCTGCCCAAGGCTATGCTCAAGATTACCGTTGACGGTCTGACCGGCAAGCTCACCTGGAACGATAAGGGCCAGGTCCAGAAGGACCCCACGGCGTACGTTATCACCGACGGCAAGTACGTACAGGCCTAATAGACCGCCTTACATTGAGCGGTTTTGATCCCAAGCAGGGGAGGTTTGGCCTTCCCTGCTTGCTTGGTATCTAGGGACAGTGTAACGTCCCTGTTTCATACATTAACTGGAAACCTATTCGAAAGGGGGATGTGGAACATGACGGTCTTTATCCAATACCTGGTCAACGGCCTGTCCATGGGCAGCGTCTACGCCATCATCGCGTTGGGCTACACCATGGTCTACGGTATCGCCAAGATGCTGAACTTCGCTCACGGCGACGTCATCATGGTCGGTGCCTATGTCTCGTTCTGTGCCACGTCGTATCTCGGCCTCCCGGGCTGGGCATCTGTAATTCTCTCTTGTGTGGTCTGTACCGTTCTCGGTGTTCTCATCGAGGGCCTGGCATACAAGCCGCTGCGTCAGGCGGGCCCGCTGGCCGTTCTGATCACGGCCATCGGCGTGTCCTACTTCCTGCAGAACGCCGCGCAGCTTCTGTGGGGCGCCACGCCCAAGAACTTCACTTCGCTCGTCACCCTCCCGGTGCCGGAGTTCTTGGCCAAGTTCAACGTGAGTGCCGTCTCGCTCGTCACCATCGTCGCCTGCCTGGTTATCATGGCCGGTCTGATGTTCTTTACAGGTAAGACCAAGATGGGCAAGGCCATGCGCGCCGTGTCCGAGGACAAGGCCGCCGCTCAGCTCATGGGCATCAACGTCAACCGCACTATTTCGATGACGTTTGCCATCGGCTCTGCCCTTGCCGCCATCGCCGGCGTGCTTCTGTGCTCCTACTCGCCGGTGCTGCAGCCCACGACGGGTGCCATGCCTGGCATCAAGGCCTTCGACGCCGCCGTCTTCGGCGGTATCGGCTCCATCCCCGGCGCCTTTGTCGGTGGCATTCTCATCGGCATCATCGAGGCGATGGCGCAGGCCTACATTTCCACGAGCCTTGCCAACTCCATCGTCTTTGGTGTTCTGATCATCGTCCTGCTCGTCAAGCCTGCCGGCCTCTTGGGCAAGTACGTCCCCGAGAAGGTGTAGGTGAGCGTTATGAAGTTTCTTAAAGACAAGCAGACGCGTCACGACTTTGTTACGTACGCCATGTGCCTTGTGGCGTTCGCCATCGTGTTCTTTATGCAGTCCAACCACATGATTCCGCGCATGATCGCCGGTCAGCTGGTTCCCATCACGGCCTATATCGTCATGGCCATCTCCCTTAACCTCGTCGTCGGCATCGCGGGCGACTTGTCGCTGGGCCACGCGGGCTTTATGAGTGTCGGTGCCTATACGGGAATCGTCACCGCCGTCGCGCTGGAGAGCACCGTTCCCTCCGATCCGGTGCGCCTTATCATCAGCATCGTGGTCGGTGCCATCGCTGCCGCCATCCTGGGCTTCTTGATCGGCATCCCGGTCCTTCGCCTGAGCGGCGATTACCTGGCTATCGTGACGCTGGCCTTTGGCGAGATCATCAAAGAGATCGTCACCTGCCTTATCGTGGGCGTCGACTCCCGCGGCCTGCATGTGATCTTTAACATCACAGGTAACTCCACGATCGACGACCTGCACCTGCTCGAGGACGGCACCGCCATCATCAAGGGCGCGCAGGGCGCATCGGGCGTGTCGACGTACTCGACCTTCCTCGCCGGTGCCATCCTGGTCATGGTCGCACTCGTGATCGTGCTCAACCTGGTTCGCAGCCGTACCGGCCGTGCCATTATGGCCGTGCGCGACAACAAGATCGCTGCCGAGTCCGTGGGCATCTCCGTCACCGAGTACCGCATGATCGCCTTCGTGGTTTCCGCCGCTCTCGCCGGCGCTGCCGGAGCCCTCTTCGGCGGTAACTTCTCGCAGCTTTCCGCCACCAAGTTCGACTTCAACACGTCCATCCTCATCCTGGTATTCGTGGTCCTGGGCGGTCTGGGCAATATGCGCGGCTCCGTCATCGCGGCGGCGTTGCTCACGGTGCTTCCCGAGCTGCTCCGTCAGTTCTCGGACTACCGCATGCTCATCTACGCCATCGTGCTGATTCTGGTCATGATCTTTACCAACAACCCGCAGCTCAAGGCGTTCTTCGCACGCATTAAGGACCGCTTTGCTTCCAAGAAGGAGGTGGCAGCCGATGCCCAGTAAGTTTGAGTTCAACAAGGGCAAGATGGTCCCGTATCCTTCTGGCGCCATCGTTCCCGACCGCGACCTGGGCCAGCGCCCGGCGCTCGAGTGCATCCACCTGGGCATTGAATTTGGCGGCCTCAAGGCGGTCGACGACTTTAGCCTGACCATCGGTAAGACCGAGATCGCCGGTCTGATCGGTCCCAACGGTGCCGGTAAGACCACGGTCTTCAACCTGCTCACCAAGGTGTACCAGCCCACGCACGGTACTATCCTGCTCGATGGTGAGGACACCTCGGGCAAGTCGGTCTATCAGGTCAACCGCATGGGTATTGCCCGTACATTCCAGAACATTCGCCTGTTCAACACCATGACGGTGGAGGATAACGTCAAGGTCGGTCTGCACAATCAGGAGCGCTACTCCGGCTTTGAGGGCGTGCTGCGCCTGCCGACGTATTGGAAGCACGAGAAGGCCGCCCACGAGCGTGCCATGGAGCTGCTGTCCATTTTTGACATGGAGCACCTGGCAAATGAACAGGCCGGCTCGCTGCCTTACGGCGCTCAGCGTCGTCTGGAGATCGTCCGCGCGCTTGCCACCAACCCCAAGCTGCTGTTGCTCGACGAGCCTGCCGCCGGCATGAACCCGTCCGAGACCGCGGAGCTCATGGCGAACATCGTTAAGATCCGCGACACCTTCGGCATCGCCATCATGCTTATCGAGCATGATATGTCGCTCGTTATGAACATCTGCGAGGGCATCTGCGTGCTCAACTTTGGTAAGGTCATCGCCAAGGGCACGGCAGAGGAAATCCAGAACAACGACGCCGTTATCGAGGCGTATCTGGGTAAGCAGGATAAGGGGGAGAACTAAATGGCAGAGCCGATGCTTTCCGTCTACAACATCAACGTCTGGTACGGCGCCATCCACGCCATCAAGGACATCTCCTTTAACGTTAACGAGGGCGAGATCGTGGCTCTGATCGGCGCGAACGGTGCCGGTAAGTCCACGACGCTCAAGACCGTCTCGGGCCTGCTACGCTCTAAGACCGGCTCCATCAAGTTTATGGGCGAGGACATTACCCATACGCCCGCCGACAAGCTGGTTGGTAAGGGTCTGGCTCAGGTTCCCGAGGGTCGTCGCGCCTTTTTGCAGATGACGGTCGAGGAGAACCTGGAAATGGGCGCCTATACGCAGCCCAAGTCAACGGTGGCTCCGGGCCTTGAGCGCGTCTACGAGCAGTTCCCGCGCCTGAAGGAACGCCGTCGCCAGGTCGCCGGTACCCTTTCGGGCGGCGAGCAGCAGATGCTCGTTATGGGCCGCGCTCTTATGAGTAACCCTAAGCTGCTCATGCTCGATGAGCCCTCTATGGGCTTGGCACCGATTCTGATTGAGCAGATCTTCCAGATCGTCGAGGACCTGCATAAGGCCGGGACCACGGTGCTCCTGGTCGAGCAAAACGCACAGATGGCGCTTTCCATCGCCACACGCGGCTATGTGCTCGAGACCGGCAAGATCACCATGACCGGCAGCGGCCAAGAGCTGCTCCACGACGATAACGTTCGCAAGGCATATCTGGGCGGCTAGGGACTTCCGCCGTTCTGCCGAACGGCGGACCGGCCGACGCTGTGCGGGCGCCCTGATCGACGTGCCGAAGCTCCTCACCCTTGGGGCTATGCCGCGGTACGAGGCCAGGTGGTCATGGTCCGGGAACCTCGCGATGTCGAATGACACCGCGAGGTTCGCCGCCGTCCTCGGCGGCCTCGGCCCCCGAGTGGGCGATCCCCACGCGCTAACGCCTGCAAACAAGGGGATCGCCAAGACGCCGCCGGGCACCTCCGTCATAGACGTGGAAGTGCGGCCGCGCTGAAGCTCTGCGCGGTGTCTGCTCGCTTATGTGCGCATCACGAAGGAAGACCAGATCGGTGAGCGGGATTGGCCCGAAGTCGAGAGATTCCCATCAGCCTCTCGTCGGTCGATGACCGGTTCACCACGCAGGAAGAGCGTGACGGAAGGTCTCGCAAAAAGGCTCCGAGCGCGGTGTGCTCATGCCCGTCGTGGTGCGCCCGAAGGGGGGACGGCTGCTACGAGCTCGATCATTTGCGAGGAGAAGACGAACCAGTCGTTGCAGATCCAATATGGATCTCGCCGACCTCGGCAAGCTGCTCGATGAGTGGAAGCCCTGTCGGGTCGTCTATTTCAACACCACCCAGAATGATGGTGTCATCGCGCAGGTCGATCTGCGTGTTGAACACAGCGAGGTTAAAGCCGGAGGCCACAAATCCGATAGCAGCCAGGACGAGCCCCGTGGCAACAAGCCCACCCGCTACGGCAAGGTAAATCCTTTTTACGCTGGACATGTTTGCACTCCTTCCTATGCCGTGAGCGGCGCCGCTTCGGCGCCCATGCGGCTCTTATTGCCTCGATCTTTCCAGAAGGGCGAAACGGCTTTCTTCGCCCAAAGGGCAGAGAGGCGCGCGATCTGCTTGGACGCCGTCCAGGCGCCGGCTCCCGTGAGGAGCGCCACACCGATGGAAGCGAATCCCATTCCCATCGAGGCCAAAACGTACGGAACATGCCCGATAATGATGCCGTCCACGGTGAACAGGAGCCCTACCAGGCCCGCGCCCCCGAATGCCGCAGCCACGATCCACACGCAGAGCGCAAGAACCCAAATACAGATGTAGACTGCAGCGGCAACGGCGACGAACGCGAGCAGCAGCGGAATCCATACCGGAGAGCCCACGATGGCGAGCGCCCATAGAAGTGCCGTGCTCTTGCGCTTGGTCCTCGCGATCGCGCGCGGCACGGCGGGCAGTTCGTCGAGCGTTGCCTCGGCGACCTCACCGGGCGTGCCCATGGCGGCCACAGCCTCGGCCTCTGTCATGCCGTCCTCCATACGGTCGGCGATGGCCTCCGCGTAGAACTCCTGCGTTTCTTTTACCTGATCTGCCGGCAGGCAGGCCAGAAGCTCGCCCAGCCGGTTCAAGAACTCATCGCGCGTCATGGTGCGCCCCCTCCACGTAACGGTAGATCTCCTGCACGGATGGCCATTCGGCGAGGAACTTGGCGATACGCTCGCGCCCGGCGTCCGTGATGCGGTAGTACCTCCGCAGCCGCCCGTTGTGCTCGGCGGAGCGCGCGGTGATGCAGCCCGCCTTCTCCAGGCGCTTGAGCAACGGATAGAGCGTGGATTCCGTGAGCCCCATACTCGCGGGCACGTCCTTCACGATCTGATAGCCGTAGGATTCCTCGCCCGAGACGGCCGCGAGCACGCAGGCCTCGAGGAAGCCGCGCTTCATCTGTGCCTCCATCCGCACACCTCCTTTCGTAGTATACTGTGTAACACCTACTATATGACACATAGTATATGATGTCAACAGTTGTCGTATAGGGAGTCCGGTCTGTCTGTCCCCTGCGGGTACTCATTGGGGACGTACTTAAATGAGTACCCATCGCTCAAGGTGGCACCTGGGGACGTTCCTTATGTGCCGGCACTTTGGGACACTCCTTGTCAAGGTTTTGTTCCATCGTGCGGGTTGCTATTTAACGTGCGACAATGCCGTGTGGAAATCGAAATGTCTCCTGGGGGCTATCTATGCTGTACGAGTTTTGTGCCGAGAACTTTGAGCGTGTGCCGGCGGCTATCGATGCCGGTGCTAAGCGCATCGAGTTGTGCGACAACCTTGCCGTCGGTGGTACCACGCCCTCGGCCGGCGTTATCAGCACTACGGTCAGCTATGCTCACGAGCATGACGCGCGAGTGATGTGCATGATTCGCCCGCGTGGCGGTGACTTTCACTACAACCAGGACGAGCTGCGCATGATGGAGATGGACTTGGGTCTTGCCGTGAGCGCCGGCGTTGACGGCCTGGTCTTTGGCTGCTGCAAGCCCTGTGCCGGCGGCTGGGCGCTCGACGAGCTCACCCTCGGCGCCCTCGTGATGGCTACGGGCTGCGCGACCGAGGAGTGCAAGCGCGGGGCCATCGATATCACCTTCCACATGGCCTTTGACCAGCTCTCGCTCGAGGCTCAGCTCGATGCCATTGACACACTCGCCGACTGCGGCATCACGCGCATCCTGACGCATGGTGGTGCTGCCGGAACGCCGATCGAGGACAACCTGGAGCACCTGTCGCGTCTTGTCGAGTATGCGGGCGACCGCCTGACCATTCTTCCCGGTGGCGGCATTTCCACGGCCAATCGCGATACCGTGGCGGCGGCACTGGGCGTCTCCGAACTCCATGGCACCAAGATCGTGCCGCTGGAGGTATAACCCGTGGCGCTGGTATTTGACGTTCAGCAGGCGAGCGGTAAGCCCGACGATAATCGTCGCCCTGGCACCGCGTGCCCCTTTTGTGACACGGAGGGGCTCGCCAACATCATCCAGCGCGATGGTGACTGCATCTGGCTCGAGAATAGGTTCAAGACCTTGCGCGCCACCCGTCAAACCGTGTTGATTGAATCGGCAGATCACGATGCCGACTTGGTGACCTATGAGCCGGATGAACTCCACCATGTGATGCGGTTTGCTCTGGGCTGTTGGCAGCAGATGATCGATTCCCAGCAGTACCGCAGTGTACTCATGTATAAGAACAAAGGTCCGCTTTCGGGCGGCAGCCTCGTCCATCCACACATGCAGATTGTGGGCTTGGAACAGGAGGACGGCTATGCGGCGCTGACCTTAGCCAACTTTGAAGGCATCGCTGTCTGGCAGCAGGGGAGAATCTCGGTCAACATCTCAACCGAACCGATTATGGGATTCTTTGAGGTCAACGTCTCGGCTCCACAGGGAATCGCCGCCAGCGACGACGCCCGCGACCAAGCCGAAGCGGACCTGTTTGCCGATGCGATTCAGGTGGCCCTGCGCTATATCCTGCACGAGCACCACGGCGGCCGCGCGGAGTCGTACAACTTGTTCTTCTACCACATGGACGGCCGGACCATTGCCAAGGCGCTTCCGCGTTGGGTGGTTTCGCCCTACTTTGTCGGCTATCGTTTGGCCCAGGTTAATGCCGAGACCACGCTCGATATCGATGCTGATCGCCTGCGTGCGCATCTGGAAACGCTCGTATAGCAAGACTAACACCCGCGTAATGCGGACAGTCTAGCGTCCCATGGCGTCGCGGCCGGCCTCGACGCGCTTGCGTTGGGCGGCGCGCTCCTCGCCGGTCAGTCGCTCAAAGAGATGTCCGATAACCGAGGCGAGCACCTGCTGAAACAGCGTTCCGCACATGACGGGAAACACGACTTCGCCTGGAAAGTACTGCGTGGCGATGACGGCGCCCGAAGAGATGTTACGCATGCCGCAGGTAAAGCACATGGTGGTCGTCTCGCTATACGGCAGGTGCAACGCACGGGCGACCAGAAAACCGACGACAAAGCCGCTGATGGCGAAGACCAAAATAAAGAGGGCGACTTCCAAGCGCTCAACATTCATGTGCAACACGTACTCGCTCATGGCGGCGGAGTTGGACGCGATGACCCCCATCATCATGAACTTGCAGGCGGGCGAAAGCGCGGGGGAGAGTTTCTCATGTCCCCATCCGCGCGTGAGCTCGTTGATCACGATGCCGAACACGGCAGGGATGGCGATCATAAAGGCCATGTTCTGCATCATGCCCGGAACATCGATTGCGACGGTGGCACCCAGCAGGAGCTTCAGCGTGAGCGGAATCGTCACGGGCGAGATGACCGAGGACGTCAGGATGATGGTGAGCGCGAGCGGGCCGTTGCCGCCGAACATGCTAATCCACATAAAGGCGGTGACTGCCACGGGTACGCTGTACTCGAGCACGATGCCGCAGACAAGGTTTGGGTTGGAACCAAAGAACAGTGAGCTCATGGCATACGCCGCGATGGGGATGAGCACGGCCGAGACAAATAACGCCAAAATCAAATGTAGGGGACGGCGGAACACCTCGGCCACCTGGTGAAAGGTGTTGCTGAGCGCACCTTGGAACGTCATAAAGGCAAACAGGGCGGGAACGATGGGCTTGAGCACGCCGATCTGCCGGGGAAAGAGCACGCCGAGCGTCACGCAAATCGGAACGATGACCTGCATGTGCCCCGCAAGAAACTTGCCCAGTCCAACCCATTGCTTCATATGCTCTTGTGACTCCCTTTGCTCGTGAATCCGTTTTGAATGGATATGCTAGACGCTCGCATGCGTCCGTGCGTCAGAAACGCTCGATTATTTCGAGGCTATTACCGCCCTCGTTTATCGAAACCGCGGCGTGCTGGACGTTGTGCGTCCGCGCTGCACGGTATAATAAATCCGTTCAACAGATCTGCCTGCCGAAGCGGGTATACACAGAGGACTCATCGCTATGAACCGTGAGAGGTATCGCGGCGACCTGCCCCTATCGGGGGTGGGCGCCTATGTCATCGCTTAAGACGACGCATCGCTGGGCAGTCGCTCGGCAAAACCCCGAGCTCGAAAAGGAGCTTTCGGCTGGCCTGGGCATACCCGGGCTGGTGGCGCGCATTATGGTTGCGCACGGCATAACATCCATCGAGGAAGGCCAGCTGTTTTTGACGCCTTCGCTCGATCGCGACTGGGCCGACCCACTCATTATTCCGGGCATGGCGGTCGTTGCCGACCGCGTCGAGCGCGCTATTCGCAACCACGAGCACATCGCGGTCTTTGGCGATTTTGACGTCGACGGCATTACGTCGACTTGTCTGTTGACCGAGGCGCTACGTTCGTTTGGCGCCAACGTCACGCCGTTTATTCCGCATCGCTTTGACGAGGGCTACGGCCTGTCGCGTGCGGCGCTCGACCGCGTCAACGAGCTCGCCCAACCCAACCTGATCGTGACCGTCGATAACGGCATTGCCGCCAAGGAGGAGGTCTCCTATCTGGAGAGCCTGGGGATCGATTTGGTGGTCACGGACCATCACGAGCCGTCCGACCAGGTGCCGCAGGGCGTGCCCCTGACCGACCCCAAGCTCGAGGACGAGGGTCCCTCGCGCGAGCTTGCCGGTGCCGGCGTGGCGCTCAAGCTGGTGCAGGTCCTGGGCGAGCGTTTGGGCAAGCCGTCGTATTGGCGTTCGCTGATCGAGGTCGCGGCGCTGGGCACCGTGTCCGACATGATGCCGCTCACGCCCGAGAATCGCGCACTGGTCGCCGAGGGCATCCAGCAGATGCGCGTGACGGCCCGTCCCGGCTATATCGCGCTTGCCGCACTTGCCAAGGCCGACCTTTCTACCATTACGGCCGACGGCCTGTCGTTTTCGCTCATCCCTCGTCTGAATGCTGCCGGCCGCATGGCTGATCCCAAGCTGGCGCTCGACCTGCTGCTTGCCCGCGATCCTATCGAGGCAAGTGCACTGGCAGCCGAGCTCGAGGAAATCAACCGTCAGCGCCGCGAGATCGAGGCGGAGCTCACACGCGACGCCATGGCAAAGGTCGAGGAGACCTATGACGGCGGTCGCGCAATCGTCGTGGGTGGCGAGGGCTGGCACGAGGGCGTCAAGGGTATCGTAGCGAGCCGCCTGACCAACCGTTATCACGTGCCGGCTCTGCTCTTCTCGATTGAGGACGGCGTTGCGCGCGGATCGGGTCGCTCGGTGGGCAAGGTCAACCTGTTCGACGCCGTAGAACGCTGCTCGGATCTGCTGATTCGTCGCGGCGGGCATGCGGGTGCGGTGGGCGTGACCATCGAGGCGTCCAAGCTCGACGAGTTCCGTCGTCGCCTTTCGGCCGTGCTATCGGAGCTTCCCGCCGAGGACTTTGAGGACACTGAGGAGGTCGCCGCCACCGTCGACCTTTCCGAGCTGAATATCGAGACCATCGAGCAGATCTCCCGTCTTGAGCCGTTTGGCCAGGGCAACAAGGTGCCGCTGCTGGCTGCCGAGGGCGTGACGATGTGCGACCGCGCCGTGGTGGGCAAAACCGGTGAGCACATGCGCTTTGTGGCGACCGATGGCGCCGCGAGTGTGCCGGCCATTATGTTCCGCGTGCCGCAGATCGATAAGCTCATCAATTGCGATAGCGCCGTCGACTTGGTGTTCGAGGCCGTGGCCGAGCATTGGCAAGGTCGCGTAAAGCCAAAGCTCATGATCAAGGATGTCTTGGTGCGTGATACCACGGCGCCCAATATCGACGATCCGGCGTGCGAGCTTCGCCGCGGCGTGCAGCCGGCGGATTCTGGCCTGCGCCTGGAGTCGCGTAAACGCGAGACGCTCGCCCAGCTTTCTTATACCGAGCTCACGCGCTCGCTTATCCATAGCTTTATCGGCTCGAACCAGCCACATCGCGCGCAGGTCGAGGCGCTCGATGCCCTGGCCGATCACCAGAGCGTTTTGGCCGTTATGGGGACGGGACGTGGTAAGTCTCTGATTTTCCACGTGCACGCCGCACGCGAGGCGGTCCTTCGCGGTCGCGCGAGTATCTTTGTCTATCCGCTGCGCGCGCTCGTTGCCGACCAGGCCTATCATCTTTCATCGACGATGGCCGCGCTCGGCATTGGCGTCGGCGTGCTGACCGGCGAGACCGTGGAGGCGGCGCGCGATGACGTGTTTGCCGGCTTGGCTTCGGGTCGCACCGGCATCGTGCTCACGACGCCGGAGTTCCTGTCTATTCACCGAGACCGCTTTGCTCGCTCGGGTCGTATCGGGTTTGTCGTTATCGACGAGGCGCATCATGCCGGTCTTGCCAAGGGCGGCGACCGTAGCGCATACCTCGACATGCCCGACATCCTCAAGGCCCTGGGCGATCCGGTCGTTATGGCGGCGACGGCCACCGCGACGGCTCCGGTCGTGGCGGAGCTTGCCCGCGTGTTGCCGATTACCCGTACGGTGGTCGACGAGACCGTGCGCGAGAACCTGCAGCTCGAGGACGACCGCGATCTTGCGAGCCGCGAAAACCGCCTGGTGTCCATCGTCGCGACGGGGGAGAAGACCGTCATCTACGTCAACTCGCGTGATCAGTCCGTGGCGCTTGCCAAGACGCTACGCAAACGCGTGCCCGACTGTGCGACTCATATCGCGTTCTATAACGCGGGGCTCGCACGCTCCGATCGCCGCCGTGTCGAGGAAGCGTTTCGTGACGGAAACATCAGCTGCATCGTCTCGACCTCTGCCTTTGGCGAGGGCGTCAACCTTCCCGATATTCGCCATGTCGTGCTCTATCACATGCCGTTTGGCGCGATTGAGTTTAACCAGATGAGTGGCCGCGCCGGTCGCGATGGACAGCCCGCCGTGATTCACCTGCTCTATTCGTCGCGCGACGCCCGCATTAACGAGCGCCTACTCGACTGCTATGCGCCCGAGCGCGACGAGCTCGTCACGCTCTATCGCGCGCTGCAAACCATGTGGCGCTCCAACCGCGGCAAGACCGGGGACGATTCCTTTAGCGCGAGCGATATCGACATCGCGCAGATGTGCCTTGCCATCGATGCCCGCACGCCGGTCGACGAGCGCTCGGTGGAAAGTGGCCTGGGAATCTTCGAAGAGCTTGGCTTCTGTCGCGTTTCGGGGTTTGACGACACCCGTCGCATCGCGATGGCCGAAAACCCCGGCCGTGTGCAATTGAGCAGGTCAATTCGCTATTTGGAGGGCTTGCGTTCGCGCATGGAGTTCTCGGCTTTCCGGAGTTGGGCGCTCGATTCGTGCGCTTCTGATATGCTAGCCAAAGTTAACCGCCCGATCGTACCGCGGGCCTAGGGGAAGGGGACCTCGATGGATGCCGCAGCCCGTACCGCCCATGATTCCGCCCTCCAGCCGTTCTCGGAGATGGAGCACTATAAGCATGCCGATGAGCTGCCGCCCGAGATTATGGCGGACAGCTACGACAAGCTGGAGCGCCTGTGCCTCAAATATATGAATGAGGACGACTTTTCTAAGGTGGAGCAGGCCTATTGCTTTGCTGCCGAGAAGCACTGCAACCAAAAGCGCCGCTCGGGTGAGATGTACATCAACCATCCCGTCGAGGTGG
Source organism: Collinsella sp. (assembly GCA_019414205.1). Taxonomy (GTDB): domain Bacteria; phylum Actinomycetota; class Coriobacteriia; order Coriobacteriales; family Coriobacteriaceae; genus Collinsella. The sequence goes on along the minus strand of DXML01000024.1, from coordinate 8,475 downwards.
CCATCATTTTGGCCGATCTCAAGATGGACTGTGACGTGGTGTGCGCCGCGCTGCTACACGATACCGTCGAGGATACCGAGACCTCGCTTGCCGATGTTTCCGACCTGTTTGGCGATACGGTGGCCGAGCTCGTCGATGGCGTGACCAAGCTCACCAACATCGAAGTCGACAGCATGGACGAGAAACAGGCCCTCACGCTGCGCAAGATGTTCCTCGCCATGTCCAAGGACATCCGCGTCATCATCGTTAAGCTTGCCGACCGTCTGCACAACATGCGAACGCTGGCAGCCCTGCGCGAGGATCGTCGCCTGTTTAAGGCGCGCGAGACCATGGACGTGTACGCGCCCTTGGCCGACCGCCTGGGCATGAGCTCTATTAAGTGGGAACTCGAGGACCTGTCCTTCTTCTACCTGGAGCCCGATGCCTACCAGCGCATCGCGCGCATGGTGGCTGAGTCGCGCGAGGTCCGCGAGCGCTACCTTGCCGAGACCATCAAGACGCTTACCGATGAGCTCAACCGCATTGGTCTAGAGGACTTCCAGATCAACGGCCGTTCCAAGCACTATTGGTCCATCTACCAAAAGATGAAGCGCAAGGGCAAGGAATTCTCCGAGATCTACGACCTGGTGGCACTGCGCGTCATCACGCATTCGGTGCGCGATTGCTACTCCACGCTCGGCGCGGTGCATACGCTGTGGCACCCCATGCCCGGTCGCTTTAAAGATTATATCGCCATGCCCAAGGTCAATAACTACCAGTCGCTCCATACGACGGTTATCGGCCCCACGGCCCGCCCGCTCGAGATTCAGATTCGAACCTATGAGATGCATGAGCAGGCCGAGTACGGCATTGCCGCCCACTGGCTATATAAGAAGTCGGGCGGATCGTCTGCTTCCAAGACCAATGACGCTCAACGTTTGGACGACCAGATCAACTGGCTCAAGCATTCGCTCGATTGGGCGGCTTCCGACGAGATCACCGATGCCAAGGAATACCTGCATTCGCTGAAGGTCGACCTCTTCGATCAGGAGATCTTTGTCTTTACGCCCAAGGGCGAGGTCATGGCGCTTCGTGCCGGCTCCACGCCGCTCGACTTTGCCTACGCCGTTCACACCGAGGTGGGAAACCATTGCGTCGGCGCCAAAATCAACGGTGCGGTGGCTCCGCTCACGCACGAGATTAAGACGGGTGACCGTGTCGAGATTCTGACTAACAAGAGTTCCAAGCCGTCGCGTGATTGGCTCAAGATCGTTAAGACACCTTCCGCCAAGTCAAAGATCCGCCGCTATTTTGCCGCTGCGACCAAGGACGACGACGCTGCTGCTGGTCGCGATATGCTGGCTAAGGACCTGCGTAAGCGTGGCTATGGCATTTCTACGCCGCGTTCGACGCGTGCGCTCAACGCCGTGGCGGAGCAGTTTAACTTCAAGCAGCTCGAGGACCTGTTTGCCGCCGTCGGCGCCGGCAAGGTTGCCCCGCGCGCTGTGGGCAATAAGGTCGAGCAAATCTTGGACCCCAAGCCCGAGGAACAGCTCACCAAGGCCGAGGCTATCGCCGAGGTCGTGAAGCAGCCTGCTCGCGGCTCCAACCGCAAGCCGCAAAAGCGCGGCAAGAGCGCTAGTAACGGCATTATCGTCAAGGGCGAGAGCAACAGCGGCCTACTGGTCCGTCTGGCTCATTGCTGCAACCCCGTGACGGGCGACGACATCGTCGGCTTCATCACGCGCGGTCGTGGCGTTTCGGTGCATCGCGCCAACTGTCCCAACGTCAAGGGTCTTATGGAGCATCCCGAGCGCATGATTGACGTAGAGTGGGATGGTGCTGCCGATACGCTTTTCCAGGTCGAGATCGTGGTCGAGTGCCTGGACCGCATGGGCCTGCTCAAGGATGTCACCATTGCCATTGGCGATGCGGGCGGCAATATCCTTTCTGCCGCCACGTCGACCAACCGCGAGGGCATTGCGACCCTGCGCTTTATGGTCGAGATCTCGGACGCGAGTGGTCTGGATCCGCTGCTGGCCTCCATCAGCAGCGTTGACTCGGTCTACGACGCGCGCCGCCTGATGCCCGGTGAGGGTGGAGCCCAGCTTAAGCGCCGCGTTTAGTCGCGACGAACGTGTCACATTATCGATATTCGCTACACTCGAGGCATCGTTTGATGCCTCGAGTTCTATAGAGAGGAGAGGGACATGAGTGCTGTGTCCTTGGATTTAACTCCCAAGGGAACGGTCGAGATCGAGACGCTCGTAAACGGTCCCATTCAGACCAATAGCTATGCTGTTATTTCGGACAATGAGTGCGTGATTATCGATCCCGCATGGGAAGGCGAACGCCTGGTGGAGCATATTCGAGCCGAGCATCCCGGCGTACGCGTGTTTGGCGCCGTATGCACTCATGGCCATGCCGATCATGTTGGTGGTGTTGCAGGCGTGCGAACCACCGTTGGCGAGGGCTGCCAGTATGAGCTGTGTGCTAAGGATGTGGCGGTGCCGCATGCGAACATCGAGGAACAGCGAGCTATGTGGGGCATTGAGACGCCTGACCCCGGGGAGCCGACGCACCTGCTCGCCGAGGGAGATGCTATCGAGGTGGGCGATATCTACCTGCAGGTGATCGAGACGCCAGGGCATACGCCGGGCGGGATCGTCTTGTTTGCTGCCACCGAGCAGGGGAACATTGCCTTTGTGGGCGACACCCTGTTTCCGGGTGGGCACGGCCGCACCGATCTTTCTGGAGGAGACGAGGCGGCGATTCTGCGCTCGCTCTCCAAGCTCGCCCGGCTTCTCCCGCCCGATACCGTTTGCCTAACCGGTCATGGCGATTCGACCACCATGGCACGCGAGCTCATGCAGAACCCTTTCATGCAGATTTAGCTTAATAGTCGGCTTTTGAAGCACGAGAAGCGTCCAAACGTCAAGCTATTTTTCCCCAACGGGTCGATTTCGTAGGGCAAACGGTCAAAAAAGTCTGTTTGGACGATATTCGTGAACAAACGAACGTTTATGCTCGGGTGCGCCGTGGTAAAATCTCAGGCGTTATCGGAGCAACCTTACAGGAGGTTTCTTTTATGCTCGTCAACGCAGCAGACATGCTCAAGAAGGCCGAGGCCGGCAAGTACGGTCTTGGTGCCTTCAACACCAACAACCTCGAGTGGACCCTGGCTATTCTCCAGGCCGCCGAGGAGGCCAAGTCTCCGCTGATCCTTCAGTGCACCGCTGGTGCCGCTAAGTGGATGGGCGGTTTCAAGGTCTGCGCCGACATGGTCAAGGCTGCCGTCGAGGCCACGGGCGTTACCGTTCCCGTCGCCCTTCACCTCGATCACGGTTCTTACGAGGACTGCTTCAAGTGCATCGAGGCCGGCTTCACGTCCATCATGTATGACGGCTCTCACGAGGAGACCTTCCAGCTTAACCTCGACCGCACCAAGGAGCTCGTTGAGCTTGCCCACTCCAAGGGCATGTCCATCGAGGCCGAGGTCGGCGGCATCGGCGGCACCGAGGACGGCGTGACCTCCAGCGGCGAGCTCGCTGATCCTGCTGAGTGCAAGCAGATCGCTGACCTGGGTGTCGACTTCCTCGCCTGCGGCATCGGCAACATCCACGGCGTGTACCCCGCCGACTGGGCTGGCCTTTCCTTCGAGCGCCTGGGCGAGATCAAGGCCCAGACCGGCGACCTGCCCCTCGTCCTGCACGGTGGCACCGGCATCCCAGAGGATCAGATCAAGAAGGCCATCTCCCTGGGCATCTCCAAGATCAACGTCAACACCGACCTGCAGCTCGTCTTCGCCAAGGGCGTCCGCGAGTACATCGAGGCTGGCAAGGATCAGCAGGGCAAGGGCTTTGACCCCCGCAAGCTCCTCAAGCCTGGTCGTGACAACATCGTTGCCCGCACCAAGGAGCTCATGGAGGAGTTTGGCTCCGTCAACAAGGCGTAAGTAGCGGTTTAACTTTCCCGCCGGAGGCCCCGTTTCCCCTACGCTGTTTCCCTCGCGCTCACCTGGCTTCGCCAGAAGTCGCGCCAAGAAAACAGCTCCGGGGGACGGGGCTTCCTTCGTTTAACGCCGCAGGGTTACGAGGCTGAATTGTTTATTTGACTACCGTTCAGCGGTGTTGATGGCTCCCTTGTTGGGGCTTTCTTTTTATCTCGCTACAATGGGCTTCAAGCGTTCTAGTGACTTGGAGTTTTGGTATGGCTGTTATTAATGTACTGCCTTCGGATGGGAAGGTTATTGACGAGGGTCCTGTTGGTTGCTCTGTTGATGTTTGCTGTGATGACTTTCGTCATCTCGATGTTGGACTGCCGCCCGAGATTCTTCGTCTTAAGGATGCCGGGTATTTGACGCAGGCTGTTGCTGCCTGCGATCGCCTTTTGGAGCAGAACCCCGATCCCTCGCTTGCTGCCTGCGTTCGTGCCGAGCGGTATCGCATGCTTGAGACGCCGCTTCATTTTTCGGTGTCGCGCGATCGAGCTATTGCGATGATTCGCGAGGAGTGGCCTGAGTTTACCGAGGAGCAGTTTGACGACCTGATTGACCGTAAGCGTATTGACTGGCGCTTTATCGATGGCGAGCTGTTCGTTCTCGACAACTTCCTCGATTCGCTTCGCGTATATCCCAAAGAGGTCCCCGGCATGCGTCCCGATCCTACGGACGGAATTGCACTGCGCAACGAGATGCTCAAGGAGATGGAGTCGCAAAACGGATTGGCTCGCGTCATTACGCTTAAAGCGTCTGTGTCTGTCCCCGGCGCTCTAGAGGGGGAGACCGTTCGCGCTTGGCTTCCCGTTGCCGCCACCTGCCGCCAGCAGTCTCGGGTCGAGATTCTCGACATGACGCCGGAGGGTGCTGTTGCTCCCGCGAACGCTTCGGCGCGTACCGTCTCGTGGTCTTCTTCGAGTGAGCGCTCATTCTCGGTGACCTATCGCTATCACATCGATGCTGCTTATTGTGATGTCTACGGTGGCACACTTCCGGTTCATCCGCGTATGGACGCGCCTCTGCCCGAGGATATTTCCGAGGACCGTCCGCACATTGCATTCACGCCGTATCTGCTGCAGCTGACGGCCGGTGTTGTTGACGGACTCGAGGATCCGCTCGATCGCGCCCGTGCTATCTATGATTACCTGACGCAGCATATCGACTATCGCTATCAGCCGCCGTACTTGCTTTTGGGATCTATTGCCGATGACTGCGCGCATTCGCTCCGCGGCGATTGCGGCGTTATGGCGCTCACGTTTATCACCATGTGCCGTATCGCGGGCGTGCCTGCCCGTTGGCAGAGCGGCCTGTATGTTGCGCCCGATTCGGTGGGGTCGCACGACTGGGCAGAGTTCTATACGCCGCAGACCGGTTGGCTCAACGCCGACGTGTCATTTGGATCTTCTGCTCGCAGGATGGGGGAGGAGTGGCGCCGCCGTCACTACTTTGGCAATCTCGACCCGTGGCGTATGGTGGCCAACAATCGATTCCAGGCAGAGTTTGAGCCCTCTTTCGACGGCATGCGCGAGGACCCTTACGATAACCAGATGGGTGAGGCTTCGGTCGACGGTCGCGGATGCCGTCAGCGCGAGATGCTCCGCACGGTCGAACTCATCGAAATGCTCGAAGTTCCATTTTCGGACTAATCGGTAGAAAGCTGTGATAAACTAACTCACGCATTGCGTGCCCGAGTGGCGGAATTGGCAGACGCAGTGGACTCAAAATCCACCGTTGGCAACAACGTGCGAGTTCGAGTCTCGCCTCGGGCACCATACATGCAGGTGAGCGTTCAAGGGGGTTGCGGCCCCCTTTTTCGTGCCGAACTCGCGTGAGCGCGCGAAGCGTTAAGCAAACAGGCCTGTGGCCTGTCTGTAGCGGAGCGTGGCGAGGGCGCCACGCGCCCGAAGCCCGGGGCTTCGCGAAGCGAAGGCCCTTCGAGTCTCGCCTCGGGCACCATACATGCAAGCGAGCGTTCAAGGGGGTCAAGGCCCCTTTTTCGTGTACGTAATGTGATAACGCGCTGTACGTGTTATTATTCGCAAGGCGTTGTTCCCGCAATGCCCTAAAGAGGAACCCGAGGGTTCCCACCTTTTGGCGCCAATGAGCAGCTGACTGGTCATACAACTTAGATTCTCTTCCTCAAATCGAGGAAGTCTATGTGTACGACCTGGTTGCTGAGAAGCGCCGGGTTATTTTTTTATGAATGGAGGTAGGGAAAATAGCTAAGTCTGATGACACCCGCATCAACGACGAGATCACTGCATCTTCGTGCCGTTTGATTGGCGTCGATGGCTCTCAGCTCGGCCTGTTCGCCATCCGCGATGCCCAGCGCGTCGCCGACGATCAGGGTCTCGACCTGGTCGAGATCGCTCCCAACGCGGAGCCGCCGGTCTGCAAGGTCATGGACTACGGTAAGTTCAAGTACCAGCAGGCCATGAAGGCCAAGGCTGCTCGTAAGAACCAGTCCAAGGTCGAGGTCAAGGAAATGAAGTTCCGACCCAAGATTGACGTTGGCGACTACGAGACCAAGAAGGGCCACGTTCTGCGTTTCCTCAAGAAGGGCGCACGCGTTAAGATCACCATCATGTTCCGCGGCCGTGAGATGGCTCACCCGGAGCAGGGCCTTAACGTTCTCGAGCGTCTCGCCGAGGATCTCAAGCCTTACGCTACGGTCGAGTCCAAGCCTAAGATGGAAGGCCGTAACATGCTTATGCTGCTCGCCCCGATTAAGGGCGCCTTCGATGAGGATAAAGCGGCAAGCGATACCAAGTAACTAGTGTTCTGTAACCGATTAAGGAGTATTTCATGCCTAAGATGAAGTCCCACAGCGGCACCAAGAAGCGTTTCCGCAAGACTGGTACCGGCAAGCTTATGCGCGCCAAGGCTTTCAAGAGCCACATCCTGAGCAAGAAGTCCACCAAGCGTAAGCGTGGCTTCCGTCAGGAGACCGAGATCGCCGCTGCCGACCGCAAGGTCATCAAGTCGCGTCTCGCCTAAGTTCGCGTTCCCGTTTTTCGTTTTACCGTCTAGGAGTTGATAGAACATGGCACGTATTAAGCGCGCTGTTGCCGCCAAGAAGAAGCGCCGTACCGTTATGCACCGTGCGAAGGGTTACTACGGTGCCGCTTCGCGTACTTACAAGCATGCTAAAGAGCAGGTCCAGCACTCCCTGCAGTATCAGTATCGTGATCGCCGCAACAAGAAGCGCGAGATCCGTTCTCTCTGGATCACTCGTATCAACGCTGCTGCTCGCCTGAACGACATCTCTTACTCTCAGTTCATGCACGGCTTGAAGGTTGCCGGCATCGAGCTCGACCGCAAGGTCCTGGCTCAGATGGCTTACGAGGACATCGAGTCCTTCAACGAGCTGGCTACCATCGCCAAGAAGGCTCTCGAGGCTTAATTGCTTCTTGCATCTTAAAGGGGCGCTTCCAATCCGGAGGCGCCCCTTTTTGATTGATTAGGGATGTGATCGATTTGGGACGTAGCCAAACCGATCAATTCGATAGCGTCCGAGTTGCAAGAAAGAGCAGGTAGCGTATGTGTCAAAGATTTTTGACACTCTAATCTGCGCGCAGCCATCCGTATGGGTTTGATTTTGGGATTACGCTTTGCTTGCCGGCTTCTGTTGTGTAGCCGCCCAATAAGAGTTGAGATGCATTCGAAGGGAACGCCATGCAGCTGCCAAAACACCTTAAACAGTATCGACTCGATGCTGGTTTGTCCCAGGAGGATCTTGCAAGGCGCATTTTTGTAACACGTCAGACCATCAGTAATTGGGAGCGCGGTAAAACGTACCCCGACATCCAGAGTCTCCTACTGCTGTCTGAACAACTGGATGTAACGATTGACGAGCTTGTTAAAGGCGACATTTCAATAATTAGAGAAAGGGTTGAACGCGATAGGGGCACGCTCTATCGCTTGGGTGCGGGGATGTTGGCTGGGCTTCTTGCGTTTACCGTCTCTATGGCCTGGCTCATGTGGCAACAAAACCACGGGTGGGGGATGGTCCAGTGCGTTCCGACGATGGTGTTGGCAGGCGTCTTTGGTGCTGGCGCAATGTGCTGCGCGCTTGCAGCGGAACATATCAAGAAGAAGAATGATTTGGTGACGTATCAAGAGATATCCGACTTCTTGGACGGAAAGAAGGCGGACAGCGAAGAGACGAGGACGGGCTGGGCTTATGAGCATCCACAGCTTGCGAATGCCATCAAGTTTGCCGCAGCGGCTCTTATTGGACTAATCGTTTTTGAACTCGTTAACGCTGCTATGTCCCATTTCTAATGGGTATACAGCCATTAATGCGGCCGAAGCTTAACCGTTGGAAAACCGAAGGGCCGCTCTAATAGGGGGCCGCGGCCCTGTTCTTTCTAGGCTCTCACAGAGAGGGTTCCATCCTCATTTGTGTAGGAACCGTGGAGTCCCAGATTCCCGCCCCCGGGGGCCCTCCGGTCTGGCAATATATCTCCTTGCCGCGCGGCCCGGTCGGACCGGATCAG
>DXML01000023.1 GCA_019414205.1 Collinsella sp. | reverse complement strand
CCCGCGACCCCAACCTTGGCAAGGTTGTGCTCTACCAACTGAGCCATGTCCGCTTGCGGGTTATTAATTTACGCGAGTTGTCCAAAAGACGCAAGTACTTTTTTCAAAAAACTTGTCTGCCGCATGTTCTTAGTAGCTAAACGCGCTAAAGCGATTGGCTAGGCACACGATTCCAGTGCTCCGCTAAACAGCTTCACCATCTGCACGCGCGTGCCGGCACCGTCCGTACGACGAGCAACCTCCACGTTATCGACGAGCATACGCATAAGCTTGATACCGCGGCCGCGTTCCTCGGATGCGACCGGCTCGCTCGTTTCATCGATAGAATAGCCAGCACCTCGATCAAGCACCTCAACCACAACGCGATCGCCATAGGCCTGAACCGTCAGGACGCACCCGATACCGCCCGCATGGTCATAGGCATTACCCAGTGCCTCCCCCGACGCCAATGCGACATCGTAGCGCTCGTCACGGCGCAACGGAAGCGATTCAAGGAGTTCGGCGATGCGATGTCGGTAGTATGGAAGATTCTCGATACCCTGACGGACCTCGACGCTCTTACTCCAGCGAGGCAGCTCCCCCACCGGAATGGCGGGAATAGGCTCCCGTGCCGGCCCCGCGACATGAAGGATATCGACAAGACGAGCAATCTCCAAAAAGCGAATGACCTCATCGGAGGCGTTAACGAGCGAAAGCAGGCCCTCTCGCCTCATGAGCTCTCTGGCACGTGTAAGCAAAAACGCCAAACCCGTCGAGTCGATAAAGCCCACGGCCTGGCAATTGATGACAACGCGACGCACGCCCCGGTCGATCAGATTATCCAACCGTCGGCGCAGCACGGACACCGAGGCGATGTCGACATCACCCGGTGGCGTCAAAACCGCTATGTCATTCCACTCATTCATACGACCATGGTTCCCCAAAAGAGCTCGCTCGATGCATACATATCTGCAGCTGCGCAGATTTTGCCCGTCAAGTATCGCGGTCTACGATCGACCCCGTAAAAACTCAAGGGAAACCAGCGCAATGTCATCGTCCAGCGCCGACTCGGTAAAGCGGTCAAGCTCTCCCAAGACCTTACCGCAGATTCCCGATACACCCTCACCCGAGACAGAGAGCAAAAGGTCACGAAGGCGCTGCTCGCCAAAGAAAGCACCCGAGCGATCACGTGCTTCGATTGCTCCGTCGGTATACATGAATAGCATGTCACCAGGAGCGAACGTAAACACGCCTGTCTCGTACACCATGCTCTCAAAGGCACCGATCACGCCCGATTGGCACCCAAGGAGCTCCACTTCTCCCCCTCGGGTTTCTCCGCCGCCAAGCGGCGTCGACGACGGTCTAATGACCATAGTGGGAGGATGTCCCGCAGAGCAGTAGGTAGCGCGACCCGCTTTAAGATCAATCTTGGCGATAAACGCCGTCACGAACGTCTCGACCCTCGAAAAGCCCATGAGCATGCTATTGAGCGAGCGGGCCATACGGGCGGGCCCAGCACCCTCCCAGGCATAGGCCGTCAGCGCCGTCTTGACGAGCGCTGACATCGACGCCGCCTCGATTCCTTTGCCGGATACATCGCCCAAAATCATAACGGCGCAATCGTCGGGAAGACGGACAAGAGTATAGAAGTCGCCGCCAACCAACGCCGAATTCGTTGCCGAAAGGTATACCGAATCGGTCGCGATACCCGGAACGTCACCAAGCGAATTTCTCATGCCAATCTGGAGGGTCTGAGCGATATGGCGCTCCTCGCGCTTTTGAGATTCGCCCTCGTAGATCAGTTCAAAGTCATGCGCCAAGTGCACCAAGTAGTCATATTCAAGGTCATCAATCGGCTCTTGACTACCGTCACGAAGCAGAAGCGCGCGCGTCGTCGGGCCTTTCGCAACAGAAGCAGGAACGATCGCGTCGTTGCTGTGTTTGCCATCACCCTCAGAGCGCGGGCGCCCCGCCTCGATGCCGGTGTCGACGTAGAGACCCTGGCAAGGCAGACCATGCGCCCTAAGCCAGCCTCCCATAGGCATCGATTCGTCAACGCGAGTTATACGGACGTGTTTAAGATCCTCGGCACTCGTGCCGCCCAAAACAGACGCCTCAAAGCCATCAGAGCCAACCCCCAAACGTGCCGCTGGCGCCGTCGTGGAAAAGAAAAGTTTCTCGGGATCGTCCGGCAAAGCAACGCGACTGCCGCCTTCAAAATCTATGACATAGGAGCCCAGACTGGCGTCATACTCAACAGGGCAAAAATGACAGTTGAGCATATTGCAAATCTCGGACGATATAGCCTGGGTAGCCGCGGCGGAATCGTCTAGAAAGGTAAACAACTCATCACGTAAGACATTGAGCGAGCGGCCAAGCTCGGCCGTGCGACGAGAGCGAAGGCTCGATGCCATGCCGACCAGCTGGATAGACAGGTAATCGCAAATGACCTCGAGTACATTAACGTCATAGGCGAGCGGTGCCTGAGGGCGCTTCCAACCAACTTCCAGCACGCCAAGGATCTGCGTACCGTAAAAAACGGGAAGACAGATCTCGCTGCGGTACGGAGGCATATCCTGCACGCGCAACAGGTGCTTAGAACGATTGTCCAGGTCCATGAACATACCGGAGGCAGCCCTATCACCCTCAAGGTCCTGTTGAATCGACAAGCGACAGGCACGCGACTCGCGAAGAACATACGTCGGAATGCCAGCGCCATACGGCAAAAACTCGGGCAGGTAGCTGTCGTGCAGCTCCTTGGAGACACCGCGAAGCTTAAAACCGCCGCTCTCAGAAAAATAGATAGCGGCACCCGAAGCATCGAGCGTTCCTACAAGCTGGTTCAAAACGATATCTAACAAACTGGGCAGCTCATCGGAGCCCACCGTGCTCATAATGACCGACAATGTACCCGAGAGACGCTTATTCGCCACTCTAAGCTCCGAAAGCGCACGCTTGAGCTGACGGTCGTGCGAATACTGTTCTTCGATGCTATGGAGTGCCACCAGAACGCGCGGCGCACGGCGGCCAAAGATTCGAGGCGGCGTAACCGAGCCGGCACAAACCAGGACGGGAATAAACGATCCGTCACTTAACTTGAGCATCAACTCGCTCTTTGTTCCATTGGTCTCAAAAGGAAGCCGATGCTCTGTCGCGCGTTCAAAAGCCGACGAGTACAAGAGGTCTTTAACGTCCCCGTTGATCACATCGGAACGCTCCTCGCACATCAAGTCGAGCAAGCGATTATTTACATGCAAAATGGTTCCGTCGAGCTCGCAGATAATGACAGCATCGCTCGTGATCTCGACCAATTGGGCAACGTCCGCCCACTCATTGCGCTCAAGCGTTTCCATCGTGAACCTCACCGTCTATCGGTAACAAAAAAGCCTCCGAAGAGGCTTCTCAAATGCGATGGTGTCGGAGGCGGGACTTGAACCCGCATGACCAAAAAGCGGTCACTAGCACCTCAAGCTAGCGCGTCTGCCAATTCCGCCACTCCGACATGCTATGTTGTTGATTCGCAGTTCGTTTTGTTAGACCCGCGCGTTCAACGAGGAAGATAATAACCTATGATTCGAGAACTGTGCAAGCACTTTTTTCAAAAAAGTTTACGAATTTGTAAATGCGCAGGTAGATCCGTGTGTCCGGCCCCGAATCGGTGTTGCCTCCCGGCGCGTCCTCGGGCATGAGCGATATTTTGCTGCGCACTTCGTGCTGCAAAATATCGCTCCCCCTGCGGAATGCGCCGGGAGGCAACACCGATTCGGGGCCTCCAAATACGTACTTCAGGCACAGTTCTCAAACATGTTCTGGGAGCTGATATAAATTTAGTGGCTCGGCTTTGCCAAGCCCTTATATAAGGAGGCCGGAGCTAAAGCTCCGGCCTCGCTATCTTTCCCATTAGATTAGGCTCTGTTAGACCATAATTGACATATAGGTGATGCCACCGTGGTATAATGG
>DXML01000022.1 GCA_019414205.1 Collinsella sp. | reverse complement strand
ACGAGCGGGGGCTCCTATCTTTTTAGTGCCCTCGGATTGGGTCATAGTGTCTGTCTGCGCCAAAACATCGGCGTTGCCGGAGTGGTCATTGGGGACGTCCCCAACGACTACCCCTTGCGTATCGTATGCGCTCCGGGCTTCGGGAGCCAGGCGCACTCTGTTAAACATGCCCTCGGGTCGCACGTTTCCCTTCGAATCGATCATACAAGCCCCCAATCTGTTCGGTTTCCCCAGATTGTGAGCCCGCACACCCAAGCCGCACGGCCCGCCGTTCAGCTGAAACCACCTGCCAAAAAAGGCAGGTTTATTTTGGCAGGTTTTATCTGGGTAAACGCCAACCGCCGCGAGGAAGTTGCCTTCCCTCACGGCGGTCTTCTAGCAGCCAAAACCAAGTGAGTAGACTTTTTGCAGGAGGCCGAGCACACCCCGAATCGCCACAGCGCTGACCTGCGGTTTTATTGAGCACTTGTCGTGGTGTGCTCGACAGATCCAAAAAAGTCTACTCACTTGCATCTGAGAGGCATCCGATAGACAAAAAACCGCCGCGGAAGGGGGCCGACTCCCTCCGCGGCGGTTGTTTGCGTTAGTTTTGCGACGGTTTTGCCCGCTTGCTACTCGCTGTAGCGGGTGGCGATGGCGGCTCGCACCATGCCGGTGCTCATGAGGTACGTCACCAGGAAGTAGCCGCCGTAGGCCGCCAGGAAGATCGCACAGGTGAGGCCCACGGTGCCGCCAATGCTCATGTTGCCGAACGTGCTCACCAGCTCGATGATCACCTTAAGTGCCACAAAGGAGTGCGCCAGACCCACTGCCAGCGGGAACAGGAAGAACACCGCTTGCTGTGCCATCACCGAATGGCGAATCTGGCGGTCGTCACAGCCGATCTGCGCCAGCACGCGATAGCTGCGGCTGCCATCTGCCACGTTGGAGAGCTGCTGGATCGACAGAATTGCCGCGCATGCAACGACCAGTACAAAGCCGATGTAGATAGCCAGATAGCTAATCATGCCGTTCATCTGCGCTGCCTGCGTATATAGCTCGGAGCGTGTCATGAAGACTCCCCACGACCCCGGCTCCTTGCCGTCAACGAGCAGATTGTCGAGCATGGTGTATTTAATGAGCTCATCGGCCTCGGTAACATCCATCCCCTGCTTGTAATTAACGAGCAGATTACTGGAATACGGCTGCAGATTAAGCTGGGACAGCAGCTCATCGGCAACGACCACGGTACCGGGATTGCTACCGAGCCCCGAGTTGGCGATGGCCGCCGTGTCCTCGTCCGACTTATCGGTTGCGGGCTTGAGCTCATGCCCACCCAAGGTGAGGGTATGGCCGCCGGCCATATATTTGGTGTACAGGTCGCCCAGCTCACCGCCCATATCACACGTAAGCACGTACTGGTCGCGGCCAATGCTCACCGGCTCCTCGCCCATCATCTGGCGCAGCTTGTTGTACTGGCTCGCCGGCGTCACAAACAGGCCCATATCATCGGCATTGCTGCCCTCGAGCACCTTGGGGAGCTTTTCGCCCATGGCCTTGCACATCTCGCCCGCCGTCACCGAAGGATCCGAGCCGCCAAGCGTATAGCTCAGATACGAGTCGATCTGCACATGTTCACCGGCAACATCGGCGATATTGACCTTCTTGCCGGTCTCGTTGCCATTATCTGCCGACTTGCCCTTGATACTTTCCGCAACGTTATCGGGATCGATACGGTCACCGTGCCATGCAGCGTACAAATCGACCGTTGCGTCTGCCAGCACCATGCGATCGGCCTCGGAAGGATTGACATACTCCTTGTAGTAGTCGAGCGTTTCGGGCGTGTAATAGACATACGTCTGAGACACGTCAACAGGGTTATAGCGCTCCAGGTTTTCGTTCATCACGTTGGCGATCGACATACCGCACGTCACCGAGGTGATGGCCAAAAACAGAATCATCGCGATGACGCCCATCGAAAAGCACACCGTATTGACCTTGGCCGAAAGCTGGCGCACGGTAAACATGTTGAGGCCGCGCCAATACACGCTGCGCAGGCTCTGCAGCAGCTTGATGAGCATGCCCGAGAGTCCCCAGAACAGGGCAAAAGTACCCACCGTAACCATAGCGGTCGTAATGCCAAACTGGCTCATGGCCTCTTGCAGCTTGCTGTCCGTCGCGGTTAGCGGGAACCCATCACGTAGCAGACGGTAATAGGCCACGCCCACAAGCACCACGCCCACGGCAAAGATGGCAATCGCGATCCAGGGGTTGCGTGTCTTGATGCTCTCGTTGCGACGCTCGGCACCCATGAGCTCAATGAGCTTAGTGCGACGCACGGCGCGAAGGTTCAGCAGTAGCGTGAGCACAAACATTACGAGCATGCAGACAAGGGTCAGGTTGAACGCATGCATCGAGAAAAAGAAGTGGAAATCGGCAATCTGCGTCTTAAAGAGCGAGGCGGTAAAGAACGTCATGAGCTGGGAGAGCCCCACACCCAGCATAATACCAGCGACGAAGGCGCCGACCGAAACGATCACGGTCTCGAACGCCATGATCGTGGCGACGCGCCCGCGGCCCATGCCGAGCACCTGGTACAGGCCAAACTCCTTTTTGCGGCGCTTCATGATGAAGTTATTGGCATACACCATCAAAAAGGCCATAACGCCGGCCAAAAAGTACGTGAGGTAGCCGAGCATGCCGCCCATGAGCTCGGACAGTCCCTCCTCCTTGATGCCGGCGATGTCGACCTGCATCGAGATGGTGTTAAAGGCATAGAAGACCGTGACGCCCAAGGTGAGCGTCAAAAGGTAGACGAGGTAGTCGCGGCCGGCGCGGCGGACGTTGCCCCAAGCGAGTTTACAGAGCATCGGAGCCCTCACCGCCCATCATGGCAACGACCTCCATAATGCGGTCGAAGAACTCCCGGCGGTCGGTGTCGCCGCGGCGCAGCTCGGTGAAGATCTTGCCGTCGCGGATAAACAGCACGCGGCTCGTGTAACTTGCAGCAAAGCTATCGTGCGTGACCATGAGAACGGTGGCGCGCAGGCGGCGATTCAGGGCCTCCAGGCTCTCGAGCAGCAGGCGGGCGCTTTTGGAGTCGAGGGCGCCGGTGGGCTCGTCGGCCATAATCATAGTGGGGTCGGTGACGAGCGCGCGAGCCGCGGCAACGCGCTGCTGCTGACCACCGGACATCTGGTAGGGGTACTTGTCGAGTACCTGGCTAATAGACAGACGCGCGGCTACATCCTGCACGCGGGTCGAGATCTCTGCCGAGTTTGTGCGGGCGATGGTGAGCGGCAGGGCGATGTTCTCGCGTGCCGTGAGCGTATCGAGCAGGTTGGAATCCTGGAAGATAAAGCCGAGCTCCTCGCGGCGGAACTGCGAAAGCTTGGCCTGCTTCATGCGCGTCACATCCTGGCCGTTGATGCGGATGGTGCCACTCGTGGCGGCATCGATGGTCGACACGCAGTTGAGCAACGTCGACTTGCCCGAGCCCGAAGCGCCCATGATGCCGACGAATTCACCGCGGTTGACGGTAAAGCTGACGTCGTTGAGCGCGCGGGTCACGTTGCCCAGCGCTCCATATACCTTTTCGAGATGCGCGACCTCTAGTACCGGGGTCGCCATGTGCGTGGTTTGCATACCGAGTCCTTTCTTGCGATTAGTCTACGGCATCTATAGTCGCAAGAAGCCGAGTCGGCTACCATCGATATGGCTTACGCTTGCCTTACCGTTGTGTAAGGTAGTGCAGGGAACGTTTTGATGTTGAGAAAGGACTCCTGTTGAAGACTGTTCATGTTGCCGCTGGGATCATTCGCAAGGATGGATCTGACGAGCTGCTTGCCGTGCAGCGCGGCTACGGCGACATGCAGGGACTCTGGGAGTTCCCAGGTGGCAAGCTCATGCGCGGCGAGACACCCGAAGACGCCGTGCGCCGCGAGCTTATGGAAGAGCTGCAGGTAAACGTCACCAACCTGCGTGATTTTTACACCGTTGAGTATGACTACCCCGATTTTCATCTCTCAATGGAGTGCTATTACTGCTCGCTGGCTAAAGAGTCCGGCGAGCCCCAGAAGCACGACCGTCAGCTCGATATCCGCTGGATTCCACGCACCTCGCTTGCCACGGTGGAATGGATGCCCGCCGACAAGGGGCTTATCGATTCGCTGATTGAGCTGAAGGAAGATCGGCTTGAGGCCAACGGCACTGTCAACGACGCCGAGGCCGCCACGACCGAACACCCCGCTACCAAACCCAAGCGCGCACCTAAGCGCCGTAGCAGAAAACGCCCCAAACCAGGTCTGCTCGACGGCATCGATACCTCGGACCTCTCCGCTGACGAGCGCGAACTCGTGCGCCGTCGCGCCGCTATAAAAAAGTCCATGAAGGGCAACAAGCGTGCAAACACCAAGCCCGAGCTGCTCGTTCGCCAGCGCTTGCGCGCAGCGGGCCTTACGGGTTATCGCTTGGAATGGAAGGTTCCTGGCAAGCCCGACATCGCCTTTCCCGGCCGCAAGATCGCCATCTTCGTCAACGGTTGCTTTTGGCACCGCTGCCCCAAGTGCAACCCGAGCCAGCCCAAGCGCAACGTTGAGTTTTGGGAGGCAAAGTTCCGTCGCAACGTCGAGCGCGACCGCGCTGCCGTGGCGGCACTCACTCAAATGGGCTGGACGCCCATAACCATCTGGGAATGCGAACTCAAAAAAGACCGCATCGACGCCACGATGGAAAAGGTCATCGAGCAGGTGCGCGCCGCAGAACCGCAGCGCTAACAGCGAGCATTCACACGCTCCGCACGTCCGCGCCACATCCACGTCACAAACCTTAGAAAGCCCTTAAGCTCAAAACCTTTCAAGAGTGTTACTCGATGGCTTTGACCTGCAGTTTCATCGTAACATCAAACCAGGTTAAGCCTTTCTTTAGCGCTTCTTTGCAGCAGCCGCGGCATAATACTGCCAACGCACGGGACCTAGCAGCATACCCCGAGCGCAATCTATTGGTGGACATCGAGGAGGCCGCACAAGCATGCATTCTTCCAATGACGCAGCACAGCAGCCATCCCTAAAACATGCAAACCTTTTCTCCTTCCCCCCGACACAGAGAAACAGCCTCCTCGACTCCCCCACCACAAAAGCCAAACGGTCAACCGTCCAGAGCCACAACTTGCGAGCATCGTTCGAAAAGCTCCAAGCATCCCTAGACAAGGCGTTCCCCGAACAGGCAAGAGCAATCTAAGCCCATCGCGCTTTATACTGATGCCATGCGAAACATGGATCACATAGAATTGCACCGCGGAGGACGCGAGGAAGCGTTTCCCGAGACCGCCGAAGACTGGCCCTATATTGCCG
This sequence comes from Collinsella sp., assembly GCA_019414205.1. Taxonomy (GTDB): domain Bacteria; phylum Actinomycetota; class Coriobacteriia; order Coriobacteriales; family Coriobacteriaceae; genus Collinsella. The sequence goes on along the minus strand of DXML01000022.1, from coordinate 141,256 downwards.
AACGCGCAGAATTCGCTCGCTATCCGGGCAATTCCGTCCCCTGGCACTGGCATTCCGAAGTCGAGCTTTTCTACATGGAGCAGGGAGCGATTGACTATCGAACGCGCGCGGCTCATGAACACGTGCGCTTTGAGGAAGGGTCCGCCGGCTTTATCAACGGCGGCGTTTTGCACAGCACGCTGCAATCACCCAATTCGGCACCGGCCATTCAAATGTTGCATATCTTTCAGCCGTCGATGCTCGGCGATCCCGCGGGACGCCTTCAAAAGCGCTATATCAATCCTTTGCTGCAATGTCGAGGCGTCGATGTGCTCAAATGGTCGCCCACCAACCCCGACGATATGCCCTTTATCGATTTGCTAAAGAGTTCCTTTAACCACGACCTTCAACGGCCGCAGAACGAGATGGCGCTTCGGAATAGCTTGTCAGAGCTCTGGATTCAGATTTACGCCAAGGCCGAACCGCTCTTTTCCTCCGACAACGCCTCTTGGATGACCAACCGCGACGTACAGTTCAAGGCAATCCTGGACTATATCCGCGCAAACTATGCAGCCGCTATAGATGTGCCCCAGATGGCATCTGCAGCCGGCGTAAGCGAAAGAGAGTGTTACCGCATTATCGAAGCTTGCGCAGGAACGACCCCGGCGGCATATCTGCGCGCATACCGCGTAAACCGTGCTTGCGAACTTTTGGCACACACCACGCGAACGGTCCAGACAGTCGCGCGCCAATGCGGCTTTGCGACAGCAAGCCATCTTGGCCAGGTATTTAAAGAACAAATGGGGTGCACTCCTTCGAGCTATCGAGCAGCGAGGCAGAATCTCGATAGCACCAGGCAGAAATCCCGCTAGCCTTTCTTCTGTCACCGCATCAAACTTGCAGGCAAACAACAGAGAGGAGCAACCATATGAAGCACTTTGACCATATCGTATTTGACGTTGATGGGACATTGGCAGATACAGAAGAAAGCGTGCTGTCATCGCTTGGCCAGATTATCCAAGAAGAAACCGGCAAAACGCTCCCCCGACACGAGCTTGAATTTGCCCTCGGCATACCCGGCAAGGATGCCCTTGAGAAACTTGGAATCTACTCGCAGGCAACGTTGAATCGCTGGTGCCAAGTTGTTGCCAGCTTTAAAAGCACCATCAGCGTGTTTCCAGGCTTGCTTGAAGTCATCGCAACACTCGCCAACAACGGCTGCAAACTTGGCATCGTCTCCTCACGTGCGCGCGACGAATACACAGACGAAATTGCACCCCTTGGCTTCGATAAGTTTTTTGAACACATCATCCTTGTCGAAGACACAACCGAACATAAACCCGCACCCGCTCCCATGCTCGAATATCTCCGGCGTACGGGCGCGAATCCTGGCAACGTCGTCTACGTTGGCGACACCGTCTACGACGAACAATGCGCAACTTCGGCAGGGGTCAGTTTTGCCAGAGCAGCATGGGGATCACACCAAGATATCCCAAACGCCGCCTACAACCTCAAAACCCCCAACGACCTGCTAACCCTAACAACCAAGTAACCCTCCCATCCCAAATTCGCAGTCCTAACGCCACAAGGGCGACGACCTCGAGAAGGTCAACTTGGGAGGGACGAGGGCTTAGTTCCCCAATCTTTCCGCAGGGGGGGGGCAAAAAGCAACGTCTTATTTTTCCGACACTAACGCCACAAGGGCGATTGAGCAGGACGGTTTGGGCGGGTCCCGTACCTAGTTTCCAAAATCATTCCGCAGCGCGAAGGCCCCCGTTGCCAACGCTTCGTAGAAGCGAGGCAACGGGGGCCTTCATGCGCGAGGACGTTTTGGAAACTAAGTACGGGGACCCGCCCAAGCCGTCCGGTGGAATCGGAGTACCCTTGCTGTTACTCTGCTTTGCCCACAGAGTTAAGGTTGGTCATGCGGATCTTAACCAGCTCGGTGATCTCACGCATACCCTCCTTGGCCGGCTTCTTGGGATCGAAGCAGGCAGGGTTCTCGGCCATGTAGGCCATGAAGCCCTTGGTGTAGGCCTGACGTAGCTCGGTGGCGTAGTTAACCTTGCAGATGCCGTTCTTCACAGCCTCGGCAACCTGCTCATCGGGCACACCGGAGGTGCCGTGCAGAACCAGCGGCACGTCGACGGCGTCGCGGATGGCCTTGACCACGGACTGCTCGATGTGCGGATCGCTCGTGTACACGCCGTGGCTGGTGCCAACGCCAATGGCCAGCGAGGTGCAGCCGGTGCGCTCGACGAACTCCTTGGCCTCGGCAGGATCGGTGTAGGGGCTCTCGCCCTCAACCGCGGGACCGTCGTCCTCCTTGCCGCCAACCTTACCGAGCTCGGCCTCGACGGGCACGCCCATGGCGCGGCCAGCGTCGGCGACGGACTTGGTCAGAGCGATGTTGTCCTCGAAAGACTCGTGCGAGCCGTCGATCATGACAGAGGTGTAGCCCGTGCGGAAAGCCTGCATGCAGCGGTCATAGCCATCGCCGTGATCGAGGTGCAGAGCGACGGGCACGGAAGCGCGCTCGGCGGCAGCCTTGACCATGCCGTAGAAGTAGTCCAGACCAGCGGTCTTGATGGTGCCCGGGGTGGTCTGCATGATGACGGGGGACTTGGTCTCCTCGGCAGCGGCCAGGACGGCCATAACAAACTCGAGGTTCTCGACGTTGAATGCGCCAACAGCGTAGTGGCCGGCCTGAGCGTCCTTGAGCATCTTTTCGGTGGTAACAAGTGCCATGAGCGTTTGCTCCTCTCCCTCGCCCGCATCTGGACATCGGGCGTAGTTGTTCACAAGGCGTTTTACCTTGCGTTTTGCTGCGCTCATTGTATGAAATTCAGCGGCTTTACACGCGCGAGATATTGAGCCCATGCAGGTCAATACAGTCGTTTTTGAAAAGTAAACGGAAGGAATTTGAGCCGAGTGGACATGTTCGATATTGAATTTTGAGCGTTCAGCGTCTTTCTTTTATAGAAAAGATAAGTAATCGAAAGGTGTTTTCTTACTCAAAAAGAAAATGAACGAAAATAGAGTCAACACAATTCCTGCAAATTTAGCCGAGAATGGAACAAGCATGGCCCAAGCCACCAACCGTGTTTTTGCCGACGAACGCCGTACCGCCATTATGGAAATGCTCGATCATAACGCCTCAGTGCAGGTAGCAGAAATCGCCCAGACCTTTGGCGTGTCCTCCGTCACCGCCCGCGCCGACCTGGACGCGCTCGCCGAAGCAGGCAAGCTGCGCCGCACGCATGGTGGCGCCGTGTCGCTCCACAAACGTCTGACCGTCTCCACGCAGGATCGCCGCATCAATGTCAACGTCGCCGCCAAGCAAGCCATCGCGCAAAGCGCCATCGAGCTCGTCAATGACGGCGACACGCTGCTCGTCGACTCGGGCACCACGGCGCTCGAGTTCGTTCGGCTCCTCGACCAGCGCAACGGCATCACCGTCATCACGGCCGACATTACCATTGCCGATTACATCGACGAGAGCATGCCCTCGGTCGATGTCGTCATGCTGGGCGGGGCGTTGCGCAAAGGCCATCGTTATTTGTACGGACCGCTCACTATGCAGGCGCTCCAAATGGTCCATGCCGATCTGGCCGTCATGTGCCCCGGCGCCTTTGTCTCCAGCTGCGGCTTTACGACCGACTTTCCCCAGATGGCCGAGACCAAAACGGCTATGATCACCGCGGCCCATCAAAGCGTCGCCCTCATGGACGCCAGCAAGGTTAACGGACGCGGCATGTACCGCTTTGCCGAGCTGACCGATGTCGACGCCATCGTGATGGACCGTGACCCCGACCATGCCGTCGCCACCTCAATCGCCGAGGCTACCGACAGCGCACGTCCAGCCCTCATCATTGCCGGCGCTTAAACAAAAACCACCACAAAGGTGCCTGTCCCCTTTGTGGTGGTTGTGATGGTTGAGCGTCAAAAGTGAACGTGTCGTTACTTGGACAGCTCGTCGGCAAGGGCCTCGATCTGAGCGCGCGAGGCGTCGTTGAGCGAGCCCAGCACGGTCACCTTGTTCTGCGTCAGGGTGATGTCCTTCATGCCCTCGAGCTCCTTGGTCATAACCTTGGCAGCTGCAGGCGCCCAAGAGCCGGCCTCGACGAGCGCCACCGTACGGTTCTGGTAGGCGTGCTCGGCGAGCGTGTGGATAAAGGTGCTCATGCACGGGAAGATCTCGCCCTGATAGGTAATGGAGGCGAGCACCAGACGGTCGTAGCGGAACGCATCCTCAACGGCCTCGGCCATGTCGTCGCGAGCCAGGTCAAAGACGGAGACCTTCTGGCCGCGAGCCTCGAGCGCAGATGCGAGCTCCTCGACGGCAGCCTTCAGATGGCCATACACGCTCGCATAGGCGATCGTGATGCCCTCGTCCTCGGGCTGATAGCTCGACCAGGTGTTATAGGTGTCGAGGTAGTAGCCCAGGTTCTCGGTCAGCACGGGGCCGTGGAGCGGGCAGATGATCTGGATGTCCAGGCCGGCGGCCTTCTTGAGGACGGCCTGCACAAACTTGCCGAACTTACCGACGATGCCAAAGTAGTAGCGGCGAGCCTCGCAAGCCCACCCCTCGGGATCCTCGATGTCGTTGGCGCCAAACTTGCCAAAGCCGTCAGCACTAAAGAGCACCTTGTCGGTGGACTCGTAGGAGAAGATCACCTCGGGCCAGTGAACGTTGGGGGCGCCGATAAAGGTCAGGCTGTGGCCACCCAGGTCGAGCACGTCGCCCTCTTTGACGACCACCTTGCGCTCGGGGTAGTCGGTGCCAAAGTAGTTGACCATCATGCGGAAGGCACCCATGCTGGCCACAATCTGTGCCTGGGGATAGCACTCCATAAAGGCGGCGATACCGGCGGAGTGATCGGGCTCCATGTGATGGACAACCAGGTAGTCGGGCGTACGGCCATCGAGCACGGCCTCGAGGTTGCCGAGCCACTCGTCAACAAAACCGCCGTCGACTGAATCGGCGACAGCGATCTTTTCGCCCAAGATAACGTAGCTGTTGTATGCCATACCGTTCTCGGACACATCGTACTGGCCCTCGAACAAGTCAATGTCGTGATCGTTGACGCCAATGTAGCGGATATCCTTGGTGATCTCCATCAGGCAAAGCCTCCTAGATAGACAAAAGAACCCGTCTATCATAACACTCGTCTTCATAGACACGGCTATCTGCCAGCATCCTTATCGATTGTTATTGAGGTGGAATATACCGCCGTTTACCTGCACAAACTATGCGCGCAGTATCGCCGTGCTATGTCGAATAATGAGCTGGCCGGGAATACGGATGGCAACGGTTTTGCCCGCCGTACCCGCCTCGGGAACCGCATGCTCAAACACCTCGCGTCCGCGCTGATGTAGATCGAATCGCACGGTCGTGAGCTCGTTGTGTGCCACAAAATCATCGAGCGAATCGTCGACGCCCACCACGCTCACGTCCTCGGGCACGCGCAGGCCGCTATCACGCAGCGCGGCAATCGCGCCATTTGCCATCTGGTCGTTTGCCGCGTAAATCGCCGTCATGGTGCGGTCGTGCTCGGCCAGATATCTGCCGGCCTCGTAGCCGCTGTTGGCAGACCAGTCGCCCTCGAGCGGCTCTGCCGGCTCGATGTGTTTACGCTCGAGCGCATCCTGCCAGCCAGCGCGGCGAAATTGCTCGTCGACCGAGAACGACGGGCCGCCAATATAGCGAATCTGCTCGTGCCCCAGCTCAAACAGGTGATCCATAAGCAAGAGCGAGCAGCCGTAATGATCGGAGTCGACCGTGGTCACCCGCGGGTGCGCGTACATGGTAACGATGACCGTGCCAATGCCCGGCAGTGGATCAAACGTCTCAAAATCGGGCGCCATGCGGCTCATGCCGATGATGATGCCGTCCACCGGCAATGCGGCCATACGACGCGTGGCCTCGGCAAGCGAAAACTCCTCGGTCTTGGACATCTCGACCAACGTGATGGCGCAATTATGCTCGCGAGCAGCGCTGGCGATGCCGTCGATCATTGAGAGGTTGCCAAACTTGGTGACATCGTTGACGCACAGGCCGACCGAATGGTAGCGACCGTCGCGCAGCGAGCGACCGGCATAACTCGGACGAAAGCCGAGCTCTTGCATAGCGGTCTGCACGCGCTGGCGCGTCTGCTCGTTAACGTTGGGCAAGCCGTTGGCGACGCGCGAAACCGTCTGCTGCGAAACGCCGGCAGCGCGGGCGACGTCGGCCATGGAGACCGGACGCGAACTGGTATCGTTGGACGGGCGCCTTGCCACAGGATCACCTTCACCCTTGCGAGATTTGAATAGCGTGAATGCCGGCCCGGGCAGAAATACATCCCGCGCCGAGGCCCGCTATCGTCGGACGCATGTTAACGTACTCTACTTTTTCTATCTGCATCTCTTCTGCTTTATAAGTCCATACGGCAGTACCGTTCACGGCTGAATTTCTACCGATTACCAGATTCTCAAAAAGTGACAAGCGTTGTGTTATGAGTACGTTAACATAGCCCGTAGCGTGCGGTATCGTGAATACTTGGTTCATGCCGCTTCAAGTTGTTAACGTACTCATAACGACGCAAAACCCACCCGGGCGCGCCAAGGAAAGGACCCTCATGACCACCCCCGACGAAAAGACACTCGCCACGCTCACCAAGCTGTTTGAGGAGGAGTTTGGCCCCATCGGCGATCGCCAGGTGCTCTATGTGCACGCGCCCGGCCGCTCCGAGATCAGCGGCAACCACACCGACCACGAGGGCGGCCACGTTATCGCCGGCTCGCTCGATGTCGCCGTTGACGGCATTGCCGTGGCAACCGATTCCAACAAGGTCCGCGTTGCCGACGAGGGCTATCCCACGTTTGAGATCGCGCTCGACACGCTAGACGTTCAGGAGTCCGAGAAGGGCACGTCCGCGAGCCTCGTCCGCGGCATGGCCCACGAAATCGCTGCTCTGGGCGTTGAGCCCCAGGGCTTCGACTTCGCCTTCACCTGCTCCGTCCCCTCGGGCGGCGGCCTTTCCAGCTCTGCCGCCGTCGAGGCCGCGTACGGCCGCGCCATGGAGACGCTCTGGGGCGCGCCCGCCATTGAGCCCGTCGCGCTCGCCCAGATGAGCCAGCGCACCGAGAACAACTACTACGGCAAGCCCTGCGGTCTGATGGACCAAGCCGCCGTGTGCCTGGGCGGCCTCGCCTACATGGACTTTGAGGACCAGGCTCAGCCTAAAACCCAGAAGCTCGAGCTCAACTTCGAGGATCACGGTTATGCGCTCGTGCTCGTTAAGGTTGGCGCCGACCATGTGGCGGCTACCGACGACTACGCCGCCGTTCCGCGCGAGATGCAGGACGTCGCCGCCGAGTTTGGCAAGGCACGCCTGTGCGAGGTAAACATTGCCGACTTTGACGCCAAGCTCCCCGAGCTGCGCGCCAAGCTGGGCGACCGCGCCTGCCTGCGCGCCGTTCACTACTGGCACGAGAACGGCCTGGTCGACAAGCGCTGGGCAGCTCTGAACGCCGGCGACATTAAGCAGTTCCTGGTCCTGACGCGCGAGTCCGGCGCCAGCTCCGCCATGTACCTGCAGAATGTTGTTGCCAAACTGGGTGCCGAGCAGCCTTCCATGTATGCCCTGGCGCTGGCCGAGCACGTGCTCGACGGCCGCGGCGCCGTCCGTATCCACGGTGGCGGCTTTGGTGGCACCATCCAGGCCTTCGTGCCGCTCGATCTGGTCGACACCTTCATTGCCAAGATGAACGGCTGGCTGGGCGAGGGCTCTGCCCGCCACTACGCCATCTCTGACAAGGGGGCTTACGCGGCATGGCTGTAATGACTGACGTGCGCGAAGCCGCGCAGAACCTGATCGAGTACGCCATTCATCGATCGATGATCGGCCAGGACGATCGCATCTGGGCATACAACACCATTCTGGAGTGCATCGGCGCTACGGGGCCGGCGCTCGATATGGCCTGGGCGCTCCAGGTCGAGAAACTCTCGCTCTTGCACCCCGACACCCTGCCCAACTTTGACCTTGAAGGCACACTTGCCGCGCTTTCCGAGGCCGCCGTTGCCAACGGTGCTGCCGAGGATACGGCATCGGGCCGCGATCGCATCGCCATGCGCATCATGGGTGTGCTGATGCCGAGGCCTTCGGTTGTAAACGAGGAATTCAACGGCCGCATTGGTGTCAACGAGCCCCGCGCCGCAACCGACTGGTTCTACGGTCTATGCTGCGACGCCGGCTACGTGCGCCGCGCCGCCATCGCGCGCAATATCAAATGGAGCACCCCCACCAACTGGGGCGACCTCGAGATCACCATCAACCTGTCCAAGCCCGAGAAGGACCCGCGCGATATCGCTGCGGCAGGTGCAGCCAAGAACACGGGCGAAAAGTACCCCGCCTGCCAGCTCTGCATCGAAAACGAGGGCTATCCCGGACGCTCCGCCGCAGCCGACGGTGGCGCTCACCCCGCCCGTCAGAACCTACGCGTTATTCCCATTCAGCTTAATGGCGAGCGCTGGGGCTTCCAGTACAGCCCGTACGCCTACTTTAACGAGCACTGCATTGCCATGAGCTCCGAGCATCGCCCGATGCACGTCGACCGTAAGGGACTGACCTGCCTGCTCGATTTTGTGGACCTGTTCCCGCACTACTTTATTGGCTCCAACGCCGACCTGCCCATCGTGGGCGGCTCGATTCTTTCGCACGACCACTTCCAGGGCGGCGCGCACGAGTTCCCCATGATGCACGCCGCCGAGGTCTCGCAGTTTAGCATGCCCGGCTTTGACCAGGTCAGCGGTACCGTGTTGCAGTGGCCGCTTTCGGTGCTGCGACTGCGCTCGCACGACCGCGCCCAGCTGCTCGACGCCACCGAGAAGATTATCCTCGCCTGGCGCGAGTGGACCGATGAGTCTGTGGGCGTCATCGCGCACACAGCCGACGGCGTGGCCCACAACACCGTGACGCCCGTCATTCGCCGCGTGGACTCCCGCGGCAACGCCGGCGGCGAGATTTACGAGGCCTACCTGGCGCTTCGCTGCAATATCACGACCGACGAGCACCCGCTAGGCGTTTTCCACCCACATGCCGAGTACCACCACATTAAGAAGGAGAACATCGGCCTGATCGAAGTCATGGGCCTGGCCATTTTGCCGCCGCGCCTGGTTCCCGAGCTTGGCGCTGTCCGTGAGCATCTGCTGGCAGCCAAGGTCGATGCCAGCTACGACCTTGCCGGTGCGCTCGAGGGCGATGATCTTTGCCGCAGCCACGCCGCATGGGCTGAGGACGTCTTTGCCCGCCGCGCCGACGAGCTTACGGCCGACAACGCCATCGATATCCTGCACGAGGAGGTCGGCGTGGTGTTTGGCCACGTGCTCGACAACGCCGGCGTCTTTAAGTGGGACGAGGCAGGACGTGCCGCCCAGCAGCGCTTTATCGACTCGCTGTAAGGATCCCTTGGGGACGGAGGAAAACGGATCATTTCCGCCCACACGACAACGGCGCCCGCCGGCAACATCGCCGGCGGGCGCCGTTTTACTGGTTAGTCATTGGGGACGCTCTTAAACGACTAGTCAAACAAGAACGTCCCCGGCGACTAATGACTCGAGCGTGGATAATCTCCCACTTTGAGCTCGTATGAGCACCAAAAGCGGGAGATTATCCACGCTCATTCTATTAGGAGTCGCAACTGCTACAACTCTACGACCTCAACGCTATTGTAGATCTCGTCCCAGCGGTCCATAACCAGGTGGCCGGTCTTGGGATCCATGGCGTTGAGCTTGCCGCAGGTATTGGCGGTCTTGAGCACCGTGACATCGTCGGCACCAGCAGCAATGGCATGCGCAAAGCCGGCGATGGTCGAGTCGCCGGAACCCGTCGCGTTCACAGCCGCAATCGCGGGCGTCTTGGCGCGGAACGCGCGGCCCTCATGGAAGCCCACCGAACCGGCAGCACCCATCGAAACGACAACCCAGGGAATACCGGCAAAGCGGCCATCGGAGGCAAGCGCCTCGCGCAGGGCATCGACATCATCGGTCGTAAAGGACGTACCCAGCAGGCCGTTAATCTCGGTCAGGTTGGGCTTTACGAGCTCAGGCTTAGCGTCGGACTCCAGCGCGGCCTCCAGAGATGCACCCGAGGTGTCGAGCAGCACCTTGGCGCCCGCCTCCTCGGCAATCTTGACGAGCTCGGCATAGTAGCCGGCATCGACGCCACGCGGCAGCGAGCCCGAAAGCGTCACAACGTCCGCCTTCGCCGCAAGCTCGGCGAACTTGGCCGTAAAGGCCTCGAGCTCGGCTGGGACGATCTGTGGGCCGCTCTCCAGCAGCTCGGTCTGATTACCCTCGTGCAGAATAATCAGGCAAATGCGCGTCTCACCGGCGATGGGCACAAAGTCATTCTTGACGCCATCGGCATCCATGAGCTCGGCCATATAGGCACCCATGTGACCGCCAAGCAGGCCGGTCGCGAGCACGTCGTCGCCCAACTGCAGCAGCACGCGGCTCACGTTGAGGCCCTTGCCGCCAGCGGTCTTTTCGGGCGTCACGCGGTTCACGTCGTCGATGATCAGCTTGTCGAGCTGATAGCGCGTATCGATCGACGGGTTCATGGTAACGGTCAGAATCATAATGAACTCCTGTTCCGGGGCGGCACGACCCGCCTCAAACATACGATAGCTCTTTAAAGGATCTCGATCTCAAAACCGCGGATGGCGGTCTCCCCCGGCTTGGCAACCAGGCAGCCACGCTTGTGCTCCAGAATATCATCCTCATCGGAGCAGGTAGACAGGCCGCCCCACGGTTCAACAGCCACAAAGTCGCCCTCGGGCTTGCTCCACACAATCAGGTACGGCATATCGGGGAACGTCAGGCGCACGCCCTTGTCCTCGGTTTTCTTGGTCAGCGTAACCACGCGGCTCTCGAGCACGTCGAAGATGGTCTCCGCGAAGTCGAAGAGTTCGTGGGTAAGCGGCAGGCTCTGGTCGATCATGGGATTCTTGCTGCGATGCTCAACATCAATCAGGCCCGTCGAGGGAACGGCAGTACAGAGCTCGGCGGCCTCACGCTGCTCAAAACGGAGCTCGTAGTCGTCATAGGACTCGCCCTCGTCGAGCGGGCACTTAAAGCCGGGATGACCGCCCACAAAGAACGGCATGTCCTCGGTGCCCTCATTGGTCACCTCGTACGACACGACCACCTTTTCCGAATCAATCGTGTAGCGAGCAACGATCTTAAACGGATACGGGTACTGCTCGAGCAACTCGGCATGGTCGGCAGAGCTTAGGCTCAGCGCAACCATGTTGTCGCCCTGCTCCTCGAGCTTCCACTCCTGTTTGCGCGCAAAGCCGTGACGGGCGAGCTTTACCTCGCGGCCGCCCATGGCCATTGCGCGACCATCACGAAGGCCGCCGCAGATCGGGAAGCAAATGGGTGCCTGGCCCGACCAGACCGAAGGATCGCCCTGCCACAGATACTCGCGACCGTCGGCCACAATTGAAGTGAACGACCCGCCCGCCGTGCTCAGTGCCACGCGGATAGAACCGTTATCAAGAACAAACTCCATAGGAGCCTTCCCTTTCTTACGACAGCCCGCCAAGTCAATAGGGCTGATAGAAAACCGGCCCGCGCCCCCTCACAGAAACGCGAGCCGTCAATGGACTAGTAAATTACGCCGGAACCCCACTAGTCGTGGTATTCGCCGCGGTCCCACTTCTCGAGGAACTCGTCAAAGAAGTGCGGGTCAGCCTGAGCCTCGGCGTCGGCCTTATTGCAGGCGTCGATCTTGGCAATCAGGGCATCGTGCTCGGGAGTCTTCTCGTAGGGCTCCTCCAGGAAGGCAAGCATGATGTCGGCCATCAGGAACTCGCCGGTGATCTTGCCGCCAAAGCCCACGATGTTGGCGTTGAGCTCGCGACGGGCATACAGGGCAGAGGTCATGTCGCGAACCAGGGCGCAACGGGCGCCGGGAACCTTGTTGACGGCGTTGGTGATGCCGATGCCGGTGCCGCACAGGGCCACGCCAAAGTCGGCCTTGCCGCTGGCAACGGCCTCGCCCACGGCCTTACCGTAGATGGGATAGTGCGTACGGGTGTGGCTGTAGGTGCCACAGTCGAGCACCTTGTAGCCAGCCTGCTCCAGGCGGTCGGCCAGATAGATCTTCTCGTCCGTAACGATATGGTCGCAACCGATTGCGATGGTCTTCTTCATCAGAACGTCCTTTCGTCTGAATTCACAAGTTGAGGTAGAAGTTCGAGTTCTCGGTGGCTCTCGTTAGGCCATCTTGTTGAGCATGTCGACACGGATCTGGTGACGGCCGCCGGCGTACTGAGCGCGCAGGAACTCGCGGGCGATCTTCTTGGCGACCTCGGTGCCCACAACGCCCGGGCCCATGGTGACCATGCGCGAACCGTTGTGCTCGCGGGTCATGTAAGCGGAACGCTCGTCGGAAATGTTGGCGACGACCATGCCCTTGATCTTGACGGCGGCCATATAGGAGCCGACGCCGTACTTATCGAATGCGAAGCCCTGGGAATCCTTGTGCTCCAGCAGGTCCTTGGCAACGGCGGTCGCGGAATCGACAAAGTCCGCGGCAGGGGTCTCGGAATAGTCGACGACCTCGTGACCGTCGGCGATGAGCATCTCCTTGATGGACTCCTTCATCGACATACCGTCGGCATCGGAAGCGATTACAACCCTCATGACATCCTCCTTGAGAGATACGCAGGTGCGTAGTTTCTGTTTGGAAGTGTTGAATCGCGTTCAGGTCCGGGCATCTGAATGTGCGGTTCTTCACTGTTCATGTTTATTTGAACACATTCGAACAGTAACTGCAAGAATTATTTGTTTATCTTTGTTCTTTTTTGAACAAATACCGTTCACGGATGATTGCCGACCGTCTGGACCCGGCGCGGACGTAGCGACCGCGTATTCAACAAACAAAAGGGCGGCCGAGAACGTGTCTCGGCCGCCCTTCTTACAGTTGATCTTCCAAAGAACGCTTTGCCGCCTACTCAGACTGCCTGCCCTTCTTGGCGTGCTTGGACGGAGCACTCAGAAAGCGGCCCGTCAAATAGTTCGCCGGGCCGGAAATATCAATCCCCAGCAGCACGTGTCCTAGCCATAGGAACGCCACGAGCACCAGCAGCGGGATAACGCACGAGGTCACGATCATCACGATGACGCCTTCGATGAGGTCGGTCACCTGCTGCACGATCTCATCGGTCATCTGCTTGGCGCCGCTGGTCACCGACGTGACGAGGCCCGAGGCACCGTCGGCAAGCTGCTCGAGCACGCTCTTGGACTCTGCGGACTCGGTCTTTTTCTTGCTTGTTTTGGAGCTATCGCTATCTGCCGCACTCGCAGCGTCGGCCGCCTTTTGCTCGGCCGCCTCGATGCTAACGCGATACGTTTCGTCGACCTTCTGCGACACCCAAACGCTTGCAGGCACCAACGCCATGCCAATTATGGCGACCACCAGCACACGCGTTGCTACGCGGCGAATGACCGCGCTCGTGCTCCAGCGTCCGTGAATGCCAAGCGACACCGCGAAGAGTACGAGCGAGAACGGAATCAGGATGCCCAGCCCGACCGACCATAAAATGGTCAGCAGATATTTTTCGAGGTAGAGCACGGCAAGCACGATACCCAAGTTTCCCGAAAGCTGCGCGAGCTGCTCGGCAACTGGCGTTCCCGTATCGCCCGGCAGCGCAGTTATACCCGCAGATAGGGCGACGCACGAGGTCGTGAGCGCCAAAACGTTGCCCTTCTTTTGATCGATGACCTCGATGGTGGAGTCCCAAGTCTTGGTATCGGCGAAATGCGGACGAGCTACAAAGCCCGACAGCAGCGCCAGTACCACGAGCGCAACGATAAAGCCAATCTGCAGCTTTTTGTTTGCGCACACGACATCGGACAGGCTGGGCTGCAGCTCGGTTACCGTCGTATGCTCGGTTATCTGGACAGGACGCCCATGAGCCATCTCGTGCGCATCTGTCTTTTGAATCAATCCGTTGTCCGGCATTTGGACACCTCCTCATTCCGGCCTGCATTGCGGATGGAAGTATACCCACCCATCGAAAAACCGAACGGGAGGGCGTGCAGAAGCTCCAAGACTGCCCCCAACGACTAGTCGTTTAAGAACGTCCCCAATGACTGTCTCGGGATGAGTTGCGGTGGAATAGGGATTGTTTTGCGCCCGCCGGCCCCTATTCAGTCCCTATTTCACCGCAACTTGGAGGAGGACAGAAAAAGCCCTGTCGCGGGTGCGGCAGGGCTTTTGGAAGGGAACTTGGTTGTGAGGGCTCGTTAGGCGAGCTTGGCCTCGAGCTCAGCGATGCGCTTGTAGGCATCGATGGTAAAGCGGGCCTGCTTCTCCAGGATCATAGTGGTCATGAGAGTGTCCTGAGCGTGAGCCATGATGAAGGTCATCTCCATCTCGCCACCGCCGGCCTCCTGCGAAAGCAGCTTGGTCTGCGTGTCGTGGGCACCGATGAGCGCATCGCTGGCATCCTTGTGCAGCTGCTCGGCCTTCTCAAAGTCACCCTCGCGAGCAGCATCGAGCGCTGCAAGCAGATCGGTCTGGGCGTCACCTGCGTATGCGACAATCTCGAATCCAACCATCGAGATTTCTTCTTTGGTTGCCATGTTGCGTTCCTTTCACATATGAACCAATGGAGAGCATCGCGTCCGGGCATACGCGCTGCGTTGTGTATGACAGAAACAATAACATTCAAACAAAATAGAACAGCTCAAAACGTAATTTCGAGCTATGAACGGTCACTTTTCGCCCGTGAACGGTTTTTAAACCAATTTAAACAATATCGAACACAGTTAGCGGCAACCCAAACAGGACCGCACCCTAACGCAAATCGCGCACCGTATCGCCCTCGACGAGCACACCGGGAATCAGCATGTGCTCCACGCCAGACGCACCCCCATCGGCGCCGGCAATCTTGTCGACCGCCCACATGCCGACGCGCTTGTTGTCAAAGCGCACCGTGGTCAGGCGACGGTCGGGCACGATATCGCCCAGGCTGTCGTCAACACCCACCACGCTCACGTCCTGGGGCACGCGCTTCCCGCGCGACTCGAGCCCACGGATGCAGCCATATGCCATGGCATCGTTGGAGGCATAAATGGCCGTACAGGTCGGATCGTCCGCCAGAGCCTGACCGGCAGCATACCCGCTCTGTGCCGTCCAATCGCCGCGCACGAGCTGCGGGGGCTCAATGCCATGCGCACGCAATGTCTCGCGCCAGCCTTCCTCGCGCCGCATGCCCGAAAGCGAGCGCTCGGGACACGAGATAAAGTGCACGGTTTTGTGCCCCCGCCCCAGCAAGTACTCGACCACCTGGCGCGAACAATCGAACTGGTCATTATCGACCGTTGAACAGAGCGGGTGCTCCAACATCGTAACGAGCACCGTCTGCATGCCGGGCAGCGGCTCAAAAGTGCCAAAGTCCGCCGGCATGCGGTTCATAATCACGACAATACCGTCCACCGGCAGTGCGCTCATACGCGACGATGCGCTCTCGAGGGTATAGGGGTGTCCATCTACTTTAGTGAGGGTGATGGCGTAGCCGTGTTTGTCGGCGGCGGCGGCAAAGCCCTCCATACGGTCGAGGTTGCCGGTGCCGGTAATGTTGAACATGGCGACGCCGACGGTCTTAAACTTACCGCGGCGCAACGATCGACCGGCAAAATTGGGGCGATACCCCAGCTCGCGCATGGCGGCACGCACGCGCTCCTTGGTCTCGGGGCGCACACTGGGCGAATCGTGCACCGTACGCGAGACTGTCTGCTCCGAGACGCCCGCGAGACGCGCCACATCCTTAACGGAAACCGATTTTTTAACAGCGGCCATAGGTCGATCTTTCTATGTCGACGATGCCATTGGTGGCACCCTACGCAGTCATTTTTAACGCCTTCAAGTATATCCAACGCCTCCCCCACCATACGCTCACCACCCAAAACCTACCGTTCACCGACATTTTTGCTTCCCCAAACGGCTTTTGACGCCCAAATGTTAACGTTGCCATTGCGCAAACACAGAGCCACCGGGCGGCTCAAACGTTTACGCATAGGGAATCGACGGTTCGCAGGCACAGGAACCACCGGTTCGCGTCTTTTTTTGTGTCGCAAAATGGCAACGTCAACATTTTGGCAACTGAACGCCAAAAGCTACCATCGTTGCTAACCCACCGACTCTTAGGAGCATTGCATGGAGCAACTCATCGCCATCATCGAAAAGGGCCAGCCCTTTTTCAACGCGATCGCCCGCAACAAGTACCTCAAGGCGATCCGCGACGGCTTTATCTCCGTCATCCCCATCATCATCTTCTCGTCCATCTTCTGCCTGGTAGCCTCGGTCCCCAACATCTGGGGTTTCTACTGGCCCGATGACATCAACAACGCCCTGTGGAAGTGCTACAACTACTCCATGGGTATCCTGGCCATCGCCTGCGCTGCCACCACAGCCAAGCACTTCGCCGACGCTCAGAACCGCGATCTGCCCAAGAACAACCAGATCAACTTCATCTCGTGCATGTGCGCGGCCATCATCGGCTTCTTGCTCCTTTCGAGCGACACGATCGCCACGGACGCTGCCAGCGGCTTCAACACCACCTACCTTGGTTCCAAAGGCCTGCTGACCGCCTTTATCGCTGCGTTTGTGACCGGCATCATCTACAAGTTCTTCATTAAGCGCAACATCACCGTCAAGATGCCCGAGCAAGTTCCGCCCAACATCTCGCAGACCTTTAAGGACATCATCCCCTTCTCCGTCTGCATCACCGTCTTTTGGGTCTTTGACATCGCCTTCCGCGCTGCTTTTGGCTTCTGCTTTGCCCAGGGCGTCATCCAGGTGTTCCAGCCCCTGTTCACCGCTGCCGACGGCTACATCGGCCTCGCTGTGATCTACGGCGCCATGAGCCTCTTCTGGTTCGTGGGCGTCCACGGCCCCTCGATCGTCGAGCCCGCCATCGCCGCCGCCCTCGTTGCCAACATGACCGACAACCTGGCTGCGTTCCAGGCTGGCCAGCACGCTTCCGCTGTCCTGACCCAGGGTGCCCAATACTTCGTCGTCTGCATGGGCGGCACCGGCGCCACGCTCGTCCTGGTCTTTATGTTCTGCTTCCTGGCCAAGTCTCAGGAGATGCGCGCCGTCGGTAAGGCTGCCATCGTCCCGGTCTGCTTTGCCGTCAACGAGCCGCTGCTGTTCGCCGCGCCCATCGTGCTCAACCCCGTCTTCTTTGTCCCGTTTGTCTTTGCCCCGATCGCCAACATCTGGATCCTCAAGATCTTTATCGACTTCTTGGGCATGAACGGCTTTATGTACACCCTGCCCTGGACCGTCCCCGGCCCCATCGGCACCATCATGGGCCTGGGCTTCCAGCCGCTCGCCTTTGTGATGCTCGCCCTTATCCTGGTCGTCGACTTCGTTCTGTACTACCCGTTCTTCCGTGCCTATGACGCCCAGAAGTGCGCCGAGGAGGCCGAGATCTCCCAGGAGGAGCTCGCCGCCAAGAACGCCGAGAAGGCCGCCAAGCTCAACGATGCCTTCCAGGGCAAGGCCGACGCCAAGAGCGTTGCCGCTGGCGCTGCTGCCGAGGCCGTGAAGGTCGACGCCCCCGCCGCTTCTGCAGCACCCGCTGCCGAGGCAACGACCGCCAGCGACCTCAACGGCAAGCGCGTGCTCGTGCTCTGCCAGGGTGGCGGCACCTCGGGCCTGCTCGCCAACGCGCTGGCCAAGGCCGCCAAGGAGCGCGGCATCAATCTTGAGACCGCTGCCGAGGCATACGGCAACCACGTTGACATGCTCCCCGACTTTGACCTAGTCGTCCTGGCCCCGCAGGCCGCGAGCTACCTGGCCGACCTGCAGAAGGACTGCGAGCGCGTGGGCAACAAGTGCGTCGCCTGCCGTGGCAAGCAATACATCGAGCTCTCCCAGAACGGCGATAAGTCTCTCGCCTTCGTGAGTGAACAGCTCTCTAAGTAAGTAACGCTCAGGGCCAGCCGACCATCCAAGACCGGCTGGCCCTTCGATTTAGACGATTGGATCATCATGTCCGTTAACCCTGCTAGCGTCACCAACCCGCCCGCGCAGTTTCCCGAGGACTTTGTCTTTGGCGGCGCCACTGCTGCCTACCAGGTAGAGGGCGAGACCCGCACTCACGGTAAGGGCAAAGTCGCCTGGGACGACTTCCTGGAGGCCCAGGGGCGCTTCTCCCCCGATCCCGCTTCGGACTTCTACAACCAGTACCCCGTCGATCTGGAGCTGTGCGAGGAGTTTGGCATCAACGGCATTCGCCTCTCCATCGCCTGGAGCCGCATCTTCCCCAACGGTACCGGCGAAATCAACCCCGAGGGCGTGCAGTTCTACCACGATCTCTTCGCCGAGTGCCATAAGCACCACGTTGAGCCGTTCGTCACGCTGCATCACTTCGACACGCCGCTGCCCCTCTTTGAGAAGGGCGATTTCCTCAACCGCGAGACCATCGACGCCTTTGTGGACTTTGCCACCTTCTGCTTTAAGGAGTACGCCGACCAGGTGACCTACTGGTTCACCTTTAACGAGATTTGGGCCGATGCCTCCAACACCTACATCGAGGGCACCTTCCCCGGTGGCGTCAAGGCGCATCTGGCCGAGGCCTTCCAGTGCGAGCACAACATGATGCTCGCCCACGCCAAGGCAGTGCTGGCCTTCCACAACGGCGGTTTTAAGGGCAAGGTCGGCGTCATTCAGTCGTTGGAGTTTAAGTATCCGCTCAACGAGAACGACCCCGCCGATATCAAGGCCGCCAACAACGAGCACGTGCTGCAAAACCAGTTCTTGCTCGACGCCACCTTCCGCGGCGACTACGCGCCCGACACCCTCGAGTGCGCCAACCGCCTGGCCGCCGTCTCGGGTGGCACCATCCAGATCCTAGACGAGGATCTGGAAATCATGCGCGAGGCCGCGCTCTACAACGACTACCTGGGCGTTAACAACTACCAGTGCCGTTTTTTGAAGGCTTACGACGGCGAGAACGACCTGCACCACAACGGTACGGGCGAGAAGGGCACCGGCCGTTGGCGCGTCAAGGGCATTGGCGAGCATGTGAACAAGCCTGGCATCCCCACCACCGACTGGGACTGGATCATCTATCCCGAGGGCCTGTTCGATCTGCTCGTCTACATTAAGCAGCGCTACCCCAACTACAAGCAGATCTTCATCACCGAGAACGGCATGGGCTACAAGGACCCCTACAAAGACGGCTTTGTGGACGACCAGCCGCGCATCGACTACATCGAGCAGCACCTGCGCTGGTTGCTCAAGGCCATGGAGGTGGGCGTCAACGTGGGCGGCTACTTCCTGTGGAGCCTGCAGGATCAGTTCTCCTGGACCAATGGCTACAACAAGCGTTACGGCTTCTTCTACGTTGACTTTGAAACCCAGAAGCGCACGCCCAAGGCAAGCGCCTACTGGTACAAGCACGTGGCGCAGACCCGTCGTCTGGACTAGTGGCTGGCGGGGTTGCCCGCTCACACAACCTGTCCCCATTTCTCAGCCGGGGGCGGCACGTCACACGGCGCGCCGCCCCCGGTCTTTTTGTTTTTGGGCTGGTCGGGAGCCGTTTGTCTCGATCTGTAACATCTAGCCGAGTTTTTTGGTCCTAGCTGTTACAGATTGAGACGAACAGGATTACTCTTTCCGAAGAATCTAAATCTGTAACACGTAGCCCGCTTTTGACCGTCTACCTGTTACAAATCGAGACAAACGGAGTAGGACCTAACCCCGTATGTCCCTAACAGTCGAGCGTTCGACCAGCGTACTCGGCACATGAATCGCCTCGATAGACGAGCTCTCTCCAATCGCCGCCTCAAACGCAAGCTTACCGACACCGCGCAAATCAAATCGCAGCGTCGTCAGCCGATTGTGAGGAACAAGTCCCTCGAGTGCATCGTCGATACCAACCACGCTCACGTCGTCTGGCACGGACAGGCCCGCGTTCTCGAGCGCGGCGATAACGCCCAGCGCCATCTGGTCATTTGCCGCAAGCACGGCAGTCGGCGCCTGCGACCCGCCGGCAAGCACCTCGGCCGCAATCCGCTCGCCCATGGCGTACCCACTGTCCGCACTCCAATCGCCACGCAGCATCGGAGCGGCATCGACATGAGCACGACCCAGCGTATCGCGCCAACCGGCCTCACGAAAACGCGAGGAAATCGAGTTTTCCGGACCCGCCACAAACCGCATATTCGAGTGACCATGTTCCAGCAGATAATTGGTCAACAGCTCGCACGAACCATACTGGTCGGAGTCGATCGTCGTGCAGCGCGGATGCGCATACATGGACAGGATGACCGTTCGCACTCCCGGCTGGGGAACAAACTCCTCAAAATCGGGAGCCATGCGGTTCATGTTGAGAATCATGCCGTCGACGGGTCGCTCGACCAAGCGGCGCGAGGCATCGGCAAGTGTATAGGGCTTGTCGCCGCCCATCTCGATCATAGTGACGGCAAAATCGTGCTCGCGCGCCGCTTGCATGATACCCTCGAGCGTCGTTAGGTTACCGACACGTGTGATGTTGTACATGCACAGGCCAATAGAACGATACGACCCGCCGCGCAACGCCGCTCCAGCAAAATTGGGACGAAAGCCCAGCTCTTCCATGGCGGCCAGCACACGCTTGCGCGTCTTTTCCGTCACGTTAGGCATACCGTTGACCACGCGAGACACAGTCTGGCGGCTCACGCCAGCGAGCGCCGCAACCTCTGCCGCGCTCGCCGAATGACCATTCCTTGTTTGCTGAGCCATGCCTTCCACGCTAACCTGCTTCCCAACTATTCCCCGCGCCCATGGCGCATCGTACATACATTGATAACGTGCTCATGATACCCGAGCCATATACCACAACATGAAAACTTCTGTCAATCAAAACCGCTTACCGAACAAATACAACCGTTCGCGGCTGTTTGAAGTTGTTTTGTTTCTATACATCCCAGCCGGATGTTAACGTGCTCATTGTCAAATGTTCACGTGCTCATTTTGGTTCTAATCATTTTAAGATAGTGTTTATCGGGCTTTTTCACCGCTGAACGCTAACCAGGGAGCCTCCTGAGCGCAAACGCACAATATCGAACAGCGAGACGAGAGGGTGTATGCATATGTCTTTGCTAAACCGCGTACAGCAGCTGCCGAAGGGCTTTGTTTGGGGCGCCGCAACCGCCGCGTACCAAACGGAAGGTTCCACGAAGGTGGCAGGCAAGGGTAAGACCATGTGGGACGATTACCTTGTCGCCCAGGGTCGCTTTTTGCCCGACCCGGCCAGTGATTTCTACAACCGCTACGAGGAGGATATCCGCCTTTCTGCCGAGCATGGACTCAACGCCATCCGTGTGTCCATCGCCTGGACCCGCATCTTCCCCAACGGCGACGATGCCGAGCCCCTCGCCGAGGGCGTTAAGCACTACCACGAGCTGTTCGCCTGCTGCAAAAAGTATGGCATCGAGCCCTATGTGTCCCTGCATCACTTTGACTCCCCCGCCGCCCTGTTCAACCAGGGCGACTGGCTCAACCGCAAGACCGTCGACGCCTATGTGCGCTATGCCGAGTTCTGCTTCCGCGAGTTCCGCGAGGTCAAGAATTGGTTCACCATCAACGAGCTCATCAGCCTCTCGCACTCCCAATACATCCAAGGCAACTTCCCGCCCAACCATCACTTTGATGTGACGAGCGGCATCCAGAGCCAGCACAACGAGCTCGTTGCCCACGCCCGCGCCGTCAACCTGTATAAGGATCTTGACGAGACCGAGCACCTGGGCGGACGCATTGGCATGGTCAACGTCCTGACGCCGGCATATCCTGCCACAGACTCGCCCGCCGACCAGCACGCCGCCGACCTGTACAACGCCTTCTACACCGACTTCATCATGGACGGCGCCTTCCTGGGTCACTACTCCGCGCGCACCCTCTCACTCATCAACGAGATTCTGCGTGCCAACAACGCCACGCTTACGGTTGAGGACAGCGACATGGAGGAGCTCGCCAAGGCGGCGCCCCGCAACGATATGTTCGGCCTCAACTACTATCAGTCGGCGTTTATCGCCGCCTACGATGGCGAGTCCACCAACAGCTTTAACGGCACCGGAGACAAGGGCACCTCGTGCTTTAAGTTTAAGGGCGTCGGGCAGCAGGTCGATATGCCGGGTATCCCCACCACCGACTGGGATTGGCTCATCTACCCGCAAGGCCTCTACGACACGCTCAAGCACATCAGCGCCACCTATCCCAACCTCCCCGTCATCTATATCACCGAAAACGGCCTGGGCCACAAGGACCCCGAGCCCGACGCAAACGGCATCGTCGCCGATCCCGAGCGCATCGACTTTGTCGACCAGCACATGGAGAAGGTGCTCCAGGCGCGTACCGAGGGCGTCGACGTCCAGGGCTACTTTATCTGGAGCCTGCAGGACCAGTTCTCGTGGGCCAATGGCTATAACAAGCGCTACGGCCTGTTCTACATCGACTTCGACACGCAAAAACGCTACATCAAGCAGTCGGCACTCTGGTACAAGGAGCTCGCCGACACTATGGCGGACGCGCAGTAGCGCATCGCCTCGCTTTCCCCCGAGGGGGAGCGGCCCCATGCGATACAAACCCAGCCGCTCCCCTCTCTCCCCCTGGGACCGACCCCGCCTGCACCCGGGCTTTTAGCAAGCGGGAGACCATATAGGTTTTCAATGTCCATGCCATTAAGATTTCATGCAAAGAGGAGCGTGAACTATGGAATCGATCGTTAAGTTCTTGGAGAAAGGTCAGCCGTACTTCGACAAGGTCTCTAAGAACATCTACCTTCAGGCCATTAAAGACGGCTTTTTGGCAGCAATGCCCATCATCCTGTCTTCTTCTGTATTCCTGCTTATTTCGACCCTGCCGGGCGTTGTCGCCACGGTCGGCGGCTTTACGCTGCCCGACTGGTGGAACGTCGACGTCGTGAACTTCTGCAACAAGGTTTACAACTTCACGATGGGCGTCGTGGGCATCATGGTCGCCGGCACCACCGCAAGCGCGCTGACCGGCTCCAAGAACCGCCGCATGCCTGCCGGCAAGGCCATCAACGCCACGAGCACCATGGTCGCCGCCATGTGCGCTATGCTCATCTTGGCCGTTACCCAGACGAGTGCCAAGATCGACGGCGCCGATGTCTCGGTGTTCTTTACCGACAACATGGGCACCAAGGGCCTGCTGAGCTCCTTTGTCGCCGCATTTGCCACGGTCAACATCTATGCCTTCTGCATTAAGCGAGACATCACCATCAAGCTGCCCAAAGAAGTCCCCGGCGCCATCGCCCAGAACTTCCGCGACATCTTCGCCTTCAGCTTCTCCATCCTGTTTGTCGCCGTCATCGACGTTATCTGCCGCACCTGCTTGGCCGTCCCGTTTGCCAACGTCATCTCCACGCTGGTGAGCCCGCTGTTCGCCGCTGCCGATTCCTACGCCGGCCTCGCCCTCATCTGGTTCATGATCCCGCTGTTCTGGTTCATGGGCATCCACGGCCCCTCGGTCGTTAAGCCTGCCCTCAACGCCGCGCTGTTTGGCAACATCACCACCAACCTCGCCACGCTGCAGGCCGGCGGTCACCCCGCCCTCGCCCTGACCGAGAACTTCGGTAACTACATCGGCGAACTCGGCGGCACCGGCGCCACGTTCATTGTCCCGATCATCTTCCTGCTCTTTATGCGCTCCAAGCAGCTCAAGGCCGTCGGCAAAGCCTCTGTCGTACCCGTGATGTTCGCCGTCAACGAGCCGCTGCTGTTCGCCGCGCCCATCATCCTCAACCCGTACTTCCTGATCCCGTTCCTGTTTGCCCCCGTGGCCAACGTCCTCATTGGTAAGTTCTTCATCGACTTTTTGGGCATGAACGGCTTTATCTATGCCATGCCGTGGGCACTCCCCGGACCGATCGGCACCTTCATCGACACCAACTTCCAGCCGATCTCTCTGGTCCTGGTTGTCGTCCTGCTGGTCGTTGACTTCTTGATCTACTACCCGTTCTGCAAGGCCTACGACAACGTCCTGTGCAAGCAGGAGGCCGAGACCCTGGCCGAAGAAGAGGCCGAGGAGACCAAGACCGTCAAGACCGCTGACGCCCCCGCCGTTGAGGCTCCTGTTGTCGAGACCGCTTCTGCCACTGAGGCCTCCGCAGCTCCGTCCGCCCTTAAGGGCAAGGATCTGAGGGTTCTGGTTCTGTGCGCTGGCGCCGGCACCTCTGCACTGCTCGCCAACGCGCTTAAGGAAGGCGCCGACGAGCTGGGCATCGACATTACCGCCAACGCCGGTGCCTACGGCAGTCACTACGCCATCATGGACCAGTACAACGTCATCGTCCTGGCTCCGCAGGTTCGCACCTATTACAACGAGATGAAGGCCGACACCGACCGCTTGGGCATCACGCTACTGTCGCCCAAGGGCAAACAGTACATCGACCTCACTAAGGATCCCAAGGGTGCCGTCGCCTGGATCGAGGAAAACCTCGAGGCATAAGACGCTGACACCACCTGCCGCTCGCAGACAATAAATGGCCCGTGCATCGATGTGTGATGCGCGGGCCATTTTGTTTAGACCGCACCCGTCCTCCTGTTCATCTCAATCTGTAACATCTAGCCGAGTTTTCGGGTCCCACCTGTTACAGACTTAGACGAGCAGGCCGAGCACGTCTACGCCCGCAAATCCCGCACGCTCGCGCGCTCGACCAACACACCCGAGACGAGCGTACGGCTTCTGGAGCTCGGGGCTTCCAGACCTGCGACGACCTCGTTAAGCGCACGGATGCCCAGCTCGCGGTGGCGAAACTTCACCGACGTCAGAATCGAGTTGGGAATCGTCTTGTAGAGCTCATCGTCGAAACCGATCACGGACACGTCGTCGGGCACATTGAGCCCTTTGTCACGTAGAGCCATCATCACGCCGTTTGCCATGCAGTCGTTAGCAGCGAGGACCGCCGTGCAATCGGGTTTATCGGCAAGCACAAGGCCCGCGGCGTAGCCACTATCCGCATTCCAATCGCCTTGCAGAGGTTCAGGCGGCTCAATGCCACGTGCCTCGAGTGCCGCTCGCCAACCTTTCATACGGCACTGGCTCGACAGCGACTCTTTCTTACCCGAAACGAAATACACGTTCTTGTGACCATGATCCAAGAAGTACTCGCACGCCATGCGCGCGCCGCTCTCTTGGTCGTCACTGACGGTGGAGCAGGTAGGATGTTCCATCGGTGTGATAATCACCGTCTTGAGGTCTTTCGGCGCCTCAAAGGTATCAAAGTCATCGACCATCTGGCGCAGGTTGAAAATCATGCCGTCGACGGGGAGCTGCGACATCCTACGCGCCGCTTCGGCAAGGGTCATCTTCTCCCCCGCCCGCTTTTTGATCATTGTGAGCGCAAAGCCTCGCTCTTCGGCGGCATCGGCGATACCGTCAATCATGTCCACGGCACCGCCTGACAAGTGAAACAGCACCACGCCGATGCACCCGTAACGGCCCAACTTGAGCGAACGCGCGGCAAAGTTGGTTCGAAATCCGAGCGCCTCCATTGCCGAATGGACCTTATCGCGTGTCGACTCTCGCACGCTATCGGGCTCGTTGATCGCGCGCGACACCGTCTTGAGAGAAACACCCGCGGCAATCGCCACGTCGTTCATCGAAACGTTTTTCTTGTCCATCGTTGTCACCGCTTCTCCACTCGGTTCTCTATCGCTTGTTTTTTGCGTTCTAGCATACACCACCTGCCTGACTGATAAATCAACCGTTTACCGAACAATATCGACCACTCACCCGTATATCCTTGTTGCTCTTCCAAAAATGTCTTACGTTGTCATTAACGAAATGTCCTACGTTGTCATTTCGCAATGCCTTCCTTAAGCAGGAAGGTTTCCGGGCAGTCCTGACCATCCATCGACGATCAGTTCCATCCACATGCATCGCGCATTAAGTAGCAAAGGAGCTCTATGGACGCCATCGTAAAGATGCTCGAAAAGCATCAACCGTTCTTTGAGAAGATCTCGAGGAACATCTACCTCCAGGCCATCAAGGACGGATTCCTTGGGTGCATGCCCATTGTCCTCACCTCTTCGATCTTTCTGCTCATTGCCACCCTTCCCGGCGTAGTCGGCATCACGCTGCCCCAGCCGCTCATCGACTGGTGCAACAAGCTCTACAACTTCACCATGGGCGTCATGGGCATCATGGTTGCCGGCACCACTGCCAAGAACTTCACGGCTTCCATGAACCGTCGTATGCCCGCCGGCAAAGTGCTCAACGACGGTTCCACCATGGTGGCCGCCCAGTGCAGCATGCTTTTGCTCGCTGTTACGCAGTTCACCACCAAGTTCAACGGCTCCGAACTTTCGGTCTTCGATTGCACCAGCATGGGCACGCGCGGTCTGTTCTCGGCCTATATCGCCGCGTTCATTACCGTTTGGGTCTATAAGTTCTGCGTCTCGCGCGATCTGACCATTAAGCTGCCCAAGGAGGTTCCGGGCGCCATCGCTCAGAACTTCCGCGACATCATCCCCTTTGGCGGCGCCGTCATCATCTGCGGCATCATCGATGTCGTCGTGCGCAACCTCATGGGCGTTCCGTTCTCCGAGCTGCTTATCAAACTGCTCTCCCCGCTCTTCACTGCGGCAGAGACCTATCCCGGACTTATCCTTATCCAGGCAGCCACCGCGTTCTTCTGGTTCATCGGCGTCCACGGCCCCTCGATCGTCCAGCCGGGCATCGACCCCATCCGTCTTGCCAACCAGGCCGAGAACCTGCAGGTTCTGCTGGCCGGTGGCCACCCCGCCCACTCCCTCACCTTTAACATGTCGCTCGTGGGTGAGTTCGGCGGCACCGGCGCCACCTTCATCGTGCCGCTTCTGCTGATTCTCTTTATGAAGTCCAAGCAGCTCAAAGCCGTCGGTAAGGCCTCGATTGTTCCTGTTGCCTTCGCCGTCAACGAACC
This sequence comes from Collinsella sp., assembly GCA_019414205.1. Taxonomy (GTDB): domain Bacteria; phylum Actinomycetota; class Coriobacteriia; order Coriobacteriales; family Coriobacteriaceae; genus Collinsella. Next base: position 114,298 of record DXML01000022.1, on the reverse strand, counting down.
GCTGCTCTTTGGCGCGCCGATGATCCTTAACCCCTACATGCTCGTCCCCTTTGTTGCCGCCGGCTGCGTCAACGTGAGTGTTGCCAAGTTCTTTATCGATAACGTGGGCATGAACGGCTTCTCCTTCGTGGTGCCTTGGGCCACCCCCGCCCCCATCGGCATTTTCATCACCACGAACTTCCAGCTTATCGCTCTGGTGTTTGTCGCGATCATTATCTTGCTGGACGCCATCATCTACCTGCCGTTCTTGAAGGCGTACGATAAGCTGCTCTGCGACCAGGAGGCCGAGCGCGCCGCCGAGCTGGGTCTCGAGTCCGATGGTGCCGCTTCCATCGCCGCCAACGCCTCTGCGCCCGCTGTCGAGCAGGCCACCGCTTCCGTCGAGACGACCGTTGCCGCCGCCGACAGCAAGCCTGTCGCCGATCAGCCCGAGCCCGCCGCCGACGCATCCGCCAAGAAGGATGTCGATGGCCTGAAGGTCCTCGTCCTGTGCGCCGGCGCCGGCACCTCTGCCATGCTTGCCAACGCCATCAAGGAAGGTGCCGCGCAGACCGGAGAGAATATTGCTTCCTCCGCAGGCGCCTATGGCCAGCACACTGCCATCATGGATCAGTACGACGTTATCGTGCTTGCCCCGCAGGTTCGTAGCTACTACAACGACATGAAGGCCGACACCGATCGCCTGGGCATTAAGCTGCTCGCTCCGCGCGGTAAGGAATATATCGACCTCACCCGCGACCCCGCCGGCGCCATCAAGTGGCTCCGCGAGAACCTCGACTAGTTACCTCCCTCTGTTGGTGCCCGGATCCCCAGTTCGGGCACCTCTCCCTATTCGAATCCCACAGAAAGGATGACTCATGACCAACCCCATGCAGTTCCCCGACGGCTTTGTGTTTGGCGGCGCCACCGCCGCTTACCAGGTTGAGGGCGAGACCCGCACGCACGGCAAGGGCAAAGTGCCCTGGGACGATTTCCTGGCTGCTCAGGGTCGCTTCTCCCCCGACCCCGCAAGCGATTTCTACAACAAGTATCCGGTCGATATCGACCTGTGCCAGCGCTTCGGCATCAACGGCATCCGCGTCTCCATCGCTTGGAGCCGCATCTTCCCCAACGGCACCGGCGAGATTAACCCCGAGGGCGTCGCCTTCTATCACGAGCTTTTTGCCACCTGCAACAATGCCGGCGTCATCCCCTATGTCACGCTCGATCACTTCGATACGCCCGAGGCCTTTTACCAGGACGGCGGCGAGGGCTTCTTGACGCGCACGACCATCGATGCCTTTGTCGAGTACGCCAAGTTCTGCTTTGCCGAGTTCACCGAGGTCAAGCACTGGTTCACGTTTAACGAGATTCCCGCAACCGCCGAGGGCAGCTTTATCGTCGGCAACTGGCCGCACGGCGAGAAGTACCGCCTGGACAAGGCCTTCCAGCTCATGCACAACATGATGGTGGCCCACGCCAAGGCTGTCGTCGCCTTCCATGAGGGCGACTTTGAGGGCGAGATCGGCATTGTCCAGAACCTAGAGCCCAAGTATCCCCTCGATCCCAACAGCGCTGCCGACTGCGAGGCAGCTCGCATGGCCGACGTCATCAACAACCGCTGGGTACTCGACGCCACCTTCCGCGGCCACTATGCAGCCGACACCATGGAGGCTGCGACCAAGCTGGCCCATATCGCCGGCGGCGAGCTCGACGTCCGCGACGAGGACATCGCCGCGCTGACCGCCGCGCTCCCCTACAACGATTGCCTGGGCGTCAACACCTACAAGTGCCAGTTCCTGCGTGCCGCCGAGGGCGAAAACAACATCAACCACAATGGCACCGGCGACAAGGGCTCCTCGCGCTGGTTCCTCAAGGGCGTGGGCGAGTCATGCGTGCGCGAAGGCGTACCCACCACCGATTGGGACTGGATCATCTATCCCGAGGGCCTGTACGACCTACTGCTCCGCATTAAGAACGATTACCCCAACTACAAGAAGATCTACATCACCGAGAACGGCATGGGCTATAAGGACGACTTCGAGGACGGCTTTATCGACGACGCCCCTCGCATCGACTACATGCGTCAGCATCTCGCATGGATCCTCAAGGCAATCGACGGCGGCGTAAACGTCGACGGTTACTTTGTGTGGTCGCTGCAGGACCAGTTCTCCTGGACCAACGGCTACAACAAGCGCTACGGCCTGTTCTACATCGACTTTGAGACCCAGAAGCGCTATCCCAAGGCAAGCGCGTACTGGTACAAGAACGTCGCGGAGACCGGCATGCTCATGGCCTAATTCAAGCCGCGTACCCCCTGTCGGCCGCATGTGAATCCCTCCACGGGTTCGCATGCGGCCTATTTGTTTTGGCTCGGTTCGAACAGGCCGTTTGTCTCGATCTGTAACATCTAGCAGGGGTTTTCGGTCCCAGCTGTTACAGATCGAGACAAACAGGACGTCCGGTCAGAAAATCTCAATCTGTAACACCTAAGCTAGCAGATGACCTGCGTGTGCTCCTCGATGGCGGCGCGATCCTCATCGGCAATATCCGGCTCGCACACCACGGCGTCCAAATTGTCCAGGCGGCAGAAGGTATAGAAGTCACGCTTGCCGATCTTGCTGGAGTCGGCGATCAGATAGCGCGAGTCTGCCTTGCTAAAAGCGAGCTGCTGGATACGACCCTCATCCATATTGGACGTAGACACGTCGCCATCCAGAATGCCGTTGGCGCCGATAAACGCCGCATCGATGCCCAGCGCGCGCAGGGTATCCTCGGCCGTTGGTCCCACAAAAGCGGCGGTGCGGCGACGGTACATACCGCCCACGAGGCACAGCTCGCAGTCTTCGCGCGCCTCGAGCAGGTTAAACACCGAAAGCGAATTGGTCACAATGCGCAGGCGAAACGTCGGCAGCATCGAGGCCATCCGTTCAACCGTGGTGCCCGTGCCCAAAAAGATGGTCGAGCCTTCCTCGATAAGCTCCACAGCACGGCGCGCAATCTGCAGCTTTTCCTCAGCATGCTTAGTGCGCTTTTCGCTGTGCGAATACTCATGGCGTAACATAGCGTGGGGACGACCCTGCGCACTGCGGGCACCGCCGTGCACGCGCTCGATCTCGCCCAGACTCGCAAGTTCTTCGAGGTCGCGGCGAATCGTCATGTCCGAAACGCCCAGTGCATCCGAAATCTCCTTGACCGAGACCGTGCCCTGCTCCTCGAGCAGCTGACGAACTTTATCCTGTCGCTCCGCCTTAATCACGATGAATCCTCGCCGTTCTCTGCGCGCATATCATTCAAACAGTAACGAACAAATTGTATCAGACTCGTACGCGTCAAAAATGGACGCCCGCACAGCTCCAATCATCACTTTTTTGAGAAAAATAACCCCTGCTTTAGTGGGGTGTAGTGATAATCTCGCCTGTTCGCGCTACAGTTTGTCGGAAATACCTCGATGTTAGGAACCAAATGATCACTTCTGAGCTTTTCGGCGCCGCGCCGTGCGGTACCCCCGTTCATCGTTACACCCTCAACGGGCCCGAGATCTGTGTTCGCATTATGGACTTTGGCGCCACCGTGCTGGGTATCGATGTGCCCGACATTCCCGGCAACGTGCGCGATGTGGTGCTGGGCTTCGATAAGCTCGAGGATTACTTTGACAACCCTGCCTGCTTTGGCGCGACCATCGGCCCCGTGGCAAACCGTACCGCAGGCGCCACGATCACCATCGACGGCACGGACTGGCATATGTCCGACAACGAGGGCGCCAACAACCTGCACAGCGATCTTGAGCACGGCCTGCACAAGCGCGTGTGGGACGTTGAACTCGACGAGGTCCACAACGCCGTTCGCATGACCACCTCGCTTGAGGATGGCGAGCTGGGCCTGCCCGGCAACCGCACCTTTACGGCCGTGTTTACCGTGACGCGCACCGGCGTCTTCCGCATCGAATATGGCTGCGAGAGCGACCGCGCCACGTACGTGTCCATGACCAACCACACGTACTTTAACCTTGCCGGTCATAACGCCGGTATGGACTGCGAGCACTTCTTTGTTGCTAACGCCGCCCACTACCTGCCCATTGATGACCAGAACATCCCCACCGGCGAGATTGCTCCGGTCGATGGAACACCATTTGACTTTCGCGAGCTGCGCCCCGTCGCACCCGGCATGGAGGCCGACGACCCGCAGATTAAGCAGGCCCGTGGCTACGACCACTGTCTGTGCATCGATGGCTATCAGTACGACCGCAATCTACGCCGCGCGATGCACGTCGAGGAGATGTGGACCGGCCGCGAGCTGGACTACTACACCACTGCCCCGGGCGTGCAGCTCTACACCGGCAACTGGCTGGGCGACGAGCACGCCAAGGACGACGCCAACTATGGCTGGGGTGCCGGCTTTGCCCTCGAGGCCGAGATGTACCCCGACACGCCGCACCAGCCGCTGTTCCCGCAGGGCATCGTGGGCCCGGGTCACCCCTACAGCAATGTGATCGAGTACCACTTTATGAGGCACTAAGCCCACAACGCGACATATCGCACAGCAGCGCCCGCCGGCACCACCGCCGGCGGGCGCTTTTTCATCTTTTGGGCTCATTTTCGCTGTGACTGTATGAGTGACATATCAAAACTGTGCCCATTTACTACGTTTAGCCCGGGTTGCTCGACCATGCACCGGTTTTTGTTAAATTCGCGAGCCGTCTACCTGCGGTTTTGTTTTTCTCAAATTCGACATGCTCGGCGATAGCCGATCAAACGTAGTAAATGGACATAGTTTTTGACAGGCGGTATCGCGCGCGTCCCTCGCAAGGGCAAAATGATCCTTTTTTCCTCCGCCCCCAGGAGATCACGTGAGCAGGTTCTCGATGGGATCGGGGTCGGAGCCGGGGAGATAACGGATTTCTAGCTCTATGCCGAGCTCTTGCAGCTCTTTGAAGGCGGCGACATCTGCGTCGTCTACGGCGACTGGGGGCGTTACGGGGTGCTTGCCCTCCCCTGCCCGCATGTGACCTATGCTGATCTTGGTAATGGGCACACCGCCCTTAACCAGCGCGAGCGCATCGGCGGGTGAGGCCACCATAATCAGGATCCATTGGCGCGGCGTTGCGGTATGAATGATGTCGATGGTCCTTTGCACCGAGAAAAACCGCGTCCAAACGCCCTCGGGCGCCGCCACCCTCATGGGTGCCCATTGGCGCGAATCCGCCGCGATCTCATCGTTGACGATCAAGACAAGGTTGGAACCCACGGCTTCGTTCCACAGCTCAACGTCTTGTCCGTAAATGAAACGGTCGTCGATGCGTGTGAGAAGAATCTTGGGTTGAGCCATCGCTGCCCCATTCTGTTTGAGACCCGTAAGAGCAAGACATCGCGTCTCCAATATTAGTGCATTTAAAGTGAGAAAAGCCGTCAGAACACTTGCGCGGATTTGCGATGTCCCGTATCATAGACAGCCGTTGACGCCTCACTTGCGTCACCACATGGCCGCCAGCGTAGCTCAGTTGGTAGAGCACCGCTCTCGTAAAGCGGGGGTCACCGGTTCGAGCCCGGTCGCTGGCTCCATTGCATTAGTGCAGCTCAGAAGCGTAATTGCTTCTGAGCTTTTTTGTTTTCGCGTCTCTTTCCTCCTTCTCCGAGGAGTGAAAAAGGGGTGAAAAACTTTTTTAACTGTTTTCCATAAATAGTTAGCATCATCCAACGTTCACATTAGATCGAACAACAATCCTGTTACGCATAGCCTAATTCCGCTGAGTATCAGAGAAGAACGTCCGGATTATATGCATCCAGCTTCGCTTCTCCAGTCGCCAGTGACTCCTCCAGCCGGTCAGCATATTCAACAATAGAGCCGTAGAATATGGGAGTAAAATCCGAACTTTTCGATAAAGAGGGGTTCCGCTACGTCAATCCTCTTCTTGGCAACCGCGGCCTCATCCTTTTCATAGTACCCAGTGCCAGGAATCCGCTCGTTTGCCTGCGGCAAGCACTTAAGCTGCCTACACAAGCGCGCCGACCCCTTTGAAAGACCCATAAAGGTGATAGCACCAGAGATTACGCCACCGACGCCCACAACAACCTTGCCAGCGGCATCCCCCACCGTCTGCTTTGTTATCTTGATACCCATGAAGCTCAAGAGCTTCTTCAGGATCGGATACCAACTGGTCTTGGTTAGCGACTGGCGAGCGACCTTTTTCGCGACCGCCTCTTGGGCGTTTTTGGCGATTACGGTTAGCATCGAATTCGCGCTGCCTACACCCATCATCACACCGAGCAACACTGCCATTTCGTAGAGAGTCTCGTCATCAACGTCGTCACATTCTTCAAAAAAGGTCTGCCAGCCATACAGGTATGCCAGTTTCTGCATAATCCTGAATGCGTGCACGTAGTATTACGTAATATCGGCAGGAATGGTGCCCACCATCGCGACACCTCCGGGAAGACCCGCTGCAAAGGAAAAGGCGGTTGACTTCTTTGCCTCATAATCAATTACTTCTCTAGCAATTCTATCGATCAGGCCCACATCGATTCCGGCGGTAACGGGGGTCGTTTCCACGGCAAACTCGCCGACATCTTTATGGACACCCTTCCTCCTCAGCTCCGAGCGGAGGAAATGGGGCCGATCAATTCTCACTCCCTTTAGCCGAGCAACTTTTTTCATAAAGTCAATCAAAAATCTCTGGGCCTCCGCCAACTGCTCATCGCTCTTGTCTTTTAACTCTGCAAAAGCCGAATCAACGAGAACAGCGACCCCAAGGCCCTCGCCCTCGTTTTTCTTTCCAAGCAGCCTGACGTCCATACAGCCTTCCAATCAATGCGCCGCGCGGGCTATCGCGTTCTGCGACAGGCCGGACGCACGGAGCCTGAGGGCCTCCCTGGCCCTTATCCTTCTCGCCATGCTGTACCTCCTTGGTCTCGGCTGCATGGACAGCCGGAACGTACCAGGGGGACGGTGCCGACGGGAATATCGGCGGTGCCGAACGGCAATATTCGGGATGTGAGCGGACGGTGTGTAAGCGCAATATCGCCGGTGTCAAAGAGGACAATTACTCAAACAGGTGAAGGAGGGCATCGAGGAGGATAAGGAGATTTACGGTGGCAATTAAGAAGCCAACTCGCCGCGTCATGCCCGTTGGAGAGGCGAGCATGACCCTCATGGGTAATCAAGACACACGAAACAAAGGGGATTCGACAAGTCGCAAGAAAGGGGAGTGCATCACCTTTTGGGTTACGGAAGAGCAGAAGCAAGAGATGAGCACCTACGCGGCGGAACACAACACCACGGTATCAAGGATCATCATCGAAGGCCTTGAGATACGCATGGGTAAAGGGCAATCATTATAGCTTAGCCTTCTGCAATTGCTGCGACTCGATGCGGTCCTATCGATTTGCGCAACGGTGTGACGCGTTATCTAGACTGACGATCGTTTCCGCTGCATTTGCCAGCTCATTATCATGTGAAACAATGATAATGAGCTGTTTCAATTTGTTGTTTCTGACATACGAAGCGAGTTCGGCTCGGCTTGTTTCATCCAATCCAGTTGTAGGCTCATCGAGCACCAAGACTGATGGATTACGGGAAATTGCCGACCACAAGTATACACGGCGCAGCTCACCACCCGAAAGTTCAGGACAACGTTTCTCAAGCAAGCCCTCTATGCTGGTTGTCAACGACGGTAGCTCATTCATATGCTGGTGCTTTGTAAAAAATGGGGTGTTGAAATAATCCAACAGGTCCCGAACCGTCTCATCTGGAGCGAAGCACGGTTGGGGGCAGCACGATATCGTGTCTGAACGTATGTAATCCAAATTGCATTTTTCAATCGGCATGTCGTTGTATGTTACTTTGCCTGCCGATGGATACAGCCCAAGGAGCAGGTAAAGGAGCGACGTTTTTCCTCTTCCATTTTCTCCGGTTATGCAGTATGTTCCAGGGCCGGAGAAATCGAAGGAAAATCCGTCAAGAACCTTTCGGGGAGATCCGTCTGGAAGGGGTACCGTAAAATCCAACTTGGAAACAGAAATGCGATTTATTGTGTCAATCTTGACTAAACCTGTCTGATCTTGCTCTGGTTCCGGTCCTACCTTTCCCATGGCGCTCATCCTGTCCCACGAAGCCTTGGCATCCTGATAGGACTTGAACAGGTTCATCGTGTTTTTCAAGGTTTTAAATAGGACGGCAAAATATGCACCGACGATGGTGTATTCGCCTATCGTCATGGTTCCATTGATGATTCGCACTCCGGATACGATGAGTATTATCGCTTGAAACACGGCAGCAAAAAGGCTGTCAATCGATGTTAGTGAGAATGAGAGCTTTCCCGAGTGCAAGACCTTTGGAAAATACTTTTCAAATCCGGTGTCAAGTGCTAGCTCGCTTTTATTGTATGAAGACGTTAACTGAATGTTGAGAATCTGATTCAACTGCGATGCTATTACGGCATAGAAAGCGCTATCTGCCTCCTTCTTCTCGTACATGACTTTATATAGAAGCTTTCGCAATCCGGTAATAACGAAGAGATATGCCACAAGAAGGAGGATGGAGAATAGTGCGAGGAGTGGATCAACCGACCATATGACGAGCAACACGAAAGGAATGGCGACAACAGACAGGGGAGCGCTGATAAAGTTTGTTAGAACGAAAGAAGAAACAACACCTGAGTCAGTGAAAATCCTTTGCGTCGTATAGGCTGAGTCGGTTGTTCGGTTCGTCAGAAAATTAACTCGCTCAAAGCGCAAGACGGTTTCCCTGAGTAGGTCAAAAGAAAGCTTTGTGGATATACGGATAGATAACGTTCCTGCAAAATATGAAAATAAGGCAGAAAAGACCCCTATTGAAGCTACGAAGAGCGCAAAAAGCACAGCATCCTTCTCGCTGCGATTGGCAAGAAGGAAATCTAAGAACTTTCCGTTCACATATGGTGCGGCATAGGAAAGGGCGATTCCAATCGTCGTGATGGCAATGAACGTGAAAGCACCCTTTGTTTTACTAAACTTCGATAAGACGTACCGAATCAAGAATGGCCCCAATCTATCAGGTATGAAATACCAACTGATGACACCTTACACCGCGGTTCGGTGGAAACGAAGCGGCGACTAATCGGCACGAGCGCTTCCATAGAGAGTCTTTGCGAGCTGGATCCTCATAGAAACGGGAATTTTATGTTCGATCAATAGGCCGCGCACGGCAGTCGGACGGCTGAAAAATAAAACAGCCGTCCGACTAAAGCTGTAAATTTTTTCATTGTTTGTTGGGCATGCGCCTGAAGTTTCATGCAATAGGAAATCCATTATGACCATGGTCGAAATGTGAACACTACGATCGTTAGCAAGGAGACGCCAAGACCGGCAAAGATTATGATGAGCGGCAGAATGAAAGCCGCCGATGCCGATAATGGGATTTGGGACGCAAAGGCAATGATGCCCGCGAGAACGAGACCGGCTCCCGTCAACGCTATTCCGAGTCCGACCAATCTGGCAACAAGAGGAATCTTCTCGCTTGGAATATGAGCGATATGGTAACTGTGAATCAGGCCGGGATTGCCGGTCTTTACCATTAACACCCCGACAACGAGAAAGCAGATTCCTCCTACCATGCCGCCAATGGATGATCTTAGCGCTTCAGGACTCATTGCTCGTCTTGGCCACCTTGCTCGCTGAGGGGAAGTGCTGCGGCAAAAGTGATGAGGACCAGTTCATAGGCTCCAACTGCGGTGACTCCGACCGCCACATTTGCTCCCCACACGATGTAATACATGTCGAACCAAGTTTCCGTTCCAAGAGTCGATGCTCTGGTCGGATTCATGTTGTCTACTACGGGCTTCTCGTACATTTAACCCAACATCTCCTTCAACGATGAGTTCAACAGTTCATCCGCGGTATCATCAATCAGGTCAACGTGTAGATCACCTCCCATATCTATATCGCAAATTGTGTCGGACATACGCTCCATGTCGTCAATGGTCCACATGTGGTTACAGAGGTCTTGAACCAGTTTTGTGGACCAAATTGAGCTAAGTCCGTTGTTCCAGTAATCCTCAAGAGGGTGGTTTCTGATGTTGCCAACCACTAACGGGATATACGGAGAAACGACGATGTCGCCGTTTGCGTGCACTGAAACCTGATCTAATAGATATCGGTTATCAGAGAAGCGAATTAGATGGTCGACGGGGTCGCCCCATTGCGGTCGGACATTCGGGTGCTTCCGAAGGAAGTCGTCCTCTTGAATGGCGTGAATCAACGTACGGTATTGGGAATAGTCCGGTCTAATAAATGTGTTCTTTCGCGCACGGCCCAAAACCATGAGGGGTTGGACACGTAGTTCGATAAAGTCACCCGGCGTCCTCTTCAGCCTGTTAGATTTGGTGAAAATCTCATCTAATAGTGAGATGACATCGGGAAACTGTTCGGTGTTGAACGACGTGGGCGTAAATGCGATAGCAAGGTGCAAATCGGAATGGTTGAGTACGGTGGCAACTGCTTCTTCGACGATTTCGAAGGCTCCCTCATGTCCCCTCAGCCTATCGTGAGCTGACCCAATGCCGTCTAGGCTAAATTGGATGCTTTTGAGTCCGGAATCTTCTAAATCTCGGAGAAGGGATTCCGTGAGGAGAAGCCCGTTGGTTACCAGGCTCGCTGCAACATTCCCATCTCGCAATATGGGAAGGCAGCGCAAGATATCTTTACTGCGCAACAAGGTTTCTCCTCCACAGAAACACATGCTGTAAAGCGACATGTCTGCCATTTCCTTTGCGAAAACAAAAAGTTCATCTGAGGTCAACTCGTCGTGCATGACCTCATTCTCGCCGCTGCTGTTATAGCAGTGCAGACATCTCAAGTTGCACTTGTTTGTTATGTCAAGGGCGACGTGATGTGGCGCTCTGAGAACGTTGGTGTACTTGTTTTCCGAAACTCGTCCCATGGTTCCTCTTAACAGACTTCTGAAAAACAGTATACATTCATGCAGTCGCCGTCGCTGCACTCACCTAGAAAAGTGCCAGCGCAAGTGAATTCTGGCTCATTGATAAGATTTCGAATTCCTTCGTTTGATGCAATTTCCTTGCTGGTTAGGTTCAGGTGGAAAAAAATGGGAACATCGCAAAATTCTTGACGATAGAAGCTGGCCGCAGCGGCAATACATTGAACGGCGATGCTTGCGGGGCACAAAAGAAGACAGATGTCTGCGTATCTGAGTAAGGGATTGCTGGAGGGGGCGAGGCCGAGTAGACCGGTTGGTCTCCCTGACTCATATACAATGAAAAATTCCTTGCTCAGATTGAACAATCCGTTTCGCACCTCTAGCGGTCGTTCATACTGCTCGACGGAAAGAGGCCAACCGTAGACAATTGTGGGACTTTCTGGTTCTGATGAGCTCGCCTGGCTTGCCAGGGAGCAAATCAGGCGAATATCGTTTTCTTGGGCAAGCCGTATATGGGTCCCATTGTCCACGCAAATCTCATCGGCAATGGGTGTGCCATTTTCGATCGGAGTTTTGACCCATCCTATTAGTCTCGATACGCTGAAACCTCTCATTGCCGAGGCTAAGTCAGATTTGAGCATGTCCGGATTGGCGTCTGGAAACTTGTCGCGCATCCGATTAAGGATTGTTTCGACGGTGTTTTTACCATCGCACAGAGAGACGATGTAGCTCCCGCTTCCGTTCAACATGATATAGTTCAGCTCATCGCGTCCGGTTAGAACAGAGCGGTACCCGTTCTTTTCCTCTCTTGAGTATGGGAGAGAAATCGATTTCGGGATAAATCCCCTTATTTCGTCAAAGCTCCATTCCATAATTAATCCCTCCTTGTGTCTGTTTGAATATGAGCCGATTTTAGGCTCTTCGGTAGTTTCTGTGGGCGAGACATCAATTTTTCCGCAGGTGGATGCAGAAAAGTTCCGCATATAAGGGAAACGGCCCCGAGAGGGGGCCGTTTCCGCGCCGGGCAGGGTAGGATTTCGCTTGCTACATCAACCTACCGGAAAGGCCCTGACGCATGAACAGGATACTAAGCCGCGCGCTCGCGCTGGTCCACACCGTGATCGAGTACGCCAGCATCGACGGCGGCAGGATAATCGTCGGCGTCAGGCCGTGGACGAGTTTCGGGCTGCGGTGCCCCGTCTGCGGGAGGGCAGCGAATGCTACGACAGGTCGCCAAGGCCGCGGCTGTGGCGCGCGATGGACCTGGCGAGGTCGACCTCTCCGCGCTCGGGCTGCACGAGATGGCGGCGTCCCTGCCCGACTACGTGAGGATGGTCGCCGCGGGCGAGCGGGGCTTCGCCTCCGCCTTCGAGGAGATGACGCGCGTCGAGGTCGCCGCCCGGGAGGTCAGGATCACCAACCAGCGCATTCGGTCGTCGGGGTTCCCCTACGTCAAGGGGCTGGCGGACTTCGACTGGGACTTCCAGCCGTCGGTCCCTCGCGCCGAGATCGAGGAGCTCGCGACCCTCAGGTTCGTGGAGCGGGCCGAGAACGTCCTGTTCGTGGGAAGCCCCGGCGTGGGCAAGACGCATCTCGCCGTCGCGCTGGGCATCGAGGCAGTCAGGGCGGGGCGCGAGGTCAGGTTCGTGGACTGCGCCCGGCTCGTCGAGGACCTTGAGGACGCCTCGTCGCGCGGCATCCTCAAGAAGAGGCTCAAGTACTACGCCCACTCGAGGCTGCTGATCATCGACGAGCTCGGCTACCTCGACGTCGGCAGCGTGGGCGCGGACCTGTTGTTCCAGCTGATATTGACGCGCTACGAGCAGCGCTCGACGATCATCACCGCCGACGTGGGGATCGGCGGCTGGGGCAGGGTGTTCGGGGACGACGTGGCGGCGAGCGCGATCGCGGACAGGGTGTGCCACCACTGCCACCACTGCCACCTGGTCAAGATAGCCGGCAGGTCCTACAGGCTGAAGGACCTGCCGAGGGACGGACCCGTCAAGGCGTGACCGGAATCGGTGAAAATACGTTAGCGCAAGCGGTGAAGCCGCCTTTGCGCGAACGGCGCGTTTGATTAGTGAAACTGGTGAAAATTAGATTGACGCTAACAGGGGCGTGCCCGTCGCGGCGTTTCACGGGGATGTCTCGCGCCATCCCCGGACCCCTTCGCGCCAAAGGGACGAGTCCCCTTGGAACCCCGGGCCGCCGCCGGCGGGCCGTGAACGGCGGGACAATCACTCGGCTTCAACTCGCGATCGCCCCGCCGGCTCTCGCTCCGGCTCCGTTCGATGGCTCCCCTGGGTCGCCATCACTGCGCCTCCGCTCACCTGTCCCGTTGCACTCCGGTCGATTCGGCCTACGCTTCTCGGGGCATGCAAGATATGTATTCCGTGCAACGGAATATCTTGCCCGGCCGAAGCCGGGATGTGCGAACCGCTCCAAAGTCGCTCCCGCAGAACCGTGCAACAGGCTTACCGGCTGTTGCACGGACCTCAGATATGAAAGTCAGTCCCGGCCTCTTTCGTCATCCACACCCTCGCGAGCCAGCTCCCACGCGGCCCGTATGGCAAGGTCGATTCCCCTTGCCGTGAACCTCATAATCCGCCCGGTCGAGCGGTTGACGGCGTAGCCGAGCCTCGCGCCGTTGATCTTCCTCGTCTTGCCGAGGGACTCCGAGTGATAGCGGTATTGCAGCGCCCCCCGCTTGGATCGGGCGATCTCGATCCCATCCGATTCCAACCGCCTTGCAAACTCTCCGAAGCGGTCGGGGCAGCTCTTGAGCCTCCCGACCTCCTCTGCCCTCTGGGCGACAATCGCTCGGACCCTTGCGTTCTCGGATTTGTCGGATCTCCCCTTCTTTGCCATCTCGCGCTCCTCGCGACCGGGCTGGCGCGCGTGCACCTTCGAGTTCGAGAGGCCCCTTTCGAGCTGGCTCAGGCCGTACTTCGTATCGAGCTCCTTCACCGTTCTCACGCGGGATTTCGCCGCCGCCCTCGCCGGCCCGTCGTTCAGACGCCGCCCAGTCTCGAGGTCCGTCCTATTGATGGCGAGGTGAGCGGCGAATCGGGCCGATCCATCCGACCTGCACCTCTCCTCATGCAGCACAATCACGATCTCCTGGTTGGGATAGCGCTTGGCGATGTAGTCCCTCGCGTACTCCATGCAACGCGAGGGCGTCATCGGCCCGCCGTTGCAGGAGCACTCGTCCGGGTTGAAGCCGATCACCTGATGCTGCATGTACGTGCACCTTGAGCCCTGCTTCCCGGGCCGGTTGTGCCCGGCCGCCTCCCGGGTGGCGTCCATTTCCTCGAACCATCGATCCTCATCGATGATGTGCTGGGTATCGTGGTCCAGGACTTTCTCCCTGTCCCAATCGAAATACCGCTTGAGGTTTTGGAGGTGCTCCCCGCTCATGACGCTCGCCTGCTTGATTGCGGTCATTTTCCAACTCCCTTCAAAAACCGCCGTCAGTCGACGAAGAGGCCGGACCATCCGTCGGCAACAGGCGGCTCCGCGGCCTCTTCCTCGAATTCGGGAGTCCAGAGATCGACGCCGTCCTCACGACCCATTTGCCTTGATATCAGCCTGGCCTGGTATTCCATCCTCTTGGCCGCCTCGTGCTCGCGCGTCCCCAGATCGAAGTGCTCCTTCGTCGGCATCCGCGTGCAATCGCAGACAGGGGCCCGGAAGCACCCCGCATGTTCCCTGCCCACGCCGTTCTCCGCGGTCTTCACCACGATGACGCCGTCCTTGTCGGGGGACATCTCCGTCCACTCCCAAGGATGAATCAGGTCGTCGGCGTGCTCGCTGTAGGATGTCGACCCCGTACCGCCCGAAGGCCCCCTGCTCGAGCTGGTTCCCATGGTGTGCCGCGTCGTCTTCCCGACTAGCTCGGTGAAATACTGGCGGTCCTCGGCCTCGCCCAGTTTCATGGCGACCTTGACGCCGCAGTTTGCCAGGATCTTCTTCCGTCCGTCGCGCTCGCCGTACTTGTTCAGCTGAGAGATGTTCTGGACTGCGCCCATCCAGAACAGGTCGTACGAGCGCCCAAGGCTGAGAAGGCTAGGCAGGCACTCGACCTTCGGCAGGTTCCCCCATTCGTCGCCGAGGATGGACACCGGCCGCGGCAGCTTTCCACCAGCTGCGTCCGCGATGGAATACACGGCAGCGTAGAGCTGCTCGAACAGGACCGCCGCGATCGCGTTGTAGGGGGAGCCCTCGTCCATCACGTGGAGGAACAGCGCGGTCTTCTCGCTCAGGATTCTACTCGGATCGATATCATCGCCCGAGACCATTCGCGCAATCGGCGCCGAAGCGTAGATCCTCAGGTTGACCTTTAGCGTGGAAACGATGCTCCTCAGCTCGTTGCCGCCGCTCGAGATGAACTGTGAGGCACGCGAGCGGGCCGGATGCCCCTGCGGCAGGGAACGGAACAGGCCCTTCAGCGGCTCACACGGATCCTCGCCGGCCCCCTCCGTCCCCAGGCACATGATGTGGTAGACCGTCGCGAGGTGCTTGCAGCCCCGCGGGCAGCCCTCGTCCAGCACGACCAGAAGGATCGTCGCGGCGAGCAGCGACCGCGCGGATTCCGTCCAGTGGCTCGCCTTCGCATCGCCCTCCCCGGCGATGAGCGTACGGGCGACGGCATCCGCGGCCTGCTCAGCCCCCGGCAGATTCCCCCCGTTCGCGAGCCTATCGACCATTTCCAGTGGATTGAACGTGTCGCTCTTCTCGGGATGCTGGGCGTCCAGCAGAAGCACCCGGTACCCGCGACGCTCCAGCTCGTCGCCCGTCAACTCGATGAGCTCACTCTTCACATCGGACACGATAATGGTCTGCGGCCTCGATTCCCCGTCATCCGCCCCATACGTCAGCAGATCAATTGTCGGGATCAGCAGCGATCTTGATTTTCCGGCACCCGTTGAGCCGTCGAGGAACATGTGCCGCCTCGGTTCGAACAGATACTTGGAGCCGAACAGCGTCTTCTCAAACCCGTACACGAATCCTCTGCTTTTCGGCTGTCCGTGCCCGTCCCAAATCTCCGAGCCCCGGATGGTCTCCGGCCCCGTTTTCACCCGCGCCTCCCCAAGTACACCTCCGTCGGCGGCTCGCTCCTTCGAGGAAGCCGATAGCTGCATGAGCACGAATACCGACAGGAACAGCGCGAACGAGGCGAGACAGCCAGGGACGCAATGAGGCCCCACGTTAATCCACCACCAAATGGTGTTATCCACGCTCAGGGTGAATCCGATCGAGCTCAGCTCGATTGGAAATCCGAGGATCATGCAATCGAGGGGAATGGCGATAAGTGGCGCAAACCCCGCGGTAAGCAGCGCTGCGAAAACCAGCGCCATGACCACCTTCTCCTTCACGAGAACCACCTACTCTCTCGCACGGGCGAGTAGGTCGTTGACCCAGCCCACCGCCGTCGAGACGATTGATGTCGCCCGGTTGAGATTATTGAGGACGACCGGATCGGACCCGTAGGTGTTGAGGGCGCGGACCGCCTGGTTGAGGTTCGTGCCGATCTTCTTCAACTCAGTCCTGATACCGGCAAGTTCCCCCGCGTCGGCGACCCTGACCGGCTTCTCGCCGCAGAGCAGGGCGGCATCGCGCATGAAGGAGGACGCCGGCATGTTCATGGCCGCCGCCTTCTCCTCGATAGCCTTACGCTGCGACTCACTCATCCGTACGTTGATATGCGTATTCATGGAAGTCATAACCATCCAATCCGAGCGGGGCCGACGCATCGGCCCCGCCCCTTTTATTAAGTTGAAATTGTTTGGAGCATCTGACCGATGCGCCCAATCCTCACCCTCGCCCAGACATCGAAGGGGACTCCCGGCAAGCTGCCGAGATATATACGGTATGGTCGCCATTGTTCTCTATAGATATCGAGAGCATCGAGCAGGCGCTTCCATTCCCAAATGAGCTCATCGGCCGAGAGCAGAGGAAGATCCCTGTTCTCGGCGCGCGCGAGCTCATCGGACGACAAGCATGGATTGGGAGCCCGGTATCCACCAATGTAGGGTCCGGGCTCCATAATTAGCCGATTTCGGTAAACATCGCTGCTGGTGCGTTGAACTCAAACTCGACAATACCGCAGGAACCGTAACGGTTCTTTGTGATTGAAGCAATGACGGGCCGTTTTTTAAGCAACATATTGGCATTACGCTCTTCGGGCTTATCGCCCTTAATAGAAAGCGACATAACGAGATCTGCCGAATACTCGAACATGTTGCACCCGCCTATCGCCTGAAGCCCGGTGGTCTGCTTGTCGTAATTAACGCGGTTAATTGATGAGATAGCGAAGAGCGGACAATGGGCCTCATCCACGATTCGGCGGAGCTCGGAAGCGACGAGCTTGAGACCGATACGCTCGTCGGCAATGCGCAGTTCCTGCGGCAAAGAGACGATTTGCGCGTAATCAACAATAACCAGTGGCGGTTCGCCATGTTTATCGGCAACCTCTTCGATTGCCTTTCGCATCCCGGCATATTTAATTTCACCAGGAATGATATACATTCGCTCGGCGATGCTGCGGGCGTAAATGTCGAGAACCTTCTCGAAGAGCCCGCGTTTGTCCTCAGACATGCCATCGCCGTTCATATCATCGTGCGTGAGCTCGCCGCCCGAGATGCGGGTGAGGCTCTTCGCGAGCATGCTGTCTCGCCCGAGCTCGCCCTCAAAGATGACCACCGGATGGCCAGCAATGGCCCATCCGTCGGCGATTTGCTGCATAAACGTTGTTTTACCCGTACCGGGTCCGCCGGGGACGATGCACAGGTATTGACGAAGACCTCCGAGGATAGTATCCAGCGCACCGTGTTCGATATGCCCAAGCGGCCTATTCTTTAAGATACGCAAGGCGGTCTCGTCGAGGCCGACGCTCATGGGATTTAAAGCCGGCACGGTTCGCTCGCCTCCAATTCATGGAGGTATGCAAAGAAGCTCGATTCAAGGATGTAAATGCGGCGGTGCAACGCAATCGCGCGCCCGCTCTCCTTCATCATCTTCGAGGCCGTAACCGGACTCAAGCCGGTTATCTTGCACACTTCAGCGATGCCAAGAAGGCGCTCGTGGCCCAAGTTGGAATCAGAAGAAACCGCAGTTGATGCTTGTACGGCAGCGTACGGTTCAGGCTCTACAATCATGGTAGAATCCTTTCAGGCTAGCTCGCCCCTCCCCCTTCGTCGCCAAACTTAGATAGGGAAGGGCGGGCGGCTTTTTAATCAATGACCGAAAATAAAATAACTCCTTTCAAACAAGCTGGTCAGGCGCTTACTGTTTATATTGTAACACTGTCTGTTGCACAATCATATCTAGTTACAGTTCTAATTTCTAATTCACTTTCTGACTGTATAGACTTTATTGTCTGACTGATTTAATATATATACAACGATGATTGGAGTGGTTATGGGACGTTTACCATTATCCGGAAGTAAGATGCGGAAAATTAAGTTCGGAACAACTGTTCAGGCGACGACCCCGGAGAAAATCGAAGAGCTACGCCTCAAGAACCCCGAATCAGTCAGAAGCACCGGCGAGGCTATCGACTATCTATGCAACCTGCTCACGGGGTTGCAGCCGAGGGTCGCCAGGGCCCTCGATGAGGCGTGCCTCAGGGAAGCTCGGCAAATCACCAATGAAATGAAGGCCCTTCCCGTTGACGGATCAGAAGAAATGAGTTTTAGTCAATTGGAACTTTATCGAGAGCAATTCCAGAGGCTCCACGACCATTTCTCTTTATATTGCGAGAAAGAGGAGAGGCCCCAGGGAATGAGACGGGTCGATCTCCTCGGCGGCGATTACGCTGTCCTCCCCTCCTCTTGGACTCTATTGGAAACAGAGGAATGCGCGAAGTCTTGCAGCCAGGTCGGAATTATCGAAATTCGCGGCGGCGCAAAATACGATGCGCCTCATTTTGCCTTCTTCCATAACGGAGAGTACAGTCAAAAGGACAAATTGCAGCGCGCAACCAAACTCTGGCCCCGCATGACCGACGTGATGCGCGACGAGGTCAAACTGGTCACAGATGATGAGGGACATTACCTAAATATGGACGAGCACCTAGCCGCCCCCATCATTTGTTATTTCAACCTTCTAGATGCCAGCTACTATCAGTCTATGGAGCTGGAGCCGCCATATGGCGCAATGATCTACCGAAACAATGTCGCTTAAAAAAGAGGCCCCAAAGGGGCCTCTTTTTTAGCCCTTTTTAGCCCTTCAGCAGATCATCCAGCACTGATGCTGCCTTCTGGTCATTTGCCTCGATAAAGTGGCTATAGATAGACAGCGTCGTCGATGGGCTAGCATGGCCCAAACGCGCCTGGATCGTCTTAATGTCCGCATTGGCACCAACGAGCAAAGTCGCTTGCGTATGTCTAAGCTCATGAGGCTTCAGCCCGCTATAACCCGTATAGCGGGTACGTTTGACGCCGTCACCCCCAATGACTTCCCTGCTCTCCTTAAAAGTACCGAAGCCGTTTTTCGCCGCAAACAGCCTAAACGCCCTTGAATAGTTATGTCCATCCATCCGGGTCACAAGAGCCCGTTTGCCGTTGGCGGCGTCAACGATCCCAATGGAATGGACAATGGGCGTTTCTCCAGTCTGCCCCACTGCAAAGGAATCGAACTCACTCCGCTGAATGGCTTTCCACCTGTCCAGATAGTCGGCAAGTTCATTTCCAACCGAAATCTTACGCCTGCTCATCTTTGATTTAGGCGGCCTCAATGTCCTGTCGTTCGTATATTGCTTTACTATCCTCAGAGTCTTGGCGTCGGGGTCATAATCCTCCCATGAGAGACCAAGGGCCTCCCCCTTCCTCAAACCGCAGAGAAGTAGAAGCATTGTGCATGTGATAAAGGAAGATGGCTTCTCCTCCAAAAGGACCGCAAGAAGCCTTGCCGCCTCATCGGCGCTCAGCGCCTTACGAGCCTCGACATTCTGCTTGGGCAGTTTCACTCCCCTACAAGGGTTTTTGCCCACGAGGTCGTTATCGACGGCATCCTCCATTACCTGTTTGAGCTTGATGTGGATGCGGCGAATTTCACTTTCGCTGAATCGGCCTTCTTTTCTAGCCTTGGCATAAGCAGTGCGAACGTCATCCGATTTAAGCCGAGTGAGATCGGGATTGCCGAACAGCTCGCGTATGTGACGAATGTCCAAACCTTCACGCTCATAAGCAAGAGGTGATCCCATGGTCGACTCCCTGTTCGCGTGAAACCTGTCCGCATAATCTGATAGGCCCAGAGGACCATTGCCACGGTTGGAAGCGCCCTCAAGTTCAGCTCTATAGGCCTCCAGCGCCTTGGCGACTTCACTCGGCCAGTTTTTCGGGTTCTTGCTTCTGCAGTGAACCCTGCGTGACGGACTACGGCGGTACCGTCCTGTCTCCGGATCTTTTCCCAGGGAAAAATAAATCCGATAGACGCCTTTGCTCTTATCGATGCATTCCGATGTGCCGCGAGCGGTCTTTTTTATCAATCCCTGCAATCATATCCCTCGTTAGATTTTCGATTAGGCTTGCTGGCAAAGCCTTTAAAGCTTTGCCAGCAAGCCTAATCGAAACTTTTCACACTTTCAAGTCTCTCTAAGTGTGAAAATAGTGGGAAATATGATTCTAATAGCTAGCTCAATAATTGTTAATTACCTATTTCTACCTGCGCTTCCTTTTAATTCAGTGAAATTGGCCTCATCTCGTCAAATGCCGAATTCACGTACTCGTAAAGCGGGGGTCACCGGTTCGAGCCCGGTCGCTGGCTCCATTGCACAAGATAGCCGCCTTCGGGCGGCTTTTTTGTTGCCGATTTTGAGTGCGTGCGCGCCAATCCAAGCATCGCCACGTCAACAGCGGCCCACTCGGTGGACTTCGGGTTTAATGCTTAGGGGCGGGGATTTACCAAAGTGAAATCTTAATGAAAAGAAACCCAGCTGCAACAATTGCCATGGTGAGGGCTCGAATTGGCCATATAGATCTAAAATGGTCACAATATACAAATGTCGAGAGGCATTGGGGATATAGATGAAAAGAACTAAGGGTTTTCTTTTGTTGGTATTGATGCTGCTCGGACTGTTCTGCCTGAGTGGCCCTTCTTGGGCCGAGGCTGTCTGTCCTGAAGGTGAGCCTCAGCAGTCTTATACGGGCAGCCTGCTGATAACTGCTAAGGAGGGCGATGCCGACTCTCAGTCTGGGGTAAATCCCCTTGCCACTTTTGAGGGGGACGGCGGAACGGTCAAGCTTGACCATATTGGTAGCGGGATTTTGAGGTGGCAAGTTCTTCCGGACAAAATTGCGAACGACCCCTTCTCTTTTGCTGGAACGATTTATCTATACAAGGTTGTGAGCGGAAAACGAAAATACGTCGATTGCTATCCGACAAACGGGTCTGGAATTGCATTCACCGGCATTTCGGGGCAGATTGATACACATGTACGAAAGGGAACCTATGTGGTGCGTTGGGTTGGAGCTGCTGCAGGTCCGATATGGATTGCGGTCTTGCGCCCCGATGTCCAAATAGGTTTCTCTCTCTAGACGGGAAGTTGCTCATGGACGCCATATATGACGGAGATGACTGGGTCGATCATTATACTTGGCGCCTGGTCGGCTCGAACGACAATGGGGATGTGGTGTTTGATGGACTATGTCCAAAGCATCTCCATCCTTTTGTTTCGTCGTTAATTGAGAGTTCCGCTCGTGTTGCCCCCTACAGCTCGGCGTCGCTTCATGATACGGACGTTTTGAAGACCATAAGGGAATCAATTGACGAGGGCACGATGAGCAGCCCGCTGTTTTCTCGGCTTGTGGGACTAGATGAGATTGGCTCGAAACGACTGCTTGCGGGCGAAAAAGTGGAACTCACTTATCGGTCGATGATTTCAATCCTGCGGCTAGCCGATGTTCTTCGCAAATAAATGAGGCTTCCCTATTCAAAAACCGAAACCCCGCCAAACGTGATTCCCCTAGGGAAAACACGCTTAGCGGGGTCCTAGCGTGATTTCCCTAGGGGAATCACGCCATCAGACGAACGGCTCAGCCGAGCAGTTCGCTACTCCTCCCAGTAAGCATCTGCAAGCAGCTTAAAGCAGATCTTCTTGACCGGCTGTGCGCCATCGCCCGGGAACTCGAGCGTGGGCATGTGAGGCTCGCCGGCAACGAACAACGCGAACTTGTCGTCGGCAAGATCGCCGGCGATCGAAGCGTCGGAATCGACCAGATCGTAGTCGTCCTTCTCGTCAAACTCCTGGACCAGCGTCAGGCTGCCCGTGGCAACCTTAAAGGCCTCGCGACCCTCGACGTCGATCTGCAGGTCGTGATAGCGCTGATGCGTCTCATAGTGAGCCTCGGTCTCGGGACGCGTCGTGGGGGCCATGACGTTCGCAAAGACCTTGTCGCCCAGAATCGGATGGCTGCCGACCTCGAGCTGCGCCGGGTCGTTCTCCTCGAGCCAGTCGATCAACACGTCGAGGCCCTTGAGCATTCCGCGGTACTCCTCGATATCGCCCAATGCACCGTAAATCATCTAAATCCCCTCTCGGATCGTTTCTTTGGCGGCTACTCGGCAAACGCATTGCCGACGCTGTTGCCACCCACATACGTCTCGACCAGGGTAAGGTCGGGATTGAACACGACAGCATCGGCGTCGCGCCCCGGCATAATGCTACCGCACTTGTCGTCGACTCTAACCACAAGCAAGTAACCGATGCCGAGGCCGCGACACAAGCTCCTACAGCTCGGTCACGACAACGCCGTTGTAAACCTCATCCCAACGATCCATGACCAGATGGCCGGTCATGGGATCCATGGCATTGAGCTTGCCGCAGGTGTTGGCGGTACGCAGTACCGTCTCGTCGTCTGCGCCAGCAGCGATGGCATGTGCGAAGCCTGCGATAGTGGAGTCGCCAGAACCCGTAGCGTTAACGGCAGGAATATCGGGCGTCTTGGCACGGAACGCGCGGCCATTGTGGAAGCCAACGGAGCCGGCAGCGCCCATGGACACGACGACCCAGGGGATATCGGAGAAGCGAGCGTCAGAGGCGAGCGCGGCGCGGAGCTCGTCCACATCGTCGGTGGTAAAGTTCGTGCCCAGAAGGCCGTTGATCTCGGTCAGGTTAGGCTTGACCAGCTCGGGCTTAACTTCGGACTTAAGGGCGGCCTCAAGCGAAGCACCCGAGGTATCGAGCAGCACCTTGGCACCGGCGTTCTCGGCAATGCCCGTGATCTTGGCGTAGTAGTCCGCCTCGACGCCGCGGGGCAGCGAACCCGAGATGGTGACGACGTCGGCCTTGCCCGCAAGCTCGGTAAACTTGGCGGTAAAGGCATCGAGCTCCTCGGGGGTAATCGTCGGGCCGCTCTCGAGCAGCTCGGTCTGGTTGCCGGCGTGAAGGATGTTGAGGCAAATACGAGTCTCGCCCTTGATGGGTACAAAATCATTCTTAATGCCGTTGGCATCCATGAGCTCGGCCATGTAGGCGCCCATGTGGCCGCCGAGTAGACCGGTTGCCACAACGTCGTCGCCCAGCTGACCCAGTACACGGGCCACGTTGAGACCCTTGCCGCCGGCGGTCTTTTCGGGCGTCACACGGTTAACGTCATCGATAATGAGCTCATCGAGCTGATAGCGTGTATCGACGGACGGGTTCATCGTAACGGTGAGGATCATTTTTAGCTCCTTATCTCGCAGGCTCCTTGTGCCTCGCGATACGAGTCGACAAAACGGAATTACAGAATCTCAATCGTGAACGAGCGAACGACGGTCTCCTTGGGCTTGGCGACAAGGCAGCCACGCTTATGCTCAAGCACGTCGTCCTCATCGGAGCAGGTCGAAAGGCCGCCCCAAGGCTCAACTGCCACAAAATCACCCTCGGGCTTGCTCCACACAATGAGATATGGGAAGCCCTCAAAGCTCAGGCGGACGCCCTTGTCCTCGCCCTTTTTGGAAAGCGTGACCTGGCGGCTCTCGAGCACGTCAAAGATGGTCTCCGCAAAATCGAAGAGCTCGTGCGACAGGGGCAGCGTCTTTCCCACCATGGGGTTCTTGGAGCGCTTGTCCACGTCAATCAAGCCAGTCGAAGGGACAGCGGTGCAAAGCTCTGCAGCCTCTTCTTTCTCAAAGCGCAACTCGTAGTCCGTATAGGCCTCGCCCTCATCGAGCGGGCACCTAAAGCCGGGATGCCCACCGATAAAGAACGGCATGTCCTCGGTGCCCTCGTTGGTAACCTCATAGGAGACACGCACGGCGGCGTCCTCGAGCGCATAGCGGGCGACGAGCCTAAACGGATACGGATAATCGCTCAGTAGCGCGGCGTTATCCTCCGAAGCCAGGCACATAGCCAACTCGTTCTCGCCTTGGCTCAGCAGCTTCCACTCCTGCTTGCGCGCAAAGCCGTGGCGAGCGAGCTTTACATGATGCCCGGCAAACGTCATGGCGCTGTCGTCGCGCAAGCCTCCGCAAATCGGGAAGCAGACCGGCGCCTGACCGGACCATACTGCGGGGTCGCCCTGCCACAAATACTCGCGACCGTCGGCCTCAATCGAGGTAAACGAGCCGCCGGCAGTGGAAACCTTAATAGAAATCGAATCGTTGGAGAGAGCGTATTCCATTACCCATCCTTTCGAACAACTGCTTTATTTCACGCAAGCGCCCGTTTCAATCCTAACCATAGAACAAACCCGCACGCTCATCGATGCGTCCGGTATCCCGGCCATGTAACGGGGTACCATACAGACATTGATGCAATTACAGCTGAAAGGCCTTCTTATGCGAACCATCATTCTTTATGCCTCACGCCACCACGGCAATACGAAAAAGCTCGTGGACGCCATCGTCGAGGCGCACCCCGAAATCGATACCCTCGACGTGAAAACGCTCGGCAAAAACGAGTATCCCAACCTGCACGAATACCATCTGATCGGTGTCGCCACGGGCATCTATTACTCCGAGATCGACAAGGACATGGCACGCGTGCTCACTAACGTGTTGCAGCCGCAGGACAAGGTGTTTGGCCTTATGACCTACGGTGGCAAAAACAAGTGGTACGGCAAGGATATCGATGGCATCTGCCGCATGAGGCAGGCCATCTTTATGGGTGTCTACGGCTGCCCCGGCTTTGATACGTGGGGGCCGTTCAAACTCACCGGCGGTGTCCAAAAGGGGCACCCGAGCGCTGAGGAAATTAAGGGTGCCGTCGACTTCTTCGACAAGATCGAAGACGAGTATGGCGACATCATCGTCGAGGAGTACGCCAAGCGCGAGAAGCGCCTAGCCTACGAGAAGGAGCATCCTGCAGGAGGCCTGGTGGCCGGCGTTAAGCGCACGGCAAAGAAGATCGCTAACAAGCTGTAACTGTGAAGGTGCTTTTGAGCGTTTAACCCATACGGCGGGTCCGAGCAGATTCGGGCCCGCCGTCTTTTTCTATCGTTACTCGGTAAAGGCGTTGCCGACGCTCTGGCCGCCAACATACGTCTCGACGAGGGTGAGCTCATGGTCGAACACGACAAAGTCGGCGTCGCGACCCGGCATGATGCTGCCGCACTTATCCTCGATGTGCACGGAGCGTGCCGGCACCTCGGTTGCCATGCGAATGGCGATATCGGCGCTGGCGATGCCCCAGTCGACAATGTTCTTGACGCCCTGGGCAAGCGTGAGCACCGAGCCGGCAATGCTCTTGCCGTCGGCGAGCCAGCACAGGTTGTCCTTCATGATGACGTCCATGCCACCACTGGTGTAGCTGCCCTCGGGCATGCCGCCGCAACCCAGGCAGTCGGTGATGAGCACCGTGTGCTGCCAG
The DNA here is from genome assembly GCA_019414205.1 of Collinsella sp. GTDB lineage: Bacteria > Actinomycetota > Coriobacteriia > Coriobacteriales > Coriobacteriaceae > Collinsella. Next base: position 88,614 of record DXML01000022.1, on the reverse strand, counting down.
CCCTTTGCCTGCAGCAGCGCCTTGATGGCGGCAGGGTTTACGTGCTTGCCGTCACAGATGATCTCGGCGTAGGTCTCGGGCGTGGACATGGCAGCACCCACGACACCGGGCTCGCGGTGATGCAACCCGCGCTGGCCGTTATAGGTATGCGTAAAGCAGCTGGCGCCGGCGTTGATGGCGGCGATGCACTCATCGTAGGTGGCGTCGGAGTGACCGATGCTGGTCACCACACCCTTGGCGTTCAGAGCAGCCGCATAAGCAGCGGCACCGTCGCGCTCGGCCGCCATGGCGCTCTTAACGATGCGACCGCCCGCAGCCTCCTGCCACTGATCGAAGACCTCCTCGGAGGGGTCGATCAGATAAGCGGGGTTCTGCGCGCCCACGTGCTTCATGGTAAAGAAAGGGCCCTCCAGGTAGATGCCCTGAATGCGAGCACCGCAGAAGTCGGGGCCGCGACCCTCGTCCGCCTGGGCGATGGCGGCGCAGGCGTCCCTAATCTGCTCGACGCCATCGGTGAACGTCGTGGGCAGCCAGCTGGTGGTGCCGCGACGGGCGAGCTCGGTCGAGCTGATATCGATGCCCTCGGGATCGTTATCGGTAGTCGAGTGGTTATAGAAGCCATGGATGTGGGTGTCGACCATACCCGGTGCGATCCACGATCCCGTGTAATCCTTAATCTCGCAAGAGGGCTCGTCGGCCTGCCAGGCGCCAAAGACGCCATCCTCGACCATAAGATAGCCGCCCAGTTGCGGGCCTGCCGGCAAGAAGAACTTGTCAGCCTTAATTGCGTACGTGCTCATATGCACTCCTTGCTTCTAAAGCAGTTGACTGTGGTGATGCTTATACCCAGCTCACGTAAAACAAAAAGCGCCCGCCCGCCGTTATGAGCGGACGGGCGCCCTTACAGGGGGACGCGATTAAGCGGTGAAGGGGTGAATCGTCACGCCCTTGACCACGCGGTTGACCGTGCCGGTGGGGCTCGGCGTATCGGGCGTGTTGCCCACGCGCACGGAGTTGAGCAGGCTGATTGCCTGGGCAAACATCACGAACGGCAGAGCAAGGTAACCCTCGGGGAGTGCCTCATAGCCCTTAAAGATGAAGGACTCACCCTCGTAGACAGTAGCGCCATCCTGCTGAACGGCAACGGTGTGCTGAGCAATATCGTCGCCACCGATCTCGTTGAGGATGTCGATGTCGTACTGACGGGTGTAGGCGTCGTTGTTGACGAATACGAAGACGAGCGTCTTATCGTCGACGAAAGACTTAGGTCCGTGACGATAGCCCATGGAGGTGTCGTAGGAAGTAGCAACCAGACCGTGAGCGAGCTCGAGGATCTTGAGCTGGCTCTCCTGAGCAAGGCCGCCAAAGGAGCCGGAGCCCAAGTAGGTCACGCGGTTGAAGTCGCCAGCGAGGTAGTCGGCAACCTCGGACTCGCGAGCGATGACCTCCTCGCCCATCTTGGCGATGGTCTCGACCCACTCGGCCTTCTGCTCGTCGGAAGCCTCGTCAAAGATGAGGGTAGAGAGCAGGGTCATGCAGGTGTAGGAGCCGGTCATGGCGAAGCCCTTGTCGTTGGCGCGCGGAATGAGCAGCGTCAGCGCGTTGGGATCATCGGCAGACTCAACGGCGAGCTTGCCCTCGGGAGCGCAGGTGATGTTGAGGAACTTGACGTTGTGGACGAGCTCCTTGGCAACGGCAACGGCGGCAAGGCTCTCGGGGCTGTTGCCAGAGCGGGCAAAGGAAACCACGAGCGTGGGATCCTCGGCGCGCAGGAAATCGCGCGGAGCGCTCACGATGTCTGTCGTGGCGATGGGCTTAAAGTCGTAGAGATCAGTGTTGCCAGCGTGACGCAGGTACGGGGCGCAGGTATCGCCAACGTAGTCGGACGTACCGGCACCGGTGAAGACAACGGACAGACGGCCCTCGCCCATAGCACGAGCCTCGGCCAGGAAGGCCTCGATGGCCTCCTTGTTCTCGCGATAGATGTTGAGCGTATCACGCCAAAGCTCGGGCTGCTGAGCAATCTCGGCCGTGGTGATCTGGGCGCCGAGCTCGGTGAGCTCCTCGACACTCTTCTCGAACATTTCTAATACCTCTCTCTAGAAGTAATCCTCTGACGTGCAATTATACACTTCGGTTGGTTATCTGGTAGTAACCAGTTAAATGCAAAGAATCACCATATGGAAACGATGCGGACACTAGTTGCTACGCTGGTGGTAAACCTTGTATTTAAACTGATCGGCACGAGCAACCGAGAGTGTATACTCCACAACCTCGCTTGACTCGTTATACGTAGTCCTGACCAAATCGAGCACAGGCGAGCCCTCGACAATTCCCAAAAGGTGGGCGTCGGTGGGACGGGCTATGCTCGCATAGAACTCCTCTTCAGCCACGCGTATCTTTTGCTGAAAGTCTTGCTCAATCACATCGTAAAGCGGCTTACGCTCCAGCAGCGGTCGCTTTAGGGACAGAAATTGACGAACCGGTAGATAGCTGCGTTCGACCATCATGGGCATGTTGTCGGCAGAACGAAGGCGCTTAAGCTTAAAAATGCGATCACCGATACGCAATCCCATATGCTCGGCCAGATTCTTATCGGCCTCCATCTCGCAAAACTCGAGAATCGTGGTCTCGGGTTCTCGACCCATCGCGCGCATCTGCTCGGTAAAGCTGTAGGACTGCATAAGATTGGTTGCTTTTGCCGAACGGTCGGTCACAAAGGTACCGCGACCGTGCTGCCGAACCACCAGTCCTAAACGCTCCAGTTCCTGCAGAGCCAAGCGTACCGTAGTGCGCGAGAGACCATAGCGCTCCGAAAGTTCGCGCTCGGAAGGAATCATGTCACCGGCGCGATATTCATGGTCAATCTTTTCGGTCAGAATATCGACCAGCTGATCGTACAGCGGCTGCTTACGCGCTCCGATCGCCATCCTATCCTCCCTTTTGCTCGAATTCGGCTAACTACCTAGGGTGTTAAGCATTATCGGTCTGCAACACCCGACTCATCAAGAAAACAAAAGCCGCGCGCTCTTTCGAGCACGCGGCTTTTAACATACACATGGCTTAAGGGGTCGGGGTGTGAGCCGCGCAGGGACACACCCCTCAAGCTAGAGCCTTACCAGATGCTCGGCCAGAGACCAAGCGGGCCAGCGCCCAGGATGCCCAGGACGAAGAGCAGCAGAATGCCCTTGGTCGGGGTCCAGCTGTGCTTAGCGAACATGTAGTAAAGCAGCAGCGTAAGCATAAGCGGGACGAGCTTCGGGACGATGGTGTTGAGGGTGTCGGCAACAGAGAAGTTGACCGGATCCTCGGTGACGGTGCCGTAGGTAACGGACTCCATGCCGTTGCCCAGATCGGTGACGCCGCACTCGACAGCGTTGCCGTCGGCATCGGAAGCGGTGAGGGCGTTGCCGTCCTCATCGGTCATGGCGATGGTACCGGCCTCAGCGGTCTCGGTATCGATGCCCTCCATACCGGTGAAGTTCTCGGCCTCCTTCTCGGAGACGATCACGGTAGTAGCGGAGAGGCCACGGGTGGTGCCGTTGGGGATCTGGAGGTTGATCTGGGTGCCACCCATGGTGACGACCAGGCAACCGACGACGAAGACGCCCATAATGGAAGCGGCACGCGTGAAGGCCTGCATGTTGGCAGTCAGAGCGTCAATAGCGCTGGTGCCAAGCTTGTAGGACCAGTTCATGAGCCAGAAGCGCAGAGCGAACTGGACGACGTTGAAGATCACCAGGAAGATGATCGGCGCAGCGGCATTGCCGTTGATGGCCATGTTGGAGGTGATGCCGGCCGTGATAGGCACGAGCGTCAGCCAGAACAGGGCGTCACCGATACCACCGAGCGGGCCCATTGCGGCGACGCGGACGGCGCGAATCGTGGGGATGTCAACCTTGTTCTGCTCGAGCGAAAGCACGATACCCATAACAAAGGTGACGAGGAACGGGTGAGTGTTGAAGAACTCCAGGTTGTGGCTCATGGAAGCCGCGAGGTCGTTCTTGTTGGTGTGGATCTTCTCCAGACCGGGGATGATGGAGTAAAGCCAGCCAGCGGCCTGCATGCGCTCGTAGTTGAACGATGCCTGCAGGAAGCAGGAGCGCCAAGCCATCTTGTTGAGGGTCTTCTGGTCGAGCTGCGGAGCAGGAGTGAGATCCTCGTAGTGCTCCGGGATCACATACTCATTAGATGCCATCTTCGAAGTCACCTCCGTCAGAAACAGCTGCACCCTTCAGCTCGGTCTGCTGCTGGAAGTCCCAGAAAGCGATGCCGAAGCCGATGAGAGCGAGGATGAGCAGGGCAGGGGTTGCCAGCGAATCGTTGGCAACGGTGATGAGCGCGAGGCCAAAGCCCATGAGGAAGAAGCCCCACATATCGCGGTTCATCATAACCTTGAGCAGGACGGCGAAGCCGACGAAGCGCATCATGCCGCCTGCAGCGGAGAGACCGGTCTGCAGCCAAGTCGGGATGGCGGAAGCGATGGTCTGACCGATGGTAGCGCCAGCGATAAAGAACAGGGTGACGACGACAGCGAAGATCAGGCCGAGCAGAGCCATGGCGAAGTAGTTCAGACGCTCGATACCCTTGGTGTCAGCGTTGTGGGCCATGTTGTCCGCGGAGGACATGAGCGGCGACATAAGCGTGAAGACCAGGGTAACGCCGAGCTGACCAAGCAGAGCGAACGGAATGGCAAGGCCGACTGCCGCGTTGGGCTCGAGGCCCGTAGCGATAGCGAGAATGGCTGCCATGATGCCGCCGATGACGGCGTTAGGCGGCTGAGCGCCTCCGATCGGCATGTTGCCGATCGTCATGAGCTGATAGGTACCACCCACGAGAAGACCGGTGTTGAGGTCGCCAAGGATAAGACCGATGACGGCACCGGTGACGATGGGCTGATAGAGAGACTCGAGGAAGTTGAACTGGTCGATTGCCGCGACGAACGTGACGATGAAGACCAGAGCGACCTGGATGATCGAGTATTCCATCTTGCTCCTCCTTTCAAAATGTATGTACGCACTTTGGATATCACGTACAGAACGTCAGGGTTTCAATCCTGACAACGTGGATCACGAGGATTACGAGAAGAGCTTGCTCGTGTCCTCAACAGGCGTGCTCGGAACGCGCCTGATCTCCAACTCCACCCCCAATTCCTGCAGCTCTTTAAACGCAGCGACATCCTCGTCGTTAACTGCGACGGAGGTGGCGACTTGGCGCTTTCCTTCCGACATGTGCATGTTGCCGATGTTTACCTTCTTTATAGGCACACCGCCCTTGACGAGCGTAAGCACGTCTTCCGGTGTTTCGGCCACGATGAAGATCTTCTGGCGCGGGCTCGCCTTGCCAATGACGTCGATGGTCTTCTGCAGGGAGAAGAAACGCGTAGCGACGCCGGCGGGAGCGGCCATCTTCATGAGGTTCTGGCGCATGGTGTTGGTCGACACATCGTCGTTGGCGACGAGGATAAGGTTGGAGCCCAGGGTGGAGTTCCACTGGGTAGCGACCTGACCATGGACCAGTCGGTTATCGATGCGGGTAAGAAGAATGTTGGGTTCTGCCATGTTGATCAGCTTCCTTTCGTTATTTGCTGACGACAGTTACTTGATCTCCTGAATCGCGTAACGCGAAACATCTACGACGGCACCGGATCGGACTTTGATCTGGACCTTTTCGCCTTCGATGCCCTTGACGGTTCCGTAGATACCGCCGGCGAAAAGAACCTCCTGACCCGGCTTGAGCTCGGTGTGCAGCTCCTTGAAGTACTTCTGCTTCTTCTTCATGTTGATCTGAGACCAAATGGTGTAAATCACACCCATGATGACGAGAAGACCTAAAAGAGCGACCGAGGAGCTCAGGACGCTGGCTCCGAAATCGGCCATTAGATGCCGTCCTCGTCACCGAAGATATCCTCTTCCTCGGCACCAGCGACGGAGGCAACCGTCTGGGCGGTGATGCCCGTCTGGCCAACGGTCACGGCCTGCTCGCCAAGCTCGGCGAGCGTAGCGTTGCCGCGGAGGAACAGAAGCTCAATAACCATGGGAAGGTTCGTGCCAGTCAGAATCTCGACGTTGTCGACATCCTGGGCAATCATCATTGCCTGGTTGAACGGGGTACCACCAAGCAGGTCGGTAAAGACGAGCACGCCATCGCACTCCTCGCGCATGGCGGTGATAGCGACGCGGAGATCCTCACCGTAGGAAGCAGCCTGGTCGCCCTCGAAAGGAACGACGGTAAAAGCGGGCTGATCACCGGCGACCATAGCGATAGCGCTTGCGAGGCCGGGTGCGAACTGTCCATGACCGGTAAGAATAAAGCCAACCATTCAAATTTCCCTTCCGAAGGTGTGTACGATCTGAGTCCGATGTTTTCGGAAGCCAGCGGGCGGACGCCCTTAAAGCTTCTTGGAAAGCGTTCTTTGAAGACCAGTGGTCTCTCAACTGGTAGTAACCACGTGACGTGTTGTTGTCACTATATCATCACAGAAGAGGTCGCTTTCGCTGATTCACGCAGTAAAACGTTTTTGCACCGCTCACGTCGATAAATCGACCGTTTACCGCTCGTTAACACTTCTACCTGCGGCTTTGAAACCGTTTCGAAATGGTTCGACGAATGATCGGAACCTTTTCTGTGTCTAAACAACGCAGGGTGGCCAAAAATGGCATGTAGAAAAAATGCAGGTCATTGTGAAGATTTGTGAATTGGTCTTTTTGACTTAATACCAGTTAGAACCAGGTTAGAAATTATCGGTGAACGGTAGTTTTCGACCGCTCAGCGGTTATTTCCAATCGTTTACGGCCGTTTTCCTGGATGAATTGGGGAAACCCGATGAAGCACTTGCGCGATCACGGGAAGTTTTGGCATTTGTCCTCATCCCCCGCGCGCTAAACTCCGGCATCCAAAATGAGCTAATAGCTCACGCTAATCGTTTTCAATCACTACTTACTCAGTATCCGTAATTATTTATCGTTTATCATTAATTATGATATATGATACAAGTATCATCCAAGAGATTGGTTGGAGGGGCTATGATCCGCTGGAACGCGTCCACATCGAATGAAACCATCAGCCGCGAACAGACGATAGCTAAACTGAAGAAGCTCGCTCGCATCTGCAAATGGGCCACAATCTGCATTACCACAGCGCTCGCTCTGGGACTCCTCGCAGTCATTATGATTGACCTTCTACTCATATTGCCTGGCCTCTCCCAAGGGTCGTGTCTCCAATCCGTAGAACTTCAAGCCGGCGAAGGACCGTGCCTTGCTATCGTCGGTACCGATGCGCAGGCCCCACTTATGCTCGTTGCACACGATGGTCACACTGCCATAGGGAGCCTCTTGATGACATGCCTCGCGCTTACCATCGCGCTAAGCGTGCGCAGGCTTTTCTTCAACATTGAAAAGGAAGGCAGGCCCTTTGACCTTGAATGCAGCCATACGCTTCGTCGAGTAGGACATTTATTCCTTATCGGCGGCGTTGCCGTGAGGCTTCTTGGTGCCGTAATCACGGGAATGATACTCTCAGAATTTGGCGGCAGCTTTACGGATGCGTTCGTCGGCCAGCTATTCGACCCTTCCATGCTCTTTGCAGGCCTGATTATTTGCCTGATAGCCAGCGTCTTCCGCTTCGGGTATATCCTGCAAAAACAAGATGACGAGTTGCTCTAGGGGGAATCCATGATTATTCTGCGGCTTGACCGCATGCTCGCCGAACGCAAGATCTCATCCAAAGAGCTTGCGGAACGTGTGGGCATCTCCCAGGTCAATATGTCACGCATTAAGACGGGCAAGGTTTCTGCCATACGTTTTTCAACTCTTGACGCGATATGCCGGGCACTCGACTGCCAACCGGGCGATGTACTGGAATATATATCCGACGATGAAGCCGATAGCCTTTTTGGACTTAAAGATGAATAGCCATAATTAAGCCGCCAATCACGCCCTCAACGCAAATTGCCCGCCAGAACGACTTCCGTACTGGCGGGCAATTTGTTTTCTATCAGCTAGATGCTCGATGAGCCGTGCAACTCTTTACGCAAACAGGCCGTAGATGCTGATGTTGGCCTTGGCGTAGAGGCCGTTAGCATACTCGGTCCACTTGGAGCTGGCGCTCGAAGCCTGCGAAGAATACTGCTGGTAGGCGGTGTAATAGGCGGTCATGGCCTGCTTATAGGTTGCGCTATCGGCCGTAAAGGCATCGTCGGCGAACGCCTTAGCATAGGTGCTGTCGGCGTCCTTCCAGGTGCCCTTTGAGCTATCCCACTCATCGCCGGCAAGGTTGATGATGTAGTCGGCGTAGTCCTTGCTCGCGGTCTCCTCGTTGCCGTCAGCAGGCTCGGTCGGAGCGGTCGGCATGCTTGCGGAGCTATCGCCCACCTTCTTCTTGTAGAGCTTCTGCAGCGTCGCAGACTGGCGGACGATCTGCTTGGCCTGGTCCTTGGACACACCGTACTGCGTGGCCATGGTCTTGTAGTCGGAGGTGCCGATGGAATCCTCGGCGTACTGCTTCATTTCCTTGGAAGAAACGGTAATGCCCTCGTCCTCGGCAGCGTCGAGCAGGATCTTGTTGCGCACGTAGGACAGGATGACGTCGGCAGAAGGAGCGGTGTAGTTGCCATCGCTATCCTTGACGGTGTCGAGGCTGTACTGGCTCTCGATGGCCTCGCGCGCGGTGATGTCGCTCTTCTTGCCGTTGTAGCTATAGCTTGCCACGGTCGAATCGAGCTGGTCCTCGGTCAGGGTCGACGAGCCGACACCCTTGCCGCCAAAGCCGCCATTGCCAATAAAGAAGCCGACCACGGCGGCGATCACGACGGCAACCACAAAGGCGGCAATCATCGTCTTCTTGTGCCTGGATGCATGGTCGTCTTCATCGGAACCCAGAATATCGTCGTCCTCATCCTGGGCCTCGGGCATCAGATTCTCGTCAGCGGCATCCGCGGCAATCTGAGCCTCCAGTCGGGCGTCCTCCTCCTCGGCCGTCGTGCCGGCGGCAATGTGCTCGGCAGACGTACCGGCGACCAGATCGATCTTCTCGTCCTCGTCACCGTCGGGGCCTTCGCCGCGCTCGATGATCTGGATGCCGTCGATCTCGTCCTTCTCGTCCTTCTTTTGAATCAGACCCATATCAGTTACTCCTTGTTAGGAAACATAGTCTTCAATAGAATACGCCCGACAGAGTGCCGGGCGTATTGATTCTTAGGTTATACGCAAACACTTAAGTACTATTTAGGCGTTTGCAGCCTGCGTGTCTTAGGCCAGGTGCGCGATAACGGCATCGGCAAAGGCCTGCGTGCCCACGGCGCCCTCGACGGAGCCGGTCTGGGCACGACGCACGTCGCCGGTAACCTGCTTACCCTCGTCGAGCGTGGCGGACACGGCGGCGCGGATACGATTGGCCGCATCGTTCTCGCCCAGATGATCGAGCATCATAGCCGCAGACAGAATCTCGGCCGTGGGGTTGGCGATATCCTGGCCAGCGATATCGGGCGCGGAGCCATGCGTTGCCTCGAAGATGGCGCAGTCGGCACCGATGTTGGAGCCGGGGGCCATACCCAGGCCACCTACCAGGCCGGCGCACAGGTCGCTGACGATATCGCCGTACAGGTTGGGCAGCACCAGGACATCGAAGTCGTTGGGGTTCTGGACCAGGCCCATGCAGGTGGCGTCGACGATCTTGTCGTTGAACTCAATATCGGGATAGTTGGCGGCCACCTCGCGCGCAACGCGCAGGAACAGGCCATCGGTCGCCTTCATAATGTTGGCCTTGTGCACGGCCGTCACCTTTTTACGGCCGCAGCGGCGGGCGTACTCAAAGGCGTACTCCACAATGCGGCGGCTCTTGGCGATGGAGATGGGCTTAATTGAGATGGCGGAATCGGCGGCGAAGGTCTTCTGACCCGAGCGCTCGACAAGCTGTGAGAGCTCCTCGACCTCGGCAGCGCCCTCATCGAACTCGATCCCGGCGTAGAGGTCCTCGGTGTTCTCACGCACGATGACCAGGTCGACGTCGCGGAAGCGCGAGCCGTCGCCCGGCTGCGACAGGCAGGGGCGCACGCAGGCGTACAGGTCGAAGTGCTTGCGCAGGGCCACGTTAACGCTGCGGAAACCCGTGCCGACCGGCGTGGTGATGGGGCCCTTGATGGCAACCTTGGTCTCGGCGACCGCATCGAGCACGTGCTGGGGCAGCGGCGTGCCAAACTCGTCCATGACGCCGGCACCGGCCTCCTGGACGTTCCAGTTGATCTGGACACCGGTGGCCTCGACCACGCGGCGCATGGCCTGCGTAATCTCGGGACCGATACCGTCACCGGGAATCAGGACTACATCGTGCGCCATAATCTGTTACTCCTCGTCTTCGGCGTCGTCAGATTTTTTTACGCTAGCACGCTTCTTCTTTTTGGAGAGATCCAGGCCAAAACGTTTAACAAGCATTTCGCAAATCTCGCTCGAACGGGCCTTGAGATAGCTGCCCTTACCGTTCTCGGCATCGAACTTAAGGCGCAGCGCAAGCTTCTCGGCAACCTCGGCGTCGATCTCGCCCTGGCAAAACTCGTACAGGCAACCGAGCATGTCGCGATACTCAAGGTCGCCGTGGTAGCACTGGATGGCCTCGTCCAGGATGGGCCAAGCCTCGCGCGAACGCTCGACACTCGTGGCACCCCACACGCACAGCAGGCGGAAGGCGGCATAGCGCAGCGTGGAGGAGATCTCGTCGAACAGTGCAGTCTCGGCGCCCTCAAAGGCATCGCCCAGCTGCTCGGGGCAGGTGGTGGCGAGCGCCGTCAGGGCATCGAGGGCCTCCCAGCGGGTCTGCGCCTCGGGGCGGTCGAGCGCCTCGATCAGCGCGGGCACGCAGGGCACGACGCGCTGCGGATCGCGCTCGGCAAGCAGGTGCAGCACGCGGGCGGCAAACTGGCGGATGCGGCGCGTGGGGCAGCCGAGCTCCTTGACCAGACGGTCGACGGCGTTCTCGTTCTCCTCTGCCAGCTGAAGCTGTGCCAGCTCCTCGTCGGTGAGCTGTTCGTCTTTGTTTTCTGCCATAGTTACCTCTTCTTACTATTTCTTAGCGTGCTTGCCAGCACCCTTGCTGTCATCGGTGACCGAGATGAGCTGTCGGTCGGCCGCGCCATTGCGACGCGCACGGCGGCGTTCCTCGGCGTCGCCCGCGTCGGCGGCGGCGCGATGAGCCTTGTTGACGTTAAAGACCTCGTCGTGCTTGCGCCACGGACCGACGGACTCGCCAAAGCTCATCTTAAGACCGGCGATAAAGCCGCCGAGCCAGCCGATCGGCGCAAACTGCACCAGCGGGAACAGCGAGAACACCCAGGTTAGCAGGACGACTGCCGCCGCACCTGCAAAGTTGGCGATCCAGTAGTCGCGCTTGGTGATGACGCGCTTTTCGCACGCCCACTGGCCGCACAAAAAGCCAATGTAGATCGCAAAGATAAAGAGCACCAACGCGAGCACCACGAACGTCCAGTTCATGGGCGCTACTCCCCGTGATGATGGCCGCAGCAGCACTCGTGGCCGTCGTCATGGCCGTGGCCGCCGCAGCACTCGTGGTCCTCGCCGTGATGGTGGCCGCAACCGCACTCATGGTCGTCGCCGTGCTCGCCGCAACCGCAGCCGTCCTCGTGAGCGCCATGCTCCTCAGGACGATACTGCGACCAGTCCAGACCGGCGGCGATGGCGTCGGCCTCCTCCTTATAGAGGACCGTGATGGCCTGGGTGCCCAGCTTGGCACCACCGATGGCATCGAGCATGTCGTAGAGCGTAAAGGCCACGTCGGCGCCGGGCAGCGCAAGCTCGCGATCGTCGGCATAGGCGAGCGCCAAGCGCAGGTCCTTGATGAAGTGCTCGACCATAAAGCCGGGCTTGTAGTCGCCGTCGAGCGCCTTGGGAGCCAGGCTCTCCATGGCGCCGGACTTGCCGGTACCGCCCAGGATCATCTGGCGGGTCTTCTCCAGGTCAAGGCCGCTCAGCTCGGCAAATGCCATGGCGTCGGCCATGCCGACCATGCAGGCGCCCAGCGACACCTGGTTGGCGAGCTTGGCAGCCTGACCCTTGCCGGCGCCATCGAAGCAGCAGATGGTTGCCGCAAAGGTGGCAAGAATGTCGCGGACCGGGGCGATGTCGTTCTCGGTAGCGCCCACGATAGCCGTGAGCGTGCCGGAGATCGCGCCCGACTCGCCGCCGGTGACGGGGCAGTCAAACGCCATGCGACCGGAGACCTGGGCGGCCTCGGCAATGTCACGGGCGAGCTCGGGCGAGCTCGTGGTGAGGTCGATCAAGACCGCGCCCGGCTTGGTGCACGCGAGCAGGCCGTCGCCCGCCAGGTAGAGCTCCTCAACCTCGGAGGGATAGCCCACCATGGTAAAGACGACGTCGGCGTTCGCCACGGCATCTGCCGGCGTATCGGCCCAAGCGGCACCGCGCTCGATAAGCGCGGCAGCCTTGGACTTGGTGCGGTTGTTGACCGTGACGGGATAGCCGGCATCCAGGATGTGACCGGCGATGGGGGCACCCATAATTCCGGTGCCGATAAATGCGACAGAGAGCTTGTTTGCCATGAAACCTTTCCTTTTGGGTTGGGTGTTGTTACCAGGTTGAATACTCGGTGCCAGCGTTTGGGCAGTGAGTTGGGATCGATTGCGGCCGCAGCGCCTGTCTACTGACCGCGCACGCGGCGGGCGATACGGTCGGAAAGCGACGCCTTGTCGGCGCGGTTCTTACCCCAAAACGCGCAGGCCACCATGCCGGGGCCCACGTGCGAGCCAATGGTGGGACCCACGGAGCCGCGAATGATCGTAACGTCAGCGCAGCCCTCCTCCTTGCGGATGGCGGCCTCGAGCCAGTCGCCGTCCTTCTCGGCATCGGCCGTCATGATGGCGATGGGCATGGTGCGGTCGGGCACGTAGTTCTCGCGGAACGACTTGAGAATGGACTTGAGCGCCTTCTTGCGGCCGCGGTTGACGCCGATCAGCGACAGCGAGCCGGCAAGGTCGTAGGAGAGCTCGGGCTTGACATCGAGCTTTGCCGTGAGCTGAGCCGCCGCGGGCGGAATGCGGCCGCCGGCAGCCAGTGCGTCGAAGCTCTCGAGCGTAAAGTAGCCGTGGACGTAGGTCTTTGCCTCGTTTGCCCAATCGACCAGCTGCTTGGCGGTCAGTCCCGCCGAACGCTGGCGCACGGCCTCGAGCGCCAAGAGCGCGCCGGTCGCGCAGGGCAGAGCGTTGTCGACCACGTACAGCTCAAAATCGGGATACTCGGCGCGCACGGCGTCCGCCGCCTGGCACGCGGAGTTGTAGCTCGACGACAGCGCCGAGGTAAAGCACAGGTAGACCGTGGGCGTGCCCTCTTTGGCGCACTCGGTAAAGAACTCGATATAGCGACCGAGCGACACAGCCGAGGTGGACACGCGGGCACCGGCGCGCATGCGGTCGTAGAACTCCTTGGGTGTGATGCTCGACCAGATGTCATCCGTGCGCTCCTCGCCATCGATAATGAAGGGGAAACCCAGGATATCGACATCGAGGTTCGCGGCGACCTCGGGGCTAAAGTCGCAGCAGGTATCGACGACGATGCGGCAACGGTTCGAATGACCGGCGGATGCGGCCTTGTCCATCAAAGCGACTCCTTACGTAAAAAGGCGGCCACCCGCATGGGATGGCCGCCAACCGTTAACTCATGCAAGTTAACGTATTTTACTCGTCAAGTGTTTCGATGCGGGGCTTGATGATGCCATATCCACCATTCTTACGGTGATACACCACATTGATGAGACCAGTCGTCGCGTTCTCGAACACGTAGAAGTCGTGGCCCAGCAGATCGGTCTGCACCAGCGCCTGCTCCTCAGTCATCGGGGTGACATCGATGACCTTCTCGCGGACGAGCAGGTCGTCCTCCTCCTCGGGCAGCAGCAGGTCGGCCAGATCCTCGACGCGCTCGACCGGCGCAACATCCGCGGCGCTGGCACCACCCTGGCGGTTATCCACGACCTTGGTCTTGAACTTGCGCAGCTGGCGGGTGACCTTATCGGCGGAGAGATCGATGGCGGCATACATATCTGCGCCGTGCTCGGCAACGCGAATCACAGAGCCGCGGGCACGAACCGTGACCTCGACGATTGCCGGGTTGGGGTTCGAGGGGTTCTTCTCATAGCGAAGCACGACGTCGACTGTCATGGGCTCGATATCGAAAACCTTGAGCGCCTCGCCGATCTTCTCATCCACATGCGCACGCAGAGCATCGGTTACCGTCGTCTTGCGTCCAGAAACCTTGATATCCATACGTGGCTCCAATCTGCCTCGGGGACTTACTGTACTGGCTATGTACCCATTGCCGTGCATTTAATCACGCGGATTCCTAAAGACCCGAATAACGATTGCTTGATACCGCATACCGAAGTCTCGCACTTTTCCGTGGCAAAGTGCGCTATGGGAGGGCGTCGGCGGCTTTGTATTTGGTCCCGAAAATTGGCTTTGACCTGCTGGTTTTATTGGGATGAAAAAGCCGGGCTCCCCCATCGGGGAAGCCCGGCAGTGCGTGTTGAAACCGTGAAGAGGTGTCCTTTCCAACGTATAGGAGACACCACCCCTAGCAATAACTAGCTATTGAGTTTGTTAATGTCGTCGTCGGTGATGGCGCCTTCCTGGCTGGACGATTTGTCCTCGGAGGATGCGGTCTCATTGTTGGAATCGGAGGACTCGCTGCCGGAGGACATGGTCTCACTGGACTCAGAGTCACCCGGCTGCACGTTAGCGCCCGAAACCGTCTTAGTGGTGAGGTCGTAGGGCATCGTGCCATACCAGACGCAGTGGACCGCCTCGAGCGTGCCGTCGGCCGTAATACCGTCGAGGGCATCGCTCACGGCACGGCACAGTTCGTCATTGGACGAGAGGCCCACAACACCAAGCGTCGAGGGCGCCTCGAGCGCACCGACATAGGAGACCTCGCTCATCAGGCGTGCAAGGTAGCCGCCGGCCGTGGAGTCGCAGATCACATAGTCGACCTCGCCGGACTCGAGCGCCTCAAAGCACTCGTTGATGTTGGAGTAGGTCTTTTGGTTGGCGGTGATGCTCTGCTTAGCAAGCGCCTCCTGCGAGGCCGAGGACGCCTGAACGCCCAGGGTGGACGTGTTAAGGGTATCGGTGGAAACGCTTAGCGACCCACCATCGCTAGTTTTACCGAACACGGAAGTGGCATCGTACAGGCAGGTGCCGAGCGAGCTAATGTCCCCGTCCGTGGAGTTAATCTCGCCGATAAAGATATCGGCCTTTTTGTCGCCGAGCGCGGAACCTGCCGAGGACGCATCGACAAAGGCGACCTTAAGGCCCATGCGGCTTGCGAGGGCGCGGGCGGCGTCAACCGCATAACCCGTGAGCTCGCCGTCGGCGTCCTGCATGGCCTGCGGCGCATCGGAAGTATCGAGGGCGACCGTCAGGGTTCCGGGAGTGACCAGGGCGTCGTCCGACACCGCCGGCGTGACGGTCTCGTACTCGATCTGGTCGATCGTGGGAGTCGTGAACGTAGACAGCGGGTTGAACGCGCATCCGCTCAGGCCCAAAACGGCGATGACCGCTGCGGTCCCAGCACCTAACCGAGCCGCGTGCATCAAGCTGCCCCTCACCATGTCCACTACCCTGCCTTCTGTGTCGTATACGATCCGTGCGTTGCGCGGAATATCAGGTTGTTCCCACCAGCTGACCTGGTATTTGACCCCACACTTGCGCACCGGGGTGTTTGCTCGGGAGGCCGCAGCCACCTTCACGACTGACCCGCTCGCCCGCGAGGCGGTATTGCCCCAAAGAAAGTAGAACGGACGGTGCGGCTTACATCTAGGACGCGCCATGATCGCGCCGCGCGCACGCGGTCGCTTACGTGGATCCCTTTGACCGCGTCTGTCTTGGACTAGGACGGGCATTTCGTCCGTCCGCAACCACAGCCTGGTAGGAACGAAGCGCATTATAGCTAAGTTCAAGCTAAAGTTTAAGGTTAGGGGCGTTATTCGCATCGCGAGTACAGATTTCGCAGGTCAGGACGGGCCGCACGTGCTCTGATTGAGCCCGTCGCTCCCCTATGGAAAGCCCCAACACACCCGTCTTAGGGCGCCGTGGCCAAAAAATAGCAAATATGAGTACTGTTACCAATTTAGTAGCAGGAGTTTTTGGCTCTGCAAGCTGTTTTCACGCTCTATAACGTCAGATTGATGCCAGGATATTCCACATTTGTTTAATAGCTTTCTAATTTACCCCATCTTCCAGTCCCAAAATCCCTGATTTTGCTGTTACTGAATTTGTAGCAGTACTCATATTTGCTATATTTTGGCCAGAGCATATATCCAACCCCCTGTTTCAGAGCATTGTTAGGCGGGTTTAAGCCCAAAACACGCCCGCAGCGTGTTAAGCAGCGCCTCTTGCTTTTTCCTGCGGGCATCGACACGATTCCGGTACCGCTTTCGCATACGCTGGTGCATGCGCCATGCGAGCGCCTCCATTGCCTCCATGTCGCAGAGCATCTCGTTATTGACCGTCGCGACCTCGATTCCCATAGTAATCAAGCCCGTGTTGCGTTTTTCATCATGGATACGTCCCCTCCGGGAGGAATGGCCCAGCTCACCGTTGTATTCCAGGTCAAACTGGGCTGCTTCCTGATACGCATCGCAAACTGCATGCGGCATCCCCGAGATTGCCTGCGCGCGGTCATCGAACTCGATCTTGTAGTCGGTCTTAAAGGGACCGCAGGCAAATCCGCCATAGGAAAACGGAAGCGAAAACAGAGCGAGCATGATGCACTCCATGGGCGAGCGCAGATTTTCTGACAGGTAGGGACACAGGCGCAGCAGCTGTTTGGCCACATTCCCCTTGCATGCCGCGAGGTAATCTACCAGGCAATCGGGTGTCAGCACGGACTCGACCTCAAAGTAACCGACATCTGGCGGCTGGTCTTTGTCCTTTGCCAATTTGTTCACGACAGGCGATGTGTAGGGAGGTAGATACTGCCCGCGGTCACTCAGCGAAATCTTAGAGCACAGCTCCTGGGCCAGGGCAAATGCCTGGATACAGCCGACCTCGCGGGCGACGGCAACACAAAGGGCCTCGGGAGATAGACTGTACACCCCTGGTTCCACCTCTAGAATCGAGCCGGCGGGCAACCCAGAGCATACGGACCAGCCCACGCCAGGCATGCGGCGGCGCTGCGCCGCAGATCCCACCAGCAAGCAAAGATCTTCTTGCACCTCGCCGCTTGCGGCCCCAATCCGCACCAAGTCGGGAAGATAGATGTCCTCGATCGAGGGCGACGACGCGCGCAGCACACGGCACTCTTCATCGGGACTGAGGTCCCTCCAGCTGATGTAACCCATTTGTCGGCGCTCGGCGCGCATCATGCGTAGCGCCGAGGCGCCCGTCAGAATTACGGAAGCAGCCAGCTGCTCGCTTGCAGGCTTGCCACGCTGCCCGATCTTTATTGCCATCTGAACCACCCCTACCAAACGCGTGCGATAGCGAGGCCATCAACGGCCGTGGCACCGGCGCGCTTGAGTTCCGCCGAAGCCGCTGCCATCGTCGCACCCGTGGTGATAACGTCGTCGATAAGCAGCAAGCGGCGGCCGTGCACGTCCTCAACCGTCTCGTACATACCTCGGGCACGCTCGCGGCGCTCCTCACGACCGAGTTCTCGCTGGTCGCCATGCCCGTACTTGACGAGAGCATCGAGCAGGGGAACACCCGACAGCTCGCAAAATGGGCGCGCAATGGCCTCCATATGATCGAAACCGCGCCACCGAAACGCTGCCGCCGTCGCAGGCACAAACACCACCGCATCCGCACCGGACAGCACACCTCCGTAGCGATCGGGCGCTACGACTTGGGCATGCAGGGCGGTGTCGTAGAGCAGCTCCGCCAGATACGGAGCCAGACGTCGCTCGCCCGCGTCCTTGTACGCTTTAATGATGCGCGGCAGTGGATGCGCATAGACGGCACATGCCAGACAGCGGTCGAGCGCCTCGGCCATCGCCGAGGACGCGCCCTCGACTGAGCACTCGGTGCACAGCAAATCCCCAAACGGAGCGCCGCACCGAATGCAGCTATAACATGGGTCGATGAGCGTAAGCGCGGCCAGGCAGTCTTGGCAAATAAGAGCATCGGCGCGCTCGCAGCCGGCACATCGTGTTGGCGACAATGCCTCGAGTGCCTCGTACGTCGCGCGCTCGGCAAACGGTAGCAATTCGTCCGCAAACGGTAGGGCACCGGCACTCTGCAGACGGCTCAATATGTTCAGATGGCTCTTCAAGACACAACCCTCCCTACGTTCGGTCGCAGGGAGGGTTGTTGATTCGGCGCTATGATACCCCGATGCGCTCGGGGCAAGGCGGGCTAAATCCGCTCGCGGGCGTTATTCGCCGGCGGGCGGTTGCGGTGCGGACGAAGACGGGGTCGAGCCCTCGCCACCATCCTGGCGCGGCTTGCGGGAACGGCGACGGCGACGGCGCTTTTGACCCTGGTCGGCCGAGCCCTCGCCACCGCGATCCTCGCGCGGCTCGCGCTCGTCGCGAGCGGCGCCACGCGAAGCCTTGGCAGCCGCTCCCCCGCCATCTCCGGGACGACGGCGCGTGACCTTGACCTCGCCATCCGAGACCTGATCGGCCACGGAGGGCACTGAGGGCTTCTGCTGCGCGCCCGAGGAATGGCGACGGCGCGGACGCGGCGCGCGCTCCTCCTCGCCACGTGACTTGCCACCCTTGTCGGCAGGCGCATCGGAACCCGAACCACCCTTGGGGGCGGCACCAGCCTCGCGAGCAGCTGCGGCGCGGAAGGCGTCCTCGCGCTCCTCGCTCGACAGGTGACGGCGACGACGGCGCGTGGGGTTCATGCCACCGCCGCGATTCTGCTGCTGGGGCTGCTGAACCTCGCGCTCGCGAGAGGCGTTCTTGCCCGCGGCTGCAACCTCGGTAGCATCGCCCGAGCCCGCGCGCTTGCGACGGCGACGGCCATCGGCCGCCCCCTCGGCCTCGGGTGTCTCGGCCTTACCGCGGCCCTTTCCGCGGCCACGGCCCTCGCCCTGACCCTGACCGGCGCGAGCATCGGATTCAGCATCGCGACGACGGCGCTTGGGCATCGACGTGCCGGCAAGACGGTCGGCACTCGACAGGCCATCGCCCACGTCGACGCCGTTCTCGCGATCGAGCTCCATGAGCGCCAGGCGCATCTCGGGCGACTCGATGCGCTCGAGCACGTCGCGCGTCACGCAGTCGGGGCGGCAGTTGCAGCCCTGCTCGGCAGCCTTCTTTTTGCAGCCCTCCGAGCACGTCATATCGGCTAGGTTGACCTTAAAGACCTTGCCGTTCTCCAGGCGCAGCACCAGCTGCTCACGCGGCGTGTCATATTCCTGGATACGCGCCTTGCCGAGCGGCGTATCGATGAGCGTCTTCTTTTTGGGCGCACGGCTCTTAAAGTCCTTGTACGCCTCGAACTCATAGCGCAAGCAGCACATCAGGCGGCCGCAAACGCCGCTGATCTTGGACGAGTTGAGCGGTAGGTCCTGCTCTTTTGCCATGCGGATCGAGACGGGCTCAAACTGTCCGCCAAAGCGCGTGCAGCAGAGCTCCTGTCCGCACTGGGCATAGCCGCCCACCAGGCGGGTCTCGTCGCGCACGCCGATCTGGCGCATATCGACGCGAATGTGCAGCGTCGAGGACAGATCCTTGACGAGCTGGCGAAAATCGACGCGCTCCTCGGCCGCAAAGTAGAACACGGCCTTCTCGCCGCCAAACAGGTACTCGACGCCCACCGGCTTCATCTCGAGGTCGAGCTCTTTGACCAGACGGCGGAAGTCGACCATGGCTTCGTCGCCCTGGATGGCTAGGTCGTCCGCAAGCTGCAGGTCGATGTCGCTCGCCACGCGCAGCACGGGCTTGAGCGGCTGACCAATCTCGTCTTGCGGCACCTCGAAGGGATCGGCCGTGACCAGGCCGATCTCGGTTCCGCGCTCGGTGGAACAAATGGCATAATCGGCCTCGAGGATATCCAGATCCTGCGGGTCGAACCACAGGTCGCGCGAGGCGTAGGTAAACTTAACGGGTACAACTAACGGCATTTCAGTGCCTTCCTGATATCGAACAGCATGACCTCGATGGCCAGCTGGGGAGTAACGTTTCTGGCGATGTTGCGCTCGGCGGTTGCGACCGCCTCGAGCGCCCGTGTGGCACCCGCAACATTCGTCGCGGCGGCAAGCCGCCCGATCGTGTCGCGCACGTCCTCGTTCACCACGTCGGCTGCCTCGTCCTGAAGCGTCAGCAGCACGTCGCGCATGAGCGTCCGCGCGCTCGCCAGCGCTTCCATGATACCCGAACGCTCGCGCGCGTTGAGTTCGCGCTTGTTGCGGTCCTCAAGCTGCTTCAATGCTCCACGCGACAGGTAGTCGGCATTTTGCTCGAGCACCTTTTCCTGCGTGGACTTGACCTCGGCCAACGGCGCCTTGACGGCGACGATGAGCGACTTGGCACGGCTGAGTACATCGGCCTCGTCGGCGGCAATGAGTGAGTCGATGGCACGGATCATCTGGCGACGGGCGTCCTGGCGCTCGGCGCTCTTGAGGAACTCGATACCACGCGTGGGGCTTCCCGCCACGGCGACGGCCATGCGGCAGCGCGCGGGATCCTGCCCGGTGGCGCGGCTCACGACCTGCGCGGCCACGGTGGGAGACACCAGCCGAAACGGCACACACTGGCAGCGGCTCACGATGGTGGGCAGCATCACGTCTGCCGAGGTACCCAACAGGATGAACATGACGCCCTCGGGCGGCTCCTCGAGCGTTTTGAGCAGCGCGTTGGCGGTGTTGGCGCGCAGCTGCTCGGCACGGTCGATGATGTAGACCTTTGCCTTGGCGCGGATGGGCGCCAGCGGCACGTCGTCGAGCAGCTCGCGGGTCTGGGCGATGAGGTAACCCGTGGCGCTCTCGGGCGTGTAATAGTGCACGTCGGGATGCGTATGTCGAGAGACGCGCACGCAGCTGTCGCATGCGCCGCAGCCGTCCTGCTCGCACAG
Organism: Collinsella sp.; assembly: GCA_019414205.1. Taxonomy (GTDB): domain Bacteria; phylum Actinomycetota; class Coriobacteriia; order Coriobacteriales; family Coriobacteriaceae; genus Collinsella. Next base: position 67,574 of record DXML01000022.1, on the reverse strand, counting down.
GAAGGCTTGGGCGAGCGCCCACGCGGCGTCGAGCTTGCCCGCGCCGGGCGCGCCCAAAAACAGGTAGGCGTGCGACGCGCGACCGCTAGCGACGGCATTGGTCAAAAAGTCGCGCACGCGCTCTTGGGTGTCGAGCTTGGCCAGCAGGCTTGCCTGAGCGGGGGCCATGTTACTCGGCCTCCTTGGCAAGCGCGGCGGCGACAGCATCCTGGGGGATATCGAGACCGTACGCGCGAACCTGCTCGACCGTCTTCTCGAAAACTTCCTCGACGGTCGTAGTGGCGTCGATGAGCTTTACGCGGTTTGGCTCCTCGGCAGCAATGGCACAAAATCCCTGGTACACACGCTCCTGGAATGCCATGCCCTTAGCCTCCATGCGATCTGCCGCGCCACGGGCTGCCATGCGTAGCGCCGCCTGCTCGGGCGTGATGTGGTAGACGAGTGTGAGCGCCGGGTGCGTTCCCGCGACGGCCAGGTTGTTGGCGTCGCGCACCATCTGGCGGTCGAGGCCATCGGCAAACGCCTGGTAGCAGGTCGTGGAATCGTAGAAGCGATCGCACAGGACCACCTTGCCGGCCGCAAGGGCGGGGGCTATGACCTCGTGCACCAGCTGGGCACGCGCAGCCTCGTAGAGCAGCAACTCGCAGGTGTCGCCCATCGCCATATTGGCGGGGTCGAGCAGCAGGGCGCGGATCTTTTCGCTGATGGCGGTGCCGCCCGGTTCGCGCAGGCTCACAACCTGGTGGCCAGCGAGCTCGAGCGCGCGGGCAAGCAGGCGCGCCTGCGTGGACTTGCCGGCACCGTCGACGCCCTCGAGCGTGATAAAGCTATGTTGAGCAGGCTCAAAAGCCATGGGCGCAGCCCCTTCCTACAAGGCGCGTAAATGCGAGTTATAGCAACCAAGCCATGATACCCCAGTGCTCGGCGCGCCCCCAATGGCTAAAGGTGCCTTTCCAAAGTTGCAGTGAAATAGGAGCTGATTGAAGCTCTGAGACCGCCAAACAGTCCCTATTTCACCGCAACGTATGATGGGGAATTTTGGATGCTGGGTATAATCGTCGTATTGCATTGAAATGTGGCGAAAGGAGTGGCAATGTCTCGGTATTGCGCCTCGTGCGGCAAGCTTCTTGAAGATAATGCCAAGTTCTGCACCTCGTGCGGTGCACCCGTTGAGCAAACAGCCGCGAGCGATAGCCAGCCCGCTTTTGAGCAGACCGGCTCCCTTGATACGCCGCAAGCCAAGGCGGACGACCCCCTCGCCTATAGCCCCGACCCCGCCGCAAGGACCGAGGCCGTCGAGACCACGCAGCGCATACCCGTCGCGAGCGGCTCGCCCCAACAGCAGCCGGCTCCCGCATACGCGCCCGCTTCGCCACAGACCCCCGCTCCCAAAAAGAGCGGCACCGGGCCGCTTATCGCTGTTATCGTTGTGCTGGTGGCGATCATCATCGCCCTGGTCATCTTCTTTGCGATCAGACCGTTCGACAACGCCGCCACGCAGACGACTGCTGAGGTAGCTAAGCTGCACCATGACGTCGACGACGATGACCTAAAGCCTCTCGGCAATCCCAACAGCCTGTACGACGATGATGACGATGACGACGAGGATGGCGGCGAAGCAACGCTCTCCGAGCAGAACCTCTACCGTCGCCTGAGCGAATACTACGACCTGCTCGAAGATCTCGACAGCCAGGTCCGTGGCTGCGCGCAGAACTTCAACGGCAACTATCTGGAAGAGGATCGAACCACCCGTCAAAATCTCGCCGACGTCGCCGAGCGCACGGAGGACACCATCGAGCAGTATTACGACATCGTCGAGGACCTGGACGTCCCGACGAGCTCCAAGAACTACAGCTCCTGGAAGGATATCATCGCCCTGTACGACGACCTGGATCACCGCATTGACGCAATCTGTGATGCCTGGGAGATCAGCCTGAAATACGCCAAGCCTGCGGACCACAAGAATGAGATCGTGGCGCCGCTGTCGCGCGACAACGTGGCGGGCACCAATGACAATAAGTACCGCCTAGACTTTGAGGAGCACTATCCCGGCGCCAAGCCTGTCGAGGTGAACTAGCGCTTTGTCGTTCCCGAGCCGGCAGTTAGGGACGTTCCTAAACTGCCGGCAGAAAAGGAACGTCCCTAACTGCCGGTCAAAAAAACGAGCGAGGATCGCGGGGTCCTCGCTCGTTTTTTTGGGCAATGTTTCGACTGCGCCGTTACTTGTCGGCGGCTGCTTTCTTGGCAGTCGACTTCTTCGCGGTCGTCTTCTTGGCGGCAGTGGCTTTCTTAGCCGTCGTCTTCTTTGCCGTGCTCGCCTTGGTTGTGGTCTTGCGGCCGCGGGCGGGCTTCTTCTCCTTGGTCGGGCAGTCCATGTTCACGCAGATGCGCCACGGACCGCGCGCCGTGTTGACCACCACGATGGGGGCGCCGCACTCGGGGCAGGTCTCGCCCGTCGCCTCGAGCTTGCCGCGCGCCGGAAGCGGATAGCTCACGCCGCAGTCATCGTAGTTGGTGCAACGGATAAAGCGCTTGCCGCTCTTCTCGCTCTTGTGCGCGATCAGGTCGCCATGGCGTCCTGCCTCGGCGCACACCTTGCACTCGCCCACCTTAAGATCGGGCTCGTAGTTGGTGGGGCACGTGGGGTTCACGCAGATCTCGAAGGCCTTCTGGCGGAATGGCTGGCACTTGATGCGCGGCGCGCCGCACTCGGGGCACACGGCGGCCTCGCCCTCGAGCGGGCTCACCTTGACGCCACTCGGCACCGGATAGGTCACGTCGCAGTCGGGCCAACCCATGCAGCCGATAAAGCTGCCGCGGGTCTTGGCGCTCGTCTTCATAACCAGGTCCTTGCCGCACTTGGGGCAGGCGCCCACGCGCGCATCGGCCGTGACGGCGTCGCTGATGGCGTCGCCCAGCTCCTGCGTATGCTTGAGCAGCTCGTCGAGCACGCCGGCCAGCAGCGCGCGCGAGTGCGTCACGACATGCTCTTCGGTGTCCTCGCCGCGCTCCACGCGGGTCATGTCGCCGTCGAGCTCGCTGGTCATATCGGGGCTCGTGATGCGCGGGGCAAACTGCGACAGCGCGTCGATGATGGCGATGCCCAGCTGGCTCGGCTCAACGGGATCATTTTTGAGATAGCGCACGGCATACAGGCGCTCGATGATGCTCGCGCGCGTGGACTTGGTGCCCAGGCCGCGCTTTTCCATCTCCTGCACGAGCTTGCCCTGGCTGTAGCGCGCGGGCGGCTCGGTCTGCTTGGCCTCGAGCTTAATGTCGAACACGTCGACCGTGTCGCCCTGCTCAAGCGGCGGCATCTGCTCGTCGCGCTTGAGGCCGTACGGATATGCCTCGCGGAAGCCCGGGGTCACGAGCACGTCGCCCGAAGCCACGAACGGCTCGCCGTTGACGTCGAGCTCAAGCTTGGTGTTCTCGATGGTCGCGGGCCCCATGAGCGTTGCCAGGAAGCGACGGGCGATGAGGTCATAGAGTTTGCGCTGGCCGCCGTCGAGCGTGGACGGATCGCCCTCGCCCGTGGGGTAGATAGGCGGGTGGTCGGTGGTCTCGACCTTGCCGCGCGTGGGCTTCATGGGGCCGGCGAGCACCTTTTTGCACACGGGCGCCAGCGCCGGGTTGATCTTTGCCAGGTCGCTCACCACGGCGCCCAGATCGAGCGTCGCGGGATACACGGTGTTGTCGACACGCGGGTAGCTGATGAGACCGGCCATGTAGAGGGACTCGGCGATGCGCATGGTACGCGCAGGTGAGATGCCCTCGGCCGCGGCGGCAGCCTGCAGCGAGGTCGTCGCAAACGGCGTGGGCGGCTGCTGCTTACGCGAGCGCTTGGTCACCGCGGCGACGGTTGCCGTCGTAGCGCCGTCAACGTGACCGTACGCCGTCTCAGCAGCATCCTTGTCGGTAAAGCGCGCCGTCTTGTGCGCGATCTTAAAGCGATCGTCCTCGGCAGCGCCTTGCGCGGCGCCCATGCCGCGAATCTGCCAATAGTCCTCGGGCACAAACGCCATGCGCTCGCGCTCGCGCTCGACCACCAGGGCAAGCGTCGGCGTCTGCACGCGGCCGGCGGAACGCACGTTGCCAAAGCCGCCAAACTTGGCGAGCGTCAGGTAGCGCGTGAGCACCGCACCCCAAATGAGGTCGATGTGCTGACGGCTCTCGCCGGCGTCGGCCAGGTTCTGGTCGAGCGAGACGAGGTTATCGAAGGCCTGCGTGATCTCGGCCTTGGTAAACGAAGAATACTGGGCGCGGGCGACCGGCAAGTCGGGCGCCACCTCGCGCACCTTGTTGAGGGCGTCCGAACCGATCAGCTCGCCCTCGCGATCGAAGTCCGTGGCGATGATGACGCTGTCGGACTTTTTGGCGAGGTTCTTAAGCGAGCGGATGAGCTCTTTCTCGGCCGGAAGCTTAATGACGGGCGCCCAGGTGAGATAGGGCAGGCTCTCGAGCTTCCAGCCCTTGATGGAAATGCCATCGGCAAGGAACGGCTTGCGCTTGGTGTCGTACGGCGGGCGGGCCAGGCCATCGGGCATATCGGCCGGCAGCATTTCGCCGTCCTCCGTGACCGAATACCAGCCCAACTTTTTATCGAACAGCACACTGTCGCAAAAATCGGGTGCCAGGATGTGACCGGCAAGGCCGATCGTCACGCACTCCTCGCCCTTCCACTCAAAACGGTAGATAGCGGTGTTGTACACCTTGTCCTTTTTGGGCTTGCCCGTGGACAGACGCTCGGCGATCTGACGCGCGGCGTCGTTTTTCTCAGCGATGATGAGCTTCAAAAGAGGCTCCTATCTCGTGTGTCTGCGGCTGCGCCCGCCCTCTTGGCGGCCGACTTACGCCCTTGCTTGCTCAATCTGCCCGATGAGCCAATCGCACCAGGCATCCATGCCCTCGCCCTTGCGCGCGCTCACGGCAAACCGCGGCGCCTGCGGATTGAGGTCATCGAGTGTCTTAGTATACCTATCCATGTCAAAATCGAAAGCCGGGGCCACGTCGACCTTATTGAGCAGCTGCGCGCCGGCGTGCTGGAAGATGCCCGGGTACTTGATGGGCTTGTCGTCGCCCTCGGGCACCGAGAGGATCATGATGGACAGGTTCTCGCCCAGGTCAAAGTCGACCGGGCAGACCAGGTTACCCACATTTTCGATAAAGATGACGTCGATGTTCTCCAGACCGACGGCTTGGTCGAAGGCGTCGACGGCCTCCATGATCATGTTGCCCTCGAGGTGGCACAGGCCGCCCGTGTTGATCTGGATGGCGGGCATGCCGGCTTCCTTCATGGTGATGGCGTCGACGTCCGAGGCGATATCGCCCTCGATAACGGCACAGCGCAGGCTGGCTTTGTCACGCAGGCGCTCGTTGGTGCCCAGAATCGTGGTGGTCTTACCCGAGCCAGGGCTCGACAGCACATTGATCACGTAGGTGTTCGTCTGCTCAAACCGCTGACGCAGCTGATCTGCCAGGCGCTCGTTGCGCGACAGAATCGGCGACGCGATATCAATCGTTTTCTCGGCCATACTTAGCGCTCCTTACTTTGGCCCTTTTATACCCCATCGCTAGATGGCGAGCGTGCTAATCGTCGGGGGTCTCGATCTCGATACTTGCGATGTCGAGTTCGCGGCCATGCAGCAGACGCACGTTGGCACCGCCACATTGGGGACAACGGCAATGGAAACGGTCGTGCTCAAAGACCTCACCGCAGTCCAGACACTCGCTTTGTGGATGGACTTCCTCCACGGCAAGCTCGCAGCCGCGCGTGAGCGGGTCCTCGTCGCGAAACGTCTCCCACGCAAAGTCAAGCGCCTCGCGCACGACCTCGGTCATATCCCCGATACGCAGCGTTACCAAAACGGCGCGCGAGGCCCCCGCCCCACGCGCCGCGCGAATCACTGTATCGAGTATGCCGTTGACAATGCCAACCTCGTGCATACCGATTTACTCCTCGTCGTCCTCGTCGTCCGAGAACAGGTCCAGACGGCTCACGAACAGACCCTCCTTGCCCTCGCGCGCGGTAATGACCACGCGAGCGATGGCGAGCGAAATCTCGTAGAGCGAGAGCAGGGCGCCATACATGAGACCCAGCGTAACGGGTGAGCCGTCGGGTGTGATCACAGCCGAGCCCACAAGCAGGCCTACGTACACGTAGCGCCAGGCGCTGCGGAAGGCCGCATAGGACACGATGTGAAAGACGGACAGATAGAAGATGATGAGCGGCAGCTCAAACGCCACACCAAAGCCGATCATAAAGAGCAGCTCCATGTTGACGTAGTTCTCCAGGTCGGGCAGCGCCGTAGCGACGGCCGAGGTCTCGCCGATGAGCCACTCAAAGCCCGCCGGGATGATGATGAAATAGCAGAAGATGGCACCCAGGAAGAACAGCACCGTCGAGGCGAGCACCGTGGGCACGACCCACTTGCGCTCGTTGGGGCGCAGCGCCGGCAGGAAAAATGCCAGGATCTGCCAGATGATCATGGGCGTGCACATGACCACGGCCATCTTGATGGCCAGCGAGAAGCGCAGGCCAAAGCCGCCGAGTGTGGTGGTGATGTAGAACTTACCGTCCGGCACAAACGAGCGGATGGGGTCTTCCAGGATATCGAGCACCACGGGCGTGGCAAAGTACAGCACGATGGCGGCGGCAAACACCGACACGACCACGATGGTCAGGCGGCGACGGAGCTCTCCCAAGTGATCGAAGAGCGGCATACGAGCAGGTCCGATAGGCATTACTCATCGCCTCCCTTCGGGGCGTCGGCGGCAGCAGTCTCGGCAGCGTCCTCGGCCTCGAGCTCGCGAGCGAGCTGGTCGACGACGGCCTTGCGCTTGCGGGGACGACGGGCGTAGAGGTCAGCCGTCGTGGGCTCTGCCGGCTCGGGCTCGGGCTCTGCAGCAGGCTCGGGCTCGACGGCAGCGGCAGGCTCGGCCTCGGCACCCTCGGCCTCGGACTCCTCAGCAGCACCCTCGCCCTCGGCGGCAGCCTCGCTCGCGGCCTTCTCGGCAGCAAGGCGGGCACGACGCTCGGCAAAGGTCTCCTTCTTGGCGGGCGCTACCGTCTCGGCGGCATCCTCGTCCGCATCGGAATCGTCATCGACGGCAGCCTTCTTGGGCTTGACCGGAGCCGAAGCGGCCTCGCTTACCGGATCGATGATCTCGGACTGGACAACCGCCGTCATCTTTTCCTGCGTCTCGCGGAACTGACGGATGGCACGGCCGATCGTACGGCCCATCTGCGGGAGCTTATCCGGGCCAAACAGCAAAAAGCCGAAGACCACGATGATTGCCAGCTCACCTTCTCCAATACCAAACACACATACCTCCAAGGCTCGATGTGATTCGAGCCCGCACCGCGCCATTCGGCCGGAACTCGTCTATTCATTCGGTCAAGTATAGCGCCCGGACGCCAAAACGTCCGAGCGCATCACAAACATATGCCAAACGGCACGCCCTTTTGGGGCAAAGATTATGCAGCGGTGATCGAAATCTCCTGGTCGACACCCAACAGCTGAACCACGCGCATCACCGGGGGTTGCACATTGGTGCAGCTAAAGCGCTTGCCGTGGTCAACCGCGTGGTGCGCGGCGCCCACGAGCACGCCAATGCCCGTCGAATCGATGTAGCTCACCTGGGCAAAATCGAGCTCAACGGCCTCAGTGGGCTGCTCGAGCGCCAGGTCGATGGCATTGCGCAGGCTATCGGCGTTAGAGATATCGATCTCACCGGTCACCTTAATGGTGTAGAGCTCTGGCGTGGGGTTGGCGGAAATACCCAAATCCATGTATACGCTCCTTTACGTATCGAAAGTGCGGATAGTACTAGGCGCGGACTTGCGGGGCCCTACGCGTTAGGCGCGCTCGGCACGCGCAAGCTCGGCAGCGACAAGCTTAACGGCCAGCACCAGCACATCGAGCGCGGCCTCCAGGTCCTCGACCGTGGGATAGCTCGGCGCGATGCGGATGTTGGTGTCGCGCGGGTCCTTGCCATAAGGCCAGGTGGCACCGGCCGGCGTGAGCTTGACGCCCAAGTCGGCGCAAAGCACGGCGACCTTTTGGGCCGAGCCCTCGGGACCATCGAAGCTCACAAAGTAGCCGCCGCGGGGATGCGTCCAGGTGGCGCAACCCGTGTCGCCCAGGCCCTCGGTGAGCTTGCGCTCAACGGCCTCAAAGCGCGGGCGCAGGAACTCGGCATGCTTTTTCATGTGCTTCTTGACCGCCTCGATGGTGGGAAGGAAGCGCACGTGACGCAGCTGGTTGAGCTTGTCGGCGCTAATAAGACCAGCCTTCAGGCGCTTGGAGAACTCGGCGATGACCGCGGGGCTCGCACCGATAAAGCCGATGCCGGCACCCGGGAAGGTGATCTTGGACGTCGAGGCAAAGGCCACCACGCGGTCCTCGGTGCCCGCCGCGCGGGCAAGATCGAAGATGTTGGCGAGCTCGTCGGTCTCGTCGTACAGGTCGTGCACGCAGTAGGCGTTGTCCCAGAAGATGCGGAAATCGGGCGCGGCCGTGGGCATCTCGACCAGGCGACGCACGGTGTCCTCGCTAAAGGTGATGCCCGTGGGGTTGGAATACTTGGGCACGCACCAGATGCCCTTGATGGAGTCGTCGGTGGCAACCAGGCGCTCAACCTTGGCCATGTCGGGGCCGTTGTCGGTCATCGCGACGGGGACGTTCTCGATGCCCAAGTCGGCGGTGATGCCAAAGTGGCGATCGTAGCCGGGAACGGGGCACAGGAACTTGACCTTCTTGCCGTCGTGCGCGGCCTCGTAGGCGTCCCAGGGCTCGCTGCCGCACGAGCCGCAGCGCCAGAACATGCCGGCGATGTCATGCTCGATCAAAAGGCTCGACGAACCCAGCACGAGCGTCTGCTCGGCGGGGCAGCCCAGGAACTCCCCTGCCAACTTGCGTGCCGAAGGAATACCCTCGAAGCAGCCGTAGTTGGAGCAGTCGACGCTGCCGTCGTGCAGATCGGCGTCGGCATTGAGAATATCGAGCATGGGGCGCGAGATGTCCACCTGGGAAGGCGACGGCTTGCCGCGGGCCATATCGAGCGCCAGGCCCTTGGCCTTGACCTCGGCGACCTCGGCCTTGAGCGCCTCGATGGCGGCATCGAGTTCGGTGGTTTCCATCTTCTGGTAGATCGTCTGCATGGGTGCGACCTTTCGCGAAGCGGGACGTTGCAGTTCGTCTAAGTATAGACCGCCACCGCCGCAACGTTATGAAGCCGTGATAGATTAAGTTCATCGCAATGAATTACGACATCGCCGCGCATGCCGGCGCGGGGCGGCCAAGGAGGCACTATGGAGTACGGATCGTTTCAGGCCGAGGAATTCGGCGACCTGCAGCGCTTGGTCGACGGGCTGTTTTACGACCGCCATGCCATCGACCGCCTGGACCTGATCGTACAGGCCGAAATCTTGGACCTGGCGCCCGATCTCATGGAAATCGTCAACCTGCTACCGCCCGGCTATTACGACCGCCAGTCACTTTGCGACCAGCTCAACTCCGCCTTGGCCGCCCACGGCTGGGGCGCCGTCTACGGCACCGTGGAATAAAACCAGTCATTGGGGACGTTCTTAAATGACTAAAACGCCGCCTGTGATGGTGTTCACAGGCGGCGTTTTTAAACTTGCACAAACTTGTATGTGCTCTTACTCGTCCTTGGGCGCGGGGTGTTTGCAGACCACACTCATGTAGATCATGCCCAGCACCGCGGCGGTGACAGAACCGGCAAGAATGGCGGCCTTGGCGGCCAGGACCTCAAACTGAGCCGTGGGAAAGGCGAGGCCACTGATGAGAATCGACATGGTAAAGCCGATGCCGCCCAGAATGCCCACGCCGGCGATCATGTGCCAGTTAACGTTATGCGGCAACTCGGAAATCTTGAGCTTAACCAGGGCAAACGTCATGCCAAAGATACCGATCGGCTTGCCCAGCAGCATGCCAAAGTACACGCCGAGCGTCACCGGGTCGGTAAGCAGCGTGCTCATGTCCACACCCACCAGGCGAACCTGCGCGTTGACAAAGGCAAAGATCGGCAGGATCACAAAGTTGACCGGCGTGGAGATCAGGCGCTCCATGCGGATGAGCGGCGGGGTCACGCGGTGCATGACGCGCTCGACCTTGGTGGTCGAGACGGTAAAGTCGTGCTGGCCCAGGATGTGCGCCTCGTCGTCGTAGCGGTCATCGAGCAACGGCAGGCACTCGCCCAGCCAATCGGTAAGGCTGTCGAGCTTAACACCGCACTTGGCCGGGATGGTGAAGGCCAAGATGACGCCGGCGAGCGTGGCGTGCACGCCGCTCTTAAACATGCAGAACCACAGCAGCAGACCTAGTACCGAATACGGGGCAAGGCGGTAATGCTGCGTCTTGTTGAGCCACACGAGTGCGCAGGTCACAACTGCAGCGGCGCCCAGCCAAAACGGGCTGGGGCTCTGGCCGTAGAAGATGGCGATGGCGGCGATGGAGATCAGGTCGTCGGCAATGGCGAGCGTCGAGAAGAACACGCGCACACCGTTGGGCACGCGGTTGCCCAAAAGCGACAGCACGCCCAGCGCAAAGGCAATATCGGTTGCCATGGGGATGGCCCAACCGTTGCGGGCGCCGGCATGGTTAAAGATCAGGTAGATGCAGGCGGGAACGACGACGCCGCCTACGGCCGCCAGCATGGGAAGCATGGCCTGACGCGGATTCTTGAGCTCGCCGACCGTCATCTCGTACTTAAGCTCAATGCCCACCAACAAAAAGAAAATCGCCATGAGGAAGTCGTTGACGAAAAGCTCAACGGTGAGACCGGCCGTAAGGTTGCCCAGACCCACATACAGCGGGGTTTCCAAAAAGTGGTGGATGGCCTCGTAGGCATCGGTGTTGGCGCAGATGACGGCGGCGATGGCGGCGAAGACCATGACGGCGGCGGAAATCGTGCCGTTCTCGGCAATGCGCTCCCAGATGTCGTGACGTTCAAAGCGCTTGCGCTCACGAACGTTGAACAGCTGCTCAGTTGCTGCCATGGGCGGCTCCTTTCACGGGATGGCTCCCGTCTTAAAAAAGCACGGCCCGCCCAAGTGGCGGCGCCGCGCTCTAACGTATTACGCTTGCATCTAGCCTACCCCGCACGACGAGCACGCAGGCGTGGCCGAAAAGCGGAACCACAGGTTGAACATTATTTGCTCAACGGCACGGGCACGCCTGTCCAAGAGACGACGCGGCGCCGTGCACAAAAAACGACCGGAGCGCGGGGCGTCCGCGATCCGGTCGTGGCGTTTGGTCAACTAAACCTAGCAGGCGACCATGATGGGGGCAGCGACCTGCTTCTTACGGGAGAGGACGCCCGGCATCCAGACGCCGTCGTGCTCGTCGGCAATGCCCAGGCCCTTCTGAGCGGCCTCGGTCTCGCCCTCGAGCAGGACCTGCGAGCCCTCCTCCATGATGTCGGTGATGCACAGGACGATGCCGTCGGCACCCTTCTCGGCGGCGTAGGCGCGCATGGCCTCGCGGATCTCGTCAATCATGCCAAGCGCACGGCTCTTGTCGACGGTCTCGTACTGGCCGATGAGCAGCTTCTTGCCGGCGGGCTCGAACATCTTGATGTCGTTGCCGACCATCTCGGCTGCGGTGAAGGAGCCGGACGGACGGGTAAGGAAGACCTCCATGCCAAACTTGACCGGGTCGACGCCCACCTGCTCGCCGAGCTTGGCGGCGACGACGCGGTCGACGGCGGTGGTGGTGGGGCTCTTGAGCATGAGCGTATCGGTCATCATGGCCGAGAGCAGCAGCTTGGCCTGGACGTCGGAAAGCTCAACGCCGAGCACGTCGGCGAGCTTGGTGACGATGGTGCAGCTGGAGCCCCAGGGCAGGCAGATGTAGTGCAGCGGGCCGGCGGTCTCGAAGTCGCCGATGCGGTGATGATCGACGACACCAAAGACCGTGGCGTCCTTAAGACCGGCGACAGACTGGGCGGACTCGTTGTGGTCGGTGAGGACGACGAGCTGACCGGCCTCGACGGAATCAATCACGCGGGGCTCGGCGATGCCGGCGTCGGCGAGCAGCTTGGCAGACTCTGCCGGAAGCTGACCAAGGGCGCAGGCCTCATAGGTGTTGCCGGCATACTCAACCTGGTTGAGCAGCTGGGACAGGACGACGGCGCTCATGATGGCGTCGTTATCGGGATTCTGGTGACCAAAGACAAGAACGTTTGCCATGGGTTTCCTCCACTTGATATGTGTACTTGGACGTAGCTATGGTAGCACGCTGACGCCGAGCCCTAGGGGACGGAAGGGCCGCGGCGCAATTTGGGGCAAGTGTTGGGGCGAGGTCAGGCGAAGCCTGTCCCCCTCACCACCTGCCCCTTGCACCAGCTATTTACCGGCGGCGCGCAGGGCTACGTAGGCGGCACCGATGATGCCGGCGTCGTTTCCGAGCGAAGCGACCTTGATGGGCGTCTCGCGCGAGGCGGAGAGCGCGTACTGCTTAAAGTGCTCGCGGACCTTGTCGAGGTAGACATCGGCCGAAGCGGACGCGCCGCCACCGATCAGGAACATCTCGGGGTCGACCACGTTGGCAATAAGCGCCAGGGCACGGCCGAGATAGTCGGCCATGGTATTGGCAGCTGCCAGCGCGAGCTTGTCGTCCTCGCGGCAGGCCTGGAACACGTCCTTGGAATCGGAGGGGCCGGTGAGCTCGATGGGCTCGACGCCCGCCTTCTTGCACTCGGCTAGGTAGTTGCTCACCACGCCGGTGGCGCTGGAATACTGCTCCAGATGGCCATGGCCGCCACAGCCGCAGGTGCGCTCCTCGTCGGGATTCAGGCACATGTGGCCAATCTCGCCGCCGGCGCCCACAACGCCCGACACCACGTCGCCGTTGACGATAACGCCGCCGCCCACGCCGGTACCGATGGTGACCATCACCACGTTCTGCACGCCCTTGGCAGAACCGAGCCAGGCCTCGCCCATGGCAGCGGCGTTGGCATCGTTCTCGTACTTAACGACCGCGTCGGGGCAGTGCTCCTGGATGGCGATCCTAAGCTCGGGCAGGTTGATGGCAATGTTGGCCTTGACCTTGGCATCGCCCGAAGCCGGAATGGGGCACGGAACGGCCAGGCCAATGCCCGCCACAAAGGCACGCGGGATCTGCGCCTTGGCGACCACCTGGTCGATAGCCTCGGTCACCGCGGCAAAGCCCGCAGCATCAACGATGGGAGGCGTGGGCACGCTGGCCTTGGCAAGCAGGTTGCCGTCCTCGTCGAACAGGCCCTCCTTGACCGAAGTGCCGCCGACGTCGATGCCGATATAGTACTGCTTAGGTTCCATGGGAGCCCACCTTTCTCGTTTAAACATTGCCTGTATGGTACCGCTCCTAAGACAAAAACCTGCCAAAAAGGGACAGGTTTGTTTTGGCAGGTTTTATCTGGGAAAACGCAAACGACCGCTCAAAAGGTCGCGCAGGGCCTTCGCCAAATATAAGGGCGCCGGGAGGCGGAGACTCCCGGCGCCCGTCAAAGGGACTGTGTTGTCTGTTGGACCGCGGTCCATCGCGGCGATAACGCCGACTAGGCCTTAAGCGCCTGCAGCAGCTTGTGGACCTCGATGAGCTCCGTGGCCATGACGCGCATGGTCTCGGTGCCGGCCATCTGGTCCTCGGCATGCAGCAGAATCAGCGGGGCCTCGCCGTTACGCTCGCCGTTTGCCTCCTTTTTAAGGAGCCCCATATGGACATCGTGGCCACCGTTGTAAGCCTCGTCGCCCTGCTTAATAAGCTCCTCGGCGGCGTCAAAATCGCCCTCCTTGGCCTTTTGCACGGCATTGATGTACATGCTCTTGGCGGTTCCGACGAAACTGATGATCTCAAAGCAGGTCATCTGCAGCTCGTTCATATCCTCCATGCGCTGCACCTAGCCCATCACGCTGACGCAGTGGTCGATGATGCCAGCAGCGTTCATGCGGCCGTAGTCGACCATGTTGATGACCTCAACCGGGAAGCGGCCAGCGGCCTCCTTCTCAAAATCGCCCTTGGTGTAGCCAATCTGCGGGCCGAGCAGCAAGATATCGCACTCGTCCAGGTGATCGTGAGCCTCGTTCATAGGACGGGCCTCGACCTCGATGTCCAGACCACGGCTTGCGACCTCGGACTGCATCTTCTGGACCAGCAGGCTCGTGGACATGCCGGCATTGCAGCAAAGCATGATCTTCTTCATGGTTTCCTCCTTATAACTGCGCGGCGCGCAGACGACAACTGGTTTTATTCCTTGCGGCTACTGTACCCACCCCCTGCGTCTTTACGCAGGGAGAGCCGCGAGCACCGGCACCGCGTACCGGCGCCCGCAACAATGAAAGGGAAAACGAACCGTTTAGGCGTTCTGCTCGGCAAGGGCCTCCTGCTTGGCGATGGCCTTCTCGGAGATCCTCATAAAGGGCAGGTAGACAACCATGCCGATGACAAGCTCGAGGGCCTGCCATACGCCGGCGCGCCAGTCAAAGCCCGTGGCAAGCAGGGCGTTAATGACGGGAGGCATGGTCCAAGGCACCTGGGCGATGCAGGGGCTGATGATGCCCGCGCAGGTCAGGCCATAGGTGATGCCGATGAACAGGTCGGGAAGAAGCACGAACGGAATCATGAGCGGCAGGTTGTACACGACGGGGTAACCGTAGATGACCGGCTCGTTGATGTTAAACAGGCCAGGAACGATAGCCATCTTGGCAACGGTCTTGGAAGCCTTGTTCTTAGAGAACAGGAAGGTATCGAGCAGGAGCATGAGGGTGCAGCCCGAGCCGCCGATAAGGGCGAAGCTGTTGACGATCTGCATGTTCATGTAGTGATCGGGCTGGATGGTGCCGCCGGCGGCAAAGGTAGCCATGTTGTCGACGATGAGCATGGTCAGGATCGGCTCGACGGTAGCGCCAGAGATGGTGGACTGGTGAATGCCGACGCAGAACAGCAGGTTCGCAAGAGTGTAGATGAGGATAACAGCCCACGGACCGGCGTTCATGATGCTCTTGAGCGGGTTGGAAATACACGTGGAGATGATGGTGCACAGATCGGTGCCGGCAAACACGGCGAGCAGCGCTGCGGCAACTGCGAAGATCGAGAGGTTGAGCAGCATCGGGATCATGACGTTAAAGGAGTTGGAGACCGCGGGGGGCACACCCTCGCCCAGCTTTACTTTAAGCTTCTCGACGCCGGAAATCTTGATGAAGAGCGTGACGGAGAGCAGGGCGATGATAATAGCCGCGAACAGACCGTTGGTACCGGTGTTGGCAGTCGAAAGGGCGCCCGTGACCTCGGCAGAGGTGATCTTGTCGGTGAGCAGCGGACTCGTGGCGGCAAGCGTGGCGGTGATCTGCTGCGGCATCATGATAACGAAAGCGGAGATGGCGACGACCACGCAGGCAAGCGGGTTATCGAAGCGCTCGTTCTTAGCGAGGCTGTAGCCGATCAATCCGGCCAAGACAATGGCAGAGACGTTGAGGGTGCCCAGCGTAATTGCCGTACCCCAGGTCTGAAGATTGGCAAGACCCGCCGCATCGAGCGGGAACAGAGGGAACACGACGTTGTTAATAAGAACCGCGATACCCGCAAGGATATAGAGCGGCGTGATGGTTGCGAAGGCATCGCGCAGGGAACGCAGGTGAACCTGGTTTCCCACCTTCGCAGAGACCTCGGCAAATTTGTCGAGGAAGCTCTTTCCGTTTTCACTGGCCATGATTGCTCCTAACTATCAAATCCGGCCTTTTCCTATGCGCACGGTGGTCTGTCGCCCTTTGCCACCAGATGTGCCATGTTTTGCGCGCGGCGGCGCGCGGTCTGGGCGCTCGCCCGGTCGCTAGTCAACCACGTGGGTCGTTGCGACCTGCTTGAGCCAAGCTGCAGACTTCTTAAGGCGGCGCTTGTAGCCGTCCATGAGGTCGACCTCGACAAAGCCGTAACGGTTCTTAAAGGCATTAGCCCAAGACCAGTTATCGATGACGGCCCAATAATGGTATCCGCGGCATTTGGCGCCCTCGGCGATTGCCTTGGCAACCCACTCCAGGTGCTGGCGCACAAAGTCGACGCGGTAGTCGTCCTGAATGGTCCCTTCGGCGTCACGGTTCTTGTATTCGTCCATGATGCCGATACCGTTCTCGGATACAAACCACTCAAGATCGGGGTAGTTCTTAGCGCAGTCCATGCCAAAGTCGTAGAGGCCCTGCGGGTAGATTTCCCAGCCGCGGCTCTCGTTCATAACGGCGTCGGGCCATACGTACTCGTCGGCAAAGTGCGGCAGACCGTACTGGTCGATCTTGCTCGCCGGAGCCTGAACGCGCGTGGGATGGTAGTAGTTACAACCGAGCCAGTCGACAACGCCCTGCTTGAGGATCTCTTGGTCGCCGGCACGGAACGGAAGTTTAACGCCGCCCTCGGCCAGGCTGTCGAGCACGTCGGCGGGAAGCTCGCCCTTGGTAATAAGGTCGAGCCACCAGCGATTGTTGATACCGCTGGTCATACGCACGGCCTCGAGGTCTGCCTCGCTGGGGTTCTCCTTGGTATAGACCGGGGTAAAGCAGTTGATCATGCCGATCTTGGCGTCGGCGCGAACGGCGCCCTCGTCATAGGCGCGGCGGTAGTTGGCCACAGCCAGCGCGTGCGCCAGCGAGATGTGATACTGCACGGTGCGGGCGCGGTTATAGTCATGGAGCTGCGGGTACCACACGCCCTCCTGATAGCGCTGCTCGGGCTCGACGATGGGCTCGTTAAAGGTGAACCAGTACTTGATCTCCTGGCCAAACTCGCGGAAGGCAACGTCGGCGTAATGAGCGTACGCCTCGACGACCTCACGGCTCTCCCAACCACCACGGTCAAAGAGGTAGGTAGGCATGTCAAAGTGGTACAGGTTGACGAACGGCTCCAGGCCGGCCTCGCGAGAGGCACGGAACAGCTCGTGATACCACGCGGCGCCCTCCTCATTGAGGTTGCCGTTAGCATCGAGCAGGCGACTCCACTGGATGGAGGTGCGGTAGGTATCCAGGCCCAAGTCCTTCAAAATGCGAAGGTCCTCCTGGTATTTAGCCATAAAGTCATTGCCAGCATAAGAGCCAACGCGGTTATAGAACGAATCCAGATCCTGGATGGACCAGGTATCCCACAGGTTCTCGAGCTTGCCGCCCTGGTTCCACTGACCCTCAGTCTGCGGGCCGGACATAGCGGCGCCAAAGAAGAAGTCACGGGGCAGCTGATACTGAGCCATCAAAGTCCTCGCTTTCGTGTCTAGAGCTTTCGGTTGGAGACGGGTTTGCTTTGGCAAGTTATCCGGCGCGGGCGCGCACCGGTTATCCAGATATCCAGCCCGCCAAAACAAAACCGTCCCCAAACGGTCGGCCCTGCCGGCGGCAGGGTTCCGTTCGTTGCGTACAACTATAGCGCTCTAATTTCTAAAGTAAAGCGTCTTTTTGTTTTTTCTTTCTCGGACTTCTTATATAAAAGTAATATGGGTGCCTCGTTGGGGGTTATACTTACTTGCGTATTCTTATATGTCGGAAAGGAGGTTCCATGATTCCCAAATACGAGGCGATAGCTGCAGATATCCGTCGAAGCATCGAGGATGGCGCTCTTAAACCGGGCGACAAGCTACCCACCGTCGTTGAGTTCTGTGAGCTCTATAGCGTTTCCAAAATCACCGTCAAACGAGCTATCGAGCAGATCACCGAAGAGGGTCTTGTTACCAGCCGGCGCGGATCGGGCACCTACGTTAAAGACACGGCGGGGCTTCCCGACAAGGCGTTTTTCCAGGGCAAGAACGACCGCGCCCAGGGCTTTTCGTATGAGCACCGCGGGGAGAAGGTAACCTCGGTGGTCTACGATTTCTCGATTGTCAATCCACCGGCAGAGGTTGCGACTCAGCTGGGAATTGCCGAGGATGACTTTGCCTATCACATCGTGCGCGTGCGCCAGGTCGACGAGAAGCCCATCGTTATCGAGTACACCTACATGCCCCTCGAGCTGATTCCGGGCCTTAAAAAGAAAGACCTGTATGGATCGGTCTACAGCTTCATCCGCGAGCAATGCGGGCTGAAGATTTCGAGCTTCCACCGCACCATTCGCGCCGTAGCGGCAACCGAGGAAGAGGCTGAGCGCCTGGACACCAAACCCGGCTCTCCCCTGCTCGAGCTCAACCAGATTGGCTTTTTGGATAGCGGCACCGCCTTTGAGCATTCGATCTCGCGCAACGTTGGTGACCGCTTTGAGCTGCACAACGTAACGTTGGCATAGTTTTGTAGTCATGCGGGCGCTCGTTATGGCTCGTTTAGAGTGGGCAACCGCACAACACCATGGGGGTATGAACATGTCCGATTTGATTAAACTGACGCCGATCTTCCACGAGAAGATCTGGGGCGGCCGCCAGCTCGAAACCGTATTTGGTTACGACATTCCCGAGGGTCCCATCGGTGAGTGCTGGGCTATCTCGGCCCATCCCAACGGCGACTGCCAGATTGCGGAGGGCCCGTATGCCGGCCACACGCTGTCGTGGCTGTGGGCCGAGCACCGTGAGCTCTTTGGCAACTGCGAGGGCAAGGAGTTCCCGCTGCTCATTAAGATTCTGGACGCCAAGGACGACCTTTCGATCCAGATTCACCCCAACGACGAGTACGCTGCCGAGCACGAGAACGGCAGCCTGGGCAAGACCGAGTGCTGGTATGTGCTGGACTGCGAGCCCGGCGCCACGATCATCGTCGGACAGCGCGCCAAGGACCGCGCCGAGGCAGCACAGATGATCGAGGACGGCCGCTGGGACGAGATGCTCAACGTGCTGCCGATTCACAAGGGCGACTTTTTCCAGATTGACTCCGGTACCGTGCACGCCATCAAGACCGGTACGCTCATTTTGGAGACGCAGCAGTCGAGCGATGTGACCTATCGCCTGTACGACTACGACCGCCCCGGCACCGACGGCAAGCTGCGCCCGCTGCATATTGAGCAGAGCCTCGACTGCATCGATTTTGATGTTCAGGCGCCGACCGACGGCACCGTGACCGCGCCCGAGGTCGACGGCGTGACCGAGCTCGAGTCCAATCCCTGCTACACCGTCGATCGTGTGCGTGTCGACGGCAGCAAGACCCTCGACCAGCGCTGGCCCTTCATGTGCCTGTCGGTCATCAACGGCGAAGGCACCGTCTGCGGCGACCCCGTCCACAAGGGAAGCCACCTGCTGGCCCCGAGCACCGTCAGCTCCATCGACCTCGAAGGCAAGATGGAACTGATTATTAGCCACCTGTAGGTCACTGGTACCCGAGTGCTCGCCGGGATGGGCGCGGGGTTTGATCGCCTGCTCGGGCAGTCCTGCTCGCACGGAGAGCACATTAAGTGCTCTCCGGCTCGTGCGGAACTCGCGATCGACCAAACCCCGCGCCCATCCCGGCGAGCCTCTGGCTAGCAACAACAACCCAAACGCAAGTAGGGGCTCCCCCGCCCATCAACGGGGGAGCCCCTACTCGTATCTATATATCAGCCCACCCGGCTCTCCAGACCAAAAAGCGAACGAGCAGAGCGATGTTCGTCCAGCAACGTTACCCAAGGACCTGGGCGGGTGTATGGGGCAACATCGATCGCGAGTTCCGCACGCAAAGGAGGCCACTTAATGTGGCCTCCGTCTTGCGCAGGACTGTCCGAGCAGGTGATGTTGCCCCATACGCCCGCCCAGGTCCGCCGGGATCACGACAGCTTGACGATCGGTGCAAAACCTTTCATAAGCTTTTTGGTCTGGCCGGTCTTTTCGAATTGAACCTCGATCATGTCTCCGGCGACCGAGATCACGGTACCCGTGCCAAAGGTCTTGTGGCTCACGGTATCGCCCGCGGCAAAGTCCTGCGATGCACTGGTGCGATCGACCTTGCGCTCCACCGTCGGCGACACCTTGGACGACGGCTTTTTGGCTCGTGGTGCACCCGAGCCAAAGGTCGAGGCAACACGGCCGGCATCGGGCGACACCCCGCGATGGCGCTCGGTCCCGTAGCTGCTACCGCCAAAGAAATCGTCAAAGCTCGATCCACCGCGCGAACCGGAGCCGCCGGTCGAGCGCGTATGCGAGCCAAACACCTTGCCGCCGTACATATCCGAGCCCATGCCCGAGCCAAAGGTGCCGTGACGGTCGCCGCGCTTCTCCCAGCCCGTGCCCTCAAAACCGGCAGAACCGATACCGCTAAACTCGATATCCTCAAACGGAATCTCGTTGAGGAAGCGCGAGCGCGGGTTGGCAGAAGTCGAGCCGTAGGTGCGACGCGTGGCCGCATAGGTCAGGAACAGGCGTTTACGGGCGCGCGTGATGGCAACGTAGGCCAGGCGACGCTCCTCCTCGAGCTTGCCCGGATCATCGCTGCCGCCAAAGTCGTGCACGTGCGGGAAGATGCCCTCCTCCATGCCGGCCACGAACACCGCCGGGAACTCCAGGCCCTTGGCGGAGTGGATGGTCATCATGGTAATGGCATGCGTCTCGCCGGCCAGGGAATCCAAGTCGGAGCGCAAGGCCAGCCACTCCATGAGCGCTGGCAGCGCCTTACAGGTGAGCGGGCCGTAGGTGCGCTCGATTTCGTCAGCATGCACAGCACCCGCCGACAGCTCCGTCGGCGCGGCATATGCGTTGCCCGCGATGGCAGCGGCCAGGGCGTCCTGCGGCGAGAGCGCCGGAGCGGCAAGGCTATCGAGCGGATTGGTGCCCGCGGCGTCACGAGCGCCGACGAGTGCCTCAAACGAAGACGCAGGCGCGGACGGCCCGGGCTCGGGCTCGGGCGCGCTCACCACGACGGGCTCGGGCTCGGCGGCGGGCACATCGGCGACACCGGCCGTGCGCAGCTCTTCTAAGCTCTCGAGCGTACCCTCGATATCCTCGTGCGTCTCCTCAAATTCGGCGGCGACGCCCAGGAATTCCTGGATGTTCTCGGCACGGCTCTCGGATTCCATGGTGCCCTCGGCACGAAAAGCCTGCAGCAGGCCCGTCTTATCGACAATCATCTCGACGACGTCCTTGAGCTCGCCGTCCATGCGACGGCCCTCGCGCACCAGCGAAACAAAGCTCGACAGGCCGTTGCGCACCTTCGCGCTAAACATGCCGGTCTCGACGCACGCGATCTCGCAGGCCTGGAAGAACGAGCAGCGGTTGTCGCGCGCCAGCTGCTCGATCTTTTGAATCGAGGTGGAGCCGATGCCGCGGCGCGGCGTGTTGATGACGCGCTTGACGCTCATCTCGTCGGCCGGGTTCACAATCATCTTGAGGTAGGCCATGACGTCGCGGATCTCGGCGCGATCGAAGAATCGCGTGCCGCCCACGATTATGTAGGGCACACCCGCGCGTAGGAACATATCTTCGAGAATACGCGACTGGGCGTTGGTGCGGTAGAACACGGCGATATCGTCGTAGCTCGTGCCCTTGGCATGCAGCTTCTCGATCTCGCTGGCAATCCAGCGACCCTCGTCGCGCTCATCGCTCGCCTGGAAGGCCTGAATCTTCTCGCCATCGCCCTCGGCCGTAAACAGGCGCTTGTCCTTGCGCTGCGAGTTGTGGCGCACCACGGCGTTGGCGGCGCTCAGGATGTGACCCGTGGAGCGATAGTTCTGCTCCAACTTGACGGTCTTGCAGTTTTTAAAGTCCTGCTCAAAGTCCAGGATGTTGGTGATGTCGGCGCCACGCCAGCTGTAAATGGACTGGTCGTCGTCGCCCACGACCATGAGGTTTTGGTACTTGGCGGCCAGCAGGTTGGCAATCTCGTACTGGACGTGGTTGGTGTCCTGATACTCGTCGACGCTAATGTAGCGGAAGCGCTCCTGGTACTTGTCGAGCACCTCGGGGCGGGTGCGCAGTAGCTCGAGCGTGCGCACGAGCAGGTCGTCAAAGTCCATCGCGTTGGCGGCGCGCAGGCGGCGCTCCAGCTCCAGGTAGACCTGCGCGGCCTTTTTGTCGTTGGGGCTATCGGCGCTCTTGAGCATGTCCTCGGGGCCGATCATGGCGTTTTTGGCCGAGCTGATCTTGCTGCGAATCATGTTGATGGGGAACTGCTTTTGCTCGATGCCGAGCGCCTGCATAATGTCGCGCACCATGCGCTTTGAGTCGTCGTCATCGTAGATGGTGAACTGGCCGGTGTAGCCCAGCAGGTCGGCATCCTCGCGCAGCATGCGCACGCACATGGCATGGAAGGTGCACACCCACATGCCACGGGTGCCGCTTGGGATGAGTGCCGCCAGACGCTCGCGCATCTCGGCCGCAGCCTTGTTGGTAAACGTGATGGCGAGAACCTGCCAAGGCTTAACGCCCAGGTCGCCGAGCATATGTGCGATGCGGAAGGTCAGGACGCGGGTCTTGCCCGAGCCGGCGCCGGCGAGGACCAGCAGTGGGCCCTCGGTGGTGAGTACTGCCTCGCGCTGAGCGGGATTTAGGCTGTCGATGTCGACGAGCGGCTTGGCGGGCGCAGGTGCCGGCGCGGGAGCGTCGTAGATGTCGAGCGGGACGAGCTCGGGCTCCGGCGCAGCGGCGGCGTACACATCAAGCGGCACGGGTTCCGGCGCGGGCGGCACGGCCGCGGCGGTGTTCTTTTCCCAGGGCAAGGGCTGGGTCATGGGCGACTCCTCATCTGACGGACGGCGCGCCTGCGGGCAGCACCATAGTTTGAGCCGTACCAGTATACCGAGCCGCGCGGACACCGACGCAAATCACACCACGACTCCGTGCGCCACCATCGGACCGGCCCAGCAGATTTGACGCAATGGGGGTCAGGCCAGTCTGTACCACGTTGGTGCAAATGAACTGAGCCCAATGCACCAATCACGGAGCCGCCGATGTCATGGCGACGGTAGCGAGCGGCGGCCAGAGCGAACAAATTGGCATGAAAAGAGGGCGGCATAGACCTTCTGGTCATGTCGCCCTCTTTGAATGACAAGTTGTCGCTCTGGCCGCCGCGCAGCGTCAACCAAGTTACAGGCCGAGCATAGGCTCCAGAACGAAGAAGTACGCGAGCACTACGATGCCCAGGATGATGCGGTAGACGCCGAAGCACTTGAAGTCGTGACGGCGAACGAAGCCCATAAGCCACTTGATGGCAATGAGCGACACCACAAAGGCGACGACGCAGCCCACGCCCAAGATGGCGATCTCGTTGGTGCCGAACGTGCCGCCCTTGATGAAGTACTTGACCAGCTTGAGCGCACTCGCGCCAAACATGACAGGGATGGCCAGGAAGAACGTGAACTTAGACGCCACCGAGCGCGTGCAGCCCAAAAGCAGGCCGCCGATGATGGTAGAACCGGAGCGAGACGTACCAGGCACCAGCGAAAGCACCTGGAAGCAGCCGATACCCAGCGCAGTCTTCCAGCTTAGATCCTCGAGCGTGGCGATGGAACCAAAGTCCAGATTCTCGTCATCGTCCTCATCCTCAGCGGTAGCCGTGGGGGGCGCCGCAAAGTGCGCACCGGCGGGACGTCCACCCGACACCACAGCACGCGAACCAAACGAACCGGCAACGGCCATTTCCTCGCGCTTGCTCGCGCGCCAATTCTCGATCACGATAAACAGCACGCCGTACACAATGAGCGCCAGCGCCACGACGGGAGCGTTGTAGAAATGCTCCTCCATCCAGTCGTTGAGCGGCAGGCCGATCGCCGCCGCAGGAATGCAACCGAGCACAATCTTGCCCCACAGCACCCAGGTGTCGCGACGGCCCTCCTTGCCCTTGCTGGGCGAGAACGGGTTGAGCTCGTGGAAAAACAGCACGCAGACGGCCAGAATGGCGCCGAGCTGAATCACGACCAGGAACATATTCCAGAACGTCTCGCTCACGTTCATCTTGACGAACTCGTCCACCAAGATCATGTGGCCCGTCGACGAAACGGGCAGCCATTCGGTGATGCCCTCGACCAGGCCCATGAAGGCAGATTTTAGAAGCTCGATAATATCCAAAGGGACCCCCTCGTTAGACACCCGCCGGTAGATGTTCTGCGGACGATGCGGGCGATGTCCCATTATCAACCGTTGGCGGTGCGACCGCGCCTACCCTTACCAAAAAACTCGCCCGTTCACAGAATTGCGAGCAGTCAAACCGAGATCCTTGGGTATAACTGCAACAAGGTAAAGTGTCCGGCGGTCAACGCACCCGCGCCCGCCCGACGCACGAGCCCCGCGCCCGTGCGATAGACCAAGGAGGAAACCATGAACGAGGGCTACACCAAGGTATTTGTTTCACTCGACGGTACTGAGCAGCAGGATTTTGTGCTCGCACGCGCCATCAAAGTCGCCGCGAACAACGGCGCTAAGCTGATCATCGGCCACGTCATCGATTCCACGGCACTCGAGAGCGCCGGTTCCTATCCGGTCGATCTGGTCAACGGCCTAGAGGAGGCATTTAAGAACTCCATCGCCAAGCAGCTCGAAGAGGCCAAGGCCAATCCCGACATTCCCGAGGTCGAGGTCATGATTCGCGCCGGCCGCATTCGCGAGACACTCAAGGACGAGATGCTCGACGTGGTCAAGCCCGACCTGGTGCTCTGCGGCGCCCGCGGCCTGTCCTCGATCAAGTATGCGCTCCTGGGTTCGATTTCGACGTTCCTGCTGCGCAACACGGACTGCGACATTTTGGTCGTGAAGTAGCGTTGCTCCCACCGGCCGCGGGGCCTGCGGGGTTTCCACGGGCACGTCCTCGCCGCGTTGCGGCTGCGGGATGTGCCCTTAGGAAACCCCTCCCGGCCCCGCGGCCTTCGCAGCCTTACTTCAGCGAGTTGGCTGATAAAAGATGGCGTGCCGCCCCGTTTGGGGTGGCACGTTTTGTTTGGGCGGACGTCTGCCGCATGCGTTACTCGAAATATTGGAACTTATTCGTTGAAAACGCGAATGTTACGACGAAGCCTTCGCCGGAGTCGGATGCCGCGGTGACGTCGATGCCCATCTTGGAGCACAGGCGCGCCACCAGGTAGAGGCCGATGCCCGTTGCGCGCTTGGTGGTGCGGCCGTTGTCGCCGGTAAAGCCCTTCTCGAACACGCGCGGCAGGTCGGCCGCGCTCACGCCACAACCGTTGTCGGCAACGGTAAGCTCAATGCGCTCACTCGCCAGGCCCTCATCCAGCAACGCGCCCGAAAACACGATCTTCGCGCCGTCCTCGCGCGCATATTTAATGCTGTTCTGGATGAGCTGACCTAAGATGAACTCCAGCCACTTCTCGTCGGTAAAGACCTCGAAGTCGAGGTTTTCGCACACCGGAGCCACGTGCGCTGCAATGAGTTCGCGCGCGTTGGCCTTAATCGCACCCGTCACCAAGGTCTTGAGATCCCAGCGGCGAATCAGGTAATCGCGCTCCACGACTTCCGAGCGCGCATAGTACAGTGCCTGGTCGATATAGCGCTCAACGCGAGCCAGCTCGCGACCCAGGTCATCCACACGCGACAGGTCGTCTTCGCTGCCGTCTAGGTTTTCAAGAATCAGATGGGCCGCCGCCAGGGGCAACTTGGCCTCGTGGACCCAGCTTTCGATATAGTCGCGATAGTCGTCGGTTTGACGTCGCCCTTCCGCTACCTCATCGCAAGCCGCCTTGCCCACGCGGCGCAGGACTTCGTATTCGAGCTCGCCCTCGGCATAGGTCGGACACTGCACCATCTCCTGCACCCACGCAGGGCTTTCCAGCTCCTCGGCCGCGCGCTCCAGCTGGTGCAAAAATCGACGACGGCGCGCGTACTCGATCACGATGCCGAGCATGCCAAAGATAAAGGATACGCCGACCGCCACGACCACGATAGAAACGGGTGCGCCGGCGACCGTCAGCACAAAGCAGCTCAGCAGCACGCCGCACGTCCACACGGCGACGGGAAGCAGTGCATCTTTAAAGAACTTGCCAAACGACATAGCCGGCCCCTAGACCGAATAGCCTTGGCCGCGATGCGTGGTCAAATACCCCTTGATGCCGATTTTTTCGAGCGTGGTGCGCAGGCGGTTGATGTTGACGGTGAGCGTATTGTCGTCCACGAAGGCGTCGGAGTCCCACAGGTCCTGCATGATGGCCGAGCGCGAAACGATCTTGCCCGCGCGACCCAAGAGCAGCGAGAGGATACGCAGCTCGTTTTTGGTGAGCTCGGTGCTAGTGCCGGTTTGCGTGTTGGTGACCATGGAGCGGGCGAGGTCAAGCTCCAGCCCCTTGTGGACAAGTGTGCTGCGCTCGCCTGACGCCGCGGTGCGACGCAGCAGTGCGTTGATGCGCGCCACGAGCACGCGCGCGCTATAGGGCTTGGGAACAAAGTCGTCCGCGCCGAGCGTCATGGCCATGACCTCGTCGATCTCGGTCGTGCGCGAGGTGAGGACGATGATGGGGACCTCGGATTCGCGGCGAACCTCGTGGCAGATATGCTGGCCGTCCTTGACGGGAAGCGTGAGGTCGAGCAGCACCAGGTCGGGCGCGGCGGCGAGAATATCGCGCGAGACATGCTCGAACGATTCGCAGGCCTCGATTTCAAACCCGGCGCGGGCAAGGATGTCGACAAGCTCACGACGAATGGGCTCGTCGTCCTCAACGATATAGATCAGCGCCATGGATTCCGCTCCCCTCTTGGTTGTCTTACAGCCATTATTGCCGCGAAGCCGCCGATATGCGCCTCGCGCGGCGCCAAGGTGACAGAACTGTTCGCGAACGAAAGCGTTTGGCTCGCCCCTCGCTCGCGGCGGGCGCGGGGATCACATGATTATAAAATCCCCGTCCCAGAAAAATCATTTAGCGGCGGGCTCGGAGCTTTTCGTAGCCGTCAGCAAAGAAGGCGACCGTCGCGGCATCGGACTCGGCGGCGTCAGTGTCGGCAGCGGGAACCACACCGTGCTCGTCACTCACCAGGAACAGGGCGCCCTTGAGCTGCGCGGGAATGTCCACACGCGTAACCGAGATGCCCTTGGTCTGGGCCAGCTGCTCGATGAGCGTCGCCGTGCCACACAGGCACTCGTCCGTCGGCGCCACAAAGGCCAGCTCGCCGTTGTTGACGGCAGCGAGCAGCTCGGGTGCCACGCCGGTCTCGTCGGCCTCGGAGCGGGCCTCGGCGGAGCGGGCACGCAGCGCCTTGGCCGACGTATCGGCTAGCGACTCGTACTCCCCCACCGTCATGGCAGCGTTGCCGTTGATGTCGATCACCAGCATGAGTACGCCGTCGCGCGCAGTGTAATCGCCCTCGGCAAGCGACCACTCAACGTGCTGTTTGGCCCAGCTGAGCATGTTATGGGTAAGCGGTTCGCCCTGCACCAGTCGCTCGGACAGTGCGCGGATGTGGCGGTTGAGCATGGGCACCTTTTTGTTGGACATACGCCAA
Source organism: Collinsella sp. (assembly GCA_019414205.1). Lineage (GTDB taxonomy): Bacteria > Actinomycetota > Coriobacteriia > Coriobacteriales > Coriobacteriaceae > Collinsella. The sequence goes on along the minus strand of DXML01000022.1, from coordinate 40,271 downwards.
CGGCAGACAAGCGCGGGCTTGTCGAGCGTAAACTTCTCGACCGCCTCCTGATTGGCGCAAAAGTCCTCGTACGCACGCTGATCCTCGGCATTGCCAAACAGCTCGGCATCATCAATCTGGGGCATGGTTGTACCTTTCGTGTTAGTCATTCCGTCCTCTTATACCAAAAAGACGGCCCTCCAAACGGAGCAGCCGTCTTTTGCAGAGATTATTTTGACGATATGGTCAGGCGCCCGAACAGTTTAATGGGATAGAGAAACATCCCATTAAGGGTTTTCCAAGTGCCCGAGATTGCCCCGAAAGAGGAGCGCCGCGTACTAAATGTACGCAAGCGACGGTTTGAGGGGCAAGGTCGGGTGCTTGGGAAAGCCTCTAGTGCCTAAAATGCCTGGCTCCGGTGAAGACCATCGCAATGCCGTGCTCGTTGCAGGCCTGGATGCTCTCGTCATCGCGCTTGGAGCCGCCGGGCTGAATGATGCAGGTCACGCCGTGCGCGGCAAGCACGTCGACGTTGTCGCGGAACGGGAAGAACGCGTCGCTTGCGCAGGCAAAGCCGCCCTTCTCCACGCCCTCGCGTTCGCAGAAGTCCTCGGCGCGCTCACAGGCAAGCAGTGCAGAGTCAACGCGGTTGGGCTGACCCGGGCCCATGCCAATGCCGGCCTTACCCTTGGAGACCAAGATGGCGTTGGACTTGACGCCCTTACAGACCTTCCAGGCAAACTCGAGCTCGGCCATCTCGGCGTCGGTGGGCTTGCGGTCGGTGGGGAACGTAAAGGTCGCGGGATCCTCGGTCACGTGGTCGACCTCCTGCACCAGCATGCCGCCGTCGATGGAGCGCAGCTCCACTTGGGCACCGTGGTCCACGCCGCCGGTAGCCAGCACGCGCAGGTTGGGGCGCTTGGCCATGCGCTCGAGCGCCTCATCGGTGTAGCTCGGGGCGATGATGACCTCGACGAACTGCTTGTTCTGGTCGGCGAAGTGCTCAACCAGCTCAAAGGGAACCTCGCGGTTGCAGGCGATGATGCCGCCGAAGGCGCTCTTGGGATCGCAGGCGAAAGCGCGGTCGTAGGCGGCCGTGATGTCCTCGGCAACGGCGGAACCGCAGGGGTTCTGGTGCTTGAGGATCACGCAAGCCGGCTCGTCGAACTCGCGGACCAGGTTCCAAGCGGCATCGGCGTCCAGATAGTTGTTGTAGCTGAGCGGCTTGCCCTGGATCTGCTCGGAGCCCACGAGCGGGAACTGAGAGCTCGCGGTGTTCTCGCAGCCCTCGGCAAAGCGATAGACCGTGGCCTTCTGCTGCGGGTTCTCGCCATAGCGCAGGTCGTCGACCTTTTCCAGCGAGATCTCGAGCTTGGCAGAGGTGTCCGCCACGTCGCTTGCCTGGGCGGCAAGCCAACGGGAGATAGCCGTATCGTAGGCGGCGGTAGTCTGGTAGACCTTCACCTGCAGGCGACGACGGGTGGCAAGCGTGGTGCAGCCGCCGGTCTCGCGCATCTCGGCCAGGACGGCATCGTAGTCGGCCGGGTCGGAGATGACGGTAACGCTCGCAGCGTTCTTAGCGGCGGAGCGCAGCATGGAGGGACCGCCAATGTCGATGTGCTCGATGGCGTCCGCAAAGGTGACCTCGGGGTTGGCGACGGTCTTCTCGAACTCGTACAGGTTGACGACGACCAAGTCGATTAGCTTAATGCCGTGCTGAGCGGCCTCCTGCATGTGCTGCTCGGAATCGCGGCGGGCCAGCAGCGCGCCGTGAACCTTGGGGTGCAGGGTCTTAACGCGGCCGTCCATCATCTCGGGATAGCCCGTGAACTCCTCGATGGGGGTTACGGGAACGCCCGCGTCCTCGATGGCACGAGCCGTGCCGCCCGTAGAGATGATCTCGACGCCAAAGTCATCGACCAGCGTCCGTGCGAAATCGACGACACCCGTTTTATCGGTAACCGAGATCAACGCGCGCGCGATCTTCACATCAGATCCCATGCAGTCCTCCTGTCTGGTACGCCGCCGTGCTCTGTGAGTCGGTGATACGTCGATCTGCAGCGCTCGCGCAGCGGCATTGAAAATACTGATTCAATGTAGCGCATCGAGCGCATCGATGCACCCCGCAACGAGCGCATGTGCAGAAAAAGTTTGCGAGCGGAGGGGATGGGCACGGCACCGGGCACGGTGAGTTCATGGAACACAGGGGCACCATAATTAGATGCCAATAGCGTGGTAGAACTGTGCTCGATATGCATCCGCAAAAGAAAGAGGCACCATGGTCTCGCGGGTTCTCTACCGACCGTTTGATACCGAAGACTTCGACGCCATCGCGCTGATTCTGCAGCAGCTTTGGCATAACAATTCGGATAACGATGAGTACAACCGCCTTGAGGCCGCGTGCGACCTCGCCTATTGCCTTTCGTCATCGACGTTTTCGCAGGTTGCCGTAATCGACGGTCAGGCGCGTGGCATTTCGCTCGCGCGTGCGGGACAGAGCTCCGGCGCCACCGTTAAGGAACATTGGATGGATACCGAACGCGCGCTGCTTTCGCAGATGCGCGAGCTGGAGCCCGATGTCTGCGCCGAGTATCTCTCGTTTGTGCGCGCAACCATCCGAACCAACAACCGCCTGCTCGAGAGCAGCCCGTTGCCGCACGACAACGAAGTCACGCTGCTCGCCGTCGATCCCGATGTCCACGGCCTGGGTGTAGGCTCAGTGTTGCTCGATGCCGCGGTCTCGTACCTGTCCTCGCGCGGGGCGACAAGGGCGCACCTGTACACCGACTCCAACTGCTCGTGGAAGTTCTACGAGTTGCACGGCTTTAAGCGCACGGCCACGCACCGCGCCAACCGCGAAGAGCGTCGTCACGACATGCCGCGCGAAAGCTTTCTCTACGAACTCGACCTAACAGCCTAGCCCAAGCAGCCACACCTAGTCATTTAAGTCTGTCCCCAATGAGTGGCCTTGGCGGTCTGCAAATAGCTGTGGTCAAAATACATCAAATATGAGTACTGTTACCTTTTTAGTAGCAGCGATTCGGGGCATTTTTGATGCTTATAGGCATGACGACCAGCTGCACGAGCTGACGTAACTCCCCAAATGTTCAATAAAATGGGCTCCTAACAAAAAGTACTCTCATTAGGAGCCCATTATTATGTGCAAACATATGTGACCAACGCAGCAACAGTACTCATATTTGGCATTTTTCGTCCACTGCCCCTTGCGCGAAGGTCCTCAGCGGAAAGTTTGACCCGTTTCGATGCACAAAAATGGGATGAATCTTCCCTGGCAACCGCCCAGAAAGATCCACCCCAAAGCAAGCGCTCACTAGAACGTTCCGCCGCCGCCTCCGCCGGCGCCGCCACCACCGCCGCCAGAGAAGCCGCCGCCGCTGCCGCCGCTCGAGCTATCGGAGCTCGAAGCCAGCTCGCGGATGGTCTCGTGGTACACATCGTTGAACGAATCGAGCGGGGACTCGTTGCCGTAGTGATGGTAATACCACCAGTAGCAGGGGTAGTTGTCGTAGAAATCGTCGCTGTTGCGCAGGTCCGCAGGCACGGCCTCGGCCAGCTGTCGCAGCACTTCTTTCGAAACGCCCAGGGCAACGCCCATCACCAGCAGCTTGTTCCACAGCACCAGATCGCCCGGGACGGCTTCCTTTAGGCGTGTGAAATCCTCGAGCCAATGCTTGAGCGCCTTGCAGCGAGCCGCCACCTCGGCGCCCTCCGGCGTGTAACGGCGGAAGGTGCAGCTCAGGACAAAGCCCACGATCGTAACGGGGATCGAGATCATAGCGGCACCGACGTTGGCGTCCGCAAAGTCGGTATAGAACAGAGAGCCCAGAATGCCAAAGACAATGATGATGCCGAGAACCAGGCCGGCCACCATCGCGATAGTGCCATCCGATGCAATAAGCTCGCGCGCCTCCAGCTTGCCCTTAACTGTGCTCTGATAGTCCTCGAGCTTGTCGCCAACAGATGTGGTGCGCTCGCTAGCGTACTCCTCCAGCTCGCTAAACGTGCGCGAACGGACTCCGTCCTTATCGGGCTTAACGCCGGCGAAGAAGACCTTGAGCACATCGCGATCGATGCCGTCCTTCTTGGCAGCCTTCCAGGCCTCGTCGGTCACTGTGATGCGATACGTCTGCTCCTCTTTTTCGCGACGGAGCAGACCCTTCTTCTTGGTCTCGGTCGCTTCTTCCAGCTTGATCACGCGGTCGTCGGTGAGCTTCATAAGCGTGGCGATATATGCCTGATCGGGCACGTCGTTCCAGCTCATAAGAGCTGCAAGCACCGCGGGATGGTCGGCCGAGGGCACATCGCGGAAGTACTCGTCCTGGAAGAGCGGCTTGGGCTTGGGCCTGCGCAGCTTAAGCATCACGATCACACCGGTATAGGCAACCGCCACGACAACACACACCACGGCAATCGCGCCGGCAACCGCACGCGCGTGCTCACGGCGAGCGTTGGCCTCGTCGGCCCATTCCTTCTCTTCGCTCAGAATCGTCGACATGCGCTTTTCGCCCGAGACGGCAAGCTGCGGCACCCAGTCGCTGGGGAAGGCGATGCGTGCCTCGGCGAATTCGCCCTCATGCACGCAGGGAATGGTATAGGTGACCATGGGCTCGTCCGCATCGAGCGACACGTCGCCCGTCAGTGGGCCGTGGCCCCATGCGCGGAAGTTATCGCCCTTGACGGCAGCCGTCCCGGCAGCGGCATTTGCAAAGTAGACTTCCATCTCGACGTCATCGGAATCCGCCGACCAGCCGTCGCCGACGAATTTCCAGTAGAGCTCAGCGGTATCGGCCCAGTTCATAACCGCACCGGTCATGGAATAACTCACGTAGTAGATTGCGCTGTCGCCGCTCTCGTGAGGGCTGAACACCTTAATCTTTACGCCGTCGTCGGACTGTTCCACCGTGTAAACGCCGTCGTCGCCTTTATTTGCGCTGTCGACCTTGTTAAACGCAGTGTCGTCTTCCTCGACGCTCAGCACATTGACGACCACCGAGCCGCCTTGCTGGTTAGAGCCTGTATTGATATCCCAATACACGCCGTTAATGTCATCGTCGAAATCGAACTGGCGTCCCTCGACAACGGTCAGCGAGCCATCGGCCTCGACCGTGGCACCGATGTAGGTTTGGCTCATGGAGTAGCCGTCGGCGTGCGCGGCGGCAGGCAGCAGCAACAACGCAAGCGCGACGAGTGCGCAGACGGAAGCGAACCGCGCAAACAGGCGGCGCTGCCGACAGGGCTGGGCAACGGGGGCGTTCATAGGCACATCCTTTGTCTGTGGTACCAACAGCGTTATTGTCCCACGTTTACGGGCGCACATGACGAGCATCTAGGCCAGCGGAGTATTAAACAGGACAAAAGTTACGCCCGCGGCCGGCACCTGGGGACGTTCCTTATCTGCCGGCAATCTGGGACACTCCTTGGCATAGCCCGCTCCGGCAATAGATACCACTTCATAGCTCCATCACAGGTGTAGCGGCTTTGTGTGGGCGCGGCGTGAGCCGATTAAGCCGGCGAGCGAGGGGCATAAAGCAGTTGAGCGAAAATGGTTTGCCCCTTTGCCGTTCGCTCGAGGATCATGTCCCCCTTTTCCGCGGAAACCCCGGCAGTTGCGAAGAGCTGCCGGGGTTTCTGTCGTTTGAGGGCTAGATTGATTGACGACGATTAAGGTGCCGAGCCGGTGGTCCGGCACGCGCAACGCGCGGCCGCGGCAACTTGCGAGCATCGACGACGCCCCCCCTCACCTCACCCCGCGCTATACTCGTCCGCATGGATATCAACGCATGCAACATAGCAACGCCCGCCGTGGCCACGTCGACGGCGACCAACAGCAAGCTCGTCCCCGCCCCCGCGCCTGTCGTGGGCCGTTTTGCCCCGTCACCCTCGGGCCGCATGCACCTGGGCAACGTGTTCAGCTGCCTGTGCGCGTGGCTTTCGGCCCGCAGCCAGGGCGGCAGCATCGTGTTACGCATTGAGGACCTGGACGATCGCTGCAAGCGCCCCGAACTTGCCGCTCAATTGATTGACGACCTGGCCTGGCTGGGGCTGGAGTGGGACGAAGGCCCCTACTATCAGCACGACCGCCTAGACCTGTACGAGAGCGCCTTGCGCCGGCTGAAAGACGCCGGCCTCACCTATCCCTGCTTTTGCACACGCGCCGAGCTCCACGCCGCGAGTGCACCGCACGCGAGCGACGGCACGCCCATCTACCGTGGCGCCTGCCGAAGTCTTTCGGCCGAGGAGGTGGCCCGCCGCAGCGCCCTGCGCGCCCCGGCCACACGTCTGCGCGTGCCCACCGTCGACGACCTCGCAGACGACGTGATCGAATTTGTGGATCGCACGTACGGCGCCCAATGCGAGGCGCTCGCCACCGAGTGCGGCGACTTTTTGGTCCGCCGCAGCGACGGCGTATTTGCCTATCAGCTAGCCGTGGTGGTCGACGACGCCGCCATGGGCGTCACCGAGGTCGTGCGCGGATGCGACCTGCTGGGGTCCACGCCGCGCCAGATCTATCTGCAGCACCTGTTGGGACTGCCCACGCCGCACTACGCACATATTCCGCTGCTCATGGCACCGGACGGCCGCCGCCTTTCCAAACGAGATCGCGATCTGGACCTGGGCGAACTCCGCGCCCGCTTTGGCACGCCCGAAGCGCTGCTGGGCTGGCTCGCCGGGCAAACGGGCATCGCGCCGGACACCACGCCGCGCTCTGCCGAGCGGCTGGTCGAGCACTTTAGCTGGGATGTTATCCGCGCGCACCGAGAGAACATCACTGTAACGGCCGAGTAGCCAAATACGCCCCACCCCTACGCAACATCCCAAGGCTGGAGTTCGTCGCCCAGGCGAACGATGCAGTCGTAGAGCACGGTATGGCGCTCGGTCGGGTTGGCATCCCGATGAAAATGCCCGTAGTACCAGCGCTTGTAGTCCAAGCGGTCTTCCAACTCGTCAAAAAATGCCGTAAGTCGATCGACGGCGGGGCAATTCCAGCCGGGCGCCGGATAGAGCGTGGGCGAAAGCATGCGCGTAGAGCAGGTGTGGGTGACCACGTAGTCGACCTTCCAGCCCACGCTGTCGAGCTTTGTCCGCGCCTCCTCAAAGTTGCGCTCGTCCGGCAGCTCCTGCGGCCACCAGCTGGAATACGGAATGCGGTATTCCTTGTCCACGCTCGTGGCGCCGCCCATGGTAAAGACCGTTGAGCCGTCGAGCTCAAAAACCTCGCCGCGCGTCAGGCGCCGTATGGGCGAGGTGTCCGACAAACGCTGCGTCAGCCCACCGTGCCACAACTCCATGGGGCGCTCTGCCCAGTGGTCGAAACGTTCGTGGTTGCCGTCGACGAACAGCACGGTATAGGGGCGCGACTCCAGCCAAGTGATGTCGGCGCACTCCTCGACAGAGAAATCCCACGGAAAGCCAAAATCGCCGGCAATGATGAGATAGTCGTCGCTCGTCAGGCTTTCCCCAAGATCCCAATCGCGCAGCTTTTGCATGTCGAGGCCGCCGTGAATATCGCCCGTCACATAGACCGTCATCGGATCACCACTTCCCTGTAAGTCGCTAGCCCACATTCTGCACGATCACTAAGCCAACCGTTCCAGCCCTTCCATCCCTCAGGGCTTACCCCTCGTTCTTCCATCCAAACGGGTCGAGCACCCAAAAAATCAGATCGAGCACGCCGCCGGTCATCATGGCGCCGGCAAAGGCCATGCAAACGTGCAGAGAGCTGGTACTTCGGAGCACGTCGAACGGCCCCAGAACAGCCAGCAGCGCGACCGCTGCGCCGGCTACGCACAGCGCGAGGCACGGCCCCGCGTCCTTGACGCATTTCTTTGCGAGATGTTTGGTGTTGTCACTCATCAATATCGAACTCCTTAGAGGGTCGTTGTTTGGGTACATGCCGCCGCGACATAGCAGGGCGGCAGGGGAAGTGTCCCATGTCGTGCGGACATCAATGGAGAAACCACCTGCTCGACCAACCCTTGACGCCGTTTTGCACTGGCACCCCATCCCCCGCCATCGAGGTCTAATACTTTTCCCGAGAAGTGAACGGCTGTTTTTAGATCCCTGAAACATCCGCATTTTTCGGCGGCAAAATCGCAGGATTTCAGTACCGAAACCGCAGGAAACGGCACTCCTAAAGTGTCGATGCTTCAGGGGCCCGTTTTAGCTCGTTCACTTCTCGGGAAAAGTATTAGACCTTGATTCTTTGCTGCTCCGAGGGCGCGCCGCTTCCTTCTCTGGAACCCTCACTAGCACTGGCACCCCTAGCCGCTACGACCGCAAGCGTGCCTATAATGAGACATGTTTCCTAATGAGAAAGGAATCCAGATATGGACGAAGCCGAATTTGCCAATTTGGACGATATCAGAGATTTTTTCGACCGCGTCGGCACTATTTGCAAAAACGCGTCTTCAACCGGAGAGTTTTATACCAATCCAATAGACGTCAAGGGCTTTATTGAACGGTGCAACAATCCCTGCAAAAATATTTCCGAAAACAGTCCTCATAGAGACCAGGCCTATATACTGGGCGAAACCGTACTTGAGCTAAATAAACTTAATGAAAACAAGCTTAAAGAAATAGAATCTGCCCTTAAAGAAGACAGATGGGATGAATGGTGCGAAGACAACAGCAAAAAGGTATCAGCAGACGATGCTGTTTTCTACCTTGTGCTTAAGTGCCGCACCGACGATCAGCGACATTACCACTTTTACTTTGACAAAGATGCGGTTGCTGAACTCGACGCCTTTGACCCCTTTACTGAAGACGAGAATGGTAAAAAAGTTTTAGATCAGCAGTGGCACGTACTCATCTCCCTGCTCGCCTACCTCGATGTCGCCCACGCCTTAGGCAACGAACAGCACGAATATCATTGCCTTTATCGGTATATTAAAAAATTGGACAAGATAGACTTGAATGCAGCAGAGCTGCAGTTTTACTGCGGTATCTCTATCAAACCCGAATACTGCGGTATCTCTATCAAACCCGAACTTCGCTTAAAGACAAAGGAAGGAAAGCTGGTCAAAAGATATCCTTCTGGAAGAATGAATGAATGGCTTAATAGATCATTGCGTTAATTGAAAGGCAAATAATCGCCCGCCAACCTACTCCAGCCCTTGCCCGCCGTACTTCTCTGTCTCCGAGTCGTAGTTCAGCACGGCGACCGCGCCGTTCTTCATGACGTTCCCGTCGATGTAGTAATGGCTGGCGCCGTCATGCCAGATACCGCGGTAGCCCGCAATGCCCGAGACAGCCTCGGTGTTGATATGCCCGGCGATAACATCTAGGTAGAACTTACGCCCCACGTAATCGGGCAGCGTCATAGTAAACGACTCGTCAGATGTGCCGAGCTTCCAGTACTCCCCGGCACCCTCGTCAATGCCGGCATGCACAAAGACCTGGCCGAAGGGGCTCTCGTAAAAGTAAGGGAGCTTGCGAACCCACGCGATGACGTCCGCATGTTCGGCCTTCATGCGTTCAACCGTATAGGCGTAGGCCTCCTCGAACTTCCTGAGCCTCAAAAGGTGCCTAACGTGCTTGAATGCCTCGGCGTCTAAGAAGCTCTTGGCCGTTGCCAGATTGCTGTCGGCAAGTATCCATGCCTGCGTAAAATTAAGGTCGTTTACCTCGTCAATGTACTCGAGGAACATCTCCTCGTGGTTGCCGCGCAGCGCCACGACGCGATCGCCGTACCGCTTTTGCAGGTCCATGACGAGCTCGAAGACCCCGAGTGAATCGGGGCCTCGGTCGCAATAGTCGCCAAGCAAAACCAGCTTGGAGTCCTCGGCATCGAGGTCGATGGTGGAAAGCGATGCCTTAAAGGCGTCCAAGCACCCGTGAATGTCACTCATAGCGTAGATATGCACGTATGACCCCCTGTTTGCGCCGGGACCCCACTCGTTTGTGCCATGCGGCACGGCGGCCCCTCTGATTTCGCGGGCGCCAGGCAGCTTTGCCCTGTCACGCCCATCAATATAGTTAAAAGTATATCTCGCCGTGCGGACACAAATTTATCCTTGGGCTCAAGCCGCTCGTCTGCGCTTGGCCTCCGCCCCACCCAAAAACTCATCCAACATTAATCTTGGCTCAAGAATCGCTTAATCTATAACCTGCACTATAGAGTTCGACCAAGGGCGGGGCGGCGCAACGCAGACCGCCGAACGCAACGCTCGCGCCCGAGCAAATTGCCCGGCGTCGCGCCCATCGAACGAAAGGACAGGCCATGGACGACCTCGAAAAAGTTGAAACCATCCGCACCAAGTGCAGCGTGAGCTACACCGATGCCAAGGCGGCGCTCGACGCTGCCGACGGCAACGTTTTGGATGCCATCATTTGGCTCGAGTCGCAGGGCAAGACCCAGACCACGTCGGCGCACGCCGCGACCGAGTCCGCACCGGTCGATGAGCCCTCGGCCGAGATGGTCGCCGCGCAGGCCGCCTACGAAAAGTCGAGCGAAAAGACCGACTTCTCCAAGAAGATGGACGGCGTGTGGGAGTACCTCAAAAAGCTCTTCCGCCTGAGCCTGGACACCAAGTTTATCGCCACGCGCCGCGATGCGATCATCCTCAACATCCCCATCCTGATTCCCATCGTCGCGCTGTTTGCCTGGGGCGCTACGATTTGGCTGATGCTGATTGGCCTGTTCTTTGGCATGCGCTACCGCATCGACAGCGACGGCGACGTGCCCGGCAGCATCAACAACCTGATGGATAGCGCTGCTAACGCCGCGGATGACATCAAGCAAAATCTGAACGACGACAAGTAGTCGCAGACGGGGGCACGCATGGCACGGATTCTGATCGTAGAGGACGAGGAGAAAATCGCCCGCTTTGTGACGCTCGAGCTGGAGCACGAAGGCTACCAGGTGGAGCACGCCGCCGACGGTCGCACCGCCGTGAACCTGGCGCTGGAGCGCGACTACGATCTGATTCTGCTCGATGTGCTGTTGCCGCAGCTCAACGGTATGGAGGTCCTGCGGCGTGTCCGCAAGCACAAGGATGTGCCGGTGATTATGGTCACCGCGCGCGATGCCGTGATGGACAAGGTGGCCGGGCTCGATGCCGGCGCCGACGATTACCTGACCAAGCCATTTGCGATTGAGGAGCTGTTCGCACGGATCCGCGTGGCGCTGAAGCGCTCGGAGGCCGTGCGGGCGGCTTCGGGCATTGGAGGCGCCGGTACTGGGGCGGGCGCGGCAGGCGGCGCGGGCGCCGGTATCGCCACAATGCCCCCGGCAACCGACACGGCCCAGACCGCTGCCACGCCCTCCCACGCCGCGCTTACCGTTGACTCGGTTGCGCTCGACCCCGACCGCCGCGAAGTCACGGTCGGCGGCTCGCCCATCGCGCTCACGGCCCGCGAGTTCGATGTCCTCGCCCTGCTTATGGCGCATGCCGAGACCGTACTCACGCGCGAGCGCATCGCGCACGAGGCGCTGGGCTACGACTACGTAGGCGACACCAACAACGTCGACGTGCACATCGCGCACCTGCGCGCCAAGATCGAGGACGCCGGCGGCGCCCGCATCATCCAGACCGTGCGCGGGGTGGGCTATGTCTGCCGTGCGTAACGCCGAGGTCAAGCGCGTCACCTCCATCGCCCGCGCCATCAACTGGAGCTATATGTGGCGCCGCTTGATGAGCCACATCTGGCTCGATCTGTTACTGTTGGTTATTGCGGCGGCGATCCTCGTCTATGGATACAACCAGACGCTGCCCAACGGCGCGTTTACCACAGGATGGATCCCCAGCGCCACCGTTCGCGGCATGTCGCTGACGCCCGCGCGCGGCTGGGACCTGATAACGCTCACCTATACCGTCGAGCTTGCGCGTACCACCAAGACTTTCCCCCTCGCGCAGGACCTCGTCACGCTATGGCCTCTCTACCTTGTTGTTGTGGGTTGGCAGGTCATCAGCGTGCTCAACATGCTCGGCGGCGCCCGCCGCGTGCGCCGCACCATGGCGCCGCTCAACGATCTGGCCCTGCGCGTGGACGAACTCGGCCGCATGCAGCTCTCCGGCGGCAAGATGGAAACGCTGGAGCAGGCCATCGAGCGCGCAAGCGTCGACTCGCCGAGCGTCACCACCGGCGACGCCGACCTGGCAAGCATCGAGGTCGCGCTCAACCGCCTGCTGCGCCAGATGCAAGAGGCAAAGCTGCAGCAGATGCGCTTTGTCAACGATGCAAGCCACGAGCTACGAACGCCCATCGCGGTGATTCAGGGTTACGTAAACATGCTCGACCGCTGGGGCAAAGATGACCCGGACGTGCTGGCGGAATCCATCGCGTCCCTCAAGGCCGAAAGCGAGCATATGCAGGAGCTCGTGGAGCAGCTGCTGTTTTTGGCGCGCGGCGATGCCGGGCGCACGGTCCTGCGGCGTGCGAATACCAACCTGGCCGCACTGGTCGGCGAGGTATGCGAGGAGTCACAGATGATCGATGCCGAGCACACGTATCGGCTGGCTTTTGACGCCTTGCTTGCCAGCGACCCGCGCTGCGACGCGCCCGTCGACGTGGCGCTCGTGAAGCAGGCGCTGCGCGTGATCGTGCAAAACGCCGCCAAGTATTCGGACGCGGGCACGCCCATCTCGTTTGGCGTAGCACCGGATGCGGGCGCGGGCACGGTCGACATAAGCGTTGAGGACGAGGGCATCGGCATGAACCAGGAATCCGCAGCTCACGCGTTTGAACGGTTCTACCGCGCCGACAACGCACGCGATGTCGGCGCGCAGGGCTCGGGTCTGGGGCTTGCCATTGCCAAGTGGATCGTCGATAGCCATGGTGGTGTCATTGGCGTGACCTCAGTCGAGGGCGTCGGCAGCCGCTTTACGATTCGCCTGCCACGATAGAAAGCCCCTCGGCATAAAAAAGGGATAGGGCCAGGCGGCTCTATCCCTTTTTGCTAGCTATAGCAGCCTGTGCGCTACTCGCGGCACAGGTGCACGGCGAAGCCGGCGAACTCGCGCTTAAAGTACACGAGCTTGGTGCCGCCGTCGGGCAGCAGCACGCGCGACTCCTCGTTGACCTCGAGCCCGCGCTCGGCAAACCACTTCTCGGCCGCATCGATGTCGTTGACAGCAAAGCCAATGTGGCCCTTGGCGCCACGACCGTTCTGCTTCATGATCTCGACCAGCGAATCGTTAAAGTACGAAACCGGGGTCTCGATAACGGGCAGGCCCATCATCGTCGAGAACAGCTCCGCGATCTCCAGGGCGTCTGCCGGGTCAGTGGCGTTAATGCCCACATGGGCAACGCGCATGCCAAAGAGCTCTACCGGGTTGGCGTTCTGCTCACTCATACAGTCAGCGCCTACTGAGCCATAACGTCGAGGACGGCCTTCTCGGCAGCGACGCGGTTCATGCCGGTCATGAAGGGCACGCCACTCACGTACGGGCAGGTGAGGCCCTCGGGGGCAACGGTGGTGGCGATCAGCAGGTCGGCGCCCTCGTCGCAGTAGTCCTTGGCCTCGGAGATGGCGCACTGCACGATCTCGTACTTGCCGGCGTAACCGTTGGCGTCGAGCAAGGTGGCGACCTTCTGGGCAACGAGCGTGGAAGTAGCAGCGCCAGCACCGCAAGCCAAAACGATCTTCTTCATAGGTAATGTCTCCCTTCATGGTTTACTTTAGGTAAGTGTACCGCAGCGAGCGATAGCACTCGGCCTCGATGAGCTTTTATGCCAGTTTGCTTGCGCGCTGCGTATAATACATCCAGTACGTGTTGTCATACCGCTCGCTTTATGAGTGACTAAGGACCCTAATATGCCCGATTCCCGCACACTCTGGACCGCCGTCGTTATCATCTGCATCGCCGTGTCGGTGTTCTTTAGCGTCAAAAAACGCACCACGTTTAAACGCCTGCAGCAGCTTATGGCCGCTAAGCAGTGGGACGAGTTCGATCGTTTGCTCGACGGCAAACTCACCAGCATGCTGTACCCGCGCTACAACCGCGACTACCTGCGCCTGAACTCCTATCTGCTGCGCGAGGACCACAAGCGCGCCGATGAGATGTTCGATTTGCTGCTGGGGCTCAATCTGCCCAAGATGCAGCGCGTCGACCTGGTCATTAAGGCCTTTAACTACTACGTTGGTCAGGAGGACCGCAAAAAGTCCAAGGAATTGCTGCACGAGATCAAAGGCTTTGAGGGCGGCCAGGCCGAGGCAGTCGCGCACGAATGCCAGCTGATGTATGACACGATGATCCTCAAGCGCCACAACGATATTCCCGAGCTGGAGCGCATGCTCAAGGAAGCCGGTGACGACAAGGTCAAGAGCTGCCGCCTGGAATACCTGTTGGCCCTACAGTACAAGAACAAGGGCGACGAGGCCAAGTTTGCCGAGTACCTGGAAAAGTCGGGCCGGCACTCGATGGCCGTCAACGCGTAACGGGCGGCTTGTGCTAGACTTCTAGTCTCACGGGGGCGTGGCGGAATTGGCATACGCAGGAGACTTAAAATCTCTCGCCGCAAGGATTGTGGGTTCGAGTCCCACCGCCCCTACCACGTATTGTTTACGGGCCCGTGTCCCCTAGGGATGCGGGCTCGTTTCTTTAAGATGCCGGCGGGACTCGAACCCGCGAGGGGGCGAGCGTTAAGCGGACGCGCAGCGTCCGTAGCGAGCCGGCGAGGGCGCCGACAGGCGGCCGAAGCCGGTGCGTATTTGCGCAGCAAATGCGCAGACGTCCCACCGCCCCTACCATTTGGCTTTTACGAGCTCGTGTCCCTTTGGGATGCGGGCTCATTTCTTTTGAACGCCGTCAACTGCAGAGCAGATAATTTGGGACGGGGCTTTTTTGACTGCCCATATCAACCCAAGGACTGTCCCCAGGTGCCGGCAGAAAAGGAACGTCCCTAAGTGCCGGCTGTTGAGTTGCGGTGGAATAGGGACTGTTTGGGGCCCGAAAGGGCGATTTTAGTCCGTATTTCACCGCAACTTATTGGAGGGTGCTGAGGCTGGGGGTCCAGCCGATGGTGGGTAGCTCGCCGTCGAGAACCTCGTTAATGGTGGCGGCCATACCGGCAAGCAGGCTGTTCTCGCTCACGGTAAGCGCCCTGTAGCCACCGGCGCGCATAAGCTCGCGGATCACCACGGCGCCGGCCAGAATCACGCCCGCGCGCTTGGGCTGCACGCCCGGCAACGCGGCAATGCCCGTAACGTCCAGCGCGGACATGCGCTCGATAGCGGCCGAGACCTGCTCCATCGAAAGCTCGCGCAGGTGCACAAAGCTCGAATCGTACGGCTCCAGTTCGTGAACGAGCGCCACGAGCGTGGTGACGGTACCGCCCACCGCAACGAGGCGTTCGGCGCGCTCAAAGTCGACAGGCAGGCCCTCAAAATAGGCGGCGAACTGCTCGCCTGCCCACGCGGCAGCGGCAGCAAGCTCGCCATCCGCGGGCGGCAACGCGGAGAAAAAGCGCTCCGTCACGCGACGGCAACCGATGTCCAGCGAGCGCGTTCCCTCCAGCGCAAAGACGCTGCGCTCCGGAGCGTATACGCCCGTCGCGAGCTCCGTGGAGCCGCCGCCCGAATCCGCGACGATGATGCGCTCGCCGGCAAAGTCGTGCGCCACGCCAAAAAACGTCAGGCGCGCCTCGACCTCGCCCGGAATCACCTGTGGTTTGAGCCCCAACTCGCGCAGGCCGTCCAGCAGCAGGGCGGCATTGGACGCATCGCGCGCGGCGCTCGTGCACGTGGTGCAGACGCACGCGGCCCCAAAGGCACGCGCCTCATCCACAAACATACAACACGCTTCGAGCACACGCTCAACGGCCTCCTCGCAAAAGCGGCCCGTCGCGTCCACGCCCTCGCCCAGGTCGGTAATCTCGGTATGCTTGGACGATTCCACGATCGCCCCGGCCTCGGCCTGCGCCAGCACCAGTCGCGACGACACCGTTCCCAGGTCGATCGCGGCCACCTTATAGCGTTTGCAATTTGTCATTGCGGGCTCCCCTCCGGGCGCTATTTGCCGTTGGACACGACCGTCTGGCCCTCGACACCGTTAAACCCAAACAGCATGTCGAGCGCCTGGATGTACCACGGCGCGTCCTTGCCGACTTCTTCGATTTCCTTGGCAACTTCGCTGGCCTTCTTGGCGTTTGAGGACTTTTTGCTCGACGACGAATCCGAATCCTCGTCCAAGCCTAGCACGTCAATCTTCTTCTCGCCGGGCATCACTAGGCCTAGGTCCTCGGACGCCGCGTCCTTGATACCCTCCTCCGAGAGCAGCTTGTCGGCACTTTTCTGCAGCTCATCATTGTATTGCTGACGAATCTCGACCTGCTTGGCCAAGATATCGCTCGAACGCTTTGCCACGTACAGATCGCGCACGGGGAAATACAGGCTCACGAGCACCAGCGCCACCACGATACCGATAAACAGCGGACGCAGAGAGCCATGCGTAAAGTCATAGATCGCCTTGACCACCGCGTTGTCGTTGGCGTAGCGCATAAAGTCCGAGCCCGAAAAACGGTTCGAGGGCCTGCTCGATTTGTCGTGTGCCTGAGTCGAGGGACGCGACGTATGCGACGAACGTGCCGGGCGCACCGGTCCATCTGTCGAAGTATTCACTTGAGCATTGGGGCGCGAGGTACTTGTCGGGCGCTGCACGGGGCGGTCGACGCCGGCGTAGGCGGGCCCACCGAGCTGCACCGTGCGTGCACGGCGAGGCGACGGCTCGCGTGAACCGGCGGAATAGTACCTGTTGTCGTAAATCTGATCCATGTGCGCCTTGTGCGGTTGAGGTTTGTTTGCGCTAAGTCCTTTAGTTATAGCACGAGCGCCCGCACCGCCTTCGCCAGCCTTTGCTCGACATAAAAAAGGCGCTGAGCCATATGGCCCAGCGCCCACAGCGCTTTGCGGCGTCCAGCCAAGGCGGGGCGGAACCGAGTCAGCCTCCTCCTCGCCAAATTCGCCCGTTTAGCGAATGTTGTAGAACGCGGCCTTGCCGGCGTAGCGCGCGCTGCCCTCGAGCTCGTCCTCGATGCGAATGAGCTGGTTGTACTTGGCGATACGGTCGCTGCGGCACGGGGCGCCCGACTTGATCTGGCCGGCATTGACGCCCACGACCAGGTCGGCGATCGTGGAATCCTCGGTCTCGCCGGAGCGGTGACTCACGATGCAGGCGTAACCGGCCTCCTTGGCGGTCTCGATGGCCTCGAGCGACTCGGTGAGCGTGCCGATCTGATTGACCTTGACCAGGATCGCGTTGGCGGCACCCAGCTCGATGCCCTTCTTGAGGCGCTCGGTGTTGGTGACGAACAGGTCGTCGCCCACCAGCTGCACCTTGTTGCCAATGCGGCGGGTAAGCTCAACCCAACCGTCCCAGTCCTCCTCGGCCATGCCGTCCTCGATGGAGATGATGGGATAGGTGTCGACGAGCTTCTCCCAGTAATCAACCATCTGGGCACTCGTGTACTCCACGCCCTCGCCCTTGAGCTCGTACATGCCGGTCTCGGCGTTGTAGAACTCGGTCGAGGCCGGATCCATGGCGTACATGAAGTCGACGCCGGGCTTAAAGCCAGCCTTCTCGACGGCCTTGGTAATGTACTCGAACGGCTCGGCATTGGTCTTGAGGTTGGGCGCAAAGCCGCCCTCGTCGCCCACGCCGCCGCCCAGGCCCGCCTCGTGCAGCACGCCCTTGAGGGTGTGGTAGACCTCGGCGCACCAACGCAGGCCCTCGGCAAAGCTCGGGGCGCCCACCGGCATGATCATGAACTCCTGGAAGTCAACGTTATTGTCGGCATGGACGCCACCGTTGAGGATATTCATCATAGGCGTGGGCAGCAGGTGGGCGTTGACGCCGCCCAGGTACTGGTACAGCGACAGGCCCGCCGACTCGGCAGCGGCGCGGGCGACGGCCAGCGACACGCCCAGGATGGCGTTGGCACCGAGCTTGGTCTTGTTGGGGGTACCGTCCGCGGCAATCAGCGCGGCATCGACGGCGCGCTGGTCGAAGGCGTCGAGGCCCACGACGGCGTTAGCGCACTCGTTATTGACGTGCTCGACGGCCCGAGAGACGCCCTTGCCCAGATAGCGGCCCTTGTCGCCATCACGCAGCTCGCAGGCCTCAAAGGCGCCGGTCGAAGCACCCGAAGGCACCATTGCACGGCCAAAGCTGCCGTCCTCGAGCACGACCTCGACCTCGACGGTGGGATTGCCGCGGCTGTCGAGCACCTCGCGACCGTAGACGTCCAAAATATCGCTCATGTTGTCTCCCTCTCACTTGGAAACGGGTTGAATGCTTGGCGACACGGCTTGCACGCTACAGCGGCGCGCAGGTTCATAAGTTAGCCTTATCGCACTTTTTGCATTATGCCCTAAGTTAGCCAAGGGATACAATCTTTTTAAAAAATAATAGGGGCGATGGGACAAGTCCGTCCCGTCGCCCCCGCAGTCTTACTCCTCTGCCTTTGCGGCATCCCAGAGGTCATTGAGGCCGTGGGTCGAAAGCTCGGCCAGATCCACGTGGGCGTCGGCCGCCATCTGCTCCATCGCGGCCCAGCGGCGGCGGAACTTTGCCGTGCTGGCCCGCAGGGCGCTCTCGGCGTCGATTCCCTCCTTGCGCGCAACGTTGACCAGAGCAAAGAGCAGGTCGCCAAACTCCATCTCGCGCTCGGGCGAGCCGGAAGCCTCGGCCTCAAACTCGGCACGCTCCTCGGCGACCTCGTCCCACACGTCCTGGACCGTCTCCCACTCAAAGCCCACGGCAGCCGCCTTGCGCGACACCTTCTGAGCCTGCATCAGCGCCGGCAGGTGCGTGGGCACGCCGTCGAGCAGACCCTCGGGCGCGGCCTCGCCTGCCGCCACGGCCTGGTCTTTGGCGGCCTTCTCGGCAAGCTTGACCTCGTCCCAGATCTTGAGAACCTCGTCGGAGCTCTCGGCGTCCGCATCGCCAAACACGTGTGGGTGGCGGCGGATGAGCTTGGCGTCGATATCGCGTGCCACATCGGCCAGCGAAAACTCACCGGCGTCCGCCGCAATCTGCGCATGCAGTACGACCTGCATGAGCACGTCGCCGAGTTCCTCGCGCAGATGCGCCACGTCGTCGGCCTCGATGCAGTCGAGCGCCTCGTAGGCCTCCTCGATCATGTTCTTGCCAATGCTCTGATGCGTCTGTTCGCGGTCCCACGGGCAGCCATCGGGCTGACGCAGGCGCCAGATGGTCTGCACCAGATGCTGCAGCTCGGCCGACGCGTCGACCAGCGTGGACAGATCGCGCGAGCCCTCGGCATTTTGCTGAGCCAGCTGCTCTGCCATGGTTATTCCTCCTCCAGGATCACGTGACGGAACGCGCCGTCCTCGTAGATGCCATAGCTGTGCGTACCGTCCTTGGGAATGCTCACGCTGCCGGGGTTGAAGAGCCACAGGCCCGGGTGCGCCTCGCTTGCCTCGTTAACCTTGATGTGCGTGTGGCCGTAGACGAGCGCGGAGCCCTCGGGCAGCGCGGGCGCGTGGTCGACGCTGTTGTGCATGCCGGCGCCAAAGACGTGGCCGTGCGTCAGGAACAGCTCGCGGCCGGTCTCGTCGAACAGCGTGGCGTAGTCGGCCATGACGGGAAAGTCGAGGACCATCTGGTCGACCTCGGCGTCACAGTTACCGCGCACCGCGATGATGCGGTCGGCCAGGGCGTTGAGCAGCGGAATCGCGCGCTTGGGGGCGTAGTCGCGCGGCAGGTCGTTGCGCGGACCGTGATAGAGCAGGTCGCCCAGTAGGACGATGCGGTCGGGCTGCTCGGACTCGATGGCGGCGCAGAGGCGCTCGGTCCAATATGCCGAGCCGTGGATGTCGGAGGCGATGAGGTATTTCATGGGAGGGTCCTTTCGGATGGGGTTGATGTGGCCAGGCGCGAGATGTGGCCGGGCGCGCTATTCAAATCGCAGTGCCGAGGCTTGTGCCGCCTGCATCACGCGCTGGAGCGGCGCGTTGTGCTCGCGGGCAAGACGGGCACAATCCTCGTACTCGGGTGCCGCGCGCTCGCTGCCGTCGGGCAGGGTGGCTACTTTGACGGCCACCTCGCCCCAAGGCGTCGCTACCTGCTCAAAACGACGCGGCAGGCAGACGCGTTCCATCACCTGGCGACGAACGGCGTTGGTCGTGGTCTCCAAAAAGATAATCGTCTGTAGGCGCTCGATATCCTCGTGCGAGCAGATCACCTGCAGCTGCCAACCGGGGCGACCTTTTTTGCAGTAGAGAGGCAGCCAGTGCACCTCGCGCGCACCTGCCTCGCGCAGGCGGTCGGCGGCATAGGCGAGTACCTCGGGCGATGCATCGTCGATGTCGCACTCCAGCTTGACGATGGTTTCGGGCGCATCGGTCTCGCGGGACAGCGGAGATGTACTTCCACGTTGCATACGGTCCGGATCCTTTCCGCACGGGCTCGTTTTGTTCACCCAAACGCTAGCACATCGGACGTGGCACAGGCGTGACTTTCGTCCGTCGTCACCCTCGCCCTCATCCAAACATGTACGTCAGCCTCCAAACATGTCATTTATTGTCGGTTTTGGAGGCTGACGTACACGTTTTGGAGCGGGGCCACACACGATCAAAATTGCGCCGCACTCCGTCCACCACAAAGTTCGCCGCACTCAACAATTTTGAACTTTCTACGCAGTTCATCGGCTAAAAATTACCCTCGGCATACTTACCCGCTGCACGATGTTACTCTAGTTGCATTTGGCTAACTAAGCGGCTGCCGAGAACCCCGCCCGGCACCGTTACGGCATAGGAGGTTTCATGTTCGAGAAGCGGCTCTTCTCCCTGGTTCCGCAGGCAACGCCCTACATTATGGCAAGCGTCCTGTTTAAGTGGATCGCGCTCATGGCAAACATTACGGTGATGTGGGTGCTTGCGCGCATCTTGGGCGGCATCGTCACGGACGGTCTTTCCGCCGCGCTCGCCGTCGATGCCCTCGCACAGGCGGCCCTACCGCTCGCCGCCGCCATCATCGTGCGCGCCGCCTCCATCTACCTGGCCCAACGCGCCGGCGACAAAGCCGCGTTCGAGGCCGTCCGCCGCGTGCGCTCGCTCGTCTACGACAAGCTCACCGCACTCGGCCCCTCCTACACCGAGACCGTCCCCACCGCCGAGGCCGTCCAGACCAGCGTCGAGGGCGCCACGCAACTCCAGGTGTACTTTGGCGGCTACCTGCCGCAGCTCTTCTTTGCGGGCTTGGCACCCATCACGCTGTTTGTACTGCTCGTGGGCCAGGCGGGTCTTCCCGCCGCGCTGCTGCTCGCCTGCGTTCCGGTCATCCCCGTCTCCATCATGATGGTCATGCGCAACGCCAAAAAGATCGGTGCCGAGTACTGGGGCAGCTATGTCGATCTGGGTGGCATGTTCCTGGAGGCCGTGCAGGGTCTCACCACCCTTAAGGTCTACCAGGCCGATCGCAGCTGGCACGAGCGCATCAACGCAGAGTCCGAGCGTTTCCGCACAGCAACCATGCGCCTGCTGGTGATGCAGCTGCGCTCCATTTGCGTTATGGACCTGGTCGTCTATATGGGCGCCGCGCTCGGCATTATCGTAGCCGTGCTGCAGCTCGCCACGGGCAAGATTGGCTTTGAGGCGGCCTTTCTCATCGTCTTTCTGTCGCAGGAGTTCTTTTTGCCCATGCGCCGTCTGGGATCGCTGTTCCACACGGCTATGAACGGCATGGCCGCCTCGCGCCGCATGTTTGGCATTTTGGATACGCCCGAGCCCGAGCGCGGCGATGTTGAGCTTGACGGTCGCGGCAATATCGAGCTCGCGGGCGTGAGCTATGCATACGGCGACCGCACGGTGCTGGACAGCGCCAGCGCGACCATTGCGCACGGCTCGCTCGTGGCACTCGTGGGCGAAAGCGGCGGCGGCAAGTCCACGCTCGCGGGGATTATCGCGGGCCGCAAGGGTGCCTACCGTGGCAGCGTTCGCATCGGCGGCGTTGAACTGCGCGATGCCACGGCCACCTCACTCATGCGCGCCGTCACGCTGGTGCCCACCAACGGCTACCTGTTTGCCGGCACCCTGCGCGACAACCTGCTGCTCGCCCAGCCCAACGCCACCGACGTCGAGCTTTTGCGCGCGCTCGGCCGCACGCGCGTGGCGGCCTTTGTGCAGGCCAACGGCGGGCTCGACATGGTGATTAACGAGGGCGGCACCAACCTTTCGGGCGGCCAGCGCCAGCGCGTGTGCATGGCCCGCGCCCTGCTGCACGACTCGCCCATCTATGTGTTTGACGAGGCGACGAGCAACGTCGATGCCGCAAGCGAGGCCGCGATCGGCGAGGTCATCGCGTCGCTTGCCGGCGAGCACACCGTAATTGTGGTGGCGCATCGCCTGTCGACGATCGTGGACGCCGACCAGATTCTGGTGCTGGAGCGCGGTCGCATTGCCAAGCGCGGCACCCATGATGAGCTCCTGTCGGGCGCGGGCGCCTATGCGCGCATGTGGAACAGCCAGGAGCAGCTCTCGGCATATGCGTATGCGGAGGGTGATGCCGAGGATGCCGGCGCGGTTGAGGCTGTTGACGGCAGCACCGCCCGTACCGATGGCCTCAACGGTGCTGGCTCGTCTTCCGCTGCCGCGGCGCCTGACTCCGGCCGCGCCCGTCGCTCGGCGCCGTCCATCATGTGGCGCATGATGGGGCTTGTCCGACCGCTTGCCGGCTGGCCTGTGCTAGCCGTCGCGCTGGGCAGCATTGGCATGCTCACTGCCGCGTTCGTGCCGGCCTTTGGCGCCCTTGGCCTTATGGCGGCCCTGGGCCACAATGCCCTGGGCCTGGGCCTTATCGTCACATGCGCGGCCTGTGCCGCCTGCGGCATCGCACGCGGGCCGCTCCACTACGGCGAGCAGCTCTGCAACCATTACATCGCATTCCGTCTGCTCGCACACATTCGCGACCTGGTGTTTGGCGCCCTGCGCCAGCTCGCCCCCGCTAAGCTCGAGGGCCGCGGCAAGGGCGAGCTCGTGAGTCTGGTCACCTCGGATATCGAGCTGCTCGAAGTATTCTACGCGCACACCATCTCGCCCATTGCCATCGCTCTGGTCTGCACCGTTGTGTTTGAGGGCTTTTTGCTGGCTGTGAGCCCCGAGCTCGCGGGCATCGCGCTCGTGGCCTACGCGGTCCTGGGCGTGCTGCTGCCCCTGACCTCGGCCAAGGCATGCGGCACCACCGGCCGCCAGAGCCGCGAGGGCGCCGGTAAGCTGGGTGCCTTTGTGCTCGACAGTCTACGCGGCGCGTCCGAGACTATCCAGTTTGCCGGTGGCACCGATCGCAGCCGTGCCCTGGGCAATCTGACCGAGCAAGTCGGCGCCGTGGACGCGCGCCTCAAGCGCCGCCAGGCGGTCAGCGAGGCCGTAGCCGATGCGCTTATTCTTGCGGCCAATCTGGTGATGCTCGGGCGTGCGCTGCAGCTGGTGTCTGCGGGAACGATTGACTTTGCCGCAGCGTTTGTCGCCGTCTTTACCTTTGTGTCGTCGTTTGGCTCGGTGATGGCCGTGAGCCGCCTGGGCGCCTCACTGCAGGAGACGCTCGCCTCGGGCGCACGCGTGCTCGATTTGCTCGACGAGCAGCCCCAGTGCGCCGAGGTCGCCGATGGACAGAACGTTGAGTTTGCCGGCGCCGCAGCCGAGCATGTGAGCTTTAGCTATGTGGGCGGCGTGGACGCGGGCGGTGCGGGCGCCACAGAGCAGGTCGCGAACGACACCGCTGCGAGTCTCATCCTCGACGACGTGACCTGCACCTTTGCGCCCGGTACCATGACCTGCATCATGGGGCGCTCGGGTTCGGGCAAGTCGACGCTGCTTAAGCTGCTCATGCGCTTTTGGGACCCCGCAGCCGGCACCATCACGGTGAGCGGCGTCGATGCCCGCCACATCAACACAGCGAGCCTGCGCAGCCACGAGGCCTATATGACCCAGGACACACATCTGTTCTGCGGCACCGTACGCGAGAATCTGCTGGTCGCGCACGCCAACGCCACCGATGCCGAGCTGCTCGACGCTTGCCGCTCCGCCTCACTCACCACGCTCATCGACCGTCTGCCGCAGGGACTCGACACGCCCGTTGCCGAGCTGGGCGACTCGCTTTCGGGCGGCGAGCGCCAGCGCATCGGCCTTGCGCGCATCTTCCTCAACGACGCACCCTTCATCTTGCTCGACGAACCCACCAGCGCGCTCGATGCCCTCAACGAGGCGTCCGTGATGCAGGCGATCGACGAGCTCAAGCGTCGCGGCAAGACCATTGTGCTGGTAAGCCACCGTGCCAGCACCTGCGCGTTTGCCGATTTCTCGCTTTCGGTCGAGCACGGGAGGCTGAGCTAATGGCGCGCCAGGTCGACACACCGGAGCTGGCACGCAAACGTGAGCGCGAGACCCAAATGGTGTCGCAGATGATCGCGCTGTGGTGTCGTGGACATCATGGCGGTGGGCATGCGGTCGAGCAGGCTGGCGACGATGGGCCCGTGCGCGTGAAGCTCGGACTCCGAACCATTACGCTCTGCCCCGAATGCGCCGAGCTGCAGAAATACGCCGTCGCGCGCATTGGGCACTGCCCCCACATGGGCACCAAGACATTTTGCTCGGCCTGTCCTTCGCATTGTTACCGGTCCGCCATGCGCGAGAAGATCCGCAAGGTCATGCGCTGGTCGGGACCACGTATGATCCGCTATCGCCCCATCACCGCCGTGCGGCACGCGATGGTAACGGTGCAGGCCAAACGCGTGGCGGCACGAAGCAAGTAGTCGCCGGCGCCGGCACGCGCCGCCTGTCCTTTCCCGTCGATTTCGGCCCCCGGTGCGCTCGTCGCATCGGGGGCCGCGCCGTTACAATGGAGCGGATTCACCAAACGCAAAGGAGTCGCCATGCCCGCCTGCCCGCTGGTCGATTGCCACACCCATACTTCGTTTTCGGATGGCCATGCCTCGTTTGAGGACAACGTCCGTGCCGCTGCTGCGGCAGGCTGCCGCGTCATGGTCTCGACTGACCACCTCACCCTGCCCGCCAGCATGGACGCCAACTGCGAGGTGCAGGTCTTCGAGGGCGACTTGCCGGCACATCGCCTGGCCTTTGAGGACGCCCGCAAACTCGCCGCGCAGATTGCGCCGGAGCTCACCTTTATCTACGGTTTTGAATGCGATTGGTACGAAGGCTGCGAGCCCTTGGTAGAGCGCTGGTCCCAGGGCGCCGTCGTACGTCTGGGCAGCGTGCACTGGATTGGTAACCCGGGCGATATTGCGGCCGGCGCTGCGGGCACGGCGGGAACGAAGGACGTCGCTCGCCCCGATGCACCCGATTCGCTCTGCGGCTGGATCGACGACGATACCAACCTGCATGTTTGGGAAAACCTGGGGGTACACGGCGTGTGGGAGCGCTATGTCGACGACTGGTGCCGCGCCTGCGAAAGCTCACTCAGCTTTGACGTGATGGCCCACCCCGACCTGGTCATGCGCTTTTCGAAGGAAGGCTTTGCGCCCGACTTTGACCCCGCTCCGTTTTGGGGGCAGATGGCCGAGTGCGCTCACGACACTGATCGCCGTGTCGAGGTCTCGACCGCCGCGCCGCGCAAGGGCCTCGACGACTATTACCCCTCGACGGGGCTTTTGCGTTGCTTCGCCCACGCCGAGGTGCCGATTACTTTTGGCTCGGACGCACACCGCGCCTGCGACATCTGCTGGAATATCCGCGAGGCCCAGACCCACGCCTACGACTGCGGCTACCGAACCTTCGATATCCCCCACCCCACCGGCGAATGGGAATCCACGCCCCTCGCCTAAGACTAGCCGTTAGGGACGTTCTTAAACGACTAGTGGCGGCGGGCGTTGAGCTCGCCGGCCAGTTCGTCGAGGGTGATGCCGTAGCGCTCGAGCGTCACGAGCAAGTGGTAGATCAGGTCGCCGGCCTCGTAGCGGATGTGATCGTGATCGTTATCCTTGCAGGCCATGATCACCTCGCTCGCCTCCTCGGCAAGCTTCTTGAGCAGCTCGTCCTCGACATCGGTCAGCAGGCGGGCGGTATAGCTCTCCTCCGGCGACGCGTCGCGACGACCGTGAATCACCTCGGCCAGTCCCGTCAGCGTCTCGCCGATGTTTCCCGGCTGCACGTTAGCTGTTCTGACTCCCATGGTTATTTCCTCTCGTTACTGCAGCGTAAAGTAGGTACCGGTCTCATCGAACCGAGGCTTTGCGCCCTTTTTCTCAAAGAACTCGACGATAACGGCATGGGCCTCATCGAGCCTTTCCTTCTCGGCCTCGAGCCAAAGCGACTGCGCCCCGCAGGCATCGGTCAGGTGCACGCGGCACGGCACGCCCACGCGGAGGAGCTCGGCGTTGCAGTCAGCGACTTCGAACGGCGTCACGACCTTCATCGTGTTTCCCCCTTTACGTGCTTAAAGAAGCAGGTACGGTTGCCGGTATGGCAGGCAGGACCCGGCGAGTCGACCTTGACCAGCAGTGTATCGCTATCGCAGTCGGCCCAGAGCTCGCGGACCTCCTGCATGTTGCCGCTCGTCGCGCCCTTGTTCCAGAGCTCCTGGCGGCTGCGGCTCCAAAACCACGTGGTGCCGGTCTTGAGCGTCAGTCCCACCGACTCCTCGTTCATCCAAGCAACCATAAGCACCTCGCCGGTGTCATATTGCTGAACCACACAAGGAATCAGCCCGCGGGCGTCATATGTAAGCTTTGCCGCGGTTGTCACTTGCTCCATCTAAAAATCCAATCTCACAGGAATACCTTGAGAGGCCATATACTCTTTGACTTCGCGAATGCTGAAGGTTCCAAAGTGAAAGACGCTCGCCGCCAGCACAGCATCGGCCTCGCCCTCGATCACACCCTCGGCAAAATGCTCGAGCGTGCCCACGCCGCCGCTCGCGATGACGGGGATTGGTACCGCGCGCGCCACGGCGCGGGTGAGCGCCAAATCGAAGCCGGCCTTGGTGCCGTCGCGATCCATGCTGGTCAGTAGGATTTCGCCGGCGCCACGACGAACCGCCTCCTCGGCCCACGCCACCGCGTCGATACCCGTAGCGTTGCGGCCGCCCGCCGTAAAGACCTCCCACTTATCGGCGCCCGGCTCCCCGGGCAGCCCCACGCGCTTGGCATCAATCGCCACGACCACGGCCTGGCTGCCAAACGCCGCGGCAGCCTGGCTAATCAGCGACGGGTCGCGTACGGCCGCCGAGTTGAGCGACACCTTGTCGGCACCGGCTGCAACCATGGTGCGCATGCCCGGCAGGTCGCGAAAGCCGCCGCCAACGGTATAGGGAATGGCGAGCTCCTCGGCCGCGTGCGCCGCCATCTCGATAGTCGTCGCGCGGTTGTCACTCGTGGCGGTAATGTCCAGGAAAACAACCTCGTCCGCACCCTCGCGGTCGTAGGCACGTGCCAGCTCCACCGGATCGCCCGCATCGCGCAGACTCACAAAGTTGACGCCCTTGACCACACGGCCGTCCTTGACGTCTAGGCAGGGAATTACGCGTTTGGTAAGCATGGGCTACTCCTCCCCTCGGGCGGCGACCAGCGCCTGGGCCAGCGTAAAGTTGCCCTCGTAGAGTGCACGGCCGGTAATAGCGCCTTCAATCGCGCCCTCACCCACCGCGGCCAGCGCGCGGATGTCATCGAGCGTCGATATACCGCCCGAAGCCACGACGGGAAAGCCCGCGACCTCGGCCACATGGCGATACGTCGCCACATCGATGCCTGTCTGCATGCCATCACGCGCGATATCGGTATACACCAGATGCTTAAAGCCCAGCTCGGAAAGCTGCGCCACGGCATCGTCGAGCGCCACGCCCGCGCCGTCGCGCCAGCCATTCACCTTAACCTGGCCGTCGCGCGCGGCAATATCGGCGACCAGCAGCTCGCCAAAGCCTTGGGCCGCCACCTCGGCAAAGCCCGGCTCGGTCACCAGCACGGTGCCCAGCGCAATACGACGAGCACCATAGCCGGCCAGCTCGTCGATGCGTGCGAGCGAGCGAACGCCGCCGCCCACGTCCACGGACAGACCGTCGACGCCGCAGATGGCCTTAATCGCCGCCGAGTTGGCAGCGCACGTGTCCTCGTCCTCGCCAAAGGCAGCGGACAGGTCGACGACGTGCACCCAGCTCGCACCCTGCTCGGCAAACGAGCGGGCGACGGCCACGGGGTCGTCGGAATATATCTTGCAGCGGCTGCGGTCGCCGCGCTCCAGGCGCACAACCTTGCCGCCGATCAGATCGATTGCGGGAAACAGGATCATCAGCCGGCCTCCTCGACGATGTTGACGAAGTTCTTAAGGATGCGCTGACCCAGCGCGGAGGATTTCTCGGGATGGAACTGGCAGCCCCACACGTTGCCATGGCGCACGATGCACGGGAAGCTCCGCGTATAGTGCGTGCGCGCCAGCACATCGGCGGCATCAGCGTCGTCGGCCACCGCGTAGCTGTGGGTGAAGTACATGTTGGCGCCCTCGGCAAAACCGGCGAGCAGCGGGTCGGCCGCACCGGTGGGCGTCATGTGCACCTGGCCCCAGCCCACGTGCGGCACCTTCAGGCGGCTCGACTCCAGGCGCGTGCACGAGCCGCGCATGATGCCCAGGCCATCGACCCAGGGGCCGTCAGTCTGCTCGGGGGCGTTACCGTCGGCGACCACGCCCTCGTCCGCAGGCACGCCCTCGTTGCCGCGCTCAAAAAATAGCTGAAGGCCCAGACAGATGCCGAGCAGCGGAGTTCCGGCGGCAACGGCATCGAGCACCGCGTCCGCCTCGCCGCTCTGACGCATAAAGGCGATCGCGTCATAGAACGCGCCCACGCCCGGGATGACCAGGCCGTCCGCGTTGCGGATCTGCTCCGGATCGTCCGACGTGCAGGCGGCGGCACCGGCGCGCGCAAGCCCGCGCACGACGCTCGACAAGTTACCCTTGTGGTAGTCGACCACCACGATCTTCGGTTCGCCCACGCGACCCCTCCACTTCTCATCATCCAAAACCACCACAAAGGGGACAGGCATCTTCGTGGTGGTTTTACCCTTGTGACGGTTACAGCGAGCCCTTGGTGCTGGGGATGCCCTGCACGCGGGGATCGAGCTCGCAGGCGTGACGCATCGTACGGCCCACGGCCTTAAAGGCGGCCTCGATAATGTGATGCGAGTTGCCGCCCGCCAGCTCGCGCACGTGCAGCGTGAGTTTGGCGTCGCGCGCAAAGGCATAGAAGAACTCGACGGCTAGCTCAGTATCGAAGCTACCCACGCGCTCGGTCGGCACGGGCAGCTCGCAATAGGCCTGGCCGCGACCCGAAATGTCCACGGCGGCCATCACGAGCGTCTCGTCCATGGCAATCGCCGCGTCGGCAAAGCGCGTAATACCCGCCTTGTCGCCCAGCGCGTGGCAAAACGCCTCGCCCAGCACAATGCCCGCGTCCTCGACGGTGTGGTGCGCGTCGACCTCAACGTCGCCTACCGCATGCACCGTCAAATCGAACAGGCCATGGCGGCCAAAGGCGTTGAGCATGTGGTCGAAAAACGGCACGCCGGTCGAGATATCGCACACGCCAGATCCGTCCAGGTCGAGCTTTACGACAATGTCGGTCTCGCCCGTCTTGCGGGTTACCTCGGCATAGCGGTCCATCTACATCTCCTCCTTCACCAGCGCGGCAAACGCGGCCAGCACCTCGTCGTTTTCTTGCGGGGTACCCACGGTAATGCGCAGGCAGTCCGCGAGCCCCGGCGCGTAGCTAAAGTCGCGCACCAAAATTGAATACTCGTCGCGCAGACGCTCGCGCACGCGCGTGGCATGCGGCGTGCGCACGAGCACAAAGTTCGCCGCGCTCGGCCATACCTCCACGGGCAGGCCCTCGGCAGCCATCGCGCGCAGGGCGCACAGCTTGCGCTCGCGCTCGGATGCGACCTGCGCCACCACGGGTGCATAGGCATCACGGGCACGCACGCAGGCAAGTGCTGCCGCCTGGCTCAGCACGTTAACCGAGTAGATCTGGCGAATTGCCGCAAACACATCGATGGCCTCGGGCGCCGCGATCACATAGCCCAGACGCGTGCCGGCGGCGCCGAACGCCTTGGACAGCGTATGCAGAATCACCAGGTTGGGATGCTCGGCGATAAGCCCCTGCGCCGTGGTAGCCGCGCCAAACGAATCGTCCGCAAACTCAACGTAGGCCTCGTCGGCCATGACCATGCCGGGGCACGCATCGCACAGGGCCGCGACAAAGTCGAGCGGCGCCACGTCACCCGTGGGATTGTTGGGCGAGGTCACTATCGCCAGATTGCACTCGGGAGCCGCCGCAAGCACCGCCGCCTGGTCGAGCTCAAAGGTCGCCGGGTCGCGCCACACATCGCGCACCTCAGTCTGACAAAGCGACGCAAAGAACGCATACTCGCTAAAGCACGGCGGGCAGTTGAGCAGGGTCCGCCCCGCGCCGCCAAACGCCAGCAGGTAGTTATAGAGCAGCTCGTCGCCGCCGTTTCCCACGCAAATATTCTCACGCGCCACGCCATGCCAGGCAGCAAGCTCATCGCGCAAGTCGTTGGACATGGGGTCGGGATAGCGGTTGAGCGGCGTGGCAGCCAGGGATGCATCGATTGCCTCGCGCACGCCGGCCGGCACGGGATAGGTGTTCTCGTTGGCCGAAAGGTTGATGCGCGTGGGCGTAAAGTTGGGATCATAGGGCTCAATGCCGGCCAAGTAGGGCTGGACGAGCTCCTTCATGCGAGGCGTCAGCTCGGCCATGTTAGGCCTCCTCGCCGGTCGCGCCAGCGCCATCCGAGCCTGCAGCCGCCAGGTCCACACCCTCGGCGACCGTCGCCACAGCGTCGCCCGGCCAAGCGACCTTGGTCAGGTCGGCCGCGGCCAGAGACTCGGCACTCACGGCATCCTCGCCCTGTTCCAGCACACGGCGACGCAGAGCGGCGGATAGCGCGTGCGCCCACAGGCCCTCGGCCTCGGCCAGACGCTGTGTGGCGGGAGCGTCGGAGAGCAGGCCCTCGGGTGTATAGCAAATGACGCTCGAGCGCTTAACGAACCCTTCGACCGAAAGCGGGTTGGAGAACATGGCCGTGCCGCCGGTCGGCAGTGTGTGGTTGGGGCCGGCAACATAATCGCCGAGCGGCTCGGAGCTCCAAGCGCCCACAAAGATGGCGCCGGCGTTGCGAATGCCGCCGAGCAAGCCCATCGCATCCTTGCAGTGCAGCTCCAAGTGCTCGGGCGCCACGGTATTCACCGCCTCAACAGCGGCAGCCATGTCGGCGGCCACCACGATGGTGCCCTCATTGTCGAGCGAGGCGCGCGTGATCTCGGCACGCGGCGACTGCGCCACCAGAATGTCGATACCCGTCTCGACCTCGCGCGCAAACTGCTCGTCGCAAGTCACCAGATAGCAGGCTGCCAGCGGATCGTGCTCGGCCTGAGCCATCAGGTCTGCCGCGACCACCATGGGCTTGGCCGTGGCATCGGCCAGCACGCAGACCTCGGAGGGACCGGCGACCATATCGATACCCACGTCACCCGAGACAATCTGTTTCGCAGCGGCGACAAAGGCGTTGCCCGGGCCGGTGATTTTGTCGACGCGCGGAATGGTCTCGGTACCGTATGCCAGCGCGGCCACGGCCTGGGCGCCGCCCACCATATAGATTTCGTCCACGCCGCCGAGCTTTGCCGCGGCGAGCGTGTAGGGGCTGATCAGGCCATCCTTTTGCGGCGGAGTCACCATAACCACGCGCTTGACGCCGGCAACCTTGGCGGGAATGGCATTCATGAGCACCGTGGAAGGATACTGCGCACGACCGCCCGGCACGTAGATGCCGGCCGCCGCGAGCGGGGTCACCTTAACGCCGAGCATCGTGCCGTCCGCGCGCGTGGTAAACCAGCTCTGCTCGACCTCGCGCTGGTGGAACTCGCAAATCTGGCGTGCAGCCTTTTCGAGCGCCGCGACAAAAGCCGGATCGAGGCCTTCGAGCGCGGCATCGATCTGCTCTTGCGGTAGACGGAAGCTCTGCAGTCCAACGCCGTCAAAGCGCTGGCAATAGTCGCGCACTGCGGCATCGCCGTTGGCACGCACGTTGGCCACAATATCGCGGGCGGCGTCGACGATGTTTTGCGGCAGCACGCCCTTACGGTTGAGCTGGTTGGTAACGAGGCGCTCACCGGGAGCAAGCTTGATAGTCTTCATATCGATAT
The DNA here is from genome assembly GCA_019414205.1 of Collinsella sp. Classification (GTDB taxonomy): domain Bacteria; phylum Actinomycetota; class Coriobacteriia; order Coriobacteriales; family Coriobacteriaceae; genus Collinsella. The sequence continues at coordinate 8,143 of DXML01000022.1, read as the reverse complement.
CCCCTATCGGTCGAGGTTGTGTTCGAAAAACGAGAGGCCGGGCGGCGGCGCCAATCGGCCCGCAGCCCGTACGTTGGGGCGCCCGTGCGCGCTCGCGCTATTGTGCCGAGCCCGCGACGGGCTCAAAATGCTTGTCCTTAACGGCCGCGGCCAGGCGATCTGCCAGATTGCGTACGCGCGGATCCAGGCGCGCGGCACCCGGATTGACAAAAAAGCGGGCCGTGCAGTCCATGATGCGGCCGGTGATGACCAGGTCGTTGTCGCGCAGCGTGGCACCCGTGGCGGTAATGTCCACGATGCGATCGGTCATGCCGACGATGGGTCCCAGCTCGATGTTGCCGTGCAGCGAGACGATATCGGCATTCACGCCGCGCTCGGCATACCAGGCGCTCGCGATGCGCGGGTACTTGGTGGCCACGCGAAGCGAACCGCGACGGGCATAGTTGCGCTCGGCCTGACCGGCGCGCCACGCGGGCTCCGCCTCGATAAAGGTGCACAGGCCGTAGCCCAAATCGACCAGCTGCAGCAGGTTGAGGTTGGCCTCGATGAGCGAGTCCCAACCGCAGATGCCGCAATCGGCACCGCCGCAGCCCACAAAGGCGGGCGCATCGCTGGGGCGCACGATGACAAACTCGATATCGCCGACCGCGCCCTCACCAGCACGCGTGTCGCGACCGCGCACGATGAGGTGACGGCCGGGGTCACGCAGCTCGGAGACGTCCAAGCCTGCAGCCTCGAGCACGTCGAGTGTGTCGGCTTTGAGCGAGCCCTTGGGCACGGCGATGCGCAGCGGGCCCTCGGTGCCACGGCCCGCGGCGCGATCGCCATCGGAAGCAGCGTCCTCGGCCGAGGTGTGCGCGGCCTCCAGACGCTCAAGCGAAAAGGCGAAGCCCGCCGCCGGCACCTCAATGCCGTCGCCAAATGCACCGGTGAAGATGGAGTCGTAGCGTCCGCCCGAGCCGACCGGATCGGGCAGGCCGCCGGCATAGGCCTTAAAGACCAGGCCCGTGTAGTAATCGAACGAGTTCATGATGGAGAAGTCGAACGACAGCACCTGGGCGTCCTCGGGAGCCAGACCCTCGACCAGGGCACGCAGCTCGCGCGTCAGCGGCGCGACGATACCGGCGGCCTCCAGCAGCGCGTCCACGCGGTCGAGTACCTCGGCACCGCCGTGCAGACGCGGCAACTCGCTAATGGCGGCCTTGACGGCATCGGGCTCGACACTTGCCGCCACGCGGGCATCGAGGCCCACAAAGTCGTTGGCGTGCACGCAGCGCAGCGCCTCGGCAGCCAGCTCGCGATCTTCGCACGCCGCAAGCAGTTCCTTAAACGGACGCACACTGCCCGCGATAATGCGCGCACCGGGAAGTGCCAGCTTGCGCACGGCCTCGGCGACCAGTGAGACAATCTCGACATCGCCCGCGGTGTCGCCCGCGCCGATGAGCTCAAAACCCAGTTGCGTAAACTGACGCGAGCCACCGGCATTGCGCTGACACTCGCGAACCACCGGCGCCTCATAGCGCAGGCGCAGCGGCAGATCGGCCGCGCGCATGCGAGTCGAAACCAGACGAACGATCGGCAGCGTGTTGTCGGGACGGACCACCAGCAGGCGACCGTCGTCATCAAAGAGCTTAAACGGCGTGTCCGCAATGCGGCCGCCCTCCTCGAGCGAGCCCTTGTCCTCGAGCAGCGGCGTCTCGACCGGCAGGTAATGATGCTCCCTAAAGCAGCCCTTCACCGTCAGCGCAATCTCCTCGCGCGCCTGAGCCTCCTCGGGCAATATGTCCCGGAATCCCCACGGTGTGGCCGTCATCTGGTGAGCCTCCTCATGCTGTGTTTCATATAGAACAGAAGACCGGCATAGCTCCGCCGGTCTTCTGGGTACTTTAGCATACTAGAGTGCTTGCGGGGAAAATCCGTCGTAGCCGCTCACACCGTATTCATTTGGAAACATAGGGTAGGTTGCCGCAACCCAACCCCGCCTAGGCGCCAATCGCACGACGATACTCTGCCATTACCTGCGCATCGGCAGCTGCGGGGTCGGCAAAATAGCGCCAGTCATAGGTCTCGGCCGAAACAACTCCGCGATAGCCGCGCGCCACCAGCCTATCCAGGTCGGCGCGCATATCGCGGTCCCCGTCACCCCAGGCAAGATGCGTCGTGCCGTCTGCCGCAACATCAACAAAATGCACGTGGGCGACATCATCGCCAAGCAGATCGAAATAATCGTCGATGGTATCCCCCGCCACCGCCATAGCGCCCAAATCCAGACACGCCTTAAGTGCCGGATGATCAACCGCCTCGATCATGCGCTTCGTGTCGGCCGCCGAGTTCACGATCATCGACTCAACCGGCTGTAGGGCCTCGAGCACCAGTCGCACACCGCGCTCTCCCGCATGCTCGGCAATCGCACGCAGCATCGAGGCGCTGCGACCCCACGCGTCCTCGATTGGCTCATTCAAAAATGCCCAGCCGCTCGAGACCATGACCTGCTCGGCTCCAAGTTCCGCCGCGATATCCACAACGTTCTTAAAGTACGCGAGCGTGCGGGCACGCGCCTCATTCCCGCGCGCCGCGATATTCCACGGCTTGGGGTTGTTCTGTTCGGGACAAAGCCCCACAATCCGAACCCCATACCGCTGCGACAGCTCCCGCACCTGCTCGAGCGAATCGTATCCATGGCAATCGACATACAGATGCATCGCCCCGGTCCAAAGCTCGCAACACGTGTAGCCCGAGGCCGCTGCCGAAGAAAAGAATTCCTCAAGGTCAAAATAACGATGGCTGATATTCATGACGGCAAGCTGCGGATACTCCATCTTGTCCACCTTTCGGCAAAAGGGCGCCGCAGCACAGTGTGCGCGACGCCCCCTCTTACATTGTTCTCATTATGACGGATACTCTACTGGACACCAAGCACTCCAAAGAACGCGCCAACGATACTCACGAGCAGGATCACGAGCATGATAAGCAGCGGATTCATCTTCTTCTTGAGCATGAGATAGACGATTCCAAACAGCCCCATCGTGACAAAGCCCGGGAAGATTCCGTTGAGCAGCTCGGCCAGCGTCTGAGCACCATCGCCCGCACCGACCATGAGCGGAATGTCCACGGTGACCATCTCCATGGTCATAGCGCCGATCACCATGGCGCCCATGATAGAGGCCATCTTGACGATCGTGTCCATAATGCCCGATTCCTGGACCTTGCTGATCATGTCCGAGCCAAAGCGATACCCCACAAACGTCAGCAGGTAACGGATGATGTAGTGAGGGACATTGAACACGAGCAGGAACAAAATCGGGCCAAGAATAGAGCCCTGTAGCGCCAGCGACGTGCCGACACCCGTTGCCAAAATTCGCAGCGTGCCCCAGTAGAAGGCATCGCCCACACCGGACAGCGGTCCCATCAAAGCAAGCTTGACATTTGAGATCGCGCTCGTGTCAAAGCTATCGTCAGTAGCGTTGACCTCTTCCATTGCAGCGGCGATGGACATGGGGAGCGTCGAGATGTACGGCGTGACGTTATAGAGCTCCATATGGCGCTTAAGGGCGGCCTTAAAGTCCGCATCCTGCGGATACAGCTTGCGAAGAATCGGCATAAGGGCCCACATAAAGCCGATATGGCCCATACGCTCGTAGTTCCAGGAATGCTCATAGGGAATCGAGCGCCAGAACAGCTTCTTAAGGTCTGCGCGGGAAATCAGCCCGTCGTAAGAAGACTCAAACTTAAAACTCATCGAACCCACTCCCAATCGCAGGATCCTCGGTTGCCACTGCGGGCTGCTCCGCTTTTTTCTTATCACCCAAAACCGTCATCGCGACGACGATGATCGCGGCAAAGATCGCCACGCCCGTCGTGCTAATGCCAAAGTAGGCGACGAGGAAGAAGCCAGCGAAGAAGAACGGAGCCACCGTTTTGTTCATAATCATCTGCGCGAGCATCGCAAAGCCGAGTGCGGGCAAGAAGGCGGCGGCGACATCCATGCCGGTCTGAACGAAATCGGGGATGATGTTGAGCAGGCTGGCAACAGCATCGGCGCCAAAGAAGAATGCCAGGGGAATAATCAGCAGGCCGCACCAGCTCTGCGCGTAACCGGCGATGAGCATGTTGCGCGTGATGGCCTTGGTGTCCCCGTCCTCGACGTTTTTGTCGATACGGTGCACCAGCAGTAGCATCACCGGCTGGCCCAGGGCCGTATCGAGCGCCAGGACGATCGTTGCGATGGGAATGCCCAGGGTCAGGGCCGCCGAAGCGTCCGCGCCGGCCTGCATGGCAAGCGACACACCCAGGATGGTTCCGGAAATCGTATCGGGCGGGTTATACGCACCGACCGAGATGGCGCCGACCATGGCAAGCTCCATCGTGGCGCCCATGATCGTGCCGGTCACCATGTCGCCCATGACAAGGCCAACCAGAGGTCCGAGCACAATCGGGCGCTGGAGGTAGCTCGTACCGGTCAGCCACTCGGAATAGCCCAAAAGGGCAATAAGGAAAATCAGGATTGTCTTGATAACCATGATGGCCCCTAACCGATGACCTTCGCGGCGTCAGTCTTCGCATCTGCCGGAATCATCTGAATGAACAGCTCGTAGCCCTCGCCGAGCAGCTCTTTGACGTATGCCTCGTTTTCGGGCGTAAGGAACACACTCGTCGAGACCTGGCGGGCATCCTCGCTAAAGGCAACATTGCCGAGGTTGATCTTCTTGACGCCCATCGCCTTGGCGACGGCACCGGCCTGCTGGATCGTCTCGCAAACCACGAAGAGCTTGTACTTATCGGTCACACCGCTCTGGAGCGCCTTGACGGCATCCTCGGTGTTTTTGACGACAACCTTGCAGCCCTCCGGTTTTGCAAGGGACAGGGCCTGCAGACGAAGCTTGTCATTGAGGACCGTGTCGCTTACCAACAGGATGCAGTCGGCACCCAGAGCCGAAGTCCAGCTAACGGCAACCTGGCCGTGCAGCAGTCGATAGTCCACGCGAATCATCTGAATCATGATGTGCTCCCTAGCGATTAAAACTCATCGAGTTCGGCCTGCCCCAGCAGGTCGTTGACGTACTTGACCTTGGTGTCGTCCGCCTCGACGATCTGGCGAATGGCCTCATCGATCGGGGTGGATTCGGGCACGAACAGCAGCTGAATAAGGAGCGGCAGGTTCATATTGGTCACCAGATGCGTGTTGGGACGCGTCTGGACGATCTTGGTGAACTCGTTGTTGACACTGCCGCCGAACAGGTCGGTGCAAACGACGACTTCATCGTCCGCGGCAAAGCCGTCCAGAATCGCTGCGGCCTCCTTGACCAGGTCCTCGTTTCCGTCGACATACATAGAGAGCGCATGGACGTTTTCGCGCTCGCCGGAAAGCAGGCCGATGCTCTCGACGATTCCAGACGCAAAATGAGCATGGGACGCCACGATAAACTGCCTCATTCGATTCCCCTTCCTAGCGAATTTCGGCATAAAAATGCCCGGACGCATGCGCCCGGGCAGGGTGCTTCTTAAATGAGTGGTCAACTATTAGTAGTCGAACTGGTGATAGTAACGACGGTAGTTGAGGTTGTGCTTGGTGACCGTCTCGTAGTAAGCGGCAAGGCGATCGGTGATCAGCGAGGAGAGGATCCACGGAGACACGATGACGCGGAACTCGTCGTCAAGGCCGGGGATCGCGAACTCGGCGGTGTCGATGATGTTGATGTCGGTGTCGCCGGTCACGCCGCGGGTCAGGAAGGCGCGGACGCGCTCGTCGAGCTTGCGGTTCTCGTCCTCGCCCATGAACAGGAACACGGGGACGCCGGGCTCCACGAGCTCGAGGGTGCCGTGGAAGAAGTCGGCCGAGGTGATGTAGCGGGTGCGCTTCCACTGCATCTCCTCCAGGATGCACATCGAGAACAGGATGGTCTCGCCCCACAGGGCGCCGGAGCCGATGAACATGGTGTAGGGGGCCAGGGCGTACTTCTTGGCGAGCTCCTCGGCGCGCGGCTCGAAGCGCTTGCGGATATCGAGCATGTCCTTCCAGATGTCCTTGGTCTGCTCGATAAACAGATCGAACTGCGGGAAGCAGCCGCGGCGGTTGAGCAGGCGCAGGCCGAAGCAGTCGGCGAGGTAGTAGCCCATCTCGCAGCCGCCCGAACCATGGTCAGAAGCCATGGCGACGCAGTTCTCGGCGCCGACAGCCTGGCCGATGAGACCCTCGGGCTTGGTCATGGCGTAGACGCGCATGCCCATGTCCTTCATCTTCTTGACGGCCTCGAGGACCTCGGGGGTGGTGCCGGACTCGGAGGCGGTGAGCACGACGGACTTCTCGGTCATGCGCTTGTGGCCCATGGCGTTCCACTCGGCGGCGTGGATCAGGTAGACCTCGAGGTCGCGGTCGCCGAACTTGTTCATGAGGTACTCGAGCTGCATGAGCTCGTCCCAGGTGCCGCCGACGCCCATCAGGAACACGGCGTCGTAGCCCTCGTCGGCAACCTTGTCGGCGAGCGCGGTCATCTTCTTGCCGGCCTCGTAGACGTTCTTGCCGTCCTCGACGTAGCCCTCCTGGCTAAAGTGCATGATCTCGATCTTCTCGGTTTCCTTCATGGCTTTTCCTTTCTGTCCTGCACGCGAATCTATACATCGCGTTTCTTTTCGATACCAATTATAGACATACACCCAACGTGTTTTTAATACCACTTTTCAATCTGTTCCAATCCTCGGTGAACGGTCGAAATTCTCTGGTGAGTGGTATTAAATTAGAATTTGATGTATAGCTAACGCCCCCGGCGTCTCCCTTGTGTGACAAAAAACAGCGTTCCTACCAGCGCAATAATGGTCGATGCTCCAAACAGTACCGTCTGGACGCCCAAAGCCTCCGCCAAAAACGGAGCCGCCAGCAGCGGCACCACGCCGGCGCTCATCAGGCCAAAGCGCACAAAGCCGGTAATGCGACCCAGGTATTTGATGTCGGCGCGCTCCTGAATCAAGATCATCTGCAGCGGCTCCAGGAACCCCCAGGCCAGACCGTTAATCGCCTGACCGACAATCGCGACCCCCAGCATATCGGTGCCCACGTACACCATGGACCCAATGCCCACGGCCATGAGCGCGCCGAGCAGCAATCGTAGGTTGACATGGCGAGCAGAAAGCTTGGTCAGGATGAACGCGCCCACCGAGGAAGTGAGGCCCACGACCGAGGACAGCCAGCCCAGCCAGACGATATCCACGTTGAGCACATCACGGTAGAACAACGACTCAAGCGAATCAAACGCGCCAAACGCAAAGAATCCCAAAAAGCCCGAGATAAAGATGAGGCGCAGGTCGTGGTCGCGAAATGTAAGTCGCGCACCCTCGGCCATGCCGCCCAGAATACCGCCCTTCGGCTTTTCCCCTTTTGCGGGAACAACGCACTCGTGACAGCCCAAGGAGAGCACGGCCGCCACACCCATCATGCCCGCCATGAGCAGGTAGACCGATTGCGTGGCAAAACAGCTCACGATGGCACCGCCGAGCAGCGGGCCAGCGGTATAGGCGATATTGCTGTAGAACACCATGAGACCGTTCACGCGGGTACGGCCCTCGGTGGTCGACTCCAGGTATCCCGGAAACGCATGCGTGCAGGTGTTGATAAAGCCGCCTGCAAGCCCCAAGACGCACGCGGCAAACACAAGCCCGGGGACAGACAGCGGCGCCAACCCCACGCCAAGCGATAGCACAGCCGTAATCACGCACGTCACAAATGACGTCCGGCGCGGTCCAAAGCGATCGATGACCGAACCCGACACCATATTGCCCGCCGACGTCATAAGATTGCGCACGAGCGTAATGGCGGCAACCAAAAAGGCCGTGCCGGCCAGATCATACGTGGCCGCACCGATAAGCCCCAAAAAGTAGACCGCGTTGTTGGCGCACCACTGCAGAGACTCAATAAGAATCAGCCTGACCTCCGCCGGCGTCAGGCGCATTGCTTCGCGATCCTTCGCGAACATACGAACTCCTTCTATACAAAAAGGGGATGGAGGGCATAGGCCTGCTCCATCCCCTTTCCAGGTTGCAACGAAAATCTATGCAGCCGGGCCCTTACGCCAGCACGCCGAAGAACGCGCCGACGATGCCCACGACCATGGTGGCCACGATCAGCACCATGGGGTTGATCTTCTTGGAC
>DXML01000021.1 GCA_019414205.1 Collinsella sp. | reverse complement strand
TCCATTATACCACGGTGGCATCACCTATATGTCAATTATGGTCTAACAGAGCCTTCTTTTTTGGGCCCAGCGCATGGGATTCGAACCCGCAAGGGTGCGGAGCTGAGGAAACGCGAAGCGTTTTCCAGCGCAGCACGCGAGGAGCGGAGCGACGAAGCGGGGCGCGGGCGGCGCCAGCCGCACGCGGACATCCCTCATCGCCACCACTGATTTGATAGGCTCCCAGCTATGGGGGCCTTTCCTTTTTCAGGCCCAGCGCATGGGATTCGAACCCGCCAGCACGACTGTCACAAAGGCCGTGGCCAGAAAATGGCAAAAATGAGTACTGCTACCTTGCTTACAACATATCAAAAGATAGTATTTGCTTAAGTTACGCAACATATGTCCATTATAAGGACTAACAATTGGATCAAAATCGTACATTCATCGCCATTTCGACTAGCTATCTGGCCTTATTAGTCCAAAATTGCTGCTACCAAATCGATAACAGTACTCATATTTGATGTTTTTTGACCAGCAGGTCTCCCCGCCTTAGCAAAACTAAGGCAAAACGGGCTCCAGACCGCTGAATCATGCCACATAGGGCACGTCCGCAGTCCGGAACCCGGTCAAAGTTAAGTTATTTCGCTGTGTTAGGCCAAAACGTCCGACAGGGTCTTGATCAGGCTGTCCACGTCGGCTTCTTCGCAGACAAGTGGCGGCAGGAAACGCAGCGTATGCGCACCTGTAGCGTTGGTCACGGCACCGGCGGTCAGCGCGCGGGCAACAACATCATGCGCGTCGCCCGCGGCATCATCCAAATCACAGCCGAGCATCAAGCCGCGGCCACGCACCTCGGTCACGTGCGGCAGCTTGGCGAGCTTTGCCTCCATATAGGCACCCACCTTGGCAGCATGGTCGGCATAATCGCCGCGCACGAGCGCGGAGAGCGTCGCGGCGCACGCCGCAATGGCCAGGCAGCTGCCGCCAAAGGTCGAGCCGTGGTCGCCCGGCTTAAACACGTCGGCAATCTCCTTCTTTGCCATGACGGCACCCATGGGCACGCCATCGGCAATCCCCTTGGCAAGGCTCATGATGTCGGGCTCCACGCCATAGGTTTGGAATGCAAACGGCTTGCCGGAGCGGAAGATGCCGCACTGGACCTCGTCGGCGATAAGCACGGCGCCCACTTCGTGTGCCAGGTCTCGCGCTGCCGCCATAAACTCCTCGGTCATGGGGTGCACACCGCTCTCGCCCTGGATCGGCTCGAGCATCACGGCGCAAATTTCGCTCCCCAGCTGCTTAAAGATCGCACGCAGTTCATCGATATCGTTGGGCGTGCAGGCCACAAAGCCACCCGGCAGTGGGCGGAAACTATCCTGCAGCCAATCCTGCATGGTGGCGGCAATGGTCTCGAGCGTACGGCCGTGGAAGCCGCCGCGCATGCACACGATGGTGTTGCCGCCGTTACCGGCACGCTTGGCGTACAGGCGCGCGAGCTTCATCGAGCCCTCGTTGGCCTCGGCGCCGGAGTTGGCAAAGAAGGTCTCCCACACCTGCTCGTCCGCAGCCGGGGCACCAAGAGCAGCTGCCGTGGTCTCATCGCCGGCGGCAATGGCATCGGCAAGCACGCGCGCACCATCTGCGTCGTCGTTAGCAAGCTTGGACAGCAGCGCCGCGACCTGTCCGCGCTGCTCAATGTAGAAGTAATTGGAGACATGCATGAGCTTTTTGGTCTGTGCCTCAAGTGCCGAGAGCACAGCCAGGTTGCCATGACCTAGGCTGCACACGCCGATGCCGGCAAGAAAGTCGAGGTACTCACGGCCATCGTCGCCGGTGAGCTTCATGCCGTGACCCTCGACAAACTCGACCGGAGAGCGGCCAAAGGTATGCATAACGTAATGGGATTCAAGCGATTGCTGAGCTGCAAGTGACATGGGATGCCTTTCGTTGGGCGCCAGACGGCGCAGGCCTATGGGTGCAGGAATGGGGCGGCTGCGAGTCAGCTAGACCGTCTGAAGCTTCTCGACCTCGTCGAGGTTCTCGGTCAGACGCGCAGCAAACGTCGAAAGCGGATGCGGATGCGTATCGAACTCGTAAGCCGTCTCGGTGGAATGGATCACGGTGCCGACGCCGGCATCGGTCAGCAGCTCCAGCAGCAGCGAATGCGGCGTGGTGCCATTGATGATGTGAGCGCGAAATACGCCGCCGGCAAGCGCATCGACGGCCGCGCGCAGCTTGGGAATCATGCCCTTATCGACCTCGCCGCCGTAGAGCATTTCGTTAACCTCGTCGAGTGTTAGGTTGGAGATGAGTGAGTCTTTATCGCTAAAGTCCTTGTACAGGCCGTCGACGTCGGTCAAAAAGATCGCCTTGTGCGCATGCAGCGCCGCCGCAACGGCACCGGCGGCGGTATCGGCGTTGATGTTGAAGAAACCGCCGTCCTCCCCCGCCGCGACGGTAGCGATGACGGGGATGTACTCGCTATCGAGCAGGCGCTCGATATAGTCGGTGTTGACGTGCGTGACCTTGCCTACGCGGCCGAGTTCGGGGTCGAGCGGCTCGGCGATGAGCGTACCGGCATCGCTGCCCGAAACGCCCACGGCCAGGTTGCCGTGATGGTTGAGCGCCGCGACCAGCTCCTGGTTGACCTTGCCGCCCAGCACCTCGCGCACGATATCCATGGTCGCCGGCGTGGTCACGCGCTGGCCGTTCTTAAACTCGACGGGGATGTCGTAGTGGCTAAGCGCCTCGTTGATAGCCTTGCCGCCGCCATGCACGATGACGGGGCGCATGCCGATGATCTTAAGCAGGACGATGTCGCTCATCACGTCGCGGCGCAGCTGCTCATCAACCATGGCGGCTCCGCCATATTTGATAACAACCGTCTTGCCGGTCAGGTTCTTAATCCACGGCAGCGCTTCGAACAGCAGCTGCGCGGTTGCTTCGTTGGATTCGCTCGAACGACAATCGCGTGCGAATTTCATAATCTGCCTCGTCTTTCGTATCGTTATCGCGCCGTGCTCCGCTGTCCGCAATCGCGGCAAGATGCGCAGCGTGCCTGGAATCTAGGAACGGTAGTCGCCGTTAATGGAGATGTACTCGTGCGTGAGGTCGCAAGTCCACACGGTGGTCGCCGCGTCGCCCGCGCCCAGGTCTGCCGAGATCACAATCTCGGGCGCCTCAAAACGTCGCAGAGCCTCGTCCTCGTCAAAGGGAACAGTCAGACCGTCGCGACAGACAGGCATGCCCATCATGTCGATGGAAACGTCTTCCTGATTAAACTTCACGCCGCACTTGCCAAGCGCCATAGCGACGCGGCCCCAGTTGCAGTCGTGGCCGGCGATGCAGGTCTTAACGAGCGGCGAGTTGGCAACGGCACGGGCGGCGATATCGGCCTCCTCGTCGTTGGCGGCGCCGGTAACGTTGACTGTAACAAGCTTGGATGCGCCCTCACCATCGGCGGCGATATTGCGCGCCAGGCTCTCGCACACCTCGTGCACGGCAAATGCCAACTCGTCAAAGGCATCGGAGCCCTCGACGATAGGCTCGGCATCTGCGGCAGCGGCGCCGGAGGCAAGCATGATGCAGGTGTCGTTGGTCGAGGTGTCGGAATCGACCGTTACCTTGTTAAAGGTCTGCTTGACGGTCGAGAGCAGCAGGGCATGAAGTGCCGCAGGCTCGACGGGGGCATCGGTGGTGATAACTGCGATCATGGTGGCCATGTTGGGCATGATCATGCCCGAGCCCTTGCACATTCCGCCTACCGTATAGACATTGCCCGCATGACCCGCAGCCTCACTGACGTAGGATACGGCGTACTCCTTGGAGTGCGTGTCGGTCGTCATGATGGCGCGAGCGGCATCGGCGCCACCGTGGGCGGAGAGCGCCTCGTAGGCAGCAGGAATAGCGGTCTCAAACGTGTCGATCGGCAGAATCTGGCCAATCACGCCCGTGGAGGCGACTAGGATCTGCTGGGGTTCGCAGCCGATGACCTGCGAGGCGATACTGCACGTCTCGCGCGCGCAGGCAAGGCCGGTCTCACCCGTGGCGGCGTTGGCATTGCCAGAGTTGACCGAAACACCGGCGATGATACCGTAGCCCTTGTCGTCACCGCCCAGGTTGGCACGGCTCACCTGTACGGGCGCCGCGCAAAAGCGATTGGTGGTAAACACGCCGGCACCGGGACAGGGTTTATCGGGCACGACGAGCGCGTAATCCAGACGCTCGGGGTTCTTGCGGAACCCAGCGCGGATGCCTGCGGCTTTAAAACCAGCCGCAGCCGTAACGCCACCCTCGACGGCGCGAATCTTGATATCAAACAGCTCGGTATTCATCGTCTTTATGACTCCTTATGTCAAACAAAAAACGGACATCGGTTGGTGCGCCATGCCAGTCGTGATCATGAGACCAGCTTAAGAGTGGCGCCCCACTCGATGCCCGACTACCAAATCGTTAACAATCGAATGTGCTACACCGGGCACGCCACTGTGGGCAAGCCTCGTCGCTCGTCAAAGCCAAAGACGATATTGGCGCACTGGACCGCTTGGCCCGCAGCGCCCTTGCACAGATTGTCGATGGCGCCCGTTGCCACCAGCACGCCCGCGCGCTTGTTGAGCGCGAGGCCAATCTGGGCAGCGTTGGTGCCGACGACCGAAGCTGTCTTGGGCTGCTGGCCGGCATCGAGCACGCGCACAAAGGTGCGACCGGCATAGAACTGCTTGTAATAGCCGACAACGTCCTCAAGAGCCAAGGAGTCGATGGCCTGCAGCGCGAGCGGCATCGTCACCGTGGAGAGCAGACCGCGCTTGAGCGGTGCCAGGTGCGGGGTAAAGACGACGCGATCGGTCAGGCCAAGGATTTGCTCAATCTCGGGCGTGTGGCGATGCTTGCCCACGCCGTAGGCCTCCAAGTTCTCGTCGGCGCTGCAAAAATGGGTGCGGGCGTTGCAGGACTTACCGGCGCCCGTCACGCCGCTAATGGCATCGACAATCACGGGGCCGTTCTCGGCCACCCAGCCCGCGCGCACGGCGGGCGCGGCGGCAAGGCTCGTTGCGGTGGGATAGCAACCGGCGCAGGCGACCAGCACGGATTTGCCGTCGGCATGGTCGGATGCGGCGGTCTCCAAGTCCTGGCAGAACAGCTCGGGCAGACCGAAGGCACGGGTCTTGAGCAGCTCGGGGCTCGTATGCTCGGCGGCATACCAAGCCTCAAAAACGGACGCGTCGTTCAGACGGTAGTCGGCCGAAAGATCAAAGCAGGAGACGCCCGATGCAAGCAGCGCGGGCACCTGTGCCATGGCAGCCGTGTGCGGCACGGCAAGAAAAACCGCATCGCAGCTCTTGAGCTCGGGGGCGTCATGCGTGGTGAAAACCAGATCGCTCACACCAGCAAAGCTCGGATACACCGCGGACAGCGGCTGGCCGGCATCGGCGTTGGACGTAATGGCAACAAGTTCAAACTCGGGATGACCGAGGACGAGGCGAATGAGCTCGGCTCCGGCATATCCAGCCGCGCCGACGATTCCAACCTTCAAAGACATATCAGACTCCTTGTCTGCGATTTATGCACCGATGCGCATTTCGCAGCGGTCGTTATGAATTGAGTTGAAACTTTAGCACCAAAAGATGCATGAATACGTAAATGGCTTGCATATTCATGCATTGAAACATTCCCGACACATTCGCTTGAAGGAATTGACAAATGGAGCGGGCCCCGTATTGACCGGCGCTCCTAACGGCGCCGGGCAATACAGGGCCCGCCCATGCGAAAACCAAGTTGTTAGGATGAGCCAGCTGGCTAGAGCTCGACCGGCACCCATTCGTCGTGATTGCAGATAAAAGCCTCGGGATCCTCGACGCTAAAGAAGACGAGCGTGGGGTCGTTAGGCCCCTCATAGTGCTCGCCCAGGTGCTCTAGATGCTTCCACCCGGCTTCGCGCATTTCGCCTAAAGCCCGGTCATCCAAGCCGGCACGCCCGCGCAAGATGAGCCAGCCATGGCCCGGCCACCAACTCGTGGCCTCAAAGCGCTGGTTTTGCAGCAGCTCTTGCCACACATCTTTGGTGCGCGCTGTTACAAACCACAGCTTGCCATCCTGGATCTGCGCAAACGAAAACGGACGCACATGAGGCTGTCCGTCAACGCTCGTCGCCAAATACCATGCCGGCACCGACGTCAGATACTCCAACACCGTATTCAATCCGTCCATGTGTCCTCCTGGCGCTAGCTAATTCGGAACGGGTAGTTAATTTGAGACGCGCTAGAGCTCCAGGCGCTCCTCGCTGCCGTCAATATCACAGAAGCGCGCGGCAATGTTGCGGACCGAAAAGAAAGCAAGGCGGCCGTCGTTGGCACTCTCGTGTTCCTCGCCGATGCCCACCATGTGCTTAAAACCCGCTTGACGCACCTTGTCGCTCGCAACCGCGTCGTCCTCAAGTGCGGCCTCGCCGGTCAACACGACCCAACATTCCCCCGGCTTCCAGCCCGAGAGCTCAAACTTGAGATTCGCACTCAGCTCCGCCCACACATCCTTGTCGCGCGACGTGCAAAACCACAGCTTACCGTCATCGACCATGGCAAACGAAAACGGCCTCACGCGAGGCTGATGCCCGTCGGTCACATCGGTCGTGGCAAGATACCACGCCGGAATGCGCCTGAGATACGAACAGGCGCGCTCAAGCTGAGCCGTGCGGTCGTTGTCGGTCATAGGGACCCCTTTCTTGCGCTCGAATCGCGCCTAAACAAGTCGAAGGTTGACGACGATGACACACGCAAACAGCAGCATCGTCACAACCGCAGCCAGCGCATCCCCGCGGCGAAATGCAAGTGCATGCAGACGCGTGCGGCCCTGCTCGCCGTGATAGCAGCGTGCATCCATGGCGGCAGACAACGTCTCGGCATGACGGAACACGCCCGTGAACAGTGGAATCGCCACACTGCCGAGCATACGCACGCCGCCGAGCGGGCCACCCGTTACGCGTGCACCGCGGCTTGCCTGCGCGTCCGCCGTCTGCTTCATCTCGGTGGCAAACTGCGGCATAAAGCGCAACGCGATGCCCATGATCATGCCGAGCTCATGCGCAGGGAGCCCCACGCGCGCAAACGGTGCGAGCAGACGCTCAAAGCCCGCGGTGAGGTCGAGCGTCGGTGTGGTGAGCGTAATGGCGCTCATGCCGGCCATCATCAGGGTCAGGCGACACGCCATAAAGGCGGCAGAACGCAGTGAGCCCTCGCTTATCTGCAGAAAGCCGAGCTGCCACAGGATGCGCCCACTCTGATCGGTAAACAAGTTGAGCACCGCGACCACGACGACGATTGCCAGCAGCGGCGCCATCGACGACAGAACGCGACGAGCCGGCACCCGGGACACGGCATAGATCAGCACGACGAAAATTGCGACAGGAGCCAGTCCGCGGAAGCCGCCGACGGTCAGCGTCGTGATCAAAAACACAAAGCCCAGGAGCAGCTTGGTGCGCGGATCCAGGCGATGGATCGCACTATCGCTCGGATAGTAGCTGCCAAACGAAAACGCCTCCATCAGCAACCCTCCTCTCGCGCGACCGTTTCGGATTTGGCCTTGTCCGAGACGTTAGAAGAACCGCCTGAGCGACCGATCGGCAAATCTGCCAACTCGTCGGCCAACGACTCAACCGTATAGAGCCCGCCGCGACGCAGCGGCACGCCCGCTTCCGCGAGCGCCAACGCCATGCGCTGGGCAGCGGGAACACCCAAGCCGATTGATTTAAGCTCATCCGCATGCGCAAAAACCTGAGCGGGCGTGCCCTCAGCAAACACCGTGCCCTCGTTCATCACGACAATACGATCGCAGCAATTGGCAAGGTCATCCATACTGTGTGAGACCATGACGACGGTCAGGCCCCCATGGTGAAGTCGATCGATGAGCTCCAGGAAATCACTGCGCGCCGCCGGATCGAGTCCCGCCATGGGTTCATCGAGCACCAGGACTTCGGGCTCCATGGCGAGCACACCGGCGAATGCCACGCGCCGTTGCTGACCGCCCGAAAGCTCGAAGGGACTCTTGTCGCCGACCGTGGAAAGGTCGAGGCCCACGCGCGAGAGCGACGACTCGACGCGACGGTCGACTTCATCTTGCGGCAAGCCAAGGTTGTGCGGGCCAAACGCCACGTCCTGCGTCACGGTTTCGGCAAACAGCTGACGCTCGGGATATTGAAACACTACGCCGACCTTGGCCTTAACCGCGGCGGCGTCTTTCTTGTTTGACAGATCGAGCCCCAGCGCGCGAACGAATCCCTCCTGGGGGCGAATCAAACCGTTGAGATGCTGGACCAGCGTCGACTTACCCGAACCGGTATGACCTGCTAAGCCCAGGAACTCGCCGCGACGCACCGTCAGCGATACATCGCGCAGCGCCCACGGGCTGCTGGGGTCGTTTCCCCAGAGAGCCTGTTTGCTCGATTTGCCTGCAACGGCCGAGCGCTTATGCCAGCGGCGGCGCTCGCGGGCGCTCAGCGAGTAACTATGCGAGAGGTGCGAAATCTCGATGACGGGCTCCGACGCGGCTGTCCCGTCGGTTGCAGAGGAGGCGTTGTCGAGCACACGAGAATCGGATGCAGAAGGCCGCCCTGCGGTGTCTTCCCCACTCCGGTCGGCATATACCTGCGCAATCTCGGCGACCATATCCGCCTCGCGCACCTGCGCATGAACGGGCACGCCCTTCGCACGAAGCGCCATGCCCAAGCAGCACGACGCCGGCATATCCAGGTTGAGCTCCACGAGCCCATCTGCCCGCGTCAGAATCTCCTCGGGCGTACCGAGCATGGCAACGCGCCCCGCCCGAAACACCGCGACACGATCGGCCTCGGCGGCCTCTTCCATAAAGTGCGTAATCATCACGATGGTCATGCCGCGTTCGTGCAGCACGTGACAGGCCTTCATAAGGCCCTTGCGCCCGCGCGGATCGAGCATCGAGGACGCCTCGTCCAAAATGAGCACGCGCGGTTCCATGGCGAGCACACCGGCAAGCGCCACACGCTGCTTTTGACCGCCCGAAAGCGCATGGGTCTCGTGGCGCTCAAAGCCCACCAGGCCCACGCCCTTCAGCGCCTCGCGTACACGCTGCGCAATTTGTGCAGATGGCACGCCAAGGTTTTCGGGACCAAACGCAACGTCATCTTCGACAAGCGTTGTCACCAGCTGGTCATCGGGATTCTGGAATACCATGCCCGCGGTCGAACGAATGTCGTAGACCAGCTCGGGGTCGGACGTATCCATGCCATCGATGCGCACCGTGCCGGCATCGGGCTGCAACAGTGCATTCAGATGCTTAGCAAACGTCGACTTGCCCGACCCATTGCCGCCGAGGATGCAGAAAAACTCCCCGTCCTCGATGTTCAGATCGACGCCGTCGAGTGCCGGTACGGCACCGTCATAGCTAAAGGAAACGCCCCGACACTCAATCATGCGCGGCCTTTGACCTGGTCCTTTTTAGGCGTGATGAGGTTGGAGACCGCCTTGTACACCGCAAGTGTCAATACCGAGTTAAGGACGGTCTTGATAAGGTTGAACGGCAGCACGGCAGGAATCATGAGCGGGGCGATCACATCGACCGAGCCATACCAGAACCATACGCCAATGGTAAGGTTTGCGACCATAGACAACGCCGTAGCGGCAATGACGCCGAGCACCAGACCAATCACGGCACCCTTATAGGTATGCATCTTCTGGTAGACGATAGCCGCGGGCAGAATATAACCCAGCGTAGCCACCAGGTTCATAAGCGCGCCGACCCAATCGCCCGTGGTAAGCGCATGGATAACGATCACCATGGCGGCAACAGCAGTGCCGGCGCCAGGGCCATACGCAAATCCACACACCATCGCCGGCACCAGCGACGGGTCATACGTCAAAAACGGCGCCGAAGGAAGGATGGGCAGCTGCACATACATAAACAGGGCGCCCAAGGCGCACATCAGCGCCATGGTAACGAGCTGTTTGGTGCTCCACCTATTCGTGTTCTCAAAATGGATATGCTGCGACTGTTCAGACATAAGATCACCTGCCTCTTTCATCCGGACTCTAACCGTTGGTACTGGAATCTCACCAGTTCAGCCGGCATGCGAACCAACGCACACACGGGTCGCGGACTCATCGGCTCGGCCGCAGGCATCTCGCCTGCGCCACGGCGCCCCTTTGACACCGCCCGATTTACCGCCAGTGGGGAATTCCACCCCGCCCTGAAACAGCAATTGCAAGTGTAGCACGAGCAATCGTTCGCGCAAGTATGCCAAGGGTAATTTGTGGTGGGAAACGCTCCAGAAATGCGGTAGGGACAAGTTAGCGCAACAACCACGTCCTCCATCCGCCCCAAAGTAGCGCGCCTTCCGCGGCAGAGCCGCGAAACAGCGACCGGGACACGCATCCCCCTCAACCACGTCCTCCTCCGCCCGCCGACCTCAAGGCCGTAAACGCAGGGAATCCGGGGGCGTGACGGGGGCTTCTCTCCGGAACATTCCGCAGGACGCAAAGAGGCTCCGCAGCGCGAAGCGCGATGCGGAGCCTCTTTGCATGTCCGAGGACGTTCCGGAGAGAAGACCCCGTCACGCCCCCGGATTCCCGGTGGGAGTTCTAGACCTTGTCGGCCTTAGTACATACCGCCGCCCTGCTGACCAGCGGTAGCAGCAGCGATAGCGTCCTCAAGCTGAGTGTTCTTGGGCACATCGGAGACGGTAGCCTCGGTGATGAGAATCAGGCTGGCGACAGAAGCAGCGTTCTGCAGGGTGACGCGGCTGACCTTGACGGGGTCGAGGACGCCCATCTCGATCATGTCGCCCCACTCGCCGTTGGCAGAGTTGAGACCCTGGCCGGCGGGCAGCTCGGCAACCTTGTCGACCACGACAGCGCCCTCAAAGCCAGCGTTCTTGGCGATGGTGGCGACCGGAGCGGTCAGAGCCTTCTTGACGATATCGACGCCAATCTTCTCCTCGGGGTCGTCGATCTCGACAGCATCGATCGCAGGAGCAGCGTCCATGAAGGCGACGCCACCGCCGGCGACAATGCCCTCCTCGACAGCAGCGCGAGTTGCCTGCAGGGCGTCCTCGACGCGGTGCTTGATCTCCTTGAGCTCGGACTCGGTAGCAGCGCCGACCTTGATGACGGCAACGCCACCGGAGAGCTTGGCCAGGCGCTCCTGGAGCTTCTCACGGTCGAAGTCAGAGGTGGTGTTCTCCATCTCACCCTTGATCTGAGCGATACGAGCGTCGATGGCCTCCTTGGAGCCAGCGCCACCGACGACGACGGTGTTGTCCTTGGAGATGGTGACGGACTTAGCGGTACCGAGCATATCGGCAGTGATGTCAGCAACCTTCACGCCCAGCTCGTCCAGGGCAGCCTGGCCACCGGTGAGGACGGCGATGTCCTCGAGGATGCGCTTGCGGCGATCGCCGTAGCCCGGAGCCTTGACGGCGCAGACGTTGAGGGCGCCACGGATCTTGTTGAGGACCAGGGTCGGCAGAGCTTCGCCGTCGATGTCCTCAGCGATGATGAGCAGGCCGCGGCCAGCGCGCTGGACAGCCTCGAGAACGGGCATGATGTCCTGAACGCTGGAGATCTTCTGGTCGGTGATGAGGATGTACGGATCCTTCATCACGGCCTCCATGCGGTCGTTGTCCGTGACGAAGTAAGCGGAGACATAGCCCTTGTCGAACTGCATGCCCTCGACGGTGTCGATGGTGATGTCGAACGTCTGGGAATCCTCGACGGTGATGACGCCGTCCTTGCCCACGACCTCCATGGCCTCGGCGATCTTCTCGCCGACCTCGGGGTCACCGGCAGAGATGGTACCGACGGAAGCGATCTGCTCCTTGGTCTCGACCGGCTTGGCCTGCTTCTTCATCTCGGCGACGGCGGCGTTTACAGCCTTGTCGATGCCGCGACGGATGGCCAGCGGGTTGGCGCCAGCGGCGACGTTGCGCAGACCGTCGTTGACGATGGCCTGAGCGAGCAGGGTTGCGGTGGTGGTGCCGTCGCCCACGGTGTCGTTGGTCTTGGTGGCGACCTCCTTCACCAGCTGAGCGCCCATGTTCTCGATGTTGTCCTCGAGCTCGATCTCCTTAGCGACGGAAACGCCGTCGTTGGTGATGGTCGGGGCGCCGAACGTGCGCTGCAGCGCAACGTAACGGCCCTTGGGGCCCATGGTGACGGTAACGGCGTCGGCCAGAGTGTTGACGCCCTTGGCGAGCTTAGCGCGGGCATCGGTGTTGAACGTAATGTTCTTTGCCATGGTAGGTAATCCTCCAAAAGAAATGTGACTCGCGTCGCCGCTTCCGAGTCCTATGCGGCGGGCGCGTTCAAAGACGAATCAGAGATTCTGACGAGACTAGGCCTCGACGACGGCATAGATGTCGTCGGCGCGCATCAGCAGATACTTCTCACCGTCGACCTTGACCTCGTTGCCACCGAACTTACCGTAGATGACAACGTCACCGACCTTGACGTCCATGGGGATGCGCTCACCCTTGTCGTTGACCTTGCCGGCGCCAACGGCAACGATGGTGCCGCGCTGCGGCTTCTCCTGAGCGTTGCTGGCGATATACAGACCAGAAGCGGTCTTCTGCTCGGCCTCGTCGGGCTTGACCAGAACACGATCTGCAAGCGGCTTCAAAGACGACATGCTTGTCTCCTCCTTTTTGGGCCGCGCGGTTATACCACGCGAATTAACCCTTTTTGTTTGCGTACGCGTTGAATGGTACCCACGAATGGCGGGTTATACAACACGGAGTCAAAAAATCTTATTTTTTGGCACTTAGATTTTCTGAATGCCGGGGGATAACTTATGCGCAGCCCCAAGGCGGACCGGAAAGCATGAAGTTTTAGCGCGGCAACTTTGTGAATCAGCTTCTCAAGACTACAATCCTCCAGATGAAATATGCCCAGATGAGAGGAAGGGAGGGCAGATGACTGATGAGCTGAGCACCTCGGCATGGCGAGATATAGCACCGAATCGCGATGCACGCGACTCCATGCCGCCCGTTCGCACTCGCCTGCTCGCCCTGGCTCTCGTCTTCGCCCTTCTCGCGGTAACCATCCTCTCCCCCATCGCAACCGCCCATGAGTTGCATCATGACTGCACCGGCGCGGGCTGCACCATCTGCGCCGAGCTCGCCGGCAATCTGTCGATCGCCCGTGGCGGTGACACCGTCCCCGTGGGCGCGACATCGTTCATCACCCTCTTGCTGATCTCCGCCCTAGCCGTCATCGGCACCGAGCGATCTTCATATGCCCCGGTCACCCTATTATCCCTCAGGGTCCGTCTGGACGATTAACGGCTCCCAATTGAATCAAATAGCTACCGCGTGCCACAGCGGCATCGCCTTCGGCCGTCGGCACCCCGACGCAGCCGTTTTCAATTCAGGAGCAATCTATGTGGACAACCGAATCTACCGTCGCCATCCCAAGCGGCGTCCTATTCGTCACCGTGGCCCCATGGCGGCGGCATATATGCCCCTTTTAAGTGCGGTCTTTGCTCTCGCCGCTTCTGACGACAATGCGTCCAGCTCGACCCCGTCGAGGGGCTCACTGACAAACAGCTTAAAGCCGGCGAGGATTACCCACCCATCATGAACGACAACCTGGAGAAGCTCGTGAAGACGCTGAACTAGGAGTAAGGAACAGAGACGATGAAGATGAGCATGAAGGATCTGAAAAGCTGGATGACCGACCATCCCTACCCCCGTACGCTGGCAACGATCGGCGGCGCATCGATATGCTCGATGCTCGCCCTCGAGCTGCCCTCCAACCATGAACTATGGAAGATGCAGGCCGGACCGGCACTTTTAGAGCTTTTGCTCATCTTCTGCTTCTTGTGCCTGTTGTTCTATCTGCCGCACCGCCGTAAGACCCCCGCAATCGTTGGCATCGTTGCGCTCGCCAGCATCGGTATCGCCGAGTACTTCGTAATCACGTTCAAATCGATGCCCATCCAACCCGGAGACCTGTTCGCCCTCTCGACCGCTGCGACGGTCGCCGGCAGCTACACCTATGAGCTCAGCACTTTCTGCTTCATGGGGCTTGCCGCCGCGGCCTTGGGAATCGCGCTTATCGTCCTCATTCCGCGTGATGCATGTGGGCGACCGCCGCGCCGCGCATCGGAAACGTCCCCCGAGTCCATCGACCATGCGATGTCTGCGTCCTTGAAATCGAAGGGCTCAAAGGCGTCTCCGGCAACCGAGGGGACATCGACAGCGCCGAGGGAGCATCCAGTCGCAACCAAATCCAAACTCCCCCTCTCCGTCGACCGTCGTACCGCACTTGTTGCCGGAGCCGCACTGGGGGCGCAGGCCTTCATCAGCTATTACGACACCTTGGGCATCAAGCTTCATACCTGGAAGCCCCTCGAAAGCTATTACAGTCAGGGGTTTCTCCCCACCTTTATTTCGAGCGCGCAAAAAATGGTGCCGCCTAAACCCAAGCACTACAAGAGCGGTGAGGCCTCGGCGATCATCAAGCGCCTTGCCGCGCGCTGGAACGCGGGCACGAACGGCATCGCCGACCCCTCCCGTGCCGCTGCCGTCGAACAGTTTGACCAGCTCAAGCCCTCAGTCATCTGTATCATGAACGAGTCCTTCGCCGACCTTTCAATCTTTAACGAACTGGGCTGTGGCTATAAGGGGCCCGAGCGCTTCAAAGCCATCGATAACGCGCTTCTGCAGGGAGTGAGCTACATGAGCGCCTTCGGTGCCGGCACCTGTAACAGCGAGTTCGAGTTCTTAACCGGACACTCCATGGCATTCCTGGGCGCTGGCGTCTACCCGTTCATGAGCTACAACCTGGCCCCGAGCGAGAACCTCGCCCGTCAGTTCAAGAGACTCGGCTATCGCACCGTGGCCATGCACCCCAACCACGCCACCAACTGGAATCGCGAGAACGTCTTCGCGGACATGGGATTCGACGAGTTCCTCTCGATCGAGGACTTCGCCGGCGCACCCGAGCTCTGCCGCAAGGTCACCGACGCCGCCACCTACGACAAGTGCCTCGAGGTACTAAAGCAGAGCGACCAGCCGATCTTCATCCACGACGTGACGATGCAAAACCACTCCGCCTATGACACGGGCTTGGTGCCCACCGACCAGCAACTGCACCTTGCCGTCGAAGGTGTGTCCGACAAAGTTATCACCTGGACCAATGAATACTGCTCGCTCATGGAAGCGTCCGATGCCGCCTTCGCCGCCTTCCTGGAAAAGCTGCGTGATCTCGACCGCCCCGTCGTCGTGGTGATGTACGGCGACCACCAGCCGTTCTTCACCGACCGCTACAACGACCTCTACTTTACCGATGAGGACGATGCCACCCATACCGAGCGCATCTGGCAGACACGCTATGTGGTCTGGGCGAACTACGATGTCGCCGGCAACGCACAAACGAGTGGGGAACTCAACACAAGCATCAATAACGTCGGTGCACTCGCACTCAATGCCATCGGTGCCCCGCTCACCGCCTACCAACGCGCACGCTTGCAAAACCAAGCGCACATGCCGGCGATAAACGTGGTGGGGGCGCAGGATGCGCACGGCGTTTGGTATACAGCCGAGGCCAAGAACGTTCCCGCCAAGACCGCTAATGCGCGCGATCGCCTGGACCGCATGCAATATCGTAAGCTCTTCGACCACGAAGGCTCGGTCTTTGCCACCCATAAGCAGGCGGCCGCCAACGAAACCGACCCCAACGCAGCTCCGGGAGCCTAGGGTTGACCAATCTCGGGCCCGGTATTCAGAAAAGTCAGTGCAGCAAAATGACGATGCGGACAGCGACTTGGGCATGGTTTTCGCCGCTCGCACGGGTCCCCTGGGGAGCAGCGTGCATTTTTGGGAGTTTTCAGCAGGCCAGGACGGCTGCATACGCGCCGGACACACCATATTGGTCCCAAGAACGCCTTTGACCGGCGATTTGGGTCGACGGGCAAACCCTGTCAGGACAAAAAAGCGTGCCTCGCACCGCACCGGACCCCAAAATGACGTCGATCTCCGCAATGCCACCCGACTGCAGCGGCACCGGCAGAGCTCACGGTGCTGAATACTCCATTTTTTGCACGGCCCAGGCGGGGGTACATCAGGACCGGAAAGAACATCTCAACTTTTTTGCAATCTGCAACTGGAAGTATGCAAAACGCTAAGAGAAAGCATCGCTGATGTCCCAATTGAGCGCGCGGAGCAGCAGCGCTTCCACCCTGCGCCCAAATCCAGCAGAGAGGGGACGCTCCTAACGAACCCCCATCGGCAAACAAACGCGGCTCGAGCGCCATCCCAAAATAGGCTGCCCGAGCCGCGTTTAACGGTACGACATGAATATTAGCGCTCGTAAATCAAGTTGCCTGCCAGGTAGGTGGCCTGAACCTTGGTGGCTTGCAGCTCTTGGGGGTCGATGGTGAGCGGGTTTTGGTCCAGGACTACCAGGTCGGCGTATTTGCCGAGTTCCAGGCTGCCGAGGTTTTGCTCGTCGCCCGCTGCGTACGCGCTGCCAAGCGTGTAGTTGCGCAGGGCTGTTGCCGCGTCGATGCGCTCGCTCGGTAACCAGCCGCCCTCGGGCCAGTGGCTGCGGGGGTCTTGGCGCGTGATAGCCGTGTAGAGCACGTTCATGCTGGTAACGGCCGTGATGGGGCTATCGGTGCCGAAGGCTTGGCGGATGCCGCGCTGCTTATAGGTCGCGAACGGCCACATGATGCGGCTGCGTTCCAGGCCCAGGTCGCGCTCCGGACCACCCGGGTCGAGCGTGATATGGCAGGGCTGACTCGAGGCAATGACGTTGAGCTTGCGCAGACGATCGATGTCCTGAGGCAGCAAATTCTCCAGATGCTCGAGCGTGTTATGACCGTGCGGGGGCAGACCGTAGAGCTCTGCCGCCTCCTCAAAGATATCGAGTGCAGCATGGATGGCACCGTCGCCGATAACGTGGATGCGCACGGTGTGGCCGCGCTCGGCTGCAGCCAGAACCAACTTGCGCATGCGCTCGATAGGAACCGTCAGGCGACCCTGATCGCCCGGGAAGCGTGGGTTGGTATAGGGCTCAGTGAGGTATGCGGTATGCTCGCTCGACACGCCGTCGAAGAACTGTTTAAAGCCTGGCGCCGAGAGCAGCGCGTTGTTCGCGTAGCGGGTCTGGAGTTCTTCCAAGCGCGATTGGTCATCCAGCAGCGTGGGAAACAGATGGGCGCGGATGCCCAGCTTGCCGGCGGCCTGCAGCTTGTCGTAAACATCATCGCGGATAAAGTCGCAGCCCGGCATGGGCATAAGCGACATGTCGCAAATCGAGGTAATGCCCTGCTCGGCCATGCGTTTCATTTGGTCGGTATACGCGCTCGCGATACGGTCCTCGCCCAGCCACTCCAGGCAGCGCGGCAGCAGCTGCATAGCAGCTGCCTCGTGAGCAATGCCCGTGAGCTCGCCGTTTGCATCTTTATCGTAGCTGCCGCCCGCTGGCGGCTCGCTGTCGCACGTGACGCCGAGCGCCTCGAGTGCGCGGCTGTTGAGCCACAGCGTGTGCCCGTCGCCCGAGTACATAACGCAGGGACGATCGGGGAAGGCGGCGTCGAGGGAGGCCTTGGTAGGGTGCTCGGGCGGATCCCAGCGGTAATCGCGCCAACCCTGGGTCACGACCCAGGCGTCATCTGGCAAGCCTTTGGAAAACTCGAGCGCATGCTGTACCAATGCTGCCTCGGACGTGCCCATATCCATGAGCATGTACGGCGAGGAGCCAACCGAAGTATGGAAGAAATGCAGGTGCGCATCGTGGAAACCGGGGCAGACAAACTGCTCGCCGTAATCGACCACCGACGTGGCGGCAGGTGCGGCGGCAATCACGTCATCGGGTGCACCGACTGCGACGATGCGATCGCCCGCGATGGCAATCGCCAGCTCGCGGGCGATATCGATACCGTCTTGCGCGGTAAAAACGTTCTTGGAGCGGATAATCCGATCGATATGTTGCATGGGCATCCCCATCTCTGGCAGGAAATTCAACACCCCCGAGTGTACTCCCCCGCCCTTGCAACAAAACTCCAAGCGGCAAACGGCAACTTTACCAGCCCTAGCGGCAGGTGGCATACTGGAGAGAGCCTGTACGATTTTGCGATCGAGCCAGCAAGGAGCAAATCGACCATGACGAAGACCAAGGCACAGCAGATTATGGCGGCAACCGAGGTTCGCGCGGCAGACGACGTCACCGCGGCCATCCAGGATATCGCCGCCGAGTTTGAACCCTACATCATCAAGCAGCGCCGGCACTTCCATAAGCACCCGGAGCTGAGCCTTGCCGAGGAGCGCACGACTTCCGACATCGCCAACCAGCTCGACGCCATGAATATCCCCTACGAGCGTCCGCTCAAGACGGGCCTGGTGGCGACGCTTCGCGGCACCGCGCCCGATGCCTACCGCGAGGATGGCACGCCGCGCCGCCGCATCCTGCTGCGCGCCGACATCGACGCCTTGCCTGTCACCGAGCAAACCGGCGAGGAGTTCGCCAGCGTCAACGAGGGCTGCATGCACGCCTGCGGTCACGACTGCCATATCGCCATGATGCTCGGCACGCTGCAGATTCTGCGCCACATGACCGATGACATCCACGGCGAGATTCGCATCGTTTTCCAGCCCAGCGAGGAAAACGGCCAGGGCGCCAAGCTCATGATCGGCACGGGCGTACTCGATGGCGTCGACGGTGCCTATGCCGCGCACATCTGGAGCGAGGTCGATGCCGGCACCGTGAGCTGCGAGCCCGGTCCGCGCATGGCAAACACCGACTGGTTCCGCATTGATGTCCGCGGCACCTCGTGCCATGGCGCCATGCCCCAGCGCGGCCACGACGCCGTTATGGTTGCCGCCGAAATCGTCAACGCCCTGCAGACCATCGTCTCGCGCGAGATTAGCCCCTACGAACCCGCCGTCATCACCGTCGGCGAACTGCACGGCGGCACCGCGCGCAACGTTATCGCCGGCACGGCATACCTCGCCGGCACGGTGCGCACCTATGGCGACAAGACGCATGAGGAAATGCCCGAGCTTATGCGCCGCATCGTTGAGCACACCGCAGCAGCGCTAGGCGCCGAGGCCGAACTCACCGACTGCACCATCGCCAACTACAAGGTCGAAAACGATGCCGCCTCGAGCGAGCGTTGCCGCCAAGCTGTGCTCAAGTGCCTGGGCCCCGCAGGCGAGGGCCATTACCGCGGCACGCTTTCGGGCGAGGACTTCTCGGAGTACCTGCGCCGCGTGCCGGGCGTGCTCGCCTTTGTTGGCACGCGCAACCCCCAGATTGGCGCCACCTATGCCCAGCACTCCTGCTTCTACAAGATCGACGAGAGCGTGCTCGCCAAGGGCTCCATGGTAGCCGCTCAGTATGCCATCGACTTTTTGGCCGAGCCCACGCAAGAAGAGCTCGACGGCCCTACGATCGCCGCGGTTGCCGAGACCAATCCCGACCTGGCAGCCAAGCTGCGCTCTGCCAAGGCAACGGCCGCCGAGGCCCGCGACGCCGTGCACGACGCCCGCACCGCCCGCCATGCCGCGATCAAGGGCATTCACGATGCCCGTGCCGCTGCTCGCCACGAGGAGAAGCGCGACGAGTAGCCGTCACGCCCACCCGTAACAACCTGGCTAGAGCAAAGCGGGGGCGAACGTTATCTCAACGTTCGCCCCCGCTTATGTGTCGACCGCTTTTCTAGCGCGTCCTCCGTCACGACAGGCAAGAGCGAAGGATGGTGAGCCAGCGTGGGGTTTCGAGGTGGATGATATCGGTGGGAACTCCGGCGGGAGCGTGACCACCAAAGAGCAGGCCCGCGTCTGCCGGGTTGATAAGGCGCACGATCCATACGGCAACGACCAGCACGCACAGAACAACAACCGCAATGTCGATGCCACGCTTTAGCTTGCTCGATGCCACCTCCTCGCGCACGAACGCGAGCACGAACGCAATCGGCACTACCCAAAACAGCGGATGATAAGCGAAGGCCGCCGCAAAATCGAGGCGCAGCGCCGCCAGCCAGGCCCTCGTCATGCCGCATCCCGGACAGGGAATGCCCGTCATCAGGTGAAACACGCAGCCGATATCGAGCAGGTAGAGTGCGAGCCAGGCGACAAAGAGCGCGCCGATGCAAGAAAGGGCGCGGCGAATGAGCTCCGCCGCGCCCTTATGTCCCTGGGAGCTGTTCACGCCGTTCTTATCGTTAGGCACGAGCGCCAAGACGGGTGTTGTAAGCCGTTGCCATGGCATTGGTGTTCTTGATGATGATGTTCATGGCAAAGATGGGGCCAAGGCCGCACAGCAGCGCGCCGACAATCTGCCACATAAGAACGGTGGTGCCGTTCTCCTGGAACATCAGGCCATAGCGAGGGGCATTAGCCTGCAGGCGGTTACCGATCTTGTAGTACCAGTAGAGTCCGTAGAAGCCGCAGGTCACGAACGACAGCAAGATGAATGCTGCCAGACCCGGCGTGGAATCGCCGTCATCCTGGCACATGACATTGATGTCGCGGGCAAGGCAATAGAGGAAGTAATACGAATAGATGCCGCAGGTCACGATGGAAAGCAGGAGCCAGCCGATCACGCCACGGTCGGTCTTAATCGGAGCATAGCCCATCGGGGCAGGTGCAGGCTGCTGAGCATACTGCTGCTGGCCGGCGTACTGCTGCTGCCCGGTGTACTGCTGCTGAGGCTGGGGCTGAACTGCCTGAACCGGAGTGGGCTGAATCTGCGTGGGCTGCGGAGCAGGCTGGGGCGCGGGCTGAGGGGCCGGAGCGGCGGAAGCGGCGCCGATGGCAGAACCGCAGACAGGGCAGAATTTGGCATCATCCGAAATGGGAGAACCACAAGTGGGACAGAACATAAGCTTCTCCTTTTCCTAAGGCGTTGCACGCCTTCAAACCTTACACGTCTATGTTCTCAACAATAGCCGCGACGTTGTTGCGCAACATTGACCAATTTCCGAGAAATTTTTCTGCAACCGTTTTCCCAGGTATTTTCTTGCTTTCACAGTAGAAAAAGGCACCCCGGGCTCAGTTGCCCAGGGCGCCTCGACCGACTATTCGGTTTGATTGTTTTCGGCAGCAGGATTATCGCCCGGCTCATCCGCCGGCGTGGCAACGGCATTCCAATCGGGTTCTGCAGGCGTCGCCTCGGGCGCCGGCGCGGGTGCAGGGGCAGGTGCCGGTGCGGGCGCAGGGGCAGGTGCAGGCGCGGGTGCAGGTGCAGGCGCAGCACCAGTGGCGGCCGTGGGATTGAATCCCGCAGGAGCAGGCTTCTTCTCACCCGGGAGCACAAACGTCAGGACATCGTCGGCATCCTCGTCGGCCCACTCGCTGGCATGACGTGCCGCCCAATAGCCAACGGCGCGATACTTGAGCATCTTGCCAAACACATTCAGGAACACCGTGACAAAGGCAACGATCATCAAGAACAGGATGAGCACGATGCCACCGCCCTCGATGATTGCCTCGATACCCGACGGGCGAGAATGGTAGCCGTAATAGCCGTAGCTGCTAATTCCCAGCGCGGCGATAAAGCCAAAGATGGCAGTGAAGATCCACGTGATGATGTTCGACACGATGCCCGTCAAGAACTCGGGAAGAATCGAGGCACAGAACAGCTTGCCCAGGTTGGCCTTATAGGACTTCCAAACCTTCTCGAGCGAGAACGCGCTCTCGACGCGGCCAACGACCGCAAAGTGCATCACAGCGGCATCGCCGAACATCTTAAAGAAAATGCCCAGCACCACCGACACAATCATGGCAAAGACGAGCAGGCCCATCGAGCCGATGAGCGCGCCCTCGAGACCGCTCGAACTGTAGTAATAGTACGAGCCGACGGCACCGATCACGACACTCTCGATAGCCGAGAAGATTACGCCGATCACCGGGATAATGGCAACGAACTCGAGCACACCGGTAATAACGGACGAGAAGATGCCCAGGCCAAACGAAGTCGAACGCAGCAGCGGACGCTCCATACCGTTATCATCCTTGAGCGACAGGTCGCGACCCCACTCGATGGCAAAGCCGGCACCGCACACGCTTGCCACGTACGCAAGCAAAAAGCCGATAGCCGCCGCGATGCCGCCGATAACGGGAATAAACAGCACCAGCACCGACACGACACAAATCAGCGCCGGCAAAAAGGCAATCTGACATACGCGAACCAGGGCGCCGGGAACCTTAAGCATATCGTTGAAGGCCTGCGCCATGCAGCCCTTGGGCACGTTCATAGCCGGCTGGGGCGCAACAAACGGCTGGGGCTGGGGCTGCGGCTGGGGTTGAGCTTGCGGAGCGGGGCCGGCGGCCTTGACCTCGGTATTAGGGGCACCGCACACGCCGCAGAACTTGTCGTTATCGCCCATGGGGGCGCCACACTGCGAACAGAACATCGAAATCATCCCTTCGTATCTAGAGCGAATCACCTGGATCGCAAACGATGTCTTTGGCAACATTATCGCCCAATGTGGGGACAAATAGCCCAAGATGACCGATTTGCAACGTAGGCGGCCTTATTCAATGATTCGAAGGGTGCGTCCGCGCTAGTTCGTGCCGCGGAAGCCCTTGCCCACGATCTCGGAGCTATCGACGATGGTGATGAAGGCGCCAGGGTCAATCTCGCGGGTATAGCGGCGCAGTTGCACTGCCTCGCGACGGCTCAGCACGCTCATAATCACCGTGACGCACTTGCCCGAGAAGGCGCCGTAGCCACGGCTGATCGTTGCCGTGCGGTTGAGATGCTTGACAATAAACTCCTCGACTTTTCGCGGTTCGGTGCAAATGATCGTACAGACCTTGCGCAGGTGGATGCTCTCGATAGCCTTATCGACCACGAGCGTCTTGGCAAACAGGCCAAGCACGCAGTACAGGCCGACGCGCGGGCCATACAGGAAAGCCGCGATGGTCACGATGCCGATATCGACCAGCAGCAGCGCGCGGCCAATCTCGAGCGTGGTGCGGCGTTTGAGGATCATGGCAAGAATGTCCGTGCCACCCGTCGAGGCGCCGATGTCAAAGACAATAGCGCTGCCGAGCGCCGGCAAGATGACGGCAAAACACAGGTCGAGCCACATATCGCCCGTCATCGAAACATCCGTCGGGATGAAGAGCTCAAACAGTGAGACGTAGGCCGAAAGCGCAAACGAGGCAAAGACGCTCCAAAGGATTGCCTTGCGCTCCAAAAAGATAAAACCCAGGATGACCAGGACCGCGTTGATAATCCACATAAAGACGCCGACGGGCAGAGTCGGGAACAGCGTGGAAAGAATGACCGACACGCCCGAGGTGCCGCCGAAGGCAAAGTGATTGGGGGTTTTAAAAGCCACGATGGCGAACGCCGTGAGGATCAGGCCCAGGTTGAGCTCGGCAAAAAAGCGCGGAAAGCCTGGCTCCTGGCTGCGCTTGCGGCCGGCGCGCTCGCCTTGCTCAATAACATCGCGATCGACCACGCGCTCCATCGGCACCACCGGAGGACGATGTACCTCCTCGGCGGCACGCGACGCCGCCTCTGCCGCGGCGGCTTCAATCGCCCATGCCTTGCTTTCGGTCTCGTGTTCGTCGGCCATTACGGCAACCCCTCGTTAACAATTTGGAAACAATGCGCCCATTAGGGTAACGCGGAACGCGAAGATTGCAACCCTTAGTTAGACGAGCGGTATGACCGCATCGAGGGCATATAGAAAACGGCCGGCCGCGCTTTTACATGCGCGACCGGCCGTTTGACGTTTACGCAGATAAAACCTGCAAAACAAACATCCCTTTTTGGTAGGTTACTCGTGCTGGCTGGTACGGTGCTCGTACTCCTCGGGGGTGATGACATCCTCGATGCGCAGGTTGACGCCTGCCACCTCAAGACCGGTCATCGCGGCAAGACGCTCGGTCACGCGCGCCTTAACGTCGTCAAAGATCGCAGGCGCATAGGCGCCGTACTCGATGATGACCGAGATGTTGACGACCACGCGGTTGTCGTCGGTGACCTCGACCGTCACGCCCTTGGTCAGGTTCTCGGCACCAAACTGCTCCTGCACAAAGTGCATGAGGTTGCCCTTCATGCCCAGAACGTGCGGCACCTCGCGGGTGGCCATGGCGACGATCTTCTCAATCACGCCGTTGGAATAGGTCAGCGAGTCCTCGGACTCGTCCGCCTCCTCGTCATCCTCGTCCGCCTCGTCTTCGGACTCTGCCTCGACGAGCGCCTCGTCCTCGAGCGTTACGTCCTCCGCCTCGGCGGCGACGGCCTCGTTCGTCTCGAGCTCGGTATCGGCCACATCGACCTTCGTGTTAAAAGCCATGGTTCCTCCTTATGCCTGCCACGGATGCGACAGTCGAATACATATTAGCGGCCGCTAAACAGACGGCCGAAGAAGTTAACGATACCGTTCTCGCCGTCGCGAATCTGGCCGATTACGGCGCCGATCAGCACAAAGAATGCGATGACGAGCGTGTCCCACAGGCCCAACGTAAGTACCAGCACGGCGAGGATAAAGCCTGCCACGGCGCCGAGCGTAGTGTTGGGGTGGCGCACGGCGTAGCTCCAGACAGCAGCGCCCGTACCTTTGATGAGACCCATGGCCTCGTCAAAGTCGTTGGCGGCGCTGTCGCGCTGCTCGCCGGCCTCGGGCTTGGTGTCGGCGGACTCGCCTGCCGGCGTAGCGTTTTGATCGATCGTCAGGCGCGGCGTGCGGGCGGTCTTGTCTTGGTTGGTATCACTCACCGGAAACCTCCACGGTCTGGACGGTAGTCTTGGACGGCAAAAAACGGACGCGCGCGGTCGTGCCCGGCGTGCCGAGCATGGTGTCGCAGGCCTTCTCGATGCGCTGCTGCATCGAGGTGGCAAGAGCGGCAACGTCCTTATCATCGAGCGCGATGGCCTCGACCTTAAAACGAACGCGCGACTCGTCGGAGCCTTGAACGCGCGCCTCGATATGCTCAACCATCACACGATCATCGCACTCCGCCGCGGCGCGGGCACACGAGGAAAGTGCTGCGAGCGTGACCTCGATATTTCGCTCCCCCGCCGGATGCACGCAGGACGGCTCGCGACGCGCGAACATCAAGCGGAAAAACCCGATGAGCACGCCAAGCGCCACGATGGCGGCGCACACCGTAACGACGACGCGAGGCATGGTGTCACGCAACAGCAGCATAAAGCGATACGTATACGGTCCCCAGAACTGGCAGACAAGCGTGCCCAACGCCACGATGGCGGCGGCAAGGTACACGATTGCTAGGGCTCGTTTGAGCACGCGCATGCGGCGCTCCTTTCGGGTCTCGGTCCACAGAATGCAAAACGATTCGCATCATTATAAAAGAGCCGGGTCCGGTGCTCTACGCACGCGGATCCGGCTCATCTATTCCACGAGGCTTGCATGCTCGCTTCATTATGCCCAGATATGCGCGGCTTAACCCGCGCGGGTGCTACTCCTCCTCGAGGGCAGCGATGACCTCGTCGGTCATGTCCATGGTGCTGTAAACATCCTGGACGTCGTCGAGCTCCTCGAGACGGTCGATGAGGCGCTGAACCTTCTTGGCGTCGGTACCGGAGACCTCGGTCGGGGTGGTCGGAACCATGGTGGTCTCGGAACCCTTGACCTGGACGCCCTGCTCCTCGAGTGCCTTGGAGACAGCCATGACGTCGTTAGCAGCGGTCCAGACGATCCACTCCTCGCCGGCGTCCTCGTAGTCCTCGCCACCGGCCTCGGCGATTGCCATCATGAACTCATCCTCGTCACCGGCAGCACCGTTGGCGATCATGGTCTCCTTCTTGGCGTTCTCGTCCAGGATCTCCTTGGCGACGACAATCTGGCCCTTGCGCTCAAACTGGAAGGCGACGGAGCCGGAGGTGCCCAGGTTGCCACCAGCGTGGGAGAAGGCAGAACGGACATCGGCGGCAGTACGGTTGCGGTTGTCGGTCAGGCAGTCGACGTAGACGGCAACGCCGGCGGGACCATAGCCCTCGTACACGATGTTCTCGTAGACGGCGGCGTCGGCACCCGAACCAAATGCCTTGTCGATAGCGGACTTGATCTTGTCCTTAGGCATGGACTGAGCCTTGGCCTTGGCAACGGCAGCGGCGAGGCTGGCGTTGTTCTCGGGCAGCGGGTCGCCGCCGAGACGGGCAGCAACGGTGATGTTGCGGCTCAGCTTGGAGAAGAGGGCGGAACGCTTGGCGTCCTGCGCGCCCTTACGATGCTTGGTTGTGGCCCACTTAGAGTGTCCGGACATACGTGTCTCCTATCGGTTTCGACCTAAAGCCCAGCGCAGATGCTCGGGCAATATAAACAAACGTCGTTATGATATACCTACTGGCCTGCGAGATAAACCCCAAAATGAAGGCGTCGTGATGATACAGCCCCTTGGTGCAAGGGGTTGGTGCAAAGTAACCTGTCCCCTTTGCACCAAATTAGGACCAGAGGAGGTCGCTGCGGGTGATGGTAGCGCCGATGGCAAAGGGCATGCAGGCGATGACCGGATACAGGTAGCGCATGTAGGTCGAGCCGTTGCAGGGACCGATCAGACACACGGCGAGCACACCCAGCAGCGGCACCCAAATGGCCAGCCCGCGCCACGAATGGCGGCGCAACAGGTAGACCACCACGGCGATCATAATCCACACGTAGGTGGCCGAGCTCATGGTGAGCGAGATAAACGGGATGCGCTGTACTGCCACGCGATACAGGTTGATCAGGTGGTCGCACCAGCGCGCAACCTTGCTATCGACCGGATGGAAGTCGAAGTACTTGAGATTATCGGGGCGTGCCATAATCTCGGCACTGCGCGACGTGCTGTAGACCCACGCATCGCGGGCACTCGGATAAAAGTAGCCGTAGTAGTTATTGATGAGCGCCGAGATATAGCACTCGGGATCCTTTTTGAACATCTGCGCCCACACCTCAAAATAGGCCTTGATGTCCTCCTGCGAGGCGTACTCGTTAAAGCAATTTTTGACGGCGTCGGACTTGTCGGGGTTGTAACGGCGGCCCAGATTCTCGTACTTGAGCACACGGTCGATCACGGCACGCTCTTCGTCGGTCACCAAGCCGTCGCAAGGAGCCTCCACGATGGTGCCGTCCTCCTTAACCGTGGGGTTGACGCCCGAGTTGAGGCCGTCGTGCTTTTGGACGAAACGAGCCGTCTGCTGGAACGGAATCGAGAGGATTTCACGCTTGGAACCAGGCGTGATGTCGTGCGCCGGCATAAAGACCTTGGTGAAGTACATATTAGAGGCAAGGCAGAGTGCAAGCACAGCAAGAACTCCCACCCAGCGGAAACGCGGGATGGCGCCCGAAGGCGCAGCACCAGCCTGCTTGGCTGCGCGACGAGCCGCATGCGCGCCCCATGCGCAAAACGCCGCCGCGATTACGCATGCCGCCAGGGGAAACACCAGGCCGCCGTTGCGCAGAAACGTGGAACCCCTGGCGCCCAGAGCGAGCAGCAGCCAGTCGTGGCGCGCAAAGAGCACGGGCCTCTGTTCGCCCGCACGCTCGGCATTGGCATCGCGACCGGGCAGGCCGCAGGCCACGAGCTTCACGGTCTGCACCAACAGCACCAAAAACGCGTCGGCAAACAGCACATCTTTGGTAAGCAGGGCCGCGTAGTTGGAGAACATGGGCATAAACACAAAGAACAGCAAGATCACGCCGCGGACCGGCAGGCTCACGCCCAGTTTGCGCAGCGACGAGATGGAATAGGCCATGCAGACGGCCGTAATGACGAACTGAGCGCAGGTGTAGATGGCAAGACCTGCGTTGGCGCTGTTGAATAGTGAAAGCCCCAGCTGGACGCACGAACCGATGATAGCCGTGTGCACCACGGGGTGATGTCCGTTGAGCAACACATTGGGATTGAGCAGACGCAGGTAGTCACTCGTGCCGTTGGGGTAATTGAACCACTGGCGAATCTGCGCACCCGTATCCCCCATAAAAAGGCCGGGCAGCGAAGCGATGAGCGTGGGCGCCCAGACAATCATAAGCACCAGAAAGGGCCCGGCAAAGGGATGGACCGAGAGCACGGCGTGAGCCACACGCCATACGCGGCCAAAGTGCGCTTCGGAAAACGGAATGCGCCGAGAGCCCAGCCAATCTAGACACTCAAAAGCCAGGTAGAAGGCAACGACCGCCAAGAGCATCCAGCCCGCACCGCCTATCCAGGCGCAGATGATGCGAGCCTTGTCGCCGAGCACGATCTCGGCCGAATCGGTGAGGTCGTAGCTGCGGCCAAACACCATGCAGACGGCAAAGAACAGCGACGGAAGGATCACCGAAGGACGCCAAGCATCGCCGCGGCCAAAGAATACGTAGCGAAACGGCAGCGTGAGCAGGCAGGCAAGCGCAAGCAGCATGACCGCGTCGGTATGGCCGGCAAACGAGAGGAGCACCTCGTAGCACACGTACAGCATGCCCGAGGCTTTGGGGTCAATCGCCAAGACTGCGTTGCTCGAGACCGGCGCGGGATCGATGGAAAACGCCGTGGTCGCCAACAGCGCGAGCAGAAATGCGATGAGCGTCTGCTTGGCGGGGTAGCGCTTAAACCAGACGATGCGGGCAGCGTCGCGCGCAGCCGTTGTGGAGAGGTCGGAATCCTTCACAGTCCGAAAGCCTTTCTAGAAACCTATCAAACTCGGCAAGACCACCACAAAGGTGCCTGTCCCCTTTGTGGTGGTCTTGGTTAGGCGTCCAGGTAGACGCGCTGGGGCTGGTTGCGGTGGCGGGCGAAGATGATGAGCGCCAGGCCGGCAATCACGAGCGGCAAACTCAGCAGCTGACCCATGGTTATGACGCCGCCCAGCAGATAGCCCAGCTGGGCATCGGGCACGCGCACGAACTCAACGAGAAAGCGGACGATGCCGTACCCCATCACGAACACGCCCATAAACGTACCCTGGGGCAGCAGTGGCTTTTTGCGGCTGAGCACCTGCAGGATGCAAAAGAGCACAATGCCCTCTAGAAACGCCTCGTAGAGCTGGGAGGGATGGCGCGGCATATCGCCCGCGGTGCCGCCAAAGACCACACCCCAGGGCAGATCGGTCGGCTTACCCCACAGCTCGCCGTTGACGAAATTGGCGCAACGTCCCAGGCACAGCGCCAGCGGGGCGCCGATCACGGCAAGGTCGGCGACGGTCCAGGCGTCGAGCTTATACATTCGGCACACGATGATGCCGCCCAAGATGCCGCCCACCAGGCCGCCGTGGAAGCTCATGCCTCCCTCGTTGGTGGCAAAGATTTCGAGCGGGTGGGTCCAATAGTAGCCATCGCCGTAAAAGACGACGTAAAACAGGCGCGCGCCGATGATGAGGCCAAAGACCGCGCCGACCACGACGCTCGTCAGGTCATCAATCGTAATGTCGAAGCCCCAGCGGCGCTGCGTGCGATACATAACGACCGCCGTGAGCAGGGCGCCGACCACGTAGGCCAGGCCGTACCAGTAGATGGTGATGGGGCCCGCCGAGATCGCGACGGGATCAAGCATATGGTAGAGGTCGTTGAGCATATCGATCCCCTGCTCCCTACATACAAATGCGGCCGCGGGCCTTACGCTCGCAGCCGCATATTTGGACGTAACGTCTATGCGGAGCGTACCGTCCGCAGCTTTCGCATCTTAGAACGGCGCGTACTCATCGTACAGGTCCTCGGCCTCGCCGGAAGCATTGACCTGCTCAACGCGGGTAACGCCGGGCACATGCTCCTTCAGGATGCGCTCGATACCCATGGAAAGGGTTAGCGAGCTCATGGGGCAGCCGGCGCAGGCGCCCTGCAGCTCCAGCTTGACAACGCCCTCGTCGTCGACGCCCACATACTCCATATCGCCGCCATCGGCCTGCAGGTTGGGGCGGATCTCTTCAAGAACCTTCTTAAGCAGCTCTTCGTTAACAGCCACAGGGGCTCCTTTCTCACAATAACGCGGGCATGCCCGCGGACAGAGCTATGTTACTACAGCCATGTACCCGCTCACGAGCCGTCCATGCGCGCGGACACGACTTTCACGAGCAGTCAATTTGGGACGGGGCTCTTTTGGCTGTTTTGCCGCCAGCTGGCGTTGGCACGCGCTACTGCCGAGCCTGTCCCCCGGTACCAATCTGGACATCGACGATGACCTGGCGGTAGCTGATGCCGCAGGAGTCGAGAATG
Organism: Collinsella sp.; assembly: GCA_019414205.1. GTDB lineage: Bacteria > Actinomycetota > Coriobacteriia > Coriobacteriales > Coriobacteriaceae > Collinsella. Next base: position 50,661 of record DXML01000021.1, on the reverse strand, counting down.
CGGCGGCTGATACGGCCGTCATCGGTGTCGGCATACTTGTTGTCCAGGTAGACAACCTCGCCCACGCCCACCTGGGCCAGGATCTTGGCACAGTCGTGGCACGGGAACAGCGTGACGTAGACCGTGGAACCCTCAAGGTCTTTGAGCGAGCCGCGGTAGTTGAGCACGGCGTTGGCCTCGGCATGCACCACGTAGTTGTGCTTATCCTGCAACGGGTCGTCGCTCGTGCCCCACGGGAAAAAGTCGTCGTTGAGCGCCGAGGGCGTACCGTTGTAACCCACCGAAAGGATGCGGTGGTTGGTGCTGGCGATGCACGCGCCCACCTGCGTGTTGGGGTCCTTACTGCGGCGCTGCGCGGCGATGGCCACGCTCATAAAGAACTCATCCCAGCTAATAACGTCGCGGCGCTTGCCCGACGCAGTTTGATGAAGATCGTCCGACATGGCAGACACCTCCGTAATCGCAACAGTTTGACCCATTGTAGCAGGTGGAAGGTGGAGACGTTTTTGTCCCACCTCCCCCATTGCTACGCGCGACGGGGCTTTTGATTGATGTGGTAGAGCTCGGCGAGACCCCGCAGCGTCAACGCGTCATCGACCGTCAGGCTATGACCGACAAGGGCCGCAAGCGCCTCGGCATCGTCGCCGGTAATGACGATGGGCACGCTGCCTTCCCCCGCCGCCTTGGTCGCGCGCATCTCGGCGAGCACCATGTCGAGCATGCCGTCGATGCGGGCTACCTCGCCCAAAACCACGCCCGAGCGCATGGCCTCACGCGTGTTGCGGCCGATGACGTGCGTCGGCGCCGAGGGCTCAACCTGAGGCAGGCGCGCCGCAGCTGCCGAAAGCGAACGGGCGCCGAGCGCCAGCCCCGGCGCGATAACGCCGCCGACAAAGGTGCCGTGCGCGTCGATGACCTCGATATTGGTCGTGGTGCCCAGGTCGATCACAATGCACGGAGAGCCGTAGACGGCGCGGGCAGCCACGGCGTCGGCGATGCGGTCGGGACCGATCTCGGCCGGGTCATCGTAGTGCACGGGTATGCCGGTCTTGAGGCCCGGCCCCACGGTGAGCACGCGCCCCGTGCAGGTACGGGAAAGTGCCGCCTTCCACGGGCGTTCGAGCGCCGGGACCACACAGCTCAGCACGGCCGCGGCGGGTACGAGCACCCCGGGCACACCTGCATCGGCGGCGAGCGCGCCCATGACCTGCACGAGTCGCATGCGCGCTTCGTCGGCCGTAATGCGGGCCGGCGTCGTAATCTCGCACGTCGCGAGCGGGCGCTCCTGCGCCGCGGCCGAATCCTCGGCAAACAGGCCAAAGCGAATGGACGTGTTGCCCACGTCGACCGTCAATATATATGCGCACCCATTAAGCATCGTCGGCGCTCCTTTCGTCTGTCCAGCAGTATATCGCCTACCTAAACCAGTCATCCCAAAATGACTAGCTTGCGGCTATACTGGTGCGCGGTCGCGCGCGAGCTCACGCGGCGGCCCTTGGTAACCCGACTTCCCGCGCCGTATCCGTAACGGCGCTCCCGGGGGAAGCGGATATACGCAAAGGAGTTTTATATGAGCAATCCCTCGAACCGCGCTTCGATGCGCGGGCAACTCACGCTGCGCGGCGTCGTCATCGGCGTCCTTGGCTGCGTGATTATCACGGCAAGCTCGGCCTACACGGCGCTCAAGATGGGCGCACTCCCCTGGCCGATTATCTTCGCTGCCGTCATTTCGCTGTTCTTCCTGAAGCTCATGGGCAACGCCAGCCTCAACGAGGCCAACGTTACCCACACCATCATGTCCGCGGGCGCCATGGTCGCCGGCGGCCTGGCGTTTACCATCCCGGGCGCCTGGATGCTGGGCTATGCCGACCAGATCAGCTGGCTCGACATGTTTATCGTGGCGCTCGCCGGCACCATCCTGGGCCTGCTGGCCACGGCGCTCATCCACCGTCACTTTATCGTGGACGCCGCGCTGGAGTTCCCTACCGGCAACGCCGCAGCTCAGACCCTGCGTGCTACCGAGGCCGGCGGCAAGACCGGCAAGCAGCTCTTTGGCTCCATGGCCATCGCAGGCATCTACAGCGTGCTTCGCGACGCTCTGGGCGTGGTGCCCAGCATGCTGTGCACGCTCAATATCCCCGGCGTGACCTTTGCCATCTACAACTCGCCCATGTTGCTGTCCATCGGCTTTTTGGTGGGCTTTGCCCCCGTCGCGTTCTGGTTTGCCGGCGCGCTGCTGGGCAACTTTGGCATCATCGTCGGCGGCACCGCTGCCGGCCTGTTCGACGTCGTAACCGCACAGGGCATCGTCAAGTCCCTGGGCATGGGCCTTATGATGGGCTTTGGCGTCGCCGTCGTCCTCAAGGACATCCTGCCGCAGGTCGCCGGTATCGTCCGTGGCCTCGCCGCCGACAGCTCCACCGACACCGACGAGCAGTCGCTCATCTCGGGCTCCCTTAAGCTCGACGCCGGCATCATCGGCCTGGGCACCGCAGCCATCGCCGTGATCGTTGCCATCGCGCTCGACCTTGGTCCCGTCCCGGCCGTCATCGTCACGCTGTTCACCTTTATCACCACCATCATGAGCGCACAGAGCTGCGGCCAGACGGGCATCGACCCCATGGAGATCTTTGGCCTCATCGTCATGCTCATCGTGGCAGCCTTCGCGCAGCTCGCTCAGGTCAAGCTGTTCTTTATCGCCGGCATCGTGGCCGTGGCGTGCGGCCTTGCGGGCGACGTCATGAACGACTTTAAGGCCGGCGCCGTGCTGGGCACCAACCCGCGCGCACAGTGGGTCGGCCAGGCCATCGGCGGCATCGTGGGTGCCCTGGTCGCCGCCGCCGTCATGGTCGCGCTCGTCACCGCCTATGGTCCGGACGCCTTCGGCCCCGACAAGAGCTTTGTGGCTGCGCAGGCAAGCGTCGTCGCCACCATGGTCTCGGGCATCCCGAGCGTGCCGTGGTTCGCAGGCGGCTTTATCGCCGGCATCGTCATGTACTGGCTCGGCATTCCGGCCATGATGATCGGCCTAGGCGTGTACCTGCCGTTCTACATGTCGCTCACGGCCTTCTTGGGCTCCTGTGTCAAGCTCGCCTACGACAAGTGGGCCGCACGCCGCGACGCCGCTGCCGGTCTTTCGGACGAGGAGAAGGCCTCCAAGGATGCCGCCTTCCAGGAGCAGGGCCTGGTCGTCGCCAGCGGCCTGCTCGGCGGCGAGTCCATCGTCGGCGTTATCCTGGCGTTTGTCTCTGTTGGTCTGAGCCTGCTAGGGTAGGCTGAACAACAACGCACCAGCGCAGAGCGCGGGGTCGGAATCAAACCGGCCCCGCGCTTTTTTGTCTATTTGACTCTTATGATCCTCACGGCGTTTTAGCCATGTCGATTGGCCTGACTTCCAGGTCAACAAACCTTGTCTGACACCTCGCCTAACGCGGTGTAGAGTAAAGACGACAGACGCAAGAAGCGGCTCAGAAGCTAAACGAGGTAAGCATGGAACTCGACAAACAACAGATCAAGCGGCTGCGCGAGCGTCATCATCGTCGTCACGGTATACGCCCTGCACACAGCGAGGCCATGGAGAATGCCACCCGTTTCCTTAAGCAGGCGTTCAACATACGCGAGGGACGCGCGCCCTATCACGTGATTCGCAAGCGCTTTGTAAACGGGGCGCGCCTGACTGGCTCGCACTTATGCATCCTGATCATTGCCATGTTGATCGCGAGCATCGGCCTCGATATCGACTCGGACATTGCCATCGTGGGCGCCATGCTCATCTGCCCGCTCATGGGCTCGGTCCTTGCCATGGCATATGGCATCGCCACGCTCGACCGCGAGATTGCCGTCGAGGCCGTCGCCGGCCTCGCGCTACAGATGGTCTTTTGTCTGATCACGTCCACACTGTATTTTAAGCTCTCGCCGCTTGGCACCACCACGGCCGCCATCATCGACAACTCGACGCCCACCGTTTGGGACCTCGCCGTGGCGCTCGCGGGTGGCTTTGCCGGAGGCCTGGGCAACTCGCGCGACCAGGAGCCCGCGACACTTATCGCGGGCGTAGCCGTGGCGACCGCGCTCATGCCGCCCCTGTGCGCGGCGGGTTACGGCATTGCCATCGCAAGCGGGTCGCTATTCCTCTCGGCGCTCTACGAGTTTGGCATCAACGTGGTCTTTATCGCGCTGGCGGCAGAAGCCGTGCTGCTTCTTTTGCGCGTGCCGCTCAAACGCGACCTCAACGGCGATGGCATTGTGACCGCCGAGGAGGATGCCGAGGTCGACGAGCTGTCGCGCAAGGTGCGCCGCCGCATCATCGTGGGCACGATAATCTTTGCTATCCCCTGCATCGTTATGACGGCGGGATCCATTGGCTCGGCGCAGGCCGGCGTGCAGGACGGCTACGACGTCACCGAGACCACGCGCGAGCTTGCCGCGGTGCTACCGGGCTTTAAGGATTACACCGTCGCCGTCGAGACCTCGGCAACCGAGGGCGACGAAGAAGGCCTTGTCGAGCGTGAGATTGTCGCCCACGTGACGACAAGCGAGACGCTCGGGGCGCACGACCGCCACGTCGCCCGCAAGCTCATTGACCTCAACGTACCCGAACTCGATCGCGTGGAGTTTGATGTGAAGTGATGCAGGACGTGTGATAGATGCGCGCACAGGCGCGAGTCGGAACGAGGCGCAGGCGCGACGCAGGCCGCGAGCAAAAAAGCGGGGCGCGGTCCATGCCCGCGCCCCGCTCGCTGTTTTTATTGCCGTGAATCAACTGTCCGTATCGACATCGCCAGACTCCACCATAAACGCCGGATCGGTGCTCACCAGATAAAAACGAGTCACCTTGGTATCTCTAAATAGGTAGAGCCAGCCCTGATCGCGACGGCGCGAAATATACGCCACGTGGACCGTACCAAATATTTCGCCGTTTTCATTCTTTAATACCAGAATATTGGGGTCGTCCATACGCTCGAACTGTCCATCAACGCAGCCGCCGCCCTTGCCGACCAGCTGCCATCGACAGTTGTCCTCCTCAAGAAAAGCCAGGGTTTCCCGACTCGTTTTGTCATCCCGATAGTAACCATCAATGGCAAAGCCTTCGGAAGCACATTCCTGCATATAGGATGTTTCTCGACTTATAGCAAACAGCCCCGTAGCGCCCAGGAGCACAGCCAGGCAGACCACTGCAAGGGTTATCGAAATAGCACGGCGACCCATGTTAGCCCAACCGATAGTTATTTAACGGAGCGCGAAACATACTTGGCACCTCCGATATCAGAGCAAACGTCACCCGCAGCCCGGCGGCAGTCATATGTTTCCAACATCAAACCATATGGCTGCCACCCGCGGGGAGAGTATCGGTGAACGGTGCGTTTTCGCGCCCCATTGGTCAAACGTCAACGCGCGCTACAGCTCTTGCCCGATCAATTCAGATTTTGTCGCATACTACCGTAGATCCCCAACGCTTCCACCCCCAAGAGATCATTTTTAGTACGTAAAGAAGCCCTCGCCCGAGCTTTCGCCCAGCTTGCCTTCGTCGAGCATCTGCTTGAGGACGGACGCCATAGCCTTAAAGTTGTAGGGCATCATCATCTTTTTGAGTAGCGGGCTCACCAGGCCCGGCACCTTCTGATACTGCATAACGATGTTGTAGGCCGTCTGGATGCCCACCGTGTCGAATACGCGGAACGGGCCCTTGGGAGCGCCGGTACCACGCGTCCATGCGAGGTCGATGCTCTTGGGGTCACTCACGCCCGAGACGTACAGGTCAAGACCCGAAAGCAGCCACGGCACCAGCATGGAGTTGAGTAGGTAGCCGTTCTTTTCCTTGTTGACGGGCAGCGCCAGCATGCGGATGTCGTTGGCGAAGTCGACGAGCTCATCGAAGTAGCGCTTGTCAGTTTGGTCCTGTGCCATGACCTCGGTCATGTTGTTCTTCCAGATGGAGTTGGCAAAGTGCAGCGACAGGTACTTTTCGGGGCGACCGGTGTACTTGGCAAAAGCGCTTGGCAGCAGCGTGGAGGAGTTGGTCACGACGACGGTCTTTTGCGGGAGGACCGGGGCAAGCTTCCTGTAGAAGTCGATTTTTGCCTGGGTGTCCTCGGCCATAGACTCGATGACCAGATCGGCATCGGTAACGGCCTTGGCCAGATCGAGCTCCAGCTTGAGTGTGGAGTAGGCACGCTCGACGGCGGCGAGCGCCGCTTCCTTGTCGAAGGGCTGGGTGCCATCGGCGATACCGGCGCACCACTCGCCCGTACCGTCCGCCATGCCCTCGATTGCCGCGATGTACTCCTTGCGCACGTGATCGATCTTGGGCTGGGTGCGGCCGATGCTGCCCTCGCTGCGCAGCCAAATCGTTACATCAAAGCCGCAGTAGGCAGCCTGAAAGGCAATCTGGCTTCCCAACACGCCGCCGCCGGCAACACAAACGGTCTTGTAGCTCATAGGATGGTCCTCTCTTACGTAATTCCATAGATGTGTATTTATTCAACCGTAAGGATGACGCGCGCTGGGGGTGGGTTCTATAAACGGACGGTAATTTGCGGCGAACGGCAACACCTGTTCATTATCTCAGGGTTCCATGTCCAGCAAAAACGGGTGGTAGCCGGTACGGCTACCACCCGCTTGCCTCATATCCAGCCCAAAGCAGGCCAGCTACTTCTTAATGCCGCGTCCCAGGCGCTCGGCGACCGATGCCACGGCCTCCTCGCTGGCCGGCCCGCAGCTCACGCAGCCATCGTGGGCGCGCATCTGGCCGGTGACCTCGTCCATCGCGAGCGGCGCCACCTTCTCGAGCTTAAAGCCCTTACCGGCGCGCATGTTCTCCTTGGCCACGCTGATCATGAGCTTAATACGGTTGAGCTGGTTGACCTCGGACGCACCGGGGTCGTAGTCCACCGCAACGATGTTGCTCTCGGGGTGTTGACGGCGCAGCTCCTTGATCACAGCCTTGCCCACCACGTGATTGGGCAGGCACGCGAAGGGCTGCGTGCAGATGATATTGGGTGCACCGTGATCGATCAGGTCGAGCATCTCGGCCGTGAGCAACCAGCCCTCGCCCATGTTGTTGCACACCGAAAGCACCGTGCGGGCCTTGTCGGCCATGGTGCCAACACCTGGAGATTTTGTCCGTAACTCAAAGAGCTAGAATATTGATAAACTCCAAACACATCATGGCTAAAAGAGACGGGCACACTGTCCCTGTTTTTCGGACAAGCAGCGCAAAAATAAGGCCCAGGCAAAGATAGCCCCCCATCATTGCAATGATGTAATTCGTGGGTGCCCCGATTAGACACTGTTGAGTCACGAGAAGCAATGCCCATAGCATCGACTGTATAACTGCCCTTATGTAAAACGGCCGAACAAGTCCGGCGATTGTGTATTCAAATAAAAATACATACCTAAATAGCAGCTCATCCAAAACTGAAACCGAGCAGAGCAACACCCATCTGGTTATTGATTTTCCACTCAGATTGAGTATAGCGGCCATAAGAATAAATACGATGCAAATGAGCTGCCATCCCAAAAGAATCCCACCCCGCTTGGGTTTATCCCAGGAAACAGCACCCCGAGTTGCAAAAAGATAGACTACCAACGCACAAAAGAGCGCCCCTATAGAGCACAGCCAAGCGGGGGATCCTTTTGTAATAACCCAAATAGCCCACGGCACGCTAGCAACCATCGTGCCCAGTAGATAGCGTGTCCCCAGGCGCATTTTTTCAGTCGCTTTTTCCAAGCTCTACCACCTCATCACTAGCGGCTATTAGGTCCATATCGTGTGTAATTGCAATGACAATCTTGTGCTTTCGCATTTCCTTCATAGCTTTTATCAGAGCTTCTTTATGAGCACTATCGAGTGATGCTGTTGGCTCATCGAATAAATAGACGTCTGCCTTCTTTTCTAAGACCCGCCTAATTTCCAGTTGCTCCAGTTCCCCGGGAGACATTCCTCCGCACCTCTTCCTTTCGATAGAAGGAAAGTTTCTATCGCAAAGAAAATCCTTTACTGATATCGGAGTTTGTTCAGCAAACGAAACTAGCTTCTGCCTAAGGAGCTCACAGTTGATTTCTTCTTGGGCCTTACCGTTGTAGGAAATAGTCCCAACGTAATCCGAATTGAAACAGCCCATCAATAAGTACGCAAGGGTCGTTTTGCCCGAGCCATTAATCCCTACAAGAGCATAGAGCTTTCCTTTTTCAAACCTGATATTCAAGTTGCTGTAGAGACACTTTCCATTTAATGTAAAGCCGAAATTACGCAGTTCGATGCAATCGATCTCCATGAGCTCCTCTCCAGCAGCAACCAAAGGCATTTTAGAGGCATTTAGACGAGATATCGATGAGAAGCAGTCTTGTACGCTACTACCTATACCGTAGATTGACCTTACGGCAGATAGCATTAAAGCCATATAGCTCGAAACGGCAACAAGTTGGCCTACACTCATGCTTCCATGCATTACATAGAAAGCCGAAATCAAAAGAATAGTGACCTGGGACGCAGCCGCAGCAAAGGAATCCGTTGCCTGAAATCTCGAAACGACACTTTGATAGGTAACTCCGGCGTGCAGCAAAGACGAAAAAAGCTATCTATGGATTTCAGTGCTCTTTCGAATAGCACATTAACATACAAAAATCTCTGATGCGCAAGTACGGACTCCACTTTTCCGAAATACAGGGACTGCTCCTCTTTAAAGGTCAGACCTGAAACAAAAAGCGGTTTTTTAAATAAAGCATATGCAATTGCATACAAGATGCAAAATGTCACGGAAACCCAAAAGAGCGCTACGGAGCATCCATAGAGAAAAATAAAACTGATACCTAGCTGAACAACCGCAAGAAGTACCGTCTGGAGCATTGACAATCCGAAGGAAGCCACAGTATTGGCATCTGAACAAATTTGTTGAGTTTTTTCAGCAGACTCCTGCTCAAAATATAACTCAAAAGGCATCCGAACGAGCTCGTCGATTTTACTTCGAACAATCGAGAATGCAGCCACAGTCGTTATCCGCATTGAAAGAAGGGTGCTTAAATAACTGACAACAATATCGATTAGTGCCGCAAAACCAATTTGAGCACTGCCAATCATGATAGTATCGTAGGAAGTTTTTTTAGATATATTGTCAACCAGAGCGCTCGTAAGCAGCGGGGATACAGAAGTCATCATTCCAGATATTATTAAGCACAATGTAAAGGCTATAACCATAAGCAATTGGGAAGAAAAACCAAGTCTGAAATATGGCAGATAATCGAAGAGCTCCGTTGAGCCTGCATCACTTCTTATGTTTGAGATCATAGGCCGCTCTCATTACTTTTATACAGTTCTTTCTTGCGGATACACAGCTTGTCTTGTTTTCATACAGCCTGGTGAAGGGACAGCCACCCATGCACATAGGAAGAAGTGAGCAGTTAAGACATTCTGAATCTGAACAAAAGTCGTAAGCATTCCATTTGGAAACTTCGAATGCGTTACTCGCTACGCTTTCAAAGATGCTGCCATAACTTCTGTCGGAATATCCTATTTCATTCCAGCATTTATATAAGGAACCGTCTGGTCCAATAACTTCTGAATATTTATTGACGGCTCCGCATATGGTCGGATTAAAGCCTGGAAGATACGGATCCATGTACCCCGTCATTTTGTAGCGAGACAAACAGGATGCTTCAATCGAAGCAAATTCGTCCTCTGAATAGCACGGAGAGTTAGCGCATGTCCCATTTATATCATCTACTGCCGCTAAATACAGTTTTACTCTGTTACGAAGACCTTTTTGATCAAGCGAATCAACCAAGCGATCAATCTGATCACCGTTCGTCGGATCAACATTAACTCTTAAGATGACATCAAAGTACGCACTAGCCCTTTTTACGTTATCAATAATACGGTTGAACGTATCACCGCCAGAAGGAAGACATCTTCTTCGATTGTGTATCTCAGGCGGACCATCGACAGTTACCTGAACGTGCGTAACCCCATTTTTTGCAAGCAACTCCGCCGTTTTCTCATCTAAGAAATAGCCATTGGTCACCATGCTGGCGTTAAATAAGATTTCATCACTTCGGATTCCGCGCGTAATCTTCTCCACCGTCTCAATCGCCAATAAAGGCTCGCCGCCATACCAGGCAATCTGCAAACTTTCCGCCTGATTGTCTATAGCCATGCCATTGATATGCTTTATTACCTGATCGACGCATCGGTCGCTCATTGAGCCATAACGCTTGCCGTTCTCATAACAATACGGACATCTGAAATTACAATTCAATGTCGGAGCTATCGTAAATGAAAGTGATTTTGATTGCATGCGACAGGCCGATGATATCTCTTTTAAATGTTCGATTTCGTCAAGTCCGTCGGAAACCAACAACCCCGCGTCCATCAAATTGTCGACAATTTCCGAAGGGCCATTAGCCCCATTCGCAAATAGCGCCTTCTCGTATTCCGCATCCAACGCAACAATTGCGCCGGAGTATGAGTTATATACCAGCGTAGGCTGATTACCTTTATCGATTACATTAAAGCGAGACTGTTTCATTTCTACTCCGTTGCATATTTCAATATTTCAACCTGCCATTAGGAGTAATTCCAGCCACAAAATTTGGTAATGCAGATCCTCAGGCCACACGGTCCTCCCCCTGAATAACTCCAACAAATATGCGCTGCACAGGACACACACGTAGAAATATCTCGAGACGAAGCAGGCATCTGAGTATTCACTGGCTTTTGAATATATTCCATCGAAGCTCCTAGCTAACGTGTATACCGCAATGTTGAAATGCACGGCAATTCCCGCCCGTGTACACGGCACACATCCCCCAGGGATTACAGCGCCCCTGGCATTTTGCGCCCTGACAAGGACACCAACTTGATAGCAAAGCAATATCGTTAGGTGTTTGAGTTGGCTGTATCCAATCCACAATGGCTCCTTTCTCGTTCTAGGCCTAGTTATACTTTGGTCAAAAAATCAAAAGCTGTTTGATAACTTTTTGTACTAGAAGAAACAATTTGTTTGTCTTGTTTAACATTTTTTAATTTACACTTAGCCTGATTAAAAATTCAACCTAAGGACATTCTGGTGAATGTTGTTCAGCTGCAGTATTTCATAAAGGTATTTGATTATCAGAATTACTCGGATGCAGCAACTACATTAAGCGTTTCGCCGCAAGCTGTTTCAAAAGGCATTCGAGCATTGGAATCTGAACTTGGTCTGAAGCTGTTCGAAAAAAGGGGCGGTATTTTAAATCTAACAAACTATGGAGAGAAAATCCTTCCTATAGCATTGGATGCATACGCTTCAATTGAGGCAATTCAAGCGTATGCGCAAGTCACGCGTGAAAAGATAAAAATAAACCAGACACGCTTGACACGCGTTGCAGTCGGACTAGCGCCAATACTCACAAGCTGGTTCAACCAGACTACACTGAACGGGCTTTCGAAAAAGTATAAGGGCGGTAAGTTTACTGTTTCCAGATATGACGACGGCGGAACGTGTTTATCCCTTCTACTTGACAGACAAATCGACATTGCAATTGTCGCTGGACAAGTAGACATCGATCTTTTTGAATCACATTTTTTATTGAATGCTGAAGTCAACCTCTTAGTTGAAAGCAGTCACCCATTAGCTAGTCACGCAACGGCGAATCTAAACGCGGTGGCTCGATATCCAATTGCAAACACCTGTGACATTCGATATTGTCGAAAGAGAATAAGCTCAGTATTTAACCATCTGGGCCTTTTCCCTTCCTACGAGAATATTAACTTAGCAGACCAGCAATATTTGTCCGATTTTCTGATTCATAAGCATGGGATTATTCTGACCATAGCTTCACAAGCGTCTCAAATCAAGATAGGCTGTCCAGTAAAAATCGTTTGCCTAGGCGAACAAGACAGAATATCAATCCCTTTTTACTGCGTTTCAAATTCAAACTATACCCAAGCGCAGATTCATCACGCGATAAGCTGCATTCAACTTGAGGCACGCCAGCTCTCTCGATGCCTAAAAAGCGCTGAAAGAGGAGACCTTTCCAGCTGAATATGACGGGCATGCTAATTCCATGCAAAACAGCAAAGTATTCCGCCAGAACAGAAGCGTGGGTCAGCCCATGTTTTTTGAAGTATTCCGAGAAAAAAACAACGAGGGCCTGACAGACTCTTGCCAAATCAGTGACCCACTCACCACCCGCAAGTCTGTGCCCCACTTCCGGAATAAATGGCTCAGCCCCACCTTCTCAGCGGGTTGAGCCGAGCACTGACCGCACCATTCATTGTCAGCACCGCCCCAGACCAAGCCAGAGAAAGATGGCGCGGCGACAGCCAGATGGCCATCACCGCGCCTCACATACTATTTCGGCAAGCCGCTGTTAGCGTCGGAATAATTTAGCTACTTCACACCGCATCCCAGGCGCTCAGCGACCGACGCCACGGCGCTCTCGTCGACCGAACCGCAGCTCACGCAGCCATCGTGGGCGCGCATCTGGCCAGTGACCTCGTCCATCGCGAGCGGCGCCACCTTCTCGAGCTTAAAGCCCTTACCGGCGCGCATGTTCTCCTTGGCCACACTGATCATGAGCTTAATACGGTTGAGCTGGTTGACCTCGGATGCACCGGGGTCGTAGTCCACCGCGACAATGTTGCTCTCGGGATGCTGACGGCGCAGCTCCTTGATCACGGCCTTGCCCACCACGTGATTGGGCAGGCACGCGAAGGGCTGCGTGCAGATGATGTTGGGCGCACCGTGATCGATCAGGTCGAGCATCTCGGCCGTGAGGAGCCAGCCTTCGCCCATGTTGTTGCACACCGAAAGCACCGTACGGGCCTTGTCGGCCATGGTGCCGATGCGCTCGGGCGCCTCAAAGCGGCGGGACTTTTCGAGCATCTCCTCCACCGGCGTACGCATCCAGTCCACGAGCTTAATAAGCGCTTGCATGCCCGCGCGCGTAGTGGCAGAGCTTCCCAACTCGTCTTTCTGCAGCTCGGCGTTGCTCATGGAGTACAAGAAGAAGTCAAGCAGGCCCGGTACTACGGCCTCGCAGCCCTCGCGCTCGATCACGTCGACCACATGGTTGTTGGCCGTGGGATGGAACTTGACCAGAATCTCGCCGACCACGCCCACGCGCGGCTTGGTGCCCTCGCCCACGAGCGGCATGGTATCGAACGCGCGGATGGCTTCGCGGCACAGCTTGGTGTAGTTGTGGCGGTTGAACTTGGGCGCCAGCTTGCGGGCTCGTGCCATGTACTCCTCGTAGAGCGCGTTGGCGGCACCGGGCGTGGCCTCGTACGGGCGGCAGCGGTAGAGCATCTGCATCATCACGTCGCCAAAGAGCACCGCGTAGACTGCCTGCTTAAGCAGCGCCGGCGTAATCTTAAAGCCGGGGTTGTCCTCGCCGAGCGCCACGGCCGAAAGCGAGATCACCGGAATCTCGGGGTGGCCGCTCTCGCGCAGGGCCTTGCGAATGAGCGCGATGTAGTTGGTAGCACGGCAGCCGCCGCCGGTCTGACTGATGACCACGGCCGTCTTGGACAGGTCGTACCGACCGCTCTCGATGGCCTCCATAATCTGACCCGTTACCAGAATCGACGGGTAGCAAATGTCATTGTTCACGTAGCGCAGACCCGCCTCGACGGCATCGTGGTCAGTCGAGGGCAGCAGCTCAAGGTTGTAGCCGGCACCGCGGAACACCTCTTTGACCAGGTCAAAGTGGATCGGCGCCATCTGCGGGCACAGGATGGTGTAGCCCTCGTCGCGCATCTGCTCGGTAAAGGGCACCTTGGGCCACGCGGTCGAAGCACTCTCGCGCTGAGCCTCAAACGTGTACTTGCGGCTCGCGAACGCGGGAGCATCCGTGGAGGGCGCCACCGGCGCGGCATCGCCCTGCTCGTAGGCCTCGCCCGCGGCCGTGGCCTCGGCCAAGCGCTCGGCCTCCTGGTCCTTGAGCGCGGCCATGAGCGAGCGGATGCGGATGCGCGCGGCGCCCAGGTTGGACACCTCGTCAATCTTGAGCACGGTGTAGATCTTGCCGCTGGCTTCCAGAATCTCCTGCACCTGGTCGGTGGTCAGGGCGTCCAGACCGCAGCCGAAAGAGTTGAGCTGGATCAGGTCCAAATCGTTGCGCATCGTCACAAAACGGGCGACGGCGTACAGGCGGCTGTGGTACATCCACTGGTCGACGACGCGAATCGGACGCTCGGGCTTTACAAGATGCGCGAGCGAATCCTCGGTAAAGACCGCAAAGCCAAAGCTCGAGATAAGCTCGGGCAGGGCATGGTTGATCTCGGGGTCGTTATGGTAGGGGCGGCCGGCGAGCACGATGCCGTGACCACCGTGGTCCTCGACCCACTTAAGAGCCTCCTCGCCCATGGTCTGGATGTCCTCGTGGAAACGCGCATCGGCCTCAAAGGCAGCGTTGACGGCGGCATCGACCTCGGAGCGCGTGATCTTGGGTCCACGCACGCGACCACGACCAGCCTCGGCATCGGCCACGCGGTCGACGGCGAGCACCTGATACAGACGGCGCTTGAGCTCGGTCTTGTCGTGATAGGGCACAAACGGGTACAGGAACTCGATGTTCTGCTCGCGGATCTCATCAATGTTGAGCGCCAGCGCCGTGGGGTAGCTCATAACGATGGGGCAGTTGTAGCAGTTACCGGCCGTCGGATCCTCTTTGCGCTCCCAGCGCACGCACGGCATCCAGATGAAGTCGACGTCACGGTCGATAAGGTTCATCACGTGGCCGTGGCTCATCTTTGCCGGATAGCACACGCTCTCGGACGGCATGGACTCGATACCCGCCTGGTAGGTCTTTTTGCTCGACTGGTCGGACAGTTGCACGCTAAAGCCCAGACGCGTAAAGAACGCGTGCCAGAAGGGGTAGTTCTCGTACATGTTGAGGGCGCGGGGGATGCCGACGGTGCCGCGCGGGGCCTCGTCGGGGCTCAGCACCTCGCGGTTAAACAGCAGCTCGTTTTTCTTTTTGAAGAGGTTGGGGGCCTCGGTCTTTTGCTTTTTGTGGCCGGCGCCCTTCTCGCAGCGGTTGCCGGTAATGAAGCGCCTGCCGCCGCCAAAATCGTTGACGGTAAGCTGGCAGTTGTTGGAGCAACGTCCGCAGCGGACGTGCTTTTGCGTCACGGTGAGGTGCGCGATGTCCTCGGCCGAAAGGATGGTCGAGGTGCCGTCGGCGCCGGCGCGATCGCGGGCGAGCAGGGCCGCACCGTAGGCGCCCATACAGCCGGCGATGTCGGGGCGCACGGCGTGAACACCGGTGAGCTGCTCAAACGCACGCAGCGTGGCGTCGGACATAAAGGTGCCGCCTTGGACGATCACCTGACTGCCGATCTCCTTGGGGTCGCGCAGCTTAATGACCTTGAACAGGGCATTCTTGATGACGGAATAAGACAGGCCGGCCGCAATGTCGCCCACCGTGGCGCCTTCCTTTTGCGCCTGCTTGACGCGCGAGTTCATAAAGACCGTGCAGCGGCTGCCCAGGTCGACGGGGGCCTTGGCATGGATGGCGGCATCGGCAAACGCGCGCACGTCCATGTTCATAGACACGGCGAAACTCTCGATAAAGCTGCCGCAGCCCGACGAGCAGGCCTCGTTGAGCATGATGTGCTCGATGACGCCGTCCTTCACACGCAGGCACTTCATGTCCTGGCCGCCAATGTCCAGGATGAACTCGACGCCGGGCAGGAAAGCCTTGGCGCCGCGCAGGTGCGCGACGGTCTCGATCTCGCCGGAATCGGCCTTGAGGGCCTCGATGAGCAGCGCCTCGCCGTAGCCCGTGGTGGTCACGTGGCCGATGGTACAGCCCGCAGGGATGTGGTTGTAGAAATCGGCCATGATGACCTTGGCCGTGCCCAGGATGTCGCCGTTGTTGTTGCCGTACCAGGTGTGCAGCAGCTGGCCGTCCTCGCCCACGAGCGCGGCCTTCATGGTGGTGGAACCGGCGTCGATGCCGATGAACACACGGCCGGTGTAGCCGTCGAGCTTGCCCTTGGGGACGACCTCGGTGTCGTGGCGACCCTTGAACTCGGCAAAGTCCTCGTCGGTGGCAAAGAGCGGGTCCAGGCGCTCGACCTCAGCACCCTGCGTGTCGCCCAAGCTGTCGATAGCCTCGATGAGCTGCGGGAACGTGCTGAGCTTGTTGGACTCGTGCGCCATGGCGGCGCCGCTCGCCACAAACAGGTGGGCGTTTTGGGGCACAATGCGGTGCTCCTCGTCCAGGTTGAGCGTGAGATAGAAGCGGTGGCGCAGCTCGGAGAGATACTGCAGCGGGCCGCCCAGGAAGGCGACGTTACCGCGAATGGGACGGCCGCACGCCAGACCCGAGATGGTCTGGGTCACGACGGCCTGGAAGATGGAGGCGGCCACGTCCTCGGGACGGGCGCCCTCGTTGAGCAGCGGCTGGACGTCGGTCTTGGCAAAGACGCCGCAGCGGCTGGCGATGGGATAGATGGTGGTGGCGTTGGCCGCGAGCTCGTTGAGGCCGCTCGCGTCGGTGTGCAGCAGGGTTGCCATCTGGTCGATGAACGCGCCCGTACCGCCGGCGCAGGTACCGTTCATGCGCTGCTCGATGCCGTTATCGAAGTAGATGATCTTGGCGTCCTCGCCGCCCAGCTCGATGGCGACGTCGGTGGCCGGGATGAGGGTCTCGACGGCGCGTTTGCTGGCGATGACCTCCTGGACAAACTCCAGCTCGAGCCACTGGGACAGCAGCAAACCGCCCGAGCCGGTAATGGCGCAGGTCATTTGGGCCGTCGGCAGCACGGTCGCAGCACCCTCGAACAGGTCACGGGCGCAAGCGCGGACATCGGTGTGATGGCGCTGGTACTTGGCGTACACGATCTGGTTGTCGTCGTTGAGCACGGCGAGCTTGACGGTGGTGGAGCCCACGTCGATGCCCAGGTGCAGGTTACCGTGGGCGGCCTCGGGGTT
This sequence comes from Collinsella sp., assembly GCA_019414205.1. Lineage (GTDB taxonomy): Bacteria > Actinomycetota > Coriobacteriia > Coriobacteriales > Coriobacteriaceae > Collinsella. The sequence continues at coordinate 33,742 of DXML01000021.1, read as the reverse complement.
GAAAATCGCGCCTTCGGGGGCGTGGGCGGCGGCTACGGGCTCAGTGGCGGTAGCGGGCTCGCTAGTGACGGACGCCTCCCCTGCCACGTTCTTGGCATCGGCAACTGCCTCGGCAACTTTCTCGACAGCCGCGGTCGCGGCCTTCTGCGCGGCGTCCATCACGGTGGGCGCGGCCTCGCGTGCGGCAGCGACCATGCGGTCCTTAATGCCCTCGACGAGCTTGCTCATTGTCTCTCCTCTTAGTTGTTGGACTCGACGGTTGCGGCGGTGTCGGCCGCGTCCTCGAGCTGCAAGTTCAATAGCTTCATGCCGTATTCCGGCACGTTGATATCGATGGGTTGGCCATACAGGTCACCAGGGCGCACAAAAGCGAGCACCGTCATAATGCGTGCCATGGCCTCGGGCGATTCGGTGAGCCCACGCTCAAACCAGCGCTGAATCAGGCCGACCTCGGCACTCACGACGTAGGTGACGTAGTAGTCAAAGAACGTGCCCAGCGCCAGGCCCAAAATGCCCGTCTGCGCACGCGGCACCACAGCCTCACGCGCGGTGTCGATAATCCTATTAATGAAGGCCTGGTCGCCGCCCGGACCCAGCAGCGCACCGATTAAGTCGCGGTTGGCCGCAAGATAACGCAGCAACTCAACCGAACCGGGCGCCGGCTCGAGCTCATCGATGTTGTGATAGAGATCAGGCAGCTGAGCTGCGGTGATGAGCTCAATGCGCTCACGGATCTCGGCCAGCAAGCCGTCCTCGATTTGATTGATAAAGTCGGGGATATCGCGGTAGTGCGAATAGAACGTGCGGCGCGTAAGGCCGGCGCGCTCGGTGAGCGACGCGACATTAATGCGCGAAAGGTCGCCGCTTTCGGCAAGCTCGCTGGCAAGTGCCTGGCGAAGGGCACGCTGCGAGCGAAGGGACCGGCGATCGCATTTCTCGAGCTGGGACAAGCGTCCTCCTTGTTACTCAGCCTGTGCGCTATTGCACAGTGCGAGTATTATTGCACACCGTGTGCATCAACACGTAAAGGCAATATTTGGGATGTGACGAGGGGGCAGTCCCTTTGTCACATCCCACGGCGGCATTACCGATTGTCCAAAATGTCGTTCGTGGGTAGAATAGTGTCGACGGCAGCCCAAGTTGTAGCTAGCTGGGCAGCGCCGTTGTTTGCATTAGGGGGTCAACGCCTTAGCGGCGGCGACCCCTTCTGTTACGCTTCGAACGCTGCTTGAGTGCCTCGAAAAGGCCGACAAGCGCCGTGAAGAACGAGACCATGGCGGTCAGAAGTCTCACGAAATCAATCAAATCGGTCATGGGCATCACCTCCCATCAGATGGAGGGCGCTGCCCGGCACATGGGACTGCCGTCAACGATACCGATTCTATCAAAGCGCAGTTAGATATGCGTATGTTTGTTCGCATTTCAGAAGATCAGAGCTCGGGTATTGCGAAGGAACAGTTCCTTTGCCATACCCGAGCTTGTCGCCGAACTGCCACCTACATTTTTCGAGTTATTCGGCCACGCTACTGGTTCTGTAGTATAAATGCACCGTCGGGATTATCTGAGGGTTTTTGTCCTTATTTGAGCGTATACATGCCCATTTGCGCACTTACGTCACCGAATCAAACACCATTAGAGGCATGAATGTTCCCGAGAGGGCATCTTTAGCCATTTAACGACCTCCGACAGGCCGAATAACTCGAAATTTGTTGGTGGCGAAAGCGTAATAGTCCTATACGCCAAAAGCCGGTATCCCCCATGTGACAAAGGGACAGTCCCTTTGTCACATTATTCGATGACAGTGTGAGAGTTCTGCTTGCGCATGGTGGCGAGCATGTGTTTGGGAACGGCGTGGACCATGCAGCTGCCGATGGTCGCGCTCGCGGCGGCTTTAGCTGCATCGCTAGCGTTTTTGGTCGCGTAGCTGTGGCGGAAACGCTTGAGCATGGCGATGTCGTTTCCGCCGTCGCCATAAACCGCAACCTCGTCCTCGGCAATGCCGTAGTAGCCCGCCAGCCAGGCCACACTCTCGCCCTTGTTGCATGCCACGTCCGTGATCTCGAACATCACCGGATCGAACGGCGCGTTGACCACGCGGTCCGAACGCTCGGCAAGATACGCCTTAAGGTCGCGCTCCAACTCGGGCGAGATCACGCGACAATTGATCTTGCATACATCGTGACGCAAGATATCGCCGATCGACTGATCGAAATACTGTTCCTCGTGGTACCCGCCACGCGCACGCATACCGCGCATCACGATGCGCTTGATAGGACTGTCCCTTTTAAAGCCCGCCTGGTGCATCTCGAACGAGCCGCTCGAGAACATGCCATCGGGCGTGGAGCAATCAAAGCAAATGTCCGGAAACTCCTTGAGCAGCTCCTCGGTAATCTGCGGATCGATAGTCCAGGTCTTGAGCACCTCTCCATGGCTGTCGCGCACGATGGAGCCGTTAGAGCAGCAGGCGTCAAGCGCCAGGCCCGTAAAACCATGCTCGCCAATCGGCAGCGTCGAGCGCCCGGTCGCGGGAACCACATGCAGACCAGCCTCGGTCAGCTCACGAATGGCACGGCGGATGGTCCCGTCTGCCTCGTGCAGGGCGTTCAGCAGCGTTCCGTCTAAGTCACTCGCAAACATCTTGATCATGGGCGTGCCTCTCCTTCGTCTGCACGATATTGTAGACGAAGGAGGGGCACGCCCAAACAATGGCGTCCCGGCGCGGTGAGACAATGCTTCCGCAAATTCATGGTGCCCCAGCGCGTTAAAACAATCGCCACAAGCGACTTTTCAGCCGATAAAACAGCGCCGTCGTCAACGTCAGCACCGCCAGCATGCCTGCGAATACAATCGCCGGTGTCCATCGATCATATGCGAGCCCGTAAACCAATTGGCCAATAGGCGTTGCACAGGAAAGCGTCATATAAACGAGTGCCAGCACTTTTCCGCAAAGTTCCTTTGGCGCTGCCCACTGAACAAACGCGATGATTTCAACCGACGCAATGCTTGCCCACACCATGACCCATGCCGAACCAACCGCAAACACGGTGAACACGCATACATCTGCGCCGAACAGTAGCGTGACAATAATCGGTACGACTCCTAAACAGATCATCGCAACATATCGACATATGCCATTGAGAGAAAAGCGATGCGGCCAAATGCCGACCAAGCCACTGCCGGTAAGACCACCCAAGCCCAGAGCAACCTCAACCATCCCAACGCAGGACGATTGCATGCCGAGATGCTTTGTAACAATAATGGGAGCGCCAATCGTTAGCCCAACCAACGCAAGGTTTAAAACGGCCGCAAGCAAAATCACGGCGACCAATGATGCATTTTGCAGCAGATACCGAATCGACTCCCGAAAATCGTTTCGGCATGTCATGCGAGTCGCGCCGTCTCCCATCGTTTCAGATGAGGCATTTTGCTTGAGCGCGCCCCCAAACAACAGAGCTGACATCGCAAACGCCACCGACGCGGTTGTGCAGAGAGCATCGATGCCAAAGCACCCATAGACTGCCGTCCCGACCACAGGACCCAAGATATTGCTCACCATGGTCACCTGCGAAACCAATGCAGTGGCCTGCTCGACCTTCTTTTCACCCGCCATGCGCACCGTCTCAATTTGGAGTATTGGCTTTAGCAGCGATTGAACGCCATATTGAGCACAAAGTATCGCTACTACGACGACCGCAAGAGGCAATGAGCACTTCATGGGGATAGACAGCAGTGATGCGGTCATCAGAGCAATGCCGAGGGCCACGAGGACCTCGCGATGTCTTCCCCTATCCGCCAAGATTCCGCCAACCGGAGTTGCGAGTACGCCGGGTATGAACGCTATCGCCACGACGACGCCATATAACGTTGACGATCCACTGCAATCGAACAAGTAAAGCGGATACGCAAAGCACAGCGCCGACAGCATCGAATACGTGCACAACTGCGCAACAAGAAGACCGAAAAGCCTGATAGATCGCACTGTTTTTTGCGCCAACGAGACGCCACTCCACCGCATTCCAGCTATAAGTCCGCCCCCCATACATACCGCTAGTATGTATTTATCGACTTGAAAAGGGCAGCCGAAGCTGCCCTCTCAAATCAATTACATACCGTCAGTATCTATATTACCACCCGGCACGGTCCCATACGTCCCAAATCCGTGCCGTTGTCTGGAGCACTTCCTCGCCCAAATCGAGTCCCACCGCAGAGGCCATCTGCGCCAAACATTGAGCGCGAGCGAGCATTCGATCCTTGGGTTCAAGCGGACGAAACAGCGGCAGCAGCCAAAGATTCGCCAGCAACGATACGGCCTCCGCCGCTTCGCGCGGGCATTCGCACGCAATGGATCCGTCGGCGATGCCCTCCTCGATCACCGGCAAGAGATAGCCATCGGTAGACTCGTCAAACGAACCCTGGTACTGCATCGCCAGTAGACGCGAGCTTTTTACCGGATCTGCCGCAGGATGTATGCGTGCCCATAGTTCAATTTGCGGAACGACGGACTCGGGAGCGTAAAGCCTTTTTAGCTTTTGGGCGCCGGTCATATTACCGACGCCAAGCATCGAGCGACGGTGCTCAACAATCGGAGTCATTGCCCGATTGAAAGCAGCGTTAAAAATCTCTTCTTTGCTCTTGAAGTGATGATAGACAGCGCCCTTGGTCATGCCATCGAGGCGGTCGACGATATCTTGAATGCTCGTCCCCTCATAACCCTGTGCGCAGAATAGCTCCAGCGCCGCGTCGAGAATCTTCGCGACCGTCTCCTCGGGATATTTATTACGCCCCATAATCTGTCCATCCGCAACGCAAGTCTTGTGCCTCATTGCAGTATTTTAACGTTGCGGATGGCAGGCAGTCGATTCTACACCGCGGCGGGGCCGTGTTCGCCGGTGCGTATGCGGATGACCTCTTCGACCGGCTCGACCCAAATCTTGCCGTCTCCAACGGCACCGGTGCGAGCAGCGTTGCAGATGATGTCGACAATGCCGTCGACATGTTCATCGGCGCAGATGAGGGTGAACTGCACCTTGGGGATGGTATTGACGAGCAGTTCGTTGCCGCGAACGTATTCCTTCCAGCCATGCTGTGCACCGCAGCCCTGCACCTGGTTGATAGTCATGCCGCGAACATCAGCAGCAAACAGCGCATCTTTGAGAACCTCAAGCTTCTCCTGGCGCACGATAGCCGTAATTTTCTTCATAGTGAATTCCTCTCTTCAATAAAAGAAATGAATTGTCCTTCACATGGCACGGGTTTTCCAGGTGCCCGAGATTGCCCCGAAAGAGGAGCGCCGCGTACTTCGGTACGCAAGCGACGGTTTGAGGGGCAAGGTCGGGTGCCTGGGAAAGCCGTGCTGCTAATCGAGTCCGGAGAACGAAGGATATGCGCTCTCGCCGTGCTGGCTGGCATCCAGGCCCAGCGCCTCGTCGGCCTCGTCCACACGCAGGCTGCCGTGGAACAGTGCCTTGACCACCGCGGCGATCACCAAGTCGAGCACCAGCACAATAACGACCGTCACCACAATGCCCAGAACCTGCGAGACAAGCAGCGACACGTCGCCCGTGTAGAACAGGCCGCCCTTACCGGTCCACGAGAGCTCCGGCACGCAGAACAGGCCCGTGAGCACACCGCCCAAGATGCCGCCGATACCGTGGCAACCGAACGCGTCGAGCGCATCGTCGTAGCCAAACTTGGTCTTAAGATGGCTGATGGCCAGGTAACAGACGGGCGAGACGATCAGGCCCATGACCAGCGCTGCCCACGGCTCGACAAAGCCCGCACCCGGCGTGACCACCACAAGGCCCGCAACCAGACCGGTGCTGGCACCCACCAGCGTGGGGCGACCGGTGTGCACGCGCTCGACGGCAAGCCACGAGACCATGCCCGCCGCGCTGGCCGTCACGGTGTTGAGGATGGCGAGCGCCGCCACGGCGTCGGCCTTAAACTCGCTGCCGCCGTTAAAGCCAAACCAGCCAAACCAAAGCAGGCCGGCGCCCAGCGCCACAAACGGCACGTTATGCGGACGGTAGCTCATCATGCCAAAGCCGCGACGACGGCCGAGCATTAAGCAGAGAATCAGGCCCGTGAGACCGGACGAAATGTGTACCACGTCGCCGCCGGCAAAGTCGAGCGCGCCGATGATGTCGCCGATAAAGGAACCATCGCCGCCCCAAACCATGTGGGCGAGCGGCGCATAGACCACGAGCAGCCAAATGCCCAGGAAGGCCGTCATGGCACCAAACTTAACGCGGCCTGCCAGACTGCCCGTAACGATAGCGGCGGTGATCATGGCAAACGCCATCTGGAAGGCGATGTTGATGATCTGAGGGTAGACGGCACCATCCGCAGCATTGCCCTCGGCCGCCTGCAGCACCTGGTTGAGCACCGGCAGGCACAGCAGCTCGTCAAGGCCTCCAATAAACGGGCTGGAACCGTCGCCACCGTAGGCCAGCGACCAGCCGGCAACAATCCACAGCACACCAACCAGGCCAATGGCGCCAAAGCACATAAGCATGGTGTTGATGACATTTTTGCGCCTGGACAGGCCGCCATAGAAAAACGCCAGACCCGGTGTCATTAAAAACACGAGCATGGTGCAGATGAGCATAAACGTTGTCGATCCCGTATCGTACATTCGCTCCCCCTTTGTCGCATGAACGTTGTCGGCGCTCATGATGCGGCCGAGGGGCAACTGGTGTAGACCAGATACGGCGTTGTTAAACGCTGCGTTGTCGAATGGAAACGGTGCCGCAATCTTGGAAACGGCGCGGCAACGGGCGCGAAACGAACGGGAAATACGCGAGCAAGGAAGCCGCAAACACGCCCGTCCCGGCTAGCGGCGGAACAGCTCGCGGGCTCGGTCGCGGAGGTCGGTAGCTCGGATGACGCCCTCGTAGCGATTGATGCGCAGACGCGGGAAGGCGTTAAAGAAGCGCAGGTCACGACGGCTGAGCGACACACTCGGCACCGGACGGCTCATGCGCTTGCCGGCAAGGCGACGACTGAGCGACGGGCGCGGCATGCTCGGCGCGACATCGGCAACGCGGCGGGCAGCGAGCGCCAGGCCGCGAGCACCATCCGAGATAAACGTCGGCATCGAAGCCTTCTCGCGCAGGGCATCGAGCGCGGCGTCACCCAGCTCGGCCAGCCACGCGTTAACGGCACGGCTACGGATGTGCGTCTGCGCCACCGAGTCGATCGCCGAATCGGGAATACGTTCGAGCATAGAGTCGGAGGCGTCGGCAAGCGACTCATTGATGCGGTCGGCAAGGTCGGCACGCACACGCTCAAGCTGATCGGACAGGCGGCGCCAGCTGGCCAACGAGCACACCGCATCGACCATCATCGCGACCGCGACGATAAAGGCGGACAGCCGCACAATCAGCACCGGCAGATGGCCAAGCAGCCCCAGCAATGCCGGCTCCACTAAACGGCAAATACACAACGCACCCAAGCCAAACGCGCAGGCCCAGTACAGGCAGATGCGTCCGTGCAGGTTAAACGGCAGATGCGAGTAATCCCAAAACCGGGCACCCGTCGTTTTTTCCAACAGCACGCCCACACTATATTCGATCACGCTGCATACGAGCGCGGCAGCGACAAACTGGCTCGAGGCGTCTGGGATTCCACGCAGCAGCAACCAGCACGCGATGCCGCCCGCACCGTAGATGGGACAACACGGCCCTAGCAAAAAGCCGCTGTTGGCAAAGCGTCCGTGGTTGAGCATGGCGCAGACTGTCGACTCCCATACCCAGCCGCAAAAACCGTAGAAGGCAAACGAGAGTACCAGCGCCGAGAGCGGACAGGCGGCAAGCGTCGCGCCGTCAAATGCCATGTCGATCGCGGTTCCCACCGTCTACCCTCTCCTCTTTTCGTTCGATTCGCTGCTCACGTCATCGTCCGCCCTGTCTTTGCGCGGCAGACGGCCGGCAATCGTCTCGCGCAGCGCGCACCATTTATCCGCCAGGCACACAATCCATGCCTCGCGACACGTCGGCGGCACCGGTACCAGCGGAAACATATGCCGTACGATAATATTCCGCTCGCGCGACGTCAGCTCATAATCCTCTTCGGCACGCGCCAGGGCAAAAAACGGATGCCGAAAGCCATGCAGTCGATGGCTTGGGTCGGGATCGTGCCAGTCATAGAGAAAGTAATCGTGCAGCAGGGCCCCGCGCAGCAGCGACAAGCGGTCGACGGAGATACCGACGCGGCCCAGGCGCTCGGCAAAGGACAGACTTGCCCGCGCCACCGAGGTCACATGCGTATACACCGTCACATCGCCATGCTGGATAAACTCGCGCGTCAGGTCCAAACGGCCCTCCTGTGCCAGTTGACGGGCAGCATGGTCTACTTCGCACGCGATTTTCTCGGCACGAACGGTATCGGACATGCGGCCTCCTTCCGGCGGCGCTCGGCGGCAAGCCACAGCCTGCACGCAATGAATAAAATCATCATGGAACTTATCAGTATGGCATCGGACAAAACGTTTTGCCCCACCAGTTGGCGAATTACCGCGCCGCCGTCACATATCAAACGCCAAAATGTGCGAGACTGTCTTGTGCAATTGTGCCGGCCGAGGGAGTGCCGGCGCACGATTCGCATGGAGTAACCCACAACGATGCTGCTTACGCAAACGACAACGCCCGAGGACGTCAAGGCTCTCGATCGCGCCGAGCTTCCGCTGCTCTGCGGCGAGATCCGCCACGCCATCCTCGAAAGCTCCGCCGCCGTCGGCGGGCACGTTGCCCCCAACCTGGGCGTCGTTGAGCTTACGGTTGCGCTCCATCGCGTGTTTAACTCCCCCACCGACAAAATTGTCTTTGACGTGTCGCACCAGACCTATGCCCACAAGGCGCTGACTGGGCGCGCGTACACTTATATCGACCCGGCACGCTACGGCGAGGCCTCTGGCTTTGCCAATCCCAACGAGTCCGAACACGACCTGTTTGCCATGGGGCACACCTCCACATCGGTGAGCCTGGGCTGCGGCTTGGCGCACGCTCGTGACCTGGCGGGCGATGCGTACAACGTCATCACCATCATTGGCGACGGTTCGCTTTCGGGCGGTCTGGCGTTTGAGGGCTTCAACAATGCCGCCGAGCTCGACAGCAACTTGATCATCGTCGTCAATGACAACGACCAGTCCATTGCCGAGAACCATGGCGGCCTGTATCGCAATCTGGCCGAGCTGCGCGCCAGCAACGGCACCTGTGAGCGCAACGTTTTCCGCGCGATGGGGCTCGACTACCGCTATCTGGACGCCGGTAACGATGTGTTGGCCCTAGTCGACGTGCTGCAGGAACTGCGCGATATCGATCATCCCATCGTGCTGCACGTCTCCACCGCGAAGGGCAAGGGCTTTGAGCCGGCCCAGAGCGACCCCGAGCGCTGGCATCATGTAGGTCCGTTTGACATGGCGACTGGGCGCAAGCTCTGCCCGGGCCATCCGAGCGAGCCTGCGCCGCGCACCTATGCCGACATTACGGGCGAGGCCCTGAGCGCTGCCATAGAGCGCGATCCGCAGGTTGTGGGCATCACGGCCGCAACGCCCTACATCATGGGCTTTACGCCCGAGCTTCGCGCCGCGGCAGGCAAGCAGTTTGTTGACGTGGGCATTGCCGAGGAGCACGCCGTGACCTTTGCCACCGCGCTTGCGCGCTCGGGCGCCAAGCCAGTCTTTGGTGTGTACGGCACGTTTTTGCAGCGCGCCTACGACGAGCTGTGGCACGACCTGTGCCTCAACGACGCCCCGGCGACCATTTTGGTGTTTGGTGCGTCGATCTTTGGCACCACGTCCGAGACGCACCTCTCGTTCTTTGATATTTCCATGCTGGGCGGTCTTCCCAACATGCACTACTTGGCTCCGGCCTGCATGGAGGAATATCTGTCCATGCTGAGCTGGTCGCTCGACCACCGCGAGCATCCCGTGGCGATTCGTGTACCGGGCATCGGCCTGGTAAGCCGCCCCGACCTTGCGCCTGCCGAAGACACCGACTACAGCGCCGTTCGCTACAACGTGGTGCGCCAGGGTCGAGACGTAGCAGTGCTCGCGCTCGGCGATTTCTTTGAGCTGGGCGAGCGCGTGGCAAACCGTCTGACCGCCGAGTACGGCATCGAGGCCACGCTTGTCAACCCGCGCTATGCAACCGAGCTCGACCGCGAGTTCCTCGACAGTCTTGCCGCCGAGCATCGCGTTGTCGTCACTCTCGAGGACGGCATCTTGGACGGTGGCTGGGGCGAGCGTGTCGCGTGCTACTTGGCCTGCACGCCCGTGCGCACGCGCACCTTTGGCATCGCCAAGGGCTTCCCCGACCGCTACGACCCCAACGAGTTGCTCGCTCAGAACGGCATGACGGTCGAGAACATGGCCGCCGAGGCCGTAAGGCTACTGAACGAGTAAAAAACCTCCGCAAGGGAAGCACCCATGCGGAGGTTTTTATTTTCGCGACGCGATTATCTCAATCTGTAACATCTATGGCCCAAATTCCCGCCTAACTGTTACAGATCGAGACATTCAAATCCCCCTAAGGATAAGATCTCGATCTGTAACAGTAAGAACCCATTTCCTCGTCTAGATGTTACAGATTGAGACAAAACAACGAGACCGGCCGCCGTACCAGCCCAAACCACCACAAAGGTGCCTGTCCCCTTTGTGGTGGTTTTAGGTCACGGTCGGTGCGAAAAACGAATAACCGTTCATACGCGATCCCTTTACTTATATATGTGTCATATGTGTCGCGCTGCCGCCATTATAGCGACCGCTGCAAGCGATCATGCCGTCTGCAGAGCGCTATCTCAGCTGCAATAATCGACGTTTGCCCAGATAAAACCTGCCAAAATTAACCTGTCTCTTTTTGGTAGGTACAATAACCCATAAGGTAAGTATGTTTCTGAGTTATTTCGTGTTGACCCATTTGAGCGGGATAGGGTATAACTCTACTCAACCGCTAGGGATTTTATTGAGAAAGGTGTTCTACCATGAGCAAAAACCTCTCCCAGCAGGTCGTTCTCGACCGCCGCGGCTTCGTTGCCGCCACCTTCGCAACCGTCGCCGGCCTTGGTCTTGCCGGCTGCTCCGACACCAGCGCCGAGGCCGACAAGGGTTCCGCCGCCGGCTCCTCCAAGAGCTCCGAAGATACCGAGGCTTCCACCACGCTCGACGCCAAGGCATTCGACAAGCTCGTCGACAACGGCCCCAAGGCCGATGACGATGCCATCGCCGCCAGCACCTGGGCTACGGCCGTCAAGGACGCCGGCGTCTTTAAGATCGGTGGCGTTCAGACCTCTACGCTTTTCTCCCTCCTCAACGAGAAAGACGGTCAGACCCGTGGCTTCGATGCCGGCATCGCGCAGCTTCTGTCCAACTACATCCTAGGCGAGAACAAGGTCGAGATCACCCAGGTGACCTCGGACACGCGCGAGTCCGTCCTGCAGAACGGCCAGGTCGACGCTGTCTTTGCCACCTACACCATCACTGACGAGCGCAAGAAGCTCGTCTCCTTCGCCGGTCCCTACTACTACACCCAGCAGGCTATCCTGGTGCTCGCCGACAACGACGACATCAAGAGCGTCGACGACCTGGCCGACAAGAACGTCGCCGTCCAGTCCGGCTCCAACGGCCCCGCCATCCTGGAGGAGTTTGCCCCCAAGGCCAGCCAGCAGGAGTTCAAGACCGACGAGGAGGCACGTCAGGCACTCCAGCAGGGCCGCGTTGACGCCTACGTCATCGACAACAACATGCAGCAGAGCGCCCTGGTCCGCGAGCCCGGCAAGTACAAGATTGCCGGCAAGCCCTTCGGCAGCAAGGAGCCCTACGGCATCGGCCTGCCGCTCGATTCCGACGGTGTCGCCTTTGTCAACGACTTCCTTAAGAAGATCGAGGATGACGGCACCTGGACCGAGCTGTGGCAGATCTGCATTGGCGACCGTACGGGCGACACCAATGTTCCCGAGCTGCCCGAGATCGGCGCCTAGGCAGCGAGCCTGGTAACGGCCGCTACGAAACCATACGGAAACGCACGATGCGCTTTATTGCGCTAAACTGTTTCCTCACTGAGTTGTCGGGGCTTCCGTACACACGGGAGCCCCTTTCCTTACCGGCGGGAGGTCCGCATGAGTCTCTCCGAGCTCTGGTCGCTCTATGGCCAGAACTATATCGACGCGCTGCTAGCAACCTGGGGCATGACGCTTGAGTCGTTTGTCATCGCCATGGTGCTGGCCGTCACCGTCACCGTGATGCGCGTGTCGCCGCTCAAGCCGCTGCGCGTCTTCGGCGACCTGTATGTCCAGGTCTTACGTAACATCCCCGGCATTGCGCTGCTCATTATCGTCGTCTATGCGCTGCCGCCGCTCAAGGTCGTCCTGCCCTACCGCACCTGCGTTATCGTCGCCACAGTGCTCTTGGGTTCTGCCTTTGGCTCCGAGAACTTTATGAGCGGCATCAACACCGTCGGTGTCGGCCAGGTGGAAGCCGCCCGCTCGCTGGGCATGAACTTCAGCCGTATCCTCGCCAAGATCGTGATTCCGCAGGCGCTGCGCTCGAGCGTGCTGCCCATGACCAACCTCTTTATCGCCGTCATGCTCACCACCGCACTCGGCAGTCAGGTGCCGCTTAAACCGCAGGAGCTCACCGGCGTGGTGAGCTACATCAACACGCGCTCGCTCGGCGGCGTCGCCGCGTTCTTTATCTCGGCGCTCGGCTACCTGGGCACGGCCTTTGTGGTGAGCCACATTGGCAACTATATCGATAAGAAGGTGAGGATCCTCCGATGAGCAAGCACTCCACCTCCGCGCTCACCATGCGCGATGCGCTCTACGAGGCTCCCGGCCCCAAGATGCGCGCCAAGATTCGCGTCGGCGCCGCCATCTCACTTGTTGCCGTGGCCGCGCTCATCGCTCTGGTACTGCAGCGCTTTTATGTGACCGGCCAGCTTTCGGTCCATTACTGGTACTTCTTTACGCACCTCACCACCTGGAAATTCTTGCTCGCCGGTTTTGAGGGCACCGTTAAAGTCGCACTCACCGCCGGCGCCATCGCGCTGGTACTGGGTCTGGCCCTCATGCTCGGCCGCACGAGCGACATCAAGCCGCTGCAGCTGGTCTGCCGCGTGCTCACCGATTTCTTCCGTGGCGTGCCGAGCCTTCTGTTCATCTACTTCTTCTTTTTGGTGCTGCCCCAGTACAAGATCGCGCTGCCGTCGTTTTGGATGCTCACGCTTCCCGTCGCGCTCGCTGCGGCCGGCGTACTGGCCGAGATCTTCCGTGCCGGCGTAAACGCCGTGCCGCGCGGTCAGGTCGAGGCCGCCCAGGCACTCGGTCTCTCCAAGGCTAAAATCACCTTTAAAATCGTGTTGCCGCAGGCGATTCGCTTTATCATTCCGTCGTTGATTTCGCAGCTTGTGGTCGTCGTCAAAGACACCACCGTCGCCTACGTGGTGAGCTACCCCGACCTCATGCAAAATGCCCGCGTGCTCATTACCAACTACGACGCCCTCGTGTCGGTCTACCTTGTAATCGCGGTCATCTATATCCTCATCAACGTCGCGATCAACAAGGCCGCTGTCTACATCTCGCACAAGACCGGCGCGACGATCATCCGCTAACGCTTTACCATTTCGAGTCATAAGGAGCCGAGCACCATGGCACAGAGCACTTCTTCCACCGGCAATCAGCCGCTGATCGAGCTCAAGCACGTCGATAAGCACTATGGCGACCTGCACGTCCTCAACGACATCAATCTCTCGGTCGACCGCGGCGAGGTCATCGTCGTGATCGGCCCCTCGGGTTCGGGCAAGTCGACCATGTGCCGAACCATCAACCGCCTGGAAACCATCGACTCGGGCGAGATCCTCATCGAGGGCAAGCCCCTGCCGCAGGAAGGCAAAGACCTTGCCCGCATGCGTGCCGAGCTGGGCATGGTGTTTCAGCAGTTTAATCTGTTCGCACATATGACCGTACTGCAGAACGTCATGCTGGGACCGGTCGATGTGCTGGGCGTCTCCAAGGACGAGGCCCGCGAGCGCGCCATGGACCTGCTGAGCCGCGTGGGCGTGGCCGAGCAGGCCGACAAGGTGCCCGCACAGCTTTCGGGCGGCCAACAGCAGCGCGTGGCCATCGCCCGTTCGCTCGCCATGCAGCCCAAGGCCATGCTTTTTGACGAGCCCACGAGTGCGCTGGACCCCGAGATGATCAACGAGGTGCTCGAGGTCATGGTTCGCCTGGCCCAGCAGGGCATGACGATGATCGTCATTACGCACGAGATGAACTTTGCCCGCCGCGTGGCTGATCGCGTCGTGTTTATGGCCGACGGCCAGATCGTGGAGACCGGCACGCCCGACGAGTTCTTCGACCACCCCCAGACCAAGCGCGCCCAGGACTTCCTCAACTCCATTAAGGGCCACTAACCCAATTGCCACGCGGGCGAATTCATCAGTAACGTTTGTCCCGCGCCACCTCTGTGCCATGTCCATCCGGATTCGAAAGCCGCACCCATGATCGGAACCCGCACCTCATCGTCCTACACTCCGCACGTCGACGTCGATCCCGCCGACCGCCCGCTTATCCTGGTAGCACCACGCTGGGAAGAAGCGAAGCCCTATTTGAGCGAGACGCTCTCCCCCAACGAGGAGATTGCGAGCGTCTTTGTCGACGCCATTCTTGCCGCCGGCGGTCTGCCGCTGCAGATGTCCATTACCGAGGACATTGAGGTCATCCGCCATTACGTCGATATCGCCGACGGTATCGCTATTCCCGGCGGCCCGGATGTCAACCCCAAACGCTGGGGCGACGAGCGTCCTTACGACCCCACACTGTGCTGCGAGATTCGCGATCGTTTTGAGTTTAAGCTGGTTAACGAGGTGCTTCGCGCCAAGAAGCCGCTCTTTACCACCTGCCGAGGCACACAGCTGCTCAACGTCGCCACCGGCGGCACCCTGTGCATGGACGTGCCGAGCCTGGGCGCTCGCGAGGGCCGCACGCAGTGGCGCCATACCCACGTGCTCAACGACCCCGTGCATCCCGTCGAGGTCGTGCCGGGCTCGCTGCTGGAACGCGCGCTTGGCGGACACAGGCTGATCCAGACCAACTCGGCACACCACTGCTGCGTCGACCGCTTGGGTAAGCATACGCGCCTGGTCGCCCAGGCAACCGATGGCGTTCCCGAGTGCATCGAAGTCGAAGGCCAGCCGTTCTGCCTGGGCGTGCAATGGCACCCCGAGTACACCTGGCAAACGCTCGAGACCGACTTTAACCTGTGGAAGTCGTTTGTCGAGGCAGCAGCTAAGGTAAAGCAGGCCCGCTAGCTCGCAAGCCACACAAGTTAAAGCCTCCTAAGCCAGGGGGGGGCGTACACCAGCCACGGTGCCCGCCCCCCCCTGTATTTGATACGCTCGGTATGTTTATCCCTCACAAACAATCAAAGAAATCTCGACCGCAATCGGTCGACGGTAAAGCAGATGGCAAAAACGCTTGCTACGTTTATGAGGCAGTCAATTAAAATCGAGGTGCATTGACCGTCCTCCAACGGGGTCACGCCGCAAATCCACATGAGCATCGAAGCCGGAAGTGGAAGCATGGAATTGGCCCCGACCTGTATGTAGATCGTTACGACGTTGACAAGCAACAGCATGCCAATAGGACCGAAGCCGGATCCAAAATAGGAAACAACGATCACGCAAGAGACCACGTATGCAAGGCAGACCGCACTCGCCAGAAGAAGTCGATCGCAAAACATATTCAGGTTGAAATACTGCTGAGCATCCGAAACGATTGCGCAGTTAAGACAGTACAAAACGACACTTGACAGGATAAACGCGCCCAATAGGGCGAAAGAAGACAGCATCGCTCGCGCAACGGTAACGCACGCCCGCTTCCCTCCCCGAGCCTCCGACAGCCCCCACGGTTCCTCGACAAAGCTCGAACTGACAAAGCGTGGGACAACGCAAGGCGCGACAAGCGGAAAGAACAATGCATGAGCCAACGGGGCCACGTTGAACAGCAAGCCGCGAAAAACCTCTGCATTACCAAATAGAAGGGCGTCCTCTGCCGACAGTTTAAGCGTCGGGTCTGGGAAAAAGCCCAAGAAACTGCCCTCGCGGAGGCTACAGAACCACATCGGGAAAGAATTAAGCTGCAATATCACCATACACGCATAAATTGCCAGGATTAAGACGTACGTCCATTTGCTCACATGCTTCAATTCTGAATGGAGGAACCTTTTAATCTGACGAGCCATTGAGCACACCTCCGACACGACAGGTCACGAGAGCGTAAATCAATACCGATAAACAGCTGGCTGCCACGCCATAGCCCAGAAGCGCCAGTTGCCCCATATCGCTATACCCAAGGGCACATCCGACTCCAAGGTACGGCCCAGGAAGGAAGAAGATCCATCGCAAGGATGGTATAGGTGCCTGAAGGAAGGCTCCGTAGAGCGTCAAGCTCATGACAAATCCAATAATTATTGCAGCCCCGCTCAATACAGCGCTGCCTGTAATCCGATAGATGGTCACCGTCTCCAGCGCAACCGATATCACCAATACGGTGTTGACTATCATTGCAGGCAAAAATGCAGCCAGCATGCCATGCGCGTAGCTATGCCCTCCACGTATTATGGCTATTGCAAACAGAAGAAAGCAAAGCGCACTATATGCTGCGCCGACTAGTAAAGCAGACGAAAGCACATGTGCCAGAGCCCCATTAAAACGGGCGAGACCTCTTGCTGAAGAAATACGGTATCCCTCTTTATAGCCATGCTCCTGTAAAAGCACCAAACAAACGATGAGTGGAACGAACAGGGATGTACCGGCAAAAGCGCTGCGCACAAGGGACTCATCAGGCGCAGAAGGATCGATTGCATTCCAAAGGAAACCAATATCCTCCCCACAAACGCCATAGCCAAAGGCTAGCAACGTTGTTCCGCTTTTTAGAAAGACACCGAAGAGAAGGCCGAACGCCAGCATAAGCGCAAGACAAAACTGCGCCGGAAACATCCTGTGTAAACGCATCATGTCCGCCTTTATGGAATGGATCGCCCGCTTCATAGCGAGACCGCCTTCATCAAGCGCCTGTAATACTCTTTTAGGGACGACGCCTCATCCCTTATGACGTCCATCGATTCCTTTTTTAGCAGTTCACCGTCATGAATAAACACGCAACTTGTTGCAACCGATGCCAACTCATCCAAATCATGGCTAGAGATGAGCATGGTCTTACCCTGCTCTCGATTCAATCGGCCGATAAGGGCCCATATACTCTCGATGCCCAGCGGGTCCAACCCATTTGCCGGCTCATCGAAAATTAGTACGTCGGTGTCGCCCAACAAAGCCGTAGCTATATCCAGTCGCCGTTTCATTCCCAGAGAATAACTGCTCACGCTCTTTTTCTCATCGACGTCCAGCCCGACTAGGCCCAAGACGCGAGGAACCTCACGTTTCTCATCGAGCCCCCATTCCGCACATCGGATCCGAAGATTCTCAGCCGCACTGAGGGATTGGTATGCTCCGCAGGAATCTGGCACATAGCCGACACGCGTCCGCATCAGGCTCAGCTCTTTTTTCGACTTGCCTCCAAAGAGCTCCACGCTCCCCGACGATGGCTCACAGAGGCCCAGCACTATTTTAATAAGCGTGCTTTTGCCCGCCCCGTTTGCACCAACAAGGGCGCAAAGCTCAGACTGATCCACCTCGAAGGAAACGTCATGCAAAACGCGCCGTTTCCCGTAGCGCTTTGACACCCTTGATAGCCTTATCGTTGATGCGTTCATTGGCCTCCCGTTCCGCTTGATAGCAAAACCGCTCATATCGTTCCTTCTTTACTTTATCGTTTTCCATTGTTGTTATTGTCTTTCGATAACTCATATTTGTCAAGATAATCTAAAAGAAAGAACCCGTGTTAGACACGGGTCCCTTCACGCTGATATTTCGTTTTAGTTGTTCGCCTTAAGCTACTCGTCGCTCAAATCGACAGCAAAGACTGATGTCGGAAGCGACGCCTCATTGCCTCCGCCGTCCCGCATCTGCCTCACAACGTTTTTTGCACGCTCAACAATAAGCTCCTCAAGCTCTTTCTCACTCACGCGCTGAATAATATCTCCCGGTTGACAATCAAGCTCATCACAGATATCGAGGAGCGTCTTTAGGCGAATAGCTTTTATCTTTCCGTTTCTAA
This sequence comes from Collinsella sp., assembly GCA_019414205.1. GTDB lineage: Bacteria > Actinomycetota > Coriobacteriia > Coriobacteriales > Coriobacteriaceae > Collinsella. The sequence continues at coordinate 15,574 of DXML01000021.1, read as the reverse complement.
GCTTTGAAATATTAGCCGGAGTATGCCCCGTCGCTCGAATCAGATCAGCACTGGTCTTTCCGGTCTTAAGCAGCTGCGTCTCAAGCTCGATGATGAGATAGCTCATGTTTCCTCCTACACAAGCTCGTCAGACTGCTCTTGGAGCAGCGAGGCATAACTCCAGATCGCCGAGATAAACAGACAGACAACTGCGCCGATAAACGACCCCGCATCAAAGGTAGCGCCTTGGCAAATCTCAATAACGAAGGAATGAGGCACGATGTAAAGCTCCAGTCCGCCAATGGTGAGACTAACCGATCCATAGGCACCAACAAGCGAAACCGCGGCGTTAACAGCAAAGGCAAGCGCGAGAACACGGATAAGCCGCACATGCGTCTTGGTAAAGGGCGAGACGCCCCGAGAGATATTACGGCTGATCCCGCACAAAACGACAAGCGAAATACCCACGACGAGCGCCAGGCACAGTCCGCTTGGGATAACGATGCACCCGCCATCAAGAAGCGTCACGACACCGAAAGAATCGACAGAAGCAACGTTTGCAACCGCATACCAGATCACGTAAACAACCAACGCGGCAAAAGCGACGAGCATCCCTGCAAAAACGGCTGCCATGCAAAAACCAAGCTTCCTGATATTTTCGCCCGCCTTGGCCATACGCTGAACGCTGTTGGACATACACTCACCCTCATCGACTCTATCGTTATTCGAACAGTTTATCGAACAACGATATGGATTGCATGCGGAAAGCCCCGCCAGTGCGCATAGGCCATTCACTAATCAGAAGGGGTGAGCGTGGATTTTTGGACACGTATCGAACGAGAGTGGATAATCTCCCACTTTGAGGCCGCCACCGGGCCTAAAACGGGAGATTATCCACTCTCATAGTCAATCAAGGCTCACAGCCTCTTACTCGGCCGCCTCGCGCAGGGCCGACATCGTAGCCGCATATTGCTGCTGCAGCGCATGCATTCCCTCGCGGGCACCATCAACGGCATCGGCGCCACGCAGCGCCTCGGTCACCACGACCGCCGGCTCGTACAGATTATCGAATCCCAGGTTCTGGCTCACGCCCTTGAGCGTGTGCGCTGCCATAAACGCACCTTCGGCGTCTCCTGCCGCCATGGCGGCCTCCAGCTTGCCCATGCTCTCGTCATCCAAAAACTTGAGGGCAAAGCGGGCAAGCATTTCCCCGCCCATCAGCCGAACGCACGCGTCGTCATAATTAGCGCCGATCTTCTCATACGCCTCACGCATGGAAATCATGGATTAAAAACTCCTTTGGTCAAACTAAATCGTGGGAAACGCGACGACGTCGGCGGGGCGTGCCAACGTCTCGGCAATTTGGTCTTGCACCTCGAGCAGGCAGTCGAGCAGCAGCGGGTTAAAGGTGCCGCACTTACCGTCCAGGATCATCTGGATCGCCTCCTCGTGCGGGATAGCGTCCTTGTACACGCGCACGCTCGTCAGTGCATCGTACACGTCAGCCACCGAAACCGCCTGCGCGGCGATGGGAATTTCGTCGCCCTTAAGGCCATCGGGATAACCCTTGCCGTCCCAGCGCTCGTGATGCCAACGCGCAATCTGGTACGCATATTCCATAAGCGCATTGCCGGCGTGATGGCTGCCCAGCTCGAGCAGCATGTTGGCGCCAATCGTGGTATGCGTCTTCATAATCTCGAATTCCTCGGGCGTGAGGCGCCCGGGCTTGTTGAGGATCGCATCGTCAATCGACATCTTGCCGATATCGTGCAGCGCCGAAGCCAGGGCGATCGTGGAGCGTTCCTCATTGTCGAGGGAGATCGTGCCGCTACGCTGGACCAGACAGCCAAGCAGCAGCTCGGTCAGCTTTTCGATGTTCGTAACGTGCCTACCGCTCTCGCCGTTGCGAAGCTCCGTGACGCCGGCCATGATGTCGATGAGCATGCGACTGTTCTTGACGCGCTCGTTGTACTGTTGGGACAGCAGGTTCGTCAGGCGGCGCTGTTTGGCGTACAGGCGGATGGTGTTGCTTACGCGGCGGCGCACGACACGGGAGTCAAACGGACGGTTGATATAGTCCGAAGCACCCAGCTCGTACGCGCGCAGAACCATATCATCGGAATCTTCGCTCGAGATCATGATGACAGGCAGATTGTCGATACTCGTTCGGCGCGACAGACCGGCCAGCACCTCAAAGCCGCTTATGCCCGGCATGACAATGTCCAGCATCACGAGCGACAACTCATCGCCATAGCGGTCGACCATGTCGAGCGCCGCACGACCGTTATCGGCCTCGAGGATGCAATACTCGTCCTTGAGCATCTCGTTGAGAATGACTCGGTTCATCTCGGAGTCATCGACAATAAGCACCAAAGGCTTTTCGCTTTGGAAGGCCTCGATGGAATCGGCATCGGTCACGACCGTACCGGCTTTTGCCTTAGCGCGGCTCAGTAACTGAACAGCGCGGCCAACGCCCTCATCGACCGTCTCGCCATGAATGCGAACGCCACCAACACATGCCGTCAAGCTCATGTGCTCATGGCCCGGAATAATTGTGGAATGAACGGCATCGGATACCTGATGCAGGCGACGGGTGAAGTCATCGGAGGGAATATTGGGCATGACAACCACAAACTTGTCGCAGCCATAGCGCACAAGCTCGTCAGTCGAACGGATTCCGCTGCGCATGGCTGTCGCCACAGCACCGAGCGCAAGGTCGCCGGCATGACGGCCACACGTATCGTTGAAGACCCTAAAATCATCAAGGTCGATCATCGCAACGCCGGCATTCATGCGGGCGCTACGAAGCTTTTCCTCATAATATCGGCGATTGCGCACACTCGTCAGCACGTCGGTGTAGACAAGGTCCTCTTCTGCGGCCTCCTGCTCATCAATCGGACGCACCATCAGCAGAACGTGAGGCTCGCCCTCGACCTTCAGGGGGCGCAGGCGAGCGCGGTATTCAACACCATCGTTGAGCAGTTGCTCCGATACCTCATCGGAACCCGCCGCCAAGGCCTCAAGACTTGACTGGCGCAGACAGGGACACCGATCGCCGGCGAGCAGGCAGTTGGGATCGTCCTTAATCTGGTCGACCGACATTAAACGTACCACGGGGTAGGTCTTCGCGACACGGGCGACCTCGGCGGCAGCCTCCTCGTCGGTTAGATTGACCTCGTGATTATTGAGCATATGGGGCCCTTTCGATAGTTTCGCATGGTAGCGATGGGTTCCAAATGTTACAAGAGTAACACCTTGCCGATGCAGGTAGGCACGTGAATGCTGTTACATTTTTATGAGTTGGCAGACGGCGCAATCGAAGCCGCAGACGTGAGGTTTTGAGCACATTTGTTAACACGGCCGAAACGTTTGCAGATGAAGCCTGCTTTGGCTATTGCGGGTGCTAGAACCCCAGGATGCCACGGACAGTCTGGGCAGCCGCTGCCGGGCGATCGCGCAGACCGTTATGCGCGCCCGGGATCGTCACGAGAGGACAATCGAGATATTCGGCAGCCGCTCGCGTACCAGCCTCGCGGGGCGTGCCAATCGAGAGCTCGCCCAGGAGCACGGCGGCCACCGTTTTTGACGCGCGAACGCTATCCCAATCGGGAACACAGGTCATAGTAATCCCGTATTCGCTCGCCATGAAACTGCGGCCGTTGCGCAGGGCATGCTTGGCTTCTGCCTCAGTTAACTTGGGGGCCTCGGGGTCCGAATCGCCGATGGCGCCCAGGAAGGCCCGTAATGCCCTGGAGACCTTTCCCGCGGCGATCATCTCGAGCAAAACCGGGGCCGCGCCCAGGCCGGCACCCTCATCCGTCACGGCGGGTTCATGCAGAATCGCACGCGAGATTATGGCGGGGTTTGCACGGAGAAGCTCCAGGGTCACCAGCGTACCGGCACTGTGCGCGAGCACGTTTGCCGGAGCGCCAATATGCTCGATAACGGCCTGCAGGTCGGCGGCCTGGACGGCAAGGTCGTAGCGCCCGTCCGCAGCATCGCCGCTCTCGCCGCAACCGCGGCGGTCGTAGGCAATGACGCGGTAGTCACAGGCGAGCTCGCGGGCGATGGCGTCAAAAAAGACGCCGTCGACGCAGGCGCCGTGCACGCACACCAAGGCAGGAGCATCAGGCGACACATCCGGGCCGGCATATTCGCGACAGGCGATCGTGGTGCCCGCATTCTCGACTGTAAAATCCATGTTGTGCCCATCGTCTTGCACCTTGTTAACACATTAACTGTACCCGACCCAAAACCTCTCATGGCGCGGACATCAAGGGCGAAGTAAAAAACGAAATCTGAAAAGCACAAGCCCGAACCGGACTTTGGCACCGATGCTATGCTTAGGTACAACTGTCCCAAGGAGCATATGCCTATGTCTACATTTTTAAATGCCAGCCCCATCTTTGGACCGGTGCGCAGCCGCCGTCTGGGCCTTTCGCTCGGTGTCAACATGATGCCGGCATCGGGCAAAATCTGCACGTTCGACTGCATTTACTGCGAAAACGGCCTCAACGCCGAGCGCCCCTGCCACGAGCCGTATAACACGGCTGCCGTGGTACTCGACGCGCTCGAGGCAAAGCTGCACGAGATGGCAGCCGAGGGCGAGCTCCCCGATGTGATCACGTTTGCCGGCAACGGCGAGCCCACCGCCGCGCCGGAGTTTCCGCAGGCCATTGCCGGCGCCGTCGCCCTTCGCGATCAGCTAGCCCCCAACACCAAGATTGCCGTGCTTTCCAACGGCACGCGCGCCGACCAGCCCGCTGTGCACGATGCGCTCATGATGGTCGACGATAACATTCTTAAGCTCGATACCGTCGACCCGGCGTTTATCCAGCTGCTCGACCAGCCTGTCGGCCCCTACGACGTCGAGCACCAGATCGAGACGTTCGCAAGCTTTGACGGTCACGTTATTATCCAGACGATCTTTTTGACCGGCGAGTATCAGGGCAAGCTCATCGACAACACCGGCGAGAAGTACGTTGCCCCCTGGCTCGCGGCGCTTGAGCGCATTCGCCCGCAAGAAGCGACCATCTACACGGTGGCGCGCGAGACACCGGTCGCCGGCCTTGCTAAAGCGGCGCCCGAGGTACTCGACGCCATTGCCGCGCGCGTGCGCGCCCTCGGTATTCCCTGCCAGGTGAGCTACTAGCAAAACCACGCAGCAGCTAGTGCCCGCCATCCCGCCCCATCAGTTGCGGTGATATAGTTCCTATTTGTGCTGTTAAACCGCTTAAATCGGAACTATATCACCGCAACTTTTATGGCCGCGTGCGTGGGCTATACTAGCTGCGAATGAAAGGAAGTTAGCCATGTATGACAAAGGACCCGTGCCCGGCCGCAACGACGCTTGCTGGTGCGGCAGCGGCAAGAAATACAAGAAATGCCATAGCGCCTTTGATGAGCGCCTCGAGCGCTTGTGGGAAGAAGGCTGGGAGGTTCTGCCTCGCACGCTCTACAAGACTCCCGCCGATATCGAGGGCATCAAGCGCTCGGCAGCCATCAACGTGGGCGTGCTCGATTATGTGGGCGAGCATATCGCCGCAGGCATGACCACCAACCAGATCGACCAGATGATCTACGACTACACCGTCGAGCACGGTGGCACGCCGGCTGACCTCAACTACGAGGGCTACCCCAAGAGCGTGTGCACCTCGATCAACGACGTGGTCTGCCACGGCATTCCCTGCGATACGGACGTGCTGCACGAGGGCGACATCATCAACGTGGACTGTTCCACGATCCTAGACGGCTACTTTAGCGACTCGAGCCGCATGTTCTGCATCGGCGAGGTCTCGGCCGAGCGCCAGCGCCTGGTCGATGTCACCCGCGCCAGCGTGGAAGCGGGTCTGGCGGCCGTCAAGCCATGGCTGCCACTGTCCGTTATGGCCGAGGCCGTGCAAAAGACCGTCGAGGACGCCGGTTTTAGCGTGGTGCGCGAGTACGGCGGACACGGCATCGGTAAGGAGTTCCACGAAGACCCATTTGTGGGCTTTACCACCGAGGCGCCCGATGTGGATACCATCATGGCCCCGGGCATGGTCTTTACCATCGAGCCTATGGTCAATGCCGGAGCGCCCGACATCAAGATTAGCAAGGGCGACGGCTGGTGCGTGCGCACCAAGGACGGCAGCGATTCGGCCCAGTGCGAGGTACAGCTCGTAGTGACCGAGGACGGCTACGAACTGCTCAGCTGGTAGCCGTGGATGCGCCGGATGCTGACGGGCACGCTCGTCTAGCATCCGGCGTTTTTGTTTGAACGTTTTGCCTGATAAAACCTGCCAAAATAAACCTGTCCCTTTTTGGTAGGTTGAGCGGAGAGGACTGCTTGTGAACATCCTGGTTTTGTTGCCCGTCAACGGCCGTCATCGCGCAATTCTTGAGTCGAGCGCTCCGGGCGAGGACTTTATCTACACGAGCGCCGACGCCGCCACGCGCAAGCAGGTCGCCGATGCCGACGTGATCCTGGGCAACATCGACCCTGACATGCTCACGGCATGCGAGCATCTCCAGCTGTTGCAATTGCAGACCGCCGGCTATGACGACTACCTTGCTGCTGGCACCATGCCGGCTGACGCTAAGCTGTCTTGCTCGATCGGCGCCTACGGTCAGGCCGTAAGCGAGCACATGTTTGCCATGGTGCTGTCAATGATGAAGCGCCTGCCCGGCTACCAGGACCTGCAGCGCGAGCATCGCTGGGAGGACTTGGGCCCGGTCACCTCGCTCAAAAACGCCAACGTGCTGGTGCTGGGCGCTGGCGATATCGGCGGCCACTTCGCCACGCTCTGCCGCAGCATGGGCGCGCACGTCCGCGGCATCAAGCGCCATCCACTCGTCTACCCCATTGTGTTTGAGGACATGGACGGCATGGACGCCCTGCCCGAGCGCCTGGCCGAGGCTGACATCGTCGCATCCTTTATGCCCAGCACACCCGAGACCCGCGGTCTGGCGAATGCCGAGTTCTTTGCCGCGATGAAGCCGGGCGCCTTCTTTGCCAACGGCGGCCGCGGCGATCTTGTGGTTGCCGACGACCTGGTTGCCGCCCTGGAGTCGGGACATCTCGCCGGCGCCGCGGTCGACGTCACCGACCCCGAGCCGCTGCCTGAGACAAGCCCGTTGTGGGATGCGCCCAACATGCTCATCACGCCGCACGTCTCGGGCTGGTTCCACTTGGAGGCTACGCTCAACAATGTGGTCGACATCGCCGCGGAGAACCTGCGTCATCTGCAAGCCGGCGAAACTTTACGTTGTTGGATCGAGCACTGATTTGTTCCGGCGTTTTACAAACGGCGTAATGAGCCGACGCTGCGAGCCCGTCTGGGCGGCAATCTGCCTTTCAACTTCGGCGGCATGACCAGAAGGTCAATGCCGCCTTGTTTCAAGGCACCTTGCTCGCCCAGACGGGCTCTCGCTGACTCTTGTTCAACCTGTAGGGACTGGCTGGCGCGGCCCTGCCTGGGGGCATTCGCTGACTTTTATTCGACCTGCGGGATCTTCAAATTGCTAGAGCGTTGCTAAGTAATTCTTTGCGTCTTCTACGCTCATTGCTGCAACGGGTGCGTGTGAACAGAGTTTGGCATCGTTGGTGACCAGGAGATCTGCCTTTGCGCGCATTGCCGCAGCGATGATTAAATCGTCTTCGTAATCGCTATGGAGATTACGCTGCTTGCTCGCCATCCATATGTCGCTCAGGTCACAGGGCACTGGCGTGGCAAGCTGCGACAGCACGCTAAGACAATCCCATGCAAGCGAGGTCGCTGCCGTAGCGGCATACTGGGAAAGCGAACCGTGCTCTCGCCGATACCATGCCTTATGTTCGCTTGAAATCAAATAGAACAGGTCTTTGGACGATGTCGCCGCATACAGCAAATCCACCTGCGCCGTGCATGCATTGCGTAAAAACTCAATCGCCACTGAACGACCACGTCGTGAGGGAATGAAGTAATCGAGCCACACGTTGGTGTCAACCAAGATGCGCTTTGGAGTCTCACTCATAGAGCCAGCTCATCTCCTCGCCATAGCGATCCGCATAGGCATTCCGTTTGAGCTCTTCGTCGTCCGATGGCTGAGCCTTGACCATATCGATTCCCGACTCACGACAAGCGGTAGCGAACAGCTTCGACCCCTGATCTATGAGCTCGAGCTTACGTTTGGCGGCCTTTTCGTGCTCGCGCTGTTCCGCCCGGGCACGACTGGGCAGCAGGATATCCTCGAGCGCACCGGGGCGATCGGCCAGCGACGCTGCAAGCTGCCAGAGCGCTCGCACCGCTTGGCTCGGCGTCATACCGGCCCTGGAGAGAGCGGCGTCCCCGCTCCTTTTAAGATCGGCATCGAGACGTACGTTGATCTGAGCGGCTGTTGTGGTCATGGCCCCTCCTTAATACTTCAAGACTATCATAAAACTCTATGGTAGATACGTAAAGCATGTATAGCATTTATAAGCAATAGCCGTACTCTGTACACAAAAAGCCGCCGAGGCACATTGCACCTCGGCGGCTACGCATCACCGATCTAGTTCGGTTTCACCCTTTGTTTTCACCCAGATAAAACCTGCCAAAATTAACATCCCTTTTTGGCAGGTTTTAGAGCTCCACACTTTCGGCGCCGTTGATGGTTAGGTTGCGCTCGTAGAAGGCGGTGAGGGCGTGGATGGCGTACATCACGTCGCGCACGCCGCCGGTCTCGTAGCTCGAGTGCATGGCCAGCTGCGGCAGGCCCACGTCCACGGCATGCATGCTCGCCTGCATGTTCGACAGGTTGCCCAGGGTAGAACCGCCGGCCATATCGCTCTTGTTGGCAAAGGCCTGCGTGGGCACGTCGGCATCATCGCAGATAGCCTGGAACACCGCGCGGCTAAAGGCGTCGGTGCAGTAGTGCTGGTTGGCGGCCTCCTTGATGACGATGCCGCCGTTGAGCACCACCTGGTTGCGGGCGTCGCACTTCTCGGCATGGTTGGGGTGCACGGCATGCGCGTTGTCGCAGCTCACGAGCATCGAGGCGGCAAGCGCACGGTGGTACGACTCGTCGTCGAAGCCCAGCGACCCGTTGATGCGGCGCAGCGCGTCGGCCAAGAACGTCGACATGGCGCCCTGCTTGGTCTCGGAGCCAACCTCCTCGTTATCAAAGCAGCAGAAGACCGAAACGTCGTGCGCGTTCTCGGCACCCAAAAATGCTTGCAGCGAAGTGTAGGCGCAGGCCAGGTCGTCGAGCTTGGGCGTCGAGATAAACTCGTCGGCCCAGCCCCAAATGTGCGCATCCTGACGATTGACCAGGAACAGATCGCGGCCAAGAATCTGCTCAGGCTCAACATCCAGCTCTTCGGCGATCAGAGCATCAAAGTCGCCCTGCTTAAGATCGCCGGCGCTGATGAGCGGGCACAGGTCGACGGCGCGGTTGGGGGCAAAGCCCTCGTTAACGCCGCGGTTCATATGGATGGCAAGGCTCGGGATAATAGCGACCTCGCGCTCGGTGGCAAGCAGGCGGCTCTCAATGCGGTCACCCTCGCGCACCAGCACGCGGCCCGCAAGCGCCAGCGGACGGTCGAACCAGGTGTAGTCGATCATGCCGCCGTAGGCCTCGGTGTTCAGGCGCAGCGTCTCGCCCGCGCCGTCGAGCTCGGGCACGGCCTTGACCTTAAACGTCGGCGAATCGCTGTGCGACGCCGTGAGCTGAAAATGATAGTCACCGGCAACACCGTCCTCGCCCCACGTCGCGGCCAGGTCCTCGCCCACCTTAAAGGCAACAACGCTCGAGGTGTTGCGCTGCGTGTAATAACGCCCGCCCGGCTCGATATCCCATGCCGCGTTCTCGGGCAGGTAGGTAAAGCCCGCCTCGTCGAGCTCGGCCATAATGGTCGCCGCCGTATGGAACATGCTGGGGCATGCCTCGATAAAGTCGATAAGATCGTTGGCGGCCTCGATATCATCGGCCGTCACATGCGCGCGCTCGGGCGTTTCCTGATCCGTCATGCTCTCCCCTTTCGCTGGGTTGATGGTCCCCTCCAGCATACCCCGCCACGCCAGCGTCGCACTCTTCATTCCGTGCTTAATTCCGCGCCGCTCACCAAGTTGAGCCATCATGCCCGCGCTCCTTTTGCGACAATTGCGCTAACAGGACGAGAGGAGCCGTCATGAAGCCACGTAACATTGCCATTGCCTGCGGTGTCACGGGAGCCGCCGTCGGCCTTGCCGCTGCTGCCAGCATCGTTTACCGCAAGCAAATCAAGTCCGCCGCGTCGCTCAAACGCTTGACTGGCTACGCAGACGGCTATGACCTGTATGGCATCGACATCGCCTACGACTACGATCTTGATCGCATCATCGCCGCTGGCGTGCGCGACGACCAGGCCTACATCGATACCGTAGTGGCTCAGGTGCTCCCCGGCGTGCCGGCACATGTCCAGGCGCCCCAGTTTGCCTGCAGCGCTTTTGTCGCCGTGGACGCCGAAGGCCGCGTGCGCACCGGTCGCAATTACGACTTTAAGGACGACACCTCGGCACTGCTGGTGCGCAATCACCCGCGCGACGGCTATGCCTCCATCGGCTTTGCGGCCCTTAACAACCTGGGCGATAACACTCCGCTTGACTCCGTCGCCGGACGCGCCGCGGCGTTGATGGGCCCGTTTGCCCAGCTCGACGGCGTCAACGAATGCGGCGTGTCCATTGCCGTGCTCACCCTGGATTCCAAACCCTGTGACCAGGACACGCAGCGCCCCGTCATCAACACTTCGCTCGCCATCCGCCTGGCGCTCGACCGCGCGGCTACCACGCAGGAGGCCGTCGACCTGCTTTCTGCCTACGACATGCACGCCATGGCAGGACGCGATTACCACTTCTTTATCAACGACGCCGCCGGTGACGCGCGGGTGGTGGAGTGGGATCCGCGCGACCCCGACCGCGCATGCAAGGCGACGCCCGTGCGCCAGGTTACGAACTTCTACGCCTGCTATGGTGCCGAAGTGCTACCCAACCAAAAGAACGGCGAACTGGGCCATGGCAAGGAACGCGCCATCGCCATCGCCGATGTCCTCGACGCCCATGTCGGTGCCCAAGACGAGGCAGTCGCTTGGAAGGCCCTGCGCGCTGCGGCGCAAGAGCCCAATCCGGAAGACATCACCAGCAACACGCAGTGGTCGGTCATCTTCGACAACACCGAGCCTGCTGCCGCCATCACGCTGCGCCGCCACTGGGACGACGTCGACGCATTCGCACTGTAAGGAGCCAGGCCCGTCGACCTTACGCTCGTCTGACGTTGTTTACATTTCTATACGCTTGAGCTAACACGTTTTACCCCCGTATCAACAGTGTGCGGGGGTAAACTTATGCGCATGTTATAACTTGCCCGGAAGGATTCATCATGCTCAGGATCGGTCTTCTTACCAGTGGCGGCGACTGCCAGGCGCTCAACGCCACCATGCGCGGCATCGTCAAAACGCTCATGACCAATAGCGAAGAGCCTATCGAGATTTATGGTTTTGAAGACGGCTACCAGGGCCTTATCTACAGCAGGTTCCGCGTCATGACGCCCGCCGATTTTAGCGGCATCCTCACCCGCGGCGGCACCATCCTTGGCACGAGCCGTACGCCGTTCAAGCGCCTGGATACTCCCGAGGCTGACGGCGTCGAGAAGGTGCCGGCGATGGTCCACACCTATCACAAGCTGCAGCTCGACTGCCTGTTTATGCTGGGCGGCAACGGCTCCACCAAGACCGCCAACCGCCTGCGCGAAGAGGGCCTCAACGTTATCGCCCTGCCCAAGACCATCGATAACGACACCTGGGGCACCGAGATGACGTTTGGCTTTACGAGCGCCATCGACGTCGCCACCAAGTGCATCGACGACATCCACACCACCGCGTCGAGTCACGGTCGCGTGTTTGTTATCGAGATCATGGGCCACAAGGTCGGCTGGATTCCGCTGTATGCCGGCGTCGCGGGCGGTGCGGACGTCATCCTGATCCCCGAAATCCCCTATGATATGGACAACGTCATCAAGACCATCGAACATCGCATGGAGACCGGCAGCCGTTTTACCATCGTGGCCGTCGCCGAGGGTGCCATCTCCAAGGAGGACGCGGCGCTGCCCAAGAAGGAGTACAAGAAGAAGCTTGCCGAGCGCACGAGCCCGTCGATTGTCTACGACATCGCCAAGGAGATCGAGGCCAAGACCGGTCGCGAGACCCGCGTCGCCATCCCCGGCCACACGCAGCGCGGCGGTCAGCCCGACGCCCAGGACCGCATCTTTGCGACCCAGTGCGGCGTCGAGGCAGCGCTCGGCTGCCTGCGCGGCGAGTTTGGCTACATGATTGCCCTGCGTGACGGCAAGATGTGCCACATGCCGCTCGAGGAGGTCGCCGGCAAGCTCAAGTATGTCGACCCCCAGAGCGATCTGGTGCGCGAGGCCAAGGCGTTGGGCATCAGCTTCGGCGACGAATAGCCTCGGCTGGAACTGCTCTCATCGGAGGCCCCAGGGCTTTCCTCCCAAATCGTCCTCGGACATGTCAGGACCCCGCTGCGCGCTTCGCGCGGCGGGGTCCTTCCGTCCTGCGGAAAGATTTGGGAGGAAAGCCCTGGGACCTCCTGCGGTAACTAGGGAGGCCGAGGCTATTCGTCTTCTTGCTGCAAGTGCGTGGGCTGAGATTTTGGGATGTTGCAGGCTCTTAGCTGAGAGTAGCACTGACATTTGTCCTGAAATGCCTGGTCGTTAGGGGTTGCTACCGGTAGTTGCGGTAGGGTTGGGGCAGATTCTAACTAGAAATGGTGGTCGCTACCGGTTGTTCTCGGCATACTCGGCTCATTCGATTCGACCATCAAACGAAAGGAACCACCATGGATCTTGCGATGGCACAACGCCTCGTCGATCGCCGTAAAGCTGCCGGCCTTTCTCAGGAGGCGCTTGCTGCCCAGCTGGGCGTAAGCCGCCAGGCTGTTAGTAAATGGGAGCGCAGCGAGTCCTCACCCGATACCGATAACCTCATTGCGCTCGCCGCGCTGTATGACGTGTCGTTGGACGAGCTGCTATATGGGGAGGCGGCCAACGATGCCGACGACCTGGAGGACGGTAGCGCCGACACCGAGACGGCGGATGTGGCTGACGAGGCTGAGGATTCTGCCGAGCACGCCGATTGCGGCGACAAACCACTTGTCGATATTTCCCTCGCGCGCGGTATCCACGTCATTGATCCCAATAAAGGCGAGGAAGTCCATGTTGGTTGGAGCGGCATCCATGTGACCAACGAGCGCAAGGGCGAAGAGGTGCATGTGGGGCCGGACGGCGTGCATATCGATACGCTTGAGGACGATGGACATAGCGTACGCACCAATGACGACGGCACCGTCACCATCGACGGCGAGACGTTTTCCAGCTGGAAGGAAGCACATGACAAGCTCGACCATCATGGCAAGCATTTCCACACCAAGGTCGGACGTGCATGGAACAAATTCCCCTTCCCTGCACTTGTCACTCTCGCCTATCTGGTGCTCGGCATTGTCTACGGCACATGGGGCATGGGGCTTTTCCTCGTCTTTCTGGTTCCCCTCTACTACGCGATTGGTGACTTTATCGATCGGCGCCACCTGTCTAAGCTGATCGAGGTCATCTACCCGGCAGCCGCCATCGCTTGGTTCCTCTACATGTGGCTCTGTTTGGGACAGCCCCATCCTGCATGGATCATCCTCATCACGATTCCCGTCATAAAGGCGCTCATGCGCTGGTGTCGCAAACAATGGAAGCACCGCAAACAGGCCTAAACCACCCCAACCAGCCAGCGCCACTCATCCGACACCGCCCGCCCCTTCCAAGTTGCGGTGATATAGGGACTGTTTTGAAGCTCCAAAGCGCCAAACAGTCCGTATATCACCGCAACTTACAAACAACTGGGTCAGTTCCGGCACGGAGATTAGCATTGAGCTGACCGCGCGCCAAGAAAAGGGCCTATTTACTACGTTTAACTCGAGAGGGCCGACCATACCCGCCTTTTCCGAAAACTGGCAAGCCCTCTACCTGCGGTTTTAATTTCATAATCTTTGTCACGGTCGAGGGTGTGGTAGCAAACGTAGTAGATAGGCCCATTTTGTGGCATACGACCCATTCAAGCCCAATCTCGAAGGCTAAAGAGAGCCTCTCATCCACGCCTGCGAGCGAAAACCAAATAGAATGAAAGGCAAATGGAAAGCCCGTTTGACGGGGCAAACGCCGGGCCACCTAAAGATGAGGTTAGATAACGATACTTTTTGAAACACAGTAAAATCAAGGTTTTTCGGACAACGGACAAGCATGGTTTGTACTACAACTAAATATTGCACCGCACAAGCGGCGTTTCCCACTTCCACACGGAAGAACAGGAACGCCGCTTTTTTCATGCCCTTTGTTACGCAGTAGGGGCAGAAAAAGCCTTGCTACAAGCGGCTTTGCGAGTGCGAAAACCACTTAGGCGATACTTGATACCTAAACCCTCAAAATCGCCGTTCTACTGCGTAACAAATCCACAGCAAAAGGAGTGATGAAGCTATGGCAGTTTTCCGTGTGGAACGCAACACAGGCTACACCGTAATGAGCAACCACCACTTACGCAATAAGGAGCTTTCCTTAAAGGCAAAGGGGCTGTTATCTCAAATGCTGTCCCTGCCGGAGGATTGGGACTATACCCTTTCGGGGCTGTCCTACATCAACCGGGAAAGTATCGACGCTATCCGTACCGCCGTTTGGGAGCTTGAAAAAGCCGGATATATCACAAGGCGGCAGGGACGCGACGAGAAAGGCAAAATGACCGCTATCGAGTACACCATTTACGAACAGCCGCAGCCGCCGGAATTGGATTGCCCGGTATTGGAAAATCCAACAGCGGATAACCCGATATTGGAAAATCCGACAACGGATAATCCGACGTCGGAAAATCCAACGCAATTAAATAAAGATATACAAAGAACTAACTTACCAAAAAAAGAAAAATCAAATACGGATTTATCAAGTACCCATTCCATTCCTATCCATTCCCTAAATCCCTTGCCTTATGGCGAGGACGAAACGGCACAGCCGCCGGAACGGAAAAGAACGGAAAGGAACGACGCTTACAGAGTGTATGAGGAAATTATCAAAGACAATATCGCCTATGACATTCTCTTACAGGACAGAAGCCTTGACCGCGACCGTCTGAATGAAATTGTTGACCTCATGCTTGAAACCGTCTGTACGGCAAGAAAGAAAATCCGTATTGCCGGGGACGATTACCCCGCCGAGCTTGTGAAGTCAAAGTTTATGAAGCTGAACAGCGAACATATTCGCTTTGTGCTTGACTGTATGCAGGAGAACACCACGAAAATCCGCAACATCAAGCAGTACCTAAAGGCGGTGCTTTTCAATGCCCCGTCTACCATTGACAGCTACTATACTTCCCTTGTCGCTCACGATATGGCAAGCGGCGCGCTTGCACCGAGAAAGCCAAAGTACGGCGACCTGGACTATTACACCTACAACGAGGGCGAAAGCCTGTAAACGAAAAAAGGAGGATTTACCACATGGCACAGAAAACAGGAGCTTTGATTTTGGCTCTGTTAGACCAGAATTGACATCATGCCCAGTCATCTTTACTAATTGC
>DXML01000020.1 GCA_019414205.1 Collinsella sp. | reverse complement strand
GGGTGGGGAAAGGTGTTGAAAAATGGGGCGGTTCCCCATATTATTGATGACGTCGACAGGCGGGGTGGTTCCCCGCGTACGTGCCATCTGAGTAACCGAGGGGAGGGCGCACATGGGAATGACTGGTGCATACGAGCGCAATCTCGATGCAAAAGGTCGTCTGTCCCTGCCTGCACCCCTTCGCGAGGAGCTTGGAGAGCACGTTCGCGTGTTCAAAGCCCTGGATGTCGATGCTCTGTACGTGTTCTCTGCCGAGGCCTTCGATAAGTGGGTCGAAGGACTCTTCGCGGGTCGTGAGGGCCACGAGGGTTTTAACCCGCGTGACATTAACGACCAGAAGCTCATGAGGGCGATCAACAAGCGCACCACGTCGATGGATGTGGACAGCGCGGGTCGTATCGGTCTTTCTGAGTCTCTCCGCAAGCAGGCGAACCTCGACCGCGAGGTCACGGTTGTGGGCAACTACGACCACCTTGAGGTTTGGGACCGCGCTACGGCCGATGAGGACGATGATGACGAGGCCCTGCTGGACCTCTTCTTCTCGTAAGGGCAAGGCACGAGTAACGGATGGAGCGTGGGATCTTGACACAAGAATATCGGCATGAACCTGTCATGCTCGGCGAAGTGCTTGAGTCGCTGCAGCTCAAGAGCGGCTCCGTCGTCTGCGACTGCACCCTTGGCGGTGCCGGCCATTCGGTAAAGATGGCCGCGCAGGTGGGGGAGACCGGCCTTTTGCTCGGCGTCGATCAGGACGACATGGCCCTCGAGGCCGCTGGCGCCCGTCTGGACCGCGAGGTTCCCGGCGTACCGCACCAGCTGCTGAAGGGCAACTTCGGCGACTTGGACGAGCTGCTTTGCTCGGCCGAGGTGCCCGGGGTCGATGGCTTCCTGTTCGACTTGGGCGTTTCGTCGCCGCAACTCGATATCCCTGGCAGGGGCTTTTCGTACAACGAGGACGCCCCATTGGACATGCGGATGGATCCGGGTAACAACACCTTAAACGCAGCTGAGGTCATCAACACCTATAACGAACACGACCTCGCCCGGATTCTACGCGTCTACGGCGAAGAGAAGTTCGCCTCGCAGATCGCGCGTGAGATCGTGCGCCGCCGCGAGCATGAGCCGATCGAAACCACCGGTCAGTTTGTCGAGATCATCAAGGCTGGTATCCCCGCTGCCGCTCGTCGGCATGGCGGACACCCGGCCAAGAAAAGTTTCCAGGCCATTCGCATTGAGGTCAATCACGAACTCGATGTGCTCGAGCGAGGGCTAGACGCCGCCACCAGGTGGCTCAACCCGGGCGGACGCATCTGCGTCATCTCGTATCACTCGCTCGAGGACCGTATCGTAAAGAACCACTTTAAGGAGATGAGCCAGGGGTGCACGTGTCCGCCGGAGATTCCGGTGTGCGTGTGCGGCAACGTGCCGATACTCAAGGTCATCACCCGCAAACCCCTGGTTGCCCAGCCTGATGAGGTTGAGCGCAACCCTCGGGCGAGATCAGCCAAAATCCGCGTGGCGCAGCGTCTGTAGGCGCGACCGCGCGATATTGGACCTCCCGCTCGCACCATAAACGAAGCTTAAACACACTACCAACGTACTCGGGATGGGAGGCGGCATATCATGGGCTACAACACTTCAAGCGCAGCACTCGCCTATGATATGAACGCCATGCCCGCCTATCGTGAGACGCCGCAGGCCCCCGTTGCTCCCCGTGAGCAGCGCACGCCGCGCTTTGATGTCTACACGGGCGCGGGCCGTCAGGCAAACCAGGCGGTAAGCCCGGTTTTCATGAGCGTTCTTAAAACGTTTTGCATCATTGCGGCTATCTTCATGACGATCGGCGTCGCCCGCGTGGCGCTCGCCGGCGTTACGGCCCAGGTGCTCAACAGCAACGCCGAGCTTACCAACACGCTCGAAAAGGCGACCGATGAGAGCTCCGACCTGGAGGTCATGCATTCGGTCTATGGCGCCGACACGCGTATTCGCGACCTTGCGGGCGCTTATGGCATGGTGGAGCCCAGCGAGAGCGTTACACTTGACTTTTCGCAGGATGCAGCCGCGGGCACCAACGCGACCGCGACCGCTCAGTAGCAAGACGGTAGCTGAGTATGACAAATGACTATCGCCGCGGTTCCGATGGGGGCCGCGGTTCTGGACGTCCCTCGTCGCGGGGACGTTCTGGTTATCAAGGAACGGGTCGGCAATCTTACAACGCCGGGCAGTCCCGTGGCAACGACCCGGCGTCGCGACTTCGCGGCTCGGGCGGCCCTCAAGTGCATAACACCAGGTCGCGCAAGAGTTCGTCGACCGAATGGCTCACGGGCACGCCTCTGCCTCGCCGCAAAGCCGTCATGGGCTTCATTGGGCTTGGCTTGGGCTTGGGCGTCTTTCGCCTTGCCGACTATCAAATTGTCGAAGCCGATAAACTGCGCGAGCGTGCCGATGCGCGTCGCCTGCTTGCGCAGACCCTCTATGCCAAACGTGGCACCATCTACGACCGCAACGGTAACGTGCTGGCGTCGTCGGTCGAATGTCGCAACATCGCCGTGAACCCGCAGCTTGTCGAGGATGTTGACAAGACGGTGTCGGCGCTGGTCAAGGCAACTGGAATCGATAAAAAGACCTGCCGCAAGCTCGTCGAGTCCGATGGCACCTGGGTGTATATCAAGCGCCAGGTGGACGAAGACGATGCTGCGGCGCTGGAGAAGAAGAACCTGCCCGGCGTGCTTTTTGAGCAGGCCATGAAGCGCGTATATCCATACGGCAATCTGGCATCGCAGGTGCTGGGTGTAGTGAATGTAGACAACGACGGCTTGACGGGTCTCGAAAAGCAATACAACAAGCTTTTGACCGGCACGAACGGTTCTCTCGTGCGCGAGCGCGCGAGGGACGGCAGCTATATCGCGGGCGGTGCCTATAAAAAGGTGGCTGCGGTCGACGGCGTTGACATCGTGACGACGCTCGACGTCAATATCCAGCGTGCGGCCGAGGATGCCCTGGCAGAGGCAGTTGAGAAGACTAAGGCCAAGAACGGCTCGGCTTTGGTCACCGACCCCACGACTGGTGAAATTCTCGCCGCCTGCTCGTACCCGACCTACGACCAGACCGATCTGGAGAACGCCAAGACCGAGGATATGAACTTGCGCCTGGTCACCGACGCCTACGAGCCCGGCTCGGTCTTTAAGACGCTCGTGGCGGGCGCCGGCTTCGACTTGGGCGTAGTGCGATCGAGTACGTCGTTTGAGGTACCGGCGAGCATCAAGGTGGGCGACGATACCGTCACCGATGCCGACAAGCGCGATTATTCCATGACCATGGATGTGCGCGAGATGATGCGCCGTTCGTCCAACGTGGGCTTTGTCCTGGTGGGGCGCAAGATCGGTGCCGACGACTTTGCCGCCTATGTGGACAAGTGGGGCATAGGTCACAGCTCCGGTGTCGATTTTCCGGGCGAGAGCCTGGGCATCGTCAAGGAGCGTGACCAGTATGACGGCGCCACGCTGGGCTCGATGAGCTTTGGACAGGCGCTGTCTGTCTCTCCGATTGAGATCGCACGTGCCGTGGGCGGCATCGCCAACGGCGGCGTGATGATGACCCCGCACTTCTATAAGTCCAGCAAAGGCGACGAGAAGGACTGGGGCGAAGGCGAGCGTGCGATTTCGGAGGACGCCGCATCCCAGGTGACATCGTGCATGCAGACGGTCGTGTCCGAAGGCACGGGCGTTGGCGGCGCAGTTGACGGCTATGACGTGGCGGGCAAGACCGGTACGGCCGAACGAGCCGACGAGAACGGCGGCTACCTTAAGGAGAACTACATGTCGTCCTTTATGGGCTTTGCGCCGGCACAATCGCCCAAGGTGCTGTGCTATATCACGCTCGACGGAACGCCGAGCGGCTCAGATGCCGCTGCGGTGCCGTTCCAGTCCATTATGGCCAACGCGCTCGACGTGTTGGGTATCCCGCACACGAGGTAGGGGGTTACACTCTTTGGGGCGTGGTTTGTTGTCCCATATGAGGGGTGTTCACATGCCCTGCACCACGCATGCGCGGCGCTGGGATACAATACGCCGATAGCATTATTAGGTTTACAGGGGAGCTGCAATGATAGAGATCGCCGTCAACAACCTCGCGGCCGCAACAGGGGCCCGAACCGTGACGGGAGAAGCCGATCGGGTATGCCGCGGGTGCGTTATCGACTCGCGCCAGGTCGAGGAAGGGACGATTTTCGTCGCCTTTCCCGGTGAAAACGTCGACGGCAATGATTTTGCTTCCCGTGCCGTCCAGTCGGGTGCCGGCGCCGTCGTGATGACGCGTGAGCCCGAGGCCGAGCTGGTCTTGCTGGCGCAGGACAGGGGCTGTGCCATCTTGCTGACCGATGATCCCGAGGAGTTTCTGCTGCGTTTGGCGCACGCGTACCGCCTGGAGCTTGGCTGCCTGGTCGTTGGTATTACCGGTTCCATCGGCAAGACGACGACCAAGGACGTGCTCGCCGCTGTGCTCGCCAAGCGCTATCGCGTCTGGGCCACCAAGGGCAATTTCAATAACCTGATCGGCATGCCGCTCACGGTGCTTTCCGCTCCGGCCGATACCGAGGTCCTGGTGCTCGAGATGGGCATGAACCATTTCCACGAGATTGAGCGCCTGTCCCAGTCCGCCAATCCCAACCTTGCCATCGTGAGCAAGATCGGCACCTCTCACATCGGCATTTTGGGCAGCCGCGAGAACATCGCCCGCGCTAAGGCCGAGATTGTCCAGGGTATGTGCGCCGCCGGCGACTTCTTGCCGCTGCTGGTTTTGGGCGGTGAGGACGACTTTACGCCGTTCATTCGCGACACGTTCGCCCAACCTGCTGGTATCGACGTGATGCTGGCCGGCGTCTCGGACGATGATGAGGTCCGTGCCCGCGACGTTCGCGTTGATGACGAGGGCCGTCCGGTCTTTACGCTCGATTTTGGCCAGGGTGAGACGGTCGATACCATGCTTGCCATCCCCGGCGTGCAGTCCGTTCCTAATGCCGTTAAGGCCGCCGCGGTTGCCTATCGCCTGGGCGTGACGCCCGAGCAGATCGATGCTGCCTTTAGGGGTCTCACGATCACCGGGCACCGCCAGGAGATCAAGCGCGCCAAGAGCGGTGCCCGCGTCATTGACGATTCCTATAACGCCAGTGCCGAATCCATGGCTGCTGGCCTCGATCTGCTGTGCTCGCTTTCGTGCACGGGGTCTCGCATGGCGATCCTGGGCGAGATGGGCGAGATGGGCGATGAGGCTCCTCGCATGCATGAGCTCGTGGGCGCCTATGCCGCCGCCAAGAAGCTCGACATGCTGGCGTGCGTGGGTGGTGAGCTGGCCCAGCTTATGGCCGATGCCGCACGCATGATGGGCATGGACGAGGACCGCATCCAGGTGTTCTCCGATTATCAGCAGGTGCTCGACCGCATGGGCGGCGCGCTTGAAAAACATGATGTTGTACTGGTCAAGGGTTCCCGCTTTGTTGAGCTCGACCGCTTTGTGGAAGGTGTGTGCTAGCCCATGTTCGGCAATCCCTCGTATCCAACGTATCAGGCTTTTTTGGGGCTTGGCATCGCCGCAGCCATTGCGCTGCTGCTCATGCCGTGGTGGATCAAGCTGCTCAAGGTCGAGGGTATCGGCCAGCAGGTTCGTGCCGACGGCCCCAAGCGTCATTTGGTTAAGCAGGGAACGCCCACCATGGGTGGCGTTGTCATCCTCGTCGCGATCTCGCTGACCTGCCTGCTGATGGGCAAGCTCACCACCGAGCTCGTACTCGTACTGCTCGCCACGCTGGCGACCGGCGTGCTGGGCCTGATCGACGACCTGACCTCCGTTACGCATGGGCGCTCGCTCGGTCTGACGCCTCATGCCAAGATGATCGGCCTAACCATTATCTGTGTCACCTTTACGGTACTTGCCGTCAACTGGTGCGGCGTCGCCCCCGAGATTCGTTTTCCCGGTGGGTTGACGATCGACCTTGGCGTGCTTTCGACCACCATCTGCGGCTATTCGTTCCCGTGGCTCTATATTGTCTTTTGCTGGCTGATGATTGCCGGTCTTTCTAATGCCGTGAACCTGACCGATGGCCTTGACGGTCTTGCTGGCAGCACCTCCATGATCGCCATGCTCGCCATGGCTGCCATGGCGTTTCTGCACGGAGACGTGAACCTGTCCATCTTCTGCACCGCGTGTGCCGGTGCCTGCTTGGGCTTTCTGTGGTTCAACTGCTATCCGGCGAGCATCTTTATGGGTGATACCGGCTCGCTTGCTCTGGGTGCCGCGTTTGCCTGTACGTCCATCATGACTAACACCGAGGTCGTCTCCCTCATCATCGGCGGCCTGTTTATCGTTGAGACCCTGTCGGTCATGATTCAGGTTGTCTACTTCCACTTTACGCACAAGCGCGTCTTCCTTATGGCGCCCATCCATCATCATTTCGAAAAGAAGGGTTGGGCCGAGACCAAGGTCGTCATCCGTTTTTGGATTATCGCTGCGGCATTTGGTGCCGTTGGCCTTGCTCTGTTCTTCCAGTTGGGATAGTGGTCTTTCATGCCTCTTGCTGAAGTCTTTAGCCTGCTCGTTTTGGGTCAGGGCAAATCCGGTCTCGATGTCGCCCGCTGGGCGCTGGCACATCCCGAGCGCGTAAGCGCCGTTACCGTGTATGGCGGCGGCACCTCTGAGCCCAATGACGCCACGCGTGCGCTCGAGGCTGCTGGTGCGTCGTTTGTCTATGGGACCGAACAGGTCGAGGGCGCCTATGACGCATGCGTGACGTGCCCGGGCATCTCGGAGTTCTCGGGCTTCTTTAAGGCCGGGCGCGAACATGCCGCCCAGATTATGGGTGAGCCAGAGTTTGCCTATCGCCTGTCGCCCGATAACTGGATTGCCATCACGGGCACCAACGGCAAGACGACCACCACGTCGCTGACCGATTATCTGCTCAAGGCTGCCGGCGAGGCCAGCGTAGCTGTCGGCAACATCGGCGAGCCGCCGGTCAACGAGATTGACGGCCGAGCCCGCAACGAGTGGTTTGTGGCTGAGCTCTCGAGCTATCAGATTGCTACGACCACCGAGCTCCACCCTCGTGTGGCGGTGCTGCTCAACATCACTCCCGACCACTTGGGCTGGCATAAGAGCCATAAGAACTATGCGCTTGCCAAGATCAAGCTGTTTGACAATATGGTCGATGACGATCTGGTGGTTGTCGACGTCGAAGACGCCGGCATTCACGAGTTCGATGAGTACATCTATACGCCGGGTCGCCGCATCTGCAAGGTCGCTTTTGACGAGCCCGAGGGTGCAGACGCCGCCTTTGTGCGCGACGGCAAAATGGTCGTGCGCCTGAAGGGCGTCGAGACTCAGCTTGTCGCCACGTCCGAACTCAAGATCTCGGGCCATCACAATGTTATCAATGCCCTGTGCGCTGCCACGGCTGCCCTGGCAGTCGGTGCCGATGTCAATGGTGTCTGCCGCGGTCTGGCCTCGTTCCAGCCGCTCGAGCACCGCGTGGAGCCGTGTGGCGAGATTGACGGCGTGCGCTACGTCAACGATTCCAAGGCGACCAACACCGATGCGGTCGAGAAGGCGCTGACGGCATTTCCCGATGACGACGTGATCTTGCTGCTCGGCGGCCACGATAAGGGCACGCCGCTCACGGACTTCGCGCGCGTTGTTATGGATAACGTACGCTCGGTCGTCTGCTTTGGCGATGCGCGCGAGCGCTTTACCGCCGCTATGGACGAGGCCGATGTCGATGGCGATGTGGATATTGCCCAGGCGGATGACCTGCGCGATGCCGTGGACGTCGCCCGTTCGCTGTCGAGCCGTGGCGACGTGATCTTACTTTCTCCTGCCTGCTCTTCGTTCGATGAGTTCTCGGGCTATGAGGAGCGCGGCCGCGTGTTTAAGGACTATGTGGCGCAGCTTGCCGCTGCGGCGAAATCGCAAATGGAATAGGGGTTGCCGGTGAGAGAGGAGAGCCCCCGACAAGGTATGAGGAGGCCCGACTCGGACCGTGCTTCCTCGCGGCGTAGCACACCGCGTTCCGGTCGCGGCGGGCAGTCGTTTAGCGAACGCTATATTGCCGGCGTTCCCGCCCGCATCATGCGCCCCCGTCTGATATTTATGGCCTGCCTGTTTACTTTGGTGTGCTTTGGTCTGCTGATGGTGTACTCGGCGTCTTCGGTCGAGGCGCTGCACGAGAATGGCTCGGCGACGTTTTTCCTGGGTCGACAGGCCGCGTTTGCCGTGGTTGGTGTTCTGGCGCTGATTGCCATCGTGCGCGTTTTGCCGGACAGCTGGTTTGGGGAGGATGTGCTTAGGATCTTCCTTATCGGCATGATAGGGCTACTGTTTCTGGTGTTCTTGGTGGGCAGCGGCAGCCGTGGCGCCACGCGCTGGCTCAACATCGCCGGTATTCAGTTCCAGCCTTCCGAGTTTTTAAAGCCATTTGCCATTGCGTATTCGGCCATCATGCTTGATCGCTTCTTTTCGCCCGGTGGCAACATAAACGAATTCCTTCGCAAGATGGGCATCTACCTGGGTATTTCGCTCTTTCTGATCTTTATCCAGCCCGATTTCGGTACTGTCCTGATCATCCTGTTGACCCTCATGTGCATGGCGTTGTTTGCGGGTCTCGACCCGAGATTTATCATCGGCGTGCTAATCTTCGGCATTCTCGTGATCGTGATTGCACTTGTCGCAGAGCCGTACCGTATGGTGCGTATTCAGGTTGCCTTGAACCCTTGGGCTGACGAGTATGGTGACGGCTATCAGGCCACGCTTGCCATCATGGCCTTTGCCTCGGGCGGTCTGTTCGGCCGTGGCATCGGCAACTCAACCATGAAGTACTCGTATCTGCCCGAGGCGCACAATGACTACATCCTGGCCATCATTGGCGAGGAAGTCGGCTTTGTCGGAACCGTGCTGTTCTTCTTGGTGTTTGCGATGCTGATCTACTCGGCGTTTCGCATTGCCGAGCAGGCGACCGATCGTCGGGGCGCGCTTATGGCGTCTGGCTCCGCGGTCATTCTCGCGGTGCAGTTTTTGATTAACGCGCTGGGCATCCTCAACGTGTTTCCCATGACGGGCAAACCGTTGCCGTTTATTAGCTACGGCGGTTCGTCGATTATTGTGTCGCTTATGCTTGCCGGGTTGATCCTGCGCGTTTCGTACGAGAGCGCCCGCCGCGATGAGTATGACCGCCGCCGTGAGAGCTTTGCCGTTATGGACGAGAGCACCGCCGGCGTGGCCCATGTGCGCGGTGAACGACCTTCGCGTAGCGGCTTTACCGTTCTGGATGGTTCTGCATCCGAGCCGGCAGCTCGTCCACGCTCGCGAACGGCTCCGCAAGGTCGTCCGCAGCGCCCCAGCCCTCGCAACGCGGGCGGCGGATATAATCGAATCGATTTGAACTCGGACCCGTCGGCGCGTCTGCGCACCGACGACCAGGGACCGCGTGTACGAAGGGACTACCATGACCGATAAAATGACCGTTGCTATTGCAGCCGGCGGCACGGCAGGACACATCAACCCCGCGCTCGCCTTGGCCGAAGAACTGCGTGACCGTGGCCACCACGTTGTGTTCGTGGGCCAGTCGCGCAAGCTCGAGGGTCGTTTGGTCCCCGAGGCTGGGTTTGATTTTGTGCCCATTACGGTCACGGGCTTCGACCGCTCCCGTCCTTGGACGGCGCTGACCTCGCTGTGGCGTGTCAATAAGGCCAAGCGTGCGCTCGCCAATCATTTCTCAAAGGTCGGCAAGCCCGATGCCGCCATCGGTTTTGGTGCCTATGTCGAGGTTCCGCTGTTGGGGTGGTGCAAGGGCGCAGGCGTTCCGTATCTGCTGCATGAGCAGAACTCTGTTCCGGGCCTGGCCAACAAGATGATGAACTCCCACGCCGCCCGCGTGTGCATCTCGGTGCCGGCAGCGCGTTCGGTCTTTGAGCGCGAAGGTGACCCTGACCACGTGCTCATGACCGGCAACCCCGTACGTCGCTCGGTGATCGAGGGCGATCGCGATCGTGGCCGCAAGGCACTTGGCGTTCCCGAGGACGCTACGCTGCTGCTCGTCTTTGGCGGTTCACTTGGCGCCCAGCACCTCAACGAGCGCGTGACTTCGCTCAAAAACGAGCTGCTTTCGCGCAAGAACCTCTATGTGTTGCATTCGACGGGTGCCGACGGCTTTGAGGAGACCGAGCGCGCTTTGGCGCTGACGCCCGAGGAGGCGAAGCGTTACCGCGTCCAGCCTTACATCGACAACATGGGCGATATGCTGGCTGCTGCCGATTTGGTGCTCTCGCGTTCGGGTGCATCGAGCGTGGCCGAGATCGCTGCGCTCGCCGTGCCCTCGGTGCTCGTGCCGTATCCGCATGCGACGGCCGACCACCAAACCACCAATGCTCGTTATCTGGTCGACGCCGGGGCCGGCGTGCTCTGCGCCGATGCCGATATCGACGGTTCTGCCTTTGCCGATGAGCTGCTGCACCTGGTCGATGACGCGGCGGCGCGCGACGCCATGCGTCAGGCGGCGCGTGGTCTGGCTCAGGATAGAGCCGCCGCTCTTCTGGCGGATGCGGTAGAGGGTTTGCGTTAGTTAGACGGGATATCTTCGGTCGCCCTCGCGCTGATGCGGTAGGTGCGGTACAGTTAACGGGTTACAGGCAGTGTTTACGCAAGGAGTACACGAGCACATGGCTGATTCCCAGACTGCAACCTCCGCGCCCGAGTTTAAGAGCGCCCACTTTATCGGTATCGGCGGCGCCGGCATGAGCGGCATCGCCCTCGTTCTGCACGAGCGCGGTTATGCCGTTACCGGCTCCGACCTTAAGACGTCACGTTATATCCGCCAGCTTACCCGCGCTGGTGTGAAGGTGCATGTGGGCCATGAGGCCGCCACGATCGACGAGGTCAAGCCCGACGTGGTTGTTGTCTCCACCGCTATTCCGGAGTCCAACCCTGAACTCGTGCGTGCTCGCGAGCTTGGTATTCCCGTGTGGCCCCGTGCCAAGATGCTCTCTGCTTTGGGCCACGGCTACACCACCGTCGCTGTTGCCGGCACGCATGGCAAGACCACCACGTCTTCGATGTGTGCCACCATGCTCGACCGCATGGGTCTGGATCCGAGCTTCCTGATCGGTGGCATCGTTGAGGGCTATGACACGAACGGCAAGAACGGCTCGGGCGACTACTTTGTCGCCGAGGCCGACGAGTCCGACAGCTCCTTCCTGTTCCTGAACCCCAACGTAGTCATTGTGACCAACGTCGAGGCCGACCACCTCGATCACTACTCGGGTATCGAGGAGATCGAGGCAACTTTCGCCAAATTCATGAGCCTGGTGGGCGAGGACGGCACCGTCATCGTCTGCGGTGAGGACCCGCATCTGGTCGAGCTCGCCAAGTCGACGGGCCGTCACGTGCTTTCCTACGGCTTTGCCGAGAGCAACGACATCGTCTGCATGCACCCGGATGTCAAGGGCATCCAGAGTGACTTTATCGTTCGCTTTGAGGACGGCACTGAGCGCGCTGTGGAGATCAAGAGCAATCCCGGTCGCCACAACATGCTCAACGCCACGGCGGTGCTCACCGTCGCCCATGTCCTGGGCCTTGACATCGACGCCGCCGCCAAGGCGCTCTCGAGCTTTGAGGGCGTCCGCCGTCGCTTTACCCACGTGGGCGATATCGATGGCATCACCGTGGTCGATGATTACGGCCATCACCCCACCGAGATCAAGGCGACGCTTGCTGCCGCTTCGTCGCTGGGCTACAAGCACGTCGACGTCGTGTTCCAGCCGCACCGCTATTCGCGCCTGCAGGCCCTGTGCGATGACTTTGCCGATGCATTTGCCAATGCCGATAAACTGCTGCTGATTGATGTGTTCTCGGCTGGCGAGATGCCCATTCCGGGTGTCACCTCTAAGATGCTCGCCGATACCGTGCGCGCCAAGCATCCTGGCAAGGAGGTCGTGTATTGCTCCAGCCGTCTTGAGCTCAATCAGGAGCTCGAGCAGATGGTGGGCGAGGGCGACCTGCTGCTCACCATGGGTGCCGGTGACGTTACGACCGTCGGTCCCGAGTTTATCGAGTATCTGACTGCCAAGAAAGACGCTTAAGTCTAATGGGTCTGTTTAACGCCGTCATGGCGCTCTCGGGCATGATCGACACGGATGTGATCGAGGACGAGCGCCTTGCGCGTCATACGAGCTATCGTATCGGCGGCAAGGCCGACCTCTTTGTGACGTGCCATAGCTATCATGCCCTCCGCCGCGCCGTGGCGGTGCTCGATCGCGAGCAGGTGCCGTGGGTCATCATCGGCAAGGGCTCCAATCTGCTGGTTGCCGATGACGGTTATCGCGGTGCCGTCATTTCGCTCGGACGTGAGTTTCAGCGCACGGTTGTTGCCGATGACGGTTGTACGCTGACGGTCGGTGCGGGCGTGATGTTTGCGCGCCTGGTCAACGATGCCCTGTCGCGTAGCCTCTCGGGCCTTGAGTTTGCCGTTGGCATCCCTGGCTCGGTCGGCGGTGCGATATCTATGAATGCCGGCACACGGACCGAGTGGATTGGCTCGCTGGTTGAGGATGTCGTAACGTTTGACCCGGCATCCGGTATCAAGCATTATGCGGGGTCCGAGATCACTTGGGGCTACCGCGAATGTAGCCTTCCCCGCAATGAGATCATCCTCGAGTGCGTGCTCAAGCTTAAACCGGCGCCCAAGGCCGATATTCGCGAGCGCATGGAGCGGTACCTGACGAGGCGCAAGCGTACGCAGCCCATGGGTCGCGCATCCTGCGGGTCTGTCTTTCGCAACCCGCCCGATGCGAGTGTGGGCAAGCTTATCGAGGATTGTGGATTAAAGGGTTTTTCGATTGGCGGCGCGGAAGTTTCGCCCGTTCACGCTAATTTTATCGTTAATAACGGAACTGCCTCGGCCGATGACGTTGCCGCGGTTATTAGACATGTGCACGGAAAGGTGAGGGAGGCGTATGGCATCGAGCTCAGACCGGAAGTTAAATTCCTCGGCTTCTAGAGCATCGAAACCCACCTTCCGCCGCGCCGGAGGGCGTTCCGGCGCGCCTGCCAAACCTCAACGCAATACCGTCGCGCGCTCTAAGTCTGTCGGGCATGCTCGACAGACCAGTCGTCCGGTCGTCGGCTCGCAGCTCGGTAATCGTCCGGCCGCAAAAAAGTCCTCGCGTCCCTCTGTGACGTCAAAGCCTGTTATGGGCGCCAAGCCTGCCCGTCCCATGGCAGCTCCCAAGCCCTCGACGGGAACTAAAGCGGCGCGTCCAGGTCGCACGCTGGGCGCATCGAAACCGCGCTCGCTGACATCGGTGCCGGCTACCGCCAAGAAGCCTTCGAGTAAAAAAGGTTTCAACCCGTTATCTTCACTTGGAGCGATGGCAAATAAAACATCAGACGCCGCTTCTGTCGTTACAGGCAAAGGCAAAATCGTGGGCGGCGTTCTGGCCGTCTTGGCCGTGCTCGTCGTCGTTGCCATCGTGGTGATCAACTCTGGACTGTTTACTGCCACTGATATTCAGATTCAAGGCAGCGAGCATGTGACGAAGCACGATGCTATCCAGCTGATCGACTTGCCCGAGGGAACGTCGCTTTTTAACGTCGATCCCGACCAGATTACCGAGGATCTCAAGCAGAACCCGTGGGTTTCGGGCGTGGATGTCCAGCGCCAGTTTCCCCATACGCTTATCATCACGCCGACGGAGCGTAAAGTTATCGCCATTGCGTATATCAGCTCCGACGACCTTGCCTGGGCTATCGGAGACGATGACACCTGGATCGCCCCGCTGTCGACGTCGGTCGAAGTGGACGACCAGGGCAACGTCATCACGACAGGGCAGGGCTCAAATACCTTGACCGGAATCGATGCCGCGCTGGCGCTCGCCAAGCATTATGGCGCGGTGTTGTTGACTGATGTCTCGGCGGATGTCGCTCCGGTTTCCGGCCAGGCGGTGAACTCCAAAGCCGTTAAGGCCGGCCTGGATTATGTGCGTGGTTTTTCGAGCGAGTTCTTGGGACAAGTCAAGGATATTTCCACGCCTTCGGTCGAAGCCATCTCGGCAAACCTCAATAACGGCATTGAGGTGTCGCTGGGCGATTCGGACGATATCGCCAAGAAGGAACGCGTAGTCACCAAGTTGCTTTCGCAGGTAGAGGGCGTAACGTATATCAATGTGCGCTCTCCGGGCAACTACACATTTAGGAATGCTCCGACCTCGTAGCGCTGGTTGATGCTTTGTTGAGGGGCCATACCACGCCGTTTATCTGGTTTGTTTGGTTTTCACGGTCAATTATTTGACTGATACGTTCATAATGTGCAAACATAATACGGTTTACCTTTGCATTTACTTTCAACCTGAAGGTTAATGTGCGCAGGGGTCGACCCATGCTATGGCTATAACCTTTGTTCGGAGGACCGACATGCACGAGACAGAGATCAACAACTACCTTGCCGTCATTAAGGTGGTCGGCGTCGGCGGCGGCGGTACCAACGCGGTCAATCGAATGATCGAAGAGGGTATCCGCGGCGTCGAGTTTGTTGCCATCAACACCGATGCTCAGGCACTCGCGATCTCTGATGCCGATATCAAGGTGCACATCGGCACCGACCTTACCCGCGGCCTGGGCGCCGGCGCCAACCCCGAGGTTGGCCGCAAGGCTGCCGATGAGTCCCGCGACGACATTGCCGAGGCGCTTGCTGGCGCCGACATGGTGTTTATCACCTGCGGTGAGGGCGGTGGCACCGGTACCGGCGCTGCTCCCATCGTTGCCGATATCGCGATGAACGAGGTCGGCGCACTGACCGTCGCCGTCGTGACCAAGCCCTTCACCTTCGAGGGCCGCAAGCGCAAGAAGAGCGCCGAGGAGGGCATCAAGACCCTCTCCGATTGCGTCGACACCATGATCGTCATCCCTAACGATAAGCTGCTCGACATCGCCGAGAAGAAGACCACCATGCTCGAGGCCTTCGCGATTGCCGATGGCGTCCTTTCCCAGGGCACCCAGGGCATCACCGACCTCATCACCGTCCCCGGTATCATCAACCTGGACTTCGCCGATGTTAAGACCATCATGAAGCAGGCCGGTACCGCCATGATGGGTATCGGTACCTCTTCTGGGGATACTCGTGCCGTCGACGCTGCCCAGCAGGCCATCTCCAGCCCGCTGCTCGAGAGCTCCATCGATGGTGCCACGCGCGTGCTGCTCTCCATCGCCGGTTCCAAGGACCTGGGCATCCAGGAGATCAGCGACGCCGCCGACGTTGTCGCCAACGCCGTCGACCCCGAGGCCAACATCATCTTCGGTACCGTTGTCGACGAGTCCCTGGGCGATCAGGTGCGTATCACCGTCATCGCTACGGGCTTCTCCGACTCCAACGTCAACCGTCAGGATGAGCTCTTTGCTGCTCAGCAGTCTCAGAGCAAGGCCGCTGCCTCCGCTGAGCCGCAGCGCACCGCTCCGGCTGCCAGCCCGGCTCAGGCCGCTCCGACCCGCAACGTCGGTGGTACCGAGCTGCCCAACTTTGGCAACGACCAGTTCGAGCTTCCCGACTTCCTGAAGCGCGGTAGCTTCTAGTTCGTTTTTCTCAACGACCTGCACGGGGTGTGTCCATTTGGATGCACCCCGTTTTGTTTCTCGTTTGTAAACGAAAGCCTCCAATCTCCTTACGTTCCCTTTACGTTTGGTCCCTACCGCTGCGGGTATCCTTTTAAGGAAGTATGACAGCCGTATAAACGCGGACTGCGCGGCGACGCCGCGGTACTTGTGTTATTAGGAGGCTTTAGTATGGCAGCACGTGCGGACAACGTTTCGCGTGTCGACCATGATGGAGTTACGTTGGTGGAGGGCGCGACATCCGATGTCCGCTTTGCCTTTACCGAGCGCACCGGTGGCGTTTCTGAAGATGCGTACTCCTCGCTCAACCTGGGCTCGCATGTAGGCGATGACCCCTTTGCTGTTCAAGAAAATCGTCGTCGAGCGCTCGAAGCTATGGGCGCCACTGAGTGCGAGCATAATCTGCTCGTGCCCAATCAGGTACATGGTGACCATATCGTTACGGTGACTTCGAACGGCGCCGACGATCTTGAGGCTGTTCGCGAGCAGATTGCCGAGGGCTGCGATGCCATCGTCTGTACGGCCCATGACGTGCCCGTGCTGCTCTGCTTTGCCGACTGCGTTCCCGTGGTGCTGGTGGCCCCTGGCGGATTTGCCGTGGTGCACTCCGGTTGGAAGGGCACGATTGCACGTATTTCTGCCAAGGCGTGCCAGGCGCTTTGCGATGCTGCCGGCTGCGATGCGAGCGACGTTTCCGCCTATATCGGCCCCCATATCTTGGCTGACGAATATGAGGTATCCCAGGAACTCATGGATCGCTTTGCCGTCGAGTTCTCTTGCATCGATGCGAGTGCCTCTCGCATGCTCGATCTTTCCGCTGCCATTTGTGAGGCGCTGGTAGATGCCGGTGTGGACGCGGATAATATCGTGGATACCCAGCTTTCGACTGTGCGTCAGAACGACCGCTTTTATTCCTACCGTAACGAGGACGGCACCTGTGGGCGCCATGCTGCGATCGGCGTGATGCTATGAGAAAGATCGTATCGGTCCTGAGCGCCGCTGTGCTTACGCTTACGCTGTGCGCCTGTTCTTCGGGATCTTCTACCTCTTCCATTACCGTGGCCGGCTCCACGACCTGCCTTCCTATCGCCGAAATTGCGGCAGAGGGCTTTAAGGAGGAGACCGGCATCGACGTGCTCGTTTCCGGTTTGGGCTCTTCCGCTGGCATCGAAGCCGTCAGCGCTGGCACGGCCGATATCGCCAGCTCCTCCCGTGGACTCAATGCCGACGAACAGGATCTGGGCCTGACTCCCATCGTCATTGCCCACGACGGTATCGCGGTCATCGTGAACGAAGACAACCCCGTCGATAACCTCTCGACCGAGCAGCTCCGCGATATCTATGCCGGCAAGATCACCAACTGGAAAGAAGTCGGTGGCGAGGACCTGAGGATTCAGGTTATCAACCGAGATGAGGCGTCTGGCACGCGTGAAGCCTTCCGCACCATCGTGATGGACGGCACCCCGTTCGATCGCCGCTCCGCCGTTCTTTCGGGCACGGGCCAGGTGCGCGACGTGGTATCTCGTTCGCGCGGGGCTATCGGCTACATTTCGCTGGGCTTCGTCGATAGCCTCAACGCCAAGACCTCGGTCAAGGCCGTCTCGGTCAATCATGTTGAGGCGTCCGAGAAGACGGTCGCGAGTGGCGGCTATCCCATCTCGCGCGACCTTTACTTCTTTGTGAAGGGTGCGCCTTCGCAGCAGGCGCAGGATTACATCGACTACGTGACGTCCGAAAAGATGGACAAGCAGATTCGCGAGGCGGGCTTTATTCCCGTCACCAACGACGAGAAGGGGAGTGAGTAGCATGGAAGCACAGGAAAACTCCCAGACTGAGCAGAATGCTCAGGCGCCCAAGAAGCGCGAGCTGGCGCTCGTATCGCGCAGCACCTATATCAAGGAGAAGGCGCTGCAGTGGATTTTCTTTGCCTGCGCGTTCTTGGCGGTTGTTACCGTCATCCTGATTTTTGTCTTTACCACGTACTCGGCGCTGCCCGTCTTTACCGACATCGGTCTGGCGGACTTCTTTAGCTTTACGTGGGCGCCCTCTGAGGGCCACTACGGCATCGTGTCGCTGCTTGCCGGCTCGGGTCTGGTGACCGTCGGTGCGCTCGCCATGGGTGTGCCCCTAGGCGTGGGCACGGCCGTGTATCTGGTCGAGATCGCCAGCAAGCGCGTGCGCAAGCTCATCAGCCCTGCCGTTGACCTGTTGGCCGGCATCCCTTCTATCATCTATGGCTTCTTTGGCATGATCATCATCCGTCCGTTTATCGCGCAACTGACCGGTGGTCTTGGTTTTGGTGCGCTGACGGCGTGGTTCGTGCTTGCCATCATGATCGTCCCTACCATCACCACGCTCACCATCGATGCCCTCAATTCCATTCCCATGGGTATTCGCGAGGCATCGTATGCCATGGGTGCTACTAAGTGGCAGACCATCTATAAGGTCGTGCTACCTGCCGCCAAGCTGGGTATCGTGGATGCCATCGTGCTGGGTATGGGCCGTGCCATCGGCGAGACCATGGCCGTGCTCATGGTCGTGGGTAACGCCCCGGTTATTCCCGACAGCATTGCGAGCCCCATCTCGACGCTCACGAGCCAGATCGCGCTCGACATGAGCTATTCCTCGGGTCTGCACCGCTCGGCGCTGTTCGGCATGGGCGTGGTCCTGTTTATCATCTCCGCCACGCTGGTGGGCATCGTCCGTCTGATTTCCAAGAAGAAGAGGGGGTAGGCTATGTCCGATTCCGTTGACACGACGGTCGATACGACCTCGTCGCGCGAGCGCATCAAGCGTGCCCTTTCCCATGGCAAGAAGGGCCGCATCAACAAGGACCTGTCCAACAAGATCATGCTTGGCGTGTTCCGTGCCGCGGCATACATCACCACGCTGGTGCTTGTCGCTATCATTGCCTATGTGGTCATTAACGGCCTGCCGCATATCTCGCTCGACTTTATCTTCGGTTGGCCCCAGGGCGTCAACGCCGAGGGCGGAATTTGGCCCACGATCGTCTCGACCGTCTATGTGACGGCGCTCGCCATGCTTATCTGCACGCCGATTGCTGTGCTGGCAGCCGTCTATCTGGCCGAGTACGCCAAGCAGGGCAAGGTCGTCGAGCTCATTCGCTACGCTGCTGACGCTTTGGCCTCGGTGCCCTCCATCGTTATGGGCCTGTTTGGCTACGCCTTGTTTGTCGAGGCCATGGGCCTGGGCCTTTCGATGGTCTCGGCCGCTCTGGCGCTCGCGCTCTTGATGCTTCCCATCGTCATGCGCACCACCGAAGAGGCCATTCGCGCCGTCCCGCGCTATATCCGTTGGGGCGCGTACGGCCTGGGCGCCACCAAGTGGCAGGTTGTCTCCAAGATTGTGCTTCCTTCTGCCTTTGGCCGTATTGCCACGGGCATCGTCCTCGCCATCGGCCGCGCCATTGGCGAGACCGCGGTGGTGCTCTACACCATGGGCCAAGCCATCAATCTACCTATTTCGCCGCTCGATTCCGGCCGCCCCATGACGGTTCACCTGTACCTGCTTGCCAACGATGGCATCAACATGAACGCAGCCTACGGCACCGCGCTCTTGCTGATGGTGATCATTCTGGCCTTCAACCTGTTTGCGCGCTTCCTGTCGCGCAAGCGTCGCTAGTTAAGGAGTCCCATGTCCGTTTATCAGTCCGCTCCCACGCTGGAGCAAGCGGCCATCACGGCCAAGGATTTCAACTTTTGGTACGGTGACTTTCATGCGCTGACGGGGCTTGACCTCAACATCGCCAAAAACGCCATCACCGCCTTCATTGGCCCTTCGGGCTGCGGCAAGTCGACGTTTTTGCGCTGCATCAACCGCATGAATGATCTGATCGAGGGTACGCGCGTCGAGGGCACCATGACGCTCGACGGCAATGATATCTATGCCGAGGGCGTCGACCCGGTCGACCTCCGTCGTCGCGTGGGCATGATCTTTCAGCAGCCCAACCCGTTTCCTAAATCCATCTACGAGAATGTCGCCTTTGGCCCTCGTCTGCAGGGCGTGACTAGCAAAAGCGACCTCGATGACATCGTGGAAGAATCGCTCAAGCGCGCCAACCTCTGGAAAGAGGTATCCAATCAGCTCAACAAGGATGGTTTGGCGCTCTCGGGCGGTCAGCAGCAGCGTCTGTGCATCGCGCGCGTGCTTGCGGTGCAACCCGATGTTCTCCTGATGGACGAGCCCTGCTCCGCCATCGATCCCACATCCGTCTCTAAGGTCGAGGATCTGATGGCCGAGCTGGCGCCCGAGATGACGATCATCATCGTCACGCATTCAATGCAGCAGGCAGCTCGTATCAGCGACTACACCGCATTCTTCTTGCAGGAAGTTGCCGGCGAGCCCGCCACGCTCATCGAGTATGGTCAAACCGACGCGATCTTCACCAGCCCGGTGGACTCGCGGACGGAAGACTATATCACCGGCCGCTTTGGCTGATCGGTGCGACTAGTCCCAAGCCGATCGGACCTAGTCCGGTGCGTATTCACTGTGCGGGCGGCATGACCGCACCCAACTGATTGGAGTGAACCATGCGCAAACTGTTTTCCCGTCAGCTCGTCGAGGCCCGTCACGAGATGCTGAGCATCTATGAGGCCGTCGATCTAGCCCTCCACGATGCCGTGAAGGCCTATGTGACCGACGACCGCAAGCTCGCCACCAAGACCAAGAAGCGCACGCTTTCGATTGACGCGCGCTGCGCCAACCTGGAGGCCGTCTGCTACAACCTGATCGCCACGCAGTCACCGGTCGCCTCCGACTTCCGCCTGCTTCAGACGATCATCTACGTCGACTTTAACCTGCAGCGCATGACCGATAAGGTCCGTCAGATCTGCCGTGCCACGCGTCATATGATCAAGGCCGACATCTCGCTGCCCAAGGAGCTTGTCGGCACGGTTGAGGCCGAGGCTGAGGCCGTCTACCAGGTGCTGGGCTCTTCGCTTTCTGCGCTCGTCACCAATGATATGTCCATCATCTGCAACCTGGCCGTCGAGGACGAGCCAGTGCACGCTGCCTACGAGAAGTTCTTCCGCACCTTTAACCGTATGGATACGGGCGACTTTATGGACGACGACAGCAACTATGACGACCTGCGCCGCGCCATCATGGTTTCGCGCTACCTCGATCGCATCGCTTCGATTTCCATCGATGCCGCTTGCCGTCTGACCTTCCTGTTGACTGGTCAGCGTATGAACGCCGGCGATATCGCCCGTGTGGACGAGGATGAGCTCGAGAGCATGCGCGTGCCTTCGGGCGAGGGTGTTATCATGAGGCCCGCCGTCGACGCGCGCTACGTTGCCAAGGTGCCCGCCAACGAGGTCAGCGAGGGTCTTCGCTACCTGCTCGATCATCTTGAGGACGAGGACGATGGCGAGGACGACGAGGAGTAAGTAGCCCCGTTCGTCGAAAGATTGTAAATACCTAAGTGAGCGCGGCCTTGCACATGCGGGGCCGCGCTCTTGCGTTAGCATGGGACTACTTGTTTGGCTGTCAGCGGAGGCGATTGGCAATGGATAACTATTTGGATTTGATGCGCGCTCGCCGCGAGCAGATTCTGGAACGTTTTTATGCGGTGCTCGATCGCGCGGGCCGCCCCCACGACGCCGCGCGCCTCATTGCCGTGTCCAAGACCGTTGGTGTCGATGAGACTGTTGCTGCCATCCAGGCGGGGTATCGCCATTTTGCCGAGAACCGCCCGCAGGAGCTGGTTCGCAAGCTCACGGGTCTGGCGGAGCATCCGGAGCTGCCCGAGGTGCGCTTCGATATGATCGGCAACCTGCAGACCAATAAGATCAATGCGGTGCTGGGCTCAGCCGAGCTGATTCACTCGGTGGGTTCGCTGCATCTGGCGCAGGCGATCTCGAGCCGTGCTGTCCGCAAGATTGAGGCAGGCGAGCTCGCCGGCCCCCAGCGTGTGCTCATTGAGGTCAATGTGAGTGGTGAGGAGTCGAAGGGAGGCTTTTCGCCCGATGAGATTCGCGCCGCCGCGGGTGAGCTTGCGGAACTTGAGGGAATTTGCGTACAGGGGCTTATGACTATGGCGCCCCGGGGGAATAAGGATGTGGCACGCCGCGCCTTTGCGGGGCTTCGTGAGCTGAGGGATGAGCTGGAGGCGGCGCATCCCGATTTGAACCTGCCTGAGCTTTCCTGCGGCATGAGCGAGGACTTTGAGCCTGCCCTTGAGGAGGGCTCTACGCTCGTTCGCCTGGGCAGGGTAGTATTTAGCCCGGAGTTTGCAGTAAAATAAGGCTCTGAAGTGCGCACTGATTATCGGGGCGCCTGCACTAAACCGCGAGAGGACACAACCATGGGCTTCCTTGACGAGATTAAAAATAAGATGCACCTGGGCGGCCAGCAGGGTTACGACCAGGGTTATGGCCAGGACGACGACTACGGCTACGATGACGGCTATGACGATAGTTATCAGGGCAACGGCTACAGCGGTGCTTCGGGCGAGGGCTTCTACACCCAAGACGAGCCGAGCAACGGCCTGCTTGGTCAGACGCGCCGCGGTGAAGCTGAGTCGGTTGCCGTGTATACGCGCTCCGGTCAGCTGGTCGGCGATGACTCCCGCCATGCCACGACGTATAACCCGCCTTCGCGCTCGCAGGACAGCGTTGCGAGCGGTTATCGTCCTGGTGCCTATGACACGCCGTCGAGCTACGCCGAGAACACCCGCGCCCGTGCCGCCGCTGCACCCGCGCCTGCACCGAGCGATGCCTCGGCCTATGCGAGCAATATCATCAACGCCACGCCGCAGCTGCCGGCCTATGTCCTGCGCCCCGAGAGCTATGACGACGTGGAGACCGTGGTGCGCCGCGTTCGCACCAAGCAGCCTGTCGCACTGATTTTTGTGGGCGTACGCACCGAAGTTGCCAAGCGCGTCTTGGACTTCTCTTACGGCTTTGCCTGCGGTCTGGGCGCCACGGTCAAGGAGGTAGGCGACCGCGTGTTCATGGTGCTGCCCGCCGGTTGCGAGGTCAAAGATTCCGATCTCAAGAAGCTTCGTGCCGACGGCTACCTTAAGTAAAGACAAGACGAGGAGATTCCCATCAACATCTACACTATCGTCCAGCTGGTCAACACGCTGTTCAACTTCTATTCCACGCTCATTGTCGTCTACTGCTTTATGACGTGGATTCCCATGAAGCAGGGTGGTTTGCTTCAGGATATTGCCGCGGTGCTTGATAGCGTGTGCGGTCCGTGGCTCAACCTGTTCCGTCGTTTCATCCCGCCGATGGGCGGTATCGATTTTTCGCCGGTCGTTGCGATTATTGCGTTGCAGTTGGTGCAGAGGCTGGTTCTGCAGCTTCTTATAGGTATACTCGTGTAGAACTGACTTAGTAACTTACGTCGGGCGTGTAGCGCCGAGGCGATGAAAAAGGAGACTTGTTATGGCTATTACCCCTGCAGACATCCAGGCTCAGACTTTCTCTGAGGCCAAGCGTGGCTACGATCCTGCCGAGGTCGACGTCTTCTTGGAGACACTGTCCTCCGAGGTTGACGCTATGCTCGCTAAGATCGTCGACCTTAAGGGTCGTCTGACTGCTACCGAGCAGCAGCTTGCCGATGCGCAGGCTCAGCTTGCCCAGGCTCAGGATGCCACCGCCCAAGCCGTTCCTGCCGCCCCCGTGGCTGCTCCCGCCCCTGACTTCTCCGCTCAGGAGCGCCAGATTTCCGCTGCCCTGATCGCTGCCCAGCAGACCGCTGAGACCATCGTCAACGATGCCAACGAGAATGCTGAGCGTATCCGCAACGAGGCTGACGCCAAGGCCCGCGAGGTTATCCGCCAGGCTCTGACCGAAAAGCAGGCCGAGCTCGAGGAAATCGATCGTCTCAAGGCTTCCCGCGAGGAGTTCAAGGCCGAGTACCTCAAGCTCATCCAGCACTTCATGGACGATGCCCAGAACTCCTTCCCGGCCGACCTCATGGCCTCCGCGCCGGTCGGTTCTGCCGTTTCTCCTGCGGTGACTGTTCCCGCCGAGCCGCTGCCCGTCGCTGACCCGGTTGTCCCCGTGGCCGATCCCTTCGCCCCGATCGACAACTTTGCCGCCGACGACCTGGACTAGCATCAGAGCTACAATCTAGTGTCCTTAAGAGGAGCTCGCACCTGCGGGCTCCTTTTTTGTGGCTGTATACGGGTTGGGAAACAAAACGCCGAGCTCTGCATGCGATAGGACAGAACTCGGCGAAGGGCGCGTGGTAAAAGGTAGATTTTAAGGTATGTCTAAAAACTACTTGAGGAGGAAGTTGGAGAGGGGAATAGTGCGGGCCTCGCGATGCTCGGGATCGGCGATGTGGTCGGCGGGATAGCCACAGACGAGCATGTGATAGGGATAGACGCCCTTGGGCAGATTGAACTGCTCCTGTGCCACCTCAGGCTTAAAATGGCATACCCAGCACGTTCCCAGGCCCTGCTCGGTGGCCTCCATCATCATCTGGTCGCACACGATGGACGTATCGATTTCACTGGAATTCATCTGGTCATACGGGCGCACCCAAGCATCATCGGTAACGCTGCAAATAAGGAAGACAAGCGGAGCTCCAAAGATAGACCCATCACGAGCAAACCGAGGCTGACAAGCAGCAGCCTTCTCCAACAGCTCAGGCGTATCCAGCACCATCACACGGGCTGGATGATTATTACAAGCAGAAGGAGCAATACGCCCAGCCTCAACAATGGCATCCACAACAGCTTGCTCAACAGAACGATTCTCAAACTCGCGACAAGAATACCGAGACCGAGCCAGATCCAAATAAGACATACAAGCCCTCCAACAATTAAAAATCAAACAAACCCAAAGTAACCCAAACAGTACCCAAAACAGCAATCAGCCAAACGCTCATCAAGGGCCAAAGTGTCCGAACGGGTACCATAGGTCCCTTCAGCCAAACCCCCATCGCGCTAAATCTATCAGCCAAAGTTCCCAATGGTGGTGCATAAGGGAGCGGGCCCGGCCACTAATAACCTTTTGAACGACTCTGCTTGCAGCCGGAGTGAAAAAGGTTATTAGTGGCCGGGCCCGCGACCGGTGGGACATGTACCCCCAATTAACTGTTCTTCATGACGATCGAATCCACGACATCGGCCACATTCTCGCAGCAGTCGGCGCAGTACTCCAGGAAGGCGTACACGTCACGCCAGGCGATAACCTCGAGCGGGTCCTTGCCGTTAACGTGCAGGTTACGCATGGCGTTGATATAGAGCTCGTCGGCCTCGGACTCGATGGTGTTGATCTGGATGACGAGCTCGCGCAGCGTCTTGGACTTGCGGTAGTTGGGCAGCTCGACCATCAGGTCCTTCATGGCGCGGCAGGCGTCGGTCACCTTGTGGGCGATGACGATGGCGTCGGGATGGATGCTCTGGATGTTGGTGAAGTAGACGCGCTGCACGACGCCCTCGATACGGTCGAGCACGGTGTCGAGCGAGCAGCTCATCAGATCCAGGTCCTCGCGCTCAAGCGGGGTGATAAAGGCCGTGAGCAGGGCGTCCTCAAGCTCATGGTGCTTCTTGTCGGCCGCATGCTCGATCGCGTGCATCTTGTCGAGCATATCGTGAATCTTCGCGGGATCGAAGTTCTCGAAAATCTTGGTAAGCAGCTCGGCGGCCTGGACGGCAAGGTCGGCGCAGGCGACGTAGTTGTCAAAGTAGAATGAATCGGGTTTCTTTGCCATGAGTGGGTCCTTTCGAGGCGAAGACGGGTGGGCGAAGTTTTGCGGTCCGGATGGACGCTCGGTGTGGCTAGAGGAACATCATGAACAGCTTGGCCATGACAAAGCTGATGAGTCCGCAGGCGGGGAAGGTGAAGAACCAGGTGAACATCATGTCCTTGACGACGCCGAAGTTGATGGCCGAGAGGCGTTTGACGGCACCGACGCCCATGATGGCGCAGGTCTTGATGTGCGTGGAGGACACGGGGATGCCGGTAAGGGTGGCAAGCAGCAGGTTCGCGGCGCCCGCCAGGTCGGCGGAGAAGCCCTGGTACTTTTCGAGCTTGACCATGCTCTGGCCGACGGACTTGATGATGCGCTCGCCGCCCACGCTGGTGCCGATGCCCATGGTGGCCGAGCATAGCAGCATAATCCAGATGGGGATGCCGGCATCGCCGACGCTCGTCTGGCCGCTGGCGAAGGCCACGCCTAAAAAGAGCACGCCGATGAACTTCTGTCCATCCTGCGCGCCGTGCATAAAGCTCATGGCCGCAGCGCTCGCGATCTGAGCGTATTTAAAGAAGACATTGGCACGTCGCCTGTTGGCGGCGGCGAAAAGAATCGAGACGAGCTTGCACAGGACCCAGCCCATGACAAAGCCCAGACCGATGGAGAGCGCCAGGCCGTAGATGACCTTCATCCACTCGTGGACGTTGACGCTGCTCGCACCGCCGAGGGCGATGGCGGCACCGGTCAGGCCGGCGATAAGGCTGTGGCTTTGCGAGGTGGGGATGCCAAAACGCGACGCTGTGGCGCCGTAGGCGACGATGGAGAACAGCGCCGCGCACAGACAGGCGAGCGCCATGGTGCTGTTTCCGCCAAAGTCGACAATATGGGAGATGGTGTTGGCGACGCTCGCGTTAAAGTGCGTCATGATGAGCACGCCAAGGAAGTTGAATGCGGCACTCATGAGAATAGCGGCGCGGGCGGGCATGCAACGCGTAGTGACGCAGGTCGCGATGGCGTTGGGTGCGTCGGTCCATCCATTGACGAAGATGGCGCCGAGCGCGAGGATCACGGTGACGGCAAGGACTGGGTTCGACACAAGTTGGCCGAGGAAGGTTGAGAACGTTACGTCCATATATGGGCTTTCTCGAAGTTTGCAGGCACGTTACAGAAACATGATAAATCGTATCACCTCCTGCGGGTTTCTTTACCGAGTTCTGATGGGAGCAGTGAATTTTTTGGCACTAAAAATGAATATTAGCCCTGTTGACCGTGGGTGTTCTTTTTGCTAACACACCATGAGGACACGTGCGCGCGCCCCAACACCCCAAAACCACAGCCTGTTCGCTTTACAACATGCAAACATGCGTTCGATAATAGGAGGCATGGAATATCGACAGACAGATGGCAAAACTCGGCGCGTGCACAAGCAGTATGTGGACGTCGTGGCTCGCATCCTCGCGGGCGGACAGGTCGTGCCGGTCACCGTCTGCTGGGTCGACGGTCGTTGCTTTACGATTGACGAGATTGTCTCGACCACTGGGTTTGGCCTGACGGTTCACAGCATTCGTACGGCAACCTATAAGGTGCGTTTTGGCGGGCACGCGACCGAGTTGTATCTGGAGGACCAGACGCGCGAGCGGGCGGACGGCTCGCAGGCACACGTGATGCGTTGGTGGGTGTGGGCGTTCGACCGAACACTCGAGAGCGAGCGCCGCAGGTAAGAACGCGTGGCGTTCGGGTACAATGGCAGGAAACTTGTCAGCTACGGCGCCGTCGCGGTGCTTTTTGAAAGGACGAAATTATGAACGATATCCAGGGCTATCAGAATGGCCCCATCGAGACCGGCGCAAGCCGTGCCAAGGAGATGTCGCCGCGCGCGTACAACCTTGTCATGTCTGCTCTGATCTTTTTGGGCTTTTGCGCCATGGGCGCCGGTGTTTACTTTACGAGCACCATGTCGTTTGCGCGCATGATGATGAGCGGCGCCGCTTTGCCGCTGGTCTTTGGCTCATTTATTTTGACCATCGTCGGCATGGTCATGATGTCGGCTGCTGCCAGCAAACAGTCCGTGGGCCTGTCACTCGTGGGCTACGTGGTCTTTGCGAGCACCTTTGGCCTGACGGCGTCGTTTGGTCTTGCCAACTATGACCTGCCTACCATTAACACCGCCTTTATCGCCACGGCCGCCATCACCTTTGTCTTTGGTGCGCTGGGCGTGACCTTCCCCAAGTTCTTCCAGCGTGTGTATGGCATTGGTTTTGGCATCCTGCTTGCCACGATTCTGGTCGAGATCGTGCTGATGTTCATGGGCGTTTCGCAGTCCATCACCGACCTGATCGTGATCGTGGTGTTCGCCGGCTTCATCGGCTACGACACCTATGTGGCAACGACGGTGCCGCCCACGCTGCCCAACGCCGTGCTCATGGCATCCAACCTGTTCGTGGACATCATCAACGTGTTCCTGCGCATTCTGAACATCCTCGGCCGTCGCGATTAAAGCGCGGCATTGCGATGCTTCCTGCCGGACACGGTAAAACGATGCGAAAGGCGGTCCTTCGGGGCCGTCTTTTTTGTGCGCGGCGGGGTATCATGGATGGGAAAAGCCGATAGCGGCAGCGACAGGAAAGGTGGCCACGTATGGCAGACGTCGACAACAGGAACCGTAACCGCAGGTCCAACCGAGCGGGTCAGCCCAATCCCAAGCGCGAGGCCCGTGCCAAGGCCGCCGAGCGTCACGTGGCAACTGTGTCCGAAGCGTGCGCCAAGGATATCGAGCGTTCGCTTGCCGGTGTTCGCGAGTTTGACGGTATGCCTGCCGGCTTTGTCGCGGCGATGAAGGCCAAGGTTCAGAGTGCTGTGGCCCCCGAAGAGCAGGTCGCCGAGGACGTCGAGAACGCGGAGACTGCCGAGGTCGAGGCAGCGCCCGAGACCGAGGCGGCGCCCGAGCCCGTCGAGGAGCCTGCCGAGGAAATCGCCGAAGCTGAGTCCGCGCCTGCTGAGGAGCCCGCTCCGGTCCTGCCCGAGGTCACTGTGCTTGATGCCTCCGCCACGCAGGCAATCCTCGATAACGGTCGCGGCTATGCGCAGTTCTGCGACATGGCCGTGCTCGCCTTTGCCTCGTTTACCAATCCGGGCGGTGGATATATTCAGGGTTATCTGGGCCAGGAGGCCACGCTGTGCGCCGATTCGTATCTGTACAACGTTCTCGATAGGCAGCGTAAGTGGTACGGCGAGAACCGTCGCCGCAACATCAACTGCGAGCTCTATCGTAACCGTGCCCTAGTGGTGCCTGCGGTGCGCTTCGACCGCAACCACGTGCATGCATACGCCGACGTGATCGTGGCCGCCGCGCCCAACGTTAAGCGCGCCCGCCAGGAGTATCGCGTGAGCGACGATGCTCTGCTGGATGCCCTGCGCGACCGCATTCGCTTTGTGCTCGCCATCTGCGACGAGTTGGGTCGCGAGAAGCTCGTGCTGGGCGCATGGGGCTGCGACAACAACGGCTTTGATGCCGAGGCCGTGGCCGAGCTCTTCCGCAAGGAGCTCGCATCGGGCGACTTC
Source organism: Collinsella sp. (assembly GCA_019414205.1). Lineage (GTDB taxonomy): Bacteria > Actinomycetota > Coriobacteriia > Coriobacteriales > Coriobacteriaceae > Collinsella. Next base: position 89,181 of record DXML01000020.1, on the reverse strand, counting down.
AAGGTCAAGCAGGTCTTCTTTGCCGTGCCCTCTACGCGCTGGGACGAGGACTTCGCCAAATTCGAGCACGTGCTGGCAAACTTCCCCGAGCGAAACGAGGAGTCCTATGCTCAGGTTGCCGCCCGCGCCGCAGCCGCCCGTGCCGCCGAGCAGGCTCAGGCCGCTGCCGAGGATGACGAGGATGACGACGACTGGCGCAAGTACCTGTAAACGGTGCTCGTGATGCGATATACCGAGCCGACGGGAGAGGCTGCTCCTGTCGGCTTTTTATTGAGTGGGGAGCTTACGATGAAAAACGTTCTGTGCTTTGGTGACAGCAACACCTATGGTTACGATCCGGCGGGCATGCGCGACGGTACCGCGGTGCGCTATGCGCAGGATGTGCGCTGGTGTGGCGTGGTCCAACGTGACTTAGGCGAGGGCTGGCATGTAATTGAAGAAGGCCTCAACGGCCGCACGACGGTACGCGACGACATGTGCCATCTGGACACTAACCTCAACGGCATTCGCGCGCTTCCGATGCTGCTCGAGGCTCATAAGCCGCTGGACGCCATTGTGATCATGCTGGGCACCAACGACTGTAAGACGGTCTTTAACGTGACAGCTTCCGATATCGCCCGTGGCGCCATGGCGCTGATTCGCGCCGTCCGCGCGTTTCCGTGGACCGACGCTGCGCCTTGCCCGCGCATCCTGCTGATGGCTCCTATCAAGATCAAGCCGCAGATCGCCGATGTATATATGACCGATTTTGACGAGCGTTCCGTCGAGGCATCTGAACATTTTGGCGAGTACTATGCGCACGTGGCCGAGCAGTTTGGCTGCGACTTTTTGAATGCCGCCGAGTTTGCCGAGCCGGGCGATATCGACTATCTGCATATGATGCCCGAAAGCCACGAGAGCTTGGGACATGCCGTGGCAGCCAAGCTCCAAGAGATGCTCGGTGAGTAGCGCAGCCTCAAGCCACCACAGAGTTCCCCTTGCGGGGGCTTGTTTCGTTTGTTTGTCTTGATCTGTAACAGTTCCAAGGCCGAAAACGGGCTAGATGTTACAGATTAAGATTATTTAGGTCGATATCGATTGTTTGTCTTGATCTGTAACATCTAGGGTCGATTTTGCCGAGTTACTGTTACAGATCGAGATGTTTGTGGGAGCCACCGCAAAGGTGCCTGTCCCCTTTGCGGCGGTTTTGGGCTGCGAATCTTAATATTGCCACATGTGGTTGACGGGGCCAGAGCCTTTGCCCATGTTCAGGCCGGCGGCCAGAGCGCCTGTCAGGTATGCCTTGCCGGCGTTGACGGCATCGGCAAGATCCATGCCCTGGGCCAGCGCGCAGGCGATGGCGGACGAAAGCGTGCAGCCGGTGCCGTGTGTGTTGTCGGTCTCGATGCGCTTGTGGCGGAACCACGTGGTGAGCGGATCGCCCAGATGGTTGCCCTCGTCATCGAGTGGCGCGGGTTCGGCCAATACATCGTTGGCCTCGTTGACAAGATGCCCACCCTTAACGAGGGATGCGCAACCAAAGCGGCGGGTGAGGAGCATGGCAGCATTTTGCTGTGTGCGCTCGGAGTCGACCTCGTAGTCGAGCAGGGCCATGGCCTCGGGAATATTGGGCGTGATGACGGTTGCTAGTGGGAACAGGCGGCGGGTGAGCGCCTCGGCGGCATCTTCGGCAATCAGCCGTGCGCCCGAGGTGGCTACCATGACGGGGTCGACGACCACGTTTGTCGCGTTCCAGGCGCTCAGGCGGTTGGCGATAACCTCGATAATCTCGGCAGAGGAAACCATGCTGATCTTAACGGCACTGGGGCGGATATCATCATAGACGGCGTCGATCTGCGCCGCGACAATGTCCGGGGAGATGTTCTGCACGGCGGTAACGCCCAGGGTGTTCTGCGCGGTGATGGCCGTGATGGCCGTCTCGGCATACAGGCGGTGCGCCGTGATGGTCTTAATGTCGGCCTGAATGCCGGCGCCACCGCTGGAATCGGATCCTGCGATGGAGAGGACGGCGGGTACCTTACTGCGATCCATGTTCGCTCCCTTGCTCGGTCGGATTCAAATGGGTCTTTTACCTGCATTATAAAGATGCCCGGGCCGGCTGTATGCCGATCCCGGGCCGGTGGTGCAATCTTTACGTAAATGTAAGAGAATGTTCACATGTCAACAATTGACGTACGGTGCGGCGACGCGTCAGTCCTCCATGCCGAGGTCGATCGTCGTGCCTTCGAACACCTTGTTGACGGTACGGACGGCGCACATCTTGCCACACATGGTGCAGGTGCCCTCGGTGGCGGCGGGGGACTCCTCGTAGCGCTTCTTGCCCGTAACCGGGTCGAGCGCGCACTTCCACATGGCGTCCCAGTCGAGCTTACGGCGTGCCTGGCCCATCTTGTCGTCCATGTCGCGGGCATGTGGCACCTTCTTGGCGATATCGGCGGCGTGCGCGGCGATCTTGGTGGCCATGAGGCCGTCGAGCACATCCTGGGCGTTGGGCAGGCACAGGTGCTCGGCCGGCGTCACGTAGCACAGGAAGTCGGCGCCGGAGCTGGCGGAGATGGCGCCACCGATGGCGGCGGTGATGTGGTCGTAGCCCACACCGATATCGGTCACCAGCGGCCCCAGCACATAGAATGGGGCGTTGTGGCACAGGCGCTTTTGCAGTTTCATGTTGGCGGCGATCTCGTCGAGCGCCATGTGACCCGGACCCTCGACCATGACCTGGACGCCGGCAGCCCAGGCGCGCTTGCACAGCTTGCCCAGCTCGATCATCTCAGCGGTCTCAGTGGCGTCGTTGGAGTCGTAGAGGCAGCCCGGGCGGCAGGAGTCGCCGAGCGAAATCGTCACGTCGTACTCGTGGCAGATTTCGAGCAGCTCGTCAAAGTACTCGTAGAAGGGGTTTTCGTTGCCGGTGACCTCCATCCAGCCAAACAGCAGCGAGCCGCCGCGGCTGACGATGTTCATGAGACGGCCGGTCTCCTTAAAGGTCTTGGTGACCGACTTGTTGATGCCGCAGTGGATGGTCATAAAGTCCACGCCGTCCTCGGCGTGTGCGCGCACGACCTCGAACAGGTCATCCTTGGTAAGCTTGACCAGCGGCTTTTCCATGTAGCCGATGGCGTCGTACATGGGGACGGTGCCCACCATGAGCGGCGTCTCGTCGATGAGCTGCTGGCGGAACTGGCGCGTCTTGCCCGAGTTGGAGAGGTCCATGATGGCGTCGGCGCCAAAGTCCTCGGCGATCTTGACCTTCTTCCACTCCTCGGCGGCATCGGCCTTATCGCCCGAGATGCCTAGGTTGACGTTGACCTTGGTGGACAGGCCCTCGCCGACACCAAAGGCGCGCATGCCCTTTTTGATATGCACGATGTTGGCGGGAATGGCGATGCGGCCGTCGGCCACACGCTCACGGATGTACTCGGGGTCGCGATGCTCGCGCTCGGCGACCTCCTTCATCTGCGGTGTGATCTGCCCGGCGCGGGCGAAGTCGATTTGCGTGACGAGCTTGGACTCGGTCTGTGTGCTCATTGGCACGGCTCCCTTCGTTGGCATTACCCATATCAGGTTTGCGGGTCAGGGCGGGCGCGCCCAATCTCAGCCTGCCGTCTTGTCCTGCAAGCTCCCCGTTATGTCATGGGCTCAAGTATAGCCTGAATGGGTACGATTGGGCCAACAAGCGTGCCTGTGGGGAGGCGAACATGGAAGACAAGCATCTATATCGAGAGACGCAATGGGACGTATCGGCCGAGGAAAGCCGTGCGCACCATGGCCTTGTTGCGATTGGTTTTGCGGTGCTTGCCGTGCTGGTGATTGCCTTTTGTATCTGGACGTTTGGTGGTCGCGGCGGCGCTGCATGGGAGTTCGAGGCCGACGATGCCCTGCCGATCGTGACAGTGAAGGTTACGGGCGGCAATACCGTTGCCGCGCCGGGCGACTATTGGTATCCGCGCGACGAGTTTGTGCAGCTGCAGTTGAGCGGCGGGTCTATTCCTGGTGAGGAAATCGAACGCGTGACGTATGATGCGGCGCTCAAAACGCTGACGGTGAAGCTCAAGAATCAGGGCGACGTGCCTACGACTATGGATATCGCGCTGACGGAATGGCGCTTGGAGCCCCCATCGGGTGTTGCGGTGTCCGAGGTAGAGCACGTTAAGATTACCTACCAAGATGGCTCGACGAGCGTGATTGCAAAGGCCGATGGCTTGGCGGAGTAACGGGGGGTTGGAAACGGCGGGCCTATTGTGCCTGCGCGTTCATGAAAACCAGAGTGTTTTCGTCTGAAAGCTCGGGGATGTGATGATAGCCGATGTTGAATGCGGTAAGTCCACTTGCATCCTCGAGCTTGTTTTCTGCCATCCAGCGCACCATGGAACCACGTGCCTTTTTGCTGGCGGTCGAGCGCTGGATGGGCTTGCCGTTGCGGATGCCTTCGCCAAAGAGGCACGTGACGACCGTGGCGTCGCCCGCGAGATGGGGCAGAACGGCTTTGGCGTACTCTACGCTGGCGAGGTTGACGATCGTGGTGTTTGAGCCTGCCGGGGCGATAGCCCGCGCGAGCTTGTCGCTCCAAAACGCATAGAGGTCTCGGGCATCGTCAACGGCGAGCTTCGCGCCCATCTCCAGCCGATATGGTTCGACGGCATGAAAGGGGCGAACGCACCCGTAGAGGCCAGAGAGGATCCACAGGTGGCTTTGCAGCCATGCGAGCTGCGCGGAATCCATCACCTCGGGCGCCATGCTCTGGTATTGAATGCCGTGGTAGGACATGACGGCAGGGGAGAGGTGACAGGCGAGTGCGGGATTGTCGAGATCGCCGTTTTTCAGGATGGGCCCGAACTCATGCAGGGTGTTGAGGCAAGGCCCCAGCAGTTTGTCACTCACGTTCCATAGCGCCTGCAGGCTGTCGCTGCCTTCATTCCGCTCGATATCTAGCAGTGCGCGGTGGAGGCGAGCCGTCTCGCGCGCAAAGGGTGGGATGCCCAGGACTTCAAAAGCATCTTGGGCCGCGCGCATCTGCTTGGCGGGCGAAATGACGACCTGCAGCATGGACTCTCCTCTGCCAAAAAGGAAGTTGCGGTGGAATATGGTCTGTTTTGGCCGTTTATGGGCCAGTTTAGTCTGTATTTCACCGCAACTGATGAAGGGTTGGTTACGCGCGCTCGATGAAGGCCTTGTAGCCGCGATAGGCCTCGTAGATATCGGCCTTGTTGGCGACCTCCCACAGGGCGTGCATGGACAGGACGGCAACGCCAGAGTCGATGACGTTCATGCCGTACTTAGCCATGATGTAGGCGATGGTGCCGCCGCCACCTGCGTTGACGCGGCCGAGCTCGCAGGTCTGGAAGTCCACGCCGGCCTCGTCCATGATGTCGCGGATGAGGGCCACATACTCGGCGTCGGCGTCGTTAGAGCCGCCCTTGCCGCGGCTGCCCGTGTACTTGTTAAAGCACAGGCCGCGACCCATAAAGGCTGCGTTCTTGGTTTCGAACTTGCCGGCGTAGCCCGGGTCGAAGCCGGCGGACACGTCGGAGGAGAGCATGCGGCTGCGGGCGAGCGCGCGGCGCAGGGCCAGCGGGCTATCCTCGCCGGCGAGCGTCATGATCTCGGCGACGGTGTTCTCGAAGAAGCGGCTCGTCATGCCGGTGGCACCTACGGAACCGATCTCCTCCTTGTCGACGATGAGTGTGATGCTCGTGCGCTCCACGTTGGCGACGTTGATCTGGGCGAGCATGGACGGATAGGCGCAGACACGGTCGTCGTGGCCATAGCCCAGAATCATGGAGCGGTCGAGGCCCATGTCACGGGCGGGGCCGGCGGGCACGACCTCGATCTCGGCGGAGAGGAAGTCCTCCTCCTCGACGTCGTACTGCTCCTTGAGGATATCCAGGAACATCTGCTTGACGGGCTCCTTGGGAGCGTCCTTGTCGTCCTCGTCAAACTTGACGGGGCGGCCGCCCACGATCACGTCGAGGATCTCGGCGTCGACGGCGTCCTTGGCGGGCTTGGCCATCTGCTCGCTCGAGAGGTGGATCAGCAGGTCGGAGATGGTAAAGACCGGGTCGTCGGCCTTGTCACCGATGTTGATGTCGACGGTGGTGCCGTCCTTTTTGCAGATGACGCCCACGAGTGCGAGCGGGGAAGCGACCCAGTGGTAGCTCTTGACGCCGCCATAGTAGTGCGTGTCGAGATAAGCCATGTCGCCGGCCTCGAAGGCGGGGTTCTGCTTGAGGTCCAGGCGCGGCGAGTCCACGTGGGCGCCCAGGATGTTAAAGCCCTGCTCGAGCGGGGCGGTGCCCAGGTTGACGAGCATGAGGTCCTTGCCGTGGTTGGCGGCGTACACCTTGTCGCCGGCCTTGAGCGCGCGGCCCTCGGCGATCACGGTCTCCAGATTGACGTAGCCCGCCTCCTCGGCCATCTTGATACCGGCCTTGACGCACAGGCGCTCGGTCTTGTTCTCACTCAAAAACTGCTTATAGCCGCGGCAAAGCTCCTCGAGCTCCTCGATCTGCTGTGGCGTGTACTTTTTCCATGCGCTGGGACGCTCCATGACGCAGGCTCCTTTCGGATCGATCGTGCTGGTTGATGTACCGTGAGCCATCGTATCACGCGCGGGCCCGCGGCGGCAGGGAAGCCTGATGTGCGGTGGCCGCGGGGCGGGGAGCGTGTAAACTGGTGTGAGCAAACCGTGCCCAGCCCAAAGCGAGGTATTCAATATGTCTGAAAAGCGCCGTACCTTTGCTGTCATCGACGGCAACTCGCTCATGCATCGCGCCTTCCACGCCGTGCCGCCGACCATGAACGCGCCGGACGGTCGCCCCACCAACGCGATCTTTGGTTTTCTGAACATGTTCCTCAAGATGATCGATGCCTTTAATCCCGACGGCGTTGTCGTGGCGTTTGACAAGGGCAAGCCGCGCGTGCGTATGGAGATGCTGCCGCAGTACAAGGCGCAGCGCCCGCCCATGGACCCCGACCTGCACGCGCAGTTCCCCATGATCAAGGAGCTGCTCGCCGCGCTCAACGTGCCCATTTTGCAGTCCGAGGGCTGGGAAGGCGACGATATCCTGGGAACCATGGCGCGCCTGGGCGAGGAGGCCGGCTGCGACATGCTGCTGGTGACCGGCGACCGCGACATGTATCAGCTCGTGACCGAGCACGTCAACGTGGTCTCGACTCGCAAGGGCCTGTCCGACGTGGCGATCATGACGCCCGAGAGCGTGGACGACCTGTATCACGGCATCACGCCGGCGCTCGTGCCCGATTTTTACGGTCTGAAGGGCGATACGTCGGACAACATTCCCGGCGTACCGGGCATCGGCCCCAAAAAGGCGAGTGCGCTCATCGCGCAGTACGGCAGCCTTGACGAGGTCATCGCGCATGCTGACGAGGTCAAGGGCAAGATGGGAGAAAACCTGCGCGCACACATCGACGACGCGCTGCTGAGCCGTAAGGTGGCGACCATTCGCACCGATGCGCCCGTCGAGCTCGACTTTGACGAAACATCCTTCCCGGCGTTTTCTGCCGATGAGGTTTCCGCGGCGCTGGGTACGCTTGGTATCACCGCCATGCAGAACCGTTTCTTGGCACTGATCGGTGACGAGGGTGGCGCTGCTGCCAGCACGTTTGAGATTCCCGCCGTTTTGCGCGCAGCCGGCGGCGATGCTGGCGCGCTTGGTGCCGTTGCGGCTGAGGTCTCCCGCGTGATTGATGCCGGCGAGTGGGTCGCCGCCGTGGTGGACGATGACAAGGAAGAGGGCGCGCTCTTTGGGCTGACGCGCACGCTGTGGTTGGCGACGTCCAAGGGGCTGTTTGCGCTCGAGGAGGGCGACAGCGGTGCGGCGGCTGAGGTTGAGGGCTTCAACTTCGCCCACGGCGTGATTGCCGGCGTGCTCGCGCGTCTGTTTATGGAAGGCCGTGTGGCGAGCCCGGATATGAAGGCGCTTCTGCATGAGCTTTCGCCCATCGATTCTTCTGAGCTCGAGCTCATGGATCCGCTGGCAGTCGATTCCACGCGCATCTTCGATACCGTTGTTGCCGCCTACCTGTTGGATTCCGACCGCTCCGAGTTTGACGAGGTGTATCTGGCCGATACGTATCTGCAGATGGCGCTGCCTGCGGCGCGCGGCGCAGAGGGTGCTGGCGAGGACGCTCCTGCGCCCGCCGCTCGCACGGCGGCCTTGACGCTGGCGCTGGTTGCACCGCTGCGTGACCGCATGGCCCGCGAGAACGCCGCCAACGTGTTCGATGGGATCGAGATGCCGCTCGTGCCGGTGCTTGCCAAGATGGAGCGCGCGGGCATGCTCGTGGACCCCGACCGCCTGCACAGTCTGTCCGAGGGCCTGGCGACCCAGATTGCCGAGGTCGAGCGCAGCATTCGCGACCTGGCCGGCGACGAGACCTTTAACATCGGCAGCCCCATGCAACTCTCGCACGTGCTGTTTGATGTTATGGGGCTTCCGACCAAGGGCCTAAAAAAGACCAAGCGCGGCTACTATTCGACCAACGCCAAGGTGTTGAGCGACCTTGCCCGCGACCACGAGATCGTGCGCCTGATTTTGGACTGGCGTGAGAAGTCCAAGATTAAGTCGACCTATCTGGACACGCTGGGCCCGCTGCGCCGTGGTGACGGGCGTGTGCACACCACGTACAACCAGACCATCACCGCGACGGGGCGTTTGTCTTCGAGCGACCCCAATCTGCAAAACATTCCGACGCGCTCGGAGCTGGGGCGTACCGTCAAGACGGCGTTCTCGGCGGGCGAGGGCAGCGTCTTTTTGGCGGTGGACTACTCGCAGATCGAGCTGCGCCTGCTCGCGCATCTTTCGGGTGACGAGCACCTGGTGCGCGCCTTCAACGAGGGCGAGGACTTCCATGCCGAGACGGCCGCGCGCGTATTTGGCGTGCCGGTGTCCGAGGTGACACCCGACCTGCGTAGCCGCGCCAAGGCCGTGAACTTTGGCATCGTGTACGGCCAGCAGGCCTATGGTCTGTCGCAGTCGCTGCACATCTCGATGGCCGAGGCGCGCGATATGATCGATCGCTACTACGAGGCCTACCCGGGCGTGCGCACGTTCCTCGACAATGTGGTGGCGCGAGCCAAGCAGACGGGCTATGCCGAGACCATGTATGGCCGCAGACGCCATATTCCCGAGCTCAAGGCCAAAAACCCACAGCTCCGCGGCTTTGGTGAGCGCACGGCCATGAACCACCCCATGCAGGGCACCGCCGCCGACATCATCAAGATCGCCATGGCCCGCGTAAGCCGCCGCCTGGAAGAAGAGGGTTTTGCCGCCCACATGATCTTGCAGGTACACGACGAACTGGACTTTGAGTGCCCCGTCAACGAAGTCGAGCGCCTAACCACCATGGTCCGCGACGTCATGGAACACGTCGTAGACCTCCGAGTACCCCTAATCGCCGAAGCCTCAACCGGAGTAACCTGGGCCGACGCCAAATAGGAAAGCACTCGGTAAGGCAAGCTCGCCCAAGACGCAAGCCCCCACATACTTAAGATTTGGGACAAACACTACTGATTAATTTGTCCCACAGTAACCAAAACAGAGGGGAGCCCCTCCCAACAAGGAGCTCCCCTCTGCTCAAATCATTTCAGCTAAGTATCTAGACACTCAAGACGCCATCTTGGCGGCAGGAAAGTAAACCTAGGGCCTGGCCGGGCGGCACGGGTTAACTTTTCGTAGATTCCGCACGAGCCGGAAAGCACTTAATGTGCTTTCCGAGCGAGCCTAGGACCTGACCGAACGAAAAACTAATCCGCGCCGCCCGGCCAGGTCCGACGAGCCACGTTACCGAGCCGCCAGGATGGCGTCGATGAGCGTCAGTACGCCCCCGTCGTTGTTGCTCGGAATGCGCCATTTGGCATGCGCGTTCATGTGCTCCTCGGCATTATCCACGATAAAGCTATGCCCGACGCGCTCCAGCATGGGGATGTCGTTGTACGTATCACCCACGGCGGCGGCATCAGCGATATCAATGCCCAGCTGCTCGCACAGGTGCGCGACGCCCGACCCCTTGTCGACGCCCAGGTTCATAAAGTCTATCCACTCGCGCCCGGCGTTGGTGACGTAGAGCTTGTCCGAGAACTCGGGGCTGTAGTTCTCGCGAAACGCGGGCTCGGCATCGTAGGCGGGGAAGAAGATCGAAATCTTGTTGGACTCGATATCAAGGCCCTCAAAGCTATCGACGTAGTTGATCGTGTTGTAGTACACGCTGATCTCGTCGTGGTACTGATGGTCGCGGGCGAGCACATAGAACTCGTCGTAGCAGCACAAGACGGGAACGGCACGCGGGTCCTCCGAGGCACGGGCGAGCACCTGCTGATACAGCGCCACATCGATGTTGCTCTTATAGATATAGCTGCCGCGATAGATGACGCAGGCTCCGTTGTCGGGACAAAAAGCAAGTCGGTTCTTAATGCTCTCGAACATTTCCTCGAGTTTGGGGGCGGGGCGTCCGCTGGCGGGGCAGAATACAATGCCTGCGTCGGCGAGCTTGTCCAGGCGCTCATCAAGACCCTGCGGCAACACGCGCTTGTCGGTGAGCAGCGTCTTGTCCATGTCGACGGCGAGAATCTTAATGCTTCCGATATTGGTGTCCGATTCGTAAGTTTGCATAAAAGCGCGCCTTTCGTTTCGAAATTGTTTCAGACGTTATAACCATCAACCAGTAACTGAGCGTATTGTCGCAGGAACGGAGCGTATTTGCACCACGCTTCACAAAGTAATGAAAAAACTTTTCAGAAATTTGAATTTGTCGCTTGTGCTGCGGGCACTTTAGCGTAATATAGCGACCATCGAAAACGGAGACGGAAATACAACCGCTTACCGAAGAAAAGGTACCGTTTACGATATTAGAATTGCGCCCGGCGATAGGTGAAAGGAGAGGCAGATGCAGTTCGTAAAGATCATCACCACTGCAGATAATGCCATCCGACGCCAGCGCGCAATTTCCCGACGACGATAACAATCGTCTCTGTTCGTATGGGGTGAAATGCCCCAACAGAGTCATTTTGAGGTCGTTGGGTTTTAGCACGATATAAACGCATGTTTCTAGAGCATGCTGTGCTGCTTTTTGCTATTTAACCTGATATTGCACGGTTTTTTGACCTCGAAATGACTTGCAACTGACCGATGTTCTAACTAGCTACCAAGGGCGAAAGGAAACAGCCATGAGCAAGGAAAAAGTCGTTCTCGCATATTCCGGTGGTCTTGATACATCCGTATGTGTCAAGTGGCTCCAGGACGAGAAGAATCTCGATGTCGTTTGCGTCTGCGGCAACGTGGGCCAGGAGGAGACCGGCTTGGATGCCAAGAAGCAGAAGGCGCTTGACCTGGGCGTTCTCGATTGCCAGGTGCTCGACCTGCGCGACGAGTTCTCCGATGAGTTCCTGACTAAGGCCATCGCCGCAAACTCCATGTACGAGAACAAGTACCCGCTGCTCTCCGCGCTGTCTCGCCCGCTGCTCGCCAAGAAGCTTGTCGAGGTCGCTCACGAGTTTGGCGCGACCTACGTCGCCCACGGCTGCACCGGCAAGGGTAACGACCAGGTTCGTTTTGAGGCTGCCGTCAAGGCCCTCGACCCCGAGCTTAAGGTTATCGCCCCGGTTCGCGAGTGGGATCTGAAGTGCCGTCCCGATGAGGTTGCCTATGCTCACGCCCACAACGTGCCGGTTCCCGAGGGCGCCAACGACAACCCCTATTCCATCGACGACAACCTGTGGGGTCGCGCCATCGAGTGCGGTCACCTGGAGGATCCCTGGAACGAGCCGCTCGACGACGCCTGGGTTATGACCAAGAACCCCGAGGACACGCCGGACACCCCGACCTACACCGAGATTGAGTTTGAGGCGGGCAAGCCCGTCGCCGTCGATGGCAAGAAGATGAAACTCTCCGAGATCGTCATCGCCCTCAACAAGATTTCGGGTGACAACGGCTTTGGCCGTCTCGACCTGGTCGAGGATCGTCTGGTGGGCCTCAAGAGTCGCGAGTGCTACGAGGTTCCTGGCGCCCTGACGCTCATCACCGCCCACAAGGCGCTCGAGGACATCTGCGTCGAGGGCGACCTGCTCAAGACCAAGATTAAGCTCGAGCAGGATTGGGCCACCGCCGTGTACAACGGCCAGTGGTACAGCCCGCTCAAAAACGCGCTCGATGCCTTTATGGCCGACACCCAGAAGTTCGTGACCGGCACCGTCCGTCTGAAGTTCTTTAAGGGCAACTGCCATGTCGTCGGCCGCAAGAGCCCGTTTAGCCTGTATGACTACGGTCTGGCTACCTACGACCGCGACACTACGTTTGACGAGAAGGCCAGCGCCGGCTTTATCGAGATCGATACGCTGTCGCTCAAGACGTGGGCTAAGGTCCAGGGCCCCAGCTCTGCTGCCGCCCAGGCCTAGCGCCTCCTTCCTTTGGTATCCGCGCGGCCCATCCGCGTGATACATAACGGGCGCATGGGGTCCCTACCTTTCGTTATGCTTGCTGACACTTCTTAACATCGGTGGCCCCTACGTTCCGCCCGCATATATGATGCCGCGTCTGCGGCTGAGTCCGAGCCCCGCCGGGGTTGTCCGGCGGGGCTCCTCCTATCAATTTGACGGCCCTGCGCCTATATATATGGGGAGTATCCATTATGTTCAATGCTATCGCGCATGCTTTACTTGCCCTCGCGCCCGAGTTCGATGCTGCAAAGGTCGAGGACGTTCCTATGAGCCTAAGGCCTGGATCGATGGTTCGCAGGGCAACATTCGGAGGGAGACGTTGGGCGCCAAGTGCATGGCGCGTCACTTCTTTGCAAATTAGCTATATGGCCTCGCACATGGTGGGGAATATGCAAAACTAGCGGTTGAGAAATCGCTTTAGCGACAGGGCGCATTGCTTTGGGCGCTTGTTTTGGGATTTGATGAAAGGGGACGGTTCCATGGCTCTTTGGGGCGGTCGTTTTGAGGCAGGCGTGGCCGAGGTCACGCAGGAGTTTGGCGCGTCGTTGCCGGTTGACAAACATCTCTATAAGCAGGATATCGCCGGATCTAAGGCACATGCCAAGATGCTGGCGGCCCAGGGCATTATCAGCGCCGAGGACGAGCAGGCGATTGCCGAGGGCCTGACCGGAATCGAACAGGATATCGATGCCGGCAACTTCACCTTTGATATCAACGACGAGGACATTCATATGTCCATCGAAAGCGAGCTGACGCGTCGTATCGGCGAGGCTGGCAAGCGCTTGCATACTGGGCGTTCGCGCAACGACCAGGTGGCGACCGATACGCGCCTGGGCGTCAAGGCGCTGGCCAAGGAGCTCATGGAGGCCAATCTTGAGCTGCGCCATGTGCTGGTGGATGCGGCCAAGAAGTACGACAAGGTGATTCTTCCGGGCTACACGCATATGCAGCACGCTCAGCCCGTGCTGCTCTCGCATCATCTGCTGGCGTATTCCTGGATGTTCGCGCGCGACTTTACGCGCCTGAAGGCCGCCTTTGATGCCGCCGACAACTGCCCGCTGGGTGCTGCCGCGCTTGCCGGTACGAGCTATCCGCTCGATCGCCAGATGACGGCTGCCGAACTTGGCTTTGCGGGCGTGATTCCCAACTCGCTCGATGCGGTTTCCGACCGTGATTTCCTGCTCGATCTGCATTACGCCGGATCCGTCATGGCGATGCACCTGTCGCGTCTTTCCGAGGAGATCGTGCTGTGGTCGAGCTCCGAATTTGGCTTTATCACGCTTTCAGACTCCTACTCCACCGGCTCGTCCATCATGCCGCAGAAGAAGAATCCCGACTTTGCCGAGCTTATCCGCGGTAAGAGCGGTCGCGTGTACGGCAACCTGGTGCAGCTGCTGGTAACCATGAAGGGCCTGCCGCTCGCTTATAACAAGGACTTGCAGGAGGACAAGGAGGGCGCGCTCGATACCGCTCACACGCTCATGCAGTGCCTGTCCGTTATGGCCGGAATGATTTCGACCTGGACCGTCAACGAGGATGCCATGGCGCGCGAGTGCGGCGTGGGGCACCTTGCCGCCACCGATGTTGCCGATTACCTGGCAAAGCGCGGTCTACCGTTCCGCGAGGCACATGCCGTGGTGGGGCACCTGGTCCTGATGTGTGAGAAGCGCGGCTGCAATCTTGAGGACCTGCCGTTTGAGGTGTTCCAGGAGGCAAGCCCGCTCTTTGAGCGCGATATTACCGAGGCGCTCGATATCCCGTCGATTGTCGCCGCGCGCACGACCGAGGGCGGTACCGCCCCTGCCGCCGTTGCCGTGCAGCTGCAGCGTGCCGAGGCGCAGCTCGTGGCCGACGAAGGCGTGTTTGGATCGCTAACCAAGGTTGTCGAGATGGGTCACGGGGCAAAGTAGAGGTTTGGCTGAAGACGTATTGTCCATTTATTGATAAATCGTTTTAGCTTTACGGGCGTCTGCTGATGCGGGCGCCCCTATTTTGCTGCTATGGGGGAGGGGCTTGTCGAGAACTTCTGTAGGACCTTTGGGCAGGTTGTGAAGGGGGTACGTTCGCGGGTGGCAACCGACCGCCCGCTCTGTTCCATGTGGTTGATGAGCGGTCGGATGGTACTCTAATCGGGCTTCGAAACAGAAGTGACACATATGGAGCGCTTTAATAAATTGCAGCGTTTCAATAAACAGCTTTTTGTTTAACTGCAGCTAAAACTCTGTTACGATGCAGTCCAGGCGGGTGCCGGAATGGGACTTGGGCACGCGCGAACCTACTTGAAAGGCTACCTTATGGCTATCGAGAAGACCTTCATCATGATTAAGCCCGACGCCGTGCGCGACCGCAAGATCGGCGAGATCGTTGCTCGCATTGAGCGCAGCGGCCTTGTCATCGAGCGCATGGAGATGACCACGCTCGAGCGCGCTACCGTCGAGGAGCACTACGCCCATCTGGCCGACAAACCCTTCTTTGGCGGTCTCTGCGACTTTATGACGAGCGGTCCGGTTGTCAAGATGGTTGTTTCCGGTCTTTCCGCTGTCTCCAAGATGCGCACCCTTATGGGCGCTACCAACCCGCTTGATGCTGCCCCCGGCACCATTCGCGGCGACTTTGCCGTCGATGTCAACGCCAACGTGATCCACGGCTCCGACTGCCTGGAGAACGCCGATATTGAGATCAAGCGCTTCTTTGGCTAAGCCAGCTTTGACTCCTTAAAGCTGTTAGCGTGTGGCTTGGGCGCCGCGGAACTCCATCCGCGGCGCCCTTTATTTATCCCAGTAGATTTTTGGGACATGCCTTAAATCTACTTTTCGCCATCTGTGCAGCAAAAGGTAGATTTTAAGGCATGTCCCAATAATCTACAAAGGGGCCCGCCCGGATGTGTGTTCCGAGCGGGCCCCTTGCTGTTAGCTTGTGGCGCTGAGTAGTTTAGGCCTCGTCGACGACCTTGAGGCCGCGGGTGTGGTCGATCTCGTTGAGGAGGTTAACGCGACGCTCGTGACGGCCGCCCTCGAACTCGGCGTCGAGCCACTCGTCGACGATCATCTTAGCGAGCTCGGAGCCAACGACGCGGGCGCCAAAGGCGAGCACGTTGGTGTTGTTGTGCATACGGGAGAGCTTGGCGCTGAAGGGCTCGGAGCACACGACGGCGCGTACGCCCTCGACCTTGTTGGCAGCCAGGCTGATCCCGACGCCGGTACCGCAGATCAGGATGCCCAGGTCGACGTCGCCGTTGGCAACGGCCTTACCCACCTTGTAGCCGGCGATGGGGTAGTCAAAGCTCTCGGAGGTGTCGGTGCCAAAGTTCACGACCTCGCAGCCGCGCTCCTTCAGGTGCTCGGAAATGATGTTCTTGAGCTCGACGGCGGCGTGGTCGTTACCGATACCGATCTTCATAGATGGTTCCTCTCTGGTCTGTGCGGCGCAAATGCTAAAGGTGTTTACCGCGTTCGACTGCATGATAGCGCGACTTTTGCGTAAACGCTCGGGCGTTTTTTGGTCAAACGCTTTAGCAGGCAACAAGACCGGCTTCTCATGAATAATGCCGCCAATTTGTGCTTGAGCGCCGTCCGCCGGAACCGTGGTTGCGGTTTTTGATGCATTGTTATCAAATAAAGGAGCTAACTTTTTTGAGAGTCCAGCCCGTTATGCAAGCAGGAGATACCTATGCCTACCGATTCCATCCGTGATGCCGCGTTTTGCGATGTTTTGAACCGCGAGCTTGTCTGTGCACTCGGCTGCACCGAGCCCATTGCCGTTGCCTATGCAGCGGCGCTGGCGAGCCAGACGCTCGGTTGCGAACCCGATCATATGAATGTTGCCTGCTCGGGTAACATAATCAAGAACGTTAAGAGCGTGACCGTGCCCAACTCGGGCGGTATGCACGGTATTGAGGCCGCGGCCGTGCTGGGTGCCGTGGGCGGCGACGCTAAGAGCGCGCTTGAGGTGCTCGAGAGCGTTAACGATGAAGACCGCGCTCGTGTGGCCGAGCTCCTCGCCGACGCCGGCTACTGCGATGTGTCGCTTGTCGAGGGTGTGCCCAACCTCTACATCAAGGTGACTGCGACGGCCGGGGGCCATACCGCGGTCGTCGAGATTACCGATCACCACACTAATGTCACGTGCCATACGCTCGATGGTATTCCGGTATGCGGCAAGTCGGCGGGGGAGTGCGCCGCCTGCGCCGAGCGCGTGGTGGCCGAGCGTGCGGCAGATAACGCCGATACGCCCATGTCCATTGATTCCATCATCGACTTTATCGAGGACGGTGACATTGAGGGCGCCCGCGCTGCCGTTGAGCGTCAGATTGAGCTGAATGGCGCAATCAGTGCCGAGGGCCTTGCGCACGCTTGGGGCGCCGAGGTGGGTCGTACGCTGCTGGGTGCTCGTGCCGATGACGTCGCCTGCCGTGCCCGTGCCCGTGCGGCCGCCGGGTCCGACGCCCGCATGAACGGTTGCGCGCTGCCGGTCGCCATTGTGTGCGGCTCGGGCAATCAAGGCATTACCTGCGCCTTGCCCGTCATGGAGTATGCCGAATACCTGCGCTGCGACCACGAGCGCCTGGTGCGCGCCGTGATGCTGTCCGATCTTATCGCCGTGCATATCAAGAGCTATATTGGTGCGCTCTCGGCGTTTTGCGGTGCTATTTGCGCTGCGTGCGGTGCCGGTGCTGCGATTACCTGGCTGTGCGGTGGCACGCGCGAGCAGATTGGCTCGACGGTTTCGAACACGCTCGGTAACGTTGGCGGCATCGTGTGCGATGGCGCCAAGGCGAGCTGTGCCGCCAAGATTTCGGCTGCCGTCGATGCGGCGATTCTGGGACATGACATGGCCATGCAGGGGCGTGGCTTCCGTGCCGGCGAGGGTTTGATCCAGGATACCGTCGAGCAGACGATTGCCAGCATGGGCTACGTGGGCCGTGTGGGCATGAAGGACACCGACGTCGAGATCCTCAACATCATGATCGGCAAAACCCAAGTGTGCTAGGACAGTTCGTCGGCTACTTGGTGCTCGTAGAAGGCTTCGACTACGGCGTTGAAGTCGCGGGCGAAGTCTTCCATGGTTCCGTGCCAGGTAGCTCGGCCGGGTTTTCCCTGGCCAACATAGGCGGTTTGAATGCCGCAGGCGGGGTTGGGGAAGTCACGCTTGGGGTCGTTGCCCACCATAAGGACCTCGTGCGGCTCGAGTCCCATCACCTGAAGCTGCTCTAGATAGTAGGTGGCATCGGGCTTGCAGCGGGTGGCGTTTCCCATGTGCGTCACGAGTTCAAAGGGGGCGTCGGCCAGGTCGCCCCAACCCATGCGGCACTCGATGGCCCCCTGCGGAAAGCTGGGGTTGGTAAAGAGCGCGCAGCGCAGCCCTGCGTCCTGTACGGCCTGAAGCGCGGCGTGTGCGCCCGGCATGGCATGGGCGTTGATGAGTTCGTCATTCTTGTACGGAAGAACTTCGCGGTCGTAGTAGGTAAACGCCTCGTAGATAAGTGGGTCCGAGAGGCAAATGCCGCATCGGCGCTCGACCTCTTCTTGGTAAAACTCAAGATTGGTGCGATTGTCCGTGCTGCTGCGGCGATTGGCGTTGAGGTCGACCAGGATGGTGCCGAGGCGTGCCATCGTGCCACCGCGGCTGCGGCGCCCGATATCCGCGAGCATCGAAGAGACATCCTTAAAATAGCGAAGGATGAACGCGTTGAGGTTGATGCTAAGAAGCGTTTCGTCCATATCGAAAACGACTGCTTTGAGCACGCGGGCACCTTTCTCGAAAAATCGATCTAGAATCGTTGGCTCCGGATACTTTACCCCAAAGCCGAATGCCTGGCTGGTTATCGTCAAGTTGCGGAGACGTGTGTTCATAAGATTACGAAAAAGTCTCCACACGAGTAAAAAATCGCAGTTCACGCTTGAAATCGAACTCATTTCCCCGTAACCTATACGAACGTGATTGCATAAGCGTCACATTAGTATCTGTCGGCTCCCGAGTGTTCCTAAACGTTGTGTGCTTGTCGCACCCTTCTGTAGGTCCTAGCAATCGGGGCCCCGTAGTTCGAAAGGGGTCCACCTTTGAGTGAGATTCAGAACTCGTCCATTTTCTCTCTTGACGATGTCAACGAGGAGGAGATGAACAACCTCATCGACGGTACGATTACCGACTTTGATGAGGGCGATCTCGTTAACGGCACTGTCGTTAAGATCGAGCATGACGAGGTGCTCGTTGACATCGGATTCAAGTCCGAGGGCGTTATCCCGGTCCGCGAGCTGTCCATCCGCAAGGACGCTAACCCTGCAGACATCGTTGCACTCGGTGATCCCATCGAGGCCCTGGTTCTCCAGAAGGAGGACAAGGACGGTCGTCTGGTCCTGTCCAAGAAGCGTGCCGAGTACGAGCGTGCTTGGAACCGCATCGAGGAGAAGTTCAACTCCGGCGAGAACGTCGAGGGCGAGGTTATCGAGGTTGTCAAGGGCGGCCTGATCCTCGACATCGGCCTGCGTGGCTTCCTGCCCGCTTCCCTCGTCGACCTCCGTCGCGTCAAGGACCTCACCTCTTACATGGGCACCCGCATCGAGGCCCGCGTCATCGAGATGGACCGCAACCGCAACAACGTCGTCCTCTCCCGTCGCGTCGTGCTCGAGGAGTCCCGTAAGGCCGAGCGCTCTGAGATCCTGTCCAAGCTCAAGTCTGGCATGCGTCTCCAGGGCACCGTTTCCTCCATCGTCGACTTCGGCGCCTTCGTCGACCTCGGCGGTATCGACGGCCTCATCCACATCTCCGAGCTCTCCTGGAACCACGTCAACCATCCTTCCGAGGTTGTCAAGGTCGGCCAGGAGGTCGAGGTCGAGGTTCTCGACGTCGACCTCAACCGCGAGCGCATCTCCCTGGGTCTCAAGCAGACCACCGAGGATCCGTGGCGCGCACTGGTCAAGAAGTACCCCGTCGGCGCTATCGTCGAGGGCACTGTGACCAAGCTTGTCCCGTTCGGCGCTTTCGTCGACCTGGGCGAGGGCATCGAGGGCCTGGTGCACATCTCCGAGATGGCCAACAAGCACGTGGACCAGCCTTCTCAGGTCACCCACGTTGGCGACAAGGTTCAGGTCAAGGTCATGGAGATTGACCTCGACCGTCGTCGTATCTCCCTGTCCATGAAGTCTGCTGCTGAGACTCTGGGCGTCGAGATCGAGGTTACCCCGCTGCCTTCCGAGAAGAAGGACGAGGAGACCGACGCCGAGTAAATCGGTTTGACGATCACTTGTTTTAAGGGATCCGTCCGTAATGGACGGGTCCCTTTTTGCATTTGGCACCGAGATGCGCAATGCTGCCGGGCTGTCCACAGGCTATTGGATTGTCGGTGCATGAAAAAAGCCGACATCCCGCCTCGGGGAGGAGGCGGGAACACACCGAGTAGACGGAGGGGTGCGGAGCGCGGTCGCGTCTCGACTGACGACGTTGCCCATCGACAGGATCATTGTAACGCATGGCGGTTCTTGGTTTATCGTGTCGAGCGTTTGCGTTGTGCCATTGCCTGCGGTAACGGTGTGTTACACTCTTGCACTGCTGAGTGGGCCAGACGGTCGCGCGATGTGCTGCTTGCAGTACGCGTGAGGAAAGTCCGGGCTCCAGAGGGCGGGATGCCGGCTAACGGCCGGGCGGAGTGATCCGACGGAAAGCGCCGCAGAAAAGAAGACTCCCACCTGCGCCGCAAGGCGTAAAGGGAAAAGCTGAAACGGTGGTGTAAGAGACCACCAGCGTCGTGGCAACACGGCGGCTTGGCAAGCCCCATCCGGAGCAAGCGCGAATAGGAACGCTATGGGCCGGCCCGGTCCGCGTTCGGGTAGCGTGCGTGGAGCTGCACGGTAACGTGCAGACAAGATAAATGACCGTTCACGACAGAACCCGGCTTACAGGCCCACTTGGCATTTTTGTTACCCTGACAATCGGTACGGCCTTTGCCGTATTATTGAAGCTGTTTGTTGCTGCGCTTTATTTTGTTGAGGGGCTTTGTTGGACAGCTTTTTTACTCTGCAATCGAATATTGAGGCTACGGGTGAGTTCGTCGATCGTAAGAGTCGGTTTATTGCCCAGCTGGTCCATATTGAGTCCGAGGACGAGGCGAATGCCTTTATCGAGATGGTTCGCAAGCGTCATTACGACGCCCGGCACAATGTTCCCGCGTGGATTGTGGTCGATGGACGTGAGCGCCAGAGCGATGATGGTGAACCGAGCCGCACGAGTGGTATGCCGACGCTCGAGGTGCTGCGTGGTGCGGGACTTAAAAACGTATGCTGTGTTGTGACGCGTTATTTTGGCGGCACGTTGTTGGGGCCCGGTGGTCTGGTACGAGCCTATACGGCGGCGACACAGGCGGCGGTGGCCGCGGCTCAGGAGGCTGGGCAGATCGTTGAGATGACGAGTGTCGTGCCGGTTGACGTGCATGTGGCCTATCCACAGTATGAGCAGGTGCTTCGTTTGGCGCAGGATTCGGGTGCCAAGGTTTCGGATACCGAGTACGCGGATGCCGTGACACTTCATTTGGTGTTTAAGGCGGGGGAGCAGGGGTCGTTTTGCGCTAAGATGCGCGAGCTTATGGCGGGGCGCGAGGAGATTGAGGTCAGCACTCCCGAATTTGCCGAGTTCTAACGGCGACGGTCGGCGTGCTTTTGGACGGATCCCCAGCGCGCCGGCCGTCGTTTTATGTCGCTGCCGTTTACTCGGCGAGCTGCTTTAGCACATCACAGGCGATTTCGACGGCATCGTCGATGCAACCGGGACAGCTGCGAAGCGGACCCTTGTCCGATCCGATGCCCTTGAGCGTGCCGCAGGCGGTCGTCGTGTTCTTCTCGCCAAAGCGCTTGGCAATCTCGCGCGACAGTTTGTAGGTCTGGCCCTTGGTCTTGGGGTTTTCCATGCCATCGCTCATTACAAAGCCCATGATGGCCACGGCGCCCGAGATGGCACCGCAAGTTTCGGTCATGCCGCCCATGCCGGCGCCAAAGCCCTCGGTGAGGGTAAAGGCGACCTGGGGGTCGAGCCCGACGGCGGGCGCGAGCGTGCAGGCGACGGCCTGCGCGCAGTTAAAGCCGCGGGCGTGGTATTCGGCAGCCTGAGCCTGGCAGGTGGCAGTGTTGAGCTGAGTGGTATCAATCTGCTTCATCGGTGTCTCCTTGATTGCGGTGTACCCGCCTATGGTACCCTTGCTGGCGCATTCGCTTATCGAGACCGCAGTGCATATCTCATTGTTTTTCGCCATCGAACACTTTCTTAAGATTTGGGACAAATAAACCTGATTAATTTGTCCCATAACCTATCGGCGGGATGGGTTGAGAGGGGTGCGGGGTAGCGGTATTGTGAACCGAATAAAACAAAACCCAAGTAAGGGAGTTGGATATGTGCGAGCAGACTATCGGTACCACGTGCGTTCAGGGCGGCTATCATCCGGGCGATGCGGAGCCGCGCCAGGTGCCCATCTACCAGTCCACCACGTGGAAATACGACACGTCCGAGCACATGGGCAAGCTGTTTGACCTGGAGGAGTCGGGCTACTTCTACAGCCGTTTGCAGAACCCCACGTGCGATCTCGTTGCCGCCAAGATCTGCGAGATGGAGGGCGGCACCGCTGCGATGCTCACGAGCTCGGGCATGGCTGCGAATTTCCTCGCGATCTTTAACGTGGTCGGTGCCGGCGATCATGTGGTCGCGAGCTCTGCCATTTACGGCGGTACGTATAACCTGCTCGCCCACACCATGGGCCGCATGGGCGTGACCTGCACGTTCGTCGCCCCCGACTGCACCGACGAGGAGCTTGAGGCAGCCTTCCGGCCCAACACCAAGCTCGTCTTTGGCGAGACGATCGCAAACCCCGCCCTTGCCGTGCTCGATATTGAGCGCTTTGCCAAGGCCGCACATGACCACGGCGTGCCGCTGATGGTCGACAACACCTTCCCGACGCCCGTGATGTGCCGTCCCTTTGAGTGGGGCGCCGACATCGTTACGCACTCTACCACCAAGTACATGGATGGACATGCTGCCTACCTGGGCGGCGTGATTGTCGACCACGGCCAGTTTGACTGGATGGCCCATGCGGACAAGTTCCCGGGTCTCACCACGCCTGACGAGAGCTACCACGGCGTGACGTATGCCGAGAAGTTCGGTCGCGAGGGCGCCTTCATTACCAAGGCCACCGCGCAGCTCATGCGCGACCTTGGCCCCATGCAGAACCCGCAGGCGGCGTTTTTCCTGAATAGCTCGCTCGAGAGCCTGCATGTGCGCATGCCGCGTCATTGCGAGAACGGCCTGGCCGTTGCCAAGTTCCTGCAGAGCCATCCCAAGGTGCGCTTTGTAAGCTATCCGGGCCTGGAGGGCGATAAGTACTATGACCTGGCTCAGAAGTACATGCCCAACGGTACCTGCGGCGTCGTGAGCTTTGGCTTTAACGGTGGTCGCGCGGCGGCCGAGACCTTTATGAAGAGCCTTAAGCTCGCCCAGATTGCCACGCATGTGGCAGACGCCCGCACCTGCTGCCTGCATCCCGCTAACGCCACGCACCGTCAGATGAACGATGAGGAGCTCATCGCCTGCGGCATCTCCGCCGACATGGTGCGCCTGTCGTGCGGCCTCGAGGACACGGCCGATCTGATTGCCGACCTTGAGCAGGCGCTCGAGCAGTGCTAGGCTAGCCTTCGCACAAGTCGCCGATGCTGACAGAAAGCTTCGGCGGCCTTTCGTTCCGATTCCGTAGGCGGGACCCCAATCGCGACTGTTCGCAGGCGATTGGGGCCCCGTTTTTGCGTTGCACCACTCGAAAGGATGGATATGGAGAAAACTGCAGAGCAGCTGCGCCGCGAGCGCATTGCCCTTGAGGGCGACACCCATGGCAAGAACAAATGGGCGATTCTGTTTACCGTGCTCATCATGACGTTTATGGTGTGTCTGGATTCGACCGTCGTGACCGTGGCACTGCCCGTGATGCAAAAGGAGCTGGGCGTGGGCCTCGATCGCATTCAGCTGGTGAGCTCGGTGTATCTGCTTGCGACATGCGTGGCTATGTTGTCGTTTGGCCGTCTGGGCGACGTGCGCGGCAAGGTGAATGTGTTCCAGCTGGGCGTCATCGTCTTTTCGATCGGCTCGCTGCTGTGCGGCCTTTCGGCCTCGCTCGAGGTTCTTATCCTGGCACGCATTGTTCAGGGCGTCGGTTGCGCGGCGGCCATGGCCAACAACATGGGTATCATCACCGAGTCGTTTCCGGCGCGCGAGCGCGGTCGTGCCATGGGTATTCTCGCGACCTTCGTGGCCCTCGGCATGATGTGTGGTCCCGTGCTCGGCGGCATGCTGGTGGCGAACTTTCCCTGGGAGAGCATCTTCCTCATCAACCTGCCCATTGGCGTCATCTCGTTTATCGTGGGGCTCTATACGCTACCGCATGTTAAGCCTGAGGCCGGCGAGCGCCCCATGTCCCTGATTGAGGCTGCTCGTCGCTGCTTTGCAAATTCGGCCTTCACCATCAACCTTGCCTGCATGCTCATCGTGTTCGTTGGTATTGGCGCATCCGAGTTTATCCTGCCGTTCTATTTTCAGGACGCCCACGGCTTTGGTTCCGACATCTCCGGACTGCTCTTTTTGGCACTGCCGATGGTAAATGCCTTTATCGGCCCGCTTTCGGGTACGGTTTCGGACCGTGTTGGCTGCGAGGGCCCCACGGCCGTGGGCCTGGGCGTGTACGTGTGCGGCCTCTTTGCGGTGAGCACGCTCGACGAGCACTCTTCGATCCCTGTCATCGTGTGCTGCGTCGCATTTATGTCGTGCGGTACGTCGATCTTCCAGAGCCCCAACAACTCCCTGTACATGGGGTCGGCCCCGCGCGAGGCGCTCGGTTTTGCGGGCAGCTTGGGCAGTTTGGCGCGCTATGCGGGCATGGCGCTGGGTATTACGGTGGCGTCGCACATCCTGTATGGCCAGATGAGCGTGGCGATGGGCGAGGCTGTGACCAGTTTTGTTGCAGGCCGTCCGGATGTGTTCCTGTTCGGCTTTCGCTCGGTGTTCTATGTGCTCATGGCTGTGGCCGCTGTGGGCTTTGCGCTCGCCATGGTGCGCTTGATGAGGATGCGCGCCCGCCATTAGCGTGTTGGGAGGCTGCCTGCCACGTATTCGCGCCGTCTCAAAAAGACTGGTTTGTGGTGCGATGCGGCTTGTGGGGCGGGCGGGGGTCGGTCCGTGGTAGACTATCGAACAACGTTTATTAATCGCGCGGTATCGTTGCCGCGAGAAGGGGTTGCGCCATGCAGGAGCTTGAGGATCGTATTCGCCATGACGGCATCGTAAAGGCCGGTAACGTCCTTAAGGTTGATGCCTTCCTCAACCACCAGTGCGACGTTGAGCTGTTCGACCACATGGGCGCCGAGTGGGCCCGTCTGTTCAAGGATGTCGAGATCAACAAGATCCTGACGATCGAGGCTTCGGGCATTGGTATGGCTTGCATCGCGGCTCAGCATTTTGGCGGCGTGCCGGTGGTCTTTGCCAAGAAGGCACAGTCCATCAACCTCGACGGCGAGCAGTACGCCACGACCATCTACTCCTTTACCAAGCAGAAGGAGTACCCGGTCATCGTTGGCAAACGCTTCCTGTCCGAGGGCGACAAGGTCCTGATCATCGACGACTTTTTGGCCAACGGCTGCGCGCTCGAGGGTCTTATCAAGATCTGCGAGGCTGCGGGTGCCGAGGTGTCCGGTATTGGCATTGCGGTGGAGAAGGGCTTCCAGGGCGGCGGCGATAAGCTCCGCGAGCGCGGCTTTCGCGTCGAGAGCCTGGCCCGTATCGCCGATATGGACTGCGAGACCGGCGAGATCACCTTCGCCTAAGCGCGCAACACAAGCGATTGGTATGCGATGTGACAAAGGGACTGTCCCTTTGTCACATTTTTTGTATGAGGGGAGGTGTTGATATGGATGAGAACAAGATGGGATGGCGCGAGTATGCGCGCTATGCCGAGATGTCGGCCGAGGAGTTGGCGCGCGATTGCGAGGTGCAGGTGTTTCGCGCGACGGGTCCGGGCGGGCAAGGCGTGAACACGACGGACTCGGCGGTGCGTATGAAGCATGGGCCCACGGGGATTGTTGTGACGGCGCGCGAGAGCCGTAGTCAGTTTCAGAATCGCGCGAGCTGCCTGCGTAAGCTGCGCGCTGAGCTTGAGCGTCGCGGGCGTCCACCGCGCCGACGCGTAAAGACCAAGGTGCCTCAGCGCTCGCGCCAGCGGAGGCTCAATGACAAGCACTTCAACGCGATTAAAAAGGCCAACCGTCGCAAGCCGGGGAGCGACGAGTAGCCGATTGTTTCGCTGGTCTTGCTAGCGGGTGGGGTGCCAGACCTGGAGGGCGCCGGCGAGGATGTCGACCTCAATGCGCGAGGCGACAACGGGCTCGCCGTCGGCCTGGATGGGGTAGTCGGGCTCCTCAAAGGTGAGCTCGGCATGGCGACAGCGGCGCATGCGAATCGGTGGCAACTTGGTATGGTGGCCGTCCTTGGCCGAAAGGAACATTGGCAGGGCTACCGCGCGAGGGACGGGACCGCAGGCGTAGCAGACGTCGAGCATGCCGTCGCAGGGGTCGGCATCGGGGCAGATGCGATAGCCCGAGCCATAGGTGGGGCCCAGCTGAATTGCCATGATGATCGCCCTCACGCGCTCGGCGGGCGCGCCGTCAAAGCTGACTGTCATGGGGTAGTTGCGATAGCGCAGGCCAAACTGCTCAAGTCCCGAAAGGGTGTAGAGCGGAGCACCCGTCAAGCCGGTCTTTTTGCGCAGCTCGGTGGTGCCAAGGCCGATGGCGGCATCGATGCCGACCGAAAGCGTCTGGTCGTAGTACTCTACGGTAGCCTCGCCGCTGCCGCTCGCGGGGCTCCACGAGCGAATGCGCCCGATGTCCTGACGCTGCAGCTCGCAGGTGAGCAGCGCGCCAAAATCCTTGCCGGAGAAATCGTCGATACCGAGCGTCTGGGCAAAATCGTTGCCGGAGCCCACGGGCAGGACGGCAAGGGCGGGGCGGGCGTCCTCCTTTTGCGTCATAAGCCCGTTGACGACCTCGTGAATCACGCCGTCGCCGCCAAGGGCGATAACGGTGCGATAACCCTGTGCCTGTGCGGCCAGCTCCTTGGCGTGTCCCATACGCTCGGTCAACACCAGGTCAAACTGGGATGCGCGTGCAGTCATGTCCAAAAAGCGTTGCAGGCGCTCGGCAACTTCGCGTGCCGCACCCGACTGGGCGGCTGGGTTGGCGATGATGAGCGTGCGACCAAAATCAGTTGCGTGCATGGGGCGACTCCCGGCGTATGACGTGACGGTGCGGTCGCGCTCGGGTCGAATTGCTCCCGATTGTGGCTGCACGGCGAATACTAACGTCTACTCTATCAGGTCGTTGTGGCGCTCGATAGCCTCTGCCACCGTGCCGCCCTCGTCCACAATAAGCGAACGGCGTTTAGGCGAGACAATGCGCTGTGCGGGATATACGCCGCGGTGTCCGCCGGCGAGATAGCTGATAAACGCCACGATCACGAAGAAGCCGGCGGCCGTGCCGTGGAACAGGTCGATGGCCATCATGCAGGTGGTGATGGGCACGTTAAGGCCGGCGCAGAACACGCCGAGCATGCCCAGCGCCGCTAGAAAGCTGGGGTCGATTCCGACGAGGCAGCCGATCCAGCCGCCGAGCGCCGCACCGATGCCAAACAGAGGCGTGACCTCGCCGCCTTGGAAGCCGGCGCCCAGGGTAAGCGCTGTGACGACCAACTTGATAGCTGCGTCCGCCAGGGTGGTGTTGCCTGCAAACCCGGCGCCGGAAAGCCACGTGGAAAGGCCGGCGTAGTCCCAGGCGTCGAGGAGGGCGTAGGCGGCCAAAACCACGAGTGCGCCTATGAGTGCGCGAACGAGGTAATTGGTGATAAAGCGGCCGTACAGGCTCTTGACGGTACGAACCGACCAGGCAAAGAGACGTGCGGTGAGACCAAAGATGATGGCGCTGATGACTACGATGACAATCGTCCGTGGTGTCATGTTGGGAACGCTGGCGATGACATTCGCCTCGTACTCGGTTCCCAAGGCAAGCGACGTAAAGTAGCCGGAAAACGAGGCGACCAGGCAGTAGATGCCCGCGGTGTAGTCGATCTTGCCGATAAAGCACATCTCCATGCCAAAGAAAGCTCCAGCAAGGGGTGAACCGAATACGGCGCCAAAGGCCGACGAGATGCCGGCGAGCATGAGGTCGTGGTGGTCATGCTTTTTGAGGTGGGCGAGGCTCGAGATGTTGCTGGCGATGGTGCCACCAATCTGCACCGCAGCTCCCTCGCGACCGGCCGACCCGCCCGTTAGGTGCGTGAGCGTGGAACAGACGAAGGTGAGGACGGCCATGCGCATATGGATGAGGCGTGTGCCCAGAGCGGAGTCGATGACTAGGTTGTTTCCGCGTTTGGCGGCAAGGCCGTGGTTTTTGTACACCCAAGCGGTGGCAACGCCCACAACGGGAAGCAAGGCGTAGACCCACGCATGGCGCTCGCGATAGTCGGTCGCGATATTCAGCGAGGCCAAAAACGCCCAAGCGGCAACGCCCATGGCGAGCGAGACGATGACGACGAGTGCGAGCAACTTGGCGCTCGCGAGTAGGTTACGGGCGTTGCGACGCGTGTCGGCAGCCAAGAGATGCTCGGAGCGGGTGAGCTGATGCCTGCCGGCCATGATGACGTCGCTAAGGGAGAAGAAGCCGCCGCCGTCGAGCGGCTGGGAATGATCCTGCGCCTCGTTTGCGCTTTCGGGTTTATCGGTAAAAGCCATACGTTCCTCTTTTGGGTTGCAACACGAGCATTATAAAACGCAGTAAACGCGACGAGCCGGTGGGTTGGTTTTGGTTTTGTTTCGCGGCTTGCGGCCGACAGATGTATTTGCGGGTACAGGCCAAGTCGCGGTCGCGCGTCGAGGGATTATACTGAGAGAAACATAAAGAATCGGCGCTTTTGTTGCGCGCCGCAGCATGCTAGAGGTGTATATGGCTGAGAAACTCATTCCGTTGGAGGACGCGCAGGCGATCGTCTTGTCGCACGTGAATCGCACCGAAGTCGTCGAGATTCCCGTGTGGCAGGCCGCCGGTCTTCCCTTGGCAGAGGATGCGGTGGCCGATATCGACATCTCGCCGTTTGCCAACAGCGCTATGGACGGATATGCCGTGCGCTCGGCGGACTTGGCGCAGGCATCTGGCGAGGCGCCGGTGACGCTCGACGTTATCGGACACGAGGCTGCGGGCCATGTGTTTGAGGGCACAATCGGCGTGGGCGAGACGGTCCGCATCATGACGGGCGCGCCGGTACCCGAAGGTGCCGATGCCGTGGTGAAGTATGAGATCGTCGAGGTGCTCGTCGGTGACGGCAACGAGGGTTCGCGTGTGAGGTTTTCGGCGCCTGCCAAGGTAGGGGAGAACGTTCGCTCTGCCGCCGAGGAGGCCCATGTCGGCGATGTTGTGATGCACGCCGGCGAGGTTGTGGCCCCGGCCGGCGCGGGTCTGCTGGCGAGCGCCGGGTATGCGAGCGTGAAGGTGCATGCCGCGCCGCGTGTGGGCATTATCTCGCTGGGCACGGAGCTGGTCGCGCCGAGCGAGCTGCCGGCACGCGGGCAGATTCGCGACTCCAACTCGTCGGCGTTGATGGCCGAAGCGCTCGATGCCGGCGCCGAGCCGGTGTTCTATGGCATCGCTCCCGATGATGAGCAGGCGATTGCCGAGCTGGTGCATCGCGCCGTGCTGGAGTGCGATTTTGTCATTACGAGCGGCGGCGCCTCTGCGGGCGATTACGACTACGTGACGGCGCTGGTCAAGCGCGAGGGCGAGGTGCTGTTCGATCGCATCTCGATGCGTCCGGGCAAGGCCATCACGTTTGGCTTGCTCGGCGGCAAGCCGTATCTGGGGCTTTCGGGCAATCCCGCGGCGGCGTATGTGGGCTTTGAGATGCTCGCGCGCCCGGCGATTCGCAAGATGCGCGGTTTTGCCGAGGGGGCGCGTCCCGTGCAGCAGGCGACGCTCACGCACGGCGTGAAAAAGCGACAGCATCGCCGCTTCTTCGATCGCGCCACGGTTTTGCGCGACTCCGAGACCGGTGAGCTGTTGGTGACCGAGGCCAAGACGCAGAATTCGGCGCTGCTTGGAACTATGCAACGTGCGAACTGCCTGTTGCGTGTTGACGAAGGACCGTGCGACCTCAAGGCGGGAGATGTCGTGGACGTTGTTCGCGTCGACCTGCCCGAGGGAACGGTGCTATAGGAGGAAGACTATGGAGCTGAAGATATCGATCGTGACGTGCTCGGATACGCGCGATCTTGCCCAGGACGAGGCTGGAGCCGCACTCGAGGAACTTATCGAGGCGCAGGGCTGGACGGTCGCCTCGCATGTGGTCGTGCGCGACGACGTCAGCGAGATCGGTGATGCCATTGTGGAAGCCGCCGATGAGTGCCACGCCAATGTCGTGCTCACCTGCGGCGGCACGGGGCTTTCGATGCGCGATGTGACGCCCGAGGCGACGCGTACCGTCTGCGATCGCGATGTGCCGGGTATTGCCGAGGCGATCCGTGCGTACTCCATGACCAAGACGCGCCGCGCCATGCTCTCGCGCGCCGTGTGCATGCAGCGTGGGTATACGCTTGTCATCAACTTTCCGGGATCCACGAAAGCGGCCCGCGAAAGCTGGGAGGCCGTGAGCGACCAGCTGGAGCATGCGGCCCAGATGACGGCGGGCGGCGGGCACACCAAATAAGCGCACTACCTGCGGCGGAGCGACCTTGCGAGTCGCTCCGCCTTTTTATGCATCGACAGCGCGGGCCGTCTCGTGGTTATTGGTAAAAGAAAATTATCAGGCGAGAAATCTTTATCACTGATATTATTCGCACGAAAGTATAATCTAATTACAGAATAAAGCTCGCGGTGGGGTACCCGGGCACAAGGTCCGAAAGGGTTGAACATGTTCGATATGGTTTCTCGCCGCGGATTCGTCTCGCTTTCTGCTGTCGCCGCTGCCGGCCTTGGGCTTGCCGGCTGCTCCGGCAACAAGGAGCCTGAGGCGACCGGCTCCGATGCCGGCTCCGCCAAGGCCTCTTCCAAGAAGGAAACCGTCGAGCTGCAGGTCTTTGCCGCCAACTCGCTCGAGAAGGCTCTGCCCGAGGTTCAGGAGCTTTACACCGAGCAGACCGGTACCACGTTTGCCGACTCGCAGTTTAAGGCCTCCGGCGACCTCGTTGAGCAGATGCGCGCCGGTGCCGCCGTCGACGTGCTCATCACGGCCTCCAAGGGCACCATGGACGACGCCGAGGCCGCCGAGCTCGTCGACACCGACACTCGTGAGGACATGTTCGTCAACGACCTCGTGATCATTCGCGCCGAGGGCTCCGACACCAAGGTCGAGGCCATCGCCGACGTCGCGAATCTGGACGGCAAGATCGCCATCGGCGACGCCAAGACCGTTCCTGCCGGCAAGTACGCCAACCAGGCGCTGGCTTCTGTGGGCCTCTACACCGGTACCGAGGGTGACGACGGCGGGTACGCACCCGAGATCGCCGACAAAGTGGCCCTGGCCGACAAGGTCGGCACGGCTGCGTCTTACGTCTCTACGGGCGACTGCGTGGCTGGCTTTGTCTACAGCTCCGACATCTACCGCTACGACGGCATCGAGGAGGCCTTTGTGTGTCCCGAGGACTCGCATAAGCCCATCGTGTATCCGGGCGCTGTCGCCGATGGCTCCGAACATGCCGACGAGGCCAAGGCGTTTATCGACTTTTGCCTGTCCAACAAGAAGGCCCAGAAGATTTGGGCCAAATACGGCTTTGAGCTTTCCGCGTAGTGCGGCTTGGCGCGATAATTCCATCGTTTTGTGTTTAACTCCGTCCTTGTATTCTCTTGGAGCTTTTTGTGCTTAATAGATTCCGCATGCTTGTCGCCTGTGCTTTGACCTTCGCGCTTTGCTGGGTGCCGGGATTTGCGTTTGCTGGGGACGCTGAGGACGGGGCCCAGGTTGCTGCGACCGCTCATGGGCTTTCCTATGGGATCGAGGGTTTTGAGCGGTTGGCCAAGGGGACCGCTCGTGCCATGGAGGGCCAGCCTGAGGGCTACCGGTTTCCCGTTGACGAGGACGTGGACCTTGTAGTGGTGCCTGCTGCCGATCGCGTTGTGGTGTGGATATCGCCCAAGGCGGTCGAGAAGTTTGGATTGGATCCGCAGGACAACGAGTGCGTATCGGGTCTCAAGGCCCTCGTCTGCGAGCTCGACAGCGCAAACTCCATGGGAGGTGCGCAGTTAGGGGACGTTGATCTTCCTTGGTATGTCACGGCGGAAACAACGTTTGATGCCGGCGGTTATACCTATGGCTTTGACGAGCGCGGTGCGGATGGGGACCGCTATGTGGTGATTGCATCGGCCTCGGGTGATGCCAAGGGCGGCGCGCGTTGGCTTGATAGCGCTCAAATGGTAGAGGCATCGTCTGTCGTGTTGCGGGATGAGCAGGGGCCCTTGACCTCTCTGGCCTCCTTTTTAGGCGGCATCGACTATCGCCCGTTTTGGGTGTCTATCAAAACGAGCGGCCTTGCCCTGGTGATTGCCTTTGCACTGGGCCTGTTCGCCGCGTGGAAGACTATGGGTACCTCGAGTCGCATCAAGGGCCTGCTCGATTCGGTCTTTACGATCCCTATGGTGCTGCCGCCCACGGTCTGCGGCTTTCTGCTCCTCATGCTGTTTGGCCGCTCGACCGGGCTGGGCCAATGGCTCATCGCGCACGGCATCTCGATCGTCTTTACCTGGCCCGCGGCGGTCATTTCGGCTGTCGTTGTGTCGTTTCCGCTGGTCTACCGCACGGCGCTCGGAGCCTTCGAGAGCCTCGACACGCAGATGCTCGACGCCGCGCGAACCTTGGGGTGGTCCGAACGTCGCATCTTTGCCAAGCTCATGATGCCGCTCGGCTGGCCCTCAATCGCGGCGGGCACGGTGCTCGCCTTCGCTCGCGCGATGGGCGAGTTTGGCTGCACCCTGTTCTTTGCGGGCAACTACGCCGGTATTACGCAGACCATTCCCATAGCCATCTACTTTGAGTGGATGGGCGGCAACACGTCGGTAGCCCTCTTTTGGGTCATCGTCGTAATCGTGTTCAGTTTCCTGGTCATTCTGTTCATCAATATGTACACCGCTCATTCGCAAAAGTATCGCGAGCGGGGCCTTTCCCGTGCGGAGCGCAAGCAGGCCAAAGATCTCGCCGGACAGGGCGATTCGCTCGACCCGGTGGGCGGTGATGCCTTGCGTATCGATCGCGAGGCGCTGGCCGAGCTTATGCGCGATGGCGCGGTCGCAAAGGGAGGTCGATAAGCCATGTCGCTCGTTCTGGATATCAAAAAGCGCTATCCGGGCTTTACCCTCGACATTCAGCTCGATGCCGGCGAGGAGCGTGTGGCGCTGCTGGGCGCCTCGGGTTGCGGCAAGAGCTGTACGTTGCGCTGCATTGCCGGCGTGGAGACACCCGACGAGGGCAAGATCGTCGTCAACGGCGTGACCTTTTTTGACTCGGCGGCGGGTATCAACCTGTCGCCCCAGGAGCGAAAATGCGCCCTGCTGTTCCAAAACTATCAGCTGTTTCCCAACATGACGGTGGCCGATAACGTATGCGCCGGTGTTAAGGATGCGGGTGACGCCGCCGCGCGCAAAAAGCTCGCCGAGCGTTATCTGGGCATTTTCGGTCTGGCCGATTTTGTCGACCGCTACCCCGTGCGCCTCTCGGGCGGTCAGCAGCAACGCGTGGCGCTTGCGCGCATGGTGGCGGCGCATCCGGGCATCTTTATGTTCGATGAGCCCATGAGCGCGCTCGACGCGTATCTCAAGAGCGCGCTTGAGCAAAACATGCTCGATCTGTTCGATGTATGCAACCGAACCGTGCTCTACGTGAGCCACGACATCGACGAAGCGTGCCGTCTGTGCGAGCGCATCTGCGTGATGCACAACGGGCATGTTGAGGAGATCGGCTCCGTCGAGGACGTGGTCCGTCATCCGCAGACGTTGGCCGCGCTGCGCTTGACGGGCTGCAAGAATACGAGCCGCGCGCGCAAGATCGGCGACGAAGAAGTTGAGGCCCTCGACTGGGGCATGACCTTCAACGTGGGCCGTGAGGTTCCCGATAACGTGGCGTACCTGGGTATTCGTGCGAGCTACTTCCATGTGGACAACCGTGCTGAGCGGGGTCGCAACAGCTACGACCTGCATGTGGCCCGCGTGAGCGATTCACGTTTTGAGCGCCTGGTGCTGCTGGACGTGCCGCGCGCCGACGCGCCGACGCGCCTGCAGTGGAAGGTCAACAAAGTGCGCATGCCTGTCGACGAGCTGCCGCAAGCAGGCGAGACGCTGCGCATGCATTTTGATGCCAGCAGGATCCATTTGGTTTGTCGATAGCGCCGGGTAATGCCGTCGGGGAATATAAGCCTCGGCGGCTTTGTTTTTGCCGTTCGCCGAATGAGGAATGACAAACTCTTATCAATCAAGATAATTATTTATTAAACGACGGCACACGACGCTGTCGTACGAATGTCAACGGTGTTCGCATGGTCGATGACCGTTGGTATAGTTGACCTCAACTTGTAAAGGAAGGTGCGCACATGCCGCAGACGACATACATTCGCCGCGTTACCGCGCGTGCCCTATATATGGCTCGGAGCCGCATATGAGCAGGTATGTTCACGGCTCCGGGAGAGACGACGCACAACTAAATAATCGACCGCAAAGCAGGTTCCCTAAAATTCCGGGTTTGAGCACGGTCGGGCAATCGCCGTCCGTCGTGCATCGATACCGCTGTTATCCGTTTTTGGTTCGAGAGGGGAACCGTTATGGCTGAAGAAATTGATTTCCATCCGATGTGGGAGAGCCTCGGCATGAATCTTGCCGACCACGACATGCTGCTGGGCACCGTGGGCCAGATGTACGGCGATATGTTCCTGACGCAGAACAATCGCCCCAAGTCCACGTCCTACCTGGATTTTGTCGCCACCAACATCCACAGCGGCCGTATTAAGGAGATGCTCGACAAGAAGGAGGCCGGCGAGGCCACCAAGATCGTGGGCAGCTTCTGCGTCTACGTGCCCGAGGAGATTGTGCTCGCCTGCGACGGCATTCCCGTTGGTCTGTGCTCGGGTGCCGATTGGGCGACCGACAAGGTCGAGGAGCACTTGCCGCGCAACACTTGTCCGCTTATCAAGAGCTTTGCCGGCTTTAAGCTGGGTGAGGTCTGCCCCTACATTGAGTCGAGCGACTTGGTGGTAGGCGAGAACACCTGCGATGGCAAGAAGAAGGCCTACGAGTTTTTTGCCACGCAAAAGAACATGTACGTCATGGATATTCCCAACGTACACGACGAGTCGACGCTTGTGACCTGGAAGGCCGAGGTTAAAAAGCTCGCCGCCAAGATTGAGGACGAGTGTGGCGTCACGATTACGCGTGAGCGTCTGAAGGCCGCCATCCGCGCCGTCAATGAGAAGCGTCGCGCCCTGCAGCGCCTCGCTGCC
This sequence comes from Collinsella sp., assembly GCA_019414205.1. Taxonomy (GTDB): domain Bacteria; phylum Actinomycetota; class Coriobacteriia; order Coriobacteriales; family Coriobacteriaceae; genus Collinsella. The sequence goes on along the minus strand of DXML01000020.1, from coordinate 54,193 downwards.
ACGCGCGCTGCCGACCCAGCGCCCATTAGCGGTCTCGACAGCCTGCTGACCGTTCAGGCCGCCTTTATGGACGACACGCCGCGTCTGACTGGAGCCATCAACGATATGGCGGCTGAGTGCGAGCAGCGTGTCGAGGCCGGCGAGGGCGTGGCGCCCAAGGGGACCAAGCGCATCCTGTACACCGGCACGCCCATGGCCGTGCCCAACTGGAAGCTGTTCAACCTCATCGAGAAGGCCGGCGGCGTTGTGGTAGGCGAGGAGTCCTGCACGGGTTCGCGCTATTACAAGGACCTGGTCGACGAGTCCGGTGAGACGGTTGACGAGATGCTCGATGCCATCGCCGAGCGCTACTTTAAGATCAACTGTGCCGTCTTTACGCCCAACGACCAGCGTATGAAGGACATTGTCCAGATGGCCAAGAACCTGCATGCCGACGGCATTGTCGACGTGGCCCTGCAGTTCTGCACGCTCTACGAGATGGAGTCGTTTGCCGTGGAGAAGGCCGCCGAGGAGGCCGGCATTCCATTTATGCACATCACGACCGACTACGTCGGCGAGGATGCAGACCAACTGCAAACCAGGATTGAGGCTTTCTTGGAAACCATTTAGGACTATTCGTCCCGGCGGCTTCCCCAGGCACCCGATCTTGCTGTTCAAACCGTCGCTTGCGTACCAGAAGTACGCGGCGCTCCTCTTTCACGGCAACCTCGGGCACCTGGAAAAGCCGTTTCCTTGGTTGTTTAAAAGGTTTGTTAAGGAGTTATATGTCGGAAAATATTGAGCAGCCGTTGCCGTCCACGTTTGAGGAGTTCAACGAGCAACGCAAGGCGGCGTTTATTCGCGTCAAGGATTACAAACAGGCCGGCAATCGCCTGGTCGGCTATTTGTGCAGCTATACGCCGCTCGAGATTATCGATGCCGCGGGCGCTGCAAGTGTGGCCTTGTGCGGCACATCCGACGAGGTGATTCCCGAGGCCGAGAAGGTGCTGCCGGCAAATCTGTGTCCGCTCATCAAATCGACGTACGGCTTTGCCTACTCGCAAAAGTGCCCGTTTACGTACTTTAGCGACATGATCATCGGCGAGACCACCTGCGACGGCAAGAAGAAGATGTACGAACTGCTCAACGAGCTCAAGCGCACGCACATTCTGCATCTTCCGCAGGGTCGCGATCGCGCCTACGAGCGTAAAGGCTGGTACGAGGAGTGCCGCCTGCTCAAGGAGGAGCTCGAGGGCTTCTACGGCATCACGATTACCGACGATGACCTGCGCGCTGCCGTCCGTCGTCGCAACCGTCTGCGTGCGGCCCAGCTCGAGATGTTTGCGCTGCAGGCCAACCAGCCGGCTGCCATGAGCGGCGTTGACCTGATGAGCACCATGTTCGCCGGTACGTTCAGCTTTGATATCGAGGCCTATACGCAGCAGCTGGAGCAAAAGGTCGCCAAGCTGCGCGAGGCCTACGACGCGGGCGAGCGCCCGGTCGCGGCGGATGCCAAGCGCATTCTGATCACCGGCTGCCCGGTGGGCGGCGTGATCAACAAGATCGGTCGCACCATCGAGTCCAACGGCGGTGTGGTCGTGTGCATGGACGACTGCTCGGGCGAGCGCACGGCGGCCATGATGATCGACCCGGAGGCTCCCGACATCCTTCGCGTCATCGCCGACCGCTACCTGGATATCAACTGCTCGGTCATGACGCCCAACGATGGTCGTATGGAAAACACGCTGGCCATGTGCGAGAAGTATCACGTCGATGGCGTAGTGGAGAGCGTGCTACAGGCCTGCCACACCTTTAACGTGGAGAGTGCGCGCATGCAGGAGGCTGTCGAGGGCGCGGGTATTCCGTATATGAAGATCGAGACCGACTACAGCAACGGTGACATGGGCCAGATCGAGACCCGCATCGCCGCCTTCATCGAAACCCTCTAGCTTCCTCAGGCACCGGATCTTGCCCCTCAAACCGTCGCTTGCGTACCAAAGTACGCCGCGCTCCTCTTTCGGGGCAACCTCCGGCACCTGAGAAACCTAGAGCTAAGGCGCCTGAACGCGCCGGTGTCTTTGATGTTTGGATTAGGAGAGAGCCATGATAGGGATCGGGATCGATATCGGGTCTACGGCGGCTAAGGCTGCTGTGGTCGACAGGGAGGGTTCGGTGGCGTGGACGTGCGTGCAGCCAACCGGGTTCTCCTCGGTCGATGCTTCCGAGCGGCTGCGCGAGGCACTGGCAGCGGCCGGCTATGGCGTGACAGCCGACGACGTGCGCGTGATCGCGACTGGCTACGGCCGTGTCGCCGTGCCCTATGCGCACAAGGTCGTGACCGAGATCACCTGCCACGGCACCGGTGCTGTGCGCCTGTTTGGCGATCACGGCACGGTGATTGACGTGGGCGGCCAGGACACCAAGGTCATTCAGCTTAAAAGTGGCCGCGTGGCCAAGTTTGCCATGAACGACAAGTGTGCCGCCGGCACGGGGCGCTTTCTGGAGATCATGGCCGACCGCCTAGGCATTTCCCAGCAGCAGATGGCCGACCTGGCGCGTTCCGGCGAGCCCACCAAGATCAGCAGCATGTGCACGGTGTTTGCCGAAAGCGAGGTCATCAGCCTGATCGGTCGCGGTGAGCCGCGCGAGAACATTGCGCGTGGCGTGATCGACAGCGTGGTCTCGCGCGTGGCGACCATGGCCGGGCAGGCCGCGGGCGCCCCGTACTACCTGACCGGTGGCCTGTGCGAGAACGCCTTCGTGGTGGAGCGGTTGGGCGAGCTACTGGGGTCGCCGGTGACCACCTCGCCCCAGGCTCGCTTTGCCGGAGCGATCGGCGCGGCTGTCCGCGCCGCCGCCTTGGCCTAGGGGTGTACCGCGACATGCGCATCCTCAATATCTCGGCACAAAAACCAGATAGCACTGGCAGCGGCACCTACCTTGCCGCGCTCGTACGCGAGCAGATCGAGACGGGGCATCGCGCCGCCGTGCTTTGCGGCGCGGCACCGGGTGATACCCAAGGCGAGCTGGACCGGCGTGCTGCCGTGTTTGCCGTACCGTTCGAGTCGCCCGAGCTGCCGTTTCCCATCTGTGGCATGTCCGATGTCATGCCCTATCCCTCCACACGCTATCGTGATCTGACGCCTTCGATGCTCAAGGCATTTGAGCGGGCATTTGCTGCTGCAATCGATCGAGCGGTGGCTGAGTTTCGGCCCGATCTGGTGCTCTGCCATCACCTGTATCTGGTGACCGCATTGGCGCGCGAGTGCGTCCGAGGCGTGCCGGTTGTTGCCGTGTGTCATTCGACCGACCTGCGCCAGCTGCGTTCGCATACGCTCGAACGCGATCGCATCGTAAGTGCGGTTCGTCGGCTCGATGCCGTCTTTGCGCTCCATGCTGAGCAGGCTGAGCAGATTGACCTGGTGTGCGGCGTCGATGCCGATCGCATCCACGTGATTGGGACGGGCTACGACCATCGCGTCTTCTGCCGCGATGCAAGCGTGGCGAGGCAGCCGGGATCGCTTGTGTACGTGGGCAAGATTTGCTTTAAAAAGGGCGTCGAGTCGCTGGTTCGAGCTGTGTCATTGCCGATTGACGATGGCGTCCGCCCATCTGGCTTGGTACTTGTGGGCGGCCGCGGGGACGATGCCGAGTACGCGCGTATCGAGCGCTTGACCGCGGCCTCGGATGTGCCGGTGACGCTGGCGGGGCGCCTGGATAGCGATGGGCTCGTGCGTGCCTACCGCAGTTCCGACGTCTTTGTGCTGCCTTCGTTTTACGAGGGTCTGCCGCTCGTGACGATCGAGGCCCTCGCGTGCGGCTGCAAAGTTGTGGCGACCGATTTGCCCGGCGTTCGTCCCTGGATGGAGGCGATGCTTCCCGGTGCTCCCGTGACGTGGGTGGCGTCGCCGCGTATGACGGATGTCGACACGCCCGTGGCGGCCGACCTTCCGTTGTTTGAGCGCGCACTGGCAGATGCTATCGCGCAGGCGCTTGCGGCGCCGCTTTCGACGTTCGAGCCGTCGGCGGTCTCTTGGGAAGCGTGCCTGGCGCGTATACTTAAAGTCGTTGATTTGTTGGAAGGGGGTTCGTATGGCTAAGGACACCATGAGGCTCACGTCTATGACGGCCGCGAGCGGTTGAGCCGCTAAGTTGGCTCCCGGAGCCCTCGCCCAGGTCCTGGGCGACTTGCCAAATGTGCATAACGACAACTTGCTCGTGGGGTTCGATACCTCCGACGATGCGAGCGTCTTCCGCGTAGGGGAGAACCTGGGGCTCGTGCAGTCCATCGACTTCTTCCCACCGATGGTCGACGACCCGTTCCTGTTTGGCCAGATTGCTGCGGCCAACTCGCTGTCGGACATCTACGCCATGGGCGGGCGGCCGAGCCATGCCATGAACCTGCTTTGCATACCCAGTTGCCTGGGCGTTGAGGTTGCCGGTCAGATTCTGGCGGGCGGCGCCGATAAGTGCGTCGAGGCGGGTTGCTCCATCGCGGGCGGCCACACCATCAACGACGACGAGCCCAAGTACGGTCTGTCCGTGAGCGGTTTTGTGCCACTCGACCACATGCTCGCCAACAGCGGCGCACGCGTGGGCGATGTTCTGCTGCTGACCAAGGCGATCGGCTCGGGCATCATCACCACGGCCATTAAGGGCGAGCTCATCGAGCAGGACGAGGCCGCAGCCATGTTTGACTCGATGCGTACCCTCAACGAGGCCCCGATCCGTTTGGCCGAGGGGCTCGAACTTCACGGCTGCACCGACATTACGGGCTTTGGCCTGATTGGGCATGCGTGCGAGATGGCCGAGGGCTCGGGCGTGCAGATTGAGCTTGCGTCGGAGGCGGTGCCTCTCTTTGACCAGGTGCTCGACATGGCGCGTCTGGGCATTATCCCCGCTGGCTCCTACCGCAACCAGGACTTCTTTGGCCCGCGCGTGGCTGCCGACGAGGACCTGGAGCCGGGCATGTTGGATGCGCTGTACGATCCGCAGACCTCGGGTGGTTTGCTCATCGCGGCGCCTGCTGCCGATGTGGATGAGCTTGCGCGCCGTCTACATGCCGAGGGACGTATCGCCGCCGTCGTCGGTCGCGTGTGCGAGGCGGAGCCGGGCGGTCCTGCCGTCCGCGTTGTTCGCTAGCCCGCACGTTTATGTAACTGTTTGCCGTTCTCTAGAACGGCTCTTTCGAAAGGAATTTGCTATGTCTACCAAGATTGAAGTCAATGCCATGGGCGATGCCTGCCCGCTGCCCGTCGTCAAGACGCTCAAAGCTCTGAAGCAGCTCGATGGCGAGGGCGCCGTCGTGACCTCGGTCGACAACGAGACCGCCGTCAAGAACATCTCCAAGATGGCGCAGGAGAAGGGCTGCACGGCCTCGGTCGAGAAGGTTTCTGACGCCGAGTGGCACGTGACCGCGGCGACCTCTGGCGCCGTTGCCATGGCCGATCCCGAGCAGGATGGCGCTGCCTTCTGTGATGCCAGCGCCGGCAAGGGCAGGCTCGTCATTTCCGTCTACACCGACTGCATGGGCCGCGGCGACGACGAGCTGGGCCACAAGCTCATGAAGGCGTTTATCTTTGCCGTGACGCAGCAGGAGGAGCTGCCCGCGACCATGCTGTTCTACAACGGCGGCGCCAAGCTCACCGTTGAGGGCTCGCCGGTGCTCGACGACCTGAAGGGCCTGGCCGAGCAGGGCGTCGAGATTCTCACCTGTGGTACCTGCCTCGACCACTATGGCATTAAAGACCAGCTTGCGGTGGGCGAGGTCACCAACATGTACGTGATCGTGGAGAAGATGGAGCAGGCCGTGCGCGTCGTGCGCCCGTAGCGTATTGGTTGGAGTTGCCATGAGGGAAAAGCGCCCGGCGCTTGTCATCACGTTTCCCACCACGGCGGCCGCCATGGGCTGCGAGTCCCTGTGCGTTGAGCGTGGCCTTCCCGGGCGAACGATTCCCGTGCCCGGGGAGGTCGCTGCCGGCTGTGGTCTGGCGTGGAAAGCGTTGCCTGCCGATGAGGAGCTGCTGCGCGGTGAACTCGCCGCGGCGGGCGTTCCCACCGAGGGCTATACCGTGATTGATATGTGGGAGGTCGTGCGATGATCTACCTGGATAACGCGGCGACGACCATGCACAAGCCGCAGACGGTCATCGATGCCGTGACGCAGGCGATGTGCTCGCTCGGCAATGCCGGGCGCGGCGCCACGTCGGGTGCCCTCGATGCCGCTCGTACGATTCACGGTTGCCGTGCCAAGCTCGCGCGCCTTTTAGGTTGCCCGAGGGCGGACCATGTGTGCTTTACGCCCAACTCTACGGCGGCGCTCAACACCGCCATCTGTGGCGTGGTGCGCCCCGGCGACCGCGTGGTCACGACGGTGCTCGAGCACAACTCCGTGCTACGTCCGCTCAATCGCTTGGCGGCAGAGCAGGGTGTGACGGTTGAGCATGCGGGTTGCGACGCGAACGGCGCGCTCGACTACGACGAGCTCGAGCGGCTAGTCACGCCCGGTACGCGTGCCGTGGTGGTGACGCATGCCTCTAATGTGACCGGCAACGCGGTCGACATTGCGCGCGTGGCGGCCATGGCCCATGCGGCCGGTGCGCTGGTGATCGTCGATGCCTCTCAGTCTGCCGGCACGGCGCGTATCGATATGCATGCCATGGGGCTCGACATTGTGTGCTTTACCGGCCACAAGGGGCTCATGGGACCCCAAGGCACCGGCGGCCTGGCCGTGGCGGAGGGCATTGACGTGTCTCCGTGGGCCATGGGCGGCACGGGCGTGCACAGCTTTGACCCGCTGCAGCCACTTGAGTGGCCCACGCGTCTTGAGGCGGGCACGCTCAACGGCCACGGCATCGCGGGACTTTCTGCCGGTCTCGACTTTATCGAGGCGCAAGGCGGGGTCGAGGCGATTGCGGCGCATGAGCGCTCGCTTGCAGAGCGCTTCCTCGCCGGTGCTCGCGAAATCCCCGGCATTGCGCTCTACGGTGCGTTTGACCAGCCCGTGCGCTCGGCGATCGTCTCACTCAACGTGGGTGATATCGACTCGGCCGAGATCTCGGACGCGCTCATGCAAGGGTGGGGGATTGCGACGCGCCCCGGTGCCCATTGCGCTCCGCTCATGCACCGTGCGTTAGATACCGAGCGCCAGGGTGTCGTCCGCTTCTCGTTTGGGTATTTCAACACGACCGAAGAAGTCGATACGGCTATCGATGCTCTGCGCAATTTAGCCTGCTAAAGCTGCTGGACCGTTTATACTTGCGGGACGGGTCTTTTGCCCGTCCCGTTTTTGTTTTGACTCGAAAGGTGGTCCCATGGCTTCATCCGCTCCGCGCGGTCTGCGCTCCGACCATGTCGTCACCGTCGGCATCGCTCTGTTCTCGATGCTCTTTGGCGCCGGCAACCTCATTATTCCGCCGCTGCTGGCGCTGCAGGCAGGTTCCGCCACGCCGGTCGCCATGTTCGGCTTTCTGATTGCCGCCATCGGCCTGCCCGTCATGGGCTTTATCGCCGTGGCGCTTGCCGGAACGGCGCGCGAGCTTGCTGGCCGCGTGCACCCCAAGTTTGGCGAGTTCTTTGTCGCGGCGGTGTATCTGGCCATTGGCCCGTGTCTGGCCATTCCGCGTACGAGTTCCACGGCCTTCGAGATGCTGGTGCCGCTGTTGCCCGAGGGCGTCTCGCTCGGCACGGCGCGCCTGGTGTTTGCCGTCGGCTTCTTCGTCGTCGCGTTTGCGCTCACGCTGCGCCCGGGCGTCATCACACGCGTGCTCGGCCGCATTACGGGCCCCGCGCTCATTGCCCTTATCGTATTGGTCGTGGGTGCCGCCATGGTCTCGCCGCTGGGCCCCGCCGCCGCGCCGCAGGCTCCCTATGATGCCGGTGCTGCCGTGCAGGGCTTTTTGACCGGCTACCAGACCATGGACCTGCTCGCGTCGCTCGCCTTTGGCATCATCATCGCCGAGACCATCCACGAGCTGGGCGTTACCGATGACAAGCGCGTGGCCTTCGAGATTTCGCGCTCCGGCGTGATCGCCGGCGTGCTCATGGCCATCATCTACTGCGGCCTGGCGCTTGCCGGCGCGCAGCTCGGCACCGTGATGCCCGACGCTACCAACGGCGCCGCCATCCTCGCCCGTTCGGCCTCCATACACTTTGGCCTTGCCGGCACGGTCGTGGTCTTCGCCATCTTCTTCCTCGCCTGCATGAACGTGTGCATCGGCCTCATCAGCTGCTGCTCGCGTTACTTCTGCGAGACGTATGTGGTCGAAGGGGGAGCGGAGGCTTCCGAGGAGGACATGCGCCGCCCCTTTGCGGTTCTCGCCTTTGTGTTCGCGGCGTTTTCGTGCGTGCTCTCCAACGTGGGTCTCGACGTGATCCTCATGTTCTCGGTGCCTATGCTCAACGCCTTGTATCCCGTTGCCATCGTGCTGGTACTGATGGGCCTGGTGCACGGCTTTTGCGACGCTCATCCGCAGGTGTGGGTCTGGGTCGGCGGCGTGGTTGCCGTGCAGAGTGTGATCACCTCGGTCCGCGACGCGTTCTTTGCGGGTGCGTGGCTACCGTTTGATGTGCTGCCGCTGGCGGATATCGGTGCCGCGTGGGCGCCGGTCGCCGTAGTTGCCTTTGTAATTGGTCTGCTCCATAATCGTTTTGTTGCACATTCGAGGAGCTAAGGCATCAATGCTTGCACAGGCGGGGAGTCTCCCCTATAATTTCCTTCGCTTTGGGACACGCAAGGTTTAGACCTTAGCTGCTCAACACCTTCGGGACGTGGCGCAGTTTGGTAGCGCGCCTGCTTTGGGAGCAGGATGTCGCAGGTTCAAATCCTGTCGTCCCGACCATATCTTGCGGGCGTAGTTCAATGGTAGAACCCCAGCCTTCCAAGCTGATGACGCGGGTTCGATTCCCGTCGCCCGCTCCATAAGAATTGTTTTAACGGCTTTGGTTTCCTTTGGGGATCAGAGCTGTTTTCGTTTACGCGCCGGGCGACGGGAATCGAACCCGCCAGGGTGCGGAGCTGAGAAAATGCGTGAGCATTTTCCAGCGCAGCACGCAAGGGCCGAAGGCCCGCAGCGAAGCAAATCCTTGGACTTCCCGTCGCCCGCTCTAAGCTATATAATCGCAGGCCAATATGCTAATTTGGCTCGCGTATATTTTTATACCGTCCGACCTCGCAGGGCAAATGAACCAGGAGCGTTTGTCCCGAATTGTAAGAAAGAAGTGATTTCCATGGCACAGAGTAAGGCAGAATACCCCACCTCCGATTGCCTGGCGCCCGCCGCGATCGAGGCGAAGACCGAGGCCGCAGGCGTTACCAAGGCCAACCTGCCGGTCTCGAAGGCCTTTTTGCTCGCCATGTTCGCCGGCGCGTTTATCGCCTTCGGCGGCCTGTTCTTCACGGTCTTTCTGAGCGATCCCACGCTTTGCTGGGGCGCCCAGCGCTTCGTGGGCGGTCTTGCTTTTTGCCTGGGACTGGTGCTCGTGCTCATTTGCGGCGCGGAACTGTTTACCGGCAACTCGCTTATGGTCTGCGCGCTTAAGAGCAAAAAGATCACGCTCGTCCAGATGCTCAAGGCTTGGGCTATTGTGTGGATCGGCAACTTTGCCGGCGCCCTGTTCGTTGTCTTTTTGATTTACATGGCAGCCATTTACAAACTCAACGGCGAGGCCGTCGCCAACACCATGGTGAGTGTCGCCGCCGGTAAGGTTACGATCGGCGCCGTCACCATCTTCTTCCGCGGCATTCTATGCAACATCTTTGTGTGCCTGGCCGTATGGATCGGTACCGCCGGCAAGACCGTGGTCGATAAGGTCGTGGGCATTCTGCTGCCCATTGCCGCCTTTGTGGCCTGCGGTTTTGAGCACTGCGTTGCCAACATGTACTTTTTGCCTATGGGCATTTTGATGCACTCCTGCGGCTATGGAGCCGATGTCGCCGGCGCCGATGCCCTCAACGCTGCCGGGTTGGCGCTCAACCTTACGGTCGCCACGCTGGGCAATATCGTGGGTGGCGCCCTGATCGTGGCGCTGGGCTACTGGTTTATCTACGCCAACAGGGAGGCCTAAGGACCCAAGCCATAACCGACCAAAGAGGGACAGGTTTATTTGGCAGGTTTTGGACGAGGCGCTTCGACGTCTTGTCACGAGCTGCCATAATGGACCTGTCCCTTTTGCGTGCGCGCCGGTATTTTTTTGCCCGATGACGATCGCGGGGGACCAGCTTTTTATTGAACATGTCGAAAGGCTTTTCATGAGCGACTGCGAATCCATGTCTGACGAGGTGCGCGGCCGCCTGCGTTCCATTCCCGCCGTTCACGAGTTGCTTGCCGAGTGGCCGGTCATGAAGGCTGCTGGCGATGCAGGCGACACGATGGTACGCGAGGCGATTGACGCCGAGCTCGATGCCGAGCGCGCGGCGATTCGCTCCGGCGCCCCTGCAAGGAACAAGCGCGAGCTCGCCTTGGCAATTGAGCAGCGGACCCATCGCCTGTCGCTGCCGACCCTGCGCCCTGCCGTCAACGCGACGGGCGTTGTGATTCACACCAATCTGGGCCGCGCTCCGCTCGCTCCCGCGGCGGTGCAGGCGGTGACCGATGTCGCCCGAGGCTACAGCACGCTTGAGTATGACGTCTCAATCTGCGCTCGCGGGGGCCGCAAGGAGCATGCCGCACGCCTGCTGCGCACGCTCACGGGGGCGCAGGACGCCTTGGTTGTCAACAACAATGCCGCCGCGGTGCTGCTGGTGCTTGCCGCGCACGCGGCTGGCAAAGAGGTCATCGTGAGCCGCGGCGAGCTTGTCGAGGTGGGCGGCAGCTTCCGCATCCCCGACATCATGGCGGCTTCGGGTGCCAAGCTTGTCGAGGTTGGCTCTACCAACCGCACACATCTGGACGATTATCGAAGCGCCATTACGCCCAACACGGCGATGATCTTGAAAGTTCATCCTTCTAATTACCGTATCGAGGGCTTCCACGAGGAGGTTTCCGCGGCGGAGCTTTCCGCGCTGGCGCATGAGCACGGGCTGTTGCTGTACGAGGATCAGGGCTCGGGCGCTTTGCTTGCAGACGGGGTGCTCGCCGATGCGGGGGAGAAGCCCATGTCCGCCTCGCTTTGCGCCGGCGTTGACGTCGTCTCGTGCTCGGGTGACAAGCTGCTCGGCGCCTCGCAGGCAGGCATTATTCTCGGCAGCGCCCAGGCAATCGCCGCCTGTGCCTCGCATCCTCTTATGCGCGCGCTTCGCCCTGGCAAGCTCACGCTTGCGGCGCTCGAGGCCACTTTGCGACTGTATGTGACCGGTCCCGATGCGGCGCATCGGGAGATCCCGGTACTCAACATGCTTTCCGGCGTGCCGGCTCCGCTCGAGCGCCAAGCCAAGCGCCTGCACGACCGCATGCTGCGCAAGCTTCGCGAGGCTCAGTGCGAGGAGGCCGTGGAGCTGCAGGTTGTCGAGGGCGCCTCTACTCCCGGCGGCGGTTCGCTGCCGACCGTCGAGCTCCCAACTTTTTGCGTTGCCGTTTGCCCCGCCGATGGGCGCCTGTCCGCCGATGGCCTAAAGCGCGCTATGGTACAGGAGCCCGATACGCCGGTCGTGACGCGCGTGCGGCATGGCCAGGTACTGTTTGACGTTCGCACGCTTTTGCACGATACCGACCTTGATCTGTGCGCGTCCGCGTTGGCCGATGCCGTGCGGGCGGGTTTGCATCGATGAGTGCGCGCGAGCTTGTTGAATGTCCCGTTGTCGTTGGAACGGCAGGACACGTCGACCACGGAAAGTCGGCCCTTATCGAGGCGCTGACTGGCAAAAATCCCGACCGTCTGGAGGTCGAGCGCCGCCGAGGCATGACCACGGAGCTCGGTTTTGGCGAGCTCGAGCTTCCCGGCGGCAAGCTTGTCGGCTTGGTCGATGTGCCCGGGCACGCGCACTATCTGCGCGCCATGGTGCAGGGCGCCACCGGCGTGGACGTTGCGTTGCTGGTTGTTTCTGCCGTTGAGGGCGTGATGCCGCAGACGCGAGAGCACGTGTACGTGTTGGAGCTGTTGGGCGTGAGGCACCTCGTGGTGGCGCTCACGATGCGCGATCTGGCCGATGACGAGACGGCGGAGCTCGCCGAGCTCGACGTGATGGACTTCCTCGGCGATACCGTCTTTGCCGATGCGCCCGTGGTGCCTGTTTCCTCGCGCACGGGCGTGGGCATCGAGGACGTTCGCCTTGCCCTCGATGCAGCCATCGACTCTTTCCTGGCCGATGCCGCATCCCGCCCGGTGCGCCCCGGTCTGGCCCCGCGCCTGCCCATCGACCGCTGCTTCACCATCAAGGGATCCGGGACGGTCGTCACGGGCACGCTTCACGATGCCCCCGTAGCGGTGGGCGACGAGCTCGTCTCATGTCCCGCGGGCGTGCGCTGCCGCGTGCGCGCGATTCAGGTGCATGGTGATACTCCTCGGGCGTTGCCCGGACAGCGCGCGGCGCTCAACATCGTGGGCGACGGTGCGGGCGACCTTCCGCGTGGCGAGGTCCTCTGCGGGTCTGGTGCTGAGGGCTCGACGCTCAGGCTCATCGCCCGCTTCACGTATCTGGGGCGCGAGGGCACCAAGCCCGCGCCCTTCGAGTCCGGTACGCGCGTTCATGTGATGGCGGGTACGGCGGAGGTCCTTGGCCGTGTCATGCTCATGGAGGGTGAGGGACCCATTGAGGCTGGCGAGACCCGCATCGTGCAGGTCCGTCTGGAGGAGCGCCTTCCCGTGCGATCGGGCGACGGCCTCATTGTGCTCGCGTTCTCGCCGGTGGTGCTTATCGGCGGCGGTCGTGTTCTTCTTTCGCGGTGCCGCCGCTCGCGCGTCCTCTCCGCGGGCGAGTGCGCGCTGCTCGGGGCCCTGGATGCCGACGACCGCGCCGCCGCCGTTGCCGCATGGTTGGGGCTGCAGCGCCTGCCTGTGCCTGCCGCGGCCGCAGCCCGTGCTCTCGATCTTTCGAGTGCCGAGGCGGCTGCGCTCCTGCACGGGGCGGTTTCCTCGGGTGACGCCGTGGCGCTTCATGCCGAGCGCTCGACCGAGGAGCTCTATGCCGCCCCCGCTGTGCTCGATGCCGCCCTCGCCACGCTCTCCGTCACGTTGGCCGCCATGCACGGGGCCGCGCCCAAGCAGACGGGTTTCACGCCGGGCGAGGTCGCGCATGCCGCCTGGCCGACAGTGGGCGAAGACATCGCGTCTGCGCTCGTTCTCGAGGGCTGTGCGCGCGGCGTGTGCACCGTCGACGGTGCCGAGGTGTTCGACCCGCACTCTGCCGCTGCGGCGATACGTGTGGTGCGCGAGGCGAGCCAGCGCATCGTGGCCGCCCTCGACGAGGCGGGTCTCGGTGCGGTGACGCTGCCCGAGGTGGGTGAGCGTCTGCAGCTCGATCGCGACACCATGACGCGTGCCCTGCGCGAGCTTTCGCTCAACCGCGCGATCGTTAAGATCGAACGCGACGTTGCCTTGTCTGCCGCCGCCGAGGCCCATGCACGTGAGGTCGTCGCCGCGGCTATCGAGGCTGCTGGCGGCGTTGCCACGACGAGTGTGCTGCGCGAGGCCTTAGGCGTGTCGCGCAAACGAGCCATTAGCATCTTGGAGCACCTGGATGCGGTGCGTTTTACGACGCTCAACAAGGAGGCCGGCGGTCTCAGATCCCTGCGCTAGGGCTCCGAATCGCCGCTCGCCACAAAACCGGCCTATCTACTACGTTTAAGTGACTACCCTCTACCATTTCAAAAACCGCAAAAACAAAACCGCAGGTAGATGACTTGCCGATGTTACGAAAAAGTGGGTATGGCTAACCCTTGCTGGTTAAACGTAGTAGATGGGCCGTTTTCGTGGCGCGACACTGCGCGTTTGGTAAAATACCGCCACGTTTGGGAACGGATGGGCTCCGGTGGGCCCCGCGGTCCTCAAAACCGTTGTGAGGCGTGCAAAACGTCTTGGATGTGTTCGATTCACATACGTTCCCGCCAAAGCATCCTGCCAACCACCACAAAGGTGCCTGTCCTCTTTGTGGTGGTATGGACCACGTGGACGAAACAGGTTTGAAACACGGGTTTTGCACGTCAGGCACTCAAAAACGCCTCTACCTGCATCGTAATCAAAACGAAACATCTGCTCGTCTGCTTATGCGAAACTTTCCCGCAACAGTGCGATATTATCCATACACGATAAAGTTCGCGGCGCACAGGGTGCCGCGACCGACACTTTTCGTTTCCTATCATTGGAGGAAGCATGAGCTACACGCAGAAAGTTCTCGACGAGCTCAAGGCCCGCTATCCCGAGCAGCCTGAGTTCATCCAGGCCGCGACCGAGATCCTCGGCACCATCCAGCCGGCGCTCGACGCCCATCCCGAGTACGAGGAGGCCGCCCTGCTTGAGCGCCTCGTCGAGCCCGAGCGCATCGTTATGTTCCGTGTCCCCTGGGTCGATGACCAGGGCAAGGTCCAGGTCAACCGCGGCTATCGTGTCGAGTTCAACTCTGCCATTGGACCCTACAAGGGCGGTCTGCGCTTTAACCCGACGGTCACCCTGGGTATGCTCAAGTTCCTGGGCTTGGAGCAGATCCTCAAGAACAGCCTGACCACCCTTCCCATGGGCGGCGGCAAGGGCGGCTCCGACTTTGACCCCAAGGGCAAGTCCAACAACGAGATCATGCACTTCTGCCAGTCCTTCATGACCGAGCTCTATCGCCACATCGGCCCCAACACCGACGTTCCCGCCGGCGACCTGGGCGTTGGCGGCCGCGAGGTTGCCTACATGTTCGGTCAGTACAAGCGCCTGACCAACGAGTGGACCGGCGTCCTCACCGGCAAGGGTCTCTCCTTTGGCGGCTCGCTTGCCCGTACCGAGGCCACCGGCTACGGTCTGGTCTACTTTGTGGACGAGTACCTCAAGAGCCGCGGCGAGTCCTTCGAGGGCAAGAACGTCGTCGTTCACGGCTCCGGTAACGTCGCTATCTACGCGGTCCAGAAGGTCGCCCAGCTCGGCGGCAAGGTCCTGGCTTGCTCCGACACCCACGGCTGGGTCGAGGATCCCGACGGCATCGACTACACCGTGCTCGAGCATGTCTACAACAAGAAGCGCTCCGGCCACGACAAGGGCGTCACGCTCGCTATGTACGTTGACGAGAAGCCCAATGCCACGTGGCACGAGGGCGACGGCCGCGGCGTGTGGCAGCTTCCCTGCGACATCGCGCTGCCCTGCGCTCGCGAGAACACGCTGCTGCTCGAGGACGCCCAGGCGCTCGTCGCCAACGGCTGCAAGGTGGTCGGCGAGGGCGCGAACATGCCCACGACCATCGAGGCCACGACCTACTTCCAGGAGAACGGCGTCGCCTTTATGCCCGGTAAGGCTGCCAACGCCGGCGGCGTGCTCGTGTCCGGCCTGGAGATGAGCCAGAACGCCGAGCACCTGTCCTGGACCTTCGAGGAGGTCGACGGCAAGCTCGAGCAGCTCATGCGCGGCATGTTCCACAACGTGGACGACACCGCCAAGGAGTACGGCGAGGAGGGCAACTTCGTCATGGGCGCCAACATCGCCGGCTTCCTGAAGGTCGCCGACGCCATGCTCGCCCAGGGCGTCTGCTAAATCTTCGCTCGATATAGCATCGCAGAAGGCTCCCAGTCATCTTGGCTGGGAGCCTTTTTTGATCCGCATGCGACGGAGGAAAACGGTTCATTTTGTCCCGACACGAGCTATGCCCCCTCGTTTGGTACACTTAAAGGTACTGGACAAGTGAAGAGATGGGGGAGAACGTGCTCAAGTTCGGTACCTACGTCCGTGTTGGAAACGCGGCCGAAGCCTATGAGCTCTTACAGAAGAACCGCAACAACAAGATTGTGGGCGGCGGCATCTGGATGCGTCTGGGTTCGCGTCGTGTGGCGACGGCGATTGACCTTTCGGCCTGCGGACTCGATCAGATCGAGGAGACCGAGACCGAGTTTCGCATCGGTGCCATGTGTACCCTGCGCCAGCTCGAGCGCCATGCCGAGCTCAACGCGCTTGTCAACAATGTCTTTGAGTTCGCCGTCCACGACATCGTGGGCGTGCAGCTGCGCAATACCGCCACGGTGGGCGGCAGCATCTACGGCCGCTTTGGCTTCTCGGACGTTCTCTCGGCGTTCCTGGCGCTCGATTCGTATGTTGAGCTGACGGGCGCCGGCCGCGTGCCGCTCGCCGAGTTCGTGCGGATGGGTTACGTGCGCGACGTGATCGAGCATGTCGTGGTCGTCAAGCACGATTACCGCGCGAGCTATGAGGCCGTGCGCAAGGCTGCGACCGACTTCCCCTCGCTCAACGTCACCGCCGCCTGGTGGGACAACACCTGGCACGTCACCGTGGGCGCCCGCCCGCTGCGCGCGACCCTGCTGCAGGGCGAGGCATGTGGCCTCACCAGCGAGCAGCCTTCCGAGGACGAGCTTCGCGCCCTTGCTGCATCCGTGCGTGCCCTGAGCTACGGAACCAACCTGTGGGGCTCGGCCGACTACCGCCGTCGCATCTCGGCCCCGCTCGCCGTCCAGGCCGTGCGCCGCGCCGCCGGCATCGAGCTTTCGGCCGCGCTTGCGCACGAGCTCGAGGGCGTGCAGATTCCTAAGTTTGCCACGGACGAGTATTCCTGCCGCCGCGTGCCCGGCGTCGATTCTAGCGAGGTGCGCTAATGGCTGCCAAACTCATCGATCTTTCCTTTACGCTCAACGGCCGCAAGGTCAAGGTTCAGATTGCCCCCGACACCATGCTCTTTTCGCTTTTGCGTGAGCAGGATTGCGCGTCGGTGCGCTGTGCTTGCGAAACCACCAACTGCGGTCTGTGTACGGTGTGGCTCGACGGCGACCCGGTGCTGAGCTGCTCGGTTCCCGCCGCCCGTGTTGAGGGCCACACCATCACCACGCTTGAGGGCCTCAAGGCCGAGTCCGAGGCGCTTGCCCGCGCGATGGCTGCCGAAGGCGCCGAGCAGTGCGGTTTTTGCGCCCCCGGCCTTATCATGAACGTGCTGGCGCTTGCCCGCGCCGCCAAGGAGGACCCGAGCCTTGTCGCCACGCGCGAGGAGCTGTCGCGCCAGCTCGCCGGCAACCTCTGCCGTTGCAGCGGCTACGAGAGCCAGCTGCGCGCCATTGTCCGCTTCCTCAACGAGTCTGGCGTGCAGGTGGGCTTTGAGATGCCCGAGCTGCCGGTCAACGACACCAGCTGCGACGGTGTCTCGTACAAGCAGATCACCCACAAGCAGCCCAAGAAGGACTCGAAGGCCCTGCTCGAGGGCCGTCCCGTCTACACGGGCGATATGGTGCCCGCCGGCGCGCTCATCGTCAAACTTAAGCGCAGCCCCTATGCCCGCGCCAAGATCCGCTCCATCGATACGTCGCGCGCCCTGAAGGTGCCTGGCGTGGTGGGCGTTTACACCTACGAGGACGTGCCCAAGCGCCGCTTTACCATCGCCGGTCAGAGCTATCCGCAGCCGAGTCCCTACGACCGCCTGATTCTCGAGAACCTCGTCCGTTACCAAAACGAAGAGGTGGCGATTGTCGCCGCCGAGACCGAGGAGGCTGCCGACAAGGCACTCAAGCTCATCAAGGTCGACTACGAGGTGCTCGAGCCGTTGCTCGACTTTACCCAGGCGCTCGATAACGACATCGTGGTCCACCCCGAGGGCGACGTGACCTTTATGTTCCCGCAGGGCGGCGACGTCCCACGCAACCTGGTGTGCAGCGGCACGAGCGACTTTGGCGATCTTGACGAGGCCTTCGCCCAGAGCGACATCGTCTTTGAGCGCACCTACACCAGCCAGGCCACGCAGACCGCGCCCATGGAGACCTTCCGCGCCTTCGCGACGACCGACGCGTTCGGCCGCATCTCGGTGACCACCTCTACGCAGGTGCCCTTCCACGTGCGCCGCATGGTCGCGCAGTCGCTCGACATTCCGCAGTCGCAGGTGCAGGTCATTAAGCCGCGCATCGGCGGCGGCTTTGGCTCCAAGCAGACGGGCTGCTGCGAGATCTTCGTGGCGTTCGTCACCCAGCAGACTGGCCGTCCGAGCTACTGCTGCTACACCCGCGAGGAGACCATCACCGCGGGCAACTCGCGCCACCAGATGCAGATGACCGTCAAGTTGGGCGCCATGAACGACGGCACCATCACGGCCATCGACCTGCATACGCTGTCCAACGCCGGCGCGTACGGTGAGCACGCTACCACGACGATCGGTCTCTCGGGCCACAAGAGCCTGCCCATCTACAACCATGTGAAGGCGAGCCGCTTTAGGTGGGATGCCGTCTACACCAACACCAACCGCGGCGGCGCGTATCGCGGCTATGGTGCCACCCAGGGCCAGTTTGCCGTGGAGAGCGCCGTCAACGAGCTCGCCGACATGCTGCACATGGACCCCGCCGACCTGCGCCTTAAGAACATCGTGCGCGAGGGCGAGATCATGCCGCAGTACTACAACGAGAAGCTCAACGCCTGCGCGCTCGACCGCTGCCTGCTGCGCGCGATGGACATGATCGGCTGGCGCGACAAGCCGCTGGCCGTCGACCTGGGCGACCGCGTGCGCGCCCTGGGCTGCGCGCTCACCATGCAGGGCTCGGGCATCTCCAACGTCGACATTGCCGGTATCGACATGCGCCTGGAAGAGGATGGCTTTATTACGATTTCGACCGGCGCCACCGACAACGGCATGGGTGTCGACACGATCCTGGCGCAGATTGCCGCCGAGGAGCTGGGCGTTGAGAGCTCGCTGATCGTGGTGCGCGGCGTGGACACCGATGTGTCGCCGTTCGACGCCGGCTCGTACGCGAGCTCGGGCACGTACGTGACGGGCCTGGCAGCCAAGAACGCCGCGACCGAGCTGCGCGAGAAGATCTGCGCCAAGGCCGCCCAGATGTGGGACGTGGACGCCGCCGATGTGGTCTTTGATGGCCAGTACGTGCGCCTGTCCGACGAGCGCGCCGCGCGCGAGCAGAACCGCTACCTCACGCTGCGCGACTTTGCCAACCTGTGCGTCAAGAACATCGCGGGCGGCGACGCGCTCACCTCGCATGCTTCTGCCTGCCTGCCCGTTTCGCCTCCGCCGTTTATGGCCGGCATTGCCGAGGTCGAGGTCGACAAGGCCACCGGCAAGGTGACCGTGGTGGATTACGCGGCAGCCGTCGACTGCGGCACCGTGATCAATGAGGCGCTCGCGCGCGTCCAGGCCGAGGGCGGCATTGCCCAGGGCATCGGCCACGCGCTCTACGAGATCGTCGAGCACGATGAACGCGGCCGTCTGCGCACCGGCAACTTTATGAGCTACAAGCTGCCCACGCGCTTGGATATCGGCAGCATTCGCGTGGCCTTTGAGCCGAGCTACGAGCCGACGGGCCCGTTTGGCGCCAAGTCGATCGGCGAGGTCGTCATCAACACGCCGCTCGCCGCCGTTGCCTCGGCCGTGGCACACGCCACCGGCCATCAGGTTCGCTCGCTGCCCATCACGCCCGAGAAGGCCCTGCTGGGGAGTAGCGGGTCGGCGAACAAGTCGTAATTGGCGGGGCGGGGCAACTCGCCCCGCCTTTCGCACTCGTGGTGAGGTCGTGAGCCTGTAAAACGCATGCGTGCGCTTGCCGTTCGTATCTGCTATCATTCCTAGTCTGTGCGCTCATGCGGGCGTGGCGGAATTGGTAGACGCGCCAGATTTAGGTTCTGGTGGGATTCCCGTGAAGGTTCGAGTCCTTTCGCCCGCACCAACGCATCTGCGTCGGCTTCGGCCGTCGCGACTCTTTGTTGCATAAAGGTACCAGCACCTCAGATAAGCTGGGCAGTATGAGGAGGAACGTGTTGAACATCACCGCTTCTGACGTCAAGGACGCCAAGCTCACCGCTACGGTCACCATCCCGGCCGCCGACGTCGACGCCGCGATCAAGAAGGCCTACAAGGACACCGCCAAGAAGTACCGCTTCCCGGGTTTCCGTGCCGGTAAGGCTCCCCGTCCGGTCATCGATTCCGCTCTTGGCGCCGAGGCTACCCTCGCTCAGGCCACCAACGACCTGATCGCCGCCAACGAGCCCGCCGTCCTCAACGAGCTGGACATCGTCCCCACCAAGAACGGTGACTACAAGGAGCTCGACCTCGCCAAGGATCACGAGGACTACACCTACACCGTCGAGTTCTCCCTGCGTCCCGCCGCTGAGCTCTCCTCCTTCGACGCCGTCGAGATCGAGATGCCCCCTGCGGAGGTCACCGAGTCCGAGATCAACAACCAGGTCGAGATGCTCCTCAACTACCGTGCCACCTTCGAGGACGTCGAGGGCCGCGCTGTCGAGGCCGAGGACTACGTTACCGTCGACCTCAAGGCCGTCGAGAACGCCGATAACTTCGCCGCCGAGGGCCGTATGCTCATCGCCGGTAGCGACAGCAACCCCGCCGAGTTCAACGAGGCCCTGATCGGCGCCAACGTTGACGACGTCAAGTCCGTCACCTGGACCGACGAGGCCGAGGAGGGCGAGGAGGCCGAGACCCACACCGTCGAGGTCACCATCAAGGGCATCAAGGTCCGCAACACCCCCGAGCTCACCGACGAGCTCGTCAAGTCTGACTTTGGCTTCGACAGCATCGACGCTATGCGCGACGCCATCAAGATCGAGATCGAGCAGGACAAGGCTTCCCGCCTCCCGGCCGAGAAGGAGAACCGTTGCGTCTCCGCTCTCGCCGAGCGCCTGCAGCTCGACGAGATGGACGCCGACTACGAGCAGTCCGTCTTTGAGGAGCTTGGCCAGAACTTCCTGTCCAACCTTGCTGCCCGCGGCATGACGCTGGACACCTGGCTGCCCGCTTCCGGCCTGACCATGGAGCAGTTCATCGGCGACCTGCACAAGCAGGCCAACGACGTTGCCCGTGAGTCCCTGGCGCTCGACGCTCTCGCCCGCGAGCTCAAGATTGAGGTCACCGAGGACGACATCAACGCCGAGTTCGAGAAGGCCGGCGTCAAGGACGTCGAGGCTTCCAAAGCTGAGTTCATCGCCGATGGCCGCATGCCTGCCGTCCGCGAGTCCATCCGTCGCTCCAAGGCCGTCGATCACCTGGTCGAGAACGCCAAGGTGACCGAGGTCGACGAGACCGCCAAGGACGCCGAGTAATTCTCGCCACCTTGCCCGCGAGCGCATGTATGTGCCCGTGATGGGGTAAAGTTATAAGCCGGTTATCCGGTTGCTTCGTACGGTGCCAGCCAATGCATAGCATGCGGGCACCGTACGTTTGTCTAGAACCACTATTGGTCCGTAAGAGAAATGGAGATGCGTATGATCGCTAAGTTCGATTCCGCCCTCGTGCCATACGTTATCGAGCAGACGCCGCGCGGCGAGCGCAGCTACGATATCTATTCGCGCCTGCTCAACGACCGCATCATCTTCTTGGGCGAGGAGATCAACTCCGTCAGCGCCAACCTGGTCGTTGCCCAGCTGCTGCATCTTGAGAGCCAGGATGCCGAGAAGGATATCTCGCTCTACATCAATTCGCCCGGTGGCGAGGTTTACTCCGGCCTGGCGATTCTTGACACCATGAACTTCATCAAGCCGCAGGTCTCCACCATCTGCGTCGGTATGGCCGCGTCTATGGCCGCCGTACTGCTTTCGGCCGGCGCCAAGGGCAAGCGCTTCTGCCTGCCGCACTCCAAGGTCATGATTCACCAGCCCAGCGGCGGTGCCCAGGGTCAGCAGACCGAGATCGAGATCGTGGCCGAGGAGATCAAGAAGACCCGCCGCGAGCTCAACCAGATCCTGTCCGATGCCTCGGGCCAGCCGATCGAGAAGGTCCAGGCCGACACCGAGCGCGACAACTACCTGACCGCTGCCGAGGCCCTCGACTACGGCCTGATCGACCGTATCGTCACCTCGCGCGATCTCGCCGCGAAGGACGCCTAGGATGGCAGGAAACATGCAGGACAACTTTGACGAGAATGGCAACCCCATCCGCTGCTCCTTCTGCGGAAAAGAGCAGGGGCAGGTCCGTCGTCTCGTAAAGGGCCCGACCAACATCTTTATCTGCGACGAGTGCGTCGCCGCCTGCTCCGAGATCCTTGAGGAGTCGCTTGCTTCGGACTTTATGGACGCTGCCCGCAACGGCAAGCTGCCGGGCTTCCTCAACGACCACGGCCAGGCTGCATCCCAGCCCGCCGCGGACCCCGAGACCGAGGGTTTTGAGCTCGAGGACGATCGCCAGGTCATCACGCACGTGCCGACGCCGCACGAGATCTATGACGAGCTTTCGGCCTATGTTATGGGTCAGGAGGACGCCAAGCGCGCCATGTCGGTGGCCGTGTACAACCACTATCGCCGCGTGATCGAGGGTGGCGCCGCGGTGTCTGCCTTTGACGGCGGCATGGGCTCGCAGTTCGACGACGATATGGACGAGGTAGAGCTTGCCAAGTCCAACATCCTGCTGCTCGGTCCAACCGGTACCGGCAAGACCTTGTTGGCCCAGACGCTCGCGCGCATCCTCGAGGTGCCGTTTGCCATCGCCGATGCCACCGCGCTCACCGAGGCCGGCTATGTGGGCGAGGACGTGGAGAACATCCTTCTCAAGCTCATCAATGCTGCCGATGGCGACATTGAGCGCGCTCAGGTGGGCATTATCTACGTGGATGAGATTGACAAGATCGCCCGCAAGGCCGAGAACCTCTCCATTACCCGCGATGTCTCGGGCGAGGGCGTTCAACAGGCGCTGCTTAAGATTCTTGAGGGCACGGTGGCAAGCGTTCCGCCCACCGGCGGCCGCAAGCATCCCCAGCAGGAGCTGTTGCAGATCGACACGACCAACATCCTGTTTATCTGCGGCGGTGCCTTTGTGGGTCTGGATAAGATCATCGCCGATCGCGTTGGCAACAAGGGCGTGGGCTTTAACTCCGAGATCGCCGGCCCCACCTCGGTCGACGAGAACGACCTGCTGCGCCAGGTACTCCCGCAGGACCTCAATGCATTCGGCATGATCCCCGAGTTCGTGGGACGTACGCCCGTCGTTACCCAGACGCAGGCGCTCGACGAGGACGACCTGGTGTCGATCCTGACCGAGCCAAAGAATGCCGTGGTGCGCCAGTACCGTAAGATGTTCCAGCTCGAGGACGTCGATCTTGAGTTTGAGGACGCGGCCCTGCACGAGATCGCCCGCATGGCACTTGCCCGCAAGACCGGTGCCCGCGGCCTGCGCGCCATCTGCGAAGACGTGCTGCAGCAGACGATGTTCGACCTCCCCAGCGAGGAGGGCGTCGCCAAGGTCATCGTAACCGAAGCTGCCGTAAAGGGCGAAGAACAGCCCCGACGCATCTACGGGTAAACCTGACAAAAACGTGCTTGCAAATAGCCTCCGACCATCCGCGGTCGGAGGCTATTTTATATATACGCAATAACCCCAACTACCTGTGTTATTCTGTGTGTTTGTTTAAGCCAAAGCGAAGTCAATTCAGACTGAAGTAATCGATACCTAAGGCGTGTCCGCCTGCTTGGTTTTCGTAGATTCCGCACGAGCCGAAGAGCACTAAATGTGCTCTTCGTGCGAGCCAGGACCTGACCGAGCGAAAACCAAGCAGGCGGACACGCCGACGGGCAAGGGAGAGATATATGGAAGAGATGCCCAAGAACTACGATCCGTCGACCAACGAGCCGGCGATCCTGCAGAAGTGGCTCGACGGCGGCTACTACAAGCGCCGTGAGGGCGTGGGCGACTGCACCGTCACCATTCCGCCTCCCAACGTGACCGGCAAGCTCCACATGGGTCACGCCACCGACGACTCCATCCAGGATGCCATCGTCCGTATGGCTCGCATGCGCGGCAAGTCCACGCGCTGGGTGCTGGGCACCGATCACGCCGGTATCGCCACGCAGACCAAGGTCGACAAGAAGCTCAAGAGCGAGGGCATCAGCCGCCTGGAGATTGGTCGCGACAAGTTTGTCGACGCTTGCTGGGACTGGACCCACGAGTACGGCGGCATCATCGTCGAGCAAATCAAGCGCATGGGCTGCTCCGTCGACTTTGACAACGAGCGCTTCACCATGGACGAGGATTACGCCCAGGCCGTGCGTAAGGTCTTCTGCGACTGGTACCACGACGGCCTGATCTACCGTGGCAAGCGCATCGTCAACTGGTGCCCCAACTGCACCACCGCCATCTCGGACGACGAGGCCGAGTACAGGGACGAGAAGGGCCACCTGTGGCACCTGCGCTACCCGCTGACCGAGCCGGTCAACGGCCAGGACTACATCGTCGTCGCCACCACGCGCCCCGAGACCATGCTCGGTGACACGGGCGTCGCCGTCTCCCCGAAGGATCCCGAGAAGGCCGCCTTTGTGGGTAAGACCGTCAAGCTTCCCATCGTCGACCGCGAGATTCCCATCTTTGAGGATTGGCACGTTGATGCCAACTTCGGTTCCGGCTTTGTCAAGGTCACCCCGGCTCACGACCCCAACGACTATGCCATGGGTCAGGCCCACGACCTGCCGCAGATCAACATTTTCGACGAGCACGCGGTGGTCGTCGAGGGCTATGGCGAGTTCACTGGCATGAACCGCGACGAGTGCCGCGAAGCCGTTATCAAGTGGTTCGAGGAGCACGATCTGCTCGACCACGTCGAAGAGCTCGACCACTCCGTCATGCACTGCTACCGTTGCGACTCCGCCCTGGAGCCGTGGCTGTCCGAGCAGTGGTTTGTGGCCGTCGACAAGCTCAAGGGGCCGGCGCTTGACGCCGTCAACTCCGGCAAGGTCACCTTCCACCCTGCGCGCTGGACGCAGACCTACACCACCTGGATGGAGAACCTCAAGGACTGGTGTATCTCGCGCCAGCTGTGGTGGGGCCACCGCATCCCCGTGTTCTACTGCGAGGACTGCGGCTGGGAGGACGCCCTTACCGAGGACACCGACGTGTGCCCCAAGTGCGGCGGCCATCACGTGCATCAGGACGAGAACGTGCTGGACACCTGGTTCAGCTCTCAGCTGTGGACCTTCGCCACGCAGGGCTGGCCGCAAAAGCCGGAACTGCTCGAGGGCCATCACCCCACGACGGCGCTGGTCACCGCGCGCGACATCATCGCGCTGTGGGTCGCCCGCATGGTCATGAGCTCGCTGTATTTCTTGGACGAGGTGCCGTTTAAGGACGTCGTCATCTACCCGACGATCCTGGCCAAGGACGGCAGCCGCATGTCCAAGTCCAAGGGCAATGGCGTAGACCCCATGGACCTCATTGGCATGTACGGCGCCGACGCCATGCGCTACAACCTGCTCACGCTCTGCACCAACAACCAGGACGTCAAGTTCGACGCGAACATCGATAAGAAGACCAAGAAGCTCATCGACAGCCCGCGTACCGACCAGGCCAAGAGCTTTGTGACCAAGATCTGGAACGCCAGCCGCTTCCTGCTCATGAACATGGAGGGCTACACGCCCGGCGAGCCCGTCGTGGAGACGCCGGCCGACGCCTGGATGTTCAGCCGCCTGGCCAAGGCCGTCAAGATGGTCACCGAGGGTATCGAGAACTACACCTTTGGCGACATGGCCCGCGGCGTGCAGCAGTTCTTCTGGAACGAGGTCTGCGACTGGTACGTCGAGGTCACCAAGGCCCGCCTGAAGGGCGAGGGCCGACTGCAGGCTCAGCGCAACCTGATCTTTGTGCTCGACACCTCCATTCGCCTGATGCACCCGCTTATGCCGTTCGTTACCGAGGAGATCTGGGACAACATGCCGGCGAGCGTGCTCGACCTGGACGCCGAGGGCAACGTGAACCGCGCCGAGGCGCTCATGATCGCCAAGTGGCCCGAGCCCGCCGACTACGCCAAGTATGTTGACGAGGACGCCGAGCGCGCATTTGAGCTGTGCCGTACCGTCGTGTCTGCCGCCCGCGCCACGCGTTCGCGTTATCGCTTGAGCCCCAAGGCTGAGCTCGACGTGGTCGTGCGCGCCGGTGCCGAGGACATCGAGAAGCTCGAGAGCCTGCGCTCGACCATCGAGCCGCTGGCCAACACCGCCTCGCTGGTCATGGGTACCGACGTCGAGAAGCCGGCCGCGAGCATTGCCGTGGTCGATAGCGGCGTCGAGGTCTTTGTGGTGCTCGAGGGCAAGGTTGACCTTTCGGCCGAGAAGGCGCGTCTGGAGAAGGAGATCGCCGCTGCTCAGAAGGAGCTCGCCGGCTGCGAGAAGACGCTCGCCAACGAGGGTTTTGTGGCCAAGGCCGCGCCCGCGGTGGTCCAGAAGAAGAGGGACCGTGCAGCTGAGCTCAAGGAGATCCTTGCGGCGCTGACTGCTCAGGTTGCTGACTTCTCGTAGGGCTTACTGAGGGGCGCGTCCCGATGCTTTGCTCTCCGCTGCGGACAGTCCTGCGCAAGACGGACAGCACATTAAGTGCTGTCCTTTGCGTGCGGAACTTGCGGCGAGCAAAGCATCGGGCCGCTCCTAGTTCGTTTACGTGGTTGTTTGCATCTGGCGTGTAAGGGTCACTTGGTCGTGGCCTTGATCTTGCTGCAAAGCGGTGTTTGGCTGATATTTTGAATGGGGGGCTCGTTGTTGCTTACGGGCCTCTTTTTATGTTGAGGGGACTTTGGGTTATGGCTAAGCGTTCGGGGTCGTATTCTGTGCCGTTCTCGTTTGAGCTGCTTTCGTTTGATGAGGCTGTGGGACTTGCTGCTGATACGGGGCGGATTTCTGGGGATGCTGGTCCTCTGCTCGAGACGGTTGTCGATATGCTCGATGAGCTGGGACGTCCGGATGAGTATTTCGATTGCATTCAGGTTGCCGGTACCAATGGCAAGACTTCGACCACGCGTTTTTCGGCTGCTATCTTGCGTGGTGAGGGGTTAAAGACCGCGCTGTATACGTCGCCGCAGCTGGTGCGCTATCCCGAGCGCATGGAGGTCGATGGGCGCGTCGTGAGCGATGAGGCCTTTGCCCGTGGCGTTTCCGCCGCTGTTGAGGCGGGACATCGCGTGAATGCCCGTCGTGTGGCGGCGGGGGAGCGTGCCTATGCCATCACGCCGTTTGATCTGCTGACGGCTGCCGCACTTGTCGTGTTTGCCGAGGCCGCGGTGGATGTTGCTGTGCTCGAGGTCGGCATGGGCGGACGCTGGGACGCCACGAGTGCGACCGATCCCGTCGCCGTTGCCATTACGGGCATCGGGCTCGACCATACACGCATTCTGGGAGATACGCTCGAGGCCATTGCGGTGGAGAAGGCTGCGGTTATTAAGCCTGGGCGCCTGGTTGTTTTGGGCGAGGGTACGCATGAGGCAAGTGTTCAGC
Organism: Collinsella sp.; assembly: GCA_019414205.1. Lineage (GTDB taxonomy): Bacteria > Actinomycetota > Coriobacteriia > Coriobacteriales > Coriobacteriaceae > Collinsella. The sequence goes on along the minus strand of DXML01000020.1, from coordinate 26,956 downwards.
GCGTGATGGATGCACGTTGTCGCGAGTGCGGCATTGTGCCGCTCGTAGTGAACCATGCCACGACCAAAGTGCCGGAGCACGTGGGCAATACGGTTGAGTTTAGCTGCACCACGCCGCGTGCGATCTATACGTCGAGCATGGTCAAGCCGGCCTATCAGCCGCAGAATGCCGCGTGCGCGATTATGCTGTGCGAGGGGTATCTGGGTCGCGAGCTCGATCATGACAAGCTCGATGCGTCGCTTATGGGCTGCCCCACGCCGGGCCGTTTTGATGTGCTGGGAACCAATCCGCTCAAGCTGATTGATGCCTGCCATAACCCTCAGAGCTGCGAGAACTTTGTGAGCGCACTGGACGAGATCGATCCGTGCGTAGAGAATCGCCCCACGCTGTTGTGCGCCGCGCTGGCCGACAAGGACGTGGCGGGTATCGTCGATGTGCTGATTCCTGCCTTCCCGCGCGTGGTTGTGACGCAGACCGATTCCGACCGCGCCCTACCGGCGGAGGAGCTCGCTGCCCTGGTTGACGCCGATAAGCTTGCGGGCGTGTACCCCAGCGTGTCCGAGGCTCTCGCCACCTTCGATGCCGCGGGCGAGCCTTTCGTAGCCGCCGGCACCATCACCCTAGCCGGCGAAGTGGCCGGCCTGCTCCGTTAACCCATCCCCTCAGCAGTTGCGGTGAAATACGGACTGTTTTACAAGCCAGAAGCCTCAAACAGTCCGTAATTCACCGCAACTCAAAAGCAGTCAATTTGGGACGGGACTTTTTTGGCTGCCCTGCGCCCCGAGTTGACTCGCTTGCCACGAAATGGGCCTATCTACTACGTTTTACCGACTACCCTCGACCACACGGAACATCGCGAAATTAAAACCGCAGGTAGACGGCTTGCGGATTTTGCGAAAACGAGGGTATGGTCGACCCATGCGGGTTAAACGTAGTAGATAGGCCGTTTTTGTGGCGGCATTAATGTAATGTGGCAAAGGGGCTGTCCCTTTGCCGCATTGGCTAGCCTAGGCGGACTGGATCGTGGGGGTAGGCGTTGAGAATCTCGACGCCGGACTCGGTCACCAGGGCCAGGTCCTCGATGCGGACGCCGGTGCTGCCGGGGAGGTAGATGCCCGGCTCGATGGAGAACGTCATGCCCGGCTCGACAACCTGCTCGTTGACGAGTGAGACGTCACCAGGCTCGTGGTCCTGCAGACCGATCGAGTGTCCCAGGCGATGCGTAAAGTACTGCCCATAGCCCGCATCCTCAATCACGTCGCGTGCGGCACGGTCCAGGTCGCACATACGCACGCCCGGCGCGATGAGCGCCTCGGCGGCCTCGTTGGCGCGGCGCACGATGTCGTAGATGCGCGCCGTCTCCTCGTCCGGCTCGCCCCAAAAGAATGTGCGCGTCATATCCGAGCAGTAGTTGCGGCGGCGTCCACCAATATCGAACAGCACCACGTCGCCGCGCTTGAGAACGGTGTCGTCGGGCTCGTGGTGCGGGTCTCCGGCGTTGGCGCCAAAGCTCACGATGGGCGGAAAGCTAAAGCCCTCGCAGTCGTGCTTGCGGTACAGGCCGAGCATCTGGTCGGCTATTTCGCGCTCCGTCACGCCCTCGTGAACGACATTGATGGCGTCGGCCATCACTGCGTCGTTGGCGGCCGAGGACGCGCGCATGAGCTCCTGCTCGGCGGCATCCTTGTGGGTGCGAGCGGCGGTGACGGCAAAGTCGCCCAGGAAGAATTCGCTTGCGGCGTGACGATCCATAAGGGGCATCAAAAAGCCGGAGCGCATAACGGTATCGATGCCGAGCGGCTTGGTCGGATTGACTTCGCGTGCGATGGCGTCGGTCACGACGTCGGTATCGGTGTGATACGCGACGCGGGCATTGTCATACTCGGGCAGCTGATGCAGCGCGTTGACCAAGATCACGGGCTCGACATCGCGCGCGAGCAGCACGCCGCAAAAACGCTCGAACATATCGGCATAAAAGCCGGTCAGATAGTAGATCGACCACGGGTCGTTCACAAGCAGCTGCGCGCCGGGGTGCTGAGCCTCGAGCGCATCGAGCACGCGCGCCACACGCTGGTCATCGACATGTGCCATAAAGCATCCTTTCGCTAGGTTGCCACCATGGTATCCCCAATGCCGGGGTAGTCAATTTGGGACGGGGCTATTTTGGCTGCATCAAACATGCGGAATGATAGTTAAAAGTAGTCATAAGAGGGTTGTCCCGAATTAGCTGCTTTCAAAACTATGGCGGATTACGGGGCTGGACCTGCATTACTTGACCATGGGAAAAATCGCGAAATTAAAACCGCAGGTAGACTGCTTATCAAAAATCGAAAAATGCCGGTATGGATGGGGGTCTCCGAATCAGCCCCGTAATCCGGCATAGTTTTGAAATGGCACTAAAGTAGGCACAGGCTAAATACCGAATCCAAGGATAGTTGCGGTGGAATAGTTCCTGGATACCGGGGTTTTGGCGGAAATCAGGAACTATTTCACCGCAATTCAGGAGGGGCGGGGTGGATGGCGGGGTAGCTAAAAGAGCCCGGTCCTAAATGAGCTGCTTAGGCGGGGTCGATGTCCATGCTGGCGATGAGGTCGGTGCCGGTGTCTAGGAGGTTCGGGAGGACTACGTCGCCCATGCGGATGGGGGCGTCGACGACTAGGCCGCGAATGAGGTCCATGGCCTGGGCATGGAGTTCGAGCGGGATGGCTTCGGCCGTGCGCACGGGTAGCAGCACCTCGTCGCCGCCGGATACGGCTACGGTGGTGGTGAGCACGCGCATGGGGCAGGTGAGCTCCTGATGCGCGAACGTATCACCGCGCGGGCAGCTGTTGCCGGTCACGGAGCGCACCTCTACCACGGCGTCGTCTGCGTCACGCTCCACCTCCACGGTCAGGAGGCACTCGGAGGGGCAGGTGGTGCAGTTGAACTGCAGAGTTTCGATCGCATTCGTGCTCATGAGCTATGCCTCCTCAACGGGGTCGACGGACAGGACAATCTCGCTAACACCCAAGTCGAGCGCATGCTGAATCACCTTTGCCGGCAGCGGGAAGCTTTCCATGACGCTCGGTTTAAACGGGCGGACCTTGCCGGTGAACAGTTCCTCGTCGCCTGCTAGAATGCGCACGCGGGCGGCGTCGACCGGTCGGCGGACGCGGAAGTTGAGTTTGGTGAGTGCCGCAGCCGTAATGCGTCCCGGCAGCGCGTAGCCCGCGATGCCGGCGGGGGAGACCGTGAGCTGGCAACCCGTGCCCGCAGCGCCCGCTTCGACATCCGCGTCGTTCCCCAACGCCCACGCCGCCGCAGCCGCACCGGCGCGCTCGGACTCGGTCGTCACGTTGTCGGCCAGGTCGTGCACGTGCAGCACGTTGCCGCAGGCAAATATGCCCGGTACGCCCGTTTGCAGGCTCTGGTCCACCACGGCGCCGCGCGTACGTGGGTCCAGCTCCACGCCCGCGGCAACCGAAAGCTCGTTCTCGGGAATCAGGCCCACCGAAAGCAGCAGCGTGTCGCACGGAACGATGCGCTGCGTCCCGGCAATGGGCGCCAGGTGCTCGTCGACCTGGCTCACTTCGACGGCCTCCACGCGATCGTGCCCAATCACGCGCGTGACCGTGGTAGACAGATGTAGCGGAATGCCAAAGTCATCCAGGCAGTTCTTCACATTGCGACGCAGGCCGTTGGCGTACGGCATGAGTTCGTACACGCCCTCGACCGAAATCCCCTCGAGCGTGCAGCGGCGCGCCATGATGAGCCCAATGTCGCCCGAGCCCAAAATGACGGCACGCGAGCCGGGCTTGAGGTTCTCGATATTGATGTATCGCTGCGCCAAGCCGGCCGTAAACACGCCGGCAGGGCGGCTGCCGGGAATCTTGATCTCGCTGCGGGTGCGCTCGCGGCAGCCCATGGCAAGGACGACAGCACGTCCGGTGAGCTGCAGCATGCCGGTGGGGCTCATGAGCGTGACAGTGTGGACCGCGGCGTCTTCCGTGGACTCGTCCGAATCAATCCCAAGCACCATGCTGTCCATGAACAGCACAATGTTGGTCGCGCGCACCTGGTCGATAAAGCGCTGCGCATACTCGGGGCCGGTGAGCTCCTGCTTAAAGTGCGATAGGCCAAAACCGGGATGAATGCACTGGCGGAGGATGCCGCCCAAGTGTTGCTCGCGCTCAACGATGGCCACGCGCGCGCCGGCCTTATGCGCCGAAAGCGCGGCCGCCATGCCGGCGGGCCCGCCGCCGATAACGACCACGTCGAAGGCCTGCGTTGGCACGGCCTCGCCCGCAGCTGCAACCGCGGCATCTCGCCCAGCAACCATATTCAGATTCGTCGCCATCCTAGCGCACTCCCTTCAAAGGTCCCTCAACGAGCCACGAGCCAGTGTCCTCCAACAGCACCTCGCTGGGGTCACACCCCAGCTCGCGGGCTAGAATCGCCACCACGCGGCTCTGGCAAAAGCCGCTCTGGCAGCGGCCCATGCCGGCACGGCAGCGGCGCTTGACGCCCTCGACCGAAACCGCACCTGGGCGGCGTCGAATCGCGGCAACAATCTCGGCCTCGGGCACCGTCTCGCAGCGGCAGACAATCTGCCCCCACGCGGAGTCGGACTCAATGAGCTCCTCCTTGCGCGCAAGCGGCGCACGGTCGAAGTCGTCCGGCGCGCGGCGAATCGGATTCCAATCGGCTTGCTCGCGCAAAGCAACGCCCGCCTCGCGCATCACGTGCTCCATGCGCTCGGCAATGGCTGGTGCGCTCGCCACGCCCGGCGATTGAATGCCCGCCGCCTGAAAGAGCCCCGGCACCACGGCGGACTGCCCAATAAAGAAGTCGTTCGTTCCCTGAATGACCGGGCGCCCGCCGGCAAACGCGCGCACCACGCGGCGCGTGTCCAGATCGGGAACCAGCTTGCGCGCGCCGGCCAACAGCGCGTTCACATCGCTCGTATAGGTCTGTGTGTCCCCGGGCTCGCGCACGGCAGCGGTTGCTGTAATCACGGTGTTCCCGTGCACGGTGCCCGTGACGATAACGCCCTTGGACACTGGCGTCGGAACGGGGTAGAGCGGCATCAGCGTGCGCGGCTCCTTGTCCAGTACCACTATGTTGCCCTGGCGCCAGACCATCTGGAACTCCTCGGCGCCGGCCATATGCGAGATGTCCGCGGCACCGTTGCCCGCTGTGTTGATCAGATAGCGGCAGCGCACATCGCCGGCAGGCGTCACCAGCGTAAAGCGTGCAGCCCCGTCGGTAGTCTCGCTGCCAGCAACCTCAATCGCTTCCACCGGTGCGGAGCGCATAAACGTCACCCCGTTGGCGACGGCGTTCTCCAGCGCGGCAATGGCGACCTCAAACGGATCGACAAAACCGGTCGAGGGGCACCACAGCGCGCAAGTCGCCTGGGCACTCGCGCGCGGTTCTAGCTCGTGGATGTGCTCGGGGCCGATAATCGACAGTTCGGGCACGCCGTTGGCCACGCCATTCTGGAGCAGCTTCTCCAGGTGTTCGCGGTCTTCGTCGTTAAACCCCAGCACCATCGAACCGGTGCGGCAAAACAAAAAGCCGAGCTCCTGGGCCCAGGTGCCATACAGCTCGCAGCCGCGGGCGTTGACCTGCGCCTTTACGGTGCCCGGTGCCGGATCGTAGCCGGCGTGCACCAGGCCGCCGTTGGCCTTCGATGCGCCTAGCGCGATGTCGTTGGCCGCTTCGACCATGCAAATGGACAGGTCATAGCGCGCGAGCTGCCGCGCGATGGCGCACCCGGTGATGCCCGCGCCCACAATCGCGATATCAAACGTTTCTGTCACAGTGCCTCCCAGTCGAGTTGACAGGCTGTCAATAAGACTATCCTACGGTCTGCACACCGCCAGCGCAGCGGCAATGCGGCGAACAGCCTCTCAACACCCGCCAACGGCAGACGAGGTGAGACCCGGTAACGTCGACAACCTCGTCTGCCGACAACTATGGAAACCGTTCGTCTCGATCTGTAACAGTAAGAGGGGTTTTGGGGCCCAAGATGTTACAGATCGAGATTGAAGTCGGGGAGGGACCCCTGTGTCTCGATCTGTAACACCTAGACCTGGATTCCGCTCCCACTTGTTACAGATTGAGATGTTTGTGTCCGCGCCGGCCCCGTACCCAGCCGTAGTCCCATATAAACAAACCCCGTGGTAAACTTGACCGAACTGTTAATATTCCGAAAGGTACCCGTAATGTCCAAGTACATCTCCGAGCTCATGTCGCCGCAGCTTATGGGCGTCGTCTATGCCTTTGTTGGCTTTATCATCGCCCTGTATGTGCTGTCGGTCGTCTATGTGTTCATCGACGCTCGCCGCCGCGGCGCCAGCGCCTACGTGGCATGGGGCATCATCGCCCTCATCCCGTTTGTGGGCCTCATCGCCTACCTGGTCCTGCGCCCGCACTCCTACGCGTCCGACCGCGAGGAGCAGGAGCTGGACATGGCCCTGCGCGAGCGTCAGCTTGCCCAGTACGGCACCTGCCCGCAGTGCGGCGCGCCCATCGAGAAGGACTTCGTCGTCTGCCCGGTGTGCGATACCCAGGTTCGCAACGTATGTCCCAGCTGCCATCGCCCGCTCGATGCGCACTGGAAGGTCTGCCCCTACTGCCGAACTCGCATCCAGTAACGCATCCATCGCCGGGCCGGCCGCGAGCCATACGCGCACCCCGCCCCCACACGATGAAGCATGCGTAGAAAATCGCCCGCCGTGCCATTAAGGTGCGGCGGGCGCTTGTATACCAAGGCAACCTGCCTATAATGATGCAAGTCAAAAACGCCGAGCGCATCGCACGCACTTGCATCAGGCATCCGAGAGGAGAAAACATACCCATGAAGGCACTCTACAATGACGGTTCGGTGGCCGAGCTCCCGCAGGACGAGGTCACGCACGTCATCCGCCACTCCGCCGCGCACATCATGGCGCAGGCCATCAAGCGTCTCTATCCCGAGGCCGACTTTGCCTACGGCCCCGCGACCGACAACGGCTTCTACTACGACGTCGACCTGCCCGATGGCGTCAAGATCAGCGAGGACGACTTCCCCGCGATCGAGGCCGAGATGAAGAAGATCGTCAAGGAGAACCTCAAGTTCTCCGTGTACGAGAAGCCCCGCGCCGAGGCCATCGCCCTTATGGAGGAGCGCGGCGAGAAGTACAAGGTCGAGCACATCGGCGACCTGGACGACGACGCCCGCATTACCTTCTACCAGCAGGGCGACTACATCGACATGTGCGTCGGCCCCCACATCTGCTACACCAAGGCGCTCAAGGCCTTTAAGCTCACCGGCGTCTCGGGCGCCTACTGGAAGGGCGACAAGGACAACAAGATGCTCACCCGCATCAACGGCGTCGCCTTTGCCACCAAGGAAGAGCTCGACGAGCACATGCATATGCTGGAGGAGGCCAAGAAGCGCGACCACCGCAAGATCGGCCGCGAGATGGACCTCTTTATGATGCGCGACGAGGCCCCCGGCTTCCCGTTCTTCCTGCCCAACGGCATGATCCTTAAAAACACGCTGCTGGACTACTGGCGCGAGATTCACCGCAAGGCCGGCTACGTGGAGATCTCCACGCCGCTCATCATGAACAAGCAGTTGTGGAAGACCTCGGGCCATTGGGACCACTACAAGGACAACATGTACTCCACCGTTATTGACGACGAAGAGTACTGCATTAAGCCCATGAACTGCCCGGGCGGCGTGCTGGTGTACGCCTCCAAGCCGCACTCCTACCGCGAGCTGCCCATCCGCGCCGGCGAGATTGGCCTGGTGCACCGCCACGAGCTGCGCGGCGCCCTGCACGGCCTGTTCCGCGTGCGCTGCTTTAACCAGGACGACGCCCATCTGTTTGTCCGTCCCGACCAGCTGACCGACGAGATCGTGGGCGTGGTCAACCTTATCGACTCCGTGTACCAGAAGTTTGGCTTTAAGTATCACGTCGAGCTTTCCACCCGCCCCGAGGACTCCATGGGTTCGGACGAGGACTGGGCTCGCGCCGAGGAGGGTCTGCGCACCGCTCTGGAGAAGCTGGGTATGGACTACGAGGTCAACGAGGGCGACGGCGCCTTCTACGGCCCCAAGATCGACTTCCACCTGGAGGACTCGCTCGGCCGCACTTGGCAGTGCGGTACCGTGCAGCTCGACTTCCAGATGCCGCTCAACTTTGACCTGGAGTACGTGGACGCCGACGGCACCAAGAAGCGCCCCATCATGCTGCATCGCGTGTGCTTTGGCTCCATCGAGCGCTTCATCGGTATTCTGATTGAGCACTTTGCGGGCAAGTTCCCCACCTGGCTGGCCCCCGTGCAGGTCAAGGCACTTCCCGTCTCCGAGAAGAGCCGCGACTACGCCCACGAGGTGTGCGCCAAACTGGAGGAAGCCGGCATTCGCGTGGTCTGCGACGACCGCGACGAGAAGATCGGCTACAAGATCCGCGAGGCTCGCAGCATCGACCGCGTGCCCTACATGCTCATCCTGGGCGAGAAGGAGGTCGAGGCCGGCAACATCTCCGTCCGCGACCGCTCCAACGAGACCGTTCAGATGAGCGTTGACGAGTTTGTGGCCAAGGTGCTCGAGGAGATCAAGACCCGCGCTTAAGGTAAACTTCACAACAATTTACAAAGGCGACCGTCCACATAGGGCGGTCGCCTTTTTTCATGCCCAAATAAGAAAAGCCGCTGGTCGAGCGGCTTTTTTTGTTGCACAAAAAGGTACAGGTTTTTATAGAGGGGTATGGAGATGTACCTACTAGCAGTACATTTTGCGTAATCTGGGCAAACGCTGATTAATTGCTCGTATAATGTCGTCTGTCGAAAGATACAAAAACCTGTACTTTTGCGACTGCGCCTAGCTGCGAGCGAGAAGCCTGTTCTAAACGCCCCTGCATTTGCGTGCATCGCAAAGCCAAAAAGAGGGGGCGAGAACATGGAACAGACGGCACGGCGCCAAGAGCAGCTGCCGGGCGCATTTAACGGCGCCACCACCAACAGCCAGCACGGCCGCGTTCGCTGGTATCTGGTCCACACCCCTCATGGAAAAGAGCGCGAGACCTGCGAAAAGGTCCGCCGGATTATCCCGCACGAGCTGATGCAGGACGCTTTTGTGATGCAAAAGGAGTTCTGGTTTAAGCGGGACGGTGCATGGTCGCTCCAAACCAAACCCATGTACAAGGAATATTTCTTCGTCGCCACGCACGATGCCGCTGCGCTCGATAGGGCTTTGGCCCAGTTGAGCTTTGGCTGTCGCATCGCCGGCAGTAGGGAGCGGGCATACATGCCCATGCCGGACGATGCGCAGGATTGGTACCGCAGTGTGCTGGACAACGACGGCGTGGTGCGCAACAGCGTCGCACGCATAGAAGACGGCGTGTTGCACATAGAACAGGGTCCCTTGGTGGGGCAAGAGGCCCGAGTTAAAAAGATCGACCGTCATAAGCGCTGGTGCCTGGTGGACGTAGGCGAAGGCGACTCCGCATTTAGGGAGCTGCTTGCGCTCGACGTGCCCAGCAAAACGTAAGGGAGACGTTGCACCGGCAAATCATTCGTTTTTTGAATTCACGGACGGGGGGGGGGGGTTCCTGGGGACAGGGACGTAAGTTTTATCGTGACTGCTAATAAAGAAGTGACAGAGAGCAATGCGCCCGTAGGGGCGGCGCTGATTGCTCAGGCCATGGACCGGCGTGAAGGCGCCGGTCGATATAAGGCCATGCAATCCATCATGGACTGGGACAACTCGCGCCTGGCCTACCGCGCCGTCAAGCGCGCGTTCGACATCGTTTTCAGCGGCTGCGCGCTGGCCGTCATCGCCATACCCAGCCTGGTGCTGGCCACGGCCATCCGCCTGGAGAGCGAGGGCAACCCCTTCTACAGCCAGATCCGCGTGGGCCAGACCCACCGCGACGGCAGCCTGTCAACCTTTCGCATGTGGAAGTTCCGATCAATGTACAGGGACGCCGACGAGCGCCTCGCCGAGCTCAGGGAGCAGAACGAGATCGCCGGCGCCATGTTTAAGATGAGGGAGGACCCCCGCGTCACCAAGATCGGCAGGTTCATCCGCAAGCACTCCATCGACGAGTTCCCACAGTTCCTCAACGTCTTCCTGGGTCAGATGTCCGTCGTCGGCCCGCGCCCGCCGCTGCCGAACGAAGTCGCGGAGTACACCGAGTACGACCTGCAGAGGCTAGCGGTGAAGCCAGGTATTACGGGGCTCTGGCAGGTTACGGAGCGAAACTCCACCGGGTTCGACGGCATGGTCCGCCGTGATCTCGAGTACATAGCCAAGCGCGGAATCGTCATGGATCTCAAGATCGTCCTCCTCACGGTTCTGGAGGTCTTCAACGGAAGCGATGCGTACTAATGCCTAACTCTAATGCTCGATTCGAATCGGAGAAGAAAATGAAGATCGCTGTCGCCGGTACCGGCTACGTCGGCCTGTCCCTCGCCGTCCTGCTCTCGCAGCACAACGAGGTCCATGCGCTGGACATCGTTCCCGAGAAGGTCGAGAAGATCAACAACTTCGTGTCGCCCATCCAGGACAACGAGATCGAGCGCTTCCTAGCAGAGGCAAAGGCGGGGGAGCGCGAACTCGACCTGCACGCCACCGTCGACGTGGCCGAGGCCTACGCTGGCGCCGACTTCGCCGTCATCGCTACGCCCACCAACTACGACAGCGACAGGAACTTCTTCGACACGAGCTCCGTCGAGGCCGCCATCGCCGCCGTGCGCTCGGTGAACCCGGACGCCTGGATCGTCATCAAGTCGACCATCCCCGTGGGCTACACCGCGGGCCTTCGCGAGAGGTTGGGCGACAGCAAGATCTTCTTCAGCCCGGAGTTCCTGCGCGAGAGCAAGGCGCTCTACGACAACCTGCACCCCAGCCGCATCGTGGTGGGCGCGCCGAAGGACGACGCGGAGGCCGTCGCGGCCGCCGAGCGCTTCGGGCGTCTGCTCGCGCAGGGCGCCGACCCCGCCGAGCTGGAGCGCGTGAACGCCGACGGTTCCAAGGGTATCCCCGAGCTCGTGCTGGGCACCACCGAGGCCGAGGCCGTGAAGCTTTTCGCCAACACGTACCTTGCGCTGCGCGTGGCCTACTTCAACGAGCTCGACACCTACTGCGAAGTCCGCGGCCTCAACACCCGCGACGTCATCGACGGCGTCTGCCTAGAGCCGCGCATCGGGTCGCACTACAACAACCCCAGCTTCGGCTACGGCGGCTACTGCCTGCCCAAGGACACCAAGCAGCTGCTGGCCAACTACAGGGACGTGCCCCAGAACCTGATCGAGGCCATCGTGGACGCCAACCGCACCCGCAAGGACTTCGTCGCCGACGAGGTGCTGCAGATGGTGTGGGACCGCGTCTACGAGGGCAAGCCGAAGCCGGTCGTGGGCGTCTACCGCCTGACGATGAAGTCCAACTCCGACAACTTCCGCGCGAGCTCCATCCAGGGCGTCATGAAGCGCGTGAAGGCCAAGGGCGTGCCCGTGGTGGTCTACGAGCCCACGCTGGACGCGCCGGAGTTCTTCGGCTCCGAGGTGACCCACGACCTGGAGGCCTTCAAGGCCGGCTGCGACGTGATCGTCGCCAACCGCTGGAGCGACGAGCTCGCGGACGTGGCGGACAAGGTCTATACACGCGACCTGTTTAAACGAGACTAGGTGGTATGAATGGCAAATAGAAAAGTCCTCGTCACCGGAGCCGCCGGCTTTATTGGTGCGTTCCTCGTCAAGAAGCTGCTCGAGGAAACCGATGACGTGATCGTCGGCCTCGACAACCTCAACAGCTACTACGACCCCGGCATCAAGGAAGCGCGCCTGCGCATGCTGGCCGAGGTAGACACCGACGGCCACTTCGCCTTCGTTCGCGGCGACCTGTGCGACGCCGCCCTCATCGAGCGCCTGTTCGCGGAGAACGGCTTCGACGTCGTGGTGAACCTCGCCGCCCAGGCGGGCGTCCGCTACTCCATCGAGAACCCGCGCGCCTACCTTGAGAGCAACCTCGTGGGCTTCTTCAACGTGCTCGAGGCCTGCCGCCACCACCCGGTGAAGCACCTGGTCTACGCCAGCTCCAGTTCGGTCTACGGCGGCAACAAGAAGGTTCCGTTCTCCGAGGAGGACCGCGTCGACTCGCCGGTCTCGCTCTACGCCGCCACCAAGAAGTCCAACGAGCTCATGGCGGCCGCCTACTCAAAGCTCTATTCCATCCCGGCCACCGGCCTGCGCTTCTTCACGGTGTACGGCCCCATGGGCAGGCCCGACATGGCCTACTTCGGCTTCACCGAGAAGCTGCGCCGAGGCGACACCATCAAGATCTTCAACATGGGCGACTGCCGCCGCGACTTTACCTACGTCGACGACATCGTCGAGGGCGTCAGGCGCGTCATGGACGCCGCCCCCGAGGTGAAGATGGGCGAGGACGGGCTGCCGCTCGCCGCGCACCGCGTCTACAACATTGGCAACTCGCACCCCGAGAACCTTCTCGACTTCGTCGACACGCTGCAGCGCGTGCTGGTGGAGGAGGGTGTGCTCCCGGCCGACTACGACTTCGAGTCGCATAAGCAACTCGTGCCGATGCAGCCCGGCGACGTGCCCGTCACCTACGCCGACACCACAGCACTCCAGCGGGACCTGGGCTACAAGCCCGCGACCCCGCTCGAGGACGGCCTGAGGGTTTTCGCCAAGTGGTATCGCGAGTACTACGGAATCGGAGAGTAGCTCATCGTGGACCTTTCTAAGGCAAAGATCTGCATTCCCAGCTCAAGTGGTGGGCATCTTACGCATATGTGGCTCCTGAGACCTGTATGGGAACGTGCGGCTGATCGATTCTGGGTGACCTTCGACAAGGAGGACGCGAACTCTCTTCTGGAAGGGGAGCGTGTCTACCATTGCCACTATCCGACGAACCGCAACATACCGAACCTGCTGAAGAACACGGTTCTCGCCTGGAAGGTGCTCCGCAAGGAGCGTCCCGATCTGATCATCAGCTCCGGTGCCGCGGTTGCTGTGCCGTTCTTCCTGATCGGAAAGATGCTCGGGTCCAAATGCGTCTACGTGGAGGTCTTCGACCGCGTGGACAAGTCCACGATGACCGGTCGCATACTCAACGGAGTGGCCGACCTCTTTGTGGTTCAGTGGCCCGAGCAACTCGGGGTCTACAAGAACGCCGTTGACCTCGGCTCTATCTTCTAGGAGGGACGCGCATGGTATTCGTGACCGTGGGCACCCACGAGCAGCAGTTCGACCGCCTGGTTAAGGCGGTTGACGATCTCAAGGAGGACGGCACGCTCGATGAGCCCGTCTATATCCAGACGGGTTACTCGACGTACGAGCCCGTCCACTGCGACCACTCGCAGTTCGTGCCTTTCCAACAGATGAAGAGCTACATGGAGGGTGCCGATGTGGTGATCACGCACGGCGGCCCCTCAAGCTTCATCGAGGCCATGGCTGCAGGCAAGGTACCCGTCGTTGTGCCTCGCAGGGGCGACCTTGACGAGCACGTGAACAACCATCAGGCCGACTTCGTGCGCATCGTCGCCGAGCGCCAAGGCGGGATCGTGCCCGTCTACGACGTGATGGACCTTTCCGCCGCCATCGAGCGCGCCCGCGAGCTCTCGCGCGGCGTCACTTTTAAGAGCCACAACGCCGAGTTCTGCCGAGAGCTCGAGAGACTAATAGAAGGAATTTAATCGCATGACTAAACCCCGCGCCGGCATACTCAGTATGCAGAGGATCTACAACTACGGGTCCTTCCTGCAGGCTTTCGGCCTGAAGTCCATCCTGGAGTCCCTTGGCTGCGATGTGCAGTTCGTTGACTACGAGCCTGGCAAGTGCCTGGTCACGTCCCCGTCATCGAAGAAGGGCGTCGCCCGCAAGGCGGAGAAGGTCCTTGAGGTATTCCGCTACGACGCTCCGCTCAGGGACAAGCTCGCCTTCATCCGCTACAAGCGCACATACGCTCAGCGCTTCTACCCGATACTCGGCCTCACCGAGGAGCCCAATCTTGACCCCGACATCGACCTCCTGGTCATCGGCAGCGACGAGGTGTTCAACTGCGTTCAGGATAACGCTAATGTCGGCTTCACGCCCGCGCTTTTCGGTACCGGGTTGCGCGCCGGACGCAAGGTGACCTACGCCGCTTCCTTCGGTAACACCACGCTCGACAAGCTTGACCGTTACGGCAAGCGCGAAGAGGTCGCGGGCTACTTAAAGCGTCTCGACGCCGTCTCGGCTCGCGATGCCAACACGGGCGCCATTGTCGAGTCACTTACGGGGGAAGTACCGACCTTCAGCTTGGACCCGGTGCTCGCCTACGACTATTTTGGCGAGTGCGGGCTGATTCCCACCGAGGTCGACGAGGACCGCTACATGATCGCATACGGATACTCGGGTCGCCTCACGGCCGAGGAGTGCGTCGCCGTGCGCGCCTACGCCGATCAGCGCGGTCTCAAGGTGCTCAACATCGGCGGGGTTCAGGGCGTCTGTGATCGCTTCGTGGATTGCTCGCCCTTTGAGGTGCTTTCCTATTTCAAGCATGCTGAGGCCGTGGTGACCGACACCTTCCACGGCACCATCTTCTCGACCATCGCACACACGCCCTTCGTCTCCTTCGTGAGGAGCTCGGGCTACGGTAACTCCGAGAAGCTCACCGATCTGTTGAGCCGTCTGGGCCTGACTTCCCGTGCTGCAGCTGGGTCGGGCGAGCTCGCCGCCGCCCTTGATGCGCCCGTAGACTGGGCCGCCACCGACGCCGTCATTCACACGAGCCGCGAGGCTGCACGCGCCTATCTTAAGAAGGAGGTCTCCGCATGTATACGGAGCTAAAGTCCTACCAGATCATCATCGCCCTGCTCAAGGAGTACGGTATCCGCCATCTAGTGCTCTCTGCCGGCAGCCGCAACGTCCCCTTCGTGCACTCCGTCGAGGAGGACCCGTATTTCACCTGCTATTCCGTCGTCGATGAACGTAGTGCCGGCTACTTCGCGCTTGGGCTTGCTCAGGAGCTCGGCGAGCCCGTCGTGATTTCATGCACCTCCTCCACGGCGACCTGCAACTACTGGCCGCCCGTCGCGGAGGCCTTCTACCAGGACGTGCCCCTCGTCGTGCTCACGTCCGACCGCAATCCCGCGATGCTCGGGCAGTGGGAGGACCAGATGATCGACCAGGTGGGCATGTACGACCGTCACGTGCGCAAGTCCGTCAACCTGCCCATCATCAACGACGCCGAAGACGCGCACTTCTGCGAGCGTCTCGTCAACGAGGCCCTGCTCGAGCTCGATCACCACGGCACGGGCCCCGTCCACATCAACGTGCCGATGAAGGCGTACAACAACTCGTTCAACGTCAAGGAGCTACCGAAGGTCACTAGGATCCGCAGGGTCGAAGCCGACCAGGCCGTTGAGTGGGCCGCATGCGCGGATCGACTCTCTCGAGCCAAGCGCGTGCTCGTGGTCGCCGGCCAGCAGTCTTCCTGCGCCGCCGAGCTCGCGTGCGCCCTTGAGAGCTTTGCAGCCAGCTACGAGGTGGCCATTGCGGCCGAGTACATGGCGAACATCCCTCGCGAACACGCCTTCAACCCGACGCTGTGCATGGAGTACCGCTACATCACGCCCAAGAAGTTCTCCGAGTTCATGCCCGACGTGGTCATCACCTTCGGTGGCAACATGACTGCGGGCCTCAAGGATATGCTGCGTAAATTCGCAGGGTCCTATGAGCACTGGTCTATCAGCGAGGACGGTTCTGTCTGCGATATGTTCAGGAGCCTAACGAGGGTGTTCGAGTGCACACCTGCTGAGTTCTTCTCGCGCATGGCCGATGCCTCCTCGTGCAAGCCCGGCGGGAGCTACCTCGCCGCCCTTAAGGCCTATGAGGCCTCCGCGACGGTGCCGGAGCTTCCCTACTCGAACATGGCGGCCATCCGCAAGGTTGTCGAGCGCGTGCCAACGGGCTCCATCCTGCACCTCGCGATCAACAACGCAATCCGTCTCACAAATTTCTTCAAGCTTCAGTCGGGTGTCAAGGTCTACGCGAACATCGGCACGCACGGCATCGACGGCTGTCTCTCGTCCCTCCTGGGCCAGGCCGCGGCGAGCGGCAGGCCCAGCTATCTCGTGATCGGCGACCTTGCTTTCTTCTATGACATGAACGCGCTTCGCATTCGCCACGTCACCGACAAGGTGCGCATCCTCCTCCTCAACAACGAGGGGGGCGAGGAGTTCTACTTCAACCAGATGTGGAAGGACGAGGCCTCGGACCTCCACACCTGCGCTCGTCACCACACCAAGGCTGAGGGCTGGGTGCGCGAATGCGGATTCCGTTACCTGAGCGCGCATAACCCCGAGGAGCTCGACGCGGCAGTCGAGGAGTTCTTCGATGACGACGCTGAGGGCCCCGTCCTGCTCGAGGTTTTTTCCGAGATGAGCGCGGATTCCAAGCTTGTCTACGACGTTTTCGACATGACCCGTCCCCGCGACGCGCAGTCGGAAGCGATCCGCAAGTCCAAGGAGCTCATCAAGGCGACCATCGGGCAGGAGAAGGCCCAGAAAATCGCCGGGATTTTCAAGAGGTAGTCGCATGGGATTCAAAAGAGTTATTCGTAAAGCTGCAAAGCTTGTCCTGGCGTCGTCTCCAGAGAAGTTCGTGAATGTCGAAGTCGCGCAGGTGAGCGCGGGCAACGTGCTTAAGGGAAAGACTGTCGTCATCACTGGCGGCGGGCGCGGGCTCGGGCTCGCCATGGCAGAAAAGTTCATTTCGGAGGGTGCCAAGGTCGTCATCTCTGGCCGCAAGGAAGCCACTCTCAAAGCTGCCTGCGAGAAACTTGGCTCCTGTGTTACCTATGTGGTCGCCGATGTCTCCGAGGCGGAGCGCGCCGGCGAGTTTCTGGACGCATGCGAGGCTAAACTCGGCGGGCGCATCGACTGCCTGGTGAGCAACGCCGGCGTGAGTCTTCACGAGAATCGTTTCGACAACGTGACCATCGAAGGTTTCGATAAGCAGTTCGCCATTAACATGCGCGGGGCGTATTTCCTTTGTCGCGAGTTTCTTTGCCGTAAAGGGCGTGAGAAGGAGCCCTCGGGTGAGCTCCTCGTTATCACGAGCGAGACGGGCGAGCAGGCCTATGATATCCCCTACGGCATGACCAAGGCCGCCATGGACAGCTTCGTGCGTGCTGCTTCTAGGCGTATGTATCCGCTTGGGGTTCGCGTGAACGCCGTGGCACCTGGCGTTACACTTTCGGACATGACGCGCGACTACGCTGAGGCTTCCGACGGCAATATGTACCGCGAGTGTGCCTCGGGCCGTATATTCAGGCCCGAGGAGGTCGCCGAGGTCGCGTGCTTCCTTTTAAGTGATGCCTCTAAGTGTGTGTCCGGCGAGGTCATCCATACCAATGGGGGAAACCACATCAAAGCTTTTTGGGACGTGAGCTGCGATGGATAGGAAGGTTCTCGTGGTCCCGACTGGCGGGCTGCGCCGCGAGGGAATTACGTCCTCCATACTGAGCTTCATGCGCTCCATGGATCGCGACGGACTTGATGTCCGCGTGGCGGCCGTATATAACAATGAGTCAGACGTTCTTGACGAGTTGAGATTGCTCGGATGCGATGTCGTGGAGACGCCCGACAGACGCTCCGACACTTTTGGGTATGTGCGCTTTCTCATCTCGTATATGAGGCGAGAGCGTATCGACGTGGTGCACGTTCACGGGAGCAGCTCGGTTATGGCCATCGAGCTTCGGTGTGCGCAGCTCGCGGGAGTGCGCGAGCGGATTGCGCACTCGCACAACACCAGGAGCGATGATCCTCGACGGGACAAGATGCTTCGCCCCTTCTTCCGTGGTAGTTGGACGCGGGCACTCGCGTGCGGCGAGGACGCTGGCAGGTGGCTCTTTGAAGATAGCCCCTTCGAGGTCCTCCACAACGGATTTGCCCTTGAGAAGTATGCCTTCGATGCCGTGCGGCGCGACGAGGTGCGCTTACGCCTCGGATTCGGGGATGAACCTGCCGTCGCTTTCGTCGGCAACATCAACTACGTGAAGAATCAATCGTTCCTCATCGATGTGTTCGAGCTACTGTCTCGCGATGTTCCGGGTGCTAGGCTCTTCATCGTTGGCGAGGGCCCCGACCGCTCGAAGATTGAGGGATTAATTGCCGAGAAGGGACTCGCGGACTGCGTGACGATTACCGGGCGCGTTTCAAATGTTGATGAGTTCCTCCAGGCATTCGATCTTATGGTGCTCCCCTCGCTCTTCGAGGGGTTGCCCAGCGTTGTACTCGAATGGCAGGCGGCTGGACTTCCTTGTCTGGTCTCCGATGTCGTGACGGGGGAGTGCGCCGTTACCCCTCTCGTTCGATTCCTCTCACTTAGGGATGGTGCCGCCGCGTGGGCCGCTTGCGCGCGGGATGCCCTTGCGGCGGCTGGCGGCGCCGACGCGCGCCTCGATGCGAGCCGGCGCGCGCTTCCCGCGCTGCGCGAGCACGGTTTTGATATAGGCGAGGCCTCCAAGAGGCTGAAGACGATTTATCTAGGCGGTGAATGATGGGGAAGTGCCTCAAATGGTGCGCGAGCGCGGCCCGCGTCGCGTGCGCGAAGATTCGGCTCGGGTCTAGGCTTTTCCTGCCCCGCGGCGGCAAGCCTGTATATCTTGGCCGCGCGGCGAGGCTCGATGTCGCGCCCGATGGTGTCATGGTGCTCGGGAGCGGCGTTTATATCGACGATCTCTGCCGTCTTCAGGTATTGCCCGGAGCGCGCATGGAGCTCTCCGGGGGCTGCTACTTCAATACCAACTGTCGCGTTGTCGCCGCCGATTCCGTATGCGTGGGTGGGCATACCATGTTCGGACCCAACGCCTGTGTGTTCGACCATGATCACGTCTTTGACTCTAAGGGCGTTCACGGGGGACTCGTGAGCTCGCCTATCGAGATTGGCGATTGCTGCTGGCTTGGTGCCAACGTTCTCGTGACCAAGGGCGTCCATATTGCCGATCGAATCTGCATCGGGGGGGGGTCTGCCGTCACGAGGGACCTGGAGGAGCCTGGCATCTATGTCGGGGCTCCAGCCTGTCTGGTGCGGCGGACCTTCCCAGAGGGCGGTGGCGTAGATGGCGCTCCCGGGACCCCTCAAGAAGCTCAAGCGCGAGACGGTTCGGCTCAAGCTGCGCAACGGGCTGTGGCTGCCCCTCACCTGCAAGGCCAGGGCGAAGGGGCTTGACGTGGACGGCTTCACCATCATTTCCAACAACTGCTGGGGCGGCACGATCTACGAGAGCTACGGCATGCGCAAGGCCTCGCCGACCGTGGGCATGTTCATCATGCCGAGTGACTTCGTGCGCTTCTGTGCTGACCTTGACCGTCATCTCTCCGAGCCGCTCGAGTTCATATCGCCCGAGGAGTCGAAATGGAGGGAAGTCCTCAGCTCCAACGGGAACTGGGGGACGTACCTCATCGGGCGGCTGGGGGACGTCGAGCTCCAAATGCTCCACCACCACGACGAGGCGACCGCCCGCCGCAAGTGGGAGAGCCGCGTGGGCCGCGTCGACCGCAACCGTCTGATTTTCAAGCTGAACGACCAGAACGGTGCCACCGAGGAAGACCTGCTTGCTTTTGACGCCCTGCCGCTCGAGCACAAGCTCGTCTTTGCGGCGAAGGATCATCCGGACATTAAGTGCTGCAGACGTATTCATTGTCCGCGGAGCTGCGGGTTCATACCCGCTTCGTGGGAGCCCTTCGGGGCGAACCGTTCGTTCAACGTTACTGAGTACATTAACGGCTGCTTTGGCAGCTGTTAGGACCTCAAGGGGAATCGTGATATTAGAGAATCGAGACATTATCTTCGTGAGCAACGCCCTCGCAAACGGGGGCGCTGCTCGTGTCATCTGCGTCCTAGCGGCAGAGTTCACCCGTCGCGGTAAGCGTGTTGGCATCGCCGTGTACAACAATTATGAGGGTGAATATCCGGTCGTAGATGGGGTCCAAAAGGAGTATGGGCCTCAGGGTTCCGGCGGGCATTCCAAGGTGAATCGCATCTCCTGGCTGCGTGGTATTGCCAAACATAACCCCTATGCATGTTTCGTGGCGTTCGAGTACTTCGTGAACATGCAGACCATCATTGCACTCGCTGGGCTGCCCAATCGCTTAGTAATCTCAGAGCGCAACGATCCGGCGCGTGTAGGCAGTGGTAAAAAGACCAATTGGCTTCGCGAGAGGCTCTACCGCTATGCGGATATGTTGGTCTGCCAAACCGACGATGCGGCGGCGTATTTCTCGGATAAGGTTGCGAAGACCGTGATCCTCAATCCAGTAAAGGACAATTTGCCTGAACCTTTTTGCGGAGAGCGCCGGCATTTGGTCGCCTGCTTCTGCCGTTTGGAGAAGCAGAAGAATCTAGGTATGCTGCTTCGCGCCTTCGCGGAGTTCTTTGCTTCTCATGATGATTGGACACTCGAGGTCTATGGCGACGGCACGGAGCGCGATTCGCTCGTCGCACTCGCGGAAGAACTGGACATTGCGAATGTCGTCTCCATCAACCCCGGGCGTCAGGACGTGCACGATGTGGTGCGCGATGCCGGGTTGTTTGTCCTGCCCAGCGATTATGAGGGACTCTCCAACTCCATGCTTGAGGCCATGGCAATTGGCCTTCCGTGTATTTGTACCGACTGCCCCTGCGGCGGTGCGCGCATGGTGATTCATGACGGCGAAAACGGAATACTGGTTCCTGTTGGCGACGAACATGAGCTTGCTGTAACGATGACACGCGTAGCGGATGATAATGACCTCGCTTATCGCCTAGGGGCAAACGCTGCTGGTGTGAGGGAGTTACTTTCTGCTAATGCTATTACCGATATGTGGAGTGAGGTGATTGTGGGTGAATGTAGATAACCTCGTTTTTTCAAGAAATAATCGACGCCCTATTGAACAGGACGAGGCGGTCGGCAGAAGGGCTGGCATATTCATTGCTCTTGGTTTGTTTGCCACTCCTTATGTTTTGAGGCATAGAACTATCCCTGGTAGCGAGGCGGTCTGGGCCCTTAATCCTCTTGTGTTGCTGTCTGTCGCTTGGCTTCTTCTATACATGCTTGGTCATAAGTACTCAATGTCTCGAAGCGTTAGCGTGGTCCGTTTCGTATTGTTTGCTGGTCTGGTCTTTCTTGCTTTCTCAACTGGGATGTCTATCTCTTATCTCATCTCTTGTCTCTTTCCTCTGGTTCTTCTATTGATTGTTATTCCGGAGACCATCTTCCCGTCTTTTTTTGAGGGGTTTATGAGGGTCTTAAATGTCGTTATGGTTATTATCGTCGCATGCGCTGCGTGCGATGTTGTGAGCGGTTCTGCTGTATCGAAAACCTTCACTGCATTTTATGGCTCAGCCAGTCTTGTTAGCATGAGTTCTTCAGGTCGCCTTGTCTCAATCATGGGTCACAGTCTCCTAACTGCTGAAGTCGCACTGTTATATTTTGCCTTGAGCCATATTGCTAACAGAGCAATGGGAATCAGGGTCAATCAGGTTCTCGTTACTCTTATCACGGCCGCCGTTGTCCTTCTTACCGGAAGTCGCTCGGCGATGGTTTGTCTGCTTTGCATGTTTATCCTTGCGTATTCAAATGCGGACAACATTAAATACTGCATTGTTATTATTTTTGGTTTGTTTGCGTTTTACTTAGCTGGCTTATTCGACACTATGATTGATCGAATAATGATCGGTATCAAAACAGGAGACATGACTTCATCGCGCAATATTCAACTTGACCAGTTGATTGCTGCGGGCATTATTCGTTATGAATGGTTTGCTGGTCATGAGTTTGACTATTCTAATGGCTTATTAGTTATTGCACTGGAATACCCTCTTCTCAGATTTGCTTTCAGTTATGGGATTGCTTTTGCCGTTTTGCTGGGGATCTACTTATTTTTGTTGCCACTTATGCAGACGTTTAGAAGCCTCGGTGCCGTTCCTTGTGGTCTTCTTGCTTTGTATTTTGTTCATGTCAATACCTATTCATCAATTTGTTCGACCCAGGACGGAATGTTGCAATGTGTAATTGTCGCTTGGCTTTTTATCGGGGCAGCTCGATATTTGGCATATCTTCAGGTTTCGCGAAGCACTGAACCGGGTGAGTAATTTGCGCATTTGCTTTGTCTGCCAATCGCTCGCCGGTCTTGGTGGGCTTCAGAGGGCTGTCGCGCTGTTGGCCAACGAGCTCGTTTCGCGCGGTGTGGATGTCTCTGTTCTCATGGATACCCCCGAGCTGGGCGAGAATCCCTATGGCTTGAGCTCTGATGTTTCGATCCTGCCCGTCGGCATCAAAGGGGCTTCCAAGCCGCTTGGCAAGCTCGTTTCTAAGGTCAGGCGACATTCCGGTTTATTGAAGCCAATTTGTCACGAGCACAGTCTCGGTGGCTCAGTAATTGATAAAAAGTCCCTTGCGGCTGTGCACGAGGCTCTAAAAGAGGGCCGTTTCGACGTGGTTGTCGGTTGTGATCCGCTTCATACTATCGTTGCGGTGTATGCCTGCGACGGCTTGAGCATCGATGTCTGCGGCTGGCAGCACAGCACCTATGACGGCTATTTCAATCAGAGCGGCAGGGGCTTTTACGGTCAAGACTGCCTCTATGCATTTGCGCTCAGGCGCTGCAAGGTGAATTTCGTACTTACCGAGCAGAGCAAGGAAGTCTATGAGCTACACACCGGGCATTCGGCGATTGTCCTCCCCAATTCCATCGTGAATATGGGCACGAGAGGCTACGCGGAGAACTGCGTGCTTTACTGCGGTCGTCTTGATCCCGGCTCCAAAGGCGCCGACTACATCCCGCGCATCGCGGAGGCGCTCGCGGTGAGAGGTTTTGCCGGAGAATTCCTCGTTGTGGGAGACGGCCCTTACCTCCCGAGCCTTGAGGAATGGTTAGAGGACGCTAGGCTACCGTTCAAAATGGAGCTCAAGGGCTTCGTCACCGACGCTGAGCGTTATTACGAACAGGCGACCGTCCTCATCTCCCCGTCTCGCTGGGAGGGGTTTGGGCTGTCCATCCTGGAGGCGATGTCGCACGGCGTTCCCTGCGTTGCCTTTGAGAACGACGGCCCCTGCTCGCTCATTGATGACCCGGTGGACGGCCTCATCGTTCCCAACGGGGACGTGGAGTCCCTTGCCGAGCGCACTATGGAGATTCTCGGCGACGAGAGGCTTAGAAGGTCGATGGGGGACGCCGCCGTCGAGGCTGCACGGGGATACCTGGTCGGCGCGCAGGCGGACCGGTTCCTCGAGTCGTTGAAAGGATAGGAAATGGCTAAGAAGCTGCTCATAACCATAGACACTGAGGCGGACAACCAGTGGGATGTCTCGAACGGCATCTCGACCGAGAACACTCTGTTCCTACCGAGATTCCAAGAGCTTGCCGAGAATTACGGTTTTGTGCCCACCTGGCTTACCAACTGGGAGATGTGCCAAGACGATCGCTTCGTGAGGTACATGAAGCCTAAGAACGACTCAGGTAAATGCGAGATCGGCATGCATTTGCATGCCTGGAACAACCCGCCGGAGTTTCCACTCGAGGAAAAGACCGATCAGCGCGCCTACCTCATCGAGTATCCCGAGGAGCAGATGGAGGCCAAGTTCGACACTCTGCTCGAGTCGCTCCGCAATCGTTTCGAAGCTCCCGTGACCTCCCATAGGAGCGGGCGCTGGGCGCTCGATGAAAGGTACGCGGCCCTCCTCGCGAAGAAGGGTTTCATTGTCGACTGTTCCGTGACCCCGCATATGGACTGGACTATGGCGCCGGGGCAGACGGGCCTCCCTGGTAGCGATTACTCGCAGTCACCCGAGCATCCTTTCGAGCTGTATTCCGGGCTTCTTGAGGTGCCAATGACGATCAGGAGGACTCACCGGTTCGCCTTCGATGCCCTTCATGAGCCGAAGGATGTGCTTCGCCAAGGTAAACGGCTTGTTAAGGGTCAGTGGCAGTGGTTGAGACCACCCAAGAATCCTTCGGCGAGCGCTCTGCGCGGTCTTCTAGACGATGTCGACTCGTCAGCCGACACGTATGCGATGTTCATGATCCACTCCTCGGAGCTCATGCCCGGGGGGAGCCCAAATTTCCCGGACGAGAATTCTGTCGACGACCTGTTTGGTGTCATCGAGAAGGCTTTCTCTCATGCCGCAGAGCTAGGCTTCAAGGGTCAGGGATTGACTGCGTTTGCTAAGGATTACTACATATGTAGGAGAACGGATTGAAGAAGTTGGACCTTAGAGGGATCAAGCGAAAGGTGCGGGGCGAGGGCTTCTGGGCTCGCCTGTTCAGGAACGCTGCAACAGCGCTACTAGGAACTAGTGGGGCACAAGCGATAGGGATTATTACCCTTTCGATTCTCGTGCAATCGCTTGGCGTCACTCAATATGCGTTTTTCGTTCTTGGACAACAGTATATGACCGTCGTTGATGCACTCGTGAACTTCCAGTCATGGCAAGCAATAATTAAGTTTGGTGCCGACGCAAAGTCAAAGAAGGAGGACGAGCGACTGTTCGCTGACCTGAAGCTTGGCATTTTGATGGACGTTGCTACTGCAGTGGCTGGAACGGTTCTTGGTCTTCTTGTCCTTACATTCGTCTGCGACCTGATGGGCTGGGGCTCCGAGGTCAGACTGGCTGCCTATATATTCTCCCTTGAGATCGTTTTTCATATTGAGGGCTCTTCGATTGGCATTCTTCGCCTATTTGACAAGTTCCAATGGACGGCAATTAACAGCATTGCTCTTGCTGTGTTAAAGCTTCTAGTGGTTGGCGGTTACTGCTTTTTGCCAATAGAGCACACGATGATTGGGTATGTGGTTGTTTACGTTGCGACGGATATTGCCAACCATGTTTCTTTGCTTTTCTTGGCATTTTTTTTCTTGCACCGTAGGTTTGGGCTTAGAAGAATTTTGCTTGCACCACTCTCCTGTCGCGATCGCGAATTTGTTTCATTTTGCCTCTGGTCAAACCTGGGTACAACTGTCGATGTTCCTGTAAAGTACCTCGATGTATTCATTATTTCTGCGGTTTCTGTTGAGATGGTCGCAGTCTATAAGGTTTTTAAGCAGGCGTTACAAGTTTTTTCGCTGTTAACTAACCCCATCTCGACCGCTATCATGCCTCAAATGTCTGAACTTGTCTCGGAGGGAGAACAAAGGAAGGCGTTTGATGTTGTCCTCAAGATTAGAAATGCCATTTGCATGGTTATGGTTGCTTGCTTGATCGGAGCATCATTGCTAGGCTACCCGCTATTCAATGTTCTCTTTGGGCACGTTTATGCTGCAAATCTTCCGCTGTTTCTTATATTGCTCGCGGTACATTTCTATGCGCTGATGTATGTTGCCCTTCATCCGTATTTCTTCTCTCTTGGACTTGCCAAAGAGGACAGCATGGTCAGTCTTGTCTCCAATGCTGTCTATCTTGGTGTTGCTTTTGCGCTGGTTCGCTATCTCGGTGTTTATGCAATTGTTCTCGCTTCAGCGCTCCAGTATTTGTCCACCAATTTAACCAAGGTACGGATCGTGAAGATGAGGCTGGCAGACCTCGGATAGGGTGAATTTATGTCTATCGTGTCGAATATTGCTTGGAAGTTAATGCCCAGCAAGAAGAAACTTGAAAAACTAAAAAAGCGTGGCCTTGTTATCGGTGAAGGATGTGAAATTCTCAACGGATATGAATTTGGGTCAGAGCCTTATCTGGTCGAGATCGGTAACAACGTTCGTATTACGCGCGGCGTGAATATCACGACGCATGATGGTGGTGTATGGGTTCTTCGCCACCTATATCCGGAGTTATCCGACATCGATTGCTTTTCTAGGGTGAAGATTGGCGATAACTGCCATATAGGTCTCAATGCGACAATCATGCCGGGCGTCACTATCGGTAAAAACTGCATTGTCGGTGCTGGTGCAGTTGTTACCCATGACATCCCTGACAATTCTGTGGCGGTGGGTGTGCCTGCGAGAGTTATTGAGAGCGTGGAGGAGTATCGAAGAAAGAGTGAAGGGTCTTTTTTGCATACCAAGATGATGGCCTGGTCGGAGAAACGCGCTGCCGTTGAACGAGAGATTCGCGAGTCTGGTGAAAAATGATTACATCTAAACAAGAACTCAATGAGTTTCTCGAGTGCGATAGGCTTGCTTTACATCAGACGAGGTCTCGCCCAAGATTCTTCGGTGACGATGTGTGGAAATATCAGATTCGTTTGCGAAAGACTGAATGGTATTGGTACTCGGGGAAGTGTCTGAGAAATCCTTTTAACGCTGTGAAATTTCTGATCAGTAGGCACCTTCTTGCTAAGCGCGCTATAAGGCTTGGATTCTCTATTCCAATTAATGTTTTCGATAAAGGACTATCGATTGCTCATTACGGAACAATTGTCGTTAACGCTCATTCAAAGGTTGGTCGAAACTGTCGTATACAGGAGTGTGTGAATCTTGGGGCGACCGGGGGCAACAGTCTTTCGCCAATGGTTGGCAATAACGTGTTCATTGGAACTGGAGCAAAGCTAATTGGCGGTATTACCGTTGCCGACGGTGTTTCAATTGCTGCGAATGCTGTCGTAGTGAAGGATATTTTGGAGCCAAATACAACTTGGGGTGGAGTTCCCGCAAAGAAACTCTCTAATAACGGATCGAGGGAGTTTATCGATTCGCGTGTTTACAGTACTGTCAGTTAGGACTTCTATATGAATATTGAAAAGCTACGCCAGCATCCCTTTGTTGTGTTCGGCCAAGAACACTATAACCCTTTGGGGATTGTGAGAACGCTCGGTGAAAATGGCATCCATCCGACTGCCTTTGTATATGGAGGCGGGTTGAGGCTGACTTCAAAAAGTAAGTATTTGAAGAAGGTCTATGAGTTCGAGTCGCTCGATGAAGCCTACTATAAGCTACTTAAGTTTAGGCTCTGTTAGACCAGAATTGACATCATGCCCAGTCATCTTTACTAATTGCAAA